>NZ_JACBGE010000028.1 GCF_021401345.1 Hydrogenophaga sp. NFH-34
AGCGATTGCTCGCACTGCAAGGCTGCTTCAAGTGCCAACCAAACAAGTCATCTGCCGCAGACGCTGATCGGAAGGTAGTGCTTTCACTCGAAAACGCTGAATTTCAACAGCCTGTTAGGGCGCGAGGCGCTCGCGCAGCCAGTTGCCCTCGGCCTGGCGGGTGTAGCGCAGCCGGTCGTGCAGACGGCTCTTGCGGCCTTGCCAGAATTCCCAGCGATCGGGCACCAGGCGGTAGCCGCCCCAGTGTGGCGGGCGCGGCGGTTGCAGCAGGAACTGGGCGCCGTATCTGGCGGCGTTGCTCACCAGCACGGCGCGGCTGTCGATCACCTCGCTTTGCGGGCTGGCCCAGGCTCCGATCCGGCTGTCCAGCGGGCGGCTCTGGAAATACGCGTCGCTTTCTTCGGCGCCGACCTTTTCGACCAGGCCTTCGATGCGCACCACACGTTCCAGCTCCGCCCAGTGGAACTGCAGCGCGGCGTAGGGGTTGCCGGCCAGTTGCTGGCCCTTGCGGCTCTGGTAGTTCGTGTACCAGACGATGCCCCGCGCGTCGTAACCCTTGATCAGGACCACGCGGGTGCTGGGGCGCAGGTCGGCACCCACGGTGGCCAGGGTCATGGCATTGGGTTCGGGCACCTCGCTGTGAATGGCCTCGTTCAACCACTGATCGAACTGCTGCAGCGGGTCGGCACGGGATGCGGACTCGCTGAGCTCGGCTTTTTCGTAACTTTTGCGCAGATCGGCGATGTTCATGGCAGGTGATGGTGAGCGTGCAGGGCGGTCAGGGGGTGGCCGGTTCAGCCAGTTGCAGCAGGCGGGCCAGGGCCCGGTCTTCGATGCCGTGGGCGAGCAGGCCTTCGTGGGTGCGCCGGGCGTATTCCTGCGTGGAGCCGTAGCGGCCGCGGGCGCGGGCGAAGATGTCGCGGTACTGCTCGCTGTCGAGCGGACCGGTGTAGCTCGGGCTGCGGCGGGACAGCGTGAACGCCAGCGCGCGCACCGGGCCTTGTGCCGTGTCGCACAGCAGCCATTTGGGGTCGTAGACCGGGTTGGGCATTTCGCGGGCCCAGAGCCGGGGCATGGTCGCTTCCACCTCGTCGTGCGGCAGCCGCAGCGCCAGGCCGGTGCAACTGCCGCCGGGCATCAGGGCAAAGACCAGGCCGGGGCAGTCGGGGGTGCCGCGGTTGACGCGGCTCCACATCTGCAGGCAGCGGTGGTGGCCATGCACACGGGCCATGCGCGATTCGGCCGCTGCAAACTCGGGGCGCCACACCAGCGAGGCGTACCCGAACACCCACAGGTCGGCGCGCGGCCCGAGGCTGCGCCATTGCGCAAGGGTCTGCGCCATCATCGCCGCGCCGTCGCGTTCGGCAGGCACCCAGGTCATGGGGCGGGGCTGGCGCGGCGCGGGTGGGGCACGAAGGGTGTCGGATGCGGGCATTTACAATCGCCGGTTGGCCGTCAGACTTTTTTATTCATGGGCGGCAGGTTCGGCGGGTTCGCCGGATCGGGTGTTTTCCGCAGCGGGAGTCCTGCTGCCCTCATTATTCTGCAAGGAGTTTTCTGCATGTCTTCCCAAGATAACGATCAGGACATCCGCGTTGTCGCCGTGGTGCTGATTTCGGCCATTTTGCTGGCGGTGGGCCTGGCGGTCGGTGTGGGTATTCACAAGGTCCGCTCGGGTGGGGCGGCGGCGGACGCCGGTGCCGAGGCTGCACCCGCGGTGGCCGTGGTCGTGACGGAAACCGTGGTGGCTCCGGCCCCGGCGGCGGTGGGTGACGATGCGGCCGTGGTGATCGAAAACGGCGTGGTGAAGTTCTATTTCGCCTCCGGCAAGGCCGATCTGGCGGCGGGCGCCGTGGACGCGCTGGCCGATGCCATCGCTGCAGCCAAAGCAGGCAAGAAGCTGGTGATCTCCGGTTTCCACGACAGCACGGGCAGCCAGGCGCAGAACGCCGAGCTGGCCAAGCAGCGGGCCCAGGCGGTGCGCGATACGCTGGTGGCCGCGGGCGTTCCCGAGTCCAGCGTCGAACTGCGCAAGCCCGAAGAGACCACCGGATCGGGCAACGCGGCCGAGGCTCGGCGTGTGGAAGTGCTGATCGCTGAATAAGCTGCAGCGCTCCCAGAAAAAAGCCCGGCAACTGCCGGGCTTTTTTTGCGTCAACCGCAGCGGGGGGGCTCAGCGCAGCCCTTGCCCGGTCTGCTGGTCGTCGCGCTGGATCAGCTCGATCTTGTAGCCGTCGGGATCGGTGACGAAGGCGATCACAGTGGTGCCGCCCTTGACCGGGCCGGCTTCGCGGGTGACGTTGCCACCGGCCGCCTTGATCTTTTCACAGGCTGCATAGGCATCGGGCACGCCCAGGGCGATGTGGCCGTAGGCCGTGCCCATGTCATAGCTCTCGGTGCCCCAGTTGTAGGTCAACTCGATCTCGGCCTGGCCCGGGTTGCCACCCTCAAAACCGAGGAATGCCAGCGAGTATTGGTATTCGGGGTTTTCCGAGGTGCGCAGCAGTTGCATGCCCAGCACCTGGGTGTAGAAGTCGATCGAGCGCTGGAGGTTGCCCACGCGCAGCATGGTGTGCAGAAATCGCATCGTGGTGTCCTTGTCGGGAAGGAAAAGGCGCGATTATGGGGCGGTGGCGCTGGCGGGGCGGCTGGGCAGATCAAAGACCAGGCAGGTCGTTGTGGCATGCGCATAGAGCGTGCCGTCGGGTCCCACGAGCTGGGCGTCGGCGGTGGCCAGTTGGCGGCCGCAGTGCAGGACCTTGCCGATGGCGCGCACGCGCGGGACCTGGGGGGTGAGCGCGCGCACGATGTTCACGCTCAGCTCGGCGGTGGTGTAGCCCCGGCCGGCGGGCATGCGGGTGTGCACGGCGCATCCCAGGGCCGAGTCGAGCAGGGTGGCAAACCAGCCGCCGTGGATGGTGCCCATGGGGTTGAGGAGGTGGGGGCCGGGTATGCCCTGAAACACGGCAGTCCCTTCGGCGACGCTGATCAGCATGAAGTCCAGCGTGCGCGCGATGCTGGCGTAAGGCAGTTCGCCACGGAGCATGGCCTGCATGAGTTCGAGGCCATTGCGCCCGGCCACCTGGGCCGGCGTGGCCACACCCGGTCCGGGGCCGGCGGCCAGAAGGCGGTTGGTCTCGGTTTCTTCGTGCAGCCAGGTGTCGAGCAGGGCGGTGGTCATGTGTGATCAATAAGTTGCATATGCATTCATTGTAGATACAATAAATCCGATGAACACTGTCTCCACCGTGTCAGGGTCGGAAACGCTGGCATCCGGGGCCCGGCCAACCGGCTGCACCAATCTGAAACTGCGCCAGCTCATGCGGGTGGTGACGCAGCGCTACGACGTGGCGCTGTCCGGGGCGGGCCTGAAGGCCACGCAGTACGCCCTGCTGTCCTGCGTTGTCAAAAGCGGGCCGCTCAAGGCGGTCGATCTGGCCAATCTCATGCGCATGAGTCCGTCCACGCTGTCGCGCAATCTTCAGCCTTTGCTGGCCGCCGGCTGGTTGCAGACAGGGCAGGGCACCGATGCCCGCAGCCATCTGATCGAAGCCACGCCCGCGGGTGCGGCCAAACGGGCGGAGGCCCAGCGCCGTTGGCGCGCGGCACAGGAAAGTGTCAACAGCACGCTCGGGCCTGAGCGTGTGCAGGCCTTGCACCGGTTGCTGGACGAATCACTGGCTTTGATGACGGCCTGATCCGCCTGCACGGCGCGCCGCGGTCCGCCTCCGAACGCTGTTTTTGCCCGATCCTTGCCGGTGCGCTCGTCGGTGTTGCGCACAGGGGGCGCAGGTGTGGCATCCTTGCAGTTGTTACGGATTGAAACTATTCGGGCGGCGTTCAGGCGCCGGCCACCATTCTTATCGTTGGGGCGTCGGCATGGGCGGAACCTGTGCAGGCTGGCCGCTTTCATTTCATGTCTGACCTTCCGTCTGCTGCCGAAGCACACGATCGCCTGAACACCCTGCGGTCGCTGGCGCCTCTGGAGCCTCATGCCGATGCCACGCTCGAAGGCCTGGTTCGGCTGGCTGCTCATGCCTGGGACTGCCCCGTGGCGGCCGTGTTCGTCGAGGGCCCCGACCGGCACTGGGCGGTGGCGGTGCACGGGGTCGAAGCGGGCGTGTTGCCGGTGGACCTGCGGTTTCACGTACAGACCGCCCGCCAGGGGGGCGTGCTGGTGGTGCGGGATGTGGCCCTCGATCCCGTGCTGGGGGAACAGGTGCCATGGATTGCGGGTTGGTCGTTGCGGTTTTTTGCCGGTGCGACGATCCGTGTCGACGGCCATGTGGTCGGCACGCTGTGCCTGGGTGCCCCGCAACCGCGATCCCCCGATCCGTCGAAAGTCCGCCTGTTGACCGACCTGGCCGACGGGGTGGCGCAGTGGTTCCTTCGGCAACGGGAGTGGCTGCAGCTGTGCCACCGCGAGCGCGAGCACCGGGCCTTGCTGGACCAGATGCCCGGTATCGTCTACCGGGCAGCGCTCGATCCCACGCGGTCGATGCTGTACGTCAGTTCCCGTTTGCGGCGGCTGGGCTATGAGCCCGAGCAATGGCTGGCCCAGCCCGAGGCCTGGGCCGATGCCTTGCATCCCGAGGACCGCGGTCGCGTGCTGGACGAATTGGCGCGCTGCCGGCGGGCCGGCGAGCCGTTCGATCTGTGCTACCGCCTGCGGGCCGGCGACGGGCATTGGCGCCTGGTGCGCGACAGCGGCGGGCCGGTGCCGGCCGGAGAGGAGCGGGGTGGCACCCTGCAGGGCGTGATTCTGGACCTGACCGAGGCGCTGACATCGGAGGCGGTGTCGGCCCATTCGGTGCTCCGGGCACTGCCGCTGGCGGTGTTGCAACTGGACGCCGAGGGGGCGATCACCGACGCCAATTTCCAGGCCGAGCACCTGCTCGGGCTGACACGCGTGCAGCTCCAGGGGCGTGAGCTGGCGGCCCTGAGGGCCGGTGATGCTTCGATGCCTGGGGGGCTGCGTCGGCCGTTGGGGGACGGGCGCGTGGTGGAGTGGGATTACTGGCACCCGGCCGGGCGGCTCAGGGCCATCGAGGAGCGCCGCCAGCGCCTCGCCGACGGGGTGGAGGTGGTGGTGCTGACCGACACCAGCCACCGGCGAGACGAAAGCAACTGGCTGCGCCGGCTGTCCCAGGCCGCCGAGCAGGCATCGGAGGCCATCGTCATCACCGATCTTGCGGCCAACATCGAGTACGTCAACCAGGCCATGGTGGTGACCTCCGGGTATGCCCGGGACGAACTGATCGGCCGCAATTCGCGGCTGCTGCAGTCGGGGCTGACGCCCACCTCGCGCTACCGCGACCTCTGGCTGAACCTGATGGCGGGCAAGCCCTGGCGGGGTTTCTTCAACAACCGGCGCAAGGACGGCTCGCACTACATCGAGTTTGCGGTGATCACCCCGGTGCGGGACACGGCCGGGCGGATCACGCACTTTCTGGCGGTCAAGGAAGACGTCACCGAAAAGCGCCGCATGGGCGAGGACCTGCGCCGCTACCGCGAGCACCTGGACGAGCTGGTGGCGCAAAGGACCCAGGAGCTTGAGCGCGCCAAGCAGATGGCCGAAACCGCCAGCCATGCCAAGAGCGCGTTCCTGGCCACCATGAGCCACGAAATCCGCACCCCGATGAACGGGGTGATCGGCATTGCCGACGTGCTCCAGCTGTCGACGCTGGACGCCCACCAGCAGGATCTGGTGGACACGATCCGCGAGTCGGCGCAGGCGCTGCTCACGCTGATCGACGACATCCTCGATTTCTCCAAGATCGAAGCCGGCCGGCTGGAGCTGGCCCCGGCGCCCTTCGAGCTGCGCCGCGTGCTCGAAAAAGCCTGCGACGCGCTCCAGCCTGTGGCGTCGGCCCGGGGGGTGCGGCTGCACGCCTTTGTCGACCCTGGGCTGGATCCCCGCTGGATGGGCGATGCCTCGCGCGTGCGCCAGATCGTGCTGAATCTGGTTGGCAATGCGATCAAGTTCTCGTCGGGCCTGGAGCGGCCGGGTCGGGTGTCGCTGCGGGCGCAGCCGGCGCCGGGCGGTGGCCTGCGGCTGCTGGTGCGCGACAACGGCATCGGCATGTCGGGCGAAGTGCGGCAGCGGATCTTTCGCCCGTTCGTGCAAGGCGAGGCTTCCACCACGCGCCAGTACGGCGGCACCGGGCTGGGGCTGGCCATCTGCCAGCGGCTGGTGGGGGCGATGGGGGGCAGCATCGTGGTGCAGAGCGAGGCGGGCCGAGGGTCCAGCTTCATCGTCGATCTGCCGCTCAAGCCCTTGGTGACTGAATCCGAACCACCTTTGGCCGATCTGACGGGTGTGCAGTGCCACCTGCTGTACGACGACACGGAGGTGCTGGCCGACTGGTCCGCCTACCTGCACGCGGCCGGCGCGCAGGTGCACCTGATGGCGCCGGATACCGCCACCTGGCCGGCTGCGCCGGCACCCTCGCAAGTGCTGATCGTTCCGGAGTCCATGGGCCTGTGGCAGAAACCCGGTCCGGGGATGGCAACGGTGCTGCTCCGGTGGCAGCCGCGCGATCTGCCCCGGCGGCTCGCCGACGATCGGGTGGCACTGTCCATCGATGGCCTGCACCGGGACGATCTCGTGCAGGCTGTCGCCATGGCCAGTGGCCGGCAACCGGCCACTGGCGTCGGTGACAGCGATGCGGGTCAGGGCGGCAAGAACCTGCTCGACGCCGGCCTGCTCGATCTGCAGGCGCTGGTGGGCGAGCGCTGTGTGCTGGTGGCGGAAGACAACGACATCAACCAGAAGGTGGTGCGCCACCAGCTGGACCGCATGGGGCTGCGCAGCGAAGTGGTCTCCGACGGGCAGCAGGCCCTGGCCTGTTGGCGCCGCGAGCCCGCGCGCTATGCCTTGTTGCTGACCGACCTGTACATGCCGGGGCTGGACGGCCTGACACTGGCCCGCACAATCCGGGCCGAAGAGGCAGCGGCGCGCTCCGTCCGCGAGCCACTGCCCATCGTCGCGCTGACGGCCAACGCGCTGGGCAGCGAAGGTGAGCGCTGTCTGGAAGCCGGCATGAACGCCTACCTCACCAAACCGGTGGCCATGGAGCGCCTGCAGCAGGTGATGGCCGGGGTTTTTGCCCGCGACATGGGTGGGCAGGGACGAGCAATGCCCACGGCCGAGGCTGTCGTCGAGCGGCCGGACAAGGTGTATGACCCCGCCGTTCTGCCCCGCCTGGTGGGGGACGACCCCCAGGTGCTGCAGGAGCTGCGGCAACAGTTCATGGCGAACGCGGACCGGGCGCTCGCCGAGGTGGAGCGCGGTGTTGAAACGCAGGACTGGAAAGCGGTGGGTGCCACGGCGCACCGGGTCAAGTCGTCGGCGCGAGCCACCGGGGCCATGGCACTGGGCGATCTGTTTGAACAACTGGAGGCGGCGGTGCGCGAGGGACGCTCCGACGTGGCGGCCGAACTGGCCGGGCAGGTATCGGGTGCGGTGGCCCGCCTGCGCGAGCGGGTCGAACCCTTGCTGGGGCCTGCGAGCACCGAATCGGTCCTGTGTGTGGACGACGAACCGTCTGTGCTGACGGGCCTGCTGGCGGCGTTTCAGGCTGTGGGAGGGCCGCTGCCGCAGACTTTCCTGCGCGGTAGCGATCTGCTGGAGCACCTGCCGCCCACCGATACCCGCCGGGTGTTGCTGCTGCTCGATCTGCTGATGCCGCAGATGGACGGGCTGGAGGTGATCCGCTGCCTGGGTGAACGGCGCTTTGAAGGCGCGGTCGTGCTGCTGTGCAGTGCCCGCTCACGCCTGCCTGTGGCGGCGGAACACCTGCTGCGGGCCCATGGCATCCGTTCGCTCGGTGTCCTGCACAAGCCGGTGGATGCCGACGCCCTGCGGACGGTGCTCAAACACTGGCGGGACGCGGTCCCGCTCTGACGGCGGCAGGCGCCCCGGTCAGGGCGTCGCGCCCATCAACCGGGCCAACGCATCGGTGGCCATGGCGCCGGCCTGTGTCACGACCTGTCCGCTCTGGCGGTGGCGGGCCACGATGAACGGCACCGCATCGGCTCCCAACTGGCCGAGCAGGGTGGTGTTGGCGCGGATGGCCTGTTCCACCTCGGCCGGGATGCTGGCCGATGCCGCGATGCCACCGCTGCCGCCCAGCACCGACTGTTCGTGCGCCGTCATGGTGGCCTGCGGATCCGCAGCCTGCAGCAGCGCGGCACCTTGGGGGAGACTCTTGGGTCCCAGAATGGCCACCGGAATCCAGACAAAGCGCGTCTGGCCCAGCAGCGGCTGGGCGGCCTGCCACAGGTGGGCGCAGTGCGGACATTGTGGGTCGAACAGCACGTACACGGTCTGGGCGCTCATCAGGGCGCCGACCGAAAAGCCTTTGCCTTGCGCTGCCACGGCCTCGTAGGCTTGCGGGGTGGCGATGGTTGGGGCGGTGGCAGCACTGCCGGACTCTTCGCGCGAGCAGGCGGACAGTCCCAAGGCCATTGCCAGAGAAAGGGACAGGGCAAACAAACGGGTGTTCATGGCGCAGCGCAATGGAAGCGGATAGAGGCCCGATCATCGCAGAACCGGACGGGCCTTTCCGGCTGGCGGGTGCGCAACCCCTGGCCTTTTGAGGGCTGCTCGAGGGGCGAGAAAAGCGACAATATCGCCGTTCGCCCCCAACGCTGCCGGGCGGTCCCATCTCTTGTTTTCGGAGTCTCTGTGCCCCTCGTGTCCGTCATCATGCCGGTGTTCAATGCTGCGCCGTACCTGCCGGCTGCGCTGGAGTCGATACTCGGGCAGTCCCTGCAGGACATTGAGCTGCTGTGCGTCGACGATGGGTCGACCGATGCCTGTCCCGACATCCTGGCGCGCTTTCAGGCGGAAGACCCCCGGATCCGTGTCATCCGGCAGGCCAATGGCGGACCCGGTGCCGCGCGCAATGCCGGCCTGTCGGTGGCCCGTGGCCGGTATGTCTACTGCTTTGACAGCGACGATCTGCTCGCTCCCGAGGCGTTGGCGCAGGCCGTGGCCGAAGCCGATGAGCACCAGTTGGACGCCCTGTGGTTCGGGGCTTCGTCGTTCGGTGATGCTGAAATGCGGGCGCAACGGCCGCAGATGTTCACCTATTTCGACGGCGAGCATGGTCCGACGGAGACGATGACGGGCGAGGGGTTTCTGGCGCGCAAGGTCGCGCAAGGCCAGTACAGGTGTTCCCCTTGCATCTACCTGGTTCGGCGTGAATTGCTGGAAACGGCCGCGATCCGGTATCCGGAAGCAGGCTTGCACGAAGACAATCTGTTCACCTTCGAAGTGTGCCTGGCGGCGCAGCGGGTGCGCGAGCTGCCGCACAAATGGTTCCGCCGCCGTGTCCGGCCGGGCTCGATCATGACCTCCCGCTCGACGTTGTCCAACTACCTGGGCTGCCTGGTGGGTTATGAGGGCATGCTGTCGCGATTCCTCCGTCGGCCGCCGTCGCCCGAGGCCGTTGATGCTGTGCACGAACTGCTGGAACTCATGAAGAGCCAGGCCTTGCTGCATTTGAAGGACCCTGGGGTCCGCTCGGCCGCGCAAAAACCGGGGGCCCTGGGGACTGGCGTGATGAGGGATTACCTCCACGTGAGCTTCTGTCGGCAGCTTGACCACGAACTGGCGACGTGCACAGAGGTCTTGTCGGGTCTGGCCGGCGTGCTTCGTCTCTTGCCATCGGGCTCGGTACCCACGTCCGTGACATGGCCGGCGGTCGGTCAGGTGGATGATCTCTGGATTGAGCGGGATGTGGTCATGCTGCGCGGGTGGGCGCTGGCCTGGAATCAGCAGGCGGTGTCGGCCCTGCTGGTGAGTGATGGGGTGACGGCGTTGACGGTCCCGCTGGTGAACGCCGTGGCGCGCCCCGATGTGCTCGACCATTACCCGGATGGCGACCTGGGCTGTGGTTTTGTCGCCAGCCTGGACGTGGCCGCGCTGTCTCTGGAGCGGCCGTGGTCGGTGCGGGGCATTCCGGCTTGTGGGGGGCACACGTCTCCATTGGCCATGGGCGCAACGGAGGTTCCGAACCGCATGACCGGGCATGTCGACCAGGTTCGTGTGCGGGATGGCCGTTATCAGGCAGAAGGCTGGGTGCTGCTGGATCGCTGCCAGCCGGCCGAGCGGCTGTGGTTGCGCAGCGGCTCCCTCGTGGTCGAAGCGCACATGCTGCAGCGCGTGGAGCGGCCTGACGTGCAGGCCTGCCACCCGCTGGCCGCCCTGGATTGTGGTTTTGTCGCGGTCTTCGATTTGGCCGCGCCGCCCGATTCGGCGATGGTTCTGCACGCGGCGCAGCCGCGCGCCGCCGAAGCGAGTGCCGAAGGCGCACAGCCCATGAGTCCGGGGTGTTCGGCTGCGCCAGGCTCCTCGCAGAACCTACAAGGCGATCGGCAGCCAACGGCCCATGGCGCTTGAGCCTCGGGTTGACACCGCTGCTCAGGCTGTCGGTCTGTGCTGTCCTTGAGAGCGCCTGCCGGCTGACCTGATGCACACCCTCGAACAACTGCGCAGTGGTGCCCTGGCCGGGACCCGCCGTCTCGATCTGGCCTGCGGCTTGACGCAGGTGCCGGCCGAAGTGTTTGATCTGGCCGACAGCCTGGAGGTGCTCAACCTCACGGGCAATCACCTGGACGCCTTGCCGCCCGACATGGGACGGCTGAAGCGCCTGCGCGTGCTCTTCGCCTCGAACAACCGGTTCACGGTTGTGCCGGAATCCCTGGGCGATTGCCCCTCCCTGGAAACCGTGGGATTCCGGGCCAACCGGATTGGCCTGGTGCCGGCGGCCAGCTTGCCCGCTTCGCTGCGTTCCCTGGTGCTGACCGACAACCTGCTCGAACGGTTGCCCGAGCGCCTGGGGCTGATGCCGAATCTGCAGAAGCTCATGCTCACGGGCAACCGCCTGTGTGGTTTGCCCGAGACGTTGGCCGCAGCGTCGGCGCTGGAGCTGCTGCGTCTGGCCGCCAACCAGTTGGGTCGCTGGCCCACCGAATTGGGGCAATTGCCCCGTCTGGCCTGGCTCGCGCTGGCCGGCAATCCGTGTAGCGAGGCCGGCTCCGCCAGCGATGCCTTGCCGAAGGTGGATTGGTCCGAACTCGCTGTGCGCGATCGGTTGGGCGAAGGGGCTTCTGGCGAGGTGTTCGAAGTCCGTGCCGGCTGTCGGCCCCATCTGGCGCTGAAACTGTTCAAGGGCACCATGGGTAGCGATGGCTTGCCGGACGATGAGCTGTTGGTGGGGGCTGGTGTGGCTGCCCATCCTGCCGTGATGACGCCCGTGGCGCAGCTTCAGGGGCATCCGGAACACCGGAAGGGGGTGCTGATGCCGTTGCTGCCGGCCGCATGGCAAGACCTGGCCGCGCCACCCAGCCTTGAGCGCTGCACGCGCGATGTCTACCCCGTGCCGTGGCGGATCGGGGCTGCACAAGCCTGGCGCCTCGCTGGCGACGTGGCTTCTGCGGTCGCGCACCTGCATGCACACGGGGTGATGCACGGTGATTTGTACGCCCACAATATCCGCTGGGACTCCGCCACCGGCCAGGCCATCCTCTGCGATTTGGGGGCGGCCACGCGCCTGCCCATGCATTGCCCCGACTTGGCCGGGAAGATGATGGCCCTTGAGGTGCGTGCGTTTGGTTGCCTGGTGGAGGAACTGGCATCGGGCGTGTTGGACAGCGCCACCAGCGCGTCTTTGCAGCAACTGGCCGATGCTTGCCTGCAGACAGACCCCGCTGAGCGCCCCACGATGGCGATGTGCCGGGAGCGTTTGAGGCGGGCCTGACCGTGTGCCGTCAGTGTCCGGCTGTCGCTTGCCGGCGCGAGGCCAGCAGCACCCAGTCCACCAGTTCGCGGTCGGGGGTGTAACCGGTCACCAGACCTGCCAACTGATCGCGCGCCAGTTGCACCTGCCCTTGGTCCAGGGCTTCCTGCAGCGCCAGCAGGCGCGGCTGCAGCACCTCCCAGGCGAGAAACTCCTCGTGCGCCTTCATGATGCGCGGGTGGGAGGTCGGTTGCGGGTTGTCGCCGATCAGCAGTTCTTCGTACAGCTTCTCGCCGGGACGGGTGCCCGTGACCTGGATGGCGATGTCGCCTTCGGGGTTCTGCGCGTCACGCACGGTCAGGCCCGACAGCTCGATCATCCGGCGGGCCAGATCCATGATGCGCACGGGCTCACCCATGTCCAGCACGAACACGTCGCCACCCCGCGCCATGGCGCCGGCCTGAATCACGAGCTGGGCGGCCTCGGGAATCGTCATGAAATACCGGGTCATGCCCTCGTGGGTCAGCGTGATCGGGCCGCCATCTCGGAGCTGCTGCCGGAATTTGGGCACCACCGAGCCGGACGAACCCAGCACGTTGCCGAACCGCACCATGGAAAACCGGGTCCGGGGGTGGGTCTCGGTCAGGGCTTGCAGCACCATCTCGGCCAGGCGCTTGCTGGCGCCCATGACATTGGTGGGGCGCACAGCCTTGTCGGTGCTCACCAGCACAAAATCGCTCACGCCGGCCTGCGCCGCGACCTGGGCCGCCACCAGGGTGCCCAGGCTGTTGTTGCGGATGCCTTCGATGGGGTTGTGCTCGACCAGGGGCACGTGCTTGTAGGCCGCGGCGTGGTAGACGGTCTGGGGCTGCCAGGCGGCCATGATCTCGCGCAGCCGCTCTTCGTCGCGCACCGAGGCCAGCAAAGGCACCAGACGGGCCGGGCTGCTGGCCGCCGTGATCCGTTTTTCCAGCTCCTGGTGGATCTCGTACAGGGCGAATTCGCTCTGCTCGATCAGCAGCAGCACCGCCGGTTCGATGGCCAGGATCTGGCGGCACAGTTCGCTGCCGATCGAACCGCCGGCACCCGTCACCATCACCACCTTGCCGGCGATGTTCTTGCCCAGCAGGATGTGGTTGGGCGGCACCGGCTCGCGGCCGAGCAGGTCGTCGATATCGAGCTCGCGCAGGTCGGACGTGCCCACGTGTCCCTGCGCCAGCTCGCTCACGCTGGGCAGCGTGCGCACCTGCACATGGGCCTGCAGCATGCGCGTGATCAGTTCGTTGCGGCGGTGGCGGCTGGCCGACGGAATGGCCAGCAGCACGGTGCTGACTTTCAGGGTGTTGACCAGGCTGGGCAGGTCGGCGGGGCTGTAGATCGCCAGGCCATTGAGCACGTGGCCGTGCAGGCGGTCGTCATCGTCGAGAAAACCGATGACGCGCATTTCGTGGCTGTTGGCCATGGCCGCTGCGAGCTGGCGGCCGGCATTGCCCGCGCCGTAGATCAGCACCTTGGGCAGTGCGGCCGTGCGCAACTGGTCGCGGTAGATGCCGCCGAGCCAGAAGCGCGCCAGCATGCGCGAGGCGCCCACCAGCACCAGCAGCAGCACGGGCTGGATCAGGCCGATGGTCCGGGGTACACCCGGTATGCCGAAAGCGGTGAAGATGGTGGCGTAGACCAGACCGTAGACGCCAATGGCTTTGACCACGGTCATGAGCGCGGTCAGGCCGGCGTACCGGAAGATGGCCCGGTAAAAGCCGTTGACGATGAAGATGGGCAGTGCCAGCAGCAGCGAGGCCCCGACGGCCCACATGGGGCGCCAGACGGGATCACCCGAGAGCGTGATCCATTCGCCCAGACGGAGGTAGTAGGCGAGCCAGACGGTCAGGATGCACAGGGAGGCATCTACCGCCAGGACCACGATGCGTTTGGCCGCACGGGGCATGCCCAGGATGGGCAGGGCGAGCCGGTGGATGGGCATGGGCAGGTGTGTCGTGAAGCTGGCTGATTTTACGCCTGCAGCCTCTCCCGGCCCTATTTTTTGACCGTTTGGTCGCGGTCAGGCGTTGTATGGTGACGCCACCACAGGGGTCATCCGGGCTGAAAAGCCACCCGTCGGTGCTCGAAATAATGCCGCACCGCCTGGCGGCGGCGTTGTGCTTCGGGTTCGCCGGAGCCCGCGGGAGTCCGGATGCCGGCCTGCAACCGGTCCACCAGCGCCGCTTCGCCGGCAAAGAGTTCGGGGGCCTGCCACGAAAGGCCGCTGAAGGCGTAGTTCACCACCTTCAGCCCGGTGCCGCACTGTTTGAGGTAGTGACTGAGGGCCCGTTCGAAGGCAAACACCCCCAGCGGCAGTGTGCGATCGCCGGTGCGGGTGAGGGTGTAGGGCGTCGGTTGCTGCAGGGGGTTGCCGGAGGGGGCATCCAGCAGCCGCATGTAGGCATCGACGAACGGTGCATAGCCTTGCCAGAAGCGCGGCGACCCCAGCACATAGTTGCAGTGGCAGCACAGGAAGGCATCGGCCGAGGCATCCACCCGCGGCAGGGGAGAATCAAAGACCCGGTTCCAGACCCACTGCAGGGTGTCGGTGATGCCCGGGTGTTCGAGTTCGGCCAGTTCCAGGAAGTGGTTCGCCAGCGAGAGTTCGCGCGGATAGGGGTGGAACAGGCAGACATCTGCCTCCCCGTGGGCGGCGACGAAGCGCAGCACGTCATCGATGGCGATGCCCATCTTGTCCAGAAACCGGGGCGAAAACAGGCCGCTCTGGCCGAGGCCCGCCCAGGTGTCGCTGTTGGCGAACAGGCGAAAAGCCTGCAGCTCGCGGTACTCGGCGCGGTTGACGCCACGGGCGTCGAAGGGCTGGAAGGGGACCGGCAACCGCGGCTGTTGGCCCGGCTCGTAGAACAGCTCGAAAAGGCCCAGGGTCACGTCAGCGGTCGGGGTGGATGAAGCGGTCGAACGATTGCCAGGCCCGCCAGTAGGCGGCCGCCTGCACACCGCGGAATGCCAGGATGCCTTTGAGCGCCTTGAGCATGGCGCGTTTGCGGCGGGAGGTGGCCAGGTCCTGCACCACATGCACGGGCATGGCGGCCAGAAACAGGAAGAAGTCCTTGCGCGAGCGTTCTCCCAGGTGGAATTCGACCGCCAGTTCGCGGTACAGCCGGCGGTACAGCGCGTGGTTGCGGTCGTTGTGGTGGTGCGTCACCTGCGCTTCGGCGACATAGAACAGGCGCTGGCCATGGTGCTGGTGCCATTGGCAGAACGCCATGTCTTCCTGGGCCGGCAGCGCTTCGTCAAACGGGTGTTGCCGCCACAGCGCCTGCAGAAAGGCCGCGTTGCCGTTGTTCATCAACGGGCGCCGGGTGAGGCCGCTGGGCCCGCGGTACTTCCAAGCGAAGTAGTTCATTTCCGAACTGCGGCTGGTGGCGGGGGCCACATGGCTGCCAAAAGCCATGGCAGCCTGCCCTTCCAGCAGCGGAGCGACCAGGCAGGACAACCAGCGCTCGTCGGCGGGCACGCAATGGGCGCTCAGCGACACGACGATGGGGTGCTGGCTGGCGCGCACCCCGAGGTTGAGCGCGCGCCCGAAGCTGAAAGCGCCCGGCGCCAGGGTTTCGATCCGGCAGCCGTGGGCCTGGGCAATGTCGAGCGTGGCGTCGGTGGAGCCGGAATCGACGAGCACCACCTCGACGGGGCGGTGAATCAACTGCTGCCCGATCGCCTGCAGGCAGGTGCCCAGGTGCTGGCCTTCGTTGAGGGCCCGGATCACGATGGAAATGCCATCGCCCGGGGGCGCGGCTTCGGCAGGGCGCAAGGGCTGGCGGCGGCGCATCATGGTTCTGAGGCCGTCCGTCAGTGGGTGATGTTGGCGCGGCTGAGCACGCGCACCGCTGTGAGCCACAGGATCTTCAGGTCGAAGGCGAGGCAGCGGCGCTCCAGGTATTCGGCGTCGAAGCGCACCTTGACCGGGATGGGCAGCTCGTCGCGCCCGTTGATCTGGGCCCAGCCGGTGAGGCCGGGCACGAGTTCGTGCACGCCGGCCGCGGTGCGCAGGGCGATCAGGTCTTCCTGGTTGAACAGGGCCGGGCGGGGGCCAACGAAGCTCATGTCCCCGACCAGGATGCTCCACAGCTGGGGCAGCTCGTCCAGGCTGCTTTTGCGCAGGAATGGCCCGATGGGCGTGAGGTAGAGCTGCGGGTCGGTCAGCAGGTGGGTCGCCACGGCCGGCGTGTCGATGCGCATCGACCGGAACTTGGGCATGCGGAAGAGGCGGTTGTGCCGGCCCACGCGGTCGCTCCAGTAAATGGCCGGACCGGGTGAGGTCAGGCGCACGGCCAAGGCGATCAGCGCCACCGGCACGGCCAGCAGCAGCGCCAGCGGCAGCGCCAGGGCGAGGTCGAATGCGCGCTTCATGCCAGGGCCTCGGCGGTGCGGGCCAGTTCGATGTCCACCGGATACGGCGGACGCCAGTCCAGTTGCCGCACCGTGTCGCTGATGTCGACCTGCAGCGACTCGGTCAGCCGGGCCACGGCAGCGGCACGGCCGGTGAGGCGCCCGGCCAGTTGCAGTGCCGGTACCGGGACGGGCCACAGCCGCGCCGGCCGCCCGGTGGCAGCGGCCATGGCGCGGACCAGATCGGGGGTGGAGAGGTCGTGGCCGTCGGAGACCAGCCAGGCACGGCCAGGTGCCTGCGGATGGTCGGTGCAACGCACCAGCAGGTCGACCAGGTTGTGAATCCCGACCAGCGAGCGCTGGTTGCGGATGGCGCCCAGCGGCAGCGGGCGCCCTTGCGCGACCCAGCGCATCAAGGCCCGGAAGTTGGCGCCGACGCCCGGTCCGTACACCAGCGGCGGGCGCACCACCACCACCTCCAGGCCGGATTCGCGGGCCACCGCCCACAAGGCCTGTTCGGCCTCGTGCTTGGACTGGCCGTAGGGGTCTTCAGGCTGTGCGGGGCTGTTGGCCGACAGCGGCCGGCCCGGCAGGGAGCGTTCGCCCAGCACCTTGACGGTGCTCACCAGCACCAGGCGCCGGACCCCGGCCTGAGCCGCCTGCCGGGCCAGCCGTTCGGTGCCGGCGGTGTTGACAGCGCGGTAGGCCGCCAGCGGGTCGGGGTGGCGGTCGGCCATCACGTGCACGCGCGCCGCGCAGTGCACCACGCAGCGAACGCCTGCCAGCGCGGCGCGCCAGTCGGTGTCGGGGCCGATGTCGCCGATGCAGACCCGGCCCGGGGCCGACGGTCCCGAGCGTGTCAGGGCTCGGACGGGCCGCCCGTCGCGGACCAGCCGTCCCAGCAATGCCCGACCCACGAAGCCCGTGGCACCCGTGACGGCCAGCATGATCAGGAGCGGCGGTCGCGGTTTTCCAGCGTGAGGGTGCGCACCTCTTCCATCAGCTTGCGGTTGGCCGCCAGCAGGTCGGCCACGAAGGCGATGAGGATGGTGTGAAAGCCGATGATCAGCAGCGAACTGGCCAGGATCAGCGACTGCACATGCCCTTCGTAACCGTGCTCGTTGGTCAGCCACTTGTAGACGAAGCGCAACCCGATCAGGAAGCCGGCGGTGAAGAAGGCCAGCCCGATGGAGCCGAAGAAGCGGAAGGGCCGGTAGATCGCGAACACCCGGATGATGGTGACGATGCTGCGGCGCACGTAGGAACTGATGCTCTTGACCAGCCGCGAAGGCCGCAGGTCGCCGTTGACACGGATCGGCACCGAGGTGATGGCCATGTTTTTCTGGCCGGCCTGGATGATGGTTTCCAGCGTGTAGGTGTAGTCGCTGAACACCACCAGCCGCTGGGCGGCAGCCCGGCTCATGGCGCGGAAACCGCTGGGGGCATCCGGGATGTTGGTCTTGCTGGCCACGCGCACCACCCAACTGCCGAGCTTCTGCAGGAACTTCTTGATCGGGCTGAAGTGTTCGATCGCCTGGATCGGGCGGGCACCGACCACGATGTCGGCCTTGCCGTCCACGATCGGCTGCGTCAGCTGCGGGATGTCGTCGGCGTTGTACTGGTTGTCGGCGTCGGTGTTGACGATGACATCGGCGCCCTGCTCCAGACAGGCCTGGAGGCCGTTCATGAAGCCGCGCGCCAGGCCCTGGTTGCGCGTGTGCCGCACCACATGGTCGACACCGTTTTCCAGCGCCACCTTGACGGTGTCGTCCTGGCTGCCGTCATCGATGATCAGCCATTCCACCTTGTCGAACCCCGGGACCTCCCGCGGCAAGGCCGCCAATGCAATGCCCAGGGTAGCGGCTTCGTTGTAGCAGGGGATCTGGATGATGAGCTTCACGGTGTTTTTCTGTGACCGGTCGGTGGACGGAAACGCCTGCGGGCGCAACCGGAAATTGTAGACCGGCCGGTCCGGCATGGCAGCACCCGGTGCTCGCCGTGTGTGTCGCCGCTGACCCGGGAGCGCTGCCGGGCGAGCGGCGGCATGACTCAGCAGGTGGCGACGGTGTAGCCCTCGGCGCGGGCCCAGGAGGTCATCATGCGTTCGACCGCGTGCGTCAGCGTGCCGTCGGCAAGGCCCCTTTCCAGGTCGAAATCCTGGGGCTTCAGGGTCAGAAGGGGACTCAGGCAGGCGGGGCGGAACCAGAACATGGTGCCGGCGGCCAGGTCGGTGTAGCCGTAGGGCACGCCCGTCAGCGACTCCAGCCGGTCGAGGTTGGCCAGATTCGACGAGGCATTGCGCCGCGTGGCCGGAATCAGGAAGGGGCCGGGCACGAGCATGCCGAGCTTCGGGTCCTGCCGGAACCGTGTCAGCGCGGCTTGCACCGTGGCGACGGAACCCAGCAAGGGGGCGAGCAGGCCTTGGCGCAGGCGTTCGCCATCCGGGCGATAGGCGCTGCGTTTCGTGTGCACCTTGCAGACGGCCAGATGACCGAGCGAATGGATCTGGCGGTAGGCTTCCACGAAGGGCAGGATGTCACGGCCTCGGTTTTCCACCAGACGCACCTGGGCCTGTGGCCAGCGCTGCCGCACCCGGGCGCCGTGCGCGCTGGCGGTGGTGGTGACATACAGATCGACCTGGCCGTCCGGAAACGCCTGGTCGATCTGGTCGAGCAACGGGTCGACCACCTCGGCATAGTGCAGGTGCAGCACCACGGCCACGTCGTGCCGACGCGTCCAGGGGTGACCGGGCACGATGCCCCAGCGGCTGTCGAGGTCCTGAACGGCGTCGTAGGTGGCCTGGAGGTAGCCATAGCCGAACCGGCGGTCGGGCTCCAGGTGCGAGCCTTCTGCCCATTCGTTCCAGGCGTTGACGAAGGTCAGGCGCTCGTCGTCGTTCAGCCGAGGGTCGTGGGCGGTGACGTTCAGGTTGTGGGACAGCCACTGCTGGTAGCCCTGGAGGCTGAAGTCCTTGAAGATGGTGGCGCCATCCTGTTTGCGGGCCGTGTTGTCCCAGGACAGCATGCAGGCGCGCCACACCTTGTACGGTTCATCGGCGCGTTGCACGAAGCGCTGCGCAACATCCGGGTAACCATGGATCCGCCCGGTGAAGGCCGGATTGGTGATGGTGACTTCGGGCTGGTGGTCCGGATACTGGCGGAACGGATGGGGCGGAAATTGCACCGCCGCATCGAAGCCGAACGGCGCGGGGGAAGTGATGTCGAAAGACTGGGCCGCCACCAGGTAGAGGCCGGGCAGGCCGAGGCGCAGGGCTTCTTCGCGCCAGAGACGCCCGGTTTCGGCGATGTCGGGAATTAGGTTGGCCCGGTAGACGATGAGCACGGGCAACCCGTTGACGCGCACGTAGCGATCGTCCTGGAAATACCGGCCCAGGTGGCGGATGAAAGCGAGCGAATCGGCACGCGAGTGCTCCTGGGCGATCAGGATGTCATCGTCCTTGCCGTCCCAGCGCCGGCTCCAGTTTTCGTTGGCCCACATCAGGCAGAACGGCATGTCGACACGCGGGTCGGCCAGCATCTGCTCCAACGGCTGGTGCATCAGCACCGTGCCGTTGAACCAGTAGAAGTAGTAGCAGAAGCCGTATATGCCGTAGTTGCGGGCCAGCCGGGCCTGCTCGATCATGTTGTCGACCAGGCGCAGGTCGTAATAACCCAGGTGGATCGGGCAGTGCGGCTGGTAGTGCCCGGCGTAGTTGGGCTGCGCCTTGCCGACGTTGGACCACTCGGTGAAACCCTTGCCCCACCAGGCGTCGTTCTGCGGGAACGGGTGAAACTGGGGCAGGTAGTAGGCCAGCACCTTGACGCAGGGATCGACGGGCGGGTTGTCCTGGTAGGCGTGGTAGCCCTCGGTCAACCGGGCCGTGTCGACGACCGGAATCGGCGATCCGATGCCCAGCGCCCGGCGGACGCGGGTGGCGCACCGGATGAACAGGCGACGGAGGCGGTTGACTGGGGGGACACTGGCGGACATGGGATTAGCGCGGAGGGGGGAAGGACTGATCGGACGGATGGACGAGGCGCTTGACGACTTGGCCTGTGTGCGGGTGCGGCTGATGCACGTAGTAGTCGAAACAATGCTGCTGGTACAGCGCGCACATACCGTTCATGCGCCACAGGGTTTCGTCGGGAAAGTGCCCATTCCGGTCACAGCGGTCCACCTCGTCGCGCATCTGGTCGAACAGCAGGCGTTCGAACCGACTCAGGCAGTACTGCTCGCGCACGGCCGAGGCTTCGATCGGGTAGGCCGCCACGCGCCAGTCGGGGTGCAGCGACAGCCAACTGCTCAGCAGCCGCTCGACCATGAAGGGCAGGAAGGGAGCGGCCTGGGTGTGGTCGGTGCCCTGCAGGATGGCCACCACCGCGGGGTGGTCGGGATGCCGGTCGAGGAAGTCCGAGATCGGCACCAGCCAGCCGCCGATGTACGCTTCCCAGAACGCCGGGGTCGCCACCCAGAAGTTGCTGTACGCCAGCAGCTCGGCGCCATGCCGAGGCACGCTCCGGAGATCGATATCCAGGCCCACGGCGTCGAGCAGGGCCTGGGCGCGGCTCAGCAGGCCAGGGTGCGCGTGCTCACCCTGCATCCATACGTTGTAGGACCAGTAGCGCAACTGCGGAAACGGGTTGACCAGGCAGATGTCGGCGTCGGCGTGCTGGAGCGCAAACTGCCGGAACTGTGCCACCGTCAGATGGGTCTTCAGCGCGAATTTCGGCGAGAACAGGCCGGTTTTTTCGGCCGCCCGGTGCCGCCCTTGGCGGTAGGCCTCGACATAGGCCTGCAGTTCGCGCCGTTCGGGGTGCCGGTTGTGAATGCGAAGCGGTGTGAATGACTTCTCGCTGACCGTTTGGCGCTCTTGGTAGAGACATTCAAACAAAGCAAACGCGTCGGGCATGGGTGTGGTGGGATTGGGTCTAAATGGCGCAATCCAGCAGCTTTCGCGCGCTGCAGCGAATATGGTGATGGGTGTGGATGTCCTCGAAGGCCTGGGTGCGGATGGTCTGCCGCAAGGCGCTGTCAAAAGCCAGCCTGTCGAGCGCCGATATCCAGTCTTGCAGCGTATTGTCCACCAGCACGCCGGTGTCCAGGTCGGTGATGCACCCGGTGTAGATCGGCGATGCCGAGTAGATGCCAGGCACGCCCGCCGTTCCGTAGTTCAGGAATTTGAAGGGGTTCTTGCAGGCATTGAATTCTGCCGCCTCGGGGTCCTCATCCGCGCCCAGCGGCGTGATGGAGAGTCGGTACCGGCCCGAGATCAGGGCGCCGACGTACTGCTCGTAGGGCATGCGGTTGGTGAAATGCAGGAAAGGCAGTGACACGATTTCCGGGAACGGGTCACCGTAGAAGTCCAGCACGAACGCCGGGTGCCGGATGAAGAACACCTGCAATGCGGTCAGCAGCAGTTCTTTGGACTTCTCCATCTTGAGAAAGTCCGCATTGGTGAACACGATCCGTTTGCTGTCGGCCACTTCGCTCCAGGCTGGCAGCCCCTGCGGCGCGTATTTTTCAACCCACATGCCGTTGGGTACCAGATGGGTGTCCGGGACCAGGTGCGCGACCTTCTGCTGGAGGCGCTGGTTGGCCACCGTCACCACGTGGCATTGCGAAAGGATGTCCAGGATCAGCCGCGACTTGTCGTTCGCCAACTGGCCGCCGCTGTATCTCGGGAACGAGAAGATCCAGTCGTCCAGGTCGTACACGACCCGTTTGCCCAGTTGCCGGGCCCGGACGATGAGGTCGCGGGCGGCCACGGAAGCGTGTTTGCTCAGCATGAGCACATCCGCCCAGGCCACGCCGTTGTTGGCAGCAGGGTCGTTTTCGGAAATGGAGGTGTATTCCACCCGGCCCTCGGCCTGGAGATAGTCCAGCACTTCGGTCACACGCGCCGCGACCGACAGGGATGGCACGCCCGGCGCCACCAGCGATTCTCGCTGCAGGGCCAGCACACGGAGTTTTCGGGTCATGGTGCGGGGCGTATCAAGGCGGACAGCGACGCTTCCGGCAACAGCGAAAAAGCCAGCACCTTGCCACGATCGTCTGCACTCGCATACTCGATGATGGACAGGCTGGCGTTGCGCGCGAGCAGGGCGGGAAAGGCACTCATCGGGATGCCCAGGGCGTGCTGCAGCAGGCAGGTGATGGGGCCGGCGTGGGTCACGGCCAGAACGTCGGTATCGTCCGCGGCGCGCACATCGGCCAGCCACGACAGCACGCGCTGGTTCAGGGCTTCGTGGGACTCGCCACCGGGGTAGCAGTGGGCGGGGTCCCGGTAGAAATGTGGCCACTGTGCGAGGAACTTCGCCAGAGGCCAGCCCGCCACGTCACCGGCATCGGTTTCGCCCAGGCGGACGTCGACGGTGAAGGTCGCTCCGGGCCAGGCCAGCGCCGCACTCTGTTGCGCGCGCCGGAAATCGCTGGTGTACAGCCGCGCTGCCCTGAACGCAGCACGCTGCAGCAAACCCGCCGTGCAACGCATCTGTTCAATGCCCTGCGCCGACAGGCCATCGGACGTTTTCAGGCCGGTGACCAGGCCTTGCACATTGGCCTCGGACTGGCCATGCCGGATGAGCGTCAGCCTCATGACGTGGTGGTTTGCTGCAGGATGTGCGCGAGTGCACCAATGGTGCTGTCCGCGCCATGGGGGGCCAGGTGGGAAATCAGCGGGGAGGGCGACCGGGGGCGGTTCAGCGCCGCCCGGATGGCGGTGCGGATCGATTCCACGTCATCGGGATCGCTGTAGTCGATGAGCTCGCCAAAATGTTCACGGGTCCAGGCGGAGTCACTGAGCACCAAGCGGGCACCGCTCAGTCCCGCTTCGATGGCCGAGAGTCCCGGCGGCTCGTGGGAGCATTCGATGAACACCTCGGCTTCACCCAGCGCCGAGCGCAGGATCTCCGAGCGCGCTGGCAGCGCGTCGATGAACAACACCTCGTCGCCACCTTCCTGTTTGCAGGCCTGGTAGTAGGCAACGTCTCGATGGTCACCGACCAGCACCAGCTTCATGCCGCTGCCTTTGAGGGCCCGGATGACCGAAAGCTGGTTCTTGTTGGGTTCGATGATGCCCATGCCCATGGCGTAGCGGTCGAGCTGGTACAGCGTCCTGAACAATCCTTCGGGGGCCGGTCGTGCATAGATGCTGTCGGCCAGCGTGATCACTCTGCGAACCTTCTGGGCGGGCAGATCGAAGAAGCGTGCAAACATGTCCTGCTCGGCGCGCGACTTGAAGATGACCACGTCGGCCACTTCGGTGTGCTCGTGCACGAGCTGTTCGAGCTGCGGGGCCGGGGCGTTGAGCCAGATGTTGGGCCACAGGGCGATCGGGACGCCCTTGTCGCGCACCTGATGCAGCAGGTCCAGGCCACCACCATGCACAGAAAAGTGCAGCACGACGTCGTAGTGCTCCAGCGCCCGGGACCAGGGGCCGTAGAGGTCTGCGATCAATCCGTGCCGCTTGAGTTTTTCCGATACCGAGAAAAGCTCGAACTCTCCGCCCCCCTTTTTCAGGTAGGCCTGATGGTAGGTGGTCAGCAGAATCCGGGGGGAAGTCGTCATGGGTGGTCGTTCTTGTGGGCGGCGTGCGCAGCGCGCAGGTGGTCAGTGCCGGGGCTCCAGGCTGGTCGCAATGCCCGCCACGGACGATTGACGGACCCAGTCCGCCGCCCTGGCGATCCCGGCCTGGCGAAGCTGTGCCGTTTGCGCCGGATCGGCCAGCAGCCGAACGATCCAGTCTGCGGCCTCATCCGCGGTCCCGAATACCACCCCACCGCTCCCGGCCACCTCGGTGGCCGCCGTGCCTTGTCGAACCAGCACCGGCAGCCCTTGCTGCATCGCTTCCAGCACCGGGATGCAAAAGCCCTCGTGCAGGCTGGCCGAGACCAGCAAGTCGGCGTCGGCGTAACAGCGATCCAGGGCTTCGTCGCTGACATGGCCACAGAACGTGACCTGTGTCCGCACGCCCAGGGTATCGGCCGTGTCGCGCAGGTGTTGCAGGTAGTCGTCGCTGGTAGCGCCGCCGACCAGGGTCAGCGTGGCCGGAACGCCTTGCTGCACCAGGCTGGCCACGATCCGGATCACGTCTTCCACCCGTTTGTGCGGTGCCAGGCGGCCGACGGTGAGCAGGGACAGTGGTGGCTGCCAGGCGTGCACGGCACGGGCCGGGCGGCGCATCAGGGGCATGTCGGGCGTGATCGGGGGAATGACCGACGTGCGTCCGGCTTCCAGAGGCCGCGGCAGGTGCCTGGCCAGGTCGTCGAGGTTCCAGCGCGAATTGGCGATCAGGTGGTCGAATTCGCCCAGACGCGGCAACTGGGTGATGGCCTTGGCGGACCAGTAGGCAGCCACCGGGTCGTGCTCCAGCAGGAGTTCCACCGGGGTGACCCCGTGGAAGTAGGCCACCTTGCGGCCGGGCAGCGCCATCAGGCGCGGCAACCAGGGCTGGTAGGTGGAATAGCTCAGCAGCAGCACATCGGTCGGCTGGTGCTGGGCGAACAGGGCATCGTAGTTCTGCACGGCCACGTCCGGGCCCACGTCATGGCGCTGGGCGTGCAGCGCGACGGGGCGGTCTTCCCGGGCCAGCGCCCGCGCGAGGTACAGGCAGTGGTTGCCCACCGCATCGCCCGCGCGGATTTCAGGAGCGACGATGCGCAGGGTGCTCATGCCGCGATGGCGCCCAGCTCGCGCAGGCGTTGCGCGTAGCGGCGGGCAATGGCGTCGATGCTGTGGTTGTCGATGATGATCTGGCGTCCGCGCTCGGCCATGGCCTGCGTGCCACTGCGGTCTTCGACGCAGCGGCGCATGGCTTCGGCAGCCAGGCCGATGTCGGGGTCCATCCAGTGCTGGCCCTCGTACTCGGAGTAGTCGCCCTTTTTCAGCGCGACCAGCGGGCCGTCGATGGCGTAGGCCGTGCCCTCGTGGGCAAAGTCCACGCTGCCGGAGTAGTTGGTGGAAATGACCGGTTTGCCCAGGATCATGCTTTCGGCCACCACGCGGCCGAAGCCTTCCGACCGGTGCAGCGACACGAACACGTCCACCGCGTCCAGCAGGGCCAGCATGTCGTTGCGCGAGAGGAATTCGTCGATGACGAAGACCCGTGCGTCCTGGGCCGCCAGGCGCATGAGCTCCTTGTATTCGGCCATGTCGTAGCGGGTGTTCATCATCTTGACCACCAGTTGCACGTCGCGATTGCCGGGCGGGAACGCGGCCTGGAACGCGCGGATGGCACCCATCGGGTTCTTGCGCTGGTACCAGGAATTGCAGTCGAACACCGACAGGAAGGTGAACGGCTGTTCGGGCAGGTCAAAAGACTCGCGCGTGCGGGGGGTGAAGCTGGGCATCTCCACCGCCAGGGGCATGTAGGTCACGGGCTTGTCGGTGACTTCCTGGAACATGTGCTGCACGTAGCGCGACTGGGCCCAGATTTCGTCGGGGATGTTCATCAGCGGGTGCCAGTGCCGGGGCCAGTGGGGCAGTTCCCACTGCCAGCCGCAGATGTTGTAGCGGCCCTGCAGCACGCCGCGCTGCTGCAGAAAGAACAGGCGCAGCGTGTCGGGCGCCGGCATCGTGAGCAGGTTGAAACGGTGCACCGGCGCAGGCCGGATGTGTTCGTTGATCCAGCCGTCCTTGATGACCGCGCAGGCCAGCGGGATGGGGGGCTCGTAGACGGTCGGACGGATGCCCGCCTTGAGCATGGCGCGGGTGGCGGTGCGCGCGTCCTCACCGATGCCGAACTGGCCGGTGGCGAAACCCACGATGTTGATGCCACCTGGCTCGGCCGTGCCAATCGCCGCCACAGGCTGGGCCTCGTAGGCCGGGGCACGGCGAACGGCGTTGGCCAGCAGATCTTCCAGCGGCTTTTGCAGCGGGGTCCAGCAATAGTCGTAGGCTTCGGGCTCGCCAGCCGCCAGACGCGCCACCAGGTCGGGCTGGTTGGCCACCAGCACGGGCGCCAGCTCGGCGAGCCGGGGCAGGTGGGCAATGCGGCCGCCGTGGGCGGTGCTGGGTTCTTGCAGGTAGCGGACCTCTTCGCCGGTCACCGCCAGGAAGCGGTATTCGCGGCACCCCAGCGACAGGCGCCAGTGCAGCATCTGCAACCGGCCCAGCGGCGTGGTCAGGTCGAAGTGGTGCATGTCGGGGCGCACCCGCCAGGCACCCACCATGCCCTTGGTCAGGGGCAGCACGGTGTCCTGTTCGATGCTGGTGTCAGGCTCGAACAGCACCGGGGGAAACACACCGGCCGGCGGCCACACGATGTCGGGCGAAGCGCCGCGCAGCGGGTTTTCCCAGAAGGCCATGGCGCTGACGTAGCCCGCTTCCGTCTTGAAGTGGGCACCCCGGTTTTCTTCCAGGTCCGGCCAGAAGGCGTTCAGCACGGTGAAGAAGTACGGGACTTGGTAACCCGACGGGGTCGGCACGTCCTCGTAGAACCAGGCGGGTTGGGCGGAGGCGGTCTGGGCGGTCTTGGGATCGTTCATGAACGGGAGGGCGCGCAGGGGCCCGGAGAAACCGGGCGTCGAGGCCGCAAGCGGCGCAAAGGCTCAATTATCGCTGCTGGCGCCAGGCGCTCCAGGGCGGCGGTGGCGGCGTCAGCAGACGCCTTCGTAGACCTGCCGGAGCTTGCGCACCACCTGCTGCCAGGCGTAGCGCTCCCAGATCGCTTCCGGCACAGGCCGGGGTGCTGCCGGTTCGGCGCCTTCGCGCAGGCCCTGCCGGATGGCTGCCACGTCGAGCGGGTCGATATAGACCGCCGCTTCGCCGAAGTATTCGCGGGTCGAGCCTTCGGCGGTGATCACCAGACGGCAGCCCTGGGTAGCGGCTTCGAGCGCGGCCAGGCCCGGGGTTTCCAGGGTGCTGGGCAGGCAGAACAGGTCGCAGGCCTGGTAGGCCGAGCGCAGCAGGTCGTCGTGGTGCGGGATCGGGCCCAGATAGCGCACGCGGCCGGGCGGCGCCGCGTCCATCATCTGCTGGAAATAGGCCTGGTCGCGCACATGGCCGATCAGGATGAGCTGGTGGTCGGGCAGCGCGTCCATGGCTTGCGCCAGGCGGGCCTGGTTCTTGCGCGGCTCGATGTTGCCGACGTTGAGCACAAAGCGCCCTTTGACGCCGAAAGCCTGGCGGAACTGGCTGGCATCGGGCCGGTGGCGGAACACCGCGTCGACGCCGTTGTAGACCGACGCGAAGCGATCGCGGTGAATGCGCAACACACGGGCCAGCGTGTCGCTCTCCATCTCGGAGTTGGTGACGATGCGGTCGGCCAGCAACAACTGGGCGCGGATCTCGTCCATGGGGTACTGGTGCTGCGTGGTCTCGGTGATCCACAGGCTGGAGGTGACCACCAGCGGCTTGCCCAGGTTCTTGACGAAGTGGCAGAAGTGCACCGAGCCGCCCACGCAGGAGAAGAAGTGCACCACGTCGTGTTCGGCGAAGCGGGGGTTCCAGAGGTCGAACAGGGTCACGTCGACACCGGCGGCGGGCAGGTGGTCGCGGTAGGCGAGCAACTGCACCTCACCGCCGCCGGGGGTGTGGAAGGCCATGGGGTAGGTGGCGAACAGGGCTTTCATGCGGAATGCGGCCGGAGGTGGACGCCCGTGGGCGTTCAGGAAGACAGCGGGGGGATGGCTTTGAGGGGGACGCGGCGGCTTTCCCGGTGCCCCTGCTTCTTGAAATGGGCGCGTGCGCTGTCCAGCTTGCCTTGCTGTACCGCCACACGGATGTCGGGATGGGCGTCCATGTAGACGGATTCATCAAAAACGAAGCAGCGCTCATCGGGAACGCCGAACCGGGCTTGCCAGGGTTGGAGGGTCGGGTTGACCGGCAGTACCAGTTCGCCGGCTTCGTTCATCCGGGCGGCGATTTCCGCCGGTGCGGTGGTGAAGAACACGTCGTTGTTGCCAGAGAAGCTCAACGATGCTGCCAGGATCTGTCCGATGTCGTAATCCGAGTGTTGGGCCACGATGTCGGGCCAGCGGTAGATGTCGGCTCCGGTGGGGTTGAGCAGCAGCAATTCGCGCTTGATGAAGGGAAAACCCAGCTCGATCAGCTCTTCCCAGAAACTGTGGGTGGCATTGAAGCGCACCTTGAGCGGGGCGGGTGCGACACCGCCAGGGGCTTCGGCAGCGGCGAGCAGCGTTCCGTAGTGATCCATGGCGGTGGCCAGGGTCTTGCGGAACGGAAAAGCCGCAGCAACGGGAAAGCCGTGGTTGAGGAAATACTGGGAGCCGCCGACCTCGTAGTCGAGGATGATTTTCTGCTTGAAGCCCGGCACTTCGGGCGAAAGCAGTTCGACCCGGTCCCAGAACGTGGCGAATGCCGGGCTGCGCAGCACGGGTGTGCCATAGAGGATGAAGAAACTCTGCAGGTGGTAGCTGAAGTCGAACGAGTCGGTCATGCCGAACAGGCCGAAATCATCGTGCGCCGGCAGCAGGGGGGCAAGG
This sequence comes from Hydrogenophaga sp. NFH-34, assembly GCF_021401345.1. Lineage (GTDB taxonomy): Bacteria > Pseudomonadota > Gammaproteobacteria > Burkholderiales > Burkholderiaceae_C > Hydrogenophaga > Hydrogenophaga electricum. The sequence goes on from NZ_JACBGE010000028.1 coordinate 28,583, forward strand.
GGCTGCAGCGGCCCGAAAACGCTGTCGTTGGTCAGCAGCAGGCGCGACGGTTCGGCCTGCATGTGTCGCAGGAACAGGATGCCGGTTTTGTAGGAGCCGAAGTCGTAGCCGATGTTCTCGCGCAGGATCACCGCAGCCGTCAGTTCGCGCAGCGCTTCCTGGCTTTCCGTGTCCAGACGGGGGCTGGTCGACACGAAGACGACCTGGAAGCCGCAACGCTGCAGTTCTGCCAGATAGCCGCGGACATAGGGCTCTACCGTGCCATGGGGGTCGTAGTGCGAAAAAACACAGAAGGCCGCACGAACGCCCGGACGGAGCTGGGGGTTTTGAAAAAGGACTTGCATGGACGCGAGGAATTGAACGGCAGATGGCGCCGCCCGCATTGTGGATCAGCGGTCGGCGGTGACCGGGAATACATGGGCCAACATGCCGGCCAGCCGCGATTTCCAGGTGTTTTTGGCCACCAGGCGCTCGCACAGGGGCCGGTCGGGCCGGGGGGCCGCCAGGTGCGCAGCGATGGCCTGGCCAAAGGCTGTCGCGTCGTCAGCCACCTGCAGTAACGGCGAATGTTCGGTTTCGGTAAAGGCCAGGCGGGTGGACACGACAGGCACGCCGCTGGCGATGTACTCGAAGTACTTCATCGGGAACATGCTGCGGGTGTAGGTGTTGATGCGTGTGGGCAGCAGCCCGACCGCCAGACCGCGCAGGTAGAGGGGCAGTTGCTGATAGGGCCTGTGGCCCAGCCGGTGCACGTTGGGAAGTCGCGCCATGTCGGCCAGCACCGGGTCGCGCTGGCCTTCCCGCTCATCGCCGATGAGCACAAACTGCCACGACGGGCGTTGTTGGGCCAGTTCGCGCAACAGGGTGAAATCGACCTTGAAGTCGGAGAGGGCGCCCACGTAGCCGATACGGGGTTCGGGGATGGCCTGCAGATCGGCGGGCAAGGGCCCGGCATCGAAAGCCTGGCCAAAATGCTCCAGGTCCACCACGTTGGGAAAGTCGTGCACATGGGGATTGTGTGGGGCGCACTTTTCGAACAGCGCCTGGCTGGTGGTGAACACCGCATCGGCGCGGGTCAGCAGCCGCCGCTCCTCGGCATTGAACGCGGTCGCGTCGATCCCTGGAATGGCGGCCAGGTCGTCGACGCAGTGGTAGACCAGCGGGCCGGTGGTCACGTTGTGCCGGGCCTGCAGGCGGTCCAGTGTTTCCAGCACAAACGGGTGGTAGGTCCAGACCATGGGATGGGCCAGACCCTGCCGGCGCAGAAAGCGGCTCAGTGTCCAGGCCAGGTAGCCCTGGTTGAAGGCGCGGACCCAGGGGTGATGGTGCTTGAAGGGAATGACCAGCGGGGACAGCACCCACAGGCCGGCCCCCACGCGGCGCGGACCACGCAGGCCGCGCACCAGGCGTCGCCACAGCCGGTGCCAGTCGGTGCCGCTGCCCAGTTGGGGAGCCCGCAGCCCGACACTCTCCACGTAGAGCACCTGCCACCCGGCCTTGGCCAGGTGATCGGCAGTGTGCTGCTTGTTGGTCCAGTAGGGGGTGTCCCAGTCTGCGGTGGCGAACAGGAGGCAGGCGCCTGGGGACGTGGCACTGCTGCCGGAGGCTGTGTTCATAGGGTCTTGGCGTGGCATCAAACGCTCAGAAAAGCACCACCGGAAAGAGTCGGTCATTTTACCGTGGGGGCCTCGGCGCGCCTGGGCCGTGGCGGCTTGGCGCGGCAGGGGCTGCTCTAGAATCTGGCGGCGCTTTGCAGGACCCTATCGACCATGAGCCCCACCACCTCGTTTCCCTTCGGCATCGCAGCCATCTCCAGGCCCTGCAGCAGGCCGGGGTCGTGCGCTTTGTTCACGTGCCCACCAGTGCGGGATCGCCCCAGGGCGCGGGCTACCGCATGATCCTGGAGGCCTTTGGTGCCCATGCCGACTGGCTGGCGTTCATGGATGCGGACGAGTTCCTGATGCCCGCCGAGGAGGGCTTCGATCTCGCGGGCTGGTTCCGTGCGCTGGCGGCTCCGGACGTGGGGGCCGTCGCGTTGAACTGGGCGGTGTACGGCTCATCCGGGCGGGTGTACGCGGACGACGGGCCGGTGCAATCGCGCTTCCGGTTCCGTGCACCCGCGTCTTTCGAGTCCCATCATCACGTCAAGTCGATCCTGCGGCTGACGGCGCTGTCGGACAACGTCCGGCCCCACACCTCGTCGCTGCGGCCCGGATTCCGGTACCTGCAGGCCGATGGCCAGGACTTTCGGGTGCGCGATCACTACCAGGACCAGTCGGGAGATGGCCTTTCCCAGCGGTTGTGCTGGTCGCCGGTCCGCGTCAACCATTACGTCATCAAATCCTGGGTGGAGTACTTCTACAAAAAATCCAGCCGGGGCAGTGCCGCCGGGGCCGGGGGGGCTTACCAAGCCGATTTTTTCTACTTTCACGATCACAACGACGTGGAGGATGCGCCCTCCGAAGCCCACCAGGAGCGGGTGCGGCGCGAAGCCGCGTGGATTCGCGAGATGGTGGCGCGGAACGCGCCGGGCCTGCTGGAACGCTTCGATGCGAACCAGCTGCAGCTGCAGGGGTTCAAACCTCCCCCTGGTCTGGTGACCGGGTGTGTGGACGAGGTCTGGTGGGAAGCGGGCACCCTCTGCCTGAAGGGCTGGGCGCTGGTGCGACGCAGTACCTTTCCGCTCGACATGCAGGTGCATGTCAACGGGGTGGGCTGGCCGGTGGCCGAGTGCGTGCGGATGGCGCGACCGGACGTGCGCTTGCACCACCCCAGGGCTCCTCTGGATTGTGGCTTTGTGATCCGCCTGGAGGCTGCTCAGGCGGCGGTGCCGTTGCAGGCACTGCGGGTCGACGTGCCGCCGCTGGCCGGTGTCGAGCCGGAATCGCTGCCGCTGGGGGCATTCGTCGTAAGGGACAGCCTGGTGAGGCCGGTCGGGCTCTGAGTCGCTCCGGCACCACGCAGGGGCGGTCTCCCGCGTCAGAGGTCCTTGCGTGCGTACCGACCCAGTTCGATGGGGCGTGTCCATCGGCCATCCGCGAGGACGGCGCGGGCCGCAATGGCAGAGGTTTGGGACATCGGGGCGGCCTGCCGGAAGCTGGCGATGAAGCCGCAATCGTGGGGGGCCTGCGAAAAGTGCTGCGCCACGTCGGGTCGCGCCTGGGCATGCAGGGTGTGCGAGGGCAACCATTCCGTCTGGTCGACGGACAGCTCCAGTCGCGTGACCGGGTGGTCACCATGAACCAGCAGCCAGCCGGTCAGCAGGACCGACGCAGGGTCTGTCCGGATGTGGTCGACGCAACCGACGTGTGGTGCCGGTGTCTGGTCCTGAAATGAGCGGCGCTGGGTCAGCAGTTCGCGCGTCCACTGTGCGTGGTCGACCTCGGGAGTGGCTGCCCGAATGCGCAGCATTTCCGCTTCCAGCGCCTGCAGGTAGCGCGGATCGGGGCATGTCTGTGTGCCGCCCTTGTCGTGTCCCAGAAAAAACACGTCGTCCAGTGGTGTCGAAGTCATGGCGCGCCCTCGCGCCTGCTTCTTCTGGATGAACTCCTGGTAGGACTTGACGATGTAGTGGTTGACCCGGAAATGGTCCCACTGGATGGCATGGCTGAGGCATTGCGCCAGTGCCGTGTTCGCAGGGAACAGGTCGGGAGAAAAGGTGCGTGGCGCGCCCTGTGTGTGCAGGTATTGGGCACCAGGGTGCAGGGCTACGTTGTGCGATGTCAGAACCGACGATACCGCCCGCGTCCTGGCCAGCGTCTTGATTCCCCGGTTGATGACGTCGTGATGTGGTGCGTGCCAGGTGAAGCGCTTGGTCACCAGCTCGTCCTCGAACACGGCCTGACCCGCGGACCCATAGGTGGCCCAGTTGAGCGCGATGGCGCCCACTTCCGGGTGCTGCTGTTCGAATCGCTGCACAAACCGGAGCAGGCTCCAGTCGTTGCTCATCGGCCAGATGAACTCGTCGGCGTCGATCAGTGCCAGCCACTCCGCATCGTCCCGGTGGCGTTCCAGCAGCATGCTCTAGAAACGGTCGATGCCGATCAGCCGGTGATGTGCCAGCCACTCGACCAGATACGGCGCTTCATTCTTGACGATCGCAATCAGTCCGACGCGCGGAGGGGGCGGATTCTCCATGCGCCGCAGTTTATCTTCAGGCACTGGCCGCGCGGGGCTCTGCCAGTGTTTCGAGGATCCGGGTGCATGCCCGTCCGTCGCCATACGGGTTGGCCCTGGTTGCCAGTTGCTGGCGCAGCGCCGGTTGCGCCAGCCAATGACGCGCTCCGGCCACAATGGCCGCCCGGTCGGTGCCGACCAGCGAGGCAAACCCGGCATCCACGCCTTCGCGGCGTTCGGTGTGTTCGCGCATGACGACACAGGGCACGCCGAAGGAGGGGGCCTCTTCCTGGATGCCTCCGGAGTCGGTGAGGATCAGCACCGAGCGGCTTTGCAGGTAAAGACTGGTCTCGAAGTCGACGGGTTCAAGCAGCCGCAGGTTGTCGACACCCGCCAGCCGAGGCCGGACGATGGCCTGGACCTGCGGATTCAGGTGCACCGGGAACACGAAGCCCAGCGTGGGGTATTCGCGGCACAGGGTCAGCAGGGCATCGCAGATGTTTTCCAGGCCCTGGCCGAAGTTTTCACGGCGGTGGGTGGTCACCAGCACCAGGTCGCGGTCCGGGAACCAGGCGGTTGCCGGACCGCTGTAGGGGCGCTGCTGCCATTGGCGCTTGATCAGTTCCACCGCGTCGATCACGGTGTTGCCACATTGGGTGATGGCCGATGCGGCGATGCCTTCGGCCAGCAGGTTGCGGGTGGCCGGCTCGGTGGGCGTGAAGTGCCAGCGCGCCAGGCGGCTGATCATGGCCCGGTTCATTTCTTCCGGGAACGGGCTGTAAGGGTCGCCCGTGCGCAGGCCGGCTTCGACATGCGCCACCGGGATGCGCTGGTAGAACGCGGCCAGTGCCGCGGCGAAGGCGGTGGTGGTGTCACCCTGCACCATCACCACATCGGGCTGGTGCGCCTGCAGGGCTTCGGTCATGCCCTCGATCAGGCGTGCGGTGAGCGCGGGCAGGGTCTGGTTGGCGCGCATCAGGTCCAGGTCCACGTCGGGCCGGAGGCCGAAGCAGGCCAGCGCCTGGTCCAGCATCTGGCGGTGCTGGCCGGTGGAGCAGACCACGCGCTCGATGCCCGGCATGTCCAGGGCTGCTGCGGCCACGGGGGCGAGCTTGATCACTTCCGGTCGGGTGCCGAACACGATCATGAGCTTCATGCGAGGGTTTCCTGGGTGGTGACGGACACGACCTGGCCGCGGTGGCGCACGGCCAGCGGCCAGCGGTGTGTGGCGCTGGGCCGGGTGATGCAATGACCCTGTGCCAGGGCGTGCACGGTGGTGTGGGCGCGGTCGGACAGGAAGTCGAGTGCGTCGCTGGCGTTGGCCCACAGCACGCGGCCACCCGTTTCGCGGATATGCCCGATGAAGCGGCGATGCGCCTCGACCCGCTCGGCCTCCGATCGCCAGCCGTAGGCATACCGTTCGGAAAACGGGTGGTCCAGATAGCCGAAGAACGCGCCGCCCACCCTTGCCAGGCGGAAGGCTTCGTGGAAGACGCGCAGGGGTTCACCGTCGCTCAGCAGGCAGTCGCCGTGCAGCATGCACTGCTGGCTGTGGCCGATGAAACCCTGGCCCGAGCCGGGCGGGATGCCGGCGCGGGCGGTGAGGAAGTCCGGGTCGTTGCGGATGATGCCGCCGATGCAGCCGGTGTAGCCGGCATCGGCCAGGCCCAGGCGGGCGTACAGCGGCGTCTGGTGGAAGGGCGAGACGGCATGGCGCACGCGGTAGCCGGTGTGGGCCTCGATGACGTCGGCCGACTGCCGCCCTTCGTGGAACGCTGCGTCGTAGCTGCCACCCCAGTCCGGCGCGTGGGTGGCGGTGTGCGAGAGCAGGGCACCGCCGCCGGCCAGCACTTCGCGGGGCAGCGCGTGGTGGCGGGCATCGGCCAGCACGCGCGCGTGCAGCGCGAGGCTGAAGGGCACGTCTTCGGCGCGGTGCAGATCCCACAGCGCACGGGCCGATTCCACGTCTTCGTCGCAGTCCAGCCGCATGGTGACGGCGCTGTCGAAGCCGTGCGGCACCTCGGCCAGCACCGGGGCGCAAGGCAGGGTGTCGGCGCGGTGGCAGGAGAAAAAATCCTCCACCAGGCGCCATTCCTGCGAGTCGATCGGGCCGGCGGCGCGGTTGAACCAGAGCACGCTGGCGCCGGGCAGGTCCCAGAGTCCCGCGTAGCCGCACAGGGGCAGGTCGCCCAGGCGTGCTGCGGCCAGTTCGTGAGCGGTGGGCAACTGGGCGTTCTGGGCAATGCTCCAGGGCGTGCCGTCGGCGGTGATGGCGCCGTAGCCCAGGTTGTTCCATTCGTCGGCGAAGTCGTGGCGCCGGAACGGGCGCACCGCCATGGCAGGTGCCTGGCCGGCGATGCGGGGGGCATTGGCCGGATAGACCACCCGCGCCACACTCTCCGCATACCCGCCGGCGGTGGCGGGCGGGCACAGGGTGTGGCCGGCCCAGTCGGCCGGCCATTCGGCGGGCAGTTGCACGCCCAGGGCGGTGGCCAGTCCGTGCGAAAGGCGGCCCAGCAGCAGCAGTTTGGCGGGCCGGCGCGTCAGGGCCAGCAGCGCCTCGGTCCATTCCTCGCGGGGGTGGATCACCACGTGGAGCGCGTGCGCCGGGTCCGCGAGCGCACCGAGGCTGCCGAGCGCGGCCGAGCCCTGGCCACCGCTGCGCAGCCAGGCCGAGAGCACCAGTTGCGCGATGTCCTGGTAGGGGCCGGGAGCGAGAACGTGAAGCATGCGCGCCGCGTCAGCCCGTGACCACGTGCCGGAACTTGGCGCGGCTGCCCACGCGCACCAGGTCGGCATGCTGCACGAACTGCAGGTCGAAGGCACCAGGCCAGTACGCCTGCACGCGCTCGGTGATCTGTTCGGCGTTGCCGTGGGTGTCGACCACGATGCGCAGCACCGGTGGTGCGCTGCGCAGGTCGATCTGGAATTCCTGGATGCCGCCCACGCGGTGGTCGAGCACGTCCTGGATGTGGTGCGTGGCGTGGGGCACGCCGTTGATGGGCACCATGTCGTGGATGCGCCCGATCACTTCGGTCAGGTAGACGCCCGTCTCGCGCTGTTCGACGCGGCCGAGGTCGCCGCTGCGGTAGCGGATCAGCGGCATGAGCCGGTTGCGAAGGGCCGTGAAGGTGAGTTCACCGCGGTCGCTGCCCACAGTGGCGTTGTCCACAGGGGCCATTTCGCACCAGGCCTCGGAGTCGAGCAACTGCATGCCCGGCATGCCTTCTTCGAGCTCGTAGGCCACCACGCCCAGCTCGGCCAGGCCGTAGCGGTTGACCACGCGGCACTGCAACGCCTGCGCGATTTTGTGCCGCTGGTAGTCTTCCATCAGTTCGCCGCTGGACTCGAAGATGCGGAAGGCCCGGGCGCTGCCACGGGTCTTTTCGATGTGGCAGGCCAGGGCGTAGATGGTCGATGGGTGGCCGTGGATCAGGTAGGGGCGGCGGCGCAGCAGCGTGGCCCAGATCTCTTCGAGCCCGGCGTCGTCGAGCGCGCCGAAGAAGATGTTGCTGCGGTTCATCGCGAAGCACTTGAAGTCTTCGCGCGAGGGCCAGGGCGGGACCAGGTCGCCCGGAAAGCGGCAGGCGAAGTGCAGCTCGGGCTTGCGCTGGGTCTTGCCCACACGCTGGCGGCAGTACAGCGTGACCGCGGCCGAATGGTCGGCGGCGGGCTGGTCGTAGTGGATCACGCAGGACTGGCCGGTCGAGCCGCCGGTCTTGCAGGCGTGGTGGCGGACCTCGGCCAGCGGGCGCGAGAGCAGGCGATCGCCCTGTTCGCGGATGATGTCCTTGGTCAGCCAGGGCAGGTCTTGCAGCCAGCGCAGGTCCTGGCGCAGTTTGTCGGGGTCGAAGCCGAGCGCGCAAAAGGTGTCCCGGTAGTAGGGCACGGCCTGCATCGCGAAGGCCACGGTGTCGGCGACGCGGTCCCGCACGCCCTGCAGGCGCTGGGCAAAGGGCACACGGTAGTGGCGTTGCAGCTCGGTCAGCTTGGGCCGGACCTCGCGCCGCTCCATGTGCTCGGCCACGGGGTAAGCCAGGTGGGCACTGATCAGGCCTTTGACCGCCCGCAGGGGCTGCCGGGCACCGACCCACTCCAGGTAGGGCAGGGCCGGGTGATCGGCTTTGAGGTTCAGGGGCATGGGCTTTTCGGGCGCGGCCGCGTCAGACCACGGGCTCGGCGGGCTGCGCCAACTCGGCGGGTGCCGCCTCCGGCGGCGGGGCCACCACCGGTTCGTCGGCAATGATGCGGCCGTGCTCGAGCTGCAGTTTGCGGTTGCAGATGGACTGAATCAGCTCGGGGTTGTGCGAGGCGATCACCAGGATGGAGGCCTTGTCGACCAAATCCTTGAGGCGCTTGGCCGCCTTGTCGCGGAACGAGGCGTCGCCCACGCTGAGCCACTCGTCCATGATGAGGATGTCGGCGTCGATGCTGGTGGAAATGGCAAAGGTCAGGCGCAGCAGCATGCCGCTGGAATAGGTGCGCACCGGCAGGTTGAGGTAGTCGCCCAGTTCGGTGAACTCGGCGATCTCGTCGATGCGTTCCTTGATGCGCGCAGGTTTAAGGCCGCTCATGATGCCGCGCAGGTAGATGTTCTCGAAGCCGGTGGCGTCGGGGTCGACCCCGGAGGACACTTCCAGCAACGAAGCGGTGCGGCCCTGCACGTCCAGCCGGCCGCGCGTGGGCGAATAGATGCCGGTGAGCACGCGCAGCAGGGTGGTCTTGCCCGAGCCGTTGTGGCCCACCAGGCCGATGCGGTCGCCGTCGCGGATCTCGAAGTTCAGGTCGTTGAGCGCGGTCACCACCGGGTGGTTGCCCGCATCCTTGCCGATGACCCCGCCGGTGGAGAGGTTCAGCACGGCTTTTTTCAGCGACCGGTGAGAGTTCTCGAAGATCGGGAATTCGACGAACAGGTTGTGGGCGGAAATGCTCGCGGTCATGTCAGATCCAGTAGGCCAGGCGGTGGCGGGCGGTCTTCATCAGGGCCTGCGCAATCGCGAAGCCGACCACCACCATGCCGATGGCCCAGACCCACGAGATGGGGTCGATGGGCTCACCGATCATGGGCGCGCGCACGATCTCGATGAGGTGGTACAGCGGGTTGTAGTGGGCAATCCAGGCACGCTCCTTGAGCAGCGTGGGCGCCCACATGATGGGGGTGAAGAAGAACGCCACCTGCAGGATGTTGGCCACGATGGGCAGCAGGTCGCGGTAGCGCAGGCACAGAATGCCCAGCACGATGCCGATCCAGGTGGCGGTCAGCAGCAGCAGGAACAGCCCGGGAATGATGAGGATGAAGTCGGCATTCGGGCGGTTGCCCAGGGCCAGCGACAGGATCATCACTGGCGGCAGGCTGTGCAGCAGGATGCAGAAGTTGCGCCAGACGATGCGGCAGACGTGGATGGTCGCGGGCATGCGGATCTGCTTCATCAGGAAGCTGCCGCTGATGAAGGCGTTGGAGCCTTCGGTGATGCTGGTCGACAGGTATTGCCACAGCACCAGACCGACCCCCAGGAAGGGCAGGTATTGCGAAATCTCTTGCTTGAGCAGTTCGGAGTACAGGAAGCCCAGCACCCCGATCATGATGAAGGTGCTGAGCGTGAACCAGAACGGGCCCAGCACCGAGCGGCGGTAGCGCTGGCGGATGTCGTGCCAGCCCAGCACGCCCCAGACGTGCACGTTGCGCATGGCGACCCAGATGTCGGTGCGGCCATCGTGGTGGTACCAGTCCTCGGGCACTTCCGGGATCTGATGGGCAGGGGCCTGCGCGGGCGTGGCCCCTTCAGGCTGCAGGAGTTCGGCCATATTTGTCCTCGAAACGGACGATGTCGTCTTCGCCCAGGTAAGCGCCGCTTTGCACTTCGATCATCACCAGCAGTTCCTGGCCCGGGTTGGTCAGGCGGTGCCGGTGTTCGGCCGGGATGTAGGTGGATTCGTTGGCGTGCAGCAGGAAGGTGCGGTCGCCGTTGGTGACCTCGGCCAGGCCGCTGACCACGATCCAGTGCTCGTTGCGGTGGTGATGCAGCTGCAGGCTGAGGCTGGCGCCGGGCAGCACTTCGATGCGCTTGAGCTTGTAGCGCTCGCCCTCGCCCAGGACGGTGTACGTGCCCCAGGGGCGGGCCACGGTCTGGTGGAACTGGGCTGCCGGGTGCTGGCGCTGCTTGAGCTGGGCCACCACCTCGCGCACGTCCTGCACGCGGTCGGCATCGGCCACCAGCAGGGCATCGGGCGTGTCGACGATGACCAGATTGCGTGTGCCCACGGCGGCCACCACGCGCTGTTCGCCATGGACGTAGGTGCTGTCGGCGTCGACGAACACCGCGTCCGAGGTGGCGCGGTTCTGGCGCGCATCGGCGGGCGACAGGTCGCGCACCGCGGTCCAGGAGCCGATGTCGGACCAGCCGATGTCGGCCGGCACCACCGCCACGCGGTCGGAGCGCTCCATCAGGGCGTGGTCGATCGAGATCGAGGGCACGGCCTGGTAGGCGGCATCAGGGATTTCCAGCCCGTGCACGCCGCCCAACTCGCGCGACTTCAGGTCGGTCGCGCAGCGGCGGCAGGCTTCGAGCACGTCCGGGGCGTGGCGGGACAGCTCGTCGAGGACGGTGCGCACGCCCAGGCAGAACATGCCGGAATTCCAGAGGTATTCGCCCGAGGCCAGATAGGCCTGTGCCTGGGCCAGTGGGGGCTTCTCCACGAAGCGCGAGACGGCGTGGCCGTTCGCCAGCGGGGCGCCTTTCTGGATGTAGCCGAAGCCGGTTTCGGGGCGGTCCGGCACGATGCCGAAGGTCACCAGATGGCCTTGTTCGGCCAGGGAGTGGGCCTGGGCCACGGCGGCCTGGAAAGCCGGCACATCCTGCACCAGGTGGTCGGCGGGCAGCACCAGCATCACGGCGTCGGCGCCGCGTGTCTGCGCCAGGTGCAGGGCCGCCATGGCGATGGCGCCGGCGGTGTTGCGGCCACTGGCTTCCAGCAGGAAATCGCCGCCGGTGACGCCGGCTTCCTGCAGCGTGTCGCGGCTGAGGAAGAAGTACTCGCGGTTGGTGACGGTCAGCGGGGCCTGACCCTGGCTGGCCAGGGCGGCGCGGGCGTAGGTCTTGCGCAACAGGCTTTCGCCGTCGGGCATGGCCATGAAGGGTTTGGGATGGGCTTCGCGCGAAACCGGCCACAGGCGGGAGCCGGTGCCGCCGGAAAGCACCACGGGGACGAGAGGAGAGGGCATGCGAGATGAATCCTAGGTTCCGGGCGGGATAACCCGCAATGGTACCGCTCAGCCAGCGGCGACGGTTTCGTAGAGGCCGCGATAGGCCTGCGCCATGGCGGCCGGGGTGAAGTCGCGCAGGTAGCGTTCCCGGGCCTGCGCGCCCAGGGTGTGCGCCAGGGCGGGCTGGGTCAGCAGGCGGTTGAGGGCGGTGGCGAGCGCGGCCGGGTCTTCGGGGGGGACCACGAAGCCGCTCACGCCGTCCTGGTTGACCCAGGACGTGCCGGAGCCGATTTCGCAACTGACCTGGGGTTTGCCGTGCATCGCCGCTTCCAGCAGCACCATGCCGTAGGCTTCCGACCGCAGGTGCGAGGGCAGCGCCAGGGCCGTGCAGTGGCGCAGCAGCGTGTGCTTGTCGCTTTCGTTGACCAGGCCGGCAAAGTGCACGTTGTCCAGTCCCAGGGCCGCGACCTGGGCGCGCAGTGCGGCTTCTTCCGGGCCATTGCCGGCCAGGACCACGGCGCCCTGGATCTGCCGCGCGGCCTCCACCAGCACATGCAGGCCCTTGTAGTAGCGCAGCACGCCGAGCGACATCACATACGGCCGGCCCTGCAGCGACAGCCGCTGCAGGATGTCGGTGTCCGCGGCCAGTTCGGGTTCGGCCGTCGCATCGGCCATGCACAGGGGGATGGCGTGCAACCGTTCGGGCCGCACGAAGCGCGTCAGCACCGGGCTGGTCTGGGCGTAGCGCGGCGAGGTGGCCACCACCGCGTCCATGCGGCCGAGGGTCCAGCGCATCAGCGGGTGGTACAGCTTGCCCAGCACCTTCTGCTTGACGATGTCCGAGTGGTAGGTCATCACCCGGGGTTTGCCCTGCGGGCTCAGCAGATCCAGCAGATCGGCGAACGGCCAGGGATAGTGCAGGTGCACGATGTCGGCCCAGCGCACGTTGCGGGCATAACGCCAGAAGGCTTCGGGGCCGCCCAGGTCGCAGGAGGCGGGGGCTGCATACGAACGGGCGCGGTGCACCGCGCCTTCGGGCCGGTCGATCACCGGGGGCTGCGGCTGGGGCGAGAGCGTGAAGATGCGGGACTCGACGCCCAGCGTCTGGCACCCCGCCGCGATCTGCCGGATGGCCTGCTGCAGGCCGCCGGGCGGATCGGGGTAGTAGGTGCGGTAGACGTGCAGGACCTTCATGGACGCGGGAAACACGCCGCCACCCCGGGGACCCGGGGCATCAGCTGGCCGGTAGGGGTCAGTCGAACAGGTCGGCCGTTTTCAGGGTGGCCGCCGCCTGGTCCTTGCCCGAGAGGATGGGCGTGACGTCGGTGGTCCAGTCGATCGCCAGATCCGGGTCGTTCCAGAGGATGCTGCGCTCGAAGGCCGGGGCGTAGTAGTCGGTGGTCTTGTAGAGGAATTCGGCCGTGTCGCTGAGCACCACAAACCCGTGGGCAAAACCTTCCGGGACCCACAGCTGGTGCTTGTTTTCGGCGCTCAGCAAGGCGCCGACCCATTTCCCGAAGGTGGGCGAGGACTTGCGGATGTCGACCGCGACATCGAACACCGCACCTTGCGCCACGCGGACCAGCTTGCCCTGGGGCTGCTGGATCTGGTAGTGCAGGCCACGCAGCACGCCCTTGACCGACTTGGAGTGGTTGTCCTGCACGAAGCGGGCCGGCCGGCCAATGGCTTCCTCGAAGCGGGCGTGGTTGAAGCTCTCGAAAAAGAAGCCCCGGTCGTCGCCAAACACCTTGGGCTCGAACAGGATGACTTCAGGGATCGCGAGGGGGGTGGCTTTCATGGGGTGGTGCGGTGGGCGGCAGGGCTTGCCGGTGGCGCTGGCGGCCGGGATGAAGATCAGCCCGGCATTATAAAAGGGCGGAGTTGTTATCATCCTAAGCTGTCCCGTTGGCCTCATACAGGCTGCAGCCAGCTCGCCGCAACCCGCGGTCGTCCGCACTGGCGGCTCCCTCCAAACCCATGTTCATCGATATTTTTGTGCCGTACTGGGGCGATCCGGCCCTGCTGCGCGAAACGGTTGTCAGCGTGCAGCACCAGGATTGTCCCGAGTGGCGCCTGACCGTGCTGGACGACGCCTACCCCGACACCTGGGCCGGCGACTGGATCGCCAGCCTCGGGGACGATCGCATCCGCTATGTCCGCAACCCGGCCAACCTGGGCATCGTCAACAACTACCGCAAATGCCTGCGGGAGGCGCAGGGCGAGCTGGTCGTGCTGCTGGGCTGCGACGACGTGATGCTGCCCGGGTACGTCCGGGTGGTGCGGGAGGCGCACCGCCAGTTCCCCGACGCGGCCGTCATCCAGCCGGGCGTGCAGGTCATTGACGAGCGGGGCCAGCGTGTGCGGACGCTGGCCGACCGCGTGAAGCAGCAGTGGTTCACGCCCGGTGGCGGGCAGACGGTGGCGTTGTCGGGCGATGCCCTGGCGGCCGGTCTGCTGCACGGCAACTGGTTGTACTGGCCTTCGCTGTGCTTCCGGCGCGACCGGTTGGCGGGGGTGGATTTCCAGGACGACATGAAGCTGACCCACGATCTGGGCTTCGTGCTGGACCTGGTGTTTGCGGGCCAGTCGCTGGTGTACGTGCCCGAGGTGTGCTTCTCCTACCGCCGCCATTCCGGCAGCGCCTCCAATGCCAATTTGTTCGACGGCCGGCGGTTTTCGGACGAAAAGCGCTGCTTTGCTCGCGCTGGCGGGCAGGCCGCTGCGCTGGGTTGGCGCCGCTCCGAGCGGGCCGCGCACTGGCACGTCACGTCCCGCCTGAATGCCCTGGTGATGGCGCTGGTGGCCTTGTGCGAAGGGCGGCGGGCGTCGATCCCCGGCTTGCTGCGCCACGCCTTTGTGATGGCCTGAGGTCTGTCGGGCTGTTCCCCATCCAACCCTTTAACGAAGCGCTCGCCCGTGAACGTCGTGGTCCTGATTTTTCTGGTGTCGTCCTGCACCATTGGCAGCCAGCTCCTGCTCAAGAGCGGCATCAACCAGATCGCACCGGTTTTCCGCCAGGAAGGCGTCGTGCCCTTTCTGATGTCGGCGGCGATGTCGCCCTGGGTCCTGGGGGCGCTGTGCCTGCAGGTGCTGGGCTACGTGCTCTGGTTCTTCGTGCTGACGCAGGCCCGGCTCTCGGTGGCTTTTGCGATTTCGGGCTCCTTTTTCTACCTGCTCATGGCTGCGGCCAGCTGGCTGGTGTTTTCGGAAAAGCTCAACGGCTGGCAGTGGCTGGGCCTGGGCATGATCAGTGCGGGTGTGCTCATCGTCAACCTGGCCGATTCGGCGCGCACAGGCTGAGTGGCGATGATCGTTTCGCAGGCTAGTTGCCGTCACCAGAGCGGATGGACGAACAGACGATGACGGTGGATTCGGGTGTGCAGTCTTGTGGAGCCGCCAGCCGTCGTCGCTGGGGCGTCTGGTGGGGGTGCGGGGCGCGGTGGCTGGGCTAGGTGGCGCTGGCCCTGTCGCTGCTGTTCGGCGGGTACAACCTGTTGTCCCGGTTCGATCCGGAGTTCCGTTCGCCGTTCGACGAGCACACCCATTTCGATTACTGGTGGCGCATCTACGCGCAGCAGACCGTGCCCGGGGTGTATGACCGGATGCAGCACGAGTCGCTCCGCATCTGGGGTTGTTATGGCGACCGTGTCGACGGCGGCTACTGCCAGTCTTCGGGGCAGGGCGCCTCGGAGCACGAAAACACCGCCAGCAACTACCTGCCCACCTTCTATGCCGCCACCGCGGCGATGGCCTGGTTGCTCGACCAGGTGGTCGAGACGCACAACCTGTTCCATTTGGCCAAGCTGGCCAACCTGGCCTGGGGCCTGATCGCACTGGTGTTGATCGCCTGGCTGGCGCGGGCCTTGCAGGTGCCCTGGCTGCTGTGTGCCGTCCTGGTGTTTGCGGTCGCGCAGACACCGGCGTTCGTGTTTGCCGCGATCACGCTGAACCAGGAGATGTTTGTGCTCCTGTTCTGCCTGGCCGGTTTGATCGGTTACGTGCGGCGCACGGCCGATGCCGGTCGTTGGCGCTTTGCGCTGGAAAGTGGGCTGGTGGCCGGTATCTGCCTGACGATCAAGCCCACGGCCTTGCTGTTGCCGGTCATGCTGGTCATGGCCGAGTTGCTGGCATCGCCCCGGCCCTGGCGAGAGCGCCTGTGGCGCGTGGGGGCGTTTTCGGCGGTGGTGGTGCTGGTGTACCTGCTGTGCACCGTGGGCATCAACCAGTGGCGCGGGGTCCATCCGAGCGACGGCAAAATGCGCGACTATCTGCTGGGCTTCGGTGATACGCGGGGCTGGCGCGGTTGGGTGGTTGCCATCTGGACCGCGTTCACCCGCAGCACGGCCAGTCTGCACTGGCGCACGCTGGTCGACTGGAACCTGCCCTGGCTGTTCCTGCGTTTTCACCCTTTCATCCTGACCATGCTGGCGGTGGTGGTCCCGTACCTGCTGGTGGTCGAGTTCCGGCGCTGGCGCGCCAGTCTCGCGGCGCGACTGTTTTTCGGCGCTGCGGCGGCGTTCGTGGTGCTGCCGGTGGCACTGGCGGTGTACCTGATGTTCACCGACTTCCCTTACTTCTTCCAGCCGCGCTACTACACGGCCTACGTGGTGGTCGGTGTGGTCATGGCCATGGCCTTTCTGTCCAGCCTGGTGCGGGAGGGGCTGGCCGCTGCCCGGCGCCGCTGGCCAGGACGTTTTTCTTTGGGAGCCTCTGATGCTGCATGAACCTTCCGTGGCGGTGGTACTGCCTTGTTACAAGGTGACCCGGCACATCATGGGGGTGCTGGCGCGCATCGGTCCCGAGGTGTCGGCCATCTATGTGGTCGACGACCGCTGTCCTGACGGCTCGGGGGACTTCGTCGAAGCCCACAACACCGATCACCGCGTCCGCGTGGTCCGCAATGCCGTGAACCTCGGGGTGGGGGGCGCCACGATGGCGGGGTACCAGGCCGCCATCGCCGACGGGCACGACGTGCTGGTCAAGGTGGACGGCGACGGCCAGATGGCGCCGGAGCTCGTTGCCCACTTCGTGGCCCCCATTCTGGAAGGGGTGGCCGACTACACCAAGGGCAACCGTTTCTACGACCTCGCCCACATCGGCCGCATGCCGCGCCTGCGCATGATTGGCAACGCGGCGTTGTCGTTCATGGCCAAGGTGTCGACCGGCTACTGGGATATCTTCGATCCCACCAACGGCTACACCGCCATCCATGCCAAGGTCGCGGCCCACCTGCCATTTGATCGCATCAGCAAGCGCTACTTCTTCGAGAGCGACATGCTGTTCCGTCTCAACACGGTCAAGGCCGTGGTGATGGACATCCCGATGGACGCGCACTACGCCGACGAGGTCAGCAACCTGAAGGTGCGCGCGATCCTGGGCGAGTTCCTGAGCAAGCACCTGCGCAACTTCGGCAAGCGCATCTTCTACAGCTATTTCCTGCGCGACATGTCGGCCGCTTCCCTGCATCTGCTGCTGGGGGTGTTCCTGATGCTGTTCGGCATCGGTTTCGGCGTTTACGAGTGGAGCGTGTCGGCGCTGCGCCATGTGCTGGCGTCGCCGGGCACGGTGATGCTGGCTGCATTGCCCATGATCATGGGGCTGCAGTTCCTGCTCGCGTTCCTCATGCACGACACCCAGGCAGTGCCGCGCCAGGTGATGCACAAACGGCTGTACGACGGGCGCCTGCGGGCAGCACCGCTGGCGGACGCCAGCACCGGCTGAGCCGCTGCGCCGCAGGCGCGCGGGCACGCTGCCCGCATGGCAATCGCTTCAGCGCTGCCCGAGGATCTGCGGTGCGATCTGCTCCACGTAGTACGTGACCGCAGGCACGCTCAGGTGCCCATAGTCGTAGCTCAGCGGCTCGGTGGCATTTTCGTCCAGGCGGGTGAGGCAGCCTTCTGCGTTGCAGAAGTAATCCATCCCCGAAATGAATTCGATGCCCATGGCCGCCGCCCGCTGCCGCATCTCGGCCGTGGCCTGCTTGACATGGGGGTCCAGGTGGTCGTCGCCCAGCCGCAGCGGTAGACGGCCGCGCCGGTCGAGCTGGCGCGACAGGCGCAGCAGGATGCGTGGCAGGTTCTCTTTCCAGTAAGGCACCGCTCCCAGCAACACGATGCGGGGCACGCCCGCCTTGCGGAGTTCGGCCACCGTGGCTTCCAGGCCGCTGATGTCGTAGCGACCGTAGACCGCCTTTTCATGCCACCAGGCGTAGAGCACCACGACGTCCGGCACGGTCCGCCGGATCAGCGCGATGGTGTCGTCGTTGAGGGCCTGACAGCCGGGGCGGGGATCGTGGCCCAGAATCGGCGGACAGATGGCACCGGTCCGTTCGCCGAGCCCGAAGCTGTAGCGGCCGCTGTCCTGCAGCGCCTTGAAGCCGGGGTAGAGCGAGCCGGCGTGCGAGTCGCCCCAGAGAAAGATCAGCGGACGGCGCTCTTCCACGCAATGGGCCTTGTAGGCGCTCGGCGGGAGGTTGTAGTCGAGCATGCAGTCGCCGTCGCGCCAGCCTTCGGCCACTGCGCTGCGCCCGCCCTTGGTCTGCAAGGTGGTGAGCAGCGCCGGCAGCGTGTCCACTTTCAGCGACTGTTGGTATACCCATCCGCCGGCGGCGGCCACGGCGACCATCAGGGCCGTTAGCACGCCCACCAGCGGCCGGCCGAGACGGTGTCCGTGGCGGCGGATTGGCCGTTCCAGGCCCAGATACGTCGCGGTGGCCAGCGATACCGACAGCCCGACCAGTCCGAGCAACAGCGGGGTGGGCAGGTCGCGGCCGACCTCGATGTGCGCCAGCGACAGCAGGGGCCAGTGCCACAGATACAGGGGGTAGCTGATCAGGCCCAGCCAGACCATGGGGCGCCAGGCCAGCAGAATCCGGTTGGGCCAGGCCTGCGGTCCTGCGGCGATCAGCAGCGTGGTGCCCAGGGTGGCCGCCAGCGCCCACTTGCCCGGGAATGCGTGGGCCGGGGTGAGGCGCCAGAACACGACGGCCAGCAGCGCCAGACCGGCGGCGCCGGTGACATGCACCAGCCAGTGGGGCCTGGCCGCGCTTGGATGGCCAGAGCGAAGCTGCAGGGCGGCGAGCCCGGCGCCCATCATCATTTCCCAGAACCGGGCCGCCGGGTTGTAGAACGCGGCGGTGGTGTCCGTGCGCACCAGCCACAGGTTGAGCGCCAGCGAGGCCAGCAGCAGCCCGGCGATCAGCCAGGGCAGGGCGCGCCAACGGTACGCAACCAGGAGCAGCAGGGGCCAGGCGATGTAGAACTGCTCCTCGATCGCCAGCGACCACAGGTGCAGCAGCGGCTTGTAGATCGCGGATTCGTCGAAGTAGTTGGCCTCCTGCCAAAAGCCGAAGTTCGACACGAACAGGGTGCCGGCCAGAACGTGACGGCCCAGCGCCTTGAACTCGGCGGCGGTCATCATCAGCCAGCCGGTGCCCAGGCACGCCACCAGCACCAGCAGCAGGGCCGGAAAGATGCGCCGGATGCGCCGGGCGTAGAAATCCCGGAACGAGAAACGGCCGGCCTGCAACTGGCCGATGATGATCGAGCTGATCAGGTAGCCGGAGATGACGAAGAAGATGTCGACACCGACAAAGCCGCTGGGAAACGCCTGGGGAAAGGCGTGGTGCAGCACCACGGCCCCGACCGCGATGGCGCGCAGGCCATCGATGTCCGGGCGGTAGGCTGGGGCGAGGTGCGGAAGCCCGGCGCTTGCCATCGGCTCAGCGGGGCGCGCCGGGATGGGCTTCCTTGAGCGTGCGCAACAGGTACTGGCCGTACCCGTTCTTGGCCAGGGGTCTGGCGAGTGTCTCGAGCTGGGTGGCGCTGATCCACTGGTGGCGGAAGGCGATTTCTTCCGGGCAGGCCACTTTCAGCCCTTGGCGTTTTTCCAGGGTGGCGATGAACTGGCCGGCTTCGAGCAGGCTGTCGTGGGTGCCGGTGTCGAGCCAGGCGTAGCCCCGGCCCATCAATTCCACCTGCAACTGGTTCTGCTCAAGGTACAGGCGGTTGAGGTCGGTGATTTCCAGTTCACCGCGCGGCGAAGGCTTCAGGTCCCGAGCGAGACCCACCACCTGGCTGTCGTAGAAATACAGGCCCGTCACCGCGAAACTGCTCTTGGGCTGGGTGGGCTTTTCTTCGAGGCTGAGCACGCGGCCCTGGGCGTCGAACTCGGCCACGCCATAACGCTCCGGATCGTGCACGTGGTAGGCGAACACCGTGGCGCCGCTGTCGCGCTCGTTGGCGCGGCGCAGCAGCTCGGCGAAATCGTGGCCGTAAAAGATGTTGTCGCCCAGCACCAGCGCCGACGGGTCGTTGCCGATGAACTGCTCGCCGATGAGGAAGGCCTGGGCGAGGCCGTCCGGGCTGGGCTGCACGGCGTACTGGATGTTCAGGCCCCACTGGCTGCCATCGCCCAGCAGCTCGCTGAAGCGCGGGGTGTCCATCGGCGTGGAGATCACCAGGATGTCGCGGATGCCCGCCAGCATGAGCGTGCTCAGCGGGTAATAGATCATGGGCTTGTCGTACACCGGCATGAGCTGCTTGCTCACCGCCTGGGTGACGGGATAGAGCCGTGTGCCGGAGCCGCCGGCGAGGATGATGCCTTTGCGTGCCATGGGAATGCGTGTCAGAGGATTTGCTGCAGGATGTGGCGCACGCCATCCTGCCAGGGTGGCAGGTGCAGGCCAAAGGTCTGGCGCAGGCGGGCGGTGTCGAGCCGGGAATTGGTCGGGCGCTGGGCCGGGGTGGGGTAGGCGGAGGCCGGGATCGGGTGCACCCGGTCCGGGCTGGCTTTCAGGGCCTTGCCGCAGCGCAGCGCTTCGCCGATGACGAACTGGGCGTAGGCGTGCCAGCTGGTTTCGCCCTCGGCGGCCAGGTGGTAGGTACCAAACGGAAACCCGGTGGCCCCCTGCTGCAGGTAGCGGTGTGCGATGTGGGCGGTGACGTCGGCGATCAGCGCGGCCGAGGTTGGCGCACCAAACTGATCGGCCACCACCTTGAGTTCTTCACGCTCGCCGGCCAGCCGCAGCATGGTCTTGGCAAAGTTGCCGCCGTGCGCGCCCACGACCCAGCTCGTGCGCAGCACCACATGCTGCGGCGTGGCCGCCGCCAGCGCCTGCTCGCCATCGAGCTTGGTCTGCCCGTAGACCGATTGCGGTCCGGTGGCGTCGGCTTCGGTATAAGGGCCGGCCTTGCGGCCGTCGTACACGTAGTCGGTGGAATAGTGGATGACCGCTGCGCCCAGCTTCGCCGCTTCCTCGCCGAGGATGCCCGGTGCCACGGCGTTGACAGCGCGCGCCTTGTCGCTGTCGGTTTCCGCCTTGTCCACGGCGGTGTAGGCCGCAGGGTTCACGATCAGGGCCGGCTGGACCGATTGCACCAGGGCGCGCAGGGCGGCACCGTCGGCCAGGTCGCAGTCGGCTGTGCCCACGGCCACCACCTTGCCCAGCGGGGCCAGGGCCCGTTGCAGCTCGAAGCCCACCTGGCCGTTGCGGCCGGTCAGCAGGATCGTCGGCGCGCTCATGCCTTGGCTCCGTACTGCTTGTCGACCCATTGGCGGTACTCGCCGCTTTGCACCTGCTGCACCCAAGCCTGGTTGTCCAGGTACCAGCGCACTGTTTTGCGGATGCCGGTTTCGAAGGTCTCGGCCGGCTTCCAGCCCAGTTCCCGGTGGATCTTGGTGGCGTCGATCGCGTAGCGGCGGTCGTGGCCCGGGCGGTCTTTCACGTAGGTGATCTGTGTGGCATAACCCTGGCCGTCGGCGCGGGGCGACATCTCGTCGAGCAGGGCACACACGGTGTTGACGATCTCGATGTTCGGCTTCTCGTTCCAGCCGCCCACGTTGTAGGTTTCTCCCGGGGTGCCCGCTTCCAGCACGCGGCGGATGGCGCTGCAATGGTCCTTGACGAACAGCCAGTCGCGCACTTGCATGCCATCGCCATACACCGGCAGCGGCTTGCCGGCCAACGCGTTGACGATCATCAGCGGGATGAGCTTCTCGGGGAAGTGGTAGGGCCCGTAGTTGTTGGAGCAGTTGGTGGTCAGCACCGGCAGACCGTAGGTGTGGTGGTAGGCACGCACCAGGTGGTCGCTGGCGGCCTTGCTGGCCGAGTACGGGCTGTTGGGCTCGTAGGGGTGGTTTTCGGTGAACGGTGGGTCGGTGGGCTTGAGCGTGCCGTAGACCTCGTCGGTGGAGACGTGCAGGAAGCGGAACGCCGCCCTGGCCTCGCCTTCGAGGGTGCCCCAGTGGGCACGCACCGATTCGAGCAGGTGGAAGGTGCCGACCACGTTGGTCTGGATGAAGTCTTCGGGCCCATGGATGGATCGGTCCACGTGGCTTTCGGCGGCGAAGTTCACGACCGCGCGAGGGCGGTGTTCGGCCAGCAGGCGGTCGACCAGAGCGCGGTCGCCAATGTCGCCGTGCACAAAGACGTGGCGGGCGTCGCCATCCAGGCTGGACAGGCTTTGCAGGTTGCCGGCGTAGGTGAGCTTGTCGAGGTTGATGACGGGTTCATCCGACTGGGCCAGCCAGTCGAGCACGAAGTTGGCGCCGATGAAGCCGGCCGCTCCGGTAACAAGGATCATGGAAGGGGCGTGATTGGGTGAATGAGAAGGGGCGGTTTCAGCCGCGTGGAGGCCGCACCAGCGGGCCCAGCACGGTGAACAGCAGGGCGCAGGCCAGAGCAAAGATGAGGCCCAGTTGCACGATGTCGCCGCGCCGTGGACCGGGGTTGGCCGTCAGGCGGTAGTTCAGCGTGTGGTCCGAGGGTTGGCCATTGATGATGGCGTTGTTCTGGCCGTTGCCGGGACCCAGCGCCAGCATGGCCACACCTTTGAGCCCGGGTTCGGCCACCGTGATGTCCAGATGGGTCGGGCGGTCCTCGATGTCCTGCGTGCGCGAGCCCGCGATGCAGACCGGCTGGAAGTAGGTGGTGATCTGCTCGGACCGGATCTGGCCCTGCCATGAGCGGTCGCCCGACACCAGGGTGAGCAGCACGGTGCCACGTGTTTTCCAGTGCTTTCGGTCGTATTCGATGCGGATCCAGAAACACACGGGCGCTTCGCGAATGCCATCGCGCTGGATGTTCAGGGCGGTGGTGTCGATCGGCTGCCGCAGCGTGAAGCCCGAGTCGAGCATGACCGTGTGGATCGACGCCATCGCCGTCTGGTCGGCCAGCGAGTTCTGGAAGTGCGATTCGAAGTTGCCTTTGGTGGCCGCGTACAGGGCCACGGCCAGCCCCAACGGCAGGCCCAGATACAGGGCGAACTGGAGCAGGCGGCGTTTCATAGGCGTACGGAATTGAACCAGGGCACGATGGTGTTCATGTAGCCGTTGGTGTGCGCCCAGGCCAGCAGCACGGTGGCGATCGCGACCACGGGCAGCGCCCAGCGGTAGCCGCGGATGGCGATACCGAACGACACCAGCAGCAGCGGAATGAAGGGGAACAGATAGCGGCCCTGGATACCTGCCGGGCGTTCGGAAATCACGTAGGCCTTGTGGCCCTGGAGGAACAGCAGCAGACTGAACAGCGCGATCAGGATCGGGCCGTAGGCCAGCAGGCGGTCATCGCCAGTTCGTCCGGTGGCCACCAGGGCCAGCGACACCAGCGCGGCGACCGTCATGAAGGCAAAGACGGTGTGGATCTGCTGGGTGTAGCGCGGGTCCAGTTTGAGCACGTGGATGAATCCGTAGGCTGTGGCCGCCACACCGCCGATGGTCAGCAGCGCGGGCAGCCAGCGCGGAGCGCGCAGAGTCTCCGCAACGCGGCGCACCCCGGATTGCACGGACCCTGCAGCGCTCAGTGCGATGCTGTGCTCGGGCGCCGAGCGGGCCAGCCGCCAAGTGTGGCGCAGCACCGCCCACAGCAGCAGGGCGGAAAAGGCGAGGCTGACCCAGATGAAGACGTAGTAGGACGGGCCTTGCACCACCGCCACCTTCACGCCCTTGCAATAGCGCACCAGGATGTCGACGTTGGCGGCCGAGTTGCAGTAGCCCGAAAAGCCAACCAAGGCGTAGAAATGTTGGAACAGCCAGTCGAAGAAGGGCTGCTGCTCCAGGTAGTTCAACCGGGTGTAGCCGGGCACGAGGGGCGGGGCATCGGAGCCCGAGATGTAGAACGGGTTGCCGAAGAAGTAGTAGTTGCGGCGCATCCACCAGAGGGCGGACGAAAACGAGAGCAGGCTCAGGGCGGCGCTGTGCAGCAGCCAGGGTAGCCAGCGCTGACGCATTTCATACAGCAGGATGCCGACAAACCCCGCGATCAGCACCCAGGCGGTCATCTTGGTGGCCCCGGCGCAGGCCAGCCAGAAGGCGCACCAGTAGGCATCGGCCATGCGCTCGCCCTGCACGAAGCGCACCAGATAGAGGGTGGCCAGGCCACACATCAGGGTCAGGAAGATGTCGTTGGTGATGCCTGAAGACAGGTGCGTCACCGTGGGGACAAAACCGAACAGGGATGCCAGCAGCAAGGCCAGCCGGTCGTCGACGCGGGCCGCCACCAGCGACTTGAACATCACCAGGATCAGCAGGCCCAGGCTCAGGGCAGAGACGATGCGCGTGGCCTTGGCCCACAGGAAGCGGTCTTTCGTCACCGCTTTGGCGATCCGGTAGGGAATGGCCGCGACCGCGTAGTACAGGGGCGGATGCTGGACGATGTAGTTGGGCCGGCTGCCATCTTCCACACCCCAGTCGCGCCAGAGGTTGTTGGAGATGATGCCGCGGTCGTTGTCCATGTGCCCCAGCACCGGCAGGGGGCGGCCCTTGGCCACGTCCACCACGTAGGCGTAGTGACCGCTTTCATCGGGAATGTCCCCGTTCGGGGTCACGAACCAGGCAAAAAACAGCGCCTGCAGGAAAAACAGCAGGGCAAGCCAGTGGATGGGGGCGATCCGTCGCATGGCAGGGCTCTCGTGAAGGGCGGGGCTCAGGCTCGACGGCCCAAGGCCTCCAGAAGAATACGTTCAAGGCCCTCGCCCAGCTTTTCCACCGTGCCGTATTCGAGGAACTTGCGGTGGCCGTTTTCGGCGATGCGCTGGCGCAGCGCCGGGTCGCGCTTGAGCTCCAGGATGGCGTCAGCGATGGCCTGCGGATTGGCGGGCTCCACGAAGTAGGCGCTTTCCCGGTGGGTCAGCAACTCCTGCACCGGGGCGTTGCGCCGGGTGATCAGCGGTTTGCCCATGCCGATGGCTTCGTTGGCCTTGTTGGTGATGACCAGTTCGGCACGTTCGTTCTCGCCGAAGATGCCCAGGCAGATGTCGGCCTCGGCCATGTGCGTCGCCAGGCCGGCGTAGGGCACCGGATCGAGGATGCGCACGTTGCGCAGGTCCAGCTCCTTCATGAGAGCCATGTCCTGCTCGAAGGTCAGCCCGCGGCCGATGATCTGGAAGTCGACCCCTTCGTTTTCCAGCAGCTTGGCCGCGCGCAGGATGTGGCGCACGCCATGGAAGGGGATGAACTCCCCGTGAAAGTGCACCAGGAAGCGGTCGTCGGTGCGCTGACGGGGGCGCGGGTGGATCACCGTGTTGTCCACCGCCAGGAACAGCCGGCGCATCTTGTCGGTGGCCGTGCGGGCATAGCGCCCGAAATGCTGGATGACGTGGTCGCTGTCGAGGATCGAGATGCTGGCGGCTTTGTACGACAGCCAGTCGCCCCAGGCGTACACCTTGGCCTTGAACGAGCCCGGCTTGGCCTTGGCACGGTCGAACACCATGGTGTCGTAGGTGGTGATGTACATGTCGAAGACGATCGGCTTCCAGGTCAGCAGCCGCATCGCCGGCGTGAGCAACTGGCCATAAAAACCCGTCAGCACGATGTCGCAGGATGGCGCCTTGCGCAGGGCATCCAGCAGCAATCGCGGATAATGCTTGAAGGCTTTGTCGGGCGGCAGGCACTTGACTACTTCGTGTCCGCGCATCTCCAGGGCACGGATGACGATCCGGGTGCGCGAGTAGCTTTCTTCCCGTCCGGCGATGTAAAGAATCTTCATGTTGTGGGTGGTTGGATCCGGGCCGGCTCGGGCCGAAAGTGCCGCTTTTTTTATCGGTCAGGGTGTCCGGATCGTGCCCGGGAACGGGTGCCGGCCAGGAAGCGCCCTGGCGCTGTGGCAAAAGGCCTGATCCCTGTGGCAGGCCGCTCACTATGATAACGCATGGCATTGTTCGTTTTTTCCTGCGCGTTGGGGCGCGATGACACGGTGGCGCCTGCAGGCGGGGGCTTGGAACCGTGATTTCGATCGTCATTCCGGTCTACAACTGCGAGGCCTATCTGGAACAGTGCCTGCGCTCTGTGCAGGCCCAGCACCGGCGCGACTGGGAGGTGCTGCTGGTCAACGATGGCTCGATCGATGGCAGCGCGGCCATTTGTGACCGGTTTGCGGCCGCCGACGACCGCATCCGGGTCATCCATCAACCCAATGGTGGGGTGTCGTCCGCCCGCAACCTGGCGCTGGAGCGGGCGCGGGGCACGTACCTGACCTTCATCGACGCCGACGATTACGTCGAGCCGGACTTCCTGGAGGCCTTGCGTGTGCCCATGGAAACCCATGAGGTGGCCGTGTGTGGCTACGACCGGGTTCGCCCCGATGCCAGCCAGGACTTCGTGCTGGCGGGCACAGGCTCCCTGCCGATGGAACGGCTGTACGAACACACGCTGTGTACCCAGCTCATCGGCGGCGGGTGCTGCAACAAGATGTTCCGCCTGGACATCATCCGCAGCCAGGGGCTGCGGTTCGACACCCGCATCGCAGTGGGCGAAGACATGCTGTTCCTGATGCAGTACTTCCAGCGCTGCCAGCGGGCCTTCAACGTGGCCCGGGTGCTCTACCACTACCGCTTCAACGAGGTGTCGGCCACCGAGGCCGGGTTTGCGCAGAAGAAGGTCAACGAGCGCACGGCCAGCATCCTGCTGGCGGTGGCCGCCATGACGCGGCACGTCGACCCGGCCCAGCCGTACCAGCAACACTTCGTCGGCTTCCGGCAGGCGCGCTCCAGCCTGCGCCTGTTCTTCCAGATGGTGCTTTCGCGCACGCAGGAGCCGGCGCTGCTGGCTGCCATCCAGCGCAATATCCGCCAGGGTCTCTGGCCCTTTCTCCAGTCGCGCCATTCGCGCTGGCTGGAGAAGGCGGTGGTCATGGGCGTGGCCCTGTCCTCGCGCGGAACCTATGCCGGGGCGGTGGCGCTGTCCGGGCTGCTGTCCCGGCACCTTCACGCCTACCGGACCTGAACTTCATGGCTTCCCTTTCCGAAATCGCCTTCCGACTGGCTTCGCGTTCGCTGCGCGCCACCATGCGCCAGATCCCGCTGGGGGTTTCGCGCGCCGTGTCGGCGCGCACCTTGCCCATCGTCATCTTCCATGCCGTGGAGGAAGCGCCCAAGCCGTACATCAAACACCTGTACGACTACCACACGCCGGCCAGCTTCGAGCAGGTGCTCGACGAACTGCTGCGCCATTTCAAGCCGCTCGAAGACCTGTCGCCCGAAGGCATCGCCAACGCGGGCGCCGACCGCTTTCTCGTCACCTTCGACGACGGCCTGCGCTCGTCCTACGAAGTGGCGTTGCCGATCCTGGAGCGCAAGGGGGTGCCGGCCATCCACTTCCTGATCACGGACTTTCTCGCTGGCGAGGCAGGTTCTCAGGTCGAGGAAAAGTTCAAGGCCAGCCTGCTGGTCGAGTGCCTGGACGGGCGCACCCCGGCCGAACGCGCCGAGGTGGCCCGGATTCTGGGGGGCGCGGGGTATGGTCAGGCCGACCTGGCCGAGGCGCTGATGTCGGTGCGTCTGGCTGACGGGGCGGTCTACGACGCCGTGGCCGAGCGCCTGGGCATCGATCTGGCCGCGTACTTCCGGCAGGACCGACCCTACATCACGCGCGAGGAGGCGGCCGACATGGCGCGCCGCGGTTTCCGTCTCGGGGCGCACAGTTGCGACCACCCGCGTTACTGGGAAATCTCGCTGGACGAACAGGTTCGGCAGACGCGGGACAGCATGCGGCACGTGACCGAAACCTTCGGCCTCGACTACCGCTATTTCGCGTTTCCGTACAAGAACCGGGGCATCACACCCGCGTTCTACGAGCGCACGCGCGAAGCCGTGGACCTGTTTTTCACGACCAGTGGCTGGGGCGACCGCATGAACCGGGAGCGGGTGTTTCACCGCGTGGGCCTGGACAGCACCGGCAGCGCGGTGACGGCGCTGAAGTGTGGCTGGCGGCCGTTCCCGCTCAGCGCGATCCAGTAACCGCGCCGGCCGCTGCGGGCCGGCGGTTGCCCAGCGTCCAGGGCAGCCAGCGTTCGATCACCCAGATGGCCGGGACCATGAGCACGGCCGCGATGGCGAGCACCGCCAGGCTCCAGGCGTTGCTGTGCTCCATGGTGTCCAGCGAAATGCCCGTGGCCAGGCTCATCAGCACCTTCACGCCTTTGATGGCCAGCATGTGGGTGACCAGAATGCCCATGCTGTGCCGACCCAGCACCGCCAGCCAGGGCAGAGCAGCGTCCAGCAGCCGGGCCAGTTGCACCGAAAAGCCGATACCGATCAGCGCGAACAGCAGGAACAGGACCGGCTGGTTCACCGTCGGCCCGGCCAGCCCGACCGCCCCATTGAGGGGAGACAGCAGCGACAGGGCGAGCAACCCGGCCAGCCAGCCCCAGTGGGTGGCGCGCGACCAATGCGGCCAGGCCCGCCAGCGCCGGAAATCCAGACCGATCTGCACGAACACCGCAGCGCCCATGGCCGGCAGCAGGCTCATGGGCAGCTTGATGCGCTCTTCGATGGTGGCTGTGATCGCGAACAGCACCAGCAGGGCGGCGTAGCGTGCCCACCAGGTCCAGCCGAGGCGGTGCAGGGCGTAGACGACGCCCTGGGCGAGGAACAGGGCGGGCAGAAACCAGAGTGGGCTGTTGACGAGCAGGCCATCGCCCACCGAACCGTAGAACACCCCAAACAGCGGCCACCAGAGCCCGTAGGCGAACTGCGCGACCGTTTTGCCCGCTGCCGCAGCGGCAAAGTACCCGGCCAGATAGAAGCCATAGCCAACCAGGGCGTAGAACAGGTAGGGCACCAGCACGGTGCCGACCCGGCGGCGCAGGAAGCTGCCCAGCGGCAGGGTGTCGGGTTTGAGGGTCAGGCCGGAAGCAAAAAAGAACAGCGGCACGTGGAACGAGAACATCCACATGTACCAGACCGGCACATCGCTGAGCGACCAGACGTGGCCGATCACGATGAGCAGCATGCCCCAGCCCTTGAGGGCGTCGATCCAGGTCTCGCGTGCCGCAGCGGCGCTCATGGGCGGGGTGCGGATGGGGCCGCGGGAGCGGTGTCGGCGGGCGACAGCCAGCGCAGCGACAGGCCGACCAGGAACGCCAGACCGTCTCCGAGCACGGTGGCCAGCCGCATGGTCACACTCAGGCCGATGGCGGTGCCGGTGCCGACGACCGAGCCCAGCAAGGCCACCACCAGGGCTTCCCGCACGCCGAGGCCACCTGGCGCACCCGGCAGCAGGTAGCCAGCAATCCAGGCCGAGGTGAACATCAGGGTGAGGGTCAGCACGTCGCCCTCACTGACACCGAACAGGTAGCGGGCCTGCAGCTTGAGCATGACGCCGAAGACGAAGAAGCACAGGATGAAGCCGCAGGCCACCGCCACGGCGGTGTGAAAGCGGGGCAGGGCGATGAGCTGGCCATTGCCGAGACGGCGTGACAGGCCGGGCAGCAAGCGGTTGAGCAGCCAGACCGCGATCCAGGGGCTGAGCGCCACCAGCGCACCGAGGGCGGCCATCACCGGGGCGCTGGGTACCGGCACGTCGAGCACGGCGGTGGTGTCGAGAAACAGCAGCAGACCGGCTCCGCCCATGCACAGCCCGGTGGCCAGCAGCCAGAGTGTGGAGATCAGCATGGCGGTAACGGACACGCCCACCGGCACACCGGCCGCGCTGGCCAGCGTGACCTGGCCCACCAGGTGACCGACATTGCCGGGCAGGTATTTGGCGATCTGCGCCATGCCCACCATGCGGAACGCCACCACGGGCTTCAGGTTCACGCCCTGGTCGCGCAGCAGCAGCATCCACATGAGGCCGCCGAGCACCAGGTTCAGGAACATGGCGAACACGGTGGCTGCCATGGCTGCCCAGGCGGGGGCATCCCAGCGAATGGGCGGAATGCTGTCGAAGTGGTGGCGCACGGCGCCGAAGAAATAGACCGCCGTGATGGCCAGCACGACGACGGCCGCCCATTTGGCCAGGCGTCTCATCTGGGGGGATCGGGTCATGAGGGCGGGTCTTCAAGGAAAACGCCCATGCGGCCGGTGGGGGTGGACGGCATGGGCGTTGTGGGCGGTCGGTCGGTGAAGACGACGCGCCCCGGGGACGGATCAGGCCTGGTTGCTGTTGAGCAGGTCGGCAATGCGCTTGCCGGCCAGGATGCTGTGGTCCATGTTGTAGTACTGCCAGTCGCCGAAGCGGCCGCAGGGGTGGATGTCGATGCTGACCAGCCAGTCGTGAATGGTCTTGACGTTCTTTTCGTAGTCCAGATCGTAGATCACGTAGGCCGGATCGCAGGTCAGCACGTCGGTAGCGAGGATTTCGTCGTCCGGGCGCAGGATTTTGGCCTTGGTCAGACCGTCGATGGTGGCCTGGATCAACGCTTCGCGACCCTGCACCGGCAGCGGCCGGCTCTTGGAGTACGAAATCTCGCAGCACACCGAGCTGGTGCCAGGCGGGCAGGTCTTTTCGGACGCGTTGCGCGGGAAGCTGATGCGGTGGAAGATGAATCGGTCGGCTTCGTGGAAGTACAGCCAGTGGTAGGGGCTGATGTCCGGGCGGTTGATGCCGATGTTGACGCACTCGATCTGGTTGAACTGCAGGCCGTTGATGGCGTCCACCACGTGCGCCGGGATGTCGTCGATGAAATCGGGCAGGTAGGTCAGCGACAGGGTGTAGACCAGATTCTGGTAATCCACGACCTTGCCGGAGGCGAAGGTGACCCGCTTGGCCTTGGGGTCGATCTTCGTGACCGTTTCATTCAGGTGGATGTTCTTGACACCCTTGGCCAGGGCCACGGGCAGGGCCTCGATGGCGCCTTCGATCGGGTACCAGAACTCCTGGTTGAAGCCGGTGCGGTCGTCCTCGTCCTGCAGGGCGCCCTTCAGCACGGCCTCGAAATCGGGCTCCGGAACGCGGCGGTCGATCCAGTTGAAGTTCATGTACTTCGGATCGATGGTCCAGATGCGCTCGGCATAGGGGATCATGAGCTGTTCCGCGATGCCTTTGCCGAAGCGCCAGTACATCCATTCGCGGTAGTTGGTCGGCTTGGGGCGGTCGGTGTTGCGCAACACGTCGACCAGGCCGCTCAGGCATTCGATGATGTCCTGGGCGGGCAGACCGTGCAGGTGGGCCTGGTACGGGAACTGGGTGTACAGGTCGTACTTGCCGTGGTAGATGAAAGCCTTGCGCTTCTTGATCTCGATGTTGCCCTTGAGCAGCGTGTGGATCAGCTCGTGCGCGTAAGGGTTGACCGTGTAGAGAATGTGCGGCGCGTAGTCGAACAGGAAGCCGTTGACTTCCTCGGAGCGGCACAGCCCGCCCACTTCATGCAGTTTCTCGTAGACCTCGTAGTCGTCGCTCTGGAGGTGGTAGCCGGTGCTCAGACCGGTCAGACCGGCGCCGAGAATGAGGTTCTTCGTGGAAGACATGGATTAGCGTGCAGGCGAAAAATCAGGCATTTTAACTGGCAGCCCCATTCAGGGCGGCAATGCCGGTACCGGCCGCAGGGGCGGCCAGCGCCTGCGGTGGCGCCGGGCCACCGCAGGCGGCGGGTGGGAGAGGGATCAGAACGGGATGTTGGCGGTCACGCGGACAGCCTTGGTCTCGCTGGGCTTTTGCAGGTCGACCGCGTAGCTGGCGCCGTAGCTGATGCCCTTGTGCTCGGCCACGACGGCGTTCAGGCTCAGCTGGGTCTTGCGGACGCGGCTGCGATCGATGGTCTCGCTCATCTGCACGCCGGGGTTGATCTGCTCGGTCATGCCCAGGGTCAGGGCTTCGCGGCGCAGGCTCTGCAGGTGGTTGAGACCGGCGCCGATCAGCAGCTTGCGGCCTTGGCCGATGGCGATGGGGCTGAACTGGAGGTCGACGCCCAGGCCGGAGTAGATGTCGCGTGTCTTGGTCTGCGAGAACTGCACGTCGGACGTGTACAGGCTTTGGACCAGGCCGCCGTTGAGGGTGTGGTTCTGCTGGCTCAGCGAGGCCCAGGGGGTCAGCGCCAGGCCGTCAAAGGCGTAGGTGTAGCGCAGCTTGCCTTCCAGCGACCAGGTGTGCGCAGAGCGGTCGTTGGTGACGGAGCGGTTGAGCAGGTCGTCCAGGCCGTTCTGGGTGAAGGCGTGATCCAGGCGCGACAGCTGGGTCGAGAACAGGAAGTTGTTGTAGGGCTGCATCCAGTACAGCGTGGTCGCGTTCGAGTTGAAGCGGGTGCTGTAGCGGTCTTCGATATCGGTCAGGCGCGTGGACTGGGCGTTCTGGGTCAGCGCGACCCCCAGGCGACCCTGGCTCCAGATGCCGCTGTTGGCGGGGGCGAAGTCGAGTGCGACGCCGTTGGCGACACTTTCTTCCAGGTTGTTGCGGGCGGTCTGGTTCAGGTTGAACACCCGGCTGTCACGGCCACTGCGGCGGCCATCGGTGTTGGATGTGGTCAGCGGGACCAGGCGCAGGCCCTGCGACGTCGTGGCCGTCTGGTTGAAAGCCTTGAGCAGGTTGTTGTCCAGATCCTGGTTGAGCTGGTTGGTGGCCGAGGTGCCGGCGTCCAGCGTGCTCGCCCAGTTCCAGCCGCGGGTCAGGTAGTGCTTGAACACCCGGGCGATGATTTCCTGCCCCTTCGAGCCGGGGTGCAGGGTGTCGAAGAACAGGTAGTCGGTGTACGAGCGTTCTTTGTCGACGTCGGTGGCGTTGACCAGGCCGAAGTCCGAGGGCTTGTCCTGCACACGGTTGAACACGGTGTACAGGTCGACCGCGATGATGTTGGGGTTGCTGTTCGCCACCGAGGCGACAAAGTTGTTCCAGGTCACAACCTGCGAGTGCAGCGAGTCCGAGATGCCCGGGGTGCGGCTCCAGTCGGTGATCAGGGTGACGAACATCCGGTTGTTGCCGTTGGTGGCACCGCCGGCGATCAGGCGGTTGACCCCCTCCGTGTAGCCCGCGCGGGCGGCAGCGAAGTTGTCGGAGGTGCCGCCGCGGCCGATGTCGTTGTAGCCGAAGTAGACGACGGTGAGGTCCTTGTCGGTGATGGCCGAATTCGTGGTGTTCCAGTTGTTCAACTGGGTGGCAAAGTCGATCGAGGACGTGGAGGCTGCCTTGGCGCCGCCAATGGCGTAGTTCTCCAGGCCGTTGGCCATGCTGGAGACTTCGACGGCCCAGTTGGTCATCGCGCGCGGCGAGGTGTAGGCCAGGTCGGTGTAGCTGTCGCCGAAGGTGCGCAGCTTGTTGATCTTGATCGCGCTGGCGTTGTTGGTGCCGTTGGTGGAGAACGGGTTGGAGCTGGCGGGCTCGGAGTTCTTCGGACTGCTGGAGCAACCCGCGATCAGGACCAGGACGGCACAGCAGACCGCGGTCAACGAACCGGACTTGTTACGGATGAAGGCTTGGTCTTCCATGGCTAGCTACCTGAGTCGATTGAAAAATGAAAGAAAGGCTATTCGTAAAAGTGGGTTGAAACGGGATCAAAGCTCTCCTGCCTCGATCATGCGGATGAGTGTTGAAATGTCCGCTCCGTAGTTCTTGGGCGGCGGTGGTGCCTTGTGTTGGTCAGCC
>NZ_JACBGE010000029.1 GCF_021401345.1 Hydrogenophaga sp. NFH-34
CGCCTTGGTCGCTTGCATGCGCAAGCTGCTGACCACGCTCAATGCCATGGTCCGAACTGGCAAACCTTGGGACAAATCGCTTCACAGCGCTTGACTTCCAAGACGGTTACTCAGTCGGTGGTGAACAGCGGCTGGATGTTCCAGATCTGCTCGGCGTATTCACCGATCGTGCGGTCCGATGAGAACGTCCCCATGCCGGCCACATTCAGGATGGCCTTGCGCGTCCATTCGGCCGGCTGGCGGTACAACTCGTCGACCTTGAGCTGGGTCGCCACATAGTCGGTGTAGTCGGCCAGCAGCAGGTAGTAGTCGGACTCCAGCAGCGTGCGCGTGATGTCGTGGAAACGGCCTGGCTCCTCGGGGCTGAAAGCGCCTTCGGCGATGCGGTCGATCGCGGTTTTCAGGTCGTAGTTGTGTTCGTAGTAGCGGCGCGGGTTGTAGCCGCTGGCGCGCAGGGCCGCCACCTGCTCGGTGCGGTTGCCGAAGATGAAGATGTTGTCCAGCCCCACGTTTTCGGCTATCTCGATGTTGGCGCCGTCCCAGGTGCCGATGGTCAGCGCCCCGTTGAGCGCGAACTTCATGTTGCCGGTGCCCGAGGCCTCGGTGCCGGCGGTGGAAATCTGCTCCGACAGGTCGGCCGCCGGCATGATGACTTCGGCCAGCGACACGCGGTAGTTGGGGATGAACACCACCTTGAGCTTGTCGCCGATGCGCTTGTCGTTGTTGACGGTGCGCGCCACGTCGTTGATGAGCTTGATGACCAGCTTGGCCATGTAGTAGGCCGATGCCGCCTTGCCACCGAAAATCACGGTGCGTGGCACCCAGTTGGCGTTGGGGTGGGCCAGGATCTGCTGGTAGCGCGTGACCACGTGCAGCACGTTGAGCAACTGGCGCTTGTATTCGTGCATGCGCTTGACCTGCACGTCGAACAGGCTGTCGGGGCTTACCACCACGCCGGTTTCGCGCGCGATGCGTTCGGCCAGACGCTTCTTGTTCTGCAGCTTGGCCAGGCGGAAGGCGTTGTTGAATTCGGGGTCGGCGGCCAGGTCACCGAGTTGCGCCAACTGGTCGAGATGGCGGCGCCAGCCGGTGCCGATGCGGCTGTCGATCAGCGCCGACAGCGAGGGGTTGGCCTGCGAGAGCCAGCGGCGCGGGGTGATGCCGTTGGTCTTGTTGCAAAAGCGCTCGGGCCAGATGCGCGCGAAGTCGGCAAAGATGGTTTCCACCATCAGGTTGCTGTGCAGTGCCGACACGCCGTTGACCTGGTGGCTGGCCAGCACCGACAGATAGGCCATGCGCACGCGGCGCTGGCCACGCTCGTCGATCAGGGAGACGCGGCGCAGCAGGTCGTTTTCACCCGGGAAGCGGTCGTGCACCTCGGCCAGGAAGGCCGCGTTGAGGTCGTAGATGATGCGCAGGTGGCGCGGCAGCAGCCGGCCCATCAGGTCCACCGGCCAGGTTTCCAGCGCCTCGCTCATCAGCGTGTGGTTGGTGTAGCTGAAGATCTTCTGGCACAGGCCCCAGGCGGTGTCCCAGTCGACGTGGTGTTCGTCCACCAGCAGGCGCATGAGTTCGGGCACGGCCAGCGCGGGGTGGGTGTCGTTGAGGTGGATGGCGACCTTGTCGGCCAGGTTCTCGAAACTGCCGTGGCGCTTGAGGTAGCGGCGCAGGATGTCCTGCAGCGAGGCGCTGACGAAGAAATATTCCTGGCGCAGGCGCAGTTCCTTGCCGTGTTCGGTGCTGTCGTCGGGGTAGAGCACGCGCGAGACGTTTTCCGACTGGTTCTTGGCCTCGACGGCGCGCATGTAGTCGCCTTTGTTGAAGGCGTCGAGGTTGATGCCGCCGGAGGCGCGCGCGGTCCACAGGCGCAGCGTGGTCACGCTGGTGAGTTCGTGGCCGGGAATGCCGGTGTCGTACGCGGTGGCGATCACGTCGTCGGTGTCGGCCCAGCGCACCTGGTCGCCGTCCTGCGCGAGGCGGCCGCCGAAGCGCACGGTGTAGCTGAATTCGGGCCGCATGAATTCGCCCGGGTTGCCGCTGACGAGCCAGTAGTCGGGCTCTTCGACCTGGCGGCCGTCCTGGATGCGCTGGGCGAACATGCCGTAGTCGTAGCGGATGCCGTAGCCCATGCCGGGCAGGCCCAGCGTGGCCAGCGAATCGAGGAAACACGCGGCCAGGCGACCGAGGCCGCCATTGCCCAGGCCGGCATCGGATTCCATGTCGATCAGGGCGTCGAAGTCGGCACCGAGCTGGGTGCAGGCGGTGCGCGCGGCGTCGTAGATGCCGGCGGCCAGCAGGGCGTTGGTCAGCGCCCGGCCGGTGAGGAATTCCATCGAGAGGTAGTACACGCGTTTGGCGTCCGCGTCCTGCGCGGCGGCCAGGCTCTGGCGCCAGCGGTCCATGCAGCGGTCGCGCACGGCGTGGAACAGCGCGAACATCCAGTCCCGTTTGGTGGCCGACCGCAGGTCCTTGCCGACGGCGTAGACCAGCCGGTTGGCGATGGATTTGCGCAGCGCCTCGACGCTGTTTTCCAGGTGGTCGTATTCAAAAGGGGCGGTGGGCGCAGCGGCGATGGTCTCGGGGGCGGTGTTCGTTGGGGACATGGTGGGATGTACAAAAGAACGGCTCGGGGCGGATGCCTGCTGTTTAAGCAGAAGCCGTGCCATGGCCCGCTTCGGCCATCGCCTGGGCATAGACCTGGCGATAGGCGGTCGCGGCGCGGGCCCAGTCGAAACGCAGAGACATGGCGTGGCGCTGCACGGCCCGCCAGTCGGCGGGGCGGTGGTGCAGAGCGAAGGCGCGGCGGATGGCCTGGCGCAGGTCGTGTTCGTTCAGGCCCTGGAAGACGAAGCCGCTGGCGCTGCCGTCGTGCAGGTTTTCCAGGGCGCAGTCGGTCACGGTGTCGGCCAGGCCGCCGACCGCCCGCACCAGCGGCAGGGTGCCGTAGCGCAGGCCGTAGAGCTGGGTCAGGCCGCAGGGCTCGAAGCGCGAGGGCAGCAGGATCACATCGGCGCCCGCGATCACGCGGTGCGACAGCGCCTCGTCGTAGCCGACATGCACCGCGACCCGGCCGGGGTGGCGCTGGCTGGCGTGACGCAGCGCCTGCTCGATCTGCGCGTCCCCGGTGCCCAGCACCACCAGTTGGCCGCCCCGGGCGACCAGATCGTCGACCACGCCGGGCAGCAGGTGCAGGCCCTTCTGCTCGGTCAGCCGGCTGACCACGGCAAACAGCAGGGCGTCCGGCTTGGGGCGCAGCTTCATCTGCTTTTGCAGCAGGGTCTTGGCCTGGGCCTTGCCGTCCAGGTGTTCGGCGTCGAAGCCCGGTTGCACCAGCGGATCGGCGGCGGGGTTCCAGACCGCGTCGTCGACGCCGTTGAGGATGCCGTGCAGCCGGTGGCGCCGTTCGCGCAGCACACCGTCGAGCCCGCAGCCCTGTTCTTCACCGGTGATCTCGCGCGCGTAGGTCGGGCTCACGGTGGTGATGGCGTCGCTGAATTGCAGACCCGCTTTCATGAAGGACAGGTGGCCATGGAACTCCAGGCCCTGCATGCGGAACAGGTGATCGGGCAGGCCGAGGCGGTGCCGGGCCTCGCCCGCGAACACCCCCTGGTAGGCGAGGTTGTGGATCGTGAAGACGGTGGCCGGGCGCGGCAGGCCCGGTGCGCGCAGCGCCTGCAGGTAGGCGAAGGCCAGGCCGGTGTGCCAGTCGTGTCCGTGCACCACATCGGGTTGCCAGGCTGGCTGGCCGTTGGCGGCCGGGGTCGGCAGGGCACCGATGCCCAGCAGCGCCGCGGCCCAGCCCAGCCAGGCAAAGCGCTCGGCGCTGTTGGCCCAAGGGCGCCCTTCCGGGTCCAGGTAGGGATTGCCAGGCTGTTCGTACAGGCCGGGAGCGTGCAGCAGCCACACCGGCAGGCGGCTGCCCGTGATGCGGCCGGCGCGCAGCGTGGGCGGCGGACCGCCGGCCGTGAGCGGGTCCGGGCCCACACCGGCGGGCAGGCCGGCCATACCGGCCGTGGGCAGCGGGATCACCGGGCCTTCGGGCTTGACGCCGGCGGCGATGGCGGGACAGGCGGGCAGCAGCAGGCGCACGTCCTGCTTCTGGGCGCGCAGCGCCGGCGGCAGCGCCGCGCTGACGTCGGCCAGCCCGCCGGTTTTGAGCAGCGGAAAGATCTCGGCGCAGACGTAAAGGACTTTCAGGGGCATGGGGCAGCGGTAAAACGGAGAAGCCAATAGCCAGCTCGCGCCACAGAACCGGCTTCGCCGGGCTGCAGGCGAAGCCCCCCTGGCAGGGGGGTGACACCGGAGGCGGCGCGGGGGGTCATGCCAATTTTTCCAGCATTTCGCGCGTGACCAGCACCACGCCGCCGGGGGTGCGGAAGAAGCGCCGGGCATCGGCCTCGGCGTCGAAGCCGATGGCCATGCCTGGCGGGATGGCGCAGCCGTTGTCGACCACCACCTTGCGCAGCTTGCTGCCTCGGCCGACGTCGACCTCGGGCAGCAGCACGGCTTCATCGACCTCGGCGTAGGAGTGGATGCGCACCTTGGAGAACAGCACCGAACGGCGCACCGATCCGCCCGAGATGATGCAGCCGCCCGAGACCAGCGAATCCACCGCCATGCCGCGGCGGCCGTCGTCGTCAAAAACGAACTTGGCCGGCGGCAGCTGTTCCTGGTAGGTCCAGATCGGCCACTCGCGGTCGTACATGTCGAGTTCGGGCAGCGGGTCGGTGAGGTCGATGTTGGCGGCCCAGTAGGCGTCGACCGTGCCCACGTCGCGCCAGTAGGCGGGCGCTTCGGGGGCACTCTTGACGCAGGACAGGCCGAACGGGTGGGCCACGGCCTGCCCTTCGGCGACCATGGCCGGAATCACGTCCTTGCCGAAGTCGCGGCTCGATCCCGGCCGGGCGGCGTCCGTTTCGAGCGCGGCAAACAGGTGCTGCGCGTCGAAGACGTAGATGCCCATGCTGGCCAGCGCTACCTCGGGCTTGCCGGGCATGGGGGCGGGCTGGGCCGGCTTTTCGGTGAAGCTGACGATGCGGCGCTGTTCGTCGATGGCCATGACGCCGAAGGCACTGGCCTCGGCGATCGGCACTTCGATGCAGGCCACCGTGCACTGTTTGCCCTGGGCCACGTGGTCGGCGATCAGGCTGGCGTAGTCCATCTTGTAGATGTGGTCACCGGCCAGGATGAGGATGTATTCGGGGTTGTGGGCGCGCAGGATGTCCAGGTTCTGGAAGATGGCGTCGGCCGTGCCGGCGTACCAGCTCTGTTCGTCGATGCGTTGCTGCGCGGGCAGCAGGTCGATGAACTCGTTGAACTCGTTGCGCAGAAAGCTCCAGCCGCGCTGCAGGTGGCGCAGCAGGCTGTGCGACTTGTACTGCGTGAGCACCCCGATGCGGCGCACGCCGGAGTTCAGGCAGTTGGAGAGGGCGAAGTCGATGATGCGGAACTTGCCCCCGAAATACACCGCCGGTTTGGTGCGGCGGTCGGTCAGGGCGTGCAGGCGCGATCCGCGCCCGCCGGCCAGCACCAGCGCGATGGTGCGGCGGGCCAGGTACTGGGGGGAAGTGGTCTTGTCCATGCTTGTCTCCGGGATGGTCGGGTGTCTTCGGGTCTTCTGTGTGTCAGCCGGGGTCAGCGCCCCGGCGGCAATCGGCCGTGGGCGCGGGTCATGGCCAGCAGGCGCTCGGCGGGGATGTGGTCGACCTGGCTCCAGTCGAAGCGCCACTCCCAGCAGCCACTGGCCAGCCCGGGGGTGTTCATGCGGTGGCGGCTGTCCAGGCCGAGCACGTCCTGGAACGGCACGATGGCGGTGTTGGCCACCGATTGCGAAACGCTGTGGATCAGCGTCCAGTGCGGTTCCTGGTCCATGCAGCGGCCGGCGTAGGCGCGCGCGGCAG
This sequence comes from Hydrogenophaga sp. NFH-34, assembly GCF_021401345.1. GTDB lineage: Bacteria > Pseudomonadota > Gammaproteobacteria > Burkholderiales > Burkholderiaceae_C > Hydrogenophaga > Hydrogenophaga electricum. Next base: position 5,901 of record NZ_JACBGE010000029.1, read on the forward strand.
CCTTTTCGCCCATGGCGGCGCTGCGCCACCAGCCCACGCTGGTGTCGTTGTCGTGCGTGCCGGTGTAGGCCACGGTGCCGCGTTCGTAGTTGTGCGGCAGGTAGGGGTTGGCCGGGTCGCCGCCGAAGGCGAAGTGCAGGATGCGCATGCCCGGGAAGCCGCAGCCCGCGCGCAGCGCGTCCACTTCGGGGGTGATCAGCCCGAGGTCTTCGGCAATCACGGACAGGCTGCCCAGTTCGTCCTGCACGGCGTCGAAGAAGGCCTGGCCGGGGCCGCGCTGCCAGCGGCCGGCGATGGCGGTCGGCTCGGTGGCGGGGATTTCCCAGTGCGCTTCGAAGCCGCGGAAGTGGTCGAGGCGCACCACGTCGACCTGCCGGAAGGTGTGCGCCAGGCGGTCCTTCCACCAGCGATAGCCGTCGTGGGCCATGGCATCCCAGTCGTACAGCGGGTTGCCCCAGCGCTGGCCGGTGGGGCTGAAGTAGTCGGGCGGCACGCCCGCGACGACAAAGGGGTCACCGCGTTCGTCGAGCAGGAACTGGTTGGCATGTGCCCAGACGTCGGCGCTGTGGTGGGCCACGAAGATGGGCGCGTCGCCGATGATCTGCACGCCGCGTTCGCTGGCGTAGCGGCGCAGCGCCTGCCACTGCACCCAGAAGCGCCACTGCACGAAGCGCCAGAAGCCGAGGTCGGCGTCGGCCTGGTCGCGCACAGCCTGCAGGGCGTCGGCCTCGCGCCGGGCCAGCGGCTGGGGCCAGGTGGTCCAGGGACCGCCGTGGCGCGCGTCCAGCACCATGAACAGGGCGTAGTCGTCCAGCCAGTGGGCGTGCGCCGCGGCAAAGGTGGCGAAATCCTCGCGATCGGCCGCGCTCGCGCGCTGGCCGAAGCCTTTCCAGGCCTGGCGCAGGCTGGCCATGCGCCAGGGCCGCACGCGGCCGAAGTCGCAGCGCTGGTGGTCAAAGCCCTGGTGCGGCATCCAGGGCAGCCAGCCTTTGTGCACCAGGTCGTCCAGGTCGACCATCAGCGGGCTGCCGGCGAACGCGGACACGCTCTGGTAGGGCGAGTTGCCAGGGCCGGCGGGCGACAGCGGCAGCACCTGCCAGGCCGATTGCCCGGCGGCGACCAGCCAGTCGACGAAATGGCGGGCTGCAGGGCCCAGGTCGCCGCAGCCGTTCGGACCGGGCAGGCTGGTGATGTGCAGCAGCACGCCGCTGCTGCGGCGGGCGAGGAGGCTGTCGGCTGGAATGCTCATGGGGCTGGCGGTGTGGGGGCAGGCCCGGACCCATGCAAGCCTTGGACCAGCAGGTGCAGGCCGGGGGCGTGCAGGATCAGTTGGCCCTCGGCCAGCGGGGCTTCGTCCAAGCTGACCCGGGCGGCCGCGCTGTCGAGAACGTGCTGCCAGGGGCCGCTGGGCAGGGTCAGCGAGACCGGGCCGTCGCCGGGGTGCCAGACCAGCAGCAGGCGCTCGGTGGGCGCTTCGCCGTGTTCGCCGACGCAGATCACGGCGGTGAGGGTGCGGTGTTCCGTGCTGTTCCAGGCCGCGCTGGAGGGCGGCTGACCGTCCACGTCGTGCCAGGCGATGTCGGGCGGCTGGCCGGGGGCGGGCGGGCGTCCGGTGAAGCGCTGCGTGTGGCGCAGGCCCGGGTGTCGCCGGCGCAGGGCGGCCAGCCCGCCCGTGAACACGGCCAGTTCGGTGTCGGCCCGTGTCCAGTCCAGCCAGGTGAGGGGGTTGTCCTGGCAATAGGCGTTGTTGTTGCCCTGCTGGCTGTGGCCGATCTCGTCGCCGGCCAGCAGTTGCGGGGTGCCCTGCGCGCACAGCAGGGTGGCCAGCAGCGCCCGCCGCCACTGGCCCCGGCGGGCCTGCACGTGCGGGTCGTCGCTGGGGCCTTCGACACCGGCGTTGGCGCTCAGGTTGTGGCTGTGGCCGTCGCGGTTGTCTTCGCCGTTGGCGTGGTTGTGCTTGTGGGCGTAGGCGGTCAGGTCGGCCAGGGTGAAGCCGTCGTGGGCGGTCAGAAAGTTGACGCTGGCCAACGGCGAGCGGGGGCCGGCGGCGAAACGGTCGGCGCTGGCGCACTGGCGCGTGGCCAGTTCGCTGCGGCTGCCCGGATGGCCGAGCCAGAAGGCGCGCACCTGATCGCGGAACGCGTCGTTCCACTCCAGCCAGCCGGGGGGGAAGCCGCCGGTGCGGTGCCCGCCCGGGCCGATGTCCCAGGGTTCGGCGATGAGCCGCACGTGGCGCAGCGAAGGGTCCTGCGCCATCGCCGAAAGCAGCGGATGGTGGGGGTTGAAGCCGTGGTCGAGCACGCCATCGCGCGCCAGCGTGGTGGCGAGGTCGAAGCGGAAACCGTCCACCCCGTAGGCTTGCACCCACCAGCGCAGGCTGTCCAGCACCCATTGCAGCACGCGCGGCCGGCTGCTCGCCAGGCTGTTGCCGGTGCCGGTGAAGTTGTGCGGCACGCCGCCGGGCGCCATGGCGTACCAGTCGGTCTGGCCCAGGCCGCGCCAGCTCAGCGTGGGGCCGTCGAGATCGCTCTCGCAGGTGTGGTTGAACACCACATCGAGCACCACCTCGATGCCGGCACGGTGCAGGGCGTCCACGGCCTGGCGGTATTCGGCGCGCACCGCCGCCGCCTGGGCGGCGGTGGCCGGGTCGTGGCCGCCGGTGGCCGCCGCGTAAGACGGCTCGGGCGCGAAGGCATTGAGCGTGTTGTAGCCCCAGTGGTTGACCAGACCGCGCGCCAGCAGATGCCGTTCGCTGATGTGCTGGTGCACCGGCAGCAGGCACACGGTGGTGACGCCCAGGCGCTGCAGGTGGTCGATGACGGCGGGATGCGCGAGGGCGGCGTAGGTGCCTCGCTGGTGTTCGGGCACGCCGGGGTGCTGGCGGGTGAGGGCCTTCACATGCGCTTCGTAGACCAGCACGCGCCCGGCGGGCACCGGCGGCGCGGGGGCGATGGCGCGGCCTGCGGCCAGTTCGGCGGCCACGTTGATCACCACGCAGCGCGGCATGCGGGCGGCGTTGTCGTTGGGGTCGGGCTGGTGCGCCTGCCAGGCACACGACGGGGTCAGCGGGTCGGCGCAGCGGTGGCCGGTTTCCAGGGCCAGGCGGGTGGTGTCGCCCGTCAGTGCCAGCGCCCAGGGATCGAGCAGGAGCCGGGCCGGGTTGAAGCGGTGGCCCGCCTCGGGCTGCCAGGGGCCGTCGGCGCGCAGGCCGTAGCGTTCGCCCGGGCCGACGCCGGGCACGAAGGCGCGCCAGGCGCCGTCGCCATCGGGCGCAAGCGCCACGCGGCGTTCTCCCGTGGGGTGGGCGTCGGTGCCGAACAGGCACACCGCCAGCCCGCTGGCGTGGGGGGCCCAGACCGAAAACACCGTGCCGTCCTGCCCCGCCAGCCGGCCGGGGTGGGCACCGAAGGCGGGGCCTGCGTGCGGGGGCATCGGGTCGGGCAACACGGTGTGGTGGGTCATGTCAGCGATCCATGGCGCAGGGGCCGGGTTTCATTGCGGCCGCAGCCAGATCACCCCGAGCGGGGGCAGGGTCAGCGGGGCGGACCAGGCTTGCCCGTGCAGGGCCTGGGGTTCGGCCTGCAGGCTGCCGCCGTTGCCGACGTTGCCGCCCCCGTAGTGGGCCGAATCGGTGTTCAGGCACTCCAGCCAGTGGCCCTCGTGCGGCAGACCGATCCGGTAGCCTTCGCGCACCACGGGGGTGAGGTTGGCGATCACCACGGTGCTGTCCTCCAGCCGGTGACCCCAGCGCACGAAGGCCAGTACGGCCTGGTCGGCATCGTCCACCACCAGCCACTGGAAGCTGTGCGGGTCGGTGTCGCGCGCGTGCAGGGCGGGGCGTTCGCGGTAGAGCCGGTTGAGGTCGCGCACCAGGGCCTGCACGCCCGCGTGGGCCGGGTCGCCCAGCAGGTGCCAGGGCAGTTCGGTGTCGTGGTTCCATTCGGTGGGCTGGGCCAGTTCGGCGCCCATGAACAGCAGTTTCTTGCCCGGGTGGGCGTACATCCAGGCGTAGAGCGCTCGCAGGTTGGCGCGCTGCTGCCAGGGGTCGCCGGCCATCTTGCCCAGCAGCGAACCCTTGCCGTGCACCACCTCGTCGTGCGAGAGCGGCAGCACGTAGTCTTCGCTCCAAGCGTACATCATGGAAAAGGTCATGCGCTGGTGGTGCCAGCGGCGGTGCACTGGGTCTTCGGCGAAGTAGGCCAGGGTGTCGTGCATCCAGCCCATGTTCCACTTGTGGTCGAAGCCCAGCCCGCCGTCGGCCACGGCGCCGGTCACGCGCGGGAAGGCGGTGGATTCTTCGGCGATGGTGACCGCCTGTGGCGCCTCGCGCTGCAGCACTTCGTGCACCTCGCGCAGGAAGGCGATGGCTTCGTAGTTCTCGCGCCCGCCGTCCTTGTTGGGCACCCATTCGCCGGCGGGGCGGCTGTAGTCGCGGTAGAGCATGGAGGCCACCGCGTCCACACGCAGGCCGTCGATGCCGTACTGCTCGATCCAGAACAGCGCATTGCCCACCAGGTAGTTGCGCACCTCGTGCCGGCCCCAGTTGTAGATGAGGGTGTTCCAGTCGCGGTGGAAACCCTCGCGCGGGTCGGCGTGTTCGTACAGGGCGGTGCCGTCGAAGCGCGCCAGCGCGTGTTCGTCGGCGGGGAAGTGCGCGGGCACCCAGTCGAGGATGATTTTCAGGCCGGCGGCGTGCGCCGCGTCGACAAAGCGCCGGAAGCCGTCCGGGCGGCCGTAGCGGGCCGTGGGCGCGTACAGGCCGGTCGGCTGGTAGCCCCAGGAGCCATAGAACGGGTGTTCGCTGACCGGCAGCAGTTCGAGGTGGGTGAAGCCCAGTCCGGCGGCGTAGGGCACGAGTTCGCGCGCCAGATCGTCCCAGGTGGGCAGGGTGTGCGGTCCGCCGGGCCGGCGCCAGGAACCCACGTGCACTTCGTAGATGGCCATGGGTGCCCGGTCGGTCGGCGCTGGCACCCCCGTGGCCGGCGTCGGGCGCAGCGGCTCGCACACGCGGGCGGCGTTGCCGGGTGGCAGTTCGGTTTCGCGCGCGCAGGGGTCGGTCTTGTGGCGCCAGACGCCGTCGGCACCTTCGACCGCGAACTTGTACCAGTGGCCCACCGCGGCGCCGGGCACGAAGACCTCCCACACGCCGCACCCGGGGAGCAGGGCCAGGGGCTGCGCCTGCCAGCCGTTGAAATCGCCCAGCAGCAGCACCTGCCGCGCGTTCGGGGCCCAGACGGCGAAGGCCACGCCGTCGCAACCGTCGAGCGTGACCGGGTGCGCACCGAGTTTCTGCCAGGGCCGCAGGTGCTTGCCTTCGGCCAGCAGCCAGGCGTCGGTGTCGCCGATCCAGCGCACGGAGAGAGGTGGGGTCATGGCGGCGGGGCGTTGGGGTGAATAACCATGGTGCTGTGCAACATCATTCTGTCACCGTTCAGGTGCGCTTCAGGGGCGGTGGCCGACAATGCGGCCATGTCTGCTTCCGCATCCCTGCCCCTGCAAGCCTTCATGACCCCGCGGCGCCTGTTGCAGGCATCGGTGGCGGTGGCCCTGATCACCATCGCGCTGAAAACGGCCGCCTGGCTCGTGACCGGTTCGGTCGGCCTGCTGTCCGACGCGATGGAGTCGCTGGTGAACCTCGCCAGCGCGGTGTTCGGCCTGGTGATGGTGACCATCGCCGCCCGCCCCGCCGACGCCGACCACCCCTATGGTCACCACAAGGCCGAGTACTTTTCGTCTGGCTTCGAGGGGGTGCTCATCATCGCCGCGGCGCTCGGCATCTTCTGGGCCGCGGCGCTCCGGCTGTGGAACCCGCAGCCGCTGGAACAGGTTGGCTGGGGGCTGGCTCTGTCGGTGGCGTCGTCGGCGCTCAACGGCCTGCTGGCGTGGACCATGTTCCGCGCGGCGCGGGTGCACCGTTCCATCGCGTTGGAGGCCGATGCCCGCCACCTGACCACCGATGTCTGGACTTCGGCCGGCGTGGTGGTCGGCATTGCCCTGGTGCACCTGACCGGCTGGCTCTGGCTCGACCCGGTGGTGGCCATGGGGGTGGCGGCCAACATCCTCAAGGAAGGCTTTCACCTCATCTGGCGCTCGTCGCAGGGGCTGATGGACGAAGCGGTCGAGCCCGAGGTGCAGGCCACGATCGAACAGACCCTGGCCGGCTTTGCCGTGCAGCGCCAGGGGGTCGACATCGTGCGCTTCGACCACGTGGTCACACGCCGCGCCGGCCAGCGGCGTTTTGTCGACCTGCACATGCACATGCCCGCCAGTTGGTCCCTCGGCCGCGCAGCGGCCGTGCGGGCCGACGTGGAGCAGGCACTGATGAGCGCGGTGCCGGGCCTGCGGGCGAGCATCCAGTTGCTGCCCTCCGACGTGGAGGCCCGCTTTTTTGACGAAAACGACCTGAAATGACAACGCCATGATCGCCTTGTTGCAGCGTGTGGGCGAGGCCCGTGTGGACATCGCCGGCGAGACCGTGGGGCGCATCGGGCCGGGCCTGCTGGTGCTGCTGTGTGCGGAGCCGACCGATACCGAGGCGGTGGGCAGCCGCCTGCTGGCCAAGGTGCTGAAGCTGCGTGTCTTCGCCGACGAGCAGGGCAAGATGAACCGCAGCGTGCAGGACGTGGGCGGCGGGCTGCTGATCGTCAGCCAGTTCACGCTGGCGGCGGACACCCGCAGCGGCACGCGACCGGGCTTCAGCGGCGCGGCAGCGCCCGCGCTGGGCGAGGCGCTCTATGACCGCTTCGTGGCCGAGGCACGCGCCGCGCACCCTGTCGTCGCCACGGGCCGTTTCGGTGCCGACATGCAGGTGCACCTGGTCAACGACGGGCCGGTCACCATTCCGCTGCGGATGACGGCCTGAGCCGTCGCGGCTTTCTTAGACACACGTCTCCGCATGAACAAAGAGGCCTCCTGCGGCGCTGGCCGGCATGCGTGACTGTGGCGCGTGCGGTGTCAAAGGCTGCCGCCCTATGGTCGAGCGCTCCCATCCTTCGCAATCTGGGTGTAGCTGGCATCTGGCCAGCGGCTAAACTGCGGCGCAACAAGATTCAAGGAGGTGTGTGTGCATGAAGTCCCGGTCATGGTCCGGAGCCGCGCGTGGCGGCTGCTGGGCACCCTGTGTCTGTGGGGGGCGCTGATGGCCTGCCAACCCACCCATTCCGCCGGCCCCGCGCCCGGCACCGCCAGCGCCTCCGGCGCGGCCAAGAACGACAAGTCGGCACAGGAACACCTCTGGCGGGTCAACCCGTCGCCCCAGGAGGGCTTCGAGGTGGTGTTCGAGCTGCACGATGCGCCCGGGCCATTCGCCGACTTCGGCGGATATGCGCACTACCAGTCCTTCAACTGCAACTTCGTGACCAGCGAATGGGCCGGCACGCGCAGCCAGCCCACCAAATCGATCCCCCTCACAGCGGAGCAGATCGATGACACCCACTACCGTGCCACGTTCTACCGCGACGGCCTGATCGACGAGGACTACTACGGCAAAGGGGTTTGCCACTGGGACCTGATCGGTGTGACGGCGGGGTTCAAGGCTACTGGATCTGAGGAGGACACTGCCTACGCCTTCGAACTGGCCAAAGGTGCCTGGCAGGACGGCGGGAAGGACAAGCAGTATTACTGGAAAGGTCGCTATCCCAGAGTGAAGCGCGTTGCGCCGGACATTCCTGCGGGCGCATACGGTGTGCGCAAGCTTGATCAGCTACGCCCTGGCTTTCGAGAAAACGTGTTCTCCATCACCGCAGATGTGACAGCTAAACCATGAGCATTACCAGTCAAGAGTATGCCAATCTGGCTGACGACGCGTACAAAAATCATCCCATTGGCGTATTCACCCCGAATAACGCCCCTCCAGTAACCGTTGGCGGCATCCAGTACCACATCCGCGCCCATGTCGACAACCCCAAGACCGGCTACCAAGGCACGGTCTACCAGCGGGTGGACACCGGCGAGATGGTCGTCGCCCACCGGGGCACCGAGTTTGACCGCGAGGCGTTCAAAGACGGCGTTCTCGCCGATGCCGGTATGGTGTTGGGCCGAGCGAACCTGCAAGCCAATGACGCCGTGGGGCTGGCCCGAAAGGCCCTGGAACAGATGAAAGACGATGAGGCCAACGGCTTCCAGTCCGGCCCGGTCACGGTCACCGGCCACTCCCTCGGGGGCACGCTGGCCCAGGTCAGTGCGCACCACTTCGGCCTCCACGGCGAAACCTTCAACGCCTACGGCGCGGCCAGCCTCAACCGCCGCATTCCCGAAGGCGGTGACTCGCTGGTCAACCACGTCATGGCCGGTGATGTCGTCAGCGCCGCCAGCCCCCACTTCGGCCAGGTGCGCGTCCATGCGCGGCCCCAGGAGATCGAAACCCTGGGCAGCAACGGCTACGACAACCGCACACACTGGAGCGATCCGCTGCGGGGCTACACCCCGCTCAACATCGTCACCGGCACCACGCCGCCCCGCACGATCGGCGCAGCCATCGCCCTGGGCGGCAGCCACAGCATGCACCACTTCACCGACCTGGACGCCCAGGGACGGCCCGACCGCTCGGTGCTGGGCGATGCGCAAGCCCAGACGCTGGCGCAGCAGCAAGCGGTGCAGATCGGCGAATACCGCCAGGACGTGCGGCGCATGCGCGGCGTGCTGACCGCCGTCTCGCGCGGGCTGGACGGCAACGTCCGCGATGCGATCGACACCATCCGCGGCCCGCTGCCACCCGGCGCCCCCGCGCAGCAGGAGCGCCCGCAGGCGGCGCTGGAGCCGGCGACCTCCACGCCCGCGCACATGCCTGCGCACATGCCTGCGCATTTGCCCGAGCCGGCCCAACGCCTGGTGGGCGACACCCGGATGCAGGTGCAGCGCCTGGCGCAACAGCATGGTCTGCCCTGGGACCAGGGCATGGAGAACACCGTGTTCGCGCTGGCCAGCCGGGCGCAGGACGCGGGGCTCTCCCGGGTCACCCATCTGCACGCCGGCGATGGCCATATCCGCATGGCCGAATACGACGGCCTGACCCTCAAAGAAGCGCAGGCCGACGCGCGCGTGGCCGCGAACACGCCGGTGGCGCAATCCCTGCAGCGCCTGGCCCAGTCGCCCGAGCAGCAGCTGGATACCGCACCCAGCCACCAAGCCCCGGCCCTCGGCGCAATGGCGCGGGCCTGAACGCCGCCGTCACCGCTTTGGAGGAGCCCGGTGCAGACTGGGTGGACCCTTGACGTTGCCGTGATCGGGGGGGGCATGGGGGGACGGAACATCTGGCTTCAACCCCCTTCATGAGCCTCGTGCAACCGGCGCACGCCGGTCTGCACCGTGTGCGAACGGTCGCGCACCCATGTTGGGTTCGGTCGGCCGTTTTTTGCATCATTTTGGACCATTTGGTCAAAAAACTTCTGAATATGGTTTGTAGCTTGTTGATTTAAAAAGATTTATTGGATTGGCACGGTGCCTGCTAAAGAAGCGCAGACCGGCCGTTCTTGTGTTTTGTCATGGGCACCAGCCGGGTTCTTGTGTTTCATCCCCGAAAGGTCCTTATGAACGTCGGCGTCTTCATTCCCATTGGCAACAACGGCTGGCTGATCTCGGAAAACGCCCCGCAGTACAAGCCCTCGTTCGAGCTGAACAAGCAGATCACGCTGGAGGCCGAGCGCTATGGCATGGACTTCGCGCTGTCCATGATCAAGCTGCGCGGGTTCGGCGGCAAAACCGAGTTCTGGGACTACAACCTGGAATCTTTCACGCTGATGGCCGGCCTGGCCGCCGCGACGTCGAAGATCAAGCTGTTCGCCACCGCCCCCTCGCTGCTGTTGCCGCCGGCCATGGTGGCGCGCATGGCTGCCACCATCGACTCCATTTCGGGGGGCCGCTTCGGCGTCAACCTGGTGACGGGCTGGCAGCGCCCGGAGTATTCGCAGATGGGCATGTGGCCCGGCGACGAATTCTTCTCCACCCGCTACGCCTACCTGTCCGAATACATCCAGGTGCTGCGCGACCTCTGGGAGACGGGCCACTCCGACTTCAAGGGCGATCACTTCCAGATGGACGACTGCCGTCTGGCGCCGCAGCCGCAGGCACCGATGAAGGTGATCTGCGCCGGCCAGAGCGACGCCGGCATGGCGTTCTCGGCCCGGTACGCCGACTACAACTTCTGCTTCGGCAAGGGCGTGAACACGCCCACCGCCTTCAAGCCTGCGGCCGACAAGCTGATCGAGGCGGTGGCCAAGACCGGCCGCGAGGTCACGTCCTACGTGCTGATGATGGTGATCGCCGACGAGACGGACGAAGCCGCCTTCGCCAAGTGGGAACACTACAAGGCCGGTGCCGATACCGAGGCCATCGCCTGGATGGCGCAGCAGGGCGCGGCCGACACCAAGTCGGGCGGCGACACCAACGTGCGCCAGATGACCGACCCGACCTCGCCGTCGGCGGTCAACATCAACATGGGCACGCTGGTGGGCTCCTACGCCAGCGTGGCGCGCATGCTCGACGAGATGGCCGACGTGCCGGGCACCGAAGGTGTGCTGCTCACGTTCGACGACTTCGTGGCCGGTGTGCGCGCCTTCGGCGAACAGATCCAGCCGCTGATGAAGAGCCGCGCGCATGTCGACAGCCCGGTGCCATCGCGCGTGGCGGCCGAGGCCATGGCCGCCTGAGGAGTGCCCCGATGAGCACCGCCAAGACCAACCAGACCCTGACTTCCAGCACGCCGGTGGGCATCGCACCGGCGCCGGGCGCGCCCGCCTGGGTGCTGCCCTCACGGCCGGAGCCGCTGCTGCTGCAGCCCACCAACACCGCGCTGGTCGTGGTCGACATGCAGAACGCCTACGCCACGCTGGGCGGCTATGTGGACACGGCCGGCTTCGACATCTCGGGCGCCCAGGGCACCATCGCCGGCATCGCGCGCTGCGTCGAGGCGGCGCGCCGTGCCGGGGTGCTGGTGGTGTTCCTGCAGAACGGCTGGGATGCGCAGTACGTCGAGGCCGGCGGCCCCGGCTCGCCCAACTGGTACAAGTCCAACGCGCTCAAGACCATGCGCGCCCAGCCCGAACTGGCCGGCCGCTTTCTGGCCAAGGGCGGCTGGGACTACGAACTGGTCGACGCGCTGCAGCCCGGCCCGCAGGACATCGTGGTGCCCAAGCCGCGCTACAGCGGCTTCTTCAACAGCGCGCTGGACAGCACGCTGCGCGCGCGCGGCATCCGCAACCTGGTGTTCACCGGCATCGCCACCAATGTGTGCGTCGAATCGACCCTGCGCGACGCTTTCCACCTGGAGTATTTCGCCGTGATGCTGGCCGACGCCACGCACCAGCTGGGATCGGCCGAGATCCAGGCCAGCACGGTCTACAACGTCGAAACCTTCTTCGGCTGGGTCTCCAGCATCGACGCGTTCTGCACCACGCTGGCTGCCGGCTGAGCCGCGCTACCCACCCGTTTCCCTTTTCTGCCTTCAGGAGTTTTTCATGCCTCAGACCGCCATCATTCCGCCGGGCACCGGTGTGCCCATCGCCCCCTTCGTGCCGGGCACCCTGGCCGACGGTGTGGTCTATGTGTCGGGCACGCTGCCCTTCGACAAGGACAACAACGTCGTCCACGTCGGTGACGCGGCGGCGCAGACGCGCCACGTGCTGACCACGATCCAGGGCGTGATCGCCGCCGCGGGCGGCACCATGGCCGACGTGACGATGAACCACATCTTCATCACCGACTGGGCGAACTACGCGGCCATCAACGCCGTGTATGCCGAGTTCTTCCCCGGCAGCAAGCCGGCGCGTTTCTGCATCCAGTGCGGCCTGGTCAAGCCCGACGCGCTGGTCGAGATCGCGACCATCGCGCACGTCGGCGCCAAGGGCTGAGGGCGATGGCGCTGCTCGTCCACGACGTGGCCGGCCCGGCCGACGGGCCGACCGTGCTGCTGTCTTCGGGGTTGGGCGGGGCGGCCGCGTTCTGGCGCCCCCAGCTCGACGCGCTGCTCGCAGCGGGCTGGCGCGTGATCACCTACGACCAGCGCGGCACCGGGCGCAGCGGGGGCGTGCTGCCCACGCCCTACCGCATCGCCGACATGGCGAACGACGTGCGGGAACTGCTGGACGCCACCGGCACCGCCGCCTGCCATCTCATTGGCCACGCCCTCGGGGGGCTGGTGGGGCTGCAGCTCGCGCTGGATGCCCCCGGGCGCGTGGCCAGCCTGGGGCTGGTCAACGCCTGGTCGCAGCCCAACCCGCATTCGGCGCGCTGCTTCGATGCCCGGCTGGCCCTGCTGGCGGCGGGCGGCGCGCGCGCCTACTGCGAGGCCCAGCCGATCTTTCTCTACCCCGCCACCTGGTGCGCGGCGAATCCGCAGCGTGTGCAGGACGAGGTCGATCACGCGGTCGCGCATTTTCCGGGCGAGGCGATCATGCGCCAGCGCATCGCTGCGTTGCGCGCCTTCGACGTCGATGCCCGCCTGGGCGAGATCGGCGTGCCGGTCTGGGTCAGTGCGGCGCAGGACGATGCGCTCGTGCCCTGGACCTGCTCGCAGCACCTGGCCGATTGCCTGCCCCGGGCCACGCTGCACACCCTCGCGCACGGGGGGCATGCACACAGCGTGACGCAGGCCGACGCTTTCAACACCGCCCTGCTGGCCTTTCTGGCGCAGCAGGCGCCAGGCGTTTGCGCATGAGCCCCCGCCCGGCCGCTCCGAAGGGGGCTCGCACCGCAGCGCATCAGCGCGAAGGTACGCCAATAACCCCCCGACCGATCGTTCCAAAGGGGGCTCGCACCGCAGTGAGAAACACGGAGATTTTTCAATGAGCCATCTGCTCGATCCGGCCGCGCTGGCGGCCCTGTTCACCGAAGCCCGTTCCCACAATGGCTGGACCGACGAGCCCGTGTCCGACGATCTGCTGCGGCAGGTCTACGAACTGACGCGCATGGGGCCGACCTCGGCCAACTGCTCGCCCGGCCGCTTCGTGTTCGTGCGCAGTGCCGAGGCCAAACGCAAGCTGGCGCCGGCCCTGTCCAAAGGCAATCTCGACAAGACCCTGGCTGCCCCGGTGACGGTGATCGCGGCCTGGGACACGCAGTTCCACGACAAGCTGCCCCAGCTCTTTCCGCACGTGGATGCGCGCGGCTGGTTCACCGGCAGCCCGGCCGTGGCGCACGAAACCGCGTTTCGCAACGCCACGCTGCAGGCGGGCTACCTGATCCTGGCGGCGCGCGCGCTCGGGCTCGACGCCGGGCCCCTGTCGGGCTTCGACAAGGCGCTGGTGGACGAGGCGTTTTTCGCGGGCACCTCGTGGACCAGCAACTTCCTCATCAACCTCGGGCATGGCGACGCGAGCAAGCTGTTCGGGCGCCTGCCGCGGCTCTCGGTCGACGAAGCCTGCCGCTTCGACTGAAGGCGCGCATTCCCTCCAGGACACAGAGATTCGTATGGCACCGATCATGAACGTACAGCGCAGCGACTACCGCGACGCGATGGCACGCCTAGGGGCGGCTGTGAGCGTCGTCGCCACCGACGGCCCGGGCGGGCAGGCCGGCTTCACCGCGTCGGCCGTGTGCAGCGTGACCGACGACCCGCCCACGTTGCTGGTCTGCCTGAACCGCTCGGCCTCGGTGTACCCGGTGTTCGAGGCCAACGGGGTGCTCTGCGTCAACGTGCTCGCCGCCGGGCAGCAGGCCCTGTCGAACCTGTTCGGTGGCAAGACCCCGATGCCCGAGCGGTTCGCTGCGGCCCGCTGGAGCCTGCTCGTCACCGGGGCGCCGGTGCTCGAAGGTGCCACGGTGTCGTTCGACTGCCGGGTGACCCGGCGCACCGAGGTGGGTTCGCACGACGTGCTGTTCTGCGAGGCCGTCGCCATCCGTGGCAGCGACAAGGCGCAGGGCCTGGTCTACTTCGACCGCCGCTATCACGACCTGCTGGCGGCCTGATCCTGCCCCGGTGCGCGGGCGATGCCATCGAGCACGATGGCCTGCACGTTGCGCACCGTTTCTTCGAAGAACTCGGGGTCGTCCAGCGTGCGGCCGGAAACGGCCTGCACCTGGACCGCAAAATCCGCGTAGTGCTGCGTGATGGCCCACAGCGCGAACACCAGATGGTGGGGCTCGACGGGTGACAGCGCGCCGGCCTCGATCCACGCCCGGATCACGCCCGACTTGCGCTCCACCAGCTCGCGCAGTTCGTGCGCCAGCTCGTCTTGCAGCAGCGGCGCCCCTTGCACCATTTCCAGACAGAACAGCCGCGAGGCATCGGGCCGGTCGCGCGAGAGCATCAGCTTGTTGCGGATGTAGCCGGCAATGGCTTCGCGCGGATCCTGCTCGGCGCTGAACCCGCGCAGCGGGGTCAGCCACAGGTCCAGCAGATCGCGCAGCACCGACACGTACAGCTCTTCCTTGCTGGCGTAGTAATAGAGCAGGTTGCTCTTGGACACCTTGGCGCGCGCCGCGACCTGATCGACCGTCGTGCCGTGCAGCCCGTAGCGCGAGAACAGGCCGAGTGCCGCCCCCAGGATCGTGCTGCGCTTGTCTTCGAGCTGGCGCTGGCGCCGGCCTGTCGGGTTGGCCGTGGCGGGGCGCGGGCTGCGCGTGCGTTCGGTCCGGCCGCCCGCCGCTTTCTGGCCGCTGGCGGGCAGCGGGGCGCGGGCGCTTTTGCGGGATGCGGTGGGCGCGGTGCGGGTGGGCGACGACGGTGCAGGCATGGCAAAAATTCCTCCCGGGTGTGGTGCTGTCGGTGCGTGCCGTGGCATGTTGACCCGACATGATGCAGGAAGTGTGCACGGCCGTCGCACCATGGCTGCGCACGCTTGCACCAGCGCTGCGCGCAGGCAGGTCGAAATCATCGAAATCAGAAATTTGTCCAACTGGTCCAGTTGGCATGGACGTTGCAACGTACCGGTCATCTTCGACCTGTTGCCCCATTCTGGAGTCGCTTGCCATGCCCGCCCTCAATGTTCCCGTCATCGACCTGCAGCCCTGGTTTTCCGGCACGCCGGAAGGCAAGGCAGAGGTTGCCCGCGCCGTGGACGATGCCTGCCGCGGCATCGGTTTCCTGGTCATCAAGAACCACCAGATCGACCCGGTGCTGATCCAGCGCGTGACCGAGGCTTCGAACGCCTTCTTCTCGCTGCCGCTGGCGGCCAAGCGCAAGGTCGACCGCCCGCGTGACGATGCCGTGCGCGGCTACAGCGCGGTGGGGGAAGAGGGGCTTTCCTACAGCCTCGAAGAAGCGGCGCCAGGCGATCTGAAAGAGTCCTACTCCATCGGCCCGAGCAACGTGCCCGACGACGACTACCACCGGGGGCCGGCGGCGGGCGCGCATTTCGAGCCCAACCTGTGGCCTGAAGAGATTCCGGACTTCAAGGCCGCTTACGAAAGCTACTTTGCCGCCATGAGCGACCTGGCGCGCGAGCTCATGCGCATGTTCGCTGTGGGGCTGGGTCTGCCCGAGCGGTTCTTCGACGACAAGCTCGACGAACACATCAGCATGTTCCGCGTGCTGAGCTATCCGGCGCAGACGGAAGCGCCGCAGCCCGGCCAGATGCGGGCCGGCGCCCACAGCGACTACGGCAGCCTCACCATCGTCATGCCCGACGGCCCGGGCCTGCAGGTCTTCAACAAGGCCGGCCAGTGGGTGGACGTGCCCTACATGCCCGGCACCTACGCGGTGAACATCGGCGACCTGATGATGCAGTGGACCAACGACCAGTGGGTCTCGACCCTGCACCGCGTGGTCAACCCGCCGCTCGAAAGCGCCGTGCTGAACAAGCGCCGCCAGTCGCTGGTGTTCTTCCACCAGCCCAACTACGACGCGATGATCGAATGCCTGCCGGTCTGCCTGGCCGAAGGCGAGCAGCCCCAGTACGCGCCCATCAGCTCGGGCGACCACCTCACCGCCAAGTTCGTCAAGCAGACGACCTTCGGTGGGACCAAGGCCGCGGTCTGAAGGAGACGTGCGCGTGGCTCACCTTTCCTATGTCAACGTCTTCGCCAAGGACGTCGTGGCGCTGTCCGGCTTCTACCAGCGCGTGTTCGGTTTTCCCGAGATCGAGGCCATCCGCTCGCCCATCTTTCGCGGGCTCGATACCGGCAAGTCCAGCCTGGGCTTCAACGCGCTCGACGCCTACGAACTGCTGCACCTGTCCGAGTTCTCCGACACGCGCGGCGTGAAGTTCCTGCTGAACATCGATGTCGACAGCCAGGCCGACGTCGACCGCATGGTGCCGGTGGCTGTCGAGGCGGGCGCGACGCTGATCAAGCCGCCCTACGTCACCTACTACAACTGGTACCAGTCCGTCTTGCTGGACCCCGAGGGCAACGTCTTCCGCATCAATTTCATGATGGACTGAGCGTGTGCCCCTGGCATCGGAGTTCCCCCGATGCCTTCTCCCCCGGTGGGTTTCTCTTTCCGCTGTCTTCTTTTCTTCTGTTCGTGTTTGAAAGGTCTTGACCATGCTGCGCAAACTGCTTTCGATTTCTGCCGCCACGGCCGCCGCCGGCATGGCGGCCACCGCCACGCCCGCCCTGGCCGATGGCTTCACCCTGCCGGGCAAGCCGTCCATCGCGATGCTCTATTACGGCCCCAAGAACGACGGTGGCTGGACCCAGGCTTTTGACGAAGCCCGCGTCAAGATCGAGAAGGAACTCGGCGTAAAGATCAACTTCGTCGAGAACATCACGGAAGACGCCTCGGTGATCAAGCCGGCGGCCGAGCGCTTCATCTCGCGCGGTGCCAACATCGTCATCGGCACCGCCTTCGGCCATTCCGACGCCTTCAAGGATTTGGCCGCCAAGCATCCCAAGGTGGCCTTCCTGAACGCTTCGGGCACCACCAACGGCCCGAACCTCGAGTCCTTCTACGGCCGCACCTACGAAAGCCAGTACCTGTGCGGCATGGCCGCCGGCGCGGCCAGCAAGAACGGCAAGCTCGGCTTCGTGGCCGCCAACCCCTTCGGTGTGGTGAACTGGACCGTCAACGCCTTTGCGCTGGGCGCGCAGAAGATCAACCCCAACGCCACGGTCAACGTGATCTACACCGGCACCTGGAACGACCCGGTCAAGGAGCGCGCTGCTGCCTCGGCCCTGATCGACCAGGGCGCCGACGTGATCGGCCAGCACGTGGATTCGCCCACGCCGCAGATCGTGGCGCAGGAACGTGGTGTCTACGGCACCGGCCACCACCGCGATCTGCGCCAATTCGCGCCCAAGGCCACGCTGTGCTCCTCGGTCTGGGTCTGGGACAAGTTCCTCGTGACCGAACTCAAGAAGATCATCGCCGGCGGCTGGAAGCCGGCTCCCTATGGCGCCTTCATTCCGATGAGCGAAGGCGGCACCGACATCGCCGGCTTCGGCGCTGCCGTGCCGGCCGACAAGGTCAAGCTGATCCAGGCCGAGCGCGAGGCGCTGCTCAAGGGCAAGCAGATCTACGCCGGCCCGCTGGCCGACCGCGACGGCAAGGAGCGTGTGGCCGCTGGCCAGGTGCTGTCCGATGCCGACCTCTGGAAGATGGACTGGTTCGTCAAGGGTGTGGTGACGCAGAAATGACGACCCGGATGAGCGCCTTGCCGACGCAGGCCCGGCCCGCCAGCACTCCTTCCGGGGCGCGGCGGCCAGACACCGGGTGGAGCGCGGAGGCCCCATGACCCCGGCCCTCACCCTGCGGGACATCCGCAAGAGCTTCGACGGTTTTCTCGCGCTGGACAACGCCCACATCGCGGTGCGCTGGGGCGAAGTCCATGCGCTGCTGGGGGAGAACGGTGCCGGCAAGTCCTCGCTCATGAACATCGCCGCCGGGCTCTACAAGCCCGAGGCTGGCGAACTGCTGGTCAATCACAACCCGGTGCGCTTCAACGGCCCGCGCGACGCGGCCCGCGAGCACATCGGCATGGTGCACCAGCACTTCAAGCTGGTGCGGCCCTTCACGGTGGCGCAGAACATCCTGCTGAGCCTGCCCGAGCCGGCCGAGTCGCTGTCGCACCGGCAACGGCTGGCCGAAGTGGCCCGTCGCGTGCAGGCCCAGGCCGCGGCGCTGGGCTTTGCCATCGACCCGCAGGCGCGCATCGACCAGTTGTCCATCGCCGAACAGCAGCGGGTGGAAATCCTCAAGGTGCTGCTGGCGGGTGCCCGCATCCTCATCCTGGACGAGCCGACCGCCGTGCTCACCGACCAGGAAGCGGCCAGCCTGCTGACCACGGTGCGTGCGCTGGCGCGTGAAGGCGCCGCCGTGGTGCTGGTCACCCACAAGATGGCCGACGTCAAGGCCTATGCCGACCGCGTGACCGTGATGCGCGGCGGGCGCACGGTGGCCTCGGTCGATCCGGCCGAGACGCCGGTGGCCGAGCTGGTGCGCCTGACGGTGGGCGAAGGTGTGGACGACGGCGCGGTGGCTGCCCCCCGGCGTGCCGGAGAGCGCGCGGCGCCGATGTTGACGGTGCGCGAACTCGCGCTGGGCGCGCGCGGCGGCCACCGGCCGCTGGACGGCGTGAACCTGACCGTGCACGCTGGCGAGATCTACGGCATTGCCGGCGTGGGGGGCAACGGCCAGGGCGAACTGGCCGCCGCCATCATGGCCCTGTCGCGCGGTTTTGAGGGGGAACTGCGGCTGCAGGCGGTGAACCTGCTCTCGGTGCCGCCCGCGCAGCGGCGCCACCTGGGCATGGCGGCCATTCCGGCCGACCGCTACAGCCACGCGCTGGCCGGGGCGCTGTCGATCGCCGAGAACTTTGGCATCGGCCTGGTGCACGCGGGCCGTTACGGCTCCAGCCTCTGGCTGCGCAAACGCCGCATGGACGCCGAGACCCGCGACGCCGTGGCCGCCTTCGACGTGCAGGGCGTGCGCTCGGTGGCCCAGAAGGCGGCGCTGCTGTCGGGCGGCAACGCGCAGAAGCTGGTGCTGGCGCGCGAATTCAGCAAGCAGCCGCGGCTGGTGCTCGCCCACAGCCCGAGCCGGGGCCTGGACGTGCGGGCCGGTGCCGAGGTGCACGCGCGCCTGCGCGCGGCGCGCGACGCCGGTGCTGCGGTGCTGCTCATCAGCGAAGACCTCGACGAGGTGCTCCGGCTGGCCGACCGCGTGGGCGTGATGGCCCGGGGGCGCATCGTCGCCGAGTTCGAACAACCGGCCGATCGCCAAGCCATCGGCCAAGCCATGACGCACCATGACTGACGCCGTTTCCGGGGTGCCCGCACCCCGCCGTTTCGAACCCTTGTTCAGCCGCCGCTACACACTGGAAATCCGCCAGCAGATGGCCTGGCCGCAGCAGGCTGCGGTGCTGGCGCTGGCCGTGGTCGCGGGCCTGCTGATCTCGGGGGCCATCCTGGTGGGCGCGGGCGTGCCGGCGGGCGAACTCTTCCAGGAGTTCGTGGTCGCCACCGTCTTCGATGCCCAGAGCCTGCAGGCCGTGCTGTTCCAGGGCGCACCGATGATCATGGTCGGCCTGGCGGCGGCCATCGCGTTCCGTGCGCGCTACTGGAACCTGGGGCTGGAGGGCCAGATGATCTGGGGCGCGATCGGCGCCACCGCGCTCTCGGTCTACGATGTCGGGCCGCCCGGCCTGCGCCTGCTGCTGATGTTTGGCGTGGCGCTGGTGTGTGGCCTGCTCTGGTCGCTGCTGCCGGCGCTCTTGCGCCTGCGCTGGGGGGTGAACGAAATCATCGCCACCCTGATGCTCAACTACGTGGCCGGTAACTTCCTGCTGCACCTGCTGTACGGGGCCTGGAAAGATCCGGCCAGCGCCTTCCCGCACTCGCCGGCTTTCCAGCCGTTCGAGCGCCTGCCGGAACTGCTCGGTCCGTCGGGCGCGGCGCTCGGGATCGCGCTGGTCGCCATGCTGGGCGTGTGGTGGCTGGTGAACCTGAGCCGGGCGGGGCTGTACCTGCGCTTCGTCCAGGCCAGCCCGCCGGTGGCGCACGCGGTCGGTGTGCCGGTGACCCGCATGGTGCTGGTGGCCGTGCTGCTGTCGGGCGCGCTGGCGGGGGTGGCCGGCTTTCTTGTCACCTCCGGACAGGAGGGGCGGCTGACCCAGGCCTTCTATCACGGCTACGGCTTCTCGGGCATCCTGATCGCCTTCCTGGCGCGCAACCACCCCATTGCCGCCACCGTGGTGGCGCTGCTGATCGCCACGCTGTTCGTGGCCGGTCGCAGCCTGCAGGTGTTCTACCAGATCCCCTTTTCGATGGTGCAGCTGATCCAGGCCATCGTCGTCATCGGCGTCGCGTCGTCGGACTTCTTCATCCGCCACCGGCTGCGCCGCGTCTTGCCTTCGTGAGGTCCGCATGGAATTGATCGGTCACTGGATCGGCAGCATCCCCGATTTCGCCATTCCCTACGCTCTGGCTGCGCTGGGCCTGATCCTCACCGAGCGTGCGGGCGTGCTCTCGCTCGGGGCCGAAGGCTTCATGCTGATCGGTGCGCTCGCCGCCATCGGCGCGCAACTGGCCTTCGGGGCCACGGCGGTGTCGCTGGTGCTGGCCATGCTGGCGGCCAGTGCCGCGTCGGTGCTGTTCGCCATCATGGTGGTGTGGCTGCGCATGCACCAGGTGATCGCCGGGCTGGTGATGGTGTTTTTCTGCCAGGGGCTGTCGAGCCTGCTGGGCTCGGTGCTGGGGTGGACCAACATGCCCGTCACCTCGCAGGGCGCGGTCGCCCTGTGGCCGCTGTCCGAGCTGCCGGTGGTAGGCCGGCTGTTCGTGCAGAACCCGGTGGTGTTCCTCACGCCGTTCATCTTCCTCGCGGTGGTGGTGTTTCTGCAGCGCAGCGGGGCCGGGCTCAAGCTGCGCGCCGTGGGCGAAAACCCGCAGGCGGCCGATGCGGCCGGCATCCCGGTCGAGACCTACCGCTTTCTGGCCGTGGTGGCGGGTGCCGCGCTGGTGGGGTTGGCGGGGGCCTACATCTCGCTGCTGTCCACCAAGCTGTGGATCGCCGGCATGACGGGCGGGCGCGGCTGGATCGCGGTGGCGCTGGTGATCTTCGCGCGCTGGTCGCCCTGGAAGGCGCTGGCCGGCGCACTGCTGTTCGGCTGCATCGAGGCGCTGATCCCGCAACTGGCGGCGGCCGGCGTGAAGCTGCCGCAGTACTTCGTGCTGATGACGCCCTATGTGGTGACGCTGGGCGTCATGGTGTGGGTGGCCATGGGCCGCCAGCGTGGCGCCGACGCGCAACCCGGCGCGCTGGGTGAACCCTATGTCCGTGAGGAAAGACGATGAAGATCTGGGTCTACGACCAGCCCCGCGAGGTGGCGCGCGAAACGTTTGCCGACTACCTCGATCCGGCCACCACGGCCGTGATCTCGATCGACATGCACCGCGGCCACCTGGAGGACAGCCCCGACTGTCCCTGCCCGGCGCCGCGCGCGCGCGACGTGGTCGCTCCCATCGACGCCTTTCACCGCCGGGTGCGGGCGCGGGGCATGCCGGTGGTGCACGTGAAGTCGGTGCTGCGGCCGGGGGGCGAAGACGATCTCCAGGGCATTCCCGCTGCCTGGCGCCGCACCTTTCCACAACACGTGGGGCCGATCCCCAACGCCGACGCCCACGCGCTCGAAGGCAGCCGCTGGACCGAGTGGGTGACGGAGGTGCTGCCGCAGGACTGGCGGGTGGAGAACAAGCGCCGGCTCTCGGCCTTCTACCCGACCGATCTGGACTTCCTGCTGCGCAACCAGGGCATCCGCACCGTGGTGTTCGATGGCGGCTTCACCGACTGCTGCGTGCTCAACTCGGCCTTCGACGCCAACAACCACAACTACCGCGTGATCGTGCTGCGCGATCTGGTGCGCGGCACCGACGACCACCTCGAATCGGCGGCGTTGTCCATGGTGTCGCTGCACCTTGGGCTGGTGATGGACTCGGCCGAGTTGCTGGCCACCTGGCGCGGCTGAGGCCGGTGGCCGGCGACCGCGTGCTTCAGCGGTAGGGGTTCTTTACCCCGAGGCCGGCCAGGATCTGGATTTCGCGCGCTTCCATGGCTTCGGCATCGGCTTCGCCGGTTTCGTGGTCCCAGCCCTGCGCGTGCAGCGTGCCATGCACCAGCAGGTGCGCGTAGTGGTCGGCCAGGGAGCGTTTCTGTTCCTTCGCTTCGCGCGCCACCACCGGGGCGCACAGCACCAGGTCGGCCATCACCAGGGGTTCGGTGGCGTAGTCGAAGGTCAGCACGTTGGTGGCGTAGTCCTTGCCACGGTAATCGCGGTTCAGGGCCTGGCCTTCTTCGGCGTCGACGATGCGCACCGTGATTTCGGCGTCGGCTTCCAGCGCGTGCCGGATGCAGCGCACGACTTTGTGGCGGGCCAGCGCGGCGCGGTGCGGGGCCGGATCGGCCAACTGGCTGAATTGCAGGGAGAGGCTGAGGGCGGGCAGCGGCATGGCGTGGGGGCGTCGGGGCGGGTCAGGGCTGGCGCTGCGCGCGGCAGCCGCTCAGCAGGGTTCTTTCGGCGGCGGTGTGGTCGGCCGGCTGGATGGCCAGGAAACCCTCATCGCCCTTTGTGTACCAGCGCAGGCCCTGCTGTTCGTCCTGGTCGACGTACCGCACGCCCGATGCGGCCGGCCGGCTTTGCAGCACGGCAATGTGTCCCTGGTAGCGCATCGATGCGAACGACTCGCCCGCGGGCGGGTTGAGGTAGGACACGTCCAGCCGTGCGCCGCCTTCGCACAGGTAGCTCACGTCCTGCTGCTGTGCGGTGCCTGCGGGCTGGGGCGGGGCGGTGCCGCAACCGGCCAGCAGGGCCAGCAGGGCCAGCGTGGGGGCGGCGGTGGCCCTGCGGTGTGGGCGGCCGGGCAGGGGCGTGCGGCCCTGGTCGGGGGTGTTCATGCGGCGTCCTCGGGGGGGCTGCGCCGGGCGCGGCGCGGGGCGGCGGGGCCGGGCTCGGGGCCCTGGCCGCGCGCGTCGTAGGCGTCGACGATGCGCGCCACCAGCGGGTGGCGGACCACGTCGGCGCTGGTCAGGCGTGTGAAGGCCAGGCCCTGCACGCGCTTGAGCACGCGTTCGGCGTCGACCAGTCCGGACAGCTGGGTGCGCGGCAGGTCGATCTGGCTCACGTCGCCGGTGACCACGGCCTTGGAGCCGAAGCCGATGCGGGTGAGGAACATCTTCATCTGCTCGGGCGTGGTGTTCTGCGCCTCGTCGAGGATCACGAAGGCGTGGTTGAGCGTGCGCCCGCGCATGAAGGCCAGCGGCGCGATCTCGATCTGCTGGCGCTCGAAGGCCTTCTGCACCTTGTCGAAGCCCATCAGGTCGTACAGCGCGTCGTACAGCGGGCGCAGGTAGGGGTCGACCTTCTGGCCCAGGTCGCCGGGCAGGAAGCCGAGCTTTTCACCCGCTTCGACGGCCGGGCGCGTGAGCACGATCTTCTGCACCGCGCTGCGCTCCAGCGCGTCCACCGCGCAGGCCACGGCGAGGTAGGTCTTGCCGGTGCCGGCCGGGCCGATGCCGAAGGTGATGTCGTGGACCGCCATGTTCTCCAGGTAGCGCGCCTGGTTGGCCGTGCGCCCGCGCACCTCGCCACGCCGGGTCTGCATGGCGGGCGCGTCGTCGCTGCTGCTGGCGGGCAGGGCGGTGTCGCCCGCGAGCATGAGCTGCACCTGTTCCTCGGGAATCGGGCGCTTGGCCATTTCGTACAGCGCCTGGAGCACCTCCATGGCCTGCTGGGCCTTGGCCTTCGGGCCTTCGACGCGGAACTGCTCGAAGCGGTGCGCCACCTTGACCTGCAGCGCCGCTTCGATGCTGCGGATGTGGCGGTCCATCGGGCCGCACAGGTGGGCCATGCGTTCGTTGTCGGGCGGGGAAAAAGTGTGGCGGAGGATCAAAACGGATAATCCGGAGAACAGAACAACAGAGCTTGCAATGATAGGCAAACTGACCGGCACCCTGCTCGAGAAGAACCCGCCCCAGATCCTGATCGACTGCCACGGCGTGGGCTACGAGGTCGACGTGCCCATGAGCACGTTCTACAACCTGCCGGCCGTGGGCGAGCAGGTGGCGCTGCTGACGCACTTCGTGGTGCGCGAGGACGCGCAGATCCTCTACGGCTTCGGCTCGGCGGGCGAGCGCGAGGCGTTCCGGCAACTGGTCAAGATCAGCGGTGTCGGGCCGCGCACCGCGTTGTCGGTGCTGTCGGGCCTGAGCGTGGCCGAGCTGGCGCAGGCGGTCACGGCCCAGGAGGCCGGCCGCATCGTCAAGGTGCCGGGCATCGGCAAGAAGACGGCCGAGCGCCTGCTGCTCGAACTCAAGGGCAAGCTCGGGGCCGATCTGCCCGTGCCAGGCGCCGCGGCGCAGGTGGGCGACGCCGCCGGGGACATCCAGCAGGCGCTGATGGCGCTGGGCTACAGCGAAAAGGACGCGGCCGCCGCGCTCAAGGCCTTGCCGGCCGAGGTCGGGGTGAGCGAGGGCATCAAGCAGGCGCTCAAGGCGCTGGCTCGGTGATCGTGGTCCGGCTCCTGCTTCGAGCGGCCGGCCCTGCCAACCTGATGAGCGGGGGCCAGGCTGCATCCCGAACCATGACATGAACGTACGACTGTTCCAGAACTGCATCGAAGACCGCCACTTCGACGCCCTGATCCCGGGCTTCGAAGCGCTCGATTTCCGCCACAACCCCCGCCCCGAGTGGCGCGAGTTCCAGATCTTCGACGAGGTCTATGCGCAGGGGCTGCACCGGTCGGCGGACGTGGTGGGGGCGGTGTCCAGCCGTTTCTACGCCAAGGGCCTGATCGACGGACACGAGGTGCGCCGCTGGATCACCGCCAACCCCGGGTACGAGGTGTACGTCACCAACCCGCGGCCGCAGAACGTGTACCTGTGCTTCAACAACTTCGACCGCGGCCGCATCACGCACGAGGACAACGCCCTGGAGCAGCACTACCAGCAGGTGCTGGACCTGGCCGGGGTGGCGCTGGACATGCAGAGCGTGGGCCGCCAGCACCACGGCAACTACGGCATGTGCAGCTACTGGTTCGGCACGCCGGTGTTCTGGGAGCGCTTCATGAACGAGCTCGTGCTGCCGGTGACACGACTCTCCCGCCAGGAGCTGGGCAGCGAGCTGCACGACTTCCTCTACCAGCCCACGCCGTACTGGGGCGTTTCCGAGCACCGGGCGGGTGCGCTGCCGCACCTGCTGGAGCGGGCCACGTCGCTGTACATCAACGCGGCGTTTCCCGGCCGCGCGGCGCATTACCAGCGCACGCGCGAGCAGGTGCTGGCCTGCTGCCTGTATCCGTTCGAGCGCGACCTGGTCGAACAGTTCGGCGACCGGGTGGACGCGTGGGACGCGGCCGGCGAGTACGACGACGTGGCCATGAACTACTTCCGCCACGCCAACCAGCACGCCATGCAGGGCCGCAAGGCCTACATGCAGTGGTTGCCGCTCGACTTCGGGCACGGTGATCCGCGGCCCGGTTTCCCCTGGTACGCGCGCCTGCAGGGAGCGCTGTCATGAGCCCGCTGCGCAGCGCCTGGTGGCGGCGCATGGTCACCATCGCCCTGGGGCTGGGGACGGGCCTCGCCCTGGCGCAGACCTATCCGGCGCGGGAGGTGCGCCTGGTGGTGCCCTACAGCGCCGGCGGCAGCTCCGATGTGGTGGCGCGGGTGATCGGCGGGGAGCTGCAACGGCTCTGGAACAAGCCCGTGGTGGTGGAAAACAAGGCGGGGGCCTCGGGCAATATCGGCTCGATGGAGGTGGTGCGGGCTGCGCCCGACGGCTACACCCTGCTGGTGCAGAACGACACCATGCTCACCAACCTGGCCCTCCAGGGCAAGCTGCCCTACGACCACCAGAGCGACCTCACCCCCATCCTGCTGGTGGGCGTCACACCCTTGATGATCGTGGCGCATCCGGCCAGCGGCATCAACGACGTGGCGTCGCTGGTGGCCGCTTCGCGCCAGCGGGCCGGCGGCCTGAGCTATGGCTCCTGCGGCGTCGGCTCGCCGGCCCATTTCGTGATGGAGCTGTTTCGCCAGAAGACCCGGATCGAGCTGCAGCAGATCGGCTATCGGGGGTGTGCGCCGGCGGTGGTCGATGTGGTGAGCGGGCAGATTCCGGTGGCGGCGGTCAGTGCCAACCTGGTGCTGGCCCATGTGAAGTCCGGGCGCCTGCGGGCTGTGGGCGTGTCGTCGGCCCAGCGCTACGCCGCCTTGCCGGACGTGCCGACGCTCGCCGAGCAGGGCTTGCAGCCCTTCGACCTGTCGACCTGGAAGGCCCTGATGGGGCCGGCCCGCCTGCCCGACGCCGTGGTGCAGAAGATTGGCCAGGACGTGGGCCATCTGCTGAAGACGCCCAGCGTCATCGCCACGCTGGAACAGGCCGGGGTGGATATCCAGACCGGTGACGCCGCGGCGCTGGCCCGGGTCATCGAAGCCGACGCCACGCGCTACCGCGAACTGGCGGCGGCGGCCACTCTGCGGCCGAACTGAGCCGTGGCCGGGTTCCTGCCGCGGCGGTGCGAACCGGTCGCCCGTGCGGGACGGCCGGCCCCCGCTTCTGGCAAGCTCTGTGCATGAACTTTCGCCAACTGCGTTCTTTCGTCAAGGTCGTCGAGACCGGAAACATGACCCGTGCCGCGGCCGAACTGTGCCTGGCGCAGCCCGCGCTGGGCATGCAGGTGCGCCAGCTGGAGGAGGACCTGGGGGTCGCGTTGCTGCACCGGCATTCGCGCGGCGTGGAGCCGACGGAGGCCGGGCGGGTGCTGTATCTGCGTGCGCAGGACATCCTGGCCCAGGTGGAGTCGACGCGGCGCGAGGTCGCAGCCATCGCCCCGGACGCGGGTGAACCCATCCGGCTGGGCATGTCGCCGAGCCTGATTCTGGCGGTGGGCGCGGAACTGGCGGTCGAGGTGCGCGAGACGCTACCCCGGGTGCTGCTGACCCTGACCGAAGAAATGAGCCACGTGCTGGCCGAGCGCCTGCTGCGCGAAGAACTGGACGTGGTGCTCGCCTATGGCGTGCCGGAGCACGCCGCCATCGGGCGCGAGGCCTTGCGCGACGAGGACCTCGTGCTGGTGACCTTGCCCGAAGGCCAGGCGGGGGCACCCGTCTCGCTGGCAGAGGCGCTGGAATACCGCCTGGCCATTCCGGAGCGCCGCGATGTGGTCCGCGAAACGGTGATGCGGGCGGCCCAGGACCTGGGCATCGAGGTCCAGATCGCCTACGAGGTCCGGTCGATACCGGCCATCCGCGCGCTGGTGCTGCGCGGCGCGGCGGCCAGCATCCTGCCCCGCGCCTCCGTGGCCGACGATGTGCTGGCCGGCCGCCTCGATGCGCGGCCCGTGGTGGACCCGGTGCTGCGCCGGACGCTGTACCTGGCCTGGCCGCACAAGCGGCATCCGTCGCCCAGCGAGCTGGCGCTGCGGGAACGCATTCGCCAGGCGCTGCGGCGCCAGACCGGCAACTGAGGCGGCGCGCGCGGCCCAAAGCTTTTCTTTGGGCTGTCCGCAAAACAAAGTATTGGACGGGGGCGGGCGGCACCCGGTCCAATCGCCGGAGTTTTTCTCAGGAGACAAGACATGCCGCCCCCCCTGGACGACCTGTGCCGCGACCTCGCGCTGGCCAACCGGATCCTGTATGACCAGCAGATCGTCGACGGCCTGGGGCACGTCAGCGTGCGCCACCCGGACGATCCCGCTCTGTTCCTGCTGTCGGTCAACCGCGCGCCCGGGCTGGTCCGGCGCCAGGACATCACCACCTACCGGCTCGATGGCTCGGCGGTGGACCCGACCGCCCCGCGCCCATACCTGGAGCGCTTCATCCACGCCGAGCTGTACCGGGCCCGGCCCGATGTGATGTCCGTGGTGCATTCGCACTCGATGAGCGTGATCCCGTTCGCCTGCACCGCCACCCCGCTGCGCCCGATCTTCCACATGGCCGGCTTTCTGGGGGCGGGCGTGGCGCAGTTCGAGATCCGCGAGGCCGGCGGCAACACCGACATGCTCATCAGCAGCCCGTACCTGGGCCAGGCCCTGGCCCGCTCGCTGGGGGCCAACAGCTGTGTGCTGATGCGGGGCCACGGCTCCACCGTGGTGGGCGCGTCGCTGCAGCAGGCGGTCTACCGCGCGATCTACGCCGAGGCCAACGCCAAGCTGCAACTGGCGGCGCAGAACCTGGGCGAGCCGATGTTTCTGAACGCGGAGGAGGCGCAGCTGTCTTCGGACATGAACGACGGCCAGATCCCCCGGTCCTGGGCGCTGTGGGTGCAGCGCCTGGGCGCGGTCGACGTCGACGCCTGAGCCCCCCGGCAGTTTTCTTTTCCGACATACCAACGACAGGAGACCTCATGTCCTTCCAGCGATTTGCTTTGACCCTGGCCACCGTGGCCGCCTGTGCCGGCGCACAGGCCCAGACCGGCGGCTACCCGAACCGGGCCGTCCGGATCGTCGTCCCCTATGCGACCGGAGGCGGCTCGGACATCCTGGCGCGCCAGTTGGGGGCGAGCCTGCAGCAGATGTGGAAGCAGCCGGTGGTGGTCGAGAACAAGGCCGGTGCGGCGGGCAACATCGGCAGCCGCGAGGTGGTGCGCTCGCCCGCCGATGGCTACACGCTGCTGCTGCAGAACAGCACCATGGTGACGAACCTGGGGGTCAACGGCAAGCTGCCGTACGACGCGGAGAAGGACCTGACGCCCATCCTCCTGCTGGGCGTGACGCCCATCGGGCTGGCCGCCCACCCGTCGTTCAACATCAGCGACGTGAAGTCGCTGGTGGCCGCCGCGGCACAGCCGGGCAGCAGCCTGAGCTACGGCTCCTGCGGCATCGGCACGCCGCAGCACTTCGCGATGGAACTGCTCAAGCTGAAGGCCGGGGTCCAGGCGCTGCACATCGGCTACAAAGGCTGCGCGCCGGCCGTGGCCGACGTGCTGGGGGGCCAGATTCCGCTGGCCATCGTCAGCGCCAATCTGCTCACCCCGCACGCCCAGAGCGGTCGCCTGAAAGTGGTGGGGGTGTCGTCGGCGCAGCGCTACGAGGCCATGCCGCAGGTGCCCACTTTCGAGGAACAGGGGCTCAAGCCGTTCGACTTTTCGATCTGGTACGCCCTGATGGGCCCCGCCAACCTGCCGCCGGCGGTGGTGGACAAAGTGGCGGCCGACGTGCGCAAGGTGATGGCAGACCCGGCGGCGAAGAGCAACCTGTCCAACGCCGGGGTCGAGCCCCTGGTGCGCGACGCCGCCGCGCTGGCCCAGCTCATCCGGGAGGATTCGGCCCGCTACATCGAGCTGGCCAGGACGGCACGGATCCGGCCCGAGTGAGACGGGCCGCGGGGGGCTGGCGGGGCGGGGCCTCGCCTGTATAGTCCGGTGCTGCCTCCGTGCGCACAGAACCCGCTGCCGTGACCATCCAGACCGACGATTTCGCCCCCACGCCGCGCGTGGTGTCTGCCGCCGCCGTCTCCCCCAAGGAGGAGGCGATCGAGCGCGCCTTGCGGCCCAAACTGCTGGACGAATACGTGGGCCAGCAGAAGGTGCGCGAGCAGCTCGAAATCTTCATCGGCGCGGCCAAGAAGCGCAGCGAAGCGCTGGACCATGTGCTGCTGTTCGGCCCGCCGGGCTTGGGCAAGACCACGCTGAGCCACATCGTCGCGCAGGAACTCGGCGTCAACCTGCGCCAGACCAGCGGCCCGGTGCTGGAAAAGCCCAAGGATCTGGCGGCGCTGCTGACCAACCTCGAACCCAACGATGTGCTGTTCATCGACGAGATCCACCGGCTCTCGCCGGTGGTGGAAGAAATCCTTTACCCCGCGCTGGAGGACTACCAGATCGACATCATGATCGGCGAGGGGCCGGCGGCGCGCTCCATCAAGCTCGATCTGCAGCCCTTCACCCTGGTGGGCGCGACCACGCGCGCCGGCATGCTGACCAACCCGCTGCGCGACCGCTTCGGCATCGTGGCGCGGCTGGAGTTCTACACGCCGGCCGAGCTGCAGCGCATCGTCACGCGCAGTGCCGGGCTGCTGAACGCGCCCATCGACCCCGAAGGCGCGTTCGAGATCGCCCGCCGCAGTCGGGGCACGCCGCGCATCGCCAACCGCCTGCTGCGCCGCGTGCGCGACTATGCCGACGTCAAGGGCGATGGCCGCATCACCGCACCCATCGCCGGCAAGGCCCTGACGATGCTCGACGTCGACCCCGAAGGGTTCGACCTGATGGACCGCAAGCTGCTCGAAGCGGTGATCCACCGCTTCGACGGCGGCCCGGTGGGGCTGGACAACATCGCCGCCAGCATCGGTGAGGAGCGCGACACCATCGAGGACGTGATCGAGCCCTACCTCATTCAGCAGGGCTACCTGCAGCGCACGCCGCGCGGGCGCATCGCCACGCTGGCGGCTTACCGCCACCTCGGGGTGGCGCCGCCGCAGGGTGGCGCGCTGTTCCCGGAAGGCGCCTGAGGCAGACACGCGCAGGCGGAACCCGCATGCAGCCCGACCGCCGCCCCTGGTTTTCCCCGGCATGGCGTTGCCGGCCCGGGCATCCCTGGCCATGAACCGCGCAGCCCCGCTTTCGTCCTTGCCGGCCGAGCCGTCGGCCCTGTCGTCGCCGGCGGCGGGCGCGGAGGGCAGCCGTGGCACCGAGGCGCTGTACCGCGCGGCCCTGGGGCCCGGCGCGGTGACCCGGTATCTGGCGGTGTTCGCGCGTTTTGACGAGCGCGGTGCGGCCTGGCCACACTGGAACCCTGCCGCCGGCTGGTTGGGGCCCTTCTGGCTGTGGTACCGGCGCTTGTGGCGGCCCGCACTGGGGCACGCACTGCTGCTGGGCCTGGCGTTGCTGGCCTGGTGGTGGGTGCAGCGCCAGACCGGCCCGTGGGCGCCCGGTGTGCGCTGGGGGCTGCTGGCCCTGATCGGCGGCGCGGCGGTGGCCGTGCCCGGCTGGTGGGGCGACGCCTGGCTGCACGCCGCCGTGCGCCGGCGCATGATGGCCGCGGTGCAACAGGCCCGCACCGTGCAGGAGGCCTGCCTTCGGCTGGACCGGGCCGCCCGGCGGCGGCATGTCTGGGTGCCCGTGGCGCTGGTCGAGGCACTCATCGCCTTCGGGGTGTTGGTGGGTGCGGCACCCGGGTCCGGGGTGCCCCGTGTTGCCACGCCGACGGCGATGGCGCCGCCCGTGGCTGGGGTGGCACCGTCGCCGCCTTCACCCGTGACCGTGCCCGAAGAAGCCGTGGCACCGGCCGCGCTGACCGACCGGCTGGAGGCCATGCCGGTGGCGGGCCCGGTGGCCGAGTCCCCGGTGGCCGTTTCCGCGTTGGCCTCGCCGCCTCCGTCGGAGCCCGCTCCCTTGGCGCCACCGGCCGCGACAGCGCCGCCGGCGTCGGGCGTGCCCGCGGGGCCCCGGCGCCTGCACGGGCATGGCGTGGCGGTGGGCATTTTTTCGGTGGCGGCCAACGCCGAGCGGGCAGAGCGCCGCCTGCGCGAAGCCGGGCTGACGGTGGTCAGCGATCCGCTGGAGTCGGCGCGGGGGCCACTGATCCGGGTCCGGGTCGGGCCGTTCGAGTCGGCCGCGCAAGCGCAGGCCGCGGCCGAGCGCATCCGCCAGCTGGGGCTGGACGCGCGCGTCTACGGTCCGCGCTGAGGCTGGCGGGCGGTGCCGCTCAGCCGGTGGCGCCGCGCGCATCCACGCGCAGCAGGCACTCGACCGTGCCGGTCTGCAGGCCGCCGCGCACGCCCACCAGCACGTCGTGCAGGTTGACGGTGGGGTCGCAGTGCCCCGGGATCAGCCAGACGGTTTCGCCCAGGGCCGGCAACGGGGAGCCGTGCAGCACGCCGTGTTCGTCGCCCCCGTTGCCGAAGCCCAGCCCGGCCGGGTGCCAGACCTGCGGCAGGCCGCTGTCGATGGCATGGCTTTTGTGGCCGGCGTCGACCACTGCGCGCTCGGCCTGCCGGCTGACTACCTGGGTCTTGACGAACAGGGCGTGTTCGAAACGCGGGGCATCGGTGTCGGGCGTGTTGGCCGCGTAGTCGGCGTCCATGAACAGGTAGGAGCCCGGCTGCAGCTCGCCCCACAGGCCGCTGGTCGCTTCGTGCACGAAGGTGCCGCTGCCGGCGCCGGTGACCAGCGGCACGGTGATGCCCGCCGCCTGCAGGCTGTCGCGGGTCGTCGCGACCGCTTGCGCGGCGACGGTGATGCTGGTCTGCCGTGCCGCCGCACTCCGCTCGTGCTGGGCCCGGCCGTGGTAGGCCTGCAGGCCGGCAAAGCGCAGCAGCGGCTCGGCCTGGATGGCCTGGGCGAGTGCCACCGCGGCCGGGCCTGGCGGAACCCCGCAGCGGCCCTGGCCGACGTCGATCTCGACGAACACGTCCATGGGCGTGTCGACCCCGGCGCGGGCCAAAGCCTCGGCCAGCCGCTGAATGCCCAGCGTGCTGTCCACCGCGATGGCAAAGCGGGTCCGGCCGGCGCGCACCGCCATGGCCAGCCGGGTCAGCTTCGCCGGGTCGACCACTTCGTTGCTGATGTAGATGTCGCTCACGCCCTGCGCCGCCAGCGCCAGGGCTTCGCCGGTTTTCTGCACGCACACGCCCACGGCGCCATGCGCCATCTGCAGCCGGGCCAGTTCGGCGCACTTGTGCATCTTGGCGTGGGGCCGCAGCCGCAGGCCGCGGGCCTGGCAGAACGCGGCCATGCGCTGCAGGTTGCGTTCCATGGCGTCCAGGTCGACCACCAGCGCGGGGGTGTCGATCGCCGCGACCGGCTGACCGACCAGGCCGCTCCACCGGTCGGGGCAGGCGGCGTCAGGCACTGCGCTCGTCCAGCACGTCCTCGCCGCCGTCGGTCTGCAGGTGCCGCACGTCGGCCCAGCCGACCAGGCTCAGACCCTCGGGGCTCCACAGCAGGCGGTTGATGGCCGTGTTCGGCAGTTCCCAGCTGCGCGGCGCCTGCAGTTCCAGGCGTGTGGCGGCGCGGTAGAGCACGTCGAGCACGCCGCCATGGGCGACCACCAGGATCTGCTCGCCCGGGTGGCGGCTGGCCAGCGTGGCCACGGTGTGGGTCACCCGCTCGCGCAGTTGCAGCAGGGTTTCGCCCCCGGGGGGGGCGAAATCGGGCACCCGCTTGCGCCAGGCCAGGGCTTCTTCCGGGTAGCGGGCCTCGAGTTCGGCCCAGGTGTGGCCCTCGAAGCGGCCAAACCCCCGTTCGCGCAGGCCCGGCTGGGTGTGGACCGGGCGGTCGTGCCTTCGCGCCACCGCCTTGGCCGTTTCCAGGGCGCGGCTCAGGTCGCTGGCGTACACGGCCGCGATCGGCTCTTCGCTCAGGGCCTCGGCCAGGCGTTCGGCCTGCCATTGGCCGTGGTCGCTCAGCGCGATGTCGGTGTGGCCCTGGATGCGGGTATCGCGGTTCCAGGCGGTTTCGCCATGGCGCACGGCCAGGATGCGGGTGACTTGCACGGGGTGGGGTCCGGTCGGTGATGAAGTGGCGCACTTTAGCCAATGACTGGCGCCTTGCCTACCCGCTATTCGGGGTTTTGCCCGCGGGAATTGGCCGCACAATGGTTCGATGCCCGTCGACCGTCCCGAGCTGGGGGACTTCTCTTCGCTGTTCAATTTCCTGCCGATCGGCGCGTACCGCAGCTCGCCGGCAGGGCGGATGCTGCGCGCCAACCAGGTGCTGGTGCGGCTCAACGGCTACCAGACCGAGGCCCAACTGCTCGAAGGGGTGCAGGACATTGCCAGCGAGTGGTACGTCGATCCCGGCCGCCGCGCGGTGTTTGCGCAGATGCTCGAGCGCGACGGTTTCGTGCGCGGTTTCGTGTCCGAAATCTGGCGCCACGGCACGGGCGAGCGCATCTGGATCAGCGAAAACGCCCACGGCGTGCGCGACGCCGAGGGGCGCTTGCTGTTCTACGAAGGCACGGTCGAAGACGTCAGCGAGCGCATGCGCGCGCAGGACGCGCTGCGCCGCAACCAGGAACTGCTGCAACTGATCACGGCGCAGGTGCCCGGCATGGTGTTCGTGGTGCACCTGGGGGCCGACGGGCACCGCAGCTACCGGTTCGTCAGTGAGGGCGTGCGCGACATCTACGGTTTCGGCCCCGAGGCCCTGATGCGCGACCCGCAGCTCGCGGCGCGCTACCGCCACCCCGAAGACGTGCAGCAATTGGCGCGAGACCTGGACGCCATCCGCCAGGGGCCGGTGGATCTGGGCGGAGAATTCCGTATCGTCCACCCGGACGGCACCGTGAAGTGGGTCTACCGCCGTTCCAGCGCCGTCTCCGTTGACCAGCATGGCAGCCTGCGTGTGGGCGTGCTGATCGACATCACGGCGCGCCGCCAGGCCGAAGAGGCCCTGCGCTCGAACGAAGCACTGTGGAAACTGGCGCTGGACATTGCCGGTGACGGCGTCTGGGACTGGAACCTGGCCACCGGCGAGGAATACGTGTCGCCGCGCATCCTGGCGATGTACGGCTACGAAGAAAACGAGCTGCAGCCGATGGCCAGCGAGCTCGACGCCCGCACCCACCCCGACGATGTGGCCCAGATGCTGGCCGACCGGCTGGCCCACTTCGAAGGCCGCAACCCGATCTACCGCAACGAACACCGCGTGCGCTGCAAGGATGGGAGCTGGCGCTGGGTGCTCACCCGCGGCATGGTGATCAGCCGCGACGAAGACGGGCGCCCGCTGCGCATGGTCGGCACGCACACCGACATTTCCGACCTCAAGCAGGCCGAAATCGAACGCCGCGCGCTGGAGGCCCAGTTGCGCGAATCGCAGAAGATGGAAGCCATCGGCACCCTGGCCGGCGGTGTGGCGCACGATTTCAACAACCTGCTGGCGGCCATCCTGGGCAACCTGGCGCTGGCGCGCGAAGACGTGGGCCAGGACCACCTGGCCCAGGAGAGCCTGGCCGAAATCCACCGCGCTGCCATCCGGGCACGGCAACTGGTGCAGCAGATCCTGGCTTTCAGCCGGCGCCAGGCGCAGGAGCTGCAGCGCCAGGCGCTGGTGCCGCTGGTGGAAGAGGCCTTGCGCCTGATGCGCTCCTTGCTGCCGGCCGGCGTGCGCCTGCACACCCGGCTGGCGCACCAGCCGCTGCCGGTGATGGCCGACGCGACCCAGATGCAGCAGGTGCTGATGAACCTGTGCACCAACGCCTGGCAGGCCCTGGAGGGCCGCGCCGGGGACATCACGGTGAGCCTTCAGGAAGTGGCGGTCGACGCCGCGCTGGCCCAGGCGCTGGACGGCATCGTGGCCGGCGCCTACGCCTGCCTGAGCGTGGCGGACAACGGCCCGGGCATGGCGGCCGACACGCGCCGCCGCATCTTCGAGCCGTTTTTCACCACCAAGGCGTCGGGGGCCGGCACCGGCCTGGGGCTGTCGGTGGTGCACGGCATCGTCAAGGCGCACCAGGGAGCGATCGCGGTGCACAGCGCGCCCGGCGAGGGCGCGCGGTTCGACATCTACCTGCCGCTGGTGCCTGCCGACGCAGCCGCTGCGGTGGCGGACGACGCGGTGCCCAGCCCACCGCCTCCGCCGGCCCCCCAGGGGCGGCACGTGGTGTACGTGGACGACTACGAGGCGCTGGTGTTTCTGGTGGCGCGCATGCTGCGCAAGATCGGCTACCGCGTCACGACCTTCGGTTCTGGCGAAGAGGCGCTGAAATGGCTGCGTGGTACGCCCGACAGGGTGGACCTGCTGGTGACCGACCAGAACATGCCCGGCATCAGCGGCGTGGAGCTGGCGCGCGAGGCCCGGGCACTGCGTCCGCAGCAGCGCGTGGCCATCGTTTCCGGCCATGTGAACGAACAGCTGCTGGCGGACGCGAACGCGGCCGGCGTGGCCGACGTGCTGGGCAAGCAGGACAGCATGGACGCGCTGGGCGAAGCGATCCGGGAACTGCTGTCCCGGGTCGACTGAAAAGACCGGCCCGCGTTCAGCGAGGCACTTCGATCGCGATGTGCCGCTGACCGGCGGGCGGTTGCGGGAAATCGCGCAGCGCGGCCGAGAGCATGGCGCGCCAGATCTCGGGGCTGTCGTTCCAGCGCCCGTCGTGCGCGGCCTGCGTTTCGTACACCACCTGCCCGGTGCGCGCATCGCGGACCAGCAGCGACAGCCTGCGTTCGTAATACGGGGTGGCGATGCGCATGCCGCCAGGCATCCAGAAAGCCTGGCCGGAGGGCAGCCGGCCCATGCGGTAGCCGGGGCCGAAGGCGTCGGCGGGCGATTCCCAGGGCGCGTGCGGCAGGCGCAAGGTGCTGGCCTGAACCTGGACCCGCCAGGTGGGCGCGGGGTCGTCGGTGCCGGCCACGCGCCAGCCCAGCGGGGCCAGTTGCTGCAGCGCCAGCTGTTCGAGTTC
This sequence comes from Hydrogenophaga sp. NFH-34, assembly GCF_021401345.1. Classification (GTDB taxonomy): domain Bacteria; phylum Pseudomonadota; class Gammaproteobacteria; order Burkholderiales; family Burkholderiaceae_C; genus Hydrogenophaga; species Hydrogenophaga electricum. The sequence goes on from NZ_JACBGE010000029.1 coordinate 42,111, forward strand.
GGTCTGGGCCCGGGCGGCCGGCCCTTCGTTCTGCGACGGCAGGCGGTCGAACAGGTACCACTGCGGCGCGGCGGCGGCCGGAGGCGGGCTCCAGCGGGCGAAGCTCCGGACCTCGCTGTCGACCAGGTACACCGATGCGCAGCCCCCCAGTCCCAGGGTGAGCACCAGGCCGGCCACCGCCGCCAGGCGGGTCCAGCCACGTGGCCGGGGACGGGGAGCAGAAGAGGAGGGCGACATCATGAACATCTCCGGGCATCAACGGGCCGAACCGGCCCGCGCCGGTCAGTGTGCGGCAATGGGTATGACGGCCCGGGCCCGTGTTTCGTTCCCGGCGCGCAGGGCGGCTTCGTCGTTCAGCGCCTCGTCGTCGGCCAGGACCGGTGGCGGCACCGGGTCGTCGGCGTCGAAGGCCTTGTCGCCGTCCTCGTTGGCCATGCCGGTGGTCTGCAGGGTCTGGAAGGGATAGAGCGAGCGGTCCATCAGGTGGCTGGGCACCACGTTCTGCAGCGCGTGCAGCATGTTTTCCAGCCGGCCGGGGAACTGTTTGTCCCAGTCGCGCAGCAGGTTGCCGACCTGCTTGCGCTGCAGGTTCTCCTGGCTGCCGCAGAGCGTGCACGGGATGATGGGGAATTCGCGGTATTCGGCCCAGCGGATCAGGTCTTTTTCGGGCACATAGGCCAGCGGGCGGATCACCATGAACTCGCCGTTGTCGCTGACCAGCTTGGCCGGCATGCCCTTGAGCTTGCCGCCGAAGAACATGTTCAGGAACAGGGTCTGCAGCATGTCGTCGCGGTGGTGGCCCAGCGCGATCTTGGTCGCGCCCAGTTCCTTGGCCACCCGGTAGAGGATGCCGCGGCGCAGCCGGCTGCACAGGCTGCACATGGTCTTGCCGGGCTCGATCTTCTCCTTGACGATGGAGTAGGTGTCCTGCGTCTCGATGTGGTACGGGATGCCGAGTTTCGACAGGTACGCGGGCAGCACGTGATCCGGGAAGCCGGGCTGCTTCTGGTCGAGGTTGACCGCGATCAGCTCGAAGTTCACCGGTGCGCGCTTTTGCAGCTTCATCAGGATGTCGAGCAGGCCGTAGCTGTCCTTGCCGCCCGAGAGGCAGACCATCACGCGGTCGCCTTCCTCGATCATGTGGTAGTCGACGATGGCACGGCCGACCTCGCGGCACAGGCGCTTTTCGAGTTTCTTGTTTTCGAAGGCAAGTTTTTCGGGGGTCATGTCGGGTCTCGTTCGGTCATGGGGCGCGCGGTCACCACTGCCCGCTTTCCATGCGGATGGCCACTTCGCAGTCGGCAAAGATTTCCAGCTTGGCGATGCGCACGCGCACGCCGATCACGCCGGGCAGTTGCATCAGGCGCCGGGTGAGCTTGCCGATCAGGCTTTCCAGCAGGTTCACGTGTTCGGCGGTGCACTCGTCGATGATGATCTGGCGCACCTTGCGGTAGTCGAGCACGTGCCCGATGTCGTCGTCGTGCGGCAGCAGCGGCTGGGTGCCCTGGTTGAGTTCGGCGTCGACCTGGATCGGCTGGGGCGCGGTCCGTTCGTGGTCGAGGATGCCCAGGTTGGCGTCGAAGCGCAGCCCGGTGAGGGTGAGGATCTGGGTGCCGGCGTAATTCGGGGCGTTCATGGGCATCCGCTTCACATCAGGGAAAAGTCGCGCGGAAAGCGCATCAGGTGCTGGCCGCCGTCAACCAGCAGCGTGGTGCCGGTGATCGAGCGGTTGTCCAGGGCGAACGCCACCGTGGCGGCCACGTCGGCCGGGGAGGACGAGCGCCCCAGCGGCGACAGCTGGTGCCGCGCCTGGAACTGCTCGTCGCTCAGCAGGTGGCTGGTCAGCGTCAGGCCCGGTGCCACGCCCACCACGCGCACCGCTGGCGCCAGGGCCAGGGCGAGCATGGTGGTGGCGGCCTCCAGGGCCGCCTTGGACAGCGTGTAGCTGAAGAAATCGGGGTTGAGGTTCCAGAGCTTCTGGTCCAGCAGGTTGACCACCGCGCCGTCGCGGCCATCGGCGGCGCTGCGCAGGTGCTCGGCCAGCGCCTGTGCCAGCAGCACGGGGGCGCCGGTGTTGCTGCGCAGGTGCTGTTCCATCGCGGCATAGCCGAAGCTGGCAGCTTCGTCGTGTTCGAACAGCGACGCGCTGTTGACCACCGCGTCCACGCGGCCGAAGTGCGCGGCCACGGCCGGCAGCAGCGCGCGCGCCTGGGCTTCGTCGGCCAGGTCGGCGGCAAACACCGCGGCACTGCCGGTGCGGCCGGTCAGGGCCTCGCAGTCGGCGGCGGTCTGGCGTGCCTCGCCGCCCGACAGGCGGTAGTGCACGGCCACCTGCCAGCCGGCGCGCGCCAGCGTCAGGGCGATGTCGCGGCCCAGGCGCTTGCCGGCCCCGGTCACGAGGACGGTGCGGTTTTCGGCAGAAGCGGCGGCGGAACGGGGCATGGACGACAATCGGCGGGTGGAAAAAACGACCGTCGAAGCAGCCGCTGCCGGCGCGTGCCGGGCACCAGCGGCCCCGGCCGGCGAGGCCGCCAGTTTACCGACCGCCCTGCGCCAGCGGGTGGATGAGGCCATTGCCGCTGCGGGCGGCTGGCTGCCGTTCGACCGTTTCATGGCCCTGGTGCTGTATGCGCCCGGCCTGGGCTATTACGCGCACGGCAGCCCCAAATTCGGCCACCTGCCCGAAGGGGTGGACGGCCAGGGCAGCGATTTTGTGACCGCGCCCGAGCTGTCGCCGCTGTTCGGCCACACCCTGGCGCGCCAGGTGGCGCAGGCGCTGGAAGCGACCGGGACCCATGAGATCTGGGAATTCGGCGCCGGCAGCGGCGCCCTGGCCCTGCAGGTGCTGGACGCGCTGGCCGCGGCGGGCCGGCCCCCGGCCCGCTACACCATCGTCGACCTCTCGGGCAGCCTGCGCGAGCGCCAGCGCAGCACGCTGGCCCGCCACGCCGAACGGGTGCGGTGGGTCGACCAGTTGCCCGATCGCTTCGAGGGCGTGATCCTGGGCAACGAGGTGCTCGACGCCATGCCGGTGCAACTGCTGCAGCGGATCGGTGGGCAGGCCGACGGCGTCTGGCACGAACGCGGCGTGGCGCTGACCGCCGACGGCGCCCTGGCCTGGGCCGACCGGCCCTCTGCGCTGCGCCCGCCGCTGGAGATCGAAGGTCCGCACGACTACCTGACCGAAATCCACCCCCAGGCCGAAGCCTTCGTGCGCACCCTGGCCGAGCGCTGGGCGCGTGGCGCCGCCTTCTTCATCGACTACGGTTTCCCCGAGGCCGAGTACTACCACCCTCAGCGCCACATGGGCACGCTGATCTGCCACCGCGCCCACCGCAGCGACGACAACCCGCTGGTGGACCTGGGGCTCAAGGACATCACCGCGCACGTGAACTTCACCGGCGTTGCGCTGGCCGCGCAGGACGCCGGGCTGGCCGTGCTGGGCTACACCAGCCAGGGCCGGTTCCTGATCAACGCCGGGCTGCTGGACGTGGCCCGCGATGCCGGTCCGCGCGACCAGGCGATGCTGGGCAAGCTGGTGAACGAGCACGAAATGGGCGAGTTGTTCAAGGTGCTGGCATTGGCTCCCGTGGCCAGCAGCGAAGGCTGGGTGCCCCTCGGCTTCACCGCGGGCGACCGCACGCACCGGCTGTAGGCGCCCACCATGATCCGCTGGATGATCGTCATCTTCCTGGCGCTGCTGCTGATCAGCTGGTTCACACCGCTGCTGCACAAACTGGGGTTCGGCAAGCTGCCGGGCGACCTGCGCTTCCGGGCCTTTGGCCGGGACTGGTTCATTCCGCTGACCACCACCATCCTGCTGAGTTTTGTGGCTTCGCTGATCGGGCGGGTGATCTGATACCCGGGGCAGTGTCTTGAAGCCGGGGCGGTCGTCCCCATCTGGTCGGCATCACCCGGAGCCCACCATGACCGCCACCACCACCGAGCCGCTGCACATCGTCTGCCCGCACTGCCACACCACCAACCGCGTCGGTGCCGCCGACCTGGGCGGCCAGCCTGATTGCGGCAAGTGCCACCAGCCCCTGTTCACCGGGCACCCGGTGGCGCTCGACGAAACCGCGTTCGACCGCCACATCGCCCGTTCGCAGGTGCCGGTGCTGGTCGACTTCTGGGCGCCCTGGTGCGGGCCCTGCCGCATGATGGCGCCGCATTTCGAGGCCGCCGCGCGCGAACTGGAACCGCAGGTGCGGCTGGCCAAGGTCGACACCGAAGCGGTGCCGGCACTGGCCGCGCGTTTCGGCATCCGCAGCATTCCCACGCTGGCGCTGTTTGCCGGCGGCCGCGAGGTGGCGCGCCAGCCCGGCGCCCTGCGCAGCGCCGACATCGTGCGCTGGGTGCGGCAGCATCTTGGCTGAGGGGCCGGCCGCGCTGCGCATAATGGTTTTCACGGCGGCGTGGACACCGGGGGGACCGGTGGCGCCGCCCCCAGGACGCCACATGCCCGCTGCCAGCCCTTCCGCCCCCTTTCCCCGCCTGCTGGCCGACATCGGCGGCACCAACGCCCGTTTCGGCTGGCAGGCCGCGCCGGGTGAGCCGGTGTCTGCGGTGCGGGTGCTGGCCTGCGCCGAGCACCCGTCGCTGATGGGCGCCATCCGGGCCTACCTGGCCCAGGCCGGGCTGGCCGCGCCCCGGGCGGCGGCGCTGGCCATTGCCAGCCCGATCACCGGTGACCAGGTGCGCATGACCAACCACCACTGGGGCTTTTCGCAGGCCGAGCTGAAGGCCGGGCTGGGGCTGGACGTGCTGCGCCTGCTCAACGACTTCACCGCCCTGGCGCTGTCGCTGCCGGCAATTCCTGCCGGCGAACTGCGCCAGGTGGGCGGTGGCCCGGGCGATCCGGCCGCTGCCGTGGCCCTGCTCGGCGCGGGCACCGGGCTGGGCGTGTCGGGGCTGCTGCCCGACGGGCGGGGCGGCTGGGTGCCGATCCAGGGCGAAGGCGGGCACGTCACCCTGCCAGCGGCGTCGCCGCGCGAGCGCCTGGTCATGGACGCCCTGGCCCAACGCCATGGCCGCGCCTCGGCCGAGCGGCTGCTCAGCGGGCCGGGTCTGCTCGAAGCCTGCCAGATCCTGTGCGCGGCCGATGGCGTCGCCGCCCCGGCCACGTCGGCGGAGGTGACGGCGGCGGCGCTGGCCAGCGGGCTGCCGCAGGCGCAGGAAGCGCTCACCCTGTTCTGCGCGCTGCTGGGCTCGGTGGCCGGCAACCTGGCGTTGACGCTGGGCGCCCGGGGCGGCGTGTACGTGGGGGGCGGCATCGTGCCGCGCCTGGGCGACTGGTTCGACCGCTCGCCGTTCCGCGCGCGTTTCGAGCGCAAGGGCCGCTACCGCGCCTACCTGGCGGACATTCCGGTCTGGGTGATCACGTCACCGCAGTCGCCGGCGCTGCTGGGCGCCGCGCGCGCGCTGGCTTAGGCCGCGGCAGACCGCATCGTGTCGATGGCCCGGGTACGCGCGGTGGCAATCGCCGCCGCAATGGTCTCGCCCGGGTTGCGGGGCGCGGGGGACTGCTGCTGCACCGCGCGTGCGATCGGGGCTGTTTCCACCGACAGCGCGGCCGCCAGCACCGCCTGCAGGCGGTCGCGCTGCGGGTAGGCGCTGTCGTCGAAACCCAGGCGGCCACGGGCATCGCATTCGCAGGCCAGCAGCACGTCGGCAAACCGCTCGGGGCGGCGCAGCGCGTCGCAGCGCTCCAGCAATCGCAGCAGGGCCGCCGCGTTGAGGTCGGTGCTGCGGTGGATGTTGCCGTGTTCGCGCGCCACCACGTCGGCCAGCTCGCGGCACTCGCGCGGTACGCGCCAGCGCTCGCACACCGCCTGCAGCAGGCGGGCGCTGCGCACCTCGTGCCCGATGTGGCGCGGCAGCACGTCGGCCGGTGTGGTGCCCTTGCCCAGGTCGTGGCACAGGCAGGCAAAACGCACCGGCAGGCTCGCGCCCAGGCGCGCCGCCATGTCCAGCACCATCATCAGGTGCACGCCGGTGTCCACCTCCGGGTGGTAGTCGGCACGCTGCGGCACGCCCCACAGGCGCTGCACCTCGGGCAGCAGCCGGGCCAGCGCGCCACAGTCGCGCAGCACCTCGAACATGCGTGAAGGGCGCGGCTCCATCAGGCCGCGCGCGAGTTCCTGCCAGACCCGCTCGGGCACCAGGTGGTCGACCTCGCCCGCGGCCACCATGTCCTGCATCAGCGCCAGGGTTTCCGGCGCCACGGTGAAGGTCGGGAAACGCGCGGCAAACCGCGCCAGCCGCAGGATGCGCACCGGGTCTTCGGCGAAGGCGCCGGTCACGTGGCGCAGCACGCCCGCCCGCAGATCGGCCTGGCCACCGTGGGGGTCGATCAGGGGCGCGCCAGCAGGGTCGTCGGCATCGGCCTGGGCCACCGCCATGGCGTTGATCGTCAGGTCGCGCCGGGCCAGGTCCTCTTCCAGCGTGACGCCGGGGTCGGTGTGAAAGTGGAAGCCGTGGTAGCCCGGGGCGGTCTTGCGTTCGGTGCGCGCCAGCGCGTATTCCTCGCGCGTCTGCGGGTGCAGAAAGACCGGGAAGTCCTTGCCCACGGGCAGGAAACCCTGTGCGGTCATGGCCTCGGGCGTGGCCCCGACGACCACCCAGTCGCGGTCGAAATGGCTGCCTGCAGGCCGCTGGGCCTGGCGGGCAAGCAGGGCGTCGCGCACCGCGCCGCCCACGAGATAGATGTCCATGCGGGCAGTGTAGGCCAGCCGCGGTGGCGGCCGGCGTGGTGCGGTCAGCGGCTGGCGCGGTAAGGCTCGTCCATCGCCACGAAGTCGTGCTCGGTCAGTGCCTGTTGCACCCAGGCTTGCACGCCCGGCAGCGCCAGCACGCGGTCGACGTAGGCGGCCACGGTCGGGCTGACGGGCAGGGCGTAGGTGCGCAGTCGCGAGCAGACCGGGGCAAAGTAGGCGTCGGCGATGCTGAAATCGCCGAACAGCAGCGGGCCGCCGTGTTCGGCCAGCAGTTCGGTCCACATGGCTTCGAGGCGGGCCACGTCGGCGCGCACGCCAGCCTGGTCGCGCCAGACGATGCGGCCCACCTCGGGCAACGAAGCCTCGATGTTCATGGCGCAGTGGTTGCGCAGCGCGCCGAAGCCGCTGTGCATCTCGGCGCAGACGCTGCGCGCGCGGGCCCGCGCGCGGGCATCGGCCGGCCAGAGCCGCTTCTCGGGGAAGCGCTCGGCCAGGTATTCCGCGATCGCCAGCGTGTCCCAGACGGCGAAGCCGTCGTCGATCAGCACCGGCACCTTGCCCACCGGGTTGATGGCGCCGACGGTCTGCTTGAAGGTCGAGTCGGCATCGAACGCGTCGAAGCGCACCATCACTTCCTCGAACGGAATGCCGGCCTGGGTCAGCAGGACCCAGGGGCGCATGGACCAGGACGAGTAGTTCTTGTTGCCGATGAAGAGTTGCAGGGACATGGGGGCTCCGTGGGTCAGGACAGGGCCGGATTCTGACGCCTGCCGGGTGCGGGATTTTCTGCCCATTGATTACGTTTTTATGATGAATAGTCTTCCTGAGGGCGCGCTGAAAAATCGCTGACTTCAAATGCCTCTTGATGACCAATGTTGAAGGTTGTGTGCTGCACGCGGTAGAAGCCCTCGATTTGTTCATATTCCCAGGGTGCATCCATCGGAGCGGGCGCCTTCGGGTTGAAGAACTTGTCTTGGTGGTAGACCGGAACACCTACCGGCGTGGTGTGCATTACAAGACTGAAGCGTGTTCTGGTGATGTCCTCAATCGCACCTCCTCCATGAGGGAGTTGCGGGTGCCATATCACTGTATCTCCTGCTTCCACATCTAGCGTTTGTAGGGTCAAGCCTGCTGACAAGCATTGTTGCTCGACTTTGCTGCGGTAGGATTCGAAGAGTTCGTTGGATATGGGTGGGATTTCGTTCAGTGAGCCCACTATTTCTTTGGCGATCTCTTCTCTGTTGAGTTCAGGTAGCTTGTGACCGCCTGCAAATACTTGAAGTGCGCCGTTCGCTTTTGTTGCATCCTCCAGTGCAACCCAGACGCCCAGATAAAAATGCTCGGGACGTGTTGAAAAATAAGGACTGTCTCTATGTGCGGGTTGCGCCGATCCTCTCTCGTAAAAAAGGGACGTGTAGAGACAGGGCGTCGCGCCAAAGAGCGCAAGCTGCGTTTGATACGCAATACTGTTATCGGAGAATAGTGAAAAAAGCTCAGGTAATATTGTGTGCAAATTTATAATGCGTGGGTAGTGACCATCTGCATCGATATGCTTTTCAAATTTCTGTTTATGGCTCTGTGAGAATCTTTTGAATGAGTTAATGGCTTGAGTGCATTTTTCTTTTGGAATGGATTTTTTGATGACCGTGAATCCATTTTCAATTATTTCGTTCGTGTGGTGCCTTATTTCTGATGGAAGATTTTTGGAATTCTTCTGGATCTCTGAAGAATCCATGAACCACGGATGAATTTTGTTGCGAACTGAGTTGGTTAATTTCATGGTTTGGTCTTTTGCTCCTGGTGTGGTAGCCAATCTCAAAGAATGGGCCTCCGTCACGCGGAAGCATACCTCTTGAAGGCCGAACAAGTCGGTTGCGGCTTTCAATGATGCGCTCAACGCGGCCCGCGGGCGCGCAGGGCCAGTCCGTGGTCGCGTGCGGGGTTCAGGTAGGTGGGTGCGATGGCGTGTACCGATGCGGCCCGGATGCCCAGGCTGTCGAGGCCGGGCCACTGGCCGGAGGCCACGTTGTCGACCTGCATGGACGCCAGGTTGTCGCGGCTCATCAAGGGCTCGCCGGGCAGGCATTCCATGGCCAGCGCCTGCAGGCGGCCCAGCGCGGCGGGCAGGGGCCACACCGGCCGCTGGTGGCTGCCGTGGCGACCGGCCAGGCGCACCAGATCGGCCAGTGTCAGCACCTCGGGGCCGGCGCATTCGAGGATCTGGCCCTGGCTGGCGCGCGCGCGGGCATCGGGTGGCAGGCAGCGCACGATGGCCTCGGCCACGTCTTCGACCCAGACCGGCTGGAAGCGCGCGCCGGCGCCGGCCAGCGGCAGCACGGGCAGCACCGCCTGGAGCCGGGCAAACAGGTGGAGGAAGCGGTCGCCGTCGCCGAAGATCACGCTCGGCCGCAGCACGGTCAGGCGCAGGCCGGCCGCCTGCAGCACGGCTTCGCCCCGGCCTTTGCTGCGCTGGTAGCGGGAAGGGCCTTCGGGGTCGGCGCCGAGGGCGCTGACATGCACCACGCGGTCGACGCCGCAGGCCATGCAGGCCTGGGCCAGGGTGTGCGGCAGCGCCACATGGGCGCGTTCAAAGGCAGCTTCCGTGCCTTGCAGGATGGCCACGAGGTTGACGACGGCGCCATGCCCGGGCAGCAGGCGGCGCAGCGCGGCGGCGTCGTGCACGTTCGCTTCGCAAACGCTCAGGCCGGGCAGGTGCTGGATGGCCCGGGCGTTGGCGGCCCGGCGGGTGGGCACGGTGACACGGTGGCCGGCGCGGACCAGGCGCTCGCACACATGGCGGCCGACGAAACCGGTGCCGCCTAAAACCAGGATGGGCGCTGTGGAGCCGGGCATGGCGGGCGCTCTCAGGGCAGGTCGCCGTTGATCGCCGCTGCCGTGGCCTGGCGCGGGCCCACCGTGCCCAGCCGCGCCTGCAACGACTGCGGCTGCCCGCTGAGCGCGGCGGCGTAGAGCGTGGTGTTGGACAGCACTTTCTGCACGTAGTCGCGGGTTTCCGCGAACGGGATGTTTTCGACCCAGATCTCGGCCGGCAGCGTCGGCCCGTTGCGCCAGGCACGTGGCCGGTTCGGACCGGCGTTGTAGGCCGCCGCAGCCATTGGCAGCGAGCCTTCGAAGTCGTCGAGCGCGAACTTCAGATAGGCGGTGCCAATGAGGATGTTGGTGTCGCGCTCGCTGATCTGGCCGGGCTGGAAGTCGGTCAGGCCGATCTTGCGTGCGGTCCAGCGCGCGGTGGCCGGCATCACCTGCATCAGCCCGGAGGCGCCGACGCCGGAGCGCGCTTCGGTGACGAAACGGCTTTCCTGGCGGATCAGGCCGTACACGTAGGCCGGGTCGAGCCCGATCTCGCGCGCGCGCCGCACCACCAGGTCGCGGTGTGGGGTGGGAAAACGCTGCGAGACGTCGAACACGTCGCGCGTGCGTTCGCTGGTGTTGATGCAGCGGTCCCAGATTTCCTGGCTGCAGGCCAGGGCGGCGGCGGCCAGCAGTTCGCGGTCTTCGAGGCCACCCGGGGTGTGCAGCGCCACGGCGTAGTTCCATTCGCGCACGCCTTCGCTGCGCAGACCCAGAGCCAGCGCGGCCTGGGCGCGCTGCAGGCTGGGGTCGCGCGCGGCGGTGGCGGCTTCGGTGGCGGTCAGCGGCGGTGGTGGGGCGGGTGCGGTCACGCGGCGGCCCAGGGCCTCCAGCGCGAGTTGGCCGTAGAAGCTGCGCGGCGAGGCCAGCGATTCGTACAGCGCGAGCGCCTGGGCCTTGGCGGCGATCGGGTCCAGCTCAGGCAGGGTTTGCAGGCTGCGCGCGCGCCAGTAGACCCAGGCCGGCTCCTGCTGCTGCTCGGCAGGCATGGCCGCGATGGCCTCGCGCACCACGCTCCACTGGCCGGCGCGCAGGCCGGCGCGGGCGCGCCAGGCCAGGTGGTCGGGCGCCATGTAGGCCGCCTGGCCTTTGGCGAAATGGTCGAGCGCGTTGTCCTGCAGGCGCTGGGCTGCGCGTTTGCCGATCACGCCCCAGACCCAGCTGCGCTCTTCCTGGGTGAGCTGGGCGCGCCAGCGCGTGTGGTTCATCTCGGCAATGGCGGCGTCGAGATCGGTGCTGGCCAGCCGCACCAGGGCCAGCGTGACCAGTTCCTTGGTGCGCGGCCGGAGGGCGGTGAATTTGTCGTCCAGGTAGCGGGCTGGGTTCTGGGCGATGGCGTCGAGCTGCTGGGCGCGGTCGGGGTCGATCAGGGCGATGGCCTGCACGGCGGCACGGGGTTTGCCGGCTTCCAGTGCCAGACGCGCCCGTTGCCAGGCGGTGTCCTGGCCCAGGTGGCCGCTGCGCAGCAGCGCTTCGGCGGCGGTGGCGCAGCCGTCGTCGGCGTCGGGCTGGGCCAGCCAGAGCTTGCCCACCTCGCGGGCGGCGGTTTCGGCGGGCAGGCGCTGCGCGGCGGCGTCGAGCATCAGCGTGTAACAACGCACCTGCCGGTCGTCGTTCATGCGGAATTGCGGCGCCTCGGCGGCAAAACGGGCCCAGTCGCGGCTCTTGCCCAGTTGCAGCAGCCAGTCGTTGCGCAGACGGTCTTCCCAGTAGCTGCCGGCCTGCCGCGCCAGCGCCGCGCGGATGTCTTCGGGGCTGGCCTTGTCGAGCCGGGCGCGCATCTCCCAGTACACGGCCAGCGGCTCCAGCAGGTGGCCGCGCAGGCGGGGCAGGGTGGCCGACAGCGTGCCGGTGTCGCCGCGCCGGAAGGCGTCGCGCATTTGCAGCAGCGCCGCGTCGCCGGGGGCCTGGGCCAGGGCATGGCTGGCCGGTGCCAGGGGCAGCAGCAGCGCAGCCATAATGGGCACAAGGCCCCGCTTCAAGCTCACCAGAATCATCACAGGATTATGGACAACAAAGACGCAGAAGGTTCCCCTGCCCACGACCGGGACAACCCCAAGGCCGCCTGGCGCAAGGCCCTGATCGCCAAGCGCCAGGGCCTGGCCGACCGCGCCTGGCGCAACGACCTGCTGCAGCGTGTGATGCGCGTCTGGCTGATCCACCGGCCGGACACCGTGATCGGCGCCTACTGGCCGATCAAGGGCGAATTCGATCCGCTGCCGGCGCTGTTCCGCTGGCAGGAGGCGGGGCTGGAGGAAGACGCCCAGAGCGCCGCCCGGCAGCGGCGCATCGGTCTGCCGGTGGTCAACAAGGTGGACAAGACCCTCACCTTCTACAGCTGGTACCCCGGCTGTCCCATGGAAGAAGACGCGTACGGCATTCCCAAGCCCAAGGACACCGAAATCGTGGTGCCCACGCTGATCTTCGTGCCCTGCGTGGGTTTCGGCCCGGGGGGCTACCGGCTGGGCTACGGCGGCGGCTTCTACGACCGCACGCTGGCCAGCCTGCAGCCCAAGCCGTTCACGGTGGGTCTGGCCTACGACTTCGGCTACGTGCCCGATCTGGTGCCCGAACCGCACGACGTGCCGCTGGACGCGATCCTGGCCGACACCGGCGTGATGAAGTAGGCACCCCCTGCGAAGGTGGAGGGTGCACCCCCTGCGCCGCTGATGCGGCTTCCCCCTCTCTGGCGCGGCTTCGCCGCTGGGAGGGGGACGGCACCTGCGGCCCGGCAGAGCCGGTTCCGCGGTGCCCTGGTGATGGAGGCAACGCGCGTCGGATTGCGTACGGCGAGCGAGCAGCATAAAGAGCAGGACGACCAACATACTTACAACGAGGAGACATACATGGCACGCTGGCTGCGCCGGGCTTTTCTGGCGATTCTGGGCTTGCTGGTGCTGGCGGCTGCGGCTATCCAGCTGATGGGGCACGGCTATTTCTGGACCGCGCTGCGCCACACCTATCTGGACGGGCACAACACCGCCCACATCGACGACGCGCGCAATTTCCCGCAGGCCGTGATCGCGGGCGGCACGCCCCAGCCCTGGCCCGTGGCGGCCGTGCAGCGCCCGCTGTCCGAATCCCTGCGCGCGTACCTGAGCGAACACCGCAGCGCCGCCTTCCTGGTGGCGCACCGGGGCGAACTGATCCACGAAACCTATTTCGCGCCCTACAGCGCCGAAAGCCGCACCAACGGGTTTTCGATGGTCAAGACGCTGACCACGCTGCTGGCCGGCGCGGCGGTGGCCGACGGCATCCTGCCGGACTTCGACGCGCCTGCCGCGCGCTGGCTGCCCGAATACGCCGGCCACCCGCTCGGGGCGCAGGCCACGCTGGCGCAGTTTTCGGCCATGACCTCCGGGCACGAATGGACGGAAAACTACTACCTGCCGCTGAACCCCACCACCGAGCTGTACTTTGGTGGTGACGCTGCGGGCGTGGTGCTGCGTCAGGGTTTCGAGCGCGCGCCCGGCACCGCTTTCGAGTACAGCAGCGCCTCCACCCAGGTGCTGGCCGTGGCGCTGCAGCGCGCCCTGCGCGAGCGCGATCCGGGGCAGAGCCTGTCCCTCTACCTGAGCCAGCGCCTGTGGCAGCCGCTGGGCTTGGCCGACGCCAGCTGGAGCCTGGACCGTCCGCGCGAGCAGGGCGGCATGGAAATGGCCTACTGCTGCGTGCACAGCCGTGCCCGCGACATGGCCCGCATCGGGCAACTGCTGCTGCAAGATGGGCAATGGAACGGCCAGGCGCTGTTGCCGGCCGCGTTTGTCCAGCGCATCACCCAGCCCAATGGTCTGGCACGCTTCTACGGCCACGGCCTCTGGATGGACCCGGACCACGCGCCACCGTTCTATTTTCTGCAGGGCCACCTGGGGCAGTACGTGATCGTGGTGCCTTCCGAGGCGCTGGTGATCGTGCGCCTGGGCCAGTACCGCACGCAGGAGCGCACGCGCCATGCGCAGATTCGCGACGAGGTCTACCGCTACGTCGACGAGGCGCTGCGCATGGTGCGCTGAAGCAGGGGGACCGCTGCCGCCTCAGGGGTGTTCGGCGGTGGCGTGCGCTTCGCTGATGCGCTTTTCGCGCCGCACGATGTAGAGGCCACTGCCGACGATGATGGCGGCACCGTACCAGGTGGAGGCATCGGGCAGGGTCTGCCAGAGCAGCCAGTCCAGGCCCACGCCCCAGGCCAGGGCGGTGTATTCGAACGGCGCCACGGCACTGGCCTGACCATGGCGGAAGGCGTCGTTGATGGCCAGTTGGCCCAGAAAGCCGGTCACGGCCAGCGCCAGCAACAGCCAGGTGTGGCTGGCCGATACCGGCACCCACTGCGGGGCGGCCAGCAGGCCGGCGCCGACACCGATGAACACCATCATGGTCAGGATCAGCGATTCCAGGCTGTCGCTGCGGCTGAGCAGCCGACCGGCGACAGCGGTCACGGCGTAACACAGCGCAGCGCCCAGGATGGCCAGGCCGCCTGGCGAGGCGAATCCGGCCTGCAGGTCGGCACCGCTGGGACGCAGCGCCACCACCACGCCGACAAAGCCGGCCGCGATGGCCCACCAGTGCGCTCGCGGCACGCGTTCCCCGAGTACCGGCACCGACAGGGCCGTGATCAGCAGGGGCGCGATGAAAAACAGCGTGTAGGCGGCCGACAGCGGCAGTTCGCCCACGCCGCGGGTGAACAGCGCCAGCATGGTGATGCCCAGCACGCCGCGCAGGATGTGCAGTGACCAGCGCAGGCGGCGCAACTTGTGCCAGGCGCCGCGCCAGTGCACATAGGCGAGCACCAGCGGCAGTGCGGTCAGCCCGCGCAGGCAGGCGATCTGCAAAGGCGGGTAGTGCGGTGACAGGGTCTTGAGCACCGCGTCCATGAAGGCGAAGAACATCACCGCCAGCAGCATCGAGACGATGCTGCGCAGATTGCCTTGGGCGTGGGAAGCGGTGGTCATGGTGGGCCTGGAAAGCGGCGCAGTGTGCCAGAAAGTGGTGCGTCGCCTGGGGCCAAAGGGCGGGCGGATGCCGGAGCCCCTTGCCGGCACCCACCGCGGTGGCGGTGCCGGGCTTGTATCTTCATATCTGACTGGCGCGGTAGAGTGTGGCCGCCGTTGAGGCGGCCAGACCGGCCCGTGCAGTTTGGTAGCGGCTGGGGTGATCGAGCCCGTGACTGAGTACAGAACGC
>NZ_JACBGE010000002.1 GCF_021401345.1 Hydrogenophaga sp. NFH-34
AAGGTCGCCTTGGTCGCTTGCATGCGCAAGCTGCTGACCACGCTCAATGCCATGGTCCGAACTGGCAAACCTTGGGACAAATCGCTTCACAGCGCTTGACTTCCAAGACGGTTACTCAGTCCTTGGCCAGCGCCGCGAAGGTCTTGCGGAATTTCGCCACCTTGGGCGCCGCCACCGCCATGCAGTAACCCTGGTACGGGTTGCGTTCGAAGAAGTCCTGGTGGTAGTCCTCGGCCGGCCAGTAATTCGCCAGCGGCAGCAGCTCGGTCACGATCGGCGCGCCGAAGGCGTTGTCGGCCGTCAGCTCGTCGATCAGTGCCTGCGCGGTGGCGCGCTGCTCCTCGGTGGTGAAGTAGATGCCGCTGCGGTACTGCGTGCCCACGTCGTTGCCCTGGCGGTTGAGCGTGGTCGGGTCGTGGACCACGAAAAAGATTTCCAGCAACTGGCGGGTGCTGACCTGGGCCGGGTCGTACACCAGCCTGACCACTTCGTTGCAACCGGTGCGCCCGGTGCACACGGCCTCGTAACTGGGCTGGGCCGCCTGCCCGTTGCTATAGCCGGATTCCACGTCCAGCACGCCGCGCACGGCTTTGTAGACGCTTTCCGTGCACCAGAAGCAACCGCCTCCGAGCACCAGGGTGGATGGATTCATGCCGATTTCCTTGAAGCCGAGGGAGTTCTTGGAGTCACCACCGAGAGCGCGGGTTCCGCGACCTCCACAGGCTCGGCCAGGGCCGGATACGCCTGGGCCAGCGGCATCGCCGTGCCGGCGGCACTGGGGTCGTAGCCGGGCAGGCTGGCCAGCGTCGCCTGGAAGCTCGGGTCGCGCAGCACCGCAAACACCTTCTGCGCCGCGGCGGTGGGCACCACATCGTTGCGGCAGAGCAGAAAGTAGCGCTCGGTCGCCACGGGCACGAAGTCGAGCCGGAAGTGGCGCGCTGGCGGCTCCAGCCCGAAGCCCACGTCGGCCATGCCGCTGGCCACGTAGGCGGCCACGGCCGCGTGGGTGTATTCCCCGTGTTCGAAGCCCGAAATCTGCATCGGGTCGACGTCCTGCGCCTGCAGCAGGCCTTCGAGCAGCAGCCGCGTGCCCGAACCGGACTGGCGGTTGATGAAGCGCACCTGCGGCCGCGCCAGATCGGCCAGCGCAAACAGTTCCTTGGGATTGCCGGGCCGCACCATCAGCCCCTGGCGCCGGGTGGCGATGTGGACCAGCGTCAGGCCCATGCCCTGCAGCCAGGGCCGGTAGTGCTGCACGGCCATGGCTTCCATGGCGCCGATGGGCAGGTGCATGCCCACCATGTCGCACTCGCCTTCGCGCAGCGCGGCGGCGGCGGCGGAACAACTGGCGTAGCTGAAGTTGAGCTTGAGGCCATCGTGCTCCAGCCGCTCGATCAGGCGCTCGATGGCGAAACCGTGGCTGGCGTGCAGGCGCAGCGCCGCCGGCGCTTCCTGCAGGGCGCTGCGCAGCTCCTCGGCCAGTTCGGACGACAGGCTCTCCAGCACCGGCCGCAGACGCGCGTGGATGCGCCGGTCGGCCCAGACGATGCGGGCCCCGAGATCGGTCAGGGTCGAGCCCCGGCCGCGCTCCATCAGCAGCAGCGGGGTGTGGAATTGCGCTTCCCCGTCGCGCACCAGGTCCCAGGCGCGGCGGTACGACAGCCCCAGTTGCCGCGCCGCCAGCAGCAGGCTGCCGGTTTCCGACACCTGCACCAGCAGTTCGATGAGCCGGGACGGCAGCGAAGGCCCGTCGGGGTCCTGGATGGTCCAGACCGGGCGAATGGAAACCTGCTTCATCGTGGGTCTATCTGTCAAAGTCGTGGATCGTGTCATTGCTGGGCTGGCGCACCTTACCGGGTTATCACTTAGGAAGTGGACTGCCATTGCACAGGGCGTCGGACTTCATATTGAGCAAACGCGCGACCCTTGCCAATATGCGCCCGCCGGCAGATACCGGCCGCATTCCCTCCCGAATGACGAACCCTTCAGCAGGAGACAAGATGTCAACAGTGAACATCCCCGGGGCTGGCACCCTGGACCATCCCGATGGCGGACTCCTTTCCAAGGAACGCATCATCGCAGCACCCGGCTTCAACCGCTGGCTCGTACCGCCGGCGGCCCTGGCCATCCACCTGTGCATCGGCATGGCCTACGGCTTTTCGGTGTTCTGGCTGCCGCTGTCCAAGGCGCTGGGCATCAAGGAATCGATCAAGTGCGGGCCGGAGGTCGGCTTCTTCGGCCAGTTGTTCACCACCCAGTGCGACTGGACCATCTCCACCCTGGGCTGGATGTACACCCTGTTCTTCGTGTTCCTGGGCCTGTCGGCCGCCATCTGGGGCGGCTGGCTCGAACGGGTCGGTCCGCGCAAGGTGGGCGTGCTGGCGGCCTTCTGCTGGGGCGGCGGCATGCTGTTCTCGGCCCTGGGCGTGTACCTGCACCAGTTCTGGATGATGATCCTCGGCTCGGGGATCATCGGCGGCATCGGGCTCGGACTGGGCTACATCTCGCCGGTGAGCACCCTCATCAAGTGGTTCCCCGACAAGCGCGGCATGGCCACCGGCATGGCCATCATGGGCTTTGGCGGCGGCGCCATGATCGGCTCGCCGCTGGCGGCCGAGCTGATGAAGCACTTTGCCACCCCGACCAGTGTCGGCGTGTGGGAAACCTTCGTCGTCATGGGCGTCCTCTACATCGTGGCGATGCTGATCGGCGCCTTCGGCTACCGCATCCCGGCCCACGGCTGGAAGCCCGCCGGCTGGACGCCGCCGGTGCAGGGCCAGAGCAAGGCCATGATCACCCACGGCCACGTGCACGTGAAGAAGGTCTGGGGCATTCCGCAGTTCTGGCTGGTGTGGATGGTGCTGTGCATGAACGTGTCGGCCGGCATCGGCGTGATCGGCATGGCCAGCCCCATGCTGCAGGAAGTGTTCGGCGGCTCGCTCATCGGTGAGGCCGCCAAGTTCGGCGAGCTCGACAAGGCCCAGCTCACCGCCATCGCGGGCGTGGCCGCCGGTTTCACCGCGCTGCTGAGCCTGTTCAACATCGGCGGCCGCTTTTTCTGGGCCAGCCTGTCCGACCGCTTCGGCCGCAAGATGACGTATTCGATCTTCTTCGTCCTCGGCGGCCTGCTGTACTTCAGCATCCCGGCCAGCGCCGGTGCCGGCAGCCAGCTGCTGTTCGTGGCCGCGTTCTGCATCATCCTGAGCATGTACGGCGGCGGCTTCGCCACGGTGCCGGCCTACCTGGCCGACCTGTTCGGCACGCAGATGGTGGGCGCTATCCACGGTCGCCTGTTGACCGCGTGGGCGACCGCAGGCATTCTGGGCCCCGTGGTGGTGAACTACATGCGCGACTATCAGCTCGGTCTGGGCATCCCCCGCGAACAGGTCTACAACCAGACCATGTACATCCTGGTCGGGATGCTGGTGCTCGGCCTGATCTGCAACCTGCTGATCCGCCCGGTGGCCGACAAGCATTTCATGACCGAGGCCGAACTCGCGCAGGAAAACCGCAAAGCCCGGGAACGCGCCGCCGCCAACGAGGTCGGAGAAAGCCATGCGGCCTACCACGCCACCAACCCGGTGTTCGTCTGGCTGGCCTGGGCCGCCATCGGCGTCCCGCTGGCCTGGGGCGTCTACCGCACCCTGCTGAGCGCCGCCAAGTTCTTCCACTGACCCCGACCACAGGCCGCCCCACGAGGCCCCGCATCGCATGAAGCTCATTCCCAGTTCCGCCCAAGACCTGGCCACGGTGTCCGCGCTGATCGCCGAACACCGCGACCAGCCTGGCGCCCTCCTGCCCCTGCTGCACGCGGTGCAGGACGCGCTGGGCCACGTGCCCGACGACGTGGTGCCCGCCATCGCGCGCGCGCTCGGCCTCTCGCGAGCCGAGGTGCACGGCGTCATCACCTACTACCACTTCTTCCGCCGCGAAGCGCCCGGGCGGCAGGTGGTGCAGGTATGCCGCGCCGAAGCCTGCCAGGCCTGTGGCGGGGAAGAACTGCTGGCACTGGCCGAACGCGTGCTGGGCTGCGAACGCCACAGCACCCGCGCCGACGGCGCGGTGACGCTGGAGCCGGTGTACTGCCTGGGCCTGTGCGCCTCGTCGCCGGCGGTGCAGATCGGCGAGAAGCTGCACGCGCGGGTGACCCCCGCGCGCCTGCAAAGCCTGCTGGCCCATGTGGCCGACACGGCGGAGGTGGCACCATGACGGCCGTGACCTTCTACGTGCCCTGCGACTCTGCGGCCCTGGCCGTGGGGGCCGACGAGGTGGCCGCCGCCATCGCGGCCGAAGCGCGGCAGCGCGGCCTGGCGGTGAGCATCGTGCGCAACGGCTCGCGCGGCCTGTTCTGGCTGGAGCCGCTGGTCGAGGTGGCCACACCGGCCGGCCGCGTGGCCTACGGCCCCGTGGCGCCTGAAGACGTGCCCGCCCTGTTCGATGCCGGCTGGCAGGACGGCGGCGCGCATGCGCTGCGCCACGGCGTCACCGAACAGATTCCCTTCCTGGCGCTGCAGGAGCGCCTGACCTTCCGCCGCATGGGCGTGACCGACCCGCTGTCGCTGGCCGATTACGAAGCCCACGACGGCTGGGCCGGCCTGCGGCGGGCGTCGGGCATGACCCCCGAAGCCATCGTCAACGAGGTCACGCACTCGGGCCTGCGCGGCCGCGGCGGCGCAGCCTTCCCGGCCGGCATCAAGTGGAAGACCGTGGCCGGTGCGACCGCGGCGCAGAAGTACGTGGTCTGCAACGCCGACGAAGGCGATTCGGGCACCTTCTCCGACCGCATGACGATGGAGGGCGACCCCTACATGCTGATCGAAGGCATGGCGATCGCCGGGCTGGCGGTGGGTGCCACCATGGGCTACGTCTACATCCGCAGCGAATACCCGCACGCGGTGGCCACCATGCGCGAAGCGATCCGGCGCGCGACCGCCGCCGGTTTCCTGGGCGACAACGTCTGCGGCCATGGCCGCGCCTTCCGCCTGGAAGTGCGCAAGGCCGCCGGCGCCTACGTGTGTGGCGAAGAAACCGCCATGCTCGAAAGCATCGAAGGCAAGCGCGGTGTGGTGCGCGCCAAGCCACCCTTGCCAGCGCTGGAAGGCCTGTTCGGCCAGCCGACGGTGATCAACAACGTCATCACGCTGGCCACCGTCCCGGTGGTGCTGGCGCGCGGCGCCGATTTCTACCGCCACTTCGGCGTCGGCCGCTCGCACGGCACGCTGCCCTTCCAGTTGGCGGGCAACGTGAAACAGGGCGGCCTGGTCGAAAAGGCCTTCGGCCTCACGCTGCGCGAGCTGCTCTACGGTTTCGGCGCGGGCACCCGCAGCGGCCGGCCCGTCAAGGCGGTGCAGGTGGGCGGCCCGCTGGGCGCCTACGTGCCCGAATCGAAATGGGACGAACCGCTGGATTACGAAGCCTATGCCGCCTTCGGCGCGGTGGTAGGCCATGGCGGCATCGTGGTGCACGACGACACCGCCGACATGGCGGCGCTGGCCCGCTACGCCATGGAGTTCTGCGCGCTGGAGAGCTGCGGCAAGTGCACACCCTGCCGCATCGGCAGCACGCGCGGCGTCGAGGTGATCGACCGCATCACCCAAGGCCAGAACAAGGCTGCCGCGCCGGGCCGCTCCCAAGCGGCAGCGTCCTCCTTGGGGGGAGAAGCGTCAGCTGCAGGGGGCAAGATGGCACAGGTGCACCTGCTGCGCGACCTGTGCGACACCATGCTGGGCGGCAGCCTCTGCGCCATGGGCGGCATGACGCCCTACCCCGTGCTCTCCGCACTGGACCATTACCCCGAGGACTTCGGCATCGCCCCACCGAGCGAAAAAGCCGCCTGACACGACCGGAAGGAGCCCCACGATGTTGCACCACCACACCCCCGAGATCGACCACGGCACGCCGCCGAGCCGCTCCCTTGAGACCGTGTCGCTGACCATCGACGGCAACCGCGTCGACGTGCCCAAGGGCACGTCGCTGATGCGCGCCGCCGTGGACGCCGGCATCCAGGTGCCCAAGCTGTGCGCCACCGACAGCCTGGAGCCGTTCGGTTCCTGCCGCCTGTGCCTGGTGGAAATCGACGGCCGCCGCGGCTTTCCCGCCAGTTGCACCACACCGGCCGAAGCCGGCATGGTGGTGCGCACGCAGACGCCCAAACTGCAGCAGTTGCGCAAGGGCGTGATGGAGCTCTACATCAGCGACCACCCGCTGGACTGCCTGACCTGCGCCGCCAACGGCGACTGCGAGCTGCAGGACATGGCCGGCGTGACCGGCCTGCGCAACGTGCGCTACGGCGTCGCGGGCGAGGCGGTGGACGGCGTGTGCGGCGCCCACCACACGAAAGCGAAGCCGGACGAGTCCAACCCCTACTTCACCTACGACGCGAGCAAGTGCATCGTCTGCAACCGCTGCGTGCGCGCCTGCGAAGAAACGCAGGGCACCTTCGCGCTGACGATCTCGGGCCGGGGCTTCGAGAGCCGCGTCTCGCCCGGCCAGGACCAGCCCTTCATGGACAGCGACTGCGTGAGCTGCGGCGCCTGCGTGCAGGCCTGCCCCACGGCCACGCTGCAGGAAAAGACCGTCATCGAACTCGGCCAGCCCGAGCACAGCGTCATCACCACCTGCGCCTACTGCGGCGTGGGCTGCGGCTTCAAGGCCGAGATGAAGGGCAACACGGTGGTGCGCATGGTGCCGTGGAAGGACGGCAAGGCCAACGAGGGCCATTCCTGCGTGAAGGGCCGCTTCGCCTGGGGCTACGCCACCCACAAGGACCGCATCACCAAGCCCATGGTGCGCGAGAAGATCACCGACGCCTGGCGCGAAGTGAGCTGGGACGAAGCCATCGGCTTCGCCGCCGAGCGCTTCAAGGCCATCCAGGCGCAGCACGGCAAGGACTCGGTGGGCGGCATCACGTCCAGCCGCTGCACCAACGAAGAGGTCTACCTGGTCCAGAAGTTGATCCGGGCCGCCTTCAACACCAACAACGTCGACACCTGCGCCCGGGTCTGCCACTCGCCCACCGGCTACGGCATGGGCCAGACCTTCGGCACCTCGGCCGGCACGCAGACCTTCAAGTCGGTGGAGCAGGCCGACGTGATCATGGTCATCGGCGCCAACCCCACCGACGCCCACCCGGTGTTCGGCTCGCGCATGAAGAAGCGTCTGCGCGAAGGGGCGAAGCTGATCGTGGTCGACCCGCGCCGCATCGAGCTGGTCGACTCCGCCCACATCCGCGCCGACCACCACCTGGCGCTGCGGCCGGGCACCAACGTCGCGGTCATCACCGCCATGGCGCACGTGGTCGTGACCGAAGGCCTGGTCAACGAGGCCTACGTGGCCGAACGCTGCGACACCAAGAGCTTCCAGGAGTGGCGCGAATTCGTGGCACGCCCGGAGAACTCGCCCGAGGCCTTTGAGGCCGTCACCGGCGTGCCGGCAGCCGACGTGCGGCGCGCCGCGCGGCTGTTCGCCAGCGGCCCGAATTCGGCCATCTACTACGGCCTGGGCGTGACCGAGCACGCACAGGGCAGCACCATGGTCATCGGCATCTGCAACCTGGCCATGGCCTGCGGCATGGTCGGGCGCGAAGGCGTGGGCGTGAACCCGCTGCGCGGCCAGAACAACGTGCAGGGCAGTTGCGACATGGGCAGCTTCCCGCACGAGCTGCCGGGCTACCGCCACATCAGCGACACCACGGTGCGCAGCCAGTTCGAGGCCGCCTGGGGCGTGGACATCAGCCCCGAACCGGGCCTGCGCATACCCAACATGTTCGAAGCCGCGCTGGCCGGCAGCTTCCGCGGCTTGTACTGCGTCGGCGAAGACATCGTGCAGAGCGACCCCAACACGCAGCACGTGGCCGCGGCGTTGTCGGCCATGGACTGCATCGTGGTGCAGGACATCTTCCTCAACGAGACCGCCAAGTACGCGCACGTGCTGCTGCCGGGCAGTTCCTTCCTGGAAAAGGACGGCACCTTCACCAACGCCGAGCGCCGCATCAGCCGCGTGCGCCAGGTCATGCCGCCGCTCTCCGGCGTGGGCGACTGGGAAGCGACCATGAAGCTGTCCAACGCGCTGGGCTACCCCATGCACTACGCGCACCCCGAAGAGATCATGCGCGAGATCGCGCTGCTGACCCCCAGCTTTGCCGGTGTGAGCTACGAGAAGATCGAGCGCCTGGGCAGCGTGCAGTGGCCCTGCAACGAGACCACCGACGAGGCCGGCACGGCGATGATGCACATCGACCGCTTCGTGCGCGGCAAGGGGCGCTTCTTCAACACGCAGTACGTGCCCAGTGAAGAGAAGGTCAATGGCCGCTACCCGCTGCTGCTGACCACCGGCCGCATCCTGAGCCAGTACAACGTGGGCGCCCAGACTCGCCGCACGCCCAACAACCAGTGGCACGACGAAGACCGGCTGGAGATCCACGCACATGACGCCGAAGAGCGCGGCATCGCGCACGGCGACTGGGTTGGCGTGACCAGCCGCGCCGGCCAGACCGTGCTGCGCGCCGAGGTCAGCGACCGCATGCAGCCGGGCGTGGTCTACACCACCTTCCACTTCCCCGAGTCGGGCGCCAACGTCATCACCACCGACAGCTCCGACTGGGCCACCAACTGCCCCGAATACAAGGTCACGGCGGTGCAGGTGTCCAAGGTGATCCAGCCGTCGGAATGGCAGCAGCGCTACGCCGACTTCAACCGCCAGCAGCTCGACCTGCTGGCGCAGGGGCGCGGGCGCAAGACCGAGGCGGTCGGCCCATGACCCCCGCCCGCGTCTTCCGCCGCGGCCTGCCCGCCGTCCGCCCCCTTTCTGCCCGTTGACCCATGGACATCCACAACCTGCTGCACATGGCCAACCGGATCGGCCAGTTCTTCGAATCCATGCCCGACCAGGCAGAGGCGTCGAAAGAGATCGCCACGCACCTGCGCAAGTTCTGGGAACCGCGCATGCGGCGCGAACTGCTCGCCCACCTCGATGCGCATGACGGTGAAGGCCTGCTGCCCATCGTCAAGCAAGCGGTGATCGCGCACCGCGACACGCTCGAACCGGCGACTGCCGCCAGCCGATGACCGCCGCACCGGCCTTGCGGGACGACGCCCTGGCCGGCCTGCTCGGTCGGCGCTCGGTCTCGCCCAAACGGCTGGTCGCGCCCGGGCCGGATGCGGCCGCGCTCGAAGCCATGCTGCAGGCCGCCCTGCGTGCGCCCGACCACGGCGGCCTGCGGCCCTGGCGCGTGATCGAGTTCCCCGCGGCACTGCGCCCGGCGCTGGCCGACGCCTTCGAACAGGAAAAGCGCCGCCGCGACCCGATGGCCCCCGCGGAGGACCTGCGGCGCGCCCGCGAGCACGCCATCCTGCCCCCCGTGCTGCTGGGTTTCGTGGTCGCGCCCCAGCCGCGCAGCGCGGTGCCGGTGCGCGAGCAGTGGCTGGGTGCCGGCGCGGCCCTGGGCAACCTGCTCAACGCCGCGCACCAGTTGGGGTTCGGCGCCATCGTGCTGTCGGGTGAACGCTGCCACGACCCCGTGCTGCTGCGCACGCTGGGCCTGCGCCACCACGAATACCTGGCCGGCTTCGTGAGCCTGGGCACGGTGCGCGAAGCGCCGCCGCCGGCCCGGCCCGCATCGCCCCGCAGCGTGTGGTCGTGCTGGTCGCCGGCAACGGCGGCCGAGCGCTGAGCCCGCTGCCGTTGGCTCAACCGGGCCGGGCCGCCACCTCGCGCACCGCAGCCACCAGCGCACCCAGGGCGCCCTGCGCCGCGCCATCGCGCCCGGTGCGCCAGAGGCAGTGCGTGTCGTAAGGGGCCAGCGGCCGCTCCAACGGCACAAACACCACGCCCGGCAGGCCCGCCTGCTGCAGCGCCGCCGGCACCAGGCCCACGCCGAGGCCCTGCGCGATGACCGAGACCACGCTCAGCCAGTGCCGCAGCTCGAAGCCCAGCGCGGGCTCGAACCCCGCGTCGGCACAGGCGGCGAGGATGCGGTCGTGGTAGTCGGGCGAAACGTCGCGCATCACGATCGCAAACGACGCGTCCTTCAAGGCAGCCAGCGGCAAACGCTGGTGGCCGGCCAGCGCATGGCCCGCCGGCAGGCAGGCCATGAAGGGCTGGCTGGAGACAAGGATCTGCGAAAAGCCCGCCGGCACGCGCGTGGTGTGCACGAAGCCCAGGTCCAGCCGGTCGTGCACCAGTTCCACCAGCTGTTCGCTGCTGCTGAGCTCTCGCAGCGCCAGCCGCAGCCGGGGGTGCGCCGCCGCAAAGTCGCGCAGCACCTGCGGCAGCCCCCGGTACAGCACCGTGCCGGCAAAACCGATCTGCAACTGCCCTGCCAGCCCCTGCCCCACGTCGCGCGCCTCCCGCGCGGCCAGCGCCGCCTGCCCCAGCAGCGCTTGCGCGCGCGGCAGAAAAGCCCGGCCGGCGGCCGTGAGCGCCACGCCCCGGCTGTTTCGCTCGAACAGGCGCGCGCCCACGTCGGCTTCCAGCTGCTGGATGGCCATCGACAGCGGCGGTTGCGTCATCGCCAGACGCTGGGCCGCCCGGCTGAAGTGCAGCTCCTCGGCGAGCACGGTGAAACAGCGCAGGTGGCGGAATTCCATGAATCTGATACACATATTGATCAATCGGCAATCCATATTAGACAGCTATTCATGACGCCGCCACAATCTCGCCCAGCCCGAGACATTCCCGATTTCCAACGGAGACCCCCATGGCATCGAACCAAGCCCGCTTCAGCTGGGAAGACCCCTTCCAACTCAGCGCCCAGCTCACCGACGACGAGCGCCAGGTGCAGGAAGCCGCCCGCGCCTATTGCCAGGAAAAGCTGCTGCCACGCGTGCAGATGGCCTTCCGCAACGAAACCACCGATCCGGCCATCTTCCGCGAGATGGGCGAACTGGGCCTGCTGGGTCCGACCATCCCCGAGCAGTACGGCGGCGCCGGCCTGAACTACGTCTGCTACGGCCTGGTGGCGCGCGAAGTGGAGCGTGTGGACTCCGGCTACCGCAGCATGATGAGCGTGCAGAGCTCGCTGGTGATGGTGCCAATCAACGAATTCGGCAGCGAGGCACAGAAGCAGAAGTACCTGCCCAAGCTGGCCACCGGTGAATGGATCGGCTGCTTCGGCCTGACCGAACCCAACCACGGCAGCGACCCCGGCAGCATGATCACCCGCGCCAAGAAGGTCGACGGCGGCTACAGGCTGTCCGGGGCCAAGATGTGGATCACCAACAGCCCCATCGCCGACGTGTTCGTGGTCTGGGCCAAAGAGACCGATGACCACGGCGGCGGCCAGATCCGCGGCTTCATTCTGGAAAAGGGCTGGAAGGGCCTGAGCGCCCCGGCGGTGCACGGCAAGGTCGGCCTGCGCGCTTCCATCACCGGTGAAATCGTCATGGACGAGGTGTTCGTGCCGGAAGAAAACGCCTTCCCCGACGTGCGCGGCTTGAAGGGCCCGTTCACCTGCCTGAACAGCGCGCGCTACGGCATCGCCTGGGGGGCGTTGGGTGCCGCCGAAGACTGCTACTTCCGCGCCCGCCAGTACGTGCTGGACCGCCAGCAGTTCGGCCGCCCGCTGGCCGCCAACCAGCTGATCCAGAAGAAGCTGGCCGACATGCTGACCGACATCAGCCTGGGCCTGCAGGGCTGCCTGCGCCTGGGCCGCCTGAAGGACGAAGGCAGCGCCCCGGTGGAACTGACCTCCATCCTCAAGCGCAACAGCTGCGGCAAGGCGCTGGACATCGCCCGCATGAGCCGCGACATGATGGGCGGCAACGGGATCAGCGACGAATTCGGGGTCGCCCGCCACCTGGTGAACCTGGAGGTGGTGAACACCTACGAAGGCACGCACGATGTGCATGCACTGATCCTGGGCCGGGCGATCACCGGGATTGCGGCGTTCGCGAACTGATCCGCGGCTCGCTCGCCCTGAAAAACGCGCTGACCTCGCACGACGGCGCGGCACTGACGGTGGCCTCGGCCGGACTTTCTGACCCGTCGGCTCAACGCGACTGAATCGCCCATAGGAGCGCTCGGGCATGCGGAGTGGTCCGGCGGACCGCACATGCCGGCGTGGTGAAATGGCGCGCCCCGTCCGCCGGACACCACCGCCTTTCGCCCGTTGCCGCCTTCCACCCTTGCCGACACCGCGCCCGCAGACGCCCCTCCGGGCAGCGTCTACAGCCACCCCGGTTTTCTGGCCTTCCTGATCGCCCGCGCGGTGGCGGTGTTCGCCACCCAGGTGCAGGCCGTGGTCGTGGCCTGGCAGGTGTACGACCTCACGCGCGACCCCATGGCGCTGGCCTACGTGGGGCTGGCCCAGTTCCTGCCCATGCTGTGCCTGTTGCTGCCGGCCGGTGACGTGATCGACCGCTGGCCGCGCAAGCCCATCCTGGCGATCAGTTGGGCGGTGGGGGCGGTGTGCAGCGGCGGGTTGTGGTGGCTGTCGGGGCACGGTGCGGCCGGGGTCTCGGGCATCTATGCCGTGTTGGTGCTCTACGGTTGCGCGCGGGCATTTTCCGGGCCGGCACTGCAAAGCCTGCTGCCGCAGGTGGTGCCGCGCGCGCAGCTGGCGCAGGCGATCGCGGCCAACAGCATGCTGATGCGGGTGGCCGGCATCGGTGGGCCCCTGCTGGGTGGCGTGCTGTACGCGCTGGGCGGGGCCAGCCTGACCTATGCCGCCTGCCTCGCCAGCTTCTTGCTGGGCACGCTGCTGCTTGCGCGCGTGGCCGTCGCTCCGGTGGCCGCGGCCGCCCCAGCGACGGGCAGCCTGTGGACGCGTTTCGGTGCCGGCATCCGCTTCATCCGCTCGCGCCCCATCATCCTGGGCACGATTTCGCTGGACCTGTTCGCCGTGCTGCTGGGAGGCGTGGTCGCCCTGCTGCCGGTCTACGCGCAGGAGGTGCTGCACGTGGGGCCCGCCGGCCTGGGCGCATTGCGCAGCGCGATCGCACTGGGCGAGGTGGCCGCCGGGCTGTACCTGAGCCTGCGGCCGTTCAACCGCCGCGTCGGGCGCACCATGTTCGTGGCCGTCGGCCTGTTCGGCGTGGCCAATCTGGTGTTTGCCCTGTCGCCCTGGTTCTGGCTGTCGTTCTCGGCGCTGGTGGTGGCCGGCATGGCCGACATGGTCAGCGTCTACATCCGCAGCGCGCTGGTGCAGTTCGCCACGCCGGACGACATGCGCGGCCGCGTGCATTCGGTGAACATGCTGTTCATTGGCTCGTCCAACGAACTGGGCGAATTCCGCGCCGGCACCAGCGCCGCCTGGCTGGGCGTGGTGCCGGCAGCGGTGGCCGGTGGGCTGTGCACGCTGGTGGTGGTGGGCGCCTGGGCCTGGGCGTTCCGGCCGCTGCGGCTGGTCGACCGCTTCGAAGAGGCGGAGCCCCGGCCCTGAGGGGATTGGGGTATATTAATGACTGATTGGTCATTAATATGCCTACACTCCCGTCCCCCTCCGCCCGTCAGCGCCGCAAGGAAGCCCGCCCGGGCGAACTGCTGGACGCCGCGCTGGCGCTGTTTGTCGAAAAAGGCTTTGCGGCCACCCGCGTCGAAGAAGTCGCCGCGCGGGCCGGGGTGTCCAAAGGCACGCTGTTTCTCTACTTCCCCAGCAAGGAAGACCTGTTCAAGGCCGTGGTGCGCGAAACCATCGCCGGCCGGCTGGACGAATGGAACCAGGAACTCGACGCGTTCGAAGGCAGCAGCGCCGAGCTGCTGCGCTACGGCCTGCATTCGTGGTGGGAGCGCATCGGCATGACGCCGGCCTCGGGCATCACCAAGCTGATCATGAGCGAGGCGCGCAACTTCCCGGAAATCGCCGCCTTCTATGAACAAGAGGTCATCGAGCCCGGCGACCACCTGCTGCGCCGCGTGCTGCAGCATGGCATGGACAGCGGCGAGTTCCGACCGCTGAACCTGGAGCTCGCGGTCTACAGCCTGATCGCGCCCATGATCTTCCTGCTGATGTGGAAGCACTCCATGGCCGTGTGCCTCCCGGCCGACAAACAGTTTGACCCCAAAGCTTTCCTGGACAGCCAGATCGACCTGCTGCTGCGCGGCATGCTCGCCACCCCGGACACCCCCACCGAACGCACCGCCCCATGACGCACCCTCCCTCCCGATACCCCCGCTGGTTCAAATGGGCCCTGCTGGCGCTGCTGGTGGCCGCCATCGCCGTCGGCGTGGCCCGCGCACTGCAAAAGCGCGCCACGCAGCGCGAATCGGCGCAGGCCGCAGCCGCCACGCTCCAGCAGCCGCCCACCTACGAACTGGCCGCTGGCGACACCGTGGCCGTGCAGACGCTGGACCTGGTGCAGGCGGTGAACGTGTCCGGCGCCCTCAAGGCGATGCAAACCGCAGCCATCAAGGCGCGGGTCGCCGGCGAGGTGCAAGGCCTGACCAAGCGCGAAGGTGAAGCGGTGCGCGCGGGCGAGGTGCTGGCGCGCATCGACAGCACCGAAGCCCAGGCGCGCGTGCGCCAGGCGCTGGAGCAGGCGCGCTCGGCCGAAGCACAGGTCGCCATCGCCCGCCGCAACCTCGACAACAACCAGGCCCTGGTCAAACAGGGCTTCATCTCGGCGACCGCGCTCGACACCACCACCGCCAACCTGAACGCCGCCGAAGCCAGCCACCGCGCCGCGCTCGCGGCGCTGGACATCGCGCGCAAGGGGCTGGACGACACCTCGCTGCGCTCGCCGCTGACCGGCCAGATCGCCGCACGGCTGGTGCAGAACGGCGAACGCGTGGGGGTCGACGCCCGCGTGCTGGAAGTCGTGGACCTCTCCGCCTTCGAGGTGGAAGCCGCGCTGGCCCCCGCCGACGCCGCCGCGGTGCAGGCCGGGCAGCCGGCGCGCCTGACCGTGGAAGGCCTGGCACAGCCGGTGCCGGCCACCGTGACCCGCATCAACCCCAGCGTGCAGGCAGGCAGCCGCAGCGTGCTGGTCTACCTGCACGTGCCGGCCGTGGCCGGCATGCGCCAGGGCCTGTTCGTGCAAGGCCAGATCGAAACCCTGAAACTGCACGCCGCCGCACTGCCGCTGTCCACCGTCCGCAACGACCAGCCCACCCCGTACGTGCAGGCGCTGCGGCAAGCCGGCGAAAAGCAGCAGGTGGTGCACGTGCCCGTGCGGCTGGAGCGCCAGGCCAGCCTGGACGGCGAGCCCATGCTGGTGGTGCAGGACCAGCCCGGCCTCCAGGTCGGTGATCAGGTGCTGCGCGCCGGGGTGGGCGCCATCCGGAACGGCGTCACCGTGCGCCTGGGTACCCCCCGCTGACCGCCGCGCCGCACCATGTGGTTCACCCGCGTCTCCCTGCGCAATCCGGTCTTCGCGACCATGGTCATGCTGGCCTTCGTGGTGCTCGGGCTGTTCGCCCTGCAGCGCCTGAAGGTGGACCAGTTCCCCAACATCGACTTCCCGGTCGTGGTGGTCACCACCGAATACCCGGGCGCCTCGCCCGAGATCATCGAATCCGAGGTAACCAAGAAGGTCGAAGAATCGGTCAACACCATCGCCGGCATCAACAGCCTGAGCTCGCGCAGCTACGAGGGGCAGTCGGTGGTGATCATCGAGTTCCAGCTCCACATCGACGGGCGCAAGGCCGCCGAGGACGTGCGCGAAAAGATCGCCATCCTCAAGCCCACGCTGCGCGACGAGGTGAAAGAGCCCCGGGTGCTGCGCTTCGACCCGGCGGCGCGTGCCATCTGGTCGGTGGCGGTGGTGCCGGATATGGCCCCCACGCTCCCCGCTGCGCAGGGTTCGCTGCCCCCCGAGGGGGCTACCCCCGGCTTGGGGCGGCCCGGCGCCGGGGGTGATGCGGCCCCCACGCCTGCGGCGCTGACCACCTGGGCCGAGCAGACGCTCAAGAAGCGGCTGGAGAATGTGCGTGGCGTCGGTTCGGTGACCCTGGTCGGCGGCACGAGCCGGGCGATCAACATCGACCTCGACCCGGCCGCCATGGAGGCGCTGGGTGTGACGACCGACCAGGTGGTCGCCGCCGTGCGCAGCGAGAACCAGGACCTGCCCGTGGGCACGCTGCAGTCGGCCGAGCGCGAGCGCGTCGTGCAGGTGCTGGCGCGCCAGCAGCAGCCGCAGGACTTCGCGCAGATCATCGTCGCGCGGCGCGGCGGCAGCCCGGTGCGCCTGGGCCAACTGGCCCGGATCAGCGACGCCACCGAAGAGGTCGACAGCCTGGCGCTCTACAACGGCCAGCGCACGCTGCTGTTGCAGGTGCAGAAGGCGCAGGACGAAAACACCATCGCGGTGGTCGACGGCCTCAACGCCGTGCTCGCCCAGATGCAGGCCGAGCTGCCACCCGGCGTGCGGCTCGAACCCATCGGCGACGGTTCGCGCTCGATCCGCGTGTCGGTCAACAACGTCCGCCAGACCCTGATCGAAGGCGCCATCCTCACGGTGCTGATCGTCTTCCTGTTCCTCAACAGCTGGCGCTCCACGGTCATCACCGGGCTGACGCTGCCCATTGCGCTGGTCGGCACGTTCTTCTTCATGAACCTGTTCGGCTTCAGCATCAACATGATCACGCTGATGGCGCTGACGCTGTCGGTGGGGCTGCTGATCGACGACGCCATCGTGGTGCGCGAAAACATCGTGCGCCACGTGCAGATGGGCAAGACACCGCACGACGCGGCCATGGACGGCACGCAGGAGATCGGCCTGGCGGTGCTGGCGACCACGCTGTCCATCGTGGCGGTGTTCCTGCCCATCGGCTTCATGGGCGGCATCATCGGCAAGTTCTTCCACGAGTTCGGCATCACCATGGTGGCGGCCGTGCTGATCTCGATGTTCGTGAGCTTCACGCTCGACCCCATGCTCTCCAGCGTCTGGCACGACCCGGCCATCGAACACCACGGCCAGCCGGGCGGTGCGCGCCGCAGCCTCTACGACCGCAGCATCGGCCGCGTCACGGCCTGGTTCGACCGCGTGCAGGACGACCTGACCGAAACCTACCAGGGCGCGCTGCGCTGGTCGCTGCGCCACCAGCTCGCGACCCTGGCACTGGCGGCCGCCACGTTGGTGGGCAGCCTGTTCATGCTGCCGCTGCTGGGCACCGAATTCGTGCCCAAGGCCGACTTCTCGGAGGCCAGCATCAGTTTCCACACCCCGGTGGGTTCGTCGCTCGAAGCCACCGAGGCCAAGGCGCGCGAGGTGGAGGCGCTGCTGCGCGAATTCCCCGAAGTGCGCTACACGCTGACCACCATCAACACCGGCAACGCGCAGGGCAAGATGTACGCCAGCACCTATGTGCGCCTGGTCGACCGACAGCAGCGCCAGCTCAATGTGGACGCCATGGCGGCCAGGCTGCGCGAACGCCTGCGCAGCGTGCCGGGCGTGACCGTCACCCACGCCGGCCTGCTCGACCCGGTCGGCGGCGGCAAGCAGGTCGAATTTTCGATCCAGGGCGACGATCTGGACGAGCTCCAGCGCCTGTCGAGCCTGGTGCTGGAGCGCATCCGCACCATCCCCGGTCTGGTCGACCTCGATGCCAGCCTCAAGCCCGACAAGCCCACGGTCGACGTGGTGCTTCGGCGCGACCTGGCCTCCGACGCCGGGCTCAACAACGCCGCGCTGGCCGCCAGCCTGCGCACCCTGGTCGCCGGCCAGACCGTGGGCAACTGGCGCGCGCAGGACGGCGAAAGCTACGACGTGAACGTGCGCCTGGCCGCCACCCAGCGCGAGCGCACCAGCGATCTGGCCAGCCTGCCGCTGGTCGTGGGCAGCAACACCGACGGCTCGGCCCGCGTGGTGCGGCTGGCCCAGGTGGCCGACGTGATCGAGGGCACCGGCCCTAACCAGATCAACCGCCGCAACCTCAACCGCGAGGTCAGCATCAGCGCCAACGCCTACGGCCGCTCGGCCGGCGAAGTGTCGGCCGAGATCCGGCAGGTGCTCGACGGCATCGCCCTGCCCCCCGGCTACCGCACGGAATTCAGCGGTTCCACCAAGAACATGCAGGAGAGCTTCGGCTACGCCGTCTCGGCGCTGGCCATGGCCATCATCTTCATCTACATGATCCTGGCGAGCCAGTTCAAGAGCTTCGTACAGCCGCTGGCGCTCATGAGTTCGCTGCCGCTGACGCTGATCGGCGTGGTGCTGGCCCTGCTGATGTTCGGCTCCACCATGAGCATGTTCTCGGTCATCGGCATCGTGCTGCTCATGGGCCTGGTGACCAAAAACGCCATCCTGCTGGTGGATTTCGCCATCCGCGCGCGCCAGGGCCTGGACGGACAGCCGCCGATGGACCGTGAAAGCGCCCTGCTGCTGGCCGCCAAGGTGCGGCTGCGCCCCATCCTCATGACCACGCTGGCCATGGTCTTCGGCATGGTGCCGCTGGCTTTCGCGCTGTCCGAGGGCTCGGAACAGCGCGCGCCCATGGGCCAGGCGGTGATCGGTGGGGTCATCACCTCGTCGCTGCTCACGCTGGTGGTGGTGCCGGTGGTCTACGGCTACCTCGACGACCTGGCCGGCTGGCTGCGCCGCCGCCTGCGGCCGGCCGGTGCGCCACAACCCCGTTTGTCACAAGGCTTTGAGGAGCCCGGCCGCTAAAATGGCTGAGCATCGCATAATATACCCACCGGAGTATCAAATGACTTCTTCGTCCTCCCTGAGCCTGGACCACGCTCGCTTCAACATGATCGAACAGCAGATCCGCCCCTGGGATGTGCTGGACCCGGTGGTGCTGGCGCTGCTGGACCGCGTCCGGCGCGACCAGTTCGTGCCCGCCGGGCACCAGGCCCTGGCCTATGTCGACATGGAACTGCCCCTGGGCAGCCCCGCTGTCGACGGCGAGGTGATGCTGGCGCCGCGCGTCGAAGCCCGCCTGCTGCAGGACCTGGCGATCAAACCCACCGACAAGGTGCTGGAAATCGGCACCGGCAGCGGCTACCAGGCCGCCCTGCTGGCCAGCCTGGCCCAGCGCGTGGTGTCGCTGGAAATCAACGAGACCCTGGCCGCTGCGGCACGCACCCGCCTGCAACAGGCCGGCATCGGCAACGCCGAAGTGCGTGCGGCCGACGCCGCTGCCAGCGGTTTTGCCGCCTGTGCCACCGAAGCCCCGTGGGACGCGATCCTGCTCAGCGGTTCGGTCGCCGAGGTGCCCGCCGCCCTGCTGTCGCTGCTCGCCCCGGGCGGCCGCCTGGCGGCCGTGGTCGGCCAGGAGCCGATGATGCGCGCCACCTTCATCACCCGCACCGGTGACGCCAGCTTCGTGACCGCCCAGCCCTGGGACACCATCGCTCCCCGCCTGCGGAACTTCCCCGAACCCTCCCGGTTCAGCTTCTGACCATGAACGCCATCCGCCCTGCCCAATTCGACGACTGGCTGGCCCAGGCCGGCCAGGACCAGCCGGCCGCGCGCCCCGTGCTGCTGGACGTGCGCGAGCCCTGGGAATTCCAGACCGCCAGCGTCCCGCCGGCCGAGGGTTTCGATCTGGTGCACATGCCCATGCGCAGCGTGCCCGCGCGCTTTGCCGAACTGGACCGCGACCAGCCCATCGCCTGCCTGTGCCACCACGGCGCACGCAGCGCGCAGGTGGCCTATTTCCTGGCCGATCAGGGCTTTACCCGGGTGGTGAACGTGCAGGGCGGCATCGACGCCTGGTCGCACGAGCGCGACCGCTCGGTGCCGCAGTACTGAGCCTGTCTGCCGATCACCCGAACCGCACCGCCGACACCGAAGGACGCTTCTCCATGACCGCCGCCCCCACCCGCCGCCCCCGCCTTGTTCCCTCCCGGCGCCTTGCGCTGGCTGCGTTGCTGGCGTGGGCCGGCAGCAGCGGTGCACAGGCCCAGAGCCTGGTCGACCTGTACGAAGCCGCGCGCGGTTTCGACGCCACCTACCTGTCGGCCCGCTCCCAGTACGACGCCAACCTGGCCAAGGCCGAGCAGGCCCGCGCCGGGGTGCGCCCGCAGGTGGGCCTGGGCGGCAGCGCCACCTGGTCCGACCGCAACAGCTCGGCCAACGTGCTGGACGGCAGCTACAACAACCAGGCCGTCACGCTCTCGGCCAGCCAGCCGCTGTACCGCCCCGCCAACAGCGCTGCGGCCGAACAGGGCCGGCTGTCGGTGAGCGTGGCCGAAGCCCAGCTGCAGGCCGCCGAGCAGGAACTGATCGTGCGCACCACGCAGGCCTACTTCGATGTGCTGGCCGCGCAGGACACCGTGACCTTCGTGCAGGCGCAGAAAGCCGCCGTGGCCGAACAGCTCGCGGCCGCCAAGCGCAACTTCGAGGTCGGCACCTCCACCGTGACCGACTCGCGCGAAGCCCAAGCCCGTTACGACCTGGTGCTGGCGCAGGAAATCGCCGCCGAAAACGATCTGCGGGTCAAGAAGCTCGCGCTCGACCAGTTGGTCGGCCGCAGTGGCGTGGCGCCCAAGCCGCTGGCTGTGCCGGTGGCGCTGCCGGCCCTGGCACCCGCCGATCCGCAGGCCTGGGTGGGCCTGGCCGAGACCACGCACCCGAGCGTGCTGCAAGCCACGCAAGGCCTGGAAATCGCCCGCCTGGAGACCGAAAAGGCCAAGGCCGGCGAGAAGCCCACGCTGGACCTGATCGGCCAGTACCAGGTGGCCCGCGGCCCGTCGTCGAGCAGCGCGATCCCCGGTTACGTGCGCAACAACACCGGCACCGTGGGCCTGCAGTTCAACCTGCCGCTGTACGCCGGTGGTGCGCTGCAGAACCGCATCAAGGAAACCCTGGCGCTGGAAGACAAGGCCCGCACCGACCTCGAAGCCGCCCGGCGCGGCGTCGCGCAGGCCACCCGCAGCGCCTACTTTGGCGTGCTGTCGGGGCAGAGCCAGGTCAAGGCCCTGGAAGCGGCCGAAGCCTCCAGCCAGAGCGCCCTCGAAGCCAACCAGCTCGGCTACCAGGTGGGTGTGCGCATCAACATCGACGTGCTCAACGCCCAGAGCCAGCTGTTCCAGACCAAACGCGACCTGGCCGCCGCCCGCTACAACGTGCTGATCGGTGGCCTGCGCCTGAAGCAGGCCAGCGGCCAGCTCAAAGGCGAAGACCTGCAGGCCGTCAACGCCCTGCTGGTGCCCTGAGCCCGCGCCGGCCGGCGCCCGGGCTGCGCTAAACTGCCCACCCGCGCCGCGCGCCGTTTCCGGCCCGCGGCCGCCCAACAGCAGAGGTTTCCATGCAGCCAACGGTCAACGTGCTGTGCATCAAATGGGGCAAGAAGTACGGCCCCGAATACGTCAACAAACTGCACAGCATGGTCCGCCGCCACCTGCGGCGTCCGCACCGCTTCGTCTGCCTCACCGACGATGCCGACGGCATCGACTCGGCGGTCGAAGTGTTCCCCATCCCCGCCATCGGCTTTGACGAGTTCGACCAGCGCCAGCCCTGGAGCTTCGCGCACGGCTGGCTCAAGCTGACCAGCTTCGCCAGCCCGCTGTACGACCTGCAGGGCCGCACGCTGTTCCTGGATCTGGACATCGTCATCGTCGACAGCCTCGACCCGTTCTTCGATGCGCCCGGTGAATTCACCGTGATCCGCGAATGGGACAAGAACGACGGCACCGGCAACACCTCGGTCTACCTGTACACCATCGGCGCCCACGCGGACGCGCTGGCGTACCTGAAGAACGAGTACCCGAAGTGCACCCAGGCCGTGCGCAATGAGCAGGAATTCATCACCGGCTTCCTCGGCCGCCAGGGCAAGGTCAGCTTCTGGCCCGACGCCTGGTGCCGCAGCTTCAAGCGGCACTGCATGCGCCCGGGTCTGCGCGGCTGGTTCGAGCCGCCCATCATCCCCGACGGCGCGCGCGTGATCGCTTTCCACGGCAAACCCAACCCGCCCGATGCCATCCGGGGCGACAGCGGCAAGTGGTACCGCCGCGTCTTGCCGACCGCCTGGGTCGCCGAACACTGGCAATGAGCCGGTTGACCCTGCGCCGCTGCGCGGCGCCCGTGGCTCGGCCAGGCCGGCGCGCCGGCCGTCCCCTCTGAGCACGGCGCTCATGAGCGGCCCCGGCTGGCAGCACCACCTCTACCGCGCCGCGATGCGGCTGGCGCTGTGGCCCGCGCTCGGCTGGATCGCCTGGCGCGGCCTGCGCGAGCCCGGCTACCGGCGCCAGTTCGGCGAACGCCTGGGTTTCGTCGAAGCACGGCCGTCGTCCTTCGGCGGCCTGCTGATCCACGCGGCATCGGCCGGCGAATCGCAGGCCGCCATTCCGCTGATCGAAGCGCTGCGGCGCCAGTGGCCCGACCACACGATCACGCTCAGCACCACCACCCCCACCGGCGCCGACACGCTGCGCCGGCATTTCGGCGACGCCTTGCGCCACGTGCACCTGCCGCTGGACACGCCCGGCGCGGTGCGCCGCTTTCTGGACCGCCTGCAACCCGGCCGGGTGATCCTGCTGGAGCGCGAAATCTGGCCGGAACTGCTGCACCAGTGCCGACAGCGCGTGATCCCGGTGGCCCTGGTCAATGCCCGGCTGTCCGAACGCTCGGCCCGCGGGCACGCCAGGGCCCGGGGCCTGTTCGGCCCGATCTGGCCGCAACTGGCCCAGGTGATCGCGGCCGATGACGAGGTCCGCGACCGGTTCGCCCGGCTGGGCGTGCCGCCCGAGCGGCTGCACACCGCGGGCAACCTCAAGTTCGACCTGCCCGAACCGCCCGCCGCCACCCCGGCACCCGGGCTCGCCGGCCGCCACGTGGTCGTGGCAGGCAGCACGCACGCGGCCGAAGAAGCCGCCCTGCTGGCCGGCTGGCCAGCGCTGGCGCAGCGCCACCCCGGCGCACTGCTGGTGCTGGTGCCACGCCATCCCCAGCGCTTCGAGGCCGTGGCCCAGGACCTGCTGGCGCGCCGGATCGCCTTCGTGCGCCACAGCCGGGGCGAACATCCCGGCCCCGACACCGCGGTGCTGCTGGCCGACACCATGGGCGAACTGCCGCACTGGTACGCCCAGGCCGCCGTGTGTTTCGTCGGTGGCAGCCTGGCCCCCATCGGGGGCCACAACGCGCTGGAAGCCATGGCCGCCGGCAAGCCGGTGTTCTTCGGGCCGCACACCTTCAATTTCGACACGCTCTACCAGGCCGTGGTGGCCGCCGATGCCGGGCGCCGGGTGGCCGATGGTGCCGCGCTGCTGAGCGCCATCGACCACGGCCTGGCCGACCCGGACGGCATGCGCGCCCTGGGTGAACGCGCCCGCGCTTTCACCCGCGCGCACCGCGGCGCCACCGACCGCACGCTGCAATGGCTGGCCCCGCTGTGGGCCGGCGACGACCCTGCCGCCCTCACCCCGGTGGCGGTGCAAACCGGCGTGCGCAGCGTCGTCTGGCACGACGGCGTGCTGCTGCCCCAGGGCCTCGGCGCCGCGCAGTTCGTGCCCCCGCCCCAGGCCGATGCCCTGGCCACCGGCAGCGGCCGCGGCCAGGTGCACCGCCTGACGCAGGACGGGGTGCCGGTGTTGCTGCGCCACTACCGCCGCGGCGGCCTGATGGCCCGGCTGAGCGAAGACCGCTTCTGGCGCGAGCGCCCCGAAGCCAGCCGCGCCATGCGCGAATACGCCCTGCTGCGGCTGCTGCGCCACTGGCGCCTGCCCGTGCCCCGGCCGGTCGCGGCGCTGTTCACCCGCCGGGGTCCGCTGACCTACCAGGCCGACATCCAGGTCGGGCTGCTGCCGGGCACCCGCAACGTGGTGCAGCGGCTGGACGACGCCCCGCTGTCAGCCGCCGAATGGCAGGCCCTGGGCCGCGCCATCCGGCAACTGCACGACCGGCAGGTGTTCCACGCCGACCTGAACGCCCACAACCTGCTGCTCGATGCCGACGGCCAGCCCTGGATCGTCGACTTCGACAAATGCGGCCTGCGCCCGGGCACGGCCTGGAAAGCGCAGAACCTGGCGCGCCTGCAGCGCTCGCTGCGCAAGGAAGCCGGCCGCCGCCAGCCCTTCCACTGGCGCGAGGACGACTGGGCCCACCTGCAGCACGGTTACGGCGCGCCCTGAGCCTGGCCCTGCCGGACTTGCGGCACACTGCCGGGCACCATGGCCGCCCCTGCCGACCTCATCGTCGCCCGCCCCGAAGGCCTCTACTGCCCGGCGGGCGACTTCTTCATCGACCCCTGGCGGCCGGTGGATCGAGCGGTGATCACGCACGGCCATTCGGACCATGCGCGCACCGGCCATGCGCACTACCTGGCGCACATCCACAGCGCCGGCACGCTGCGCCAGCGGCTGGGCGACCACATCCCCCTGCAGACGCTGGACTACGGCGAGGTGATCGAACACCACGGCGTGCGCCTGTCGCTGCACCCGGCAGGCCACGTGCTGGGCTCGGCCCAGGTGCGGCTGGAACAGGGCGGCCGGGTGTGGGTGGCCTCTGGCGACTACAAGACCGAGGCCGACGGCACCTGCACGCCCTTCGAGCCGGTGCGCTGCGACACCTTCATCACCGAAAGCACCTTCGGCCTGCCCATCTACCGCTGGCCCGCGCAAGCGGTGTTGTTCGGGCAGATCAACGCCTGGTGGCGCCGCAATGCCGACGCGGGCCGCGCCTCGGTGCTGCTGTGTTACGCCTTCGGCAAGGCCCAACGCCTCCTGCACGGGGTGGACGCCAGCATCGGCCCCATCGTCGTGCACGGTGCGGTGGAGCCGCTGAACGCGGTGTACCGCGCGGCCGGTGTGGGTTTGCCGCCCACGCACCGCGTGACCGAACTGGACAAGACCGCGCTGCGGCGCGCGCTGGTGGTGGCCCCACCCTCGGCCCAGGGCACACCGTGGATGCAGCGCTTCGGCGCCGACGCGGTGGACGCCTTTGCCAGCGGCTGGATGCTGGTGCGCGGCACGCGGCGGCGGCGCGGGGTGGACCGGGGCTTTGTCATGTCGGACCACGCTGACTGGCCGGGGCTGATGAGCGCCATCAAAGCGACCGGGGCCGAACACATCCGTGTGACGCACGGCAGCGTGCCGGTGCTGGTGCGCTGGCTGACCGAACAGGGTCTGGACGCTCAGCCCTTCGAGACCGCCTACGGCGACGAGGACGCCGCCGACCAGGCCACACCCGAGGCGCCCGCACCGTGAAAGCGGCACCGTCGCACCCGGAAAGCCGCGCCACCGCCTGCCGGACGGAGGCTGGCTGATGCAGCGCTTCGCCGCCCTCTACCGCGAGCTGGACGCCAGCACCGCCATCCGCGACAAGCAGTCCGCACTGCAGCGCTACTTCCGCGAGGCGCCGGCCGAAGACGCGGCCTGGGCGGTGTACTTTCTGGCCGGCGGCAAACCGCGCCAGACCGTGCCCACCCGCGCGCTGCGCGAACTGGCACAAGGCGCCGCAGGCCTGCCCGAATGGCTGTTCGAAGAGAGCTACCAGACCGTGGGCGACCTGGCCGAAACCGTGTCGCTGCTGCTGCCCCCGGCCAGCACGCCGGTGGACCGGGGTCTGGCCGAATGGCTCACGCAGCACCTGCTGCCGCTGCGCGGCCTGCCCGCCGAGACACTGGCCGAGCGCCTGCAGGCGCAGTGGGCCACCCTGCCCGACGACCAGCGCTTCGTCTACTTCAAGCTCATCACCGGCGGTTTTCGCGTCGGAGTCTCGAAGCTGCAGGTGACGCAGGCGCTGGCCGCCGTGGCGGGCGTGGACGCCCAGCGCATGGCGCAGCGGCTGATGGGCTACACCGCCACCGGACGCACGCCCTCCGGCGATCACTACCGCGCCCTGATCGCCCCGGAGAACGCGCTCGAACAGCAGCGCGCCACCAGCGGCCAGCCCTACCCGTTCTTCCTGGCGCACCCGCTGGCCGAGCCCGTGGACCGCTTCGACGACCTGCTGGGGCCACCGGCCGACTGGCAGGTGGAATGGAAGTGGGACGGCATCCGTGCGCAGCTCGTCAAGCGCACGGGCCAGGTGTGGCTGTGGTCCCGCGGCGAAGAACTGGTGACCGAACGCTTTCCCGAACTCGCCGCCCTCGGCGAGGCCCTGCCCGATGGCACCGTGCTCGATGGCGAGATCGTGGTCTGGCACCGACCCGCGCAGGGGGCCACCCCCGACGGCCTGGGGACTCCGCAACCCTTTGCCGAGCTGCAAAAGCGCATCACCCGCAAGACCCTGGGCCCCAAGCTGCTGCGCGAACTGCTGGTCGTCCTGCTTGCCTACGACCTGATCGAACACGCCGGGCAGGACCTGCGCGAACAGCCGCTGCACGAGCGCCGTGCGGCGCTGGACGCGCTGGTGCAAGACCTCAACCACCCGCTGCTGATCGCCAGCCCGGTGCTGGCCGGCGCCACCTGGGCCGAGCTGGCCGCGCTGCGCGAACAGGCGCGCGAGCGCGGCACCGAAGGCTTCATGCTCAAGCCGCGCAGCAGCGCCTATGGCGTGGGCCGCACCAAGGCCGCCGGCACCTGGTGGAAGTGGAAGATCGACCCCATGAGCGTGGACGCGGTGCTGATCTACGCCCAGCGCGGCCACGGCCGCCGCGCCAGCGTGTACAGCGACTACACCTTTGCCGTGTGGAACGCGCCGCCCGGCACCGAGGGCCGGCAACTGGTGCCGTTCGCCAAGGCCTATTCGGGCCTGAGCGACGCCGAGATGGCGCGGGTCGACGCCATCATCCGCGCCACCACCATCGAAAGCTTCGGCCCGGTGCGCAGCGTGCGGCCGACGCTGGTCTTCGAGTTGGGCTTTGAAGGCATCGCGCACAGCCCGCGCCACAAGAGCGGCATCGCGGTGCGCTTTCCGCGCATGCTGCGCTGGCGCGAGGACAAACCGGTGGAGGAAGCCGACTCGCTGCAGACGCTGGCGGCGCTGCTGCCCGCTGCGCCGGGGGCCCCCGCTCAGCCGGGCTGAGCCGGCACCGCCAGCACGGCCACCAGGTGGTCGATCAGCGCGCGCACCTTGGGCGCGGTGTAGCGCGACGCCGCGAACAGCAGGTAGGCCGTGCCCTGGTAATGGGTGTCGAAGGCCCAGTCGGCCAGCAGGCGCACCACACGGCCTGCTGCCAGGGCCTCGCGGGCGCCGAAGTCGGGCATGCAGCCGATGCCCAGGCCCGCTTCCACCGCCGCCAGCCGCATCTCGCTGTGGTTGACGGTGTAGCGGCCGCTGACCGGCACCTCGGCCACATCGTCGCCCCGCACGAAGCGCCAGCGGCCGTCGCGCTCCTGCTCGCCCAGCGCGATGCAGCTGTGCGCCATCAGGTCTTCGGGCGTGTGCACCGGGGCGTGCGCCGCCAGGTAGGCCGGGCTGGCCAGCACCCACTGCTGCACCGGCATCAGGGCGCGCGCCACCATGCCAGGCGGCGGGTCGTCGGTCAGGCGCACCACCAGATCGACCCCTTCGCGCAGCGCGTCCACGGGCCGGTCCTGCACCAGAAAGTGCACGTCCACCTCGGGGAAACGCTGCAGGAAATCCAGCACCGGCCGGTGCAGCACCTGGCGCGCAAAGGCCTTGGGCGCGCTGATGCGCACGCGCCCACGCGGCGTGCCCACATGGCCTTCGGCCACTTCCAGCGTGGCGCGCGCGGCGGCCACCATGGCGCGGCCGTGTTCGAGCACGGCCAGGCCGGCATCGGTCAGCCGCAGTTGCCGCGTGGTGCGTTGCAGCAGGGCCAGGCCCAGGGCTTTTTCCAGCCGCGCCACCTGGCGGCTGATGGCCGAAGGCGTGACGCCCTGGCGCCGTGCGGCGGCCGAAAAGCTGCCTGCCTCGGCCACCCGCACGAAGGCCACCAGCTCCTGCATCACGTCCTGAAAGTCATTGGTTCCCACGGCGCACAACTCCTGTTCCAGCGGCCAGTCTAGTCGGCGCGGGACCGGTCCCGAACAATCGCCGCATGTCCACCACACTGGCTCCCACGCTCCCCGCCCCGTCCCGCTTCCTGCGCGTCGAATGGCTGCTGCTCCTGGTCGCCGCGATCTGGGGCGGCAGCTACAGCGCCACCAAGCTCGCCACCGCCCAGGTGCCCGTGCTGCCCTTTCTGGTGCTGCGCTTCGGCCTGACGTTCGTGCTTCTGCTGCCGGCCTTGCGCGGGCTGGCCGTGCCCGCGTGGCGGGCCGCGCTCGGCGGCGCGGCGCTGCTCGGGGTGAACCTGCTGGCCATCCTGGTTTGCGAAACCTTTGGCGTCTCACTCACCA
The DNA here is from genome assembly GCF_021401345.1 of Hydrogenophaga sp. NFH-34. Classification (GTDB taxonomy): domain Bacteria; phylum Pseudomonadota; class Gammaproteobacteria; order Burkholderiales; family Burkholderiaceae_C; genus Hydrogenophaga; species Hydrogenophaga electricum. The sequence goes on from NZ_JACBGE010000002.1 coordinate 28,067, forward strand.
CCGCGTCCAACGCGGCCTTCCTCATCAGCCTGTGCGTGGCCTTCACGCCGTTGTGCGAATGGTGGCTGCTCAATGTCCGCCCCACGCGCACGGTGCTGGCGGCCGCTGCGGTCTCGCTGCTGGGCGCCGGCCTGCTGGCGTTCCAGCACGGCGGCGCTCTGCCGTCGCTCGCCTGGGGCGATGCGCTGGTGGTCGCAGCGGCCTTTCTGCGTGGCGTGATGGTGTGCCTGACACGGCGACACGGCCAGCGCCACGGTCTGCCAGCCTTGACGGTGACCGCGGTACAGATGGGCGTGATGACGCTGGGCGCGGCCCTGCTGTCGCTGGCGGTGCACGGCCCGGTGTGGGCACCGCTGCCGACCAGCCTGCCCTTCTGGGGCGCCATGGCCTTTCTGGTGCTGCTGTGCACGGTGCTGGCCTTCTTCGTGCAAAACCACGCCGCCGCGCGCACCAGCCCGTCGCGGGTGGCGCTGCTCATGGGCAGCGAGCCGCTGTGGGGCGCACTGATCGCCGCGCTCTGGCTGGGCGAGCAGCTCACGCTGCCAGGCTGGATCGGTGGCAGCCTGATCGTGGCCTCGGCCTGGTGGGTGGTGCGGCCACGCCCGTGAGAGCCGGCGGCACACCAGGCGCAAGCGGCTGCAGAAAACCCGCGCAGCCGCCACAATGCGGCCCTGTTCACCCCACCGTGCCGATACCATGCCGCTCACCGTCCACCACCTGAACAACTCCCGCTCGCAGCGCCTGCTGTGGATGCTCGAAGAGCTGGAACTGCCCTACGAGATCCGCTTCTACGAACGCGACAAGGCCACCATGCTCGCGCCGCCCGAATTGAAGCAAGTGCACCCGCTGGGCAAGTCGCCGGTGCTGGAAGACGGCGGCATCAAGCTGGTGGAAACCGGCGCCATCTGCGAATACCTGGTCGACAAGACCGGCCGCCTGGGGCCCACCGACCGCGACGAAGGCCTGCGCCAGTACCGCCAGTTCCTGCACTACGCCGAAGGCTCGGTCATGCCCACGCTGCTGCTGATGCTGGCCATGGGCAAGGTGCCGCTGCTGGGCCGGGTCGCGCTCAAGAAAGTGCAGCCCATGGTCGACGTGCACCTGGACTACATCGAGCAGGTGCTCGCCGCTCGCCCCTGGTTCGCGGGCGATGCGCTGACCGCGGCCGACATCATGATGAGCTTCCCGGTCGAGGCCGCCGTGGCGCGCGCCGGCCTGGGCCCGTCGCGCCCGGCCACCATGGCCTGGCTGAAAAAGATCCACGCCCGGCCGGCCTACCAGGCCGCCTTGAAAAAAGGCGGCCACTACGACTACGCCTGAGACCGATCAGGCCGCCAGCGCCGCCTCGAAGATGCCGACCACCTGCGCCAGCGTGGCAGTACGCGGGTTGGTGAGCTGGCAGGCGTCCTTCTGGGCATTGCCGGCCATGACCTCCAGGTCTTCGGCCTTCACCCCCAGCACCGCCAGATTCTTCGGAATGCCCACGTCACGCGCCAGGCGGCGGATGGCGGCGATGGCCTTCTCCGCCGCTTCCACCGTCGACAGGCCACGCACGTTTTCGCCCAACGCCACGGCAATGTCGGCATAACGCTCGGGGCAGGCGATCAGGTTGTAGGCGCAGACCTCGGGCAGCAGCACGGCATTGCACACCCCGTGCGGCAGGTTGTAGAAGCCGCCCAGTTGGTGCGCCATGGCGTGCACGTAGCCCAGGCTGGCGTTGTTGAACGCCATGCCGGCCAGGTACTCGGCATAGGCCATGCGGTCGCGCGCTTCCACGTTGCCGCCGTTGGCCACGGCCGGGCGCAGCCAGCGCGCGATCAGCTTGATAGCCTGCAGCGCGCAGGCGTCGGTGATGGGCGTCGCGATGGTCGAGACATAGGCCTCCACCGCGTGGGTCAGCGCGTCCATGCCGGTGGCGGCGGTGAGCGCGGGCGGCATGTCGACCATCAGCAACGGGTCGTTGATGGCCACGTCGGGCGTGCAGCGCCAGTCCACGATGGCCATCTTCACGTGCGTGCTGGTGTTGGTGATGATGCAAAAGCGCGTCATCTCGCTGGCGGTGCCGGCGGTGGTGTTGACCGCCAGGAACGGCGGCATCGGCTTGGTGGACTTGTCCAGGCCTTCAAAGTCGCGGATGTCGCCGCCGTTGCCGATCACCAGACCGATGCCCTTGGCGCAGTCGTGCGAGCTGCCGCCGCCGAGCGAGACGATGGCGTCGCAACCGCTGTCGCGGTAGAGCTTCACACCGTCGCGCACGTTGAGGTCGGTCGGGTTGGGCTCGGAGCCGCCGAACACCGTCACGGCCAGGCCAGCGGCGGCGATCATGGCGCTGACCTTGTCGGCGATGCCCAGCTTGACCATGCCCGCGTCGGTGCACAGGAACACATGGCTGGCACCCAGCGCCTTGGCCTGGGTGCCGGTGTCCTGGGCACAGCCCACGCCCATGAGGGCAACGGTGGGCGAGAAGAATCCGAAAGTCTGGGGGGCGAGTGCCATGGGGGTCTTTTTCCTGTCCTGAAGTGATGAACCCCAACACCGGGCTGCGCCGGCTGGCCGGTTGGGCCAGCACAGGCATGGCGGCCTGGGGTGGAGGGGACCGTTGCGGTCCGCCGCCATCGTAGGAAGGCCCCTGCCCCGATGGCTTGACTCAGGTCAAGGCGGCAGAATGCGGCCATGCACCTGCACACGCCCAACCCCTATCCCAGCACCCGCCTGCCCCTGTTTGCGCGCAACGTGGTCAGCACCTCGCACCCGCTGGCCGCGCAGGCGGGGCTGCGCATGATGCTGGCCGGCGGCAATGCGGTGGACGCCGCGATTGCGGCCGCCGCCGCCCTGACCATCACCGAGCCCGTGAGCAACGGTCTGGGTTCGGACGCCTTCTGCATCCTGTGGGACGGGCAGCAACTGCACGGCCTGAACGCCAGCGGCCATGCCCCCCAGGCCTGGACGCCGGCCTACTTCCGCGGCAAGTACGGCGCCGACGCGCTGACCCCGCCCAAACGCGGCGTCGACAGCGTGACCGTGCCCGGCGCCGTGGCCGGCTGGGTTGCGCTGAGCGAGCGTTTCGGCAAGCTGCCCTTTGCCGACCTGATGCAGCCCGCCATCGAGCTGGCCGAACGCGGCCACGCCGTGCCCTTCGTGGTGCAGCAGAAATGGGCCGCGGCCACGCCCGAACTGCAATCGCTGCCCGGCTTTGCGCAGGCCTTCCTGCCCTGGGGCCGCGCGCCGCAGGTGGGTGAACGCTTCCGCTTTCCGGCCGCCGCGCAGGGTCTGCGCGCGATTGCTGAATCGAAAGGCGAGGCTTTCTACCGCGGCGCCATCGCGCAGGCGCTGGCCCGCTTTGCCGCACAACACGGCGGTTCGCTGACCGAGGCCGACCTGGCCGCCTACCAGCCCGAGTGGGTCACGCCCATCGGCCAGGACTACCGGGGCTACACGCTGCACGAAATCCCGCCCAACGGCCAGGGCATCGCGGCGCTGATCGCGCTGGGCATCCTCTCGAACTTCGACGTGGCGGCGCTCAAGGTCGACAGCGTGCCCGCGCAGCACCTGCAGATCGAAGCCATGAAACTCGCCTTTGCCGACGTCTACCGCTACGTGGCCGAACCCGGCGCCATGGACCTCACGCCCACGCAGATGCTCGACCCCGCCTACCTGCGCCAGCGCGCCGCGCTGATCGACATGAAAAAGGCACAGGACTTCGGCGCCGGCAACCCGGCCAAGGGCGGCACGGTCTACCTGAGCGCGGCCGACGAAAACGGCATGATGGTCAGCTTCATCCAGAGCAACTACATGGGCTTCGGCTCGGGCACGGTCGAACCCAGCTTCGGCATCAGCCTGCAGAACCGCGGCCACGGCTTCAACCTGAGCACCGGCCCGGGCCGCAACACCGCCAACCTGGTAGCCCCGCGCAAGCGGCCCTTCCACACCATCATCCCGGCCTTCCTCACGAAAGACGGGCAACCGGTCATGAGCTACGGCGTGATGGGCGCCAACATGCAACCCCAGGGCCACATGCAGACCCTGGTGCGCCTGCTCGACCACGGCCAGAGCCTGCAGGCCGCCTGCGACGCGCCGCGCTGGCGCTACGACGCCGGCCTGCACATCAACGTGGAATCGGCCATGGACCCGGTCACGGTGCAGGGCCTGAAAGACCTGGGCCACCAGACCCGCCGCATCAACGACCCCTATCAGGACTTCGGCGCCGGCCAGTTCATCTGGCGCCTGGGTGACCCGGGTACCGAAGGCTACGTGGCCGCCAGCGATCCGCGCCGCGACGGTGCGGCGGTGGGCTTCTGATCGAAGGGGGCTGAACGCGCTACAGCGCCCGCTCCCACACCTCGCTCACCAGGTCCTTGCCGAAGCTGCGGTGCGGCGAGGACTCCACCAGTTGGAACCCGGCCGCCTGGTAGATGCGCCGTGCCGACACCAGGATGTCGTTGGTCCACAGCACCATGCGCTGATAGCCCCGTTCGGTGGCAAAACGCAAGCATTCGTCGACCAGGCGCCGCCCCAGGCCCAGGCCGCGCGCACCCGGTTCGACATACAGCATGCGCAGCTTGGCGGTCTGGTCGTCTTGCCACACCACAAAGGCCGAGCCGACGATCTCGCCCTCGCTTTCGGCCACCCAGCAGCGTTCGCGGTCCGGGCGGAACTCACGCACGAACTGGGCAGCGATCTCGGCCACCATGGCCTCGAAGCTCGCGTCCCACCCGTATTCGGTCGCGTACAGCCGGGCCTGGCGATGCACGATCCAGCCCATGTCACCCGGCACCGGATCGCGCAGGACGAAGGTGCGGCCCTCCGGCGCATCGCCCAGCAGGCGCCGGATGCGCGCCATCGCACCCACCAGCTCGTCGCGTTCGGCGGGTGACAAGGGTGCCAGCAGCGCCTCAATCTCCCGGGCCGAAGCCGCGCTGAGCTGCGCGTAGGCGTCACGCCCCTGCGGCGTCAGGCTCAAGCCAAGCCGCCGGGCATTGGTGTCCGAAAGCTGGCGCACCACCAGCCCATCGGCCTCCAGCCCCGCCAGCAGGCGGCTCAGATAGCCCGTATCCAGCCGCAGCCGCTGGCCGATGTCGCGCGCCGACAGAGGCCGGTCGCGCGGCGCGCTGGCAATCTCGTGCAGCACCCGCGCCTGCGGCAAGGCATGTCCCGAGCCGAGCAGCGACTCGTCGAGCGCACCGACCAGGCGGGTGTGAAAGCGGTTGAACGCGCGGAAAGCATCGGTCTGCTTCAATGTTGTCATCGCTGAATGATATTGCTTTTATCAACATTTTGCAGCCCACCATGACGATGGTGCGCAACGGAACGCTAGAACACGCCCATGCCCACCGCCCCCCACAGCGCCACCAGCACCCCGTTGCTCAGCACAAAGGCGGCGAAGCGGTGCATCACGTGGTTGTAGGTGATGTGGATCAGGCTGTGCACGATGCGCAGTGCCACATAGGCCCAGGCCAGCGGCACCACCAACGGCGCCACGGGCACGGCGACGAACGCGATCAGGCAGGCCACGTAAAACAGCACCGGCAGTTCCAGCAGGTTCATGTAGTTGCGGTTCGGCAGACAGACGGCCGGCGGCACGTTGGGCGCCTCGCCCTGCGTGTACACGGACGGCGGCAAACCCGCCGTGAGGCGGCGCACCGCCACCAGCAACAGCACCCCCGCCGTCCAGCCGGCCAGAACGAACACCGGAACGAGGACCGCCGTATCGCGCATGGTCATCAAAAAGCTCCTGCAAAAACGCTGCGGCGCAGCCTAACACCGGCCCACGGGGGCGGCCGTGCGCCCCACTACAATCGCGCCCTTTTTGCCCCGTCCGCGCGCGCCATGAACCAGCCCACCCCGAACATCGTCGTCAACGAAGAACTCAAGGCCTACATCGAACCGCTGACCCCCGACGAACACGCCGCGCTGGAACGCAGCCTGCTGGCCGAAGGCTGCCGCGACGCGCTGGTGCTCTGGGGCGACGTGCTGGTGGACGGGCACAACCGCTACGGCATCTGCCAGCAACACGGCATCCCCTTCCGCACCGTGCAGCACCCGCACTTCCGCTCGATGGAAGACGTGCACCTGTGGATGATCGACCAGCACCTGGGTCGCCGCAGCGTGTCCGACTACCAGCGCGGCGTGCTGGCGCTGCGCAAACGCGAGATCGTGGCCGAACGCCGGGCGCGCGCCCAGGCCGCCGCAGCCGAGCGCCGCGACACCGACGACGCAGGCACCGCGCCCGACGACGAAGCCACCCAGACGCAGGCGGCCCAGGCCGCCGTGCTGGAACCCAAACCCCTGCAAAGCCGCGAAGACATCGCCCGCGCCGCCCGCCTGAGCAGCAGCCAGGTCGGCATGATCGAAAAGATCCAGAAACAGGCCGCGCCCGAAGTGGTGGCCGCCGTCAAGGCCGGCGACCTCTCACTGAACGCGGCCGCCGTCGTCGCCACCCTGCCGGTGGAAGAACAGCAGGCCGCCGCCCAGGCCGGCAAGGACGAACTCAAACAGGTGGCCAAACGCGTGCGCGAATCGCGCCGCAAACCCAAGGCCGAAGAAGCCACCGACCAGACCGCCCCCGCCGAGGCCGACGGCGCCGCAGACATGGGCAACATCCCCGAAATGCAGGCCTTGCGCCAGCGTGTGGCGCAACTGGAGCGTGAAAACGCCGAACTGCGTCAGCAGGTGCAGATGCTGAGTGCGCAGTTGGTTTGAGGCGGTGATGTGACGGGCTGTTCCTGTTGAATCGGCTGTTCAGCAGGTTCGTCGGTCCCGCCCCATAGGCAGCTTACCCAACCGACCACCCGAACAAATCAACAAAATCATTAAAACAGGACCGACAGACCCAACGATAACGATCCTCTGTCGAGTACCCTGCGGCGAGCCCCCCCTTATGTTCGCCTGACATAAATTTCTCGCCACAAAATTCGCAATGGTCATGGTCGTTTCCAGGTGCCGGTTCGTATTTGCGCCAGAACAGGACCGCGCTTTTAAGGTACCTATCTTGACCAGATAACCGCCAATCATCGTGTGCCATTTCCATGGTTACCTCAGGAAGATTTACACAACATCTGCCGCAAGCAAACGCAGTTTGCAGCAGATCCGGTATGGGAAGCTGGCCATCAACCTACGACGTGCCACGGTAGTAGACCTTCCCTGAACGAATGAACCCTTCGACCTCACGCCATGCCTTTAGGTGTCGCATCCCGGATTATCATAGGGACGCTTGACTACCCAATTAGGTTAAATCTCGAAAACCGCCTATTCACCTGAACTCAAGAGCAGACAATGATTGCATTTTTATCCTTGCTTGTAAGTGCATGAAGAGCCAAAAAATCTTGGCTGCTTTCTGCGTGTAAAAAGGCATCACTTCTGATCTTTTCTCCGCTATAAACACCAGCCCAGCAGAGCACTGCATCACTAGCCAAGGTAAAGGTTCCAGTCAAGCCCTTTGGACCACGATATCTTTGGTTACTGATTTCGAATTTCAGCCGGTTTTTTTGCAAGATATAAAGCGTCTCTAAGTCTTTTGAATACGAAGCCCGACCGCGAGGTACATACTTCAACTCCACCATGCCAATGATTTGTTTTTGATTGCATATCAATAGATCTGGCCTCTTGTAAATTCTCGGCTCCAGCACTTGAACGGATGGCTCGACAAATATCCGCCGCACCCGATCCTTATCACAAAATCGATTCAGAAGTGCCATGCAAAAATGAACCTGGAGAGACGCTTCGGAGTCGATTTCTCGCCCATCATACTTATCTGATATGACCCTTTCCCAAGCGACTCTTAGGTCACTCCGTAATGCCAAGCGTCGATTCATATTACGCAATTTCTATTTAAATAAAAATTCCAAATACCCGACAGCTTAGCCATTACACAAAGCTCCATAGCATCCAAGAACTTTTGAAATCAACCCTACAACAAACCATCCCGGATGCATAAACAGACGCAGCAGATCCGACAACTCCGACTGGCTCCCGCCCAAGCCCCAACTGCTGGATCAGATGCGCGAACGGGTACTGCTACCTGCAATAAAGCCTACAGAAGTAAAGAGCCAACGTCTAGTGGGCCAAACCATTTATGTTGTGGGCCACCCGAAACGGCGACGGCTTCCGCCACCTGCGCGACATGGGGAAAACGAATGCGATGGCTTTCCTGAGCCTTTTGGGCCACAGAAAAGCACATATCGCCCGCCAGGCACCGCCAGGCATTGAATGCGCTGCTGTTTCTTTACCGGCAGGTATTGGGCATGGCGTTGCCGTGGATGCAGCAAATCGGCCATCCGCCGGAGCGCAGACTCAACCCGCCGGCTTCTCCACCCGCCCGTCCGGGTACTGCGCAAAGCGCTCCGCTTTTCCGTGCGTGTGCGAATGGCTGGGCCAGGGCCAGCCGCCGAACTGGGTGCGCTGGTAGTCGTGGACGGCCTGCACCAGTTCGGCCTGGGTGTTCATGACGAACGGGCCGTGCTGGGCCACGGGTTCGGCGATGGGTTTGCCTTGCAGCACCAGCACTTCCACCCAGGCGTCGCTGGGGTTGTGCAGCGGCGCGGTCTGGTTGGCGCGCACTTCGACCATCACGCGCTGGTCGAAGCGGTGCTCGCCCACCACCAGCGCGTTGCCGGTGGTCAGGTAGACGGCGCGGCGGGCCTCGGGCGTGGCGGCAGGCAGTGTGAGGCTGGCGCCGGGGGCGAGCCGCACGATCCAGATCGCCACGTCGGCCTCGGGCTCAGCCGCCCACGAATCGCCAGGCGGTGGCAGGGCTTTGACCACCGCGCTGCCGTCCACGGGCGCGAAGTCGCCGGCCACCACTTCCACCTCAACGCGGCGGCCGGCGGCGTCGGTGCCGGCCCAGTGCGGGATCTGGTCGGCCCAGAAGATGGTGAAGTCGGCCGGCACCATCTTCTTTCTGGCGGGCAGGTTCAGCCAGAGCTGGAACAGGTCGAGCGTGTTGGGCTGGTCCTGGTGCACCAGCGGGAACATTTCGGCGTGCTGCACACCCCGGCCGGTGGTGAGCCATTGCACGTCGCCCTGGCCGTAGCGCGCGGTGGCGCCCAGCGAGTCGGCATGGTCGACCAGCCCTTTGCGCACGATGGTCACGGTTTCAAAGCCGCGGTGCGGGTGCGTGGGAAAGCCCGGCACGGCTTCGCCGTGGTACATGCTCCAGCCGTCCTGGCCGCTGAAGTCCATGCCGATCTCGCGCCCGCGCAGCAGGGCTGGGTCGACACCCAGTTGGGCGTTGCCAGCGGGGTAATGGTCCTGGTGGTAGGCGCCGAAGATGAAGGGGTCGATGCCGGGCATCGGGCCTTGCAGGGCTTGGGCGCCCACGATCAAGGGGTCTCGGGACATGGCGGTTCTTTCGTGGGTTCGGAAGGGGTGGGCCCTGAAGATAGGGGCGCACGCAGCGTGCTCAAGCCATGGCCCTGCGCGGCGTGGGGGTGTCGGCCCACGCCGCCGCCATCGCTCAGCCCGAGATCATGTCCTTGATCTTCAGGCCGTACCAGCGCAGGTCTTCGTCCCAGAGTTCGGCGCGGCGTTCGTGGTCGTCCACCTGGGTCTGCACCAGCACGCCGTCGGGGCCCTTGGCGTAGTCGAACTGCACGCTGATGGCTTCGCGCGGTTCGGTGTTGACCAGCATGTAGCAAAGGTTGTCGATCAGCTCGGGCTCCAGCGCCTGGCCTTTGGCCTGGCGGCCGATGAAGCGCGCCACGCTGGCACCCATGCGGTTGGCCACGTGGCCGCTCTTGGGGTAGTGACCGAACTGGGGCGACACCGCGCCCACGCTGTCGCCGATGACGAAGGTCTGCGGGTCGTCGGGCAGGTTGTAGAACTCGGGATGCACGGCGGCCCAATTGTTGGGCTTGCCCTCGGCGGTCTTGCCGATGGCGCCGAGCTTCCACACCAGGTCGGCGGCCTGGTGGTGGCCCATGAAGATGGCGTCGTCAAAGGCCACGTCGCCCGCCGCGGTCTTGACCACGCGCCTGAACGGGTCCAGCTCCTTGACCCCGGCGTTGGGCACGTGGGTGATGATGTCGGGGTACAGCTCTTCGAAGGCCTTGCGGTAGCCCAGACCGATGGGCGCGATGCGCGGCTTCGGGTCGAGGATGAGCAGCTTGGCCGGGATCTTGTTGCGCTTGAAGTGCGCGGCGATCATGCAGGCGCGCTCGTAGGGCGACGGCGGGCAGCGGTGCGGCGGGGGCGGCAGCGTCATGACGAAGGTGCCGCCCTTGAAGGCCTGGATCTTCTGCTTGAGCGCGATGTGTTCGGCGCTGGGCACGTAGGCGCTGGCGTAGTTCGCGCGCGTGTGGTCGATGGCCTTGCGGTCGTTGCCGAACCAGGGTTCGTAGGCCACGCGGATGCCGGCGGCCACCACCAGCCAGTCGTAATCCAGATAGCCCTGCGCGGTGTGCACGCGGCGCTGGCTGCGGTCGATTTCGGTCACCTCGGTCTGCACATAGGTGTAGCCGAAGCGCTGTGCGGCGCCGGTGTAGGAATGCACCAGGGTGCTGGTGTCCACGATGTCGATGAGCCACTTGTTGCTCAGCGGGCAGGACCAGAACAGCGGGTTGCGTTCGAGCAGCACCACCTCCAGATCGGGCGCGGTGTCGCGCAGGTGGCGTGCGGTGGTCAGCCCGCCCCAGCCGCCGCCCAGGATCACCACACGGCGTTTGCCGCCCTTGGGCATCAGCGCGCTGCCCGGCGAACTCAGCAGGGGTTGGGCGATGGCCGCCGGAACGGCGCTGACGATGGCCGTGGCGGCCGCCGTTTTCAGCACGGCGCGGCGCGTGCTGCGAGGGTCGATGTCGGGCATGAACGTCCTCCTGAGGTCGTGAAAAGGCCCTCGATTATGAGGGCCTACCTTGACATCAGGGGGAAGGGTACTCCCGGGCGTTTCAGGCGGTTTCGGGCGCCAGGAACACGCGCGCCTTGCGCGGTGAGACCACCAGGGTGTCGCCTTCGCGGAAGCCCTGGTCGTGGAATTCCTGCGCCGGAATCTGCGCTTCGATCAGCGGGTCGTGGCCGGGTGCACCCGAGGCTTCCACCGGCACCAGTTCCAGCCGTGCGATCGGGCCGACGACGATGGCGCGCTCCAGCCGGGCGACGATGCCTTCGGCCCCGGCGGCGCCGGCCTGGTAGCGGCGCACCGCGAGGTCGTGCGGGCGCACATAGGCGAAGGCCTTGGCGTTCTGCGCGCCGGCGTGTTCGGGCGTGCGGATGGCCACACCGTCTTCCAGGTGCAGCAGGCCTTCGTGGGCGCGGCCGTGGAACAGGTTCACGTCGCCCAGGAAGCCGTAGACGAAGGGGCTGGCGGGGTGGTCCCACACTTCCTGCGGCGACCCGGCCTGCTCGATCACACCCTTGTTCATCAGCACCACACGGTCGGCCACTTCGAGCGCCTCTTCCTGGTCGTGCGTGACGAAGACCGAGGTGACGTGAAGTTCGTCGTGCAGGCGGCGCAGCCACCGGCGCAGTTCCTTGCGCACCTTGGCGTCGAGCGCGCCGAAGGGTTCGTCGAGCAGCAGCACCTGCGGCTCCACGGCCAGTGCGCGCGCCAGGGCAATGCGCTGGCGCTGGCCGCCGGAGAGCTGCGCCGGGTAGCGTTCGGCGATCCAGTCGAGCTGCACAAGCTTGAGCAGCTCGGTCACCTTGGCCTTGATCTGTGCTTCCGACGGGCGCTCGCCGCGCGGCTTGACGCGCAGGCCGAAGGCCACGTTCTCGAACACGGTCATGTGGCGGAACAGCGCGTAGTGCTGGAACACGAAGCCCACGTTGCGCTCGCGCACATGCACGTCGGTGGTGTCGGCGCCGCTGAAGAGGATGTTGCCGGTGTCGGGCGTTTCCAGGCCGGCGATGATGCGCAGCAGCGTGGTCTTGCCGCAGCCCGACGGGCCCAGCAGGGCGAGCAGTTCGCCCGAGGCGATGTCGAGGTTGACGTCGCGCAGCGCGTGGAAGCTGCCGAAATGTTTGTTGACGTTGCGGATTTCGATACTCATGGCTCGACAGTCCTTCAGATGGCCGCGCGCGATGCCAGCGGCACGTGCACGTAGGGTTCGGCGGGGTTCGACGGCGGCGCGGCCGGGGTGTCGCCCGGGCGCTCGGGCGGCAGTTCGGCGGTGGCCTGGAGCTCGCGCTCGCTGCGCCATTCGACGATGCTCTTGATCACCAGCGTGACCAGCGCCAGGATGGCCAGCAGCGAGGCCACCGCGAAGGCGGCCACCGACTGGTATTCGTTGTAGAGCACTTCCACGTGCAGCGGCATGGTGTTGGTCTGGCCGCGGATGTGGCCCGACACCACCGACACGGCGCCGAACTCGCCCATGGCGCGCGCGTTGCACAGGATCACGCCGTACAGCAGGCCCCACTTGATGTTGGGCAGCGTGACGTACCGGAAGGTCTGCCAGCCGGTGGCGCCGAGCACGATGGCGGCTTGCTCTTCTTCGTTGCCCTGCGCCTGCATCAGCGGGATCAATTCGCGCGCGATGAAGGGAAAGGTCACGAACACGGTGGCCAGCACGATGCCCGGCACGGCGAACACGATCTTGATGTCGTGTTCCATCAGCCAGGGGCCCAGCCAGCCCTGCGCGCCGAACACCAGCACATAGATCAGGCCGGCCACCACGGGCGAAACTGAAAACGGCAGGTCGATCAGCGTGGTCAGGAACGACTTGCCCTTGAACTCGTACTTGGCGATGCACCAGGCGGCGGCCACGCCAAACACCAGGTTCAGCGGCACGGCGATGGCGGCCGTGAGCAGGGTGAGGCGAATCGCCGCCCAGGCGTCGGGTTCCTTGAGCGCTTCCCAGTAGGCGTCCCAGCCGTTGCGCAGGGCTTCGGTGGCCACGGCAGCCAGGGGCAGCACCAGGAACAGGCCCATGAAGCCCAGGGCCAGGGCGGTCAGCAGGTAGCGCACCCAGGGGGCTTCGGTGGTGCCGCGCTGGGCGGTGCGGGGGGTCGGGCGGGCGGACATTATTGGGTGTTCCCTGCCGTGCGGCTGCGTTGCCAGGTCTGCAGGCCGTTGATGACCAGCAGGAGGACGAAGGAGATGACCAGCATGACGGTGGCCACGGCGGTGGCGCCAGCGTAGTCGTACTGTTCGAGCTTGCCGATGATGATCAGCGGCGTGATCTCGGACACCATGGGCATGTTGCCGGCGATGAAGATGACCGAGCCGTATTCGCCCACGGCGCGCGCGAAGGCCATGGCAAAGCCGGTCAGCAGCGCGGGCAGGATGGTCGGGAAGATCACCTTGCTGAAGGTCTGCCAGCGCGTGGCGCCCAGGCAGGTGGCGGCCTCTTCCAGCTCTTTTTCGGTGTCTTCCAGCACCGGCTGCACCGTGCGCACCACGAAAGGCAGACCGATGAAGATGAGCGCGATGACCACGCCGTTGGGGTTGAACGCGAGCTGGATGCCCAGCGGCTCCAGGTACTGGCCGATCCAGCCGTTGCCGGCCAGCAGCGCGGTCAGCGAAATGCCGGCCACGGCGGTGGGCAGGGCGAACGGCAGGTCCACCAGTGCGTCGACGATCTTCTTGCCGGGGAAGCTGTAGCGCACCAGCACCCAGGCCACCAGCAGGCCGGCAACCACGTTGACGCTGGCCGCGATGAGCGATGCGCCAAAGGTCAGGCGGTACGAGGCCAGCACGCGCGGCGAGGTGACCGCTTCCCAGAACTGCGGCCAGGTCAGCGTGAAGGTCTTGAACGCCAGCGCCGACAGCGGGATCAGCACGATCAGGCTCAGGTACAGCAGGGTGTAGCCGAGCGTGATGTTGAAGCCCGGCAGCACGCGCGCCGAGCGGCGTCGGCCAGAAGAAGGAGGCGTCCCGGAGGGCAGCGCGATGGAGGTCATGGTGGGCCTGGGTGGGCGGGCTGGAAGGGGTGCGGCTGGATTCCCGCCTGCGCGGGAATGACGTGCAGTGGTGCGGGAATGGCGCGCAGGCAGGTGGAACTCGACGAAGCGGTGAAGAAAGGCGGCAGGAGCCCAAGCGACCACCCGTCCAGTGGGCGCGGTGGAACCGGCTACGCCGGGCCACTCGCGCCGTCCCCCTGCCCAGCGCCGCAAAGCGGCGCGCCAGAGCGGGGGGAAGCCGCGTCAGCGGCGCAGGGGGGTGCCCCTCATTTCGTCGTGTACAGCTTGTCGAACTGGCCACCGTCGTTGAAGTGCACCTTCTGCGCTTCGGCCAGCGAACCGAAGTAGTCGCCCACGGTGAACAGCTTGATGGGCTTGAACGCGGCGCTGTACTTCTTCAGCACGGCTTCATTGCGCGGGCGGATGTTGTGCTTGGCGGCGATTTCCTGGCCTTCCGGGCTGTAGAGGAAGTCGAGGTAGGCCTTGGCCTGCTCGGCCGTGCCCTTCTTGGCCACGGTGCGCTCGACGATGGCCACCGGGTTTTCGGCCACGATGGAGGCGCTCGGGTGGATCGCGTCGACCTTGCCCTTGCCGAATTCGTTGTCGACCGACACCACTTCGGATTCGAAGGTCACCAGCACGTCGCCGATGTTGCGCTGCAGGAAGATGCCGGTGGCGTCACGGCCGCCGCGTGCCAGCACGGGCACGTTCTTGTAGAGCTTGCTCACGAAGTCGAGCGCGTCGGCGTCGGAGCCGCCCTTGCTGCGCACATAGCCCCAGGCGGCCAGGTAGGCCATGCGGCCGTTGCCGCCGGTCTTGGGGTTGACCACCACGACCTGCACGCCGGGCTTGATCAGGTCGTCCCAGTCCTTGATGCCCTTGGGGTTGCCGTTGCGCACCAGGAACAGCATGGTCGAGGTGGTCGGCGCAGCGCCGTTGGGGAATTTCTGGCGCCAGTCCTTGGCGACCACGCCCTTGTCGGCCAGGAAGTCGACGTCGGTGGTGGTGTTGAAGGTCACCACGTCGGCTTCCAGCCCGTCGGCCACGGCGCGCGCCTGGGCGCTGGAGCCGGCGTGCGACTGGTCGACCTTGATGTCCTTGCCGGTGGACTTCTTGTAATACGGCACGAAGGCGGCGTTGATGTCCTTGTAGAACTCGCGGGCCACGTCGTACGACACGTTGAGCAGCGTGGTCTGGGCCGAGGCCAGCGCCGAGGCGGCCAGTGCGATGGCGCCGAGGGTGAGCTTGATGGTGGTTTTCATGGGTACGGGTCTCCGCGATAGCTGATGTAAATCGGATTCTGGGGACTCGACCTTCATTCTCAAACGACTTTGTTTTTGTTTTCTTATTCGATAAAGGAATAAGAGGCCATTTTTTGCCCCCAAGAAACGCCCTGACGGGCGTTTTCTGCCGGTTGTGCTGCCGGCCGGATCACAGCGCCCGGGTGGCGCGCTCGGGCGCATAGCGGTCGGCCTGGATGTCGGGTGTCACCCCGTGGGTGAAGACCTCGTCGGTGATGGGCAGGAACTGTGCGTCCCATTCGGCCCAGGCCTGGCGCAGGCGCTGAAACACCTCGGGGTGCCGCTCGCGCAGGTTGGCGCGCTCGCGTGCGTCGGCCTCGATGTCGAACAGGAATTCGTGCTCGTTGATCTTCAGGTACTTCCAGCGGCCCTGGCGCGCGGCACGCTGGCGCTGGGCCTTGTAGCGCCAGAACAGCGTGCGCTCGTGCGCTGGCGCCTGGCCCTGCAGCACCGGCAGAAGGTTCTCGCCGTCGCTGGGGTAGTCCGGGTGCGGCTGCAGGCCGGCGGCCGCCAGCAGCGTGGGCAGCCAGTCCATGGTGATGGTGACCTGCTCGCTGACCTGCGGCGACAGACCGGCCGGCCAGCGCAGCAGCGTGGGCACGCGAATGCCGCCTTCGAGCAGCTCGGTCTTCTGCCCGGTGAAGGGCCAGGTCTTGGAAAAGCGCTCGCCGCCGTTGTCGCTGGTGAAAACGATGAGGGTGTTCTCGTCCAGCCCCTGCTCTTTGAGCGCCTGCACCACCTGGCCCACGGCCGCGTCGAGCGAACGCACCATCTTCGCGTAGGTGTGCAGGTTGCCGCCGTCGTAGTGGAACAGGTCGGTCAGGTCGCGCGAGATGTGTTCGTCTTCCGGCCCGACCCAGGGCCAGTGCGGCGCGGTGAAGTGCAGCGACAGAAAAAACGGCCGCGCGGCGCTTTGCTGGTGCAGCCAGGCCACCGCCTCGTCGGCCAGCAATTGCGTGTAGTAGCCCACGCGCTCCACCGGCACCTCGCCTTCGTACAGGTCGCGTGGCACGTCGGCGCCCACGCGCGGCTTGTGCGTGAAGTAGTCGATGGCGCCGCCGTAGTTGCCGAAAAAGCGGTTGTAGCCGCTCTTGAGCGGGCCGTAGTCGGGCAGGTTGCCCAGATGCCATTTGCCGATCAGCGCGGTGTCGTATCCGGCGTCGCGCAGCAGCGAAGGCAGTGTCGGGTGCGCGGGTGGCAGGCCGTGCAGATGCGCGGTGCGCACCAGCGGCTCTTCCAGCCCGCCACGCAGGCGGTACTGGTAGCGACCGGTGATGAGGCCGAAGCGCGTGGCCGAGCACACGGCCGAATTGGCGTAGGCCTGGTTGAAGCGCACGCCTTCGGCGGCCAGCGCGTCCAGGTTCGGCGTGGTGTAGTGCGTCTGGCCGTAGACGCTCAGGTCGGCCCAGCCGAGGTCGTCGGCCAGGATGAAGACGATGTTGGGCCGGCCGTCGGCCGGGGCGATGGCGGCGTTCATGCGTGGCCCTGCGCCTTGCCGGCGGCGTCGGTTTCCTTCCAGGCTTTTTCCAGCTTGAGCTCGCGCAGCGCCTGCTGCACGAACCGCGGCTCGAACCAGCTCTTGACGTCGTAGCCCTGGCGGATGAGGCCGAGCTTGAGGCCCTCGTCGTGCACGCCCTGGTAACCGGCGATGAGCCCGTCGTCGATCAGCGGCGAATAGCGCTGGCTCAGGTTGTCGCCGGCCAGTTCTTCGCGGAACGGCGTTTCGGGGTTGCCGCTGTTGCTGGCAAACAGCGCCACCAGCGCTTCCCGGTTGCCCTCCTGCGAGGCCCAGTGCGAGGCGCGCACCAGTTGCGTGACCACGCGCTGCACCAGCGGCGCCTGGTTCACCACGAAATCTTCGGTGGCCAGCGCACCGGCGTTGATGGCGAACGCGGGCCCGCGGCCGCGCGTGCTCAGCGGGATCTGCACGCCCTTGTCGCGCAGCACGAACAGGTCGGAGCCGCCGAAGGTGGCGTCGATCTGGCCGGCCACCACCGCCGCCTTGGAACTGGGCCAGTCCATGTTGATGAGCTTGACGTCTTTTTCCGTCAGGCCTGCTGTGGCCAGCAGGTTGTCGAACGGGCGCTGGTAGGCCGTGCCCTTGAGCACCGACACCCGCTTGCCCTTGAGGTCGGCCACGCTGCGGATGGGGGAGCCCGGCGCGGTGGCCAGGTAGCTGTTGGAGCCGCGCCCGGTGGGCACGATGTAGCGCGTGGGCAGGCCGCGCGCCTTGTGGATCACCGAGGCCAGGTCGCCCAGATAGACGATGTCGAGCTGCTTGGCCGCCAGTGCTTCGGCCACGGCCGGGCCGGCACCGCGGAAGAAGTTCCACTGCACCTCGATGCCGTCCTTGGCAAACGCTTCTTCCAGCCATTGGTGGGCCTGCACGACGGCCAGCGTGGACGCGCCCGGTGAGGACTTGCCGGCAGTGCCCAGGTCGGGCGAACCGATGCGGATGCGCTTGGCGGGCGCGGTCTGGGCGCGCAGCAACGCTGGGGCCAGCAGGCTGGCTCCGGCCAGGCCGGCCACGAACTGGCGGCGGCGAAGAGAAACGGCAACAGGGTTCATGGTGAAAGTGCGTGATGAAGGGAAAAAAAGGGGTTCAGACCGCGAACTGCCAGGTGCCGAGGTCCAGGGCGGCCGGCGCCCGCGCCGGCGCCAGCAGCGGCCCGGCCGCGGCCGAACCGTGTTCGCCCAGCTCGTGCAGCACGGCGTTGCGCACGGCGGCAAAGGCGGCGCTGGCGCGGTCGCGCGGGTGCGGCAGGGGCACGGGCAAGGTGCTGCGGATGCGACCGGGACGCGGCTCCATGACCACCACGCGGTCGCCCAGGTACACCGCCTCTTCCACGTCGTGCGTCACCAGGATCATGGTGATGCCCTCGGTGGCCCAGATGCGGTGCAGCTCCTGCTGCAGGTGGGCGCGCGTGAGCGCATCGAGCGCACCGAAGGGTTCGTCCAGCAGCAGGATGTCGGGCCGGCTGGCCAGGGCGCGCGCGATCGCCACGCGCTGCGACATGCCGCCCGAAAGCTGGTGCGGCCAGGCCTGCTCGAAGCCCTTGAGCCCCACCAGTTCGATGTGCTCGCGCACCGTCTCGCGCTTTTGCGCCTCGGTCAGGTCGGCATTGAGCACGCCCACCGCCACGTTCTTCTCGACGGTGAGCCAGGGGAACAGCCGGTGTTCCTGGAAGACGATGCCGCGGTCCAGGCTGGTGCCGGTGATGCGCTGACCGTTGAGCCGGATATCGCCCCGGTAGTCGCCCTCCAGGCCGATGATCAGCCGCAGCAGCGTGGACTTGCCGCAGCCGCTGCTGCCGACGATGCTGACGAACTCACCCGGCTCGATGGTCAGGTCAATGTCCTGCAGCACCGGCAGCGCCTGCCCTTTGACCTCGTACTGTTTGTTGAGCCCTGCAATGCTCAGGGTGCCTGCGTGTTCCATGGGGTTGCTCCGAAATCTGTCTGTGTCCCTGCGGGGCGCGGGTCAATAGCGCGCCACCGTGCGGTCGCGCCAGGCGAGCAGGCGCCGTTCGATGGCCACCGGCACCGCGTTGATGACGAAGCCGACCAGCCCCACCACCACCACCCCGAACAGCACCAGGTCCATCAAAAAGTGCTCGCGGCCGTCGATCAGCGTGTTGCCGATGCCCTGGCCCGAGGCCATGAGGTATTCCGCACCCAGCGTCGCCAGCCAGGTGTAGATGAGCGACAGCTGGATGCCCGTGAAGATCGACGGTGCGGCGGCCGGTGCCACCACCCGCACCAGCAGTTGCCCGAGGCCGAAGCGGTACACCCGCGCCACCTCGATGAATTCGCGCGGCACGCTGCGGATGCCTTCGCAGGTGTTGAGCACCACCGGAAAGAAGGCGGCCATGGCGACGAAGGCGATCTTGGCCGCATCGCCCAGCCCGAACCACATCGAGAGCATCGGGATCCAGGCGAACAGCGAGATCTGCTTGAGCGTGTGAAAGCTCGGCCCGATGAGCCGCTCGGCCCAGCGCGAAGCGCCCAGCAGCGCGCCCACCACCAGTCCGGCCAGCGAACCGATGAGAAACCCCCAGCCCCAGCGCCACAGGCTGGCCGACAGGGCCTGCCACAGCGCGCCGCTGCCCACCTGATCGACCGCGCGGTGCCACACCGCCGCGGGCGAGACCAGCAGCGGCGAATCGGACCAGCCGAAGGCCCGCGCCGCCCACCAGATGGCCAGCAACGCCAAGGGCAGCACCCAGCCGCGCAGCGGCCTGGGCACGCGCTGCCACACCGAAACCTGATCTTCAACCGCCATGCCGTCCTCCTGAAAACACCCGGCTCACAGGCCGGCCCGGCGCCAGCGCAGCAGCCGCGCTTCGGTCAGCGCCAGCAGCTTGTCGATGGCAAAACCGACGATGCCCACGGCGAGCACTGCGGCCAGCACCACGTCGAGCTGGAACAGCTGGCGGCCGTAGACGATGAGAAAACCGATGCCTTCCGACGACGCCAGCAGTTCCACCACCACCAGCGCCAGCCAGGCGTGGGTCAGGCCGTAGCGCACCCCGTTCCAGATCGGCGCGGTCGCGGCGGGCAGCACCACCTGGGTCAGCAACTGCCAGCGGTTGAAGCGGTACACCCGGGCCACTTCGACGAAGCGGTTCGACACCCCCTGGATGCCCTGGCAGGTGTTGATCGTGATGGGCACCAGCGCGGCCTTGGCGATGAGCAGGAACTTCAGCGATTCGTCGATGCCCACCAGCAGCATGAGCAGCGGCAGCCAGCCGATCACCGGCACCTGGGCAAAGGCCTTGAACAGCGGGAACAGGTAGTCGCGCACCGTGGGCGACAGGCCCATGGCCGTGCCCAGCGCCAGCCCCACCACCAGGCCGATACCGAAGCCGGTGAACACGCGCACCAGGCTGATCCAGAGGTTGTCCCACAGCTCGCCGCTCGCCAGCATGTCGCCAAAGGTCTGGAACACCTGGGCCGGCGGCGGCAGCACCTGTTCAGGCACCCAGCCGAGCACCGACGACAGTTGCCACAGCGCGAGCACCGCCAGGGGGAAGGGCCAGGCCCAGAGCCAGCTCCAGCCGGGGCGCCAGCGCGGCGCCCGCCAGGCAGGCAGGCCCAGCGGGGGCGCCAGGGAAACGGAACGGTCAGTGGACATGGTGGCTTCCTTGTTCTGCGGATTCTTCATTTCAGCCACGCATGAAGAACGCAGCGCTGAAAACCAGGATGAATGTAGGACGCACCGACCAACGCCCGAACGAACAAAAACCGATATCACCGTGCAAGGATTGTTCGGTCATGTGCTTATGCCGTCCGGCGGGTCGTCGGCCCCGGTCAGGCGGCGGCCTCGGCCTGTGCACGCTGCGCCAGCACCGCCTGCGGCAAGGTCTTGAGCGCCACCGAGGCCAGCCCGTCGACCCCGACCGGCACCTCGCCTTCGACGGTGACCCGGCGCACCACGCGGTGGGCATCGCCGTAGTCGGCAATCGCGTAGTGCTGGGTCGATCGGTTGTCCCAGATGGCCACGTCGCCTTCCTGCCACGACCAGCGCACCGTGTTTTCCAGCCGCGTGATGTGCGCCTGGAACACCGCCAGCAGGTGCTGGGAATCGGCGCTGTTCAGGCCCTGGAAGCGCTGCACGAAATGCCCCAGCACCAGCGAGCGCTCGCCGGTTTCCGGGTGCACGCGCACCACCGGGTGCTCGGTCTCCACTTCGTGCGCCGCGAACACCTCCCGGTAGCGGCGGGTGGCGTCGACGTCGGGCGGCGTCTCGCGGGCGTGCGCGTAGTCGTAGGTGTTGGTGTGCACCGCGCGCAGCCGGTCGGCCAGCGCCTGCAGCTCCGCCGGCAGCCGTTCGTAGGCGGCCACGGTGTTGGCCCAGACCGTGTCGCCGCCCACGGGCGGGATCACCACGCCGCGCAGCACCGACACCTTGGGATAGGCCAGGTCGAAGGTCACGTCGGTGTGCCAGGAATTGGCGCGCGCACCGTGGAAGGAATCGAGCTCCAGCACGTGCCGCGTGCCGTCTTTGGAGGGCACGGTCGGGTGGGCAACCAGTTCGCCCCAGAGGCGGGCCAGGGCCTGCTGGCCGGCGTCGTCCAGGTGGCGCTGGCCGCGGAAGAACAGCACCTTGTGGCGCAGCAGCGCCCGGTGGATGGCGGCAAAGGTCTCGGGCGCCAGATCGGCGCTGAGGCGCACGCCGCGCACTTCGGCGCCAAGGCGGCCTGCGCGCGGCGCCAGGTCGAGCGTGGGGTCTTGAATGTCGTGGCTCATGGGGATCTCCAGGTGCATTGAGAAGGTGTTCGGAAACCGGTCAATGGGTGAGCAAGCGGCCATCGGCGCCATAGGCCGGCCAGAAGCCCTTGAGGTTCAGCTCGGTCAGGGCGGCGTCGAGAAAGCGCGGGTCGAACCAGCCGTCGATCTGCGCCCGCCCCCGCACCAGCTTGAGCGCTTCGGCCGTGCGCGCCGAGGCGCGGTAGCTCTCGACCAGGAAGGGGTCGATCAGCGGTGACAGGCGCACCCGCAGCGGCTGGCCGATGTACTCGTTGCGCCAGATCGCGGCCGGGTATTCGGCCTTGCCCCACTGGTCGAACAGCGCCGCGCGCTGGCTTTCGTCCGAATAGCGGTGCGCCGCCTTCACGAAGGTGGTCACCACGCGCTGCACCGCCGCCGGGTGGCGCGTGGCGAAGTCGTCGGTTACCAGCAGCGCGGCCTGTCGCGTGAACTTGAAGCTGTCTTCGGCGGCCGACCAGACGATGCGCGCCAGGCCGCGGTCGCGCAGATCGAACAGGCCGACGTAGCCGAACGCGGCATCGACGTCCTTGTTGACCAGCGCCGCGTGCGAGGTGGCGAAGTCCAGGTTGACGAAGCGCACGTCGCGTTCGCGCACACCCTTGTCGGCCAACGCCCGCACCGCCGCCAGGTGCAGGTTGGTGCCCTTGAACAGCGCCACCTTCTTGCCCTTGAGGTCTTCCAGACCGCGGATGGACGACTCCGGCGGCACCGCCAGAAACAGGCCGCTGCGCACGCCGGTGCCGAGCAGGATGCGCGTCTTCACCCCGTTGGCGCGGTGCACCAGCGAAGGCAGGTCGCCCTGGTAGGCGAAGTCGAGCTGTTGGTTGACCAGCGCCTCGTTGACCGCCGGGCCCGCGCCTTTGAAGAAGATCCACTCCACCTTCACGCCGTCCGGGCGGAACGCTTCTTCCACCAGCCCTTCGGCGTGCGCGATCGAGGCGCTGCTGCCGCCAAAACGCACCGGATTGCCCGCGCCACCGGTGGCGACACCGATGCGGATGAGCTTGAGCGGCGCTGCCGCCGCCTCCTGTGCCCCAGCCTGCGGCGCCGCACCGACACCCCCCAGGGCCCACACCAGTGCGAGCGCCCGAAACCACCATTGCTTCATTGCGTGTTCTCCAGTCCAAAGTGATGCCGACATGGCATGAGCGACTGTAGGAACGGGGGGCGGCGGCGCGCCAATCATCCTTTGGCATGAGCTTCGGCGCCAACAAGATCCGCTGCCAGCGGCGGCGCCTGGAGGGCTGCCGATTTCCGGATGTGCTTATGCCAAAGCCTTCCTTGGAAAGCGGGCCCGGGCTGCCTAGATTCGACGCTCCATTCAGCCAACCCGGGAGTCCCCGCCATGTCTCAGCTCAACGACCTGCCCCGCCCCTTCACCCGCTTCGCGGCACAGCCCTACACGCCCAACATCGGCGCCGTGATCCACGGGCTCGACCTGAGCCAGCCGCTGGACGCGGCCACCCAGGAAGAACTGCGCCAGGCGCTGGCCCGGCACGAAGTGCTGTTCTTCCGCGACCAGCAGCTCACGCCCGCGCAGCAGGTGGCCTTCACCCGCACGTTCGGCCAGGTGGCCGAGGTCAAGGCCTTCTTCCCGCGCCTGGAAGCTCACCCCGAGATCGAGATCGTCGAGAGCACGGCCGAGCGCCCCAGCGCGGCCAGCAACTGGCACGCCGACATCACCTGGCGCGAGCAGCCGCCGCTGGGCACCAGCCTGTATGCGCAGGTGATTCCGGCCACGGGCGGCGACACGCTGTGGTCGAGCCAGACCCAGGCCTACGAGCGCCTGCCCGCCGGCCTCAAGACCTACCTGGAAACGCTGACCGCCGTGCACACCTGGGAAATCAGCGGCTGGACCGAGTACCTGCTGCGCAAAGACGCCAGCGGCGACGAGCTCAAGGCCACGCGCGCCAAGTACCCGCCGGTGGAACACCCGGTGGTGCGCGTGCACCCGATCACGGGCAAGAAGATCCTTTACGTCAACCCGACCTTCACCAGCCACATCAAGGGCCTCTCGCGCTCGCTGAGCGACGCCCTGCTGGCCGACCTGTTCACGCGCGCCCAGGTGCCCGAGGTGCAGGCGCGCCTGCAGTGGGCGCCCGGCACGCTGGCGGTGTGGGACAACCGCTCGACCCAGCACTACGCGGTGGGCGACTTCTTCCCGCAGCACCGCAAGCTGCACCGCATCACCATCACCGCCGACAAGACCTTCTGAACACCCGAGACGCCGGAGCAAACCGCATGAGCCAAAGAAAACTGCGCCTGGGCGCCTTCCTCATGGCCACCGGCCACCATGTGGCTGCCTGGCGCCACCCGGGGTCGCAAGCCGACGCGGGGGTCAACATCGACCACTACATCGCGCTGGCGAAGACCGCCGAACGCGGTCTGTTCGACCAGGTGTTCGTAGCCGACAGCCCGGGCGTGTGGCACCAGGGCGGGCGCGAATCGCTGAGCCGCCAGGGCCGCCTGTCGTACTTCGAGCCAGTGACGCTGTGGGCCGCGCTGTCGCAGGTCACTTCGCACATCGGTTTTGTCGCCACCGCCTCGACCACCTACGAAGACCCGTTCCTGCTGGCGCGCAAGTTCGCCTCGCTGGACCACATCAGCAAGGGCCGCGCGGCGTGGAACGTGGTCACCACCAGCGCCGAAAACGTGTTCGGCAATTTCGGGCTGGAGGCGCACCCGGACCCGGCCACCCGCTACGCCCGCGCGCACGAGTTCGTGGACGTGGTCAAGGGCCTGTGGGACAGCTTCGACGACGACGCCCTGCCGCGCGACCCGGCCAGCGGCGTGCACCTCGTTCCCGAGAAGCTGCACGAGCTCAACCACATCGGCCGCTTCCTCAAAGTCAAGGGACCGCTGAACATCGAGCGTCCGCCCCAGGGCCACCCGGTGATCGTGCAGGCCGGCTCGTCGGAAGACGGCAAGGAGCTGGCCGCCGCCACGGCCGAGGCGATCTTCACCGCCTGGACCAGCCTAGCCGAAGCGCAGGCCTTCTACAAGGATGTGAAGGGACGCCTGGCCAAATACGGTCGCCGCCCCGAGCAACTGCTGGTGCTGCCCGGCATCTCGCCCGTGATCGGCCGCACCGAAGCCGAGGCGCAGGCCAAATGGGCCGAGCTGCAGGCGCTCATCCACCCGGCCGTCGGCCTGGCCACGCTGGAGCCCTTCTGGCCCGGCGAAGACCTGACGAAGTGGGCGCTGGACGCGCCGCCGCCCTACATTCCCGAAGCGCCCCGGGGCATTCACAGCCGTGCGCAGGTGGTGCTGGAACTGGCGCGCCGCGAAGGCTATACGGTGCGCCAGCTCTACGAATACCTGGCCGGCGCCCGGGGCCACTGGGTGGTGGTGGGCACGCCGCAGACCATCGCCGACCGCATGCAGGAATGGTTCGAGAACGGCGCGGCCGATGGCTTCAACGTCATGCCGCCGGTGTTGCCGCAGTCGCTGGACGAGTTCGTCGACCTGGTGGTGCCCGAGCTGCAACGGCGTGGCCTTTTCCGCACCGCCTACGAAGGCCGGACCCTGCGCGAAAACCTGGGCCTGGAACGCCCGGCCAGCCGTTACGCCCAGCCGCAGGCCAAGGCGGCCTGAATGCCGGAGGCCCTGGCCGCAGCAGCGCCCTGGCATGTGCGGCACCGCTTCCTGCTCGGCTTCGCGCTGCTGTCGCTGCTCATGGGCACCAGCATCGGGCTGGCCAAGGTCACCACCAGCCTGTACGCCCTGGCGCTGGGCACCCGCGGCGGCTGGCTCGGCGCGATCGCCGCCGCGCAAAGCGTCGGCATCCTGCTCACCGCCCTGCCCATCGGCCTGTGGGCCGAGCGGCTCGGGCCGGCGCGCCTGTTCGTGGCCGGCAGCCTCGCCGGCGGCGCGCTCTACCTGGCCCTGCCCGCGGTGCCGGCCCCGGCCTACCTTCTGGTGCTGACGGCGCTGACCGGCGTGATCATGCCGGCCCGGTTCGTCTCGCTGCAGATGGTGTTCATGGCCATGCTGCAGCAGATCGGCTCCGCCCACGCGGGCTGGCAGCGCGCGGCCCACATGTCGGGCATGTTCCTGATCGGGCCGCTGGCCACGGCGGGCGTGATCGCCCACCTGGGCCACGCCGGCAGCTTCTGGCTGGTGGCGGCCCTGTTCGTGCTCACCGCCCTGCTCTCGCCCCCGGTGCTGCGACAGGCGCCCACCGCCGCACCGCGCGCGGCTTCCGGCCGCACGACCTGGCGCGAGGTGCTGCGGGAGCTTCTGCGCTCGCCGCAGGCCCGGTCGCTGGCGGCCATGGAGGCCAGCATCCAGGCGCTCAACATGTTCCACACCTTCTTCATCGTGGTGATTGCGGTGCAGTCGCTGCAAGCATCACCCGTGGCCGCTGGCGCGCTGGTGTCGCTGCAAGGCGGCAGCTTCATCGCCGCCCTGCTGTGCCTGGGCGGCTGGGTGGCGCGCCACGAGCGTCGGGGCACCCTAGCGGGCATCGGCCTGGTGCTGCTGGCGCTGCTGTGCCTGAGCCAGTCGCCGCATGCGGCCGGGCTGGCGGTGGGCAGCGTGCTGCAGGGGATCGGCCTGGGGCTGCTGGAGATCCAGGTGCTCACGCAGCTGGCGCGGCTGGGTCAGCAGATCGGCCTGGGCCGTGTGGCCGGCCTGAATGCCCTGGTCGGCCCGGGGGGCGCGCTGCTCGGTGGGTTGCTGGGCGGCGCCATCGGTGGCTGGCTGGGCCTGCAGCTCAGCTTCACCCTCTTCATGCCGCTGTTCGTGGCCCTGGGCTGGGCCAGCTGGCGGCGCCAGCGCCGCGATCAGGCGGCCTTTTCGAGCTGAGGCAGCGGCGTCACATCGGCCCCGAGCGACTGCAGCAGGGCCAGGCCGAGCGGCCATTCGCCGTGGCCGGATTCGATGTTGATGTGCCCGGCCTCGTTCAGGCGCACAAACTCGCTGCCCCAGGCCCGCGCATAGGCACCCGCCAGCCGCACCGGGCAATACGGGTCGTTGCTGCTGGCCACAAGAATGCTGCGGTAGGGCAGCTTCTGGTAGGGCACGGGCGCGAAGTCGGCCAGGATGCCGCGGCGCTCCGGGTCGGCCGGTGCCACGAGCAGAGCGCCGTCGATGCGCGCCACCGCTTCAGGGCCCAGGTGGGTGGTGGCGATGCAGCCCAGGCTGTGGGCCACCACGATCACCCGGCCCGGCGCGCGGGCGATGAGGTCGCTCAGACGGTCCACCCAGGCACGCTTGAGCGGCGTGATCCAGTCGTCCTGCTCGACCCGCCGCACGTTCGGCAGGCGATCGGCCCAGAGGCTTTGCCAGTGACCCGGTCCGGAATTGCGCCAGCCGGGCACGATGATGACGGTGGGAGAAGAAGCCATGAGGACCATTGTCCCCAGCCCTCCCCCGGGCACCAACTACTGTTAAGTAGTTTGCTTATGCGCCCGCTGGCGCTGCCCTCAGGCCGGTTGCCCGGCGTTGTCGAACACGCCTTCGAACAGCACGGAGCTGAGATAACGCTCGCCCGAATCCGGCAGGATCACCACGATGGTCTTGCCGGCGTTCTCGGGCTTGTGTGCCCAGCGCACGGCCGCGGCCACGGCGGCGCCGCTGGAGATGCCCGAGAGAATGCCCTCCTCGCGGGCCAGGCGGCGCGCATAGGCCACGGCGTCCTCGTTGCTCACCTGTTCAACGGCATCGATCAGCGACAGGTCCAGCACGTCGGGCACGAAGCCAGCGCCGATGCCCTGGATCTTGTGCGGCGCGGGCTTGAGCTCTTCGCCGTTGCGCGCCTGGGTGAGGATGGGGCTGGCCGTGGGCTCGACCGCCACCGAGGTGATGGCCTTGCCGCGGGTTTGCTTGAGATAGCGCGACACCCCGGTGATGGTGCCGCCCGTGCCGACGCCCGAGACGAAGACGTCGACCGCGCCTTCGGTGTCGTCCCAGATTTCGGGGCCCGTGGTGGCTTCGTGGATGGCCGGGTTGGCCGGGTTCTTGAACTGCTGCAGCAGCACGTACTTGCCCGGGTCGCTGGCGGCGATCTCTTCGGCCTTGGCCACCGCGCCCTTCATGCCCTTGGCGCCTTCGGTCAGCACCAGCTTGGCGCCGTAGGCCAGCAGCAGCTTGCGCCGCTCGATGCTCATGGTGTCGGGCATGGTCAGCGTGATCGGGATGCCCTTGGCCGCGGCCACGAAGGCCATCGCGATGCCGGTGTTGCCGCTGGTGGGCTCGACAATCTCCTTGCCCGGGCCGAGCACGCCGCGCTTCTCGGCATCCCAGATCAGGGCCGCGCCCAGCCGGCACTTGACCGAGTACGCCGGGTTGCGACCCTCGATCTTGGCCAGCACGGTGGCGGGCGCGCCGTCGGTGATGCGATTCAACCGCACGAGCGGGGTACGGCCGATGGATTGGGCGTTGTCTTCGTAAAAATGCGTCATGGCAGTCTCTTGAGTGACGTGTTGTCCGAGGATGGACGGGCATTGTCCCTCTTGCCGATATCCGGCGCCAAAGAATAAAAAATCAGAACCACATGCCGAAGGGTTCCGTGAACGGCCCGCCCGATCGGTTGCAATAGGGCCTCTGCCGGCCCCTTCAGGAAACCGCATGACCGTCCCTTACCAACCCGCCCGCCTGCGCCAGTTCCTCGCCGAGCTGACCCGCCTGGTGAACGACACCGCCGAAGAAGCACCGCTGCTCGCGCGCGGCCGCGCCCTGCTCGCCGACCTGGTCCGCCACGACGACTGGCTGGCCGAGCCCTACACCCTGCCTTCGCCCGTGCGCTACCAGCAGTACCTGCTCTACGCCGATCCGCTGGAGCGCTTCTCGGTGGTCAGTTTCGTCTGGGGCCCCGGCCAGCAGACGCCGATCCACAACCACACGGTGTGGGGCCTGATCGGCATGCTGCGCGGCGCCGAAATCTCGGAACCCTTCGTGCGCACGGCCGAGGGCTGGCGCGCTGGGGGCCCGTCGCACCGGCTGCGGCCGGGCATGGTGGAAGCCGTCTCGCCCACCCTGGGTGACGTGCACCGCGTCAGCAACGCGCTGGCCGATCAGGTGTCCATCAGCATCCACGTCTACGGCGCCAACATCGGCGCGGTGCGGCGCTCCGTGTTCCTGGCGGACGGCACCGAAAAGCCGTTCATCTCCGGCTACAGCAACGCCACCCTGCCCAACGTCTGGGACCGCTCCCAGGAAACCTCTGCGGCAGCCTGAACGGCCCCTCCTTTTTTCTCCGATCCCATGACCCTGCCTTTCACCACCCCGGCCGAGGTGCGCGAGCACCTGCTCCAGCGGCGCGAGATCGCCCTGCTCGACGTGCGCGAGGAAGACCCTTTCGCCCAGGCCCACCCGCTGTTCGCGGCCAACCTGCCCTTCGGGCGCATCGAACTCGACGCCTTCTGGCGCATTCCGCGGCGGGACACGCCCGTCGTGGTCTACGACAACGGCGAAGGGCTGGCCGGGCCGGCGGCCGCGCGCCTGCAGGCCCTGGGCTATACCCGCGTGAGCCTGCTGCAGGGCGGCCTGCAAGGCTGGCGCGAGGCCGGCGGCGAAATCTTCATCGACGTCAACGTGCCCAGCAAAGCCTTTGGCGAACTGGTCGAAGCGCAGCGGCACACGCCCTCGCTGCCGGCACCCGAGGTGCAGGCCCTGCTGGCGAATGGCGCCGACGTGGTGGTGCTCGACGCGCGCCGCTTCGACGAATACCAGACCATGAACATCCCCGGCAGCACCAGCGTGCCCGGCGCCGAACTGGTGTTGCGCGCCCGCGCGCTGGCGCCCGACCCGGCCACGCGCATCATCGTCAACTGCGCCGGGCGCACGCGCAGCATCATCGGCACGCAGTCGCTGGTCAATGCCGGTATTCCCAACCCCGTGGCAGCGCTGCGCAACGGCACCATCGGCTGGACCCTGGCCGGCCTCACGCTCGAAAACGGCGCCAACCGCCGCGCCCCGGCCGGGGTACCGGCGGAACAGCACGCCCAGGCCCGGCAGTCGGCCCGGGCCGTGGCCGACCGCGCCGGCGTGCAGCGTGCCGGTCTGGCCGACCTGGTGGCCTGGCAACACGAAAGCGACCGCACCACCTACCGCTTCGACGTGCGCACGCCCGAGGAATACGCGGCCGGCCACCTGCCGGGCTTTCGCAGCGCACCGGGCGGCCAACTGGTGCAGGAAACCGATGTGTCGGCACCGGTGCGCGGGGCACGCCTCGTGCTGGTCGACGACGACGGCGTGCGGGCCGACATGACCGCGTCGTGGCTGGCCCAGATGGGCTGGGACGTGTGGGTGCTGGACGGCGCCGCACCGGGCGACTTCACCGAAACCGGCGCGGCCCCGCTGGCGCTGCCGGCGCCCACGCAGCCGGTGGCGCACATCGCCCCGCAGGCGCTGGCCGACGCCCTGGCGCACGAGCCCGCCGGCAGCGTCGCCGTGATCGATCTGGCGCCCAGTGCCCAGCACGTGCGGCGCCACATTCCGGGCGCGTGGTTCGCGCTGCGCTCGCAGCTCGCCCAGGCCGTGGCACGCATCCCGCGCGCCCGGCGCTACGTGCTGACCTGCGACAGCGGCCTGCTGTCGCCCTTCGCCGCCGCCGAGCTGGCCCAGGCCACAGAGGGCGCCACGGTGCAGGTGCTCGACGGCGGCAACGCCGCCTGGTTCGCGGCCGGGCTGCCGGCCGAAGCGGGTGAACAGCGCCTGGCCAGCCCGCGCATCGACCGCTACCGGCGCCCCTACGAAGGCACCGACAACCCGCGCGAGGCCATGCAGGGCTACCTGGACTGGGAGTTCGGCCTGGTCGAACAACTGGGTCGCGACGGCACACACGGTTTCCGGGTGATCTGAGCCGGCCCGGCATGCCGCGGTGCTGCGCACGGACGGTACAAAAAAAGGCCCGCGATGACGCGGGCCTGTGAACCGATGACCGCTGATGGACGGCCATCGACAGCGCCTGACAGCATCAGGCAAGCACATCCGCCCCCGTTTCCACCCCCATGGTTCCCTCCGGGGCGAATGTGGACTGCACGGGCACGCTCACTGGTCTTTCCAGCGCCAGACGATCTCGCTCACGTTGATCTTGCGCGGAATGATGCCCAGCGACTGGAAGGTGTCGGCAAGTTGCTGCTGTTGGGCCAGGTGCGCGTCGGTCACCGGGCCGAGCGAGAACTCGGCGCGATCGAAAGCGGCGGTCCAGGACTTGACGTCGATGCCCGTGGCTTCGGCCGCCAGCGCCGCCAGTTCGGCCCGGTTCTGCCCGGCCCATTCGGTGGTCTTGCGGATTTCGTCCAGCACCGTGGACAGCACGCCCGGGTACTGGTGCGCGAAGCGCCTGGACGCGATGTAGTAGGACGAACTGGCCAGCCGCCGGTCCGCCGTGTCGGCGATGGAGCGCGCACCATAGCGTTCTTCGGCAATGGCGTAGTACGGGTCCCACACCACCCAGGCGTCGATGTTGCCGCCGTTGAACGCGGCGGTCGCATCGGCCGGCGACAGGTAGGTCGGCTGGATATCGCTGAACTTCAGGCCCGCCAGTGCCAGGGCCTTGACCGTGACGTTCTGGGCGCTCGACCCCTTGCCGAACGCCACCTTCTTGCCCTTCAGTTCGGCCACGGTCTTGATGGGCGAGTTCTTGGACACCAGCACCGCGTGCTGGGCCGACGGCGTGGCCGCGGCGTAGACCAGATCGGCACCCCCCGCCTGCGCGAAGATGGGCGGCGTGTCGCCCACCGATCCCAGGTCGATGGCCCCGGCGCCCAGCGCTTCGAGCATGGGCGGGCCGAACTGGAATTCGACCCACTTCACGCTGTCCACGCCCAGCGCCTTCAGGCGCTTTTCAATGACCGCCTGCTTCTTGGTCAGCACCAGCACGGCCGAGCCTTTCTGGAAGCCGATGCGCACCTCCTTGGGCAGGGCCTGGGCGGCTGCCGGGCCGGCCTTCAGCCCCAGCAGCGAGGCGGCGTAAAGAGCCGCCAGCGCGGCCCCCAGTTGTCGACGGTTCAAACGGTTTTTCATGCGGCGATCGGCTTGTTGATGGAACAGGCTGTCAGCGTAGGGGGCCGAGGCGAGCGCGTCGACGAAGCAAAGCGCAGATCGATATGCGCAAACGAGCGGCGCACCAGCGGTTCTGGCATCGATCACCTGGCTCGGGCGGCTACCATGTCGGACGTTGCGCCGCATCGGTGCAGATCGAAGCAATACACGGACTTACGTTGGAGCACGGGATGGGCGGAATGCGGGACGAACAGTGGCGGCTGGATGCCGAAGAGACGTCCACCTTGGAAGACACTGCCGGTGCGCGCAGCTGCGGTCCGGACACCCGGTTGGGCTGCGTAGCGGTGCCCATCCTCGCGAGCGACATCGACCACCGCTTCCGAGACCTTCTGGCCCTGTGGTCGGATCCGCGCTTTTTCCCCGTGACGCGGCGCCACGCCCGCAAGCCCCACCTCCTGGTGGTGGTCAACAACGCCCCCCCAGAAGCCCTGGCGAAAGCCGAAGCCGTGTTCCGGGCGTTCCCCAGCCTGGCCGAGTGTTTCGCCGCTTGCCACGCGCACAGTGCCGGGCTGGAAGGCGATCGCGATCTGTACGTGCGCGGAGCCACGCGCATGCACGGCCGCTTCGGCAACAAGGCGGGCCCCAACCTGCTGTTCCAGCAGACCATGCAGTTCGCCCGGCAATTTGGCGGGTTCACCCTGCAGACCGAGCTCGACTGTCTCCCGGTGCAGGCGGGATGGCTGGAGTCGGCGCAGGCCGTGATCGCGGCCAATGCACGGGCCTGGATCATCGGGTCCACGTTCGCCGGCAGGCAGCGGTTGACGCACGAAATCCAGATGCACCTCAATGGCAATGCCATTTACAAGGCAGGCGACGACGGCTTCCAGGCCTTCCTCAACAACGTCTGGATGCCCGGCATCTTTTCGCGAGCAGACACCGACCCGAACCTCGCCTACGACTGCTGGTGGGCCTTGATGAAGCACAAGGCCAATCAGAACGACGGCGAAGAAGCCTGGCAACTTTTCCAGCGCTACGACGCCTACTTCCACAACGACCCGTTCATCGTGAACCTGCTGTCGGCACGCGCCGAATGCCAGGAATACCGAAACGTCTTCGAGCGCCTGGTGGAAACCGGACGCACACCGGTATTCCTGCACGGGCCGGCGATGACGAGCCTGCTCAGCGTGCTGCTGAACCACCCCAAGGACAGCGTCTTCGACGCGATCGACCGCATCGCGCCGCCCGCACATCCCCATGAGCGCACGCATGCCCTGGTTGGCGCAACGGGCACCTGGGCATTCGCCCCCCGCGGACATACCGACAGGGGCCGCACCACGCCATCGCCCCTGGCCGATTTGGCCGTGCTGGCTGACGAGGTCGTGGCCGGGGCCACTGAGTGGTCGTCTGCCCTGCTCGCCGCGCTGGCCACAGAACTGCTCCTGCACCCGGTCGAGACCCTGGCCTGGCTGGCGGAAGACGAGCCCCTGCGCCAGGCCATCGCCCGGGCCAGGACGGACGACAGCCTCGAAGCCCCGTTGCGCGCCCACTTCAACGACCTGCTGCTGTCGCTGCCGGGCCAATGGGGGCAGGCCCTGTTGACGGGCGAACACGGGGAAGAGACGCAGCTCCGGGCCCCGGCAGGGCAGGACGATATCCGCCTGCTGCGCAACCAGCTTAGCCTGCTCCAGCACACACTGGCCCGGTTGCTTGCCGGCAGCGTGCTGCCGCCCTCCGATGTGTTGCCCGCGGCAGAAAAAGCCCTGGCCCGGGCGATGGCGGTCGTGCGGGCCGAAACCGATGCGCGCGCCGGGCTGCTTGTCCACCCGCAAACGCCGCCTGCGACGTCGCCGGAGCGGCAACGGATCGAGCAGGAATGGCGCGCCACCCAGGACCTGCTCCAGCGGGCGGCCCAGAAAGGCGGCTCCCTGGTCAAGGCCATTGCCAGCCAGGCCCAGGAGATCGAGACGGGGCACGCCATACGCGAGGAACTCGATCGCGTCTACGCCTCGCGTTCGTGGCGGCTGACCCAGTTGCTGCGCACGATCTCCCTCCGGTTCGGCCAGAAACCACGCGACTGAACCGCGCGACGCGAGCCCCCGCTCAGATGCGCGGGCGTCGCCAGGTGCGTTCGTTGACCGCGTCGATCAAGCTGGCAACGATCCGCACCACGGCGTCGGAAACGGCGCCGGCCTCGTAGTCGGAAACCGGGCGGCGGTCTGCGGCGGCTCGCGAAAAACCGTCACGCACGATGCGAACCGCCTCCACCAGCCGGTCTGCACGCGCGTCGCAGAAAACCAGAACCCCGGCATCCACGCCTTCGGGCCGCTCGTGCGAGTCGCGTACCGACACGGCCGGCAGACCCAGCAGGGATGCCTCCTCGGTGATCGTCCCGCTGTCGGAGATGACACAGAACGCGGCCTGCTGCAGCCGGATGTAATCCGAGAACGAGAACGGTGGCAGGAAGCGGATCGGCCCGTGCGCCACGTCGCGGCCGGCCACCGCGAGCCGGGCTCTGGTGCGTGGATGGGTGGAGACGATCACGGGCATGCCGTGGCTGTCGGCCAGCGCCAGCAGGCCATCAACGAGGTGACGGAGCCGGGCCGGGTCGTCGACGTTTTCTTCGCGGTGCAGGCTGGCAACGAAGAACCGGTCGGGCACCAGCCCGAGGCGCTCCAGCACGTCGGAAGCAGCGATGCGCTCGCGCTGGTGCGCCAGCACTTCCGGCATGTGCGACCCAAGCTTGTAGATCCGATCGGCGGGCAGGCCCTCGGCCAGCAGGTGGCGACGGGCGTGTTCGGTCAGCACCAGATTGACATCGCTGGCGTGATCGATGACGCGGCGGTTGAGCTCCTCGGGGACCCGATCGTCGAAACAGCGGTTGCCCGCCTCCAGATGGAAAACAGGAATCCGTCGACGCTTGGCCGCCAGCACGCACAAGCCCGAATTGGTGTCGCCGTACACGACCAGCGCCTCGGGGCGTTCGGCCTCCAGAAGCGCATCGACACCCTCGATGACACGGGCCACCGTTGTCATCGCATTGCCGCCAGCGACAGCCAGGTGGTGGTCAGGCGCCCGGATCTCCAGATCCTCGAAAAAAATCCGTGCCAGGGCGTCATCGTGGTTCTGCCCGGTATGGACCAGCACGTGATCGAAGGCCCGGTCCAGCTTGTCGATCACCCGCGACATCTTGATCAGCTCGGGACGGGTGCCCACCACGGTCATCACCTTGCGCTTCATGCCTTGGGCTCCTGCACCGGTTGAGAAGCACACAATTGCGCCTGGATGTAATCCAGGCCCAGCAGCAGCTCGATCAGTTCGGCACGGTCGAGCCGGCGGGCGTTGCGGGAGCTGAAGTCGTCGGCGTCGTCGAGCATCACGCCGCCATCGGAGAAGAAGCCTGCGTAGTCGAGGTCGCGCCCATCGGGCGGAATCCGGATGTAGCGGTCGCCGTCGACGGCACGCGCCATCTCTTCGTGCGCCACCAGGGTCTCGTGCAGCTTCTCGCCGTGGCGGGCGCCCATGTTCTGCAACGGCGTGCGGCCGCCGAAGATCTCGATCAGCGCCTCGGCCAGATCGAGCACCGTGGCCGCAGGCGCCTTCTGGACCAGGATGTCCCCATGGCCACCCCGGGCACAGGCTTCGAGCACCAGCTCCGCCGCATCGGGCAGCGACATCATGAAGCGCGTCATGCGCGGGTCGGTGAGCGTCAGGGCCTGGCCCTGCCTGATCTGTTCGACGAAGTGCGGAATGACCGAACCGCGCGATGCCATCACGTTGCCGTACCGCGTGACACAGATGCGGGTCGGCCCGTCGGGCCAGCGGCGTGCCTTGGCAATGGCCAGCTTCTCCATGAGTGCCTTGGACATGCCCATGGCGTTGATCGGGTAGACCGCCTTGTCGGTGCTGAGCAACACCACCGCCCCCACCTCCCGCGCCAGGGCAGCGTCCAGCACGTTTTCGGCACCCAGTGCGTTGGTGCGGATCGCCTCCAGCGGATGGAACTCGCACGAAGGCACCTGCTTGAGCGCCGCGGCGTGGAATAGCAGATCGACCCCGCGCAACAGATCGAGCAGGCCGTCGCTTTGCCGCACGTCGCCAATGTGGAAGCGCACCCGCGAGTCGTTCAGTGCCAGCCGCAGGTGGTGCTGCTTGTTTTCGTCGCGGCTGAAGATGCGGAGTTCGGCCACCCCCTCGCGCAACGCCCGTCGGGCAATGGTTTCGCCGAAAGACCCCGTGCCCCCGGTGATGGCCAGGATCTTCCCTTTCAGCAAGTCAGTCATATCGCTCCAGGGTGTGCAGGTCCGTCAGCATGTCCTGCCAGGACGGGGGGCGATAGCCCAGGGCCTCGCGCAGTCGCGTGCTGTCCAGGGAGCGGTCGATGACCGGCTGATCGCACGGCTCGATGGGAATGGCATGGCCATAAATGCGCCCCGCCAGCGACAGGAAATCGAGCTTCGAAATCGGATCGGCGCTCAGGTGGTAGACCCCGTGAAGATCCGGCCTCGCCAGCAATCGATCCCGGACGATGCGCGCCAGTTCCAGAGAAGTGAAGCCCGAAAAGATGGCGTGCCGAAATCCGCGCACGGCTTGGTGCTGCGCCAGGAACCAGGCCAGCAGGCCATGGG
The DNA here is from genome assembly GCF_021401345.1 of Hydrogenophaga sp. NFH-34. GTDB lineage: Bacteria > Pseudomonadota > Gammaproteobacteria > Burkholderiales > Burkholderiaceae_C > Hydrogenophaga > Hydrogenophaga electricum. The sequence continues at coordinate 64,047 of NZ_JACBGE010000002.1, forward strand.
TTGTGCCGAGCTCGGGCCCGACGAACGACACCCGCAAGGTCAGCACCGCCGGATCGTTCGCCACTTCCCCCAGCAGCTTGGTGCGCCCGTACAAGTCGACCGGATCGCTCGGGTCCGACTCGCGGTAGGTGCCGCGTGCGCCGGAGAACACGCAATCCGTGCTGAAGTGGATGAGGCGTGCCCCCACCTGTTGGCACAGACGGCCCAGTTGGTGAGGCAGCACAGCGTTGACTTGCAGCGCTGGCAGCGGATCGCAGGCGGCCATGTGCTGCTTGACCAGACCGACACAGTTGAGCACGACGTCGGGCCGGACCTCGGCCATCAGGGCCCTCAGACCACCGGTATCCAGCGCGTCGACGCCGGTGCACAGCGCAACGCGACCGAATCCGGTCAGCGCCGGCGCGGGTGCACGCACGGTCCCGATGACCGTCAGGTCGCGGGACGCCCCCAGCTCCCGCAGCATCATGTGGCCGAGCATGCCGCCCGCTCCCAGGATCAGCACCTTCATGCCAGTTCTCCGTGAGGCGCCAGGGCCAGTCGGCGCAAGATGGCCCGCAAATCTTCGTCGGTCAGGTCGCTCAGCAACCAGGGGTGGTGGCCGTGCCCGAAGAAGCGGCGCTGGCGCTCCACCAGGTCCACGGCATGGGACAGGCTCGCCCCGTCGGCCGCCAGAAACACCTCGCTGGCGCGGGTATCGAGCGGCGGCGGCAGACCCGGCCCCGGCAGCGGCACGGTCATCGCCCGGCATTCAACGCCGGGCAGCATCGCCTGCGCCAGAACCTGGCACGCGGCCCAGCGTCGCGCCGGCACCTCGGTGCCGGTCAGCAGCGTCAGGCGCGGCGACCGGTCTGGGTCCGGCCGCAGGCGCCAGCCTCCTCGCCCAGCAGCCGAAGTCCACAGCCCCCGGTCGGAGAGCAGGAACGTCACGGCCCGCAGGTGCTCACGCAGGGGTGCGGCGCCATGCACCACCTGCGGAGGCGGATGCACTGGTGCGAGGTCGGGGCGGGCCAGTTTGACCCAGGTGTGTCCGGCGTGTTCGCAGAGCCGCGGCAACAGGCGCAGAGCGGCCTCGAAGCCGCCGGGTTGGCCCGCCTCCGCCGGCAGGTCACGCAGTGGCGCCAGGGCGGCAGGTCGGGCCCAGAACAGGCCGGCTGCGGGAAAATCCAGCGGCTGATCCGGACGGACGACCAAGCCAGCACCACGGGCCATGGCCTCGGCCTGTCCGAACACGCCCTGCCATCCGGTGTGGGCGCGGTCTGCCTCGCTGTGCTGGGGGAACACCACGCCCAGCAACGGATCGGCGCTGAAGGCAGCCAGCACCGAAGCCACCACCCGGGGCGAACCCAGCAGGGCCTGGCAGGCGGCGCCCGGCAAGGGCTGACGGTCGTGCAGGTGCAGCACCAAGTCATGGTGGCGCTCGTCTGTCAGGACATCGACCGCGAAGGCCAGTTTGCCATCGCGGTATGGCACGGTGCACAGATCGACGCTGCCGGCCGCCCAGTCCGCAAAGACCGGGGCAATCGCGTGGCGCCGCTCGTCATCATCGGTGCGGATGAACAGATCGCAGGGGGCGGGCACATGGCGCAACAGCTCCCGCATCGGTTCGGCCGTGTCGTCTCCCCACAGGTGAACGACGGCCGCCACGCGCTGCGCCGGCGACAGGGGGATGTCCAAGGCAAAAGGCACGACCAGACTCTGGTCCAGTCCTTCGGGCACCGCGCTCGGCGCGCCGTCGATGGGCTGGCAGGGTACCGGTGGGCTGGGGGTGTCCCGCTCACCCGTTCTTGCGCGCCACCAGGACAGCAACGCGTGGTCGCGACCGCCCCAGGAAGTGCCTGCCCCGGGCGTGGCAGGCGGCGGAACCGCCGGCATGGACAGTCCCCGGACCTCCAGCGCGGAGCGCACCTGCTCGATCAGCGGCGCGCTGCGCCATTTGTGGGCCAGCCACCAGGCCGCGCCCAGCAGGCGGTGGCTGATCAGTCCCTGGGCAGTGGCTTCGATGGCCGTCAGGTCGAGCGACGGGTCGGCGGTCGGCAGACTCACCACCGGCAAACCCAAGACGTCGGCGCGCAACGCCAGATCGGTCAGTGCGGCGCTGGCGTCCAGGTGCTCATCCAGCTCACCGACGCGCTGCGCCAGCGCGCGGGAGATCACCACGAAGCAGCCAGGGATCCGGGGCAGGCCCGCAGTGGCCGCTGCCGGTATCTGCACCAGCGCCTCCGGCCCCTGTTGACCGAACACCGCGAGCGCGTCGGCCAGGGTCTTTTCATCGAAACGGCCGTGCGGGTCGGTCAGCACGTAGACGTCGGCCCCCTCATCGAAAGCCCTCTCGATCAGGCGCCGGTGCGCCGCGACAAACCCGGCCGCCCCGCGTGACAGGCAGACGGTTTCGGGCGGCAGCCAGTTCTCCAGTGCGAAGGCCGCACCGTCATCGGCCACCAGCACCAGACCGGTTCTGGCCTGTCCCACATGGGCAAGGGCCGAGCGTGCGCGGCCGACGACACGCTGGACACGAAAAGGGGCATCGCCAGCCACCGCGATACCGAACGCCACCCGCATTCCGGCCATGGGTGCCCCCACCGCGCTGAGCACCGGTCCGGCGCCCGAAGCGGCCCCTGCAGGCGCAGCCGGTGGCATCGGGGACGGGGCATTCGCCTGCGCCGCCCGTTGACGCAGGGCTTCGCGTCGGGCATGCAGGCCCTCCCGCAAGCGCCCCCGCAAGGTCCACCAGGCGAGCCTGAGTGCTCGGCGCAGAAAAACCCGCAGGCCGTCGGGCAACCGGCTCGCCACCCGTTGCAGCACCATGGCCACGCGGTAGGTGTTGCTGCCCTCGATCGCCTCGATCCGGTGCGAAAGCGTCTGCTCGCGCTCCGCCGCGGCCTGCAGGCCAGCCCGGTATCCGGCCTGCACACGCGCCTCAAGCACCTGCGCCTGCTGCAGCCAGTGCATCTCCCGCTCGGCCATTGCAGCGCGTGCCGTTTCGGCTTCGCGCCAGCGCTGCGCATGGGAAAGACCGGCTGCAGCCTGGTGGGCCGCATCAAACAGGGCGGCCAGGGCCGGCCCGCCTGCGCACAGCTCCCGCACCGACGCCGGGGCGTGTTCGGGCGTCGGCAACAGCAGGCCCAGGCCCGGACCGGCGGGAAGGTCGAACGCCGCATCCCCGGGCACCGACTCGCGCCAGCGGCACCACAGCGATGCTGCCGCCTCGCCAGGCTGGACGCCCACGACCATCACCACGGCGCCCGGAGCGAGACGCCCGGTCCAGTAGGCGGGGTCCGACTGGTCGCCCGCCAGCGGCGACTCGATCACCAACAGATCGGCCAGCGGCTCGCTGCCCAGGCACAGCTCGCAGAGACTGCCCGCCTGAGGAATCAGGCGCCGCATCTCGTCAAAGGCCGGGCCGCACCCGGCGAGCCGCCAGACATCGCGGGCCCGCGCCAGCCAGTGCCCCACGGCGACATGCTCCCAGCGCGTTGGCACCCCGAATGAATGGACAAACAGGTCGGGCAGGCTGTCCCGCAGCGCGTTTCCGGAGAGGGTGTCCGTCATGGTCTCGTGGCGGCTTCCGACAGACCCTGTACCAGTGCCTGGGCCTTGACGAAGTCTTCCGGCCGCCCGATGTCCAGCCACGCACACTCGGCCTCGTAGGCACGCACGTCGTGGCCTGCGGCCACGAGGGCCTGCAGCAGTTCGGGCATGTCGAGCCGCTGGCCCAGGGGCAGGTACGGCCGCACGCAGGCGCGCGTGAGCGCGTACACGCCCATGTTGATCAGGTACTCGGTGCGTGGCTTCTCACGGATGCGGGTGATCTGCCCTTGATCGGTCACGTCGAGCACCCCGTATTCCAGCTGGGCGCCATAGCGCAGGGCAGCCACCGAGGCGGCCGCTCCGGACTCCGCGTGATGGGCGATCAAGGCCTCCATGTCCATATCGGTGACGAGATCACCATTGAGCAACAGAAACCGCTCTTCCATCTCGTCGATCACTTGCGCCAGCAGACCGCAAGTGCCCAGGGGCTCGTCTTCCACCGCGTAGGTGATCTCCATACCGAGCGCATGCCCGTCGCCGAACAGGGCCTGAATCAGGTGACGCAGGTGATTGACCGCCAGGCACACGCGACGCACCTGGTGGCGCCGCAGCAGACACAACAGGTGTTCGAGCACCGAAGCATCACCCAGGGGCATGAGCGGCTTGGGCAGCACCGTGGTGTAGGGCAGGAGACGGGTGCCCTTGCCGCCCGCCATGATGAGAGCCTGGAACGGCGCCGAACTCATTGGGCGAAACCGCTGCGAGGCAGCTCGTCGGGGTGTGCCTGGAAGAACTCGATGGTGCGCTGCAAGCCTTCGGCCAGCGACACGCGGGGTTGCCAGCCGGTGGCGGCACGGAACGCCTGGTGGTTTGAGACCAGACGGTCAACCTCGCTGGCGGCGGGCCGCAACCGACGCGGGTCTTCTTCGATGCGGGCAGACACCCCCATCAGGTCGAGAATGGTCCGCGCCAGGTCGCCAATGGCGATCCCCTGCCCCGTGCCCAGGTTGTAGCAGCCCCCCACGACCGAATCGGGAGCGGTCGCGGCGGTGATGAAACCGTCCACGGTGTCCGACACGAAGGTCAGGTCGCGCACCGGTGTCGTGGTCCCCAACTGGATGACCGAGGGCCGGCTCAGCGCCTGGGCGATGACGGCCGGGATCACGGCACGCGCGGACTGGCGCGGACCGAAGGTGTTGAAGGGGCGTACCGTCACGGCGCGGACGCCAAAACTGCGCACATAGGATTCGACCAGCTTGTCGGCACCAATCTTGGTCGCGGCATAGGGCGACTGCGCCTGCAGCGGATGCGCCTCGTCCATCGGGATGTAGCGCGCGCTGCCGTAGACCTCCGAGGTGCTGACATGGACCAGCCGCGGGGTTTCGCAGGCCTTCACAGCCTCGAGCACGTTCAGCGTGCCCAGGACGTTGGTTTCGACATAACTGCGGGGGGCCGAATACGAGTGCGGGATCGCGATGAGCGCGCCAAGGTGGAACACCGCATCCACCCCTTCGACCACCCGTTTCATGAACTCACCATCGCTCAGGTCGCCATGAACGGTGTTGACCGCGGCCAAGGTCCCGGGATCAAGCCATCGCAGGTTGCCCAAGCCGTTCTGGGCGTTGTAGTGAAGCAGCGCTTTCACCTCTGCGCCGGCATGAACGAGCGACTGAACCAGATGGCTGCCAATGAATCCGCCAGCCCCGGTGACCAAGATTTTTTTCTGCTGCAAAGCGCACTCCAACGATGGGCCGCCCTGATCAAGACCGGCTGGTAAAGTGAGAACGGGTGGCCCATCCGGCGCGCGCTGCCCAGGATGGATTGCCATATGACTCTACCGCAAAACGACGCCGCGACAGATGACAGACCGCTGGTCGTCGATGGCCTGGAAAACATGCAGGGACGCGGCTTGCTGACGATCTCCGCGCTGGCACTGATCGCCGGATCGCTGGACAACGTGCCGGTCGCGGTCCTGACGCATGGGGACCCGGTGGTGAGCACGGCAGCCCAGTGCCTGCAGCACGACCGGGCGCTGCGGCTCGCGGTGGTCGAGGACGACAGCCGGGCTCTTGCCACGCTGCACCGGGCACGGCTGTACGTGGCGGTGGGCTTCAAGGCCTTCGTGTCGCCCTATCACGCCCAGGCCATTGCCCTGGGCATTCCCATGCTGGTGGTCGTGCAGTTTCCGGAAGTCCGTGCCTCGGGCCATCTGCTGTCGCAGGTGCGTGCAGCGCACGACCCTCGCGTGCTCGGCGAAACGATCCTCGCCCACCTGTGAGCCACCACATGACCCCTTGCATCCTTGTCGTTGCGCTCGGCGCCAGCGTGCACACCCAACGCTGGCTGCAGATGGTGGCCTCCCCCCGGCACCGGCTGGTGCTGCTGTCGTCCACCCCTCTGCAGCCCAACCTGCCTGCATTGGCGGCCCTGCCGACCATCCGCTCGCGCGAGGATCTGGATCGGCTGCCACCGGGCATGGCGGGCCAGTGGGCCCGCGATCCGCTCGACGAACAGCCAGCCGACGACGACCTGCCACCACCCGTCTTTCTGAGCGCCCGCGCAGCGCTGGTCCGGAGCGCCAGTGTCGAGCACGCGGTCCGTGTGCTGCAACCGGTCCTGGTGCATTCGATGGAGATACAGATGGCGGGGTATGCCTGTCTCAAGGCGGCTCAGGCCATGGGTACGGACTTCCCGCTCTGGCTGGTGTCGAACTGGGGCAGCGACCTCTATCTCTACGAAAAGCTCGACACGCACCGGCCCGTGCTGCAGGCACTGGCCGCCCGCGTGGATGCCCTGCACTGCGAATGCGCGCGGGACGTTGCGATGGCGCAGCAGCTGGGCTACCGGGAGGGGTGTCCCACCCATGTCCAGCCCGCATCGGGCGGGGTGGACTTTGCCGACATGCCCCTGCCCGGGACACCACCGTCGCAGCGCAACCTCATCGTGATCAAGGGTTATCACGGCTGGTCGGGACGGGCCCTGCACATCCTGTCCGCGCTGCTGATCGCCGCCCCACACCTGCAGCGGTTCCAAGTGCGTATCGCCCTCGCGGGACCAGAGGTGGCCGAGATGGCCGCCGAAGTGGCTCGGGTGACCGGACTCGATATCCAACCGGACACATGGCAGGCCGATCATGGCCCGGCCCTGGACCGGACCGCCCAGGCGCGCCTGGTTGTGGGGGTCGGCATCTCGGACGGGATCGGAACCTCCTCTCTCGAGGCCATGGCCCTGGGAGCGTTTCCCATCGCGGCCGACACCGGCTGCCTGTGCGAGTGGATACGGCCCGGCATCGACGGCCTGATCGTCGACCCGCACGATGTGGCGGCACTGGCGGACGCCATCGTCACAGCCGCGACCGACGACGCCCTGGTGGACGCGGCCTACAGGCGCAACCGGCAGGAGGTGGAAAAGCGCTGGGACGCGCGGACCAATGGCGCACGCGCCCTGCGCATGTACGACGACGTCATCGCCCGGGGTTGCGCATGAAATCGACACACCACGATCTGGTGAGCATCGTCATTCCGGTCTATAACGGCGCACGCTACGTGGGCGAGGCCATCGAAAGCGCCCTGGCCCAGACCTGGCCGGCGATCGAGGTCATCGTGGTGGACGACGGCTCGAACGACGCGGGGGCGACCCAGCGCGTGATCGCCCGCTATGGCGATGCGGTTCGCGTGCTCGCCAAACGCAATGGGGGCGTCTCCAGTGCATTGAATGCCGGCATTGCCGCCATGCGCGGGCAATGGTTCTGCTGGCTCAGCCACGACGACGTGTATTTGCCCACGAAGGTCGCGGACTACATGCAGGCGGTGCGTCAGGCTGGCGGTCCCGCGATTGCGTTCGGCGAGATCGACTTCATCGACGAGACCGGCACGGTCACCCAGCGGGGGGGCTTGTTGCGCCACTGGGATGGCCGGACCGACGATCCCCGCTGGCTCGTGCTGGAAGGCCGGCTCCACGGCTGCGCCATGCTGATTCCCGCCGAATGCCTGCCCAGAAGCGGCGCGTTCGACCCCGGTCTGCCAACGACCCAGGACTATGCACGGTGGTTCGATCTGGCCGAAAGCCATCCCTTCGTGCCGGTACGTGCAGCGCTGGTGCGTGCACGCCAGCATGCCGGGCAGGACTCGCGCGCCGGGCGGCATCCCGAAGAGGCTGGCCTGTTGTGGATCCGGCTGCTGGAACGCATGGCACAGACCGACGGTGCATCGACCACCACCCTGGTGCCCCGACTGCGCCGGGTCCAGCGCTACCTCCGCCAGGTGACCTACCACGGTGCACGGTCCTACGTCGATGCGCGCCTGCGCGAGTGCCTGGACGGCCGCGCTGTCGCGCTGGTCTGTATCGCCCATTCCGGGACACCGCCCGCGCTGGCGTTGCAGGTGCTCGCCGAAGCGGGAGGACGCTGCACCGAACTGCTGCTGCTGGACCCGGACGATGACATCGCCAGCGCGCAGCGCTGGTCAGATACGGCGTGGCCGGTTCCGACGCAGGCCGCGCCGCTGCTGGCCTCGCAAGCACACCCGGCTGGCGTGCTGGCGATGGCGCTGGCGCGCACCTCGGCCGAAACCCTGGTGGTGATCGACCCGTCGGCACCCGTGGACGTGCCGACATTGCGCGAGGGCCTGCATGCCCTTGCTGCCGGAGAAATCGACGCCTGGCTGTGCAACATTCCACCCATTTCCTGGCTGGGCAGCCTGCAGGGTGCGGCGCTGTCGCGGCAGGCTGCCGAAAAAGCCATCGCCCCCGGACCGCAGGCCTTCGCCATGATCGGCCTGCGGGTTCGCCTGCGGCCTGCCCGCCTGGACGGCTCTGTCGAACCGGAGGCGCCGTCGGCAGCGGCGCCTGCGGCACCCGGTGTGACCCGTGACGCCACGGGCCATGGGGCTCTGCCGCTGCGCACCATGCCACAGGCCCACCGCCCTACTGTGCTGGTGCTGACACCACCGCCCAACCGGGACACGGTGCGGCAGGCGCGCTTGCTCGCCGCATCCTTGGGCCCCCGTGTGAACCTGTTGTGGGGATGGCAAACCGGGGACCAGGAGCTTCACCTGTCCTCTGTGGCCCCCGGTGCTGCAGAAATCACGTATACCTTGCCCAGGCAATGGAGAGAACTGGTCGCCGACCTGTGCGCCCTCTTCATCGCGCGGGTCAATGTGATGCAACCGCCAGACGCAGCCGGTGACACTGCCGAGCTGCTCGCGCGGCTGGACCGCCCTTACGACGTCACGCTGCCCGACGACGCCTTCTTTATCCCCCCGGCACCCGAAGCGCTCAGGCTTGTGGCGAATGCCGACCGAGTGATCGCCAGCAGCCGCGAACAAAGCACGCTCGTGGCCCAGCGGGTCCAAGGCGCAGCGGTCATCGCCGCGCGCCTGCCGGAACCTGGCCGTCCCGAGCGCTTTGCACCGCACCCCGCACCACTGGCCGATGGTGAGTGGATGCGGGTGCTGTATCTGGGCACCTCGTCCCCGAACCCGGACGTGGTCATGCTCACCGAAGTGACCCATTTGCTGGCGCAATGGCAATGTCCGGTCCGCATCGAATGCCTGGGACCACTGGCCAACGACCCAGCGTTGCCGGCCGACGCCCTGTCAAACCCCCATCTGCGCCTGTGGGGCCAGTGCGCACCTGAGAGCCTGCACATGCAGATCTGCCGCATCCGGCCTCATCTGGCGTGGCTGCCGTTTGCCACACCGCCGTCGCATGGCTTCGTACTGTCCGATGCCCTGCTGCAGGGCCTGCCGGTGCTGGCCTCCGGGGTTGGCCCGACCGCGGAACGGCTCCACAGCCGACCAATGAGCTGGGTGCTGCCACCTGGCCAGGCCGATGCCAGGAGCTTCGCCGAATGGTTGGACCGCTTGCAAACCGAGCGCTTGTCAACCCCCCCGTGCGGGCCATCCCTCGACCACCTGCCGCCCCTGTTCGACGCCTTCTACCCGGACGCATACCTGCGCCCAATCGGCTGGCCGCACCGTTGACGCCGGCCCAGCCTGCTCAGGCGGGCAGCGCCTCGGCGCTCACACCCTCGCTCAGCGCCTGATCCACCACCTCGCGCGTCAGCGTGGGCGCAAAGATCTCGATGAACTTGTAGGCATATCCGCGCAGCCAGACCCCGCGCCGGATCGCCAGCCGCGTGACGTTGATGCGGAACAGATGGCGCGCGTCGAGCGTGCGCAGGTGCTGGTCGCGCTCGGGGTCGACAGCGATCGACGCCACGATGCCCACCCCCATGCCCAGCTCCACGTAAGTCTTGATCACGTCGGCGTCCATCGCCGTGAGCACCACCTCGGGCTGGATGCCCGCTTCGTGGAACGCTTCATCAATGTGCGAACGGCCGGTGTAGCCCACGTCGTAGGTGATGATGGGATAGCGGGCCAGATCGGCCAACGTGACCGGTCCGGCCACCTGCAGCAGCGGGTGGCCCGGTGGCACCACCACGCTGTGCGTCCAGCGGTAGCACGGCAGCGTCACCAGTTGCGGGTAGTTGGCCAGGGCTTCGGTGGCGATGCCGATGTCGGCCTCGCCCTGCAGCAGCATCTCGGCAATCTGCCGGGGCGAGCCCTGGTGCAGGTGCAGCGTGACCTGCGGAAACACCGAGCGGAAGTCGCGCACCGCATGCGGCAGGGCGTAGCGCGCCTGCGAATGGGTGGCGGCCACGGTCAGGCCACCTTCCTGGCGGGAGACAAATTCCTTGCCGGCCTGGCGCAGGTTCTGGGCCTCCTGCAGCAGGCGTTCGACGATGGGCAGCAGCGCCGCGCCGGGTTCGGTCAACCCGGTCAGGCGCTTGCCGGCACGCACGAAGATGGACACACCCAGCTCCTCCTCCAGCTCGCGGATCTGGCGGCTGACACCCGGTTGCGAGGTGTACAGCATGGCCGCCACCTCGGTCAGGTTGAAGCCGCAGCGCACGGTTTCGCGCACGGATCGAAGTTGCTGGAAATTCATGGTGTGTCCCTCTGGCGGCCAGGCGCTCACCGCCCTGGCCGCCGCGGTGGTCCGCTCAGACGGCGGCCAGCGCCAGGTCCAGATCGGCGCGCAGATCGTCGATGTGTTCGATGCCCACCGACAGGCGCACGGTGTCTTCCGACACGCCGGCCTTGGCCAATTCGTCGGGCGACAGCTGGCGGTGGGTGGTCGACGCCGGGTGCGTGGCCAGCGACTTGGCATCGCCGATGTTCACCAGGCGCGTGAACAGCTGCAGCGCGTCCAGGAAGCGCGCGCCCGCAGCCCGGCCCTCGCCGGCCGCGCTCTTGACGCCGAAGGTCAGCAGACCCGAGGACTTGCCGCCCAGGTACTTCTGCGCCAGCGCGTGGTCCGGGTGCTCGGGCAGACCGGCGTAGTGAACCCAGCCCACCTTGGGGTGCCGCTGCAGGTGCTGCGCCACGGCCAGTGTGTTGGCATGGATGCGGTCCATGCGCAGGGCCAGGGTTTCGATGCCTTGCAGGATCTGGAAGGCGTTGAACGGCGAGAGCGCCGCGCCGGTGTTGCGCAGCGGCACCACGCGGGCACGGCCGATGTAGGCGGCAGCGCCCAGGGCCTCGGTGTAGACCACGCCGTGGTAGCTCACGTCGGGCTCGTTGAGGCGCTTGAAGCGCGCCTTGTGTTCGGCCCAGGGGAACTTGCCGCTGTCGACGATGGCGCCGCCGATGGTGGTGCCGTGGCCGCCCAGGTATTTGGTGAGCGAGTGCACCACGATGTCGGCCCCGTGTTCGAACGGGCGCAGCAGATAGGGCGAAGCCACCGTGTTGTCCACGATCAGGGGCACGCCGTGGCGGTGCGCCACCTCGGCCACCGCCGCGATGTCGGTGATGTTGCCCAGCGGGTTGCCGATGGACTCGACGAAGATGGCCTTGGTGCGCTCGTCAATCAAGGCCGCGAAGCTGGCGGGGTCGCGGTGGTCGGCGAACCGCGTGGTGATGCCGAACTGCGGGAAGGTGTGCGCAAACAGGTTGTAGGTGCCGCCGTACAGGGCTGCGCTGCTGACGATGTTGTCACCGGCTTCGGCGATGGTCTGGATCGCATACGCCACGGCCGCCTGGCCCGAGGCCAGCGCCAGTGCGCCGATCCCGCCTTCAAGCGACGCGATGCGCTGCTCCAGCACGTCGTTCGTCGGGTTCATGATGCTGGTGTAGATGTTGCCCGGCACCTTGAGGTCGAACAGGTCGGCGCCGTGCTGCGCGCTGTCGAACGCGTAGGCGGCGGTCTGGTAGATCGGCACCGCCACGGCCTTGGTGGTGGGGTCGGGCTGGTAGCCGGCGTGCACGGAGCGGGTCTCGAACTTCCAATGGGCTGACATGGGATCTCCTGGGATGACGGGGTGTTATGAAAAAAGGCTCTCAGACATGAGGCACCTGGTTCTGGCCGGACGGCCACAGGCCCGCCGATTCTCGACCATGAACGCAGGGCCGCTTCACCCTGCAGCGTGCACCGGCATCAGAGCTTGGCGATCGACACCTCGGTCGACTTCACCAGCGCCACGACCTCGGAGCCGATCTGCAGGCCCAGGTCCTTGACCGAGCGCGTGGTGATGACGGAGGTGACGATGCCCCAGGGCGTTTCGACATCGATCTCGGTCACGACATCGCCCTGGATGATTTCCTTGACCTTGCCGCGGAACTGGTTGCGCACGTTGATGGCTTGGATGGACATGGTGGTTTCCTTTCGGGTTGGGGGTAAAAAAACCGGTTCAGACGGCCCAGCGCAGGCCGTGGGCGGGCACACCGGTCCACGACAGATCGGCGTCGGGTTGTTCGGCATCGGGCTGCTGCAGCACCCGGTCGAGAATGCGTTTTTCGATCGCAGCAAAGTGGACGTCGCCCCGCGAGCGCGGCCGCGCCAGCGCAATGCGCTCGTCCAGCGCGATGGCGCCGTTCTCGATCAGGATCACGCGGTCGGCCAGCGCCACCGCCTCCTGCACGTCGTGCGTGACCAAGAGCGCGGTGAAGCCGTGGCGTTTCCACAGCCCTTCGATGAGTGCGTGCATTTCGATGCGGGTGAGCGCGTCCAGCGCACCCAGCGGTTCGTCGAGCAGCAGCAGGTGCGGCTGGTGCACCAGCGCGCGGGCCAGCGACACGCGCTGGCGCTGGCCGCCCGACAGGCGTGCCGGCCAGTCGCCCAGCCGGTCGCCCAGGCCCACCTGGCCCAGCACCGCTTCGGCATCCTGGCGGCGCTCGGCCGGCAGGCCCAGGGCCACGTTGTCCAGCACCCGCTTCCAGGGCAGCAGGCGCGCGTCCTGGAACATGATGCGCGTGTCCGGGTTGAGCCCGGCCACCGGCCGGCCGTCAAGCAGCAGTTGGCCGCCGGTGGCGCGCTCCAGCCCGGCCACCAGGCGCAGCAGCGTGCTCTTGCCGCAGCCGCTGCGCCCCACGATGGCCACGAACTCACCGGGTTCGATCACCAGGTTGTTCTGGCGCAGCACCTCGCGCGGGCCGTAGTGCTTGCTGAGCTGGCGCAGTTCCAAGCGCACGCCCGGGGTGTTCGGGTCGGTGTCGGCCATGCTCACGCTCCGGGCTGGTAGAGCGCCACGTCCAGCGCGTTGAGGCGCCGTGGCAGCAGCTTCTCGGCGAAGAAGGCGTCGGCGATCTTCTGCTGTTCGCTCAGGTTCTGCGGTGTGACCGCGCGCACCGCGTAGCTGCGGCGTGCGTTGGCCTGTTCAATGATGGCCGCGTCGAGCCCCCAGAACGGCGCCAGCAGCGCAGCGGCCTCCCGGGGGTTGCCCTTGACCCAGCGACCGGCCTTTTCGAGTTCGGCGTACAGCACGCCCAGCACGTCGGGGCGGGCTTGCGCGAACCGCGTGCTGGCCAGGTAGTAGCGCTGGTACGAGGCCAGGCCGGTGCCGTCGGCCAACACGCGCGCGCCGGCCTGCTTCTGCGCGGCCGAGAGGAAGGGGTCCCACACCACCCAGGCGTCGAGCGATCCGCGCTCGAACGCCGCGCGGCCGTCGGCCGGCGTGAGGTAGGCCGGGTCGATGTCGGCAAACGACAGACCGGCCTTTTCCAGGGCAGCCAGCAGCAGGTAATGCACGCCCGCGGCCTTGGCAAACCCCACGCGCTTGCCCTTGAGGTCGGCCACCGATTTGAGCGGCGAATCGGCGCGCACCAGGATGGCCTGGGCGGTCGGCGACGGTGCTTCCTGCGCCACGAAGGTGAGCTGCGCGCCGGCGGCCTGGGCGAACACCGGCACGGTGTCGGCCACGTCGGCGCTGAGGTCGATGTTGTCGAGATTGAGCGCCTCCAGCAGCGGCAGCCCGCTGGTGAACTCGTGCCAGCTCAGCTTCACGCCCAGCGGCGCCAGCCGCTGCTCCAGCGAACCCTGCAGCCGCAGCACGGCGATCAGCGTCGACGACTTCTGGTAACCCAGGCGCACCGTGCGCGGTGCCGTGCCCTGGGCCAGCGCCGCCCCGGCCACGAACGAACCGATGGCGCCCAATGCGGCGCGGCGGTTGAAAGAAGAAACGTGTGTCATGACTGGCCTATGAAAAGAAAAGAAGGTGGTGTGAGAGGCGTTCGCTGCAGGGCAGCGAGGGTCCGGCTCCGCCGGCCCCAGCTGCCGTCCCCCTGACCAGCGCCGAAGGCGCGCCAGAGCGGGGGGAAGCCGCGCAGCGGCGCAGGGGGGTGTCACCCCTGGTACCCCGGATGCCAGCGCAGCCAGTAGCGCTCCAGGGCACGCGCCAGCACGTCGGCCAGCTTGCCCAGCAGGGCGTAGAGCAGGATGCCCACCAGCACCACGTCGGTCTGCAGGAATTCGCGCGCATTCATCGTCAGGTAGCCGATACCGGCCTGCGCCGAAATGGTCTCGGCCACGATCAGGATCACCCACATCAGCCCGAGCGAAAAACGCAGGCCGACCAGGATGGACGACAGCGCGCCCGGCAGGATGATCTGGGTGTACAGGCCCCAGCGCGACAGGCCGTAGCTGCGCCCCATCTCGATCAGGCCCGGGTCCACGTTGCGGATGCCATGGAAGGTGTTGAGGTAGATCGGGAAGAACACCGACACCGCGATCAGGAACAGCTTGGCCGCCTCATCGATGCCAAACCACAGGATGACCAGCGGAATCAGCGCCAGCGCCGGGATGTTGCGCACCATCTGCACGGTCGAATCGAGCAGGGTTTCGAAAAAACGGACCGAGCCCGTCAGCAGCCCCAGCACCAGCCCCAGGCCGCCGCCGATGGCCAGGCCCAGCAAGGCCCGGCCAGCGCTGACCTTGACGTGGGTCCACAGCTCGCCGGAAGCGGTCAGGGTCCAGAAGGCCACCACCACGTCCACCGGGGCCGGCAGCACGCGCGAGGACAGCCAGCCGGCCGACGACGCGGTCTGCCAGGCCACGATCAGCAGCACCGGCACTACCCAGGGCAGCAGGCGCGCGCCCACCGCCTGGAACCAGGGCGCCAGGCGGCTGCGGGCCCAGCCGGTACCGGCGCCATCCGCCGTGTCGCCAGCATGGGGAACGGGGGTGACCTGCAATTCGCGCACAGAGGTGTTCATGTCGGGCACTCCTCAGCTTTGGGCGGCACGGGGCACGTAGACATTGGCAACAGCCTCGCCCACAGAGCCGGTCGGCCCCTGGTCGTTCGCCGGTGCGCGCCACGCTTCGCGCAGGCGGCGCGGCAGCAACGGGAAGACCAGCTCCGCGAAGCGGTAGGCCTCTTCCAGGTGCGGGTAGCCCGAGAACACGAAGGTCTCAAGCCCGAGGTCGGCGTACGCCTGGATGCGGGCCGCCACCTGCTGCGGATTGCCCACCAGCGCGGTGCCGGCGCCGCCCCGCACCAGACCGACACCGGCCCAGAGGTTGGGGCTGATTTCCAGCGCAGCGCGGTCGCGCCGGACCCCGCCCGCATGCAGCGCGGCCATGCGGCGCTGGCCCTCGGAATCCATCTTCGCGAACGCGGCCTGCGCGCGCGCCACCGTGGCGTCGTCCACCTTGCTGATGAGCCGGTCGGCGGCGTCCCAGGCCTCGGCCTCGGTCTCGCGCACGATCACGTGCAGGCGGATGCCGAACTTCACCGTGCGGCCGGATCGGGCGCCCTCGGGGGACAGCGCAGCGTGGGGGTCGTCGTATTTCGCCGCGCGGGAGCGCACGTCGGCCACCTTCTTCGCCACCTCGGCCGGCGGTTCGCCCCAGGTCAGGTAAGTGTCGACCTGCTCGGCCGCCAGTTCGTGCGCCGCTTCCGAAGACCCGCCGAAGTACACCGGCGGGTGCGGACGCTGCAGCGCCGGAAACAGCAGCCTGGCGCCCTTGACCTGCAGATGCTGGCCGTCGTAGTCGAAGGATTCGCCGGTGTGGCCGCGCGCGATGATCTCGCGCCAGATGCGGATGAACTCGGCCGACTGCGCGTAGCGCTCGGCATGGTCGAGAAACACGCCGTCGCCCTCGAGTTCGGCACGGTCGCCGCCGGTCACCAGGTTGATCAGCAAGCGCCCGCCCGAGAGCCGGTCAAACGTGGCGGCCATGCGCGCGGCCAGCGCCGGCTGGTGCAGGCCCGGCCGCACCGCAACCAGGAACTTGAGCCGCTGCGTCACCGGCAGCAGGCTGGCGGCCACGACCCAGGGGTCTTCGCACGAACGGCCGGTGGGGATCAGCACGCCTTCGTAGCCCAGGCTGTCGGCCGCCTGCGCGACCTGCTTGAGGTAGTCGTGGTTGACCGTGCGGCCGCCTTCGGCGGTGCCCAGGTAACGGCTGTCGCCGTGGGTGGGGATGAACCAGAAGAACTGGAGAGACATGGAAACAGGCTCCGGAAAATGTCAGGCAAAGGGGTGCGCGGCGTGGCACACACCGAGCGGGGTGGCGCTGCACGGCCAGAACCGGAAGCGGTCGGCAAGGGGCAGCGGGTCGCGGCGAGAACGCTCGGTGGCCGGGGAGGCCAAGGCTTCGCCGGCCTGCGCGGGATCGAGCCCCCACTGCACCGCTGTCACCGCACGGATGCGCAGCCAGGGCGCAGAGGGGTGGACCACGGGCCGCGTCATGGCTGGTGCTCCAGCGGGGGCGTCAACAGCCAGCCCGACACCGGGACCACCGGCTGCAGCAGCAGCGCCAGGCCAAAGATCGCCAGCACCACGGCCACCGCGACCTGCAGCCACCGGCGCCAGCCGCGCTCGCTGAGGTCCACCTCGTCGGGCACGGGCAGCGGCGCGTCACCGGCCCGCTCTTCGGGCGATGAATGAATGTTCATGAACCACTCCTGAAAGGTTTGGCGGGCGCAGCACGCCCCGGGCTGCCGACGGCAGCCGCCAAAAAAAGCCGATGGGGGGGAATGCTCAGACGCTACATCGCACCTGAGCGAACGGCACGGGCGCGAACCCGGCCGCGATCGGCATTCGAAGCCCTTCCTGGAGCAGGAGATTCACCGCATCGTCCAGCCGCTGGCCGATGTCGGTAACGAGGCGGTACTGGCCCTCAACGTCTTTGGGAATCTGCACGTCGGTGGCGTAGACACCGGGCAGGATGTGGCGCGCCCCGAGCGACTGCAACACCGGCCGCAGCGCGTAGTCCAGCGCCAGCATGTGGTGCGGGCTGCCGCCGGTGGCCAGTGGCAGCACCGCCTTGCCCTTGAGCGCGGTCTGCGGCAGCAGGTCCAGAAACACCTTGAGCACCCCGCTGTAGGCCGCCTTGTAGACCGGCGTGGCGATCACCAGCGCACGGGCCTGGGCCACCTGCTCGATGGCCCGGGCCACGCTCGCATGGCCCCAGTCGGCCAGCAGCAGCGCCTGCGGCGACAGGTCGCGCACGCGCAGCCGGTCGACCGGAAGGCGGCGCGCATCGACCAGTTGGTGCAGGCGTTGTTCGACCCCGTCGAGCAGCGCCGCAGAACGCGAGTGCTCGGTGGGGCTGCCGCCGATCAGCAGGACAGACATGCTCAGAGACTCCGGTGATTGGGCCGCGCGGCTTACTTCTTGGTGTAGATCTGGTCGAAGGTGCCGCCATCGGCGAAATGCACCTTGGCCGCCTGTGTCCAGCCCCCGAAGGCCTCGTCGATCTTGAACAGGTTGATCTTGGGCAGTTGCTTGGCGTACTTGGCCTGCGCCTTGGCCGAGGTGGGTCGGTAGAAGTGCTTGCCGATGATGTCCTGCGCCTCTTCGGTGTAGAGGAATTCCAGGTAGGCCTGTGCCACGGCGCGCGTGCCCTTCTTGTCCACGTTCTTGTCGACCACGGTCACGGCCGGTTCGGCCAGGATCGACAGGCTCGGGTAGATGAAGTCCACCTTGCTGCCGAACTCCTTTTCCAGCAGGTAGGCCTCGTTCTCCCAGGCGATCAGCACGTCGCCCTGGTTGCGCTGCGAGAAGGTGATGGTCGAGCCGCGCGCGCCGGTGTCGAGCACGGGCACGTTGTTGTAGAGCTTGGCCACGAACTCTTTGGCCTTGTCGTCGCCACCGTACTTGCGCTTGGCGAATTCCCAGGCGGCCAGGTAATTCCAGCGGGCACCGCCCGAGGTCTTGGGGTTGGGCGTGATGACCTTGACATCGGGGCGAATGAGGTCGTCCCAGTCCTTGATGTTTTTGGGGTTGCCGGCGCGCGTCACCAGCACGATGGTGGAGGCGTAGGGCGTGCTGTTGAGCGGCAGGCGCTTCTGCCAGTCGGCCGGGATCCAGTTGCCGTGCGTGTGCAGCGCGTCGGTGTCGCCCGCCAGGGCCAGCGTGGCGACATCGGCGTCCAGGCCGTCGATGATGGCGCGGGCCTGTTTGCCCGAACCGCCGTGGCTTTGTTTGATGCTCACGTCCTGGCCGGTCTTGGCCTTCCAGAACTTGACGAAGGCCGCGTTGTAGTCGACGTACAGCTCGCGCGTCGGGTCGTAGGACACGTTGAGCAGGGTCACGGGCGCAGGCTGGGCCCAGACGGGCAGCGCCGGCAGCGCGATCGCGGTGGCCAAGGCAGCGGTGAACAGGTGGCGGCGGGTGGTCATGAAAAAACTCCAGGCGGTGAAGAGAACGGAACGGATCATGAAAGCCGCACCACAAAACTGGAACGAATACGTTTTCAGTTGTTTATGACGAAAACAGCTATGGAGACCCCGATGCGCCTGCCGCACCCGCCATTCGCCCCCCCAGGTCCCGCCATTTTTCCTATGGAAGCCTTAAAAACTATCAAACCAAAAATATCGATAGATTTATAGAATCCTCCCATCCCCACCCTTTCTTTCCGTGCCCATGACCGCTCTCATTCGCCAGTTGAATCCGGTATGGACCCAGGTGCAGCGCCTGGAACTGCCCGTCCCGCCCCATGCCCTGCGCCAGGTCCTGCTCGCCCTGGGCGCCGGTCTGCTGCTGATGGCCGGCCTGGCCGCGGCCAGCACCTTCTGGGCCCCGACGCGCCACTGGTGGGACGCGGCCGGCGCCGGCAGCGCGCTGACCGCCGGTGTGCAGGCCTCGCTGCTCGCGGCCCTGGCCACGGCCGTCGGCGCGCTGCCGGTGTTTCTGGTGCAGCGCGTGAGCAAGCGGCAGGAGTCGGCCCTCATGGCTTTTTCGGCCGGCGTGATGCTGGCCGCGGCCCTCTTCGCCCTGCTGCTGCCCTCGCTGGCCGCCGGACGCGCACTGCTGGCGCCGTCCGGCCAGGCCAGTTCCGGGGCTGCGGGCCTGACGGCCATCGGCCTCGTTCTGGGCATGGGCCTGATGATGGCGATCGACCGCTTCATGCCCCACGAACACCCGGTGCTGCCGCCGGCCGCGCCCGGCCATGCCGGCATGTGGGTGGCGGCCGACGGGCTCGCCAATCCGGCCCACCAGCGCGCCTGGCTCATGGTGCTGGCCATCCTCATCCACAACGTGCCCGAAGGCCTGGCCGTGGGCGCCGCCTACGCCGGCCTGGACCCCTCGACCTCCGAAGGCGGCCAGGGCGGTGCCTCGGTCGCGCTGGCCATCGGCCTGCAGAACATGCCCGAAGGCCTGATCGTTGCCATGGCCCTGCGCACGCTGGGCCAGAGCGTGGCCAGGTCCTGGGCCGTGGCCGCGCTCTCCGGTCTGGCCGAACCCTTCGGCGCCCTGCTCGGCCTGGTGGCGCTGGGCAGCCTGCCCGCCTTCTACCCGGTCGGCCTGGCCGTCGCGGCCGGCGCCATGCTGTTCGTGGTCAGCCACGAAATGATCCCCGAGACGCACCGCAACGGCTTCGAGGGCCTGGCCTCGGTCACGCTCATGGCGGGCTTCATCTTCATGATGGGGCTGAACGAGGTGCTCTGACGCCCTGGCCCGTCATGCCCGCGCTGCGGTGGCCCGCCACACCACGCTGCCTGGGCCCATCGTGCCCCCACCACCTCGCCCGTCATGCCCGCGCAGGCGGGCATCCAGCGTTCCCGCACCCCGGCGGCCAGCACCCCGGGCGCCCAGACAACGGGGGTAACATGGCCGCATGAGCGTCCTCGTCCGATTCCTCGGAGCCGCCGGTACCGTCACCGGCTCCAAATACCTAGTCGAACACGATGGCCACAGTCTCATGGTGGACTGCGGCCTGTTCCAGGGCTACAAGCAGCTGCGGCTGCGCAACCGCGACCCGTTGCCCATCCTGCCCAACAAGCTCGGGGCGCTGATCCTCACGCACGCCCACCTGGACCACTCGGGCTACCTGCCGCTGCTGGCCAAGGAAGGCTTTCACAGCAAGGTCTGGTGCACACCGGCCACCCGCGATCTGGCGCAGATCCTGCTGCCCGACAGCGGGCATCTGCAGGAAGAAGACGCGGCCTTCGCCAACCGCAAAGGCTTCAGCAAACACGCGCCCGCGCTGCCGCTCTACACCGAAGAAGATGCGCTGCGCAGCCTCAAGCTGCTGCGCACGGTGCCGCTGCACCAGCCCTTCGAGCCGCTGCCCGGCTGGCAGGCCAGCTTCACCGGCGCCGGTCACATCCTCGGTGCGGCCAGCCTGCTGCTGGAAGTGGGCGGCAAGCGCCTGCTGTTCTCGGGCGACCTCGGCCGTCCCGACGACCTGCTGATGCTGCCGCCCGAACCGCCGCCGGCGGCCGACGCGGTGTTCATCGAATCCACCTATGGCGACCGCGAGCATCCGCAGGAAGACGTGCTGGCCGAACTGGGCCCGGCCCTGCAGCGCGCAGCGGCCCGCGGGGGCACGGCGGTGGTGCCGGTCTTCGCCGTCGGGCGGGCCCAGGAAATCCTGCACGCCATCGTGCAGCTCAAGGCCCGCGACGCGCTGCCGCGCCACCTGCCGGTGTACCTGGACAGCCCCATGGCCATCCACAGCACAGGCCTGTTCGCCCGCCATCTGGGCGAACACCGGCTCGACGCGGCCGAATGCCGGGCCATGGAACATTCGGCCGAGATGGCCATGTCGGTCGAGCAGTCCAAGGCCATCGCCATGAACCACGGCCCCAAGGTGATCCTGGCCGCCAGCGGCATGGCCACCGGCGGGCGCGTGCTGCACCACCTGGCGCGCTACCTGAGCGACCACCGCAACATGGTCGTGCTCACCGGCTACCAGGCGCCCGGCACCCGGGGTGCCTCGCTGGCCGGGCACGCGCTCACCCTGCGCCTGCACGGGCAGGACCTGCCGGTGCGCGCCGAAATCGTGCAACTGGCGTCGGCCTCCGCCCACGCCGACGCCAGCCAGCTCATGGCCTGGCTGCGGGCCCTGCCCGCCGCCCCCCACCGCGTGTTCGTGGTCCATGGCGACATGGAAGCCTCCGACGCGCTGCGCCACCGGGTCGAGGCCGAACTCGGCTGGCCCGCACTCGTGCCGGAACACGGCAGCACCTGGCGGGTCTGACACCGTCTGCCCCACCCACCCCACCGAACGGGGCAGGCCTGACCTGCCCCGCCCTGTTTCAGCCGCCACAGACCGTCATGAACAAGTCCCTCCCCCTGCTGACCGCGGCCCTGCTGATGGGCGCCGGCCTCCCCGCTTCCGCCCAAACCGAAAACAGCGTCTCCGACGCCGCTTTCCAGGCCTGCCTGCAACGGCTGGCGCCCGCCGCGCGCGAAGCGCGCGTGTCCGCCGAAGCCTATGCCCGTTTCACGCGCGGCCTCACCCCCGACGCCGACGTGCTGGCCAAGCTGGACAACCAGCCCGAGTTCCGCACCCCGATCTGGGACTACCTGGCCGGTCTGGTCGATGACGAGCGCGTGGCCGAAGGCCGGGCCCTGCTCGCGCGGCATGCCGAGGTGCTGGCCCGGGTCGAACAGCGTTTCGGCGTCGACCCCGCCACCGTGGTCGCGGTCTGGGGCGTGGAAAGCAATTTCGGCCAGAGCTTCGGCCGCTACCCGCTGCCGCAGGCCCTGGGCACGCTGGCCTGTTTCGGCCGCCGGCAAGGCTTCTTCCAGGGCGAGTTCTTTTCGGCCTTGCGCATTCTGCAGGCCGGTGACGTGACGCCCGAACGCCTGGTGGGTTCCTGGGCCGGCGCCTTCGGTCACACCCAGTTCATGCCGACCACGTTCGAACGGCTGGCGGTCGACTTCGACGGCGACGGCCGGCGCGACCTGATGGACAGCACGCCCGACGCACTGGCCTCCACCGCCAACTTCCTGGCCAAGGCCGGCTGGCGCGGCGGCCAGCCCTGGGGATTCGAGGTCCGGCTGCCCGCCCACCTGAACACCGCCAGCGAGGGCCGGCGCACCAAGCGCCCGATGAGCGAGTGGATCGCGCGCGGCGTGCGGCGCGTCGACGGCAGCCCGTTGCCCGACGGCCTGGGCAGCGCCGGGCTGATGACGCCGGCCGGTCCGCGCGGGCCTGCCTTCCTCGTGTTCCGCAATTTCGACGCCATCTACAGCTACAACGCCGCCGAAAGCTACGGCTTGGCCATCGCCCACCTGAGCGACCGCCTGCGCGGTGCCGGCCCCTTCGCCACGCCCTGGCCGACCGACGACCCCGGGCTCTCGCGCGCAGAGCGGCGCGAACTGCAGGGGCTGCTGATCATGCGCGGGCACGATATCGGCGCGGTGGATGGCATGCTGGGCGAACGCAGCCGCGACGCCATCCGCGTGGAACAGCAGCGCCTGGGTCAGGAGACCAACGGCCGGGCAGGCCAGAAACTGCTGCGCGCGCTGCGCGGCGGCTGAGCCGGCCGCGCGGCCGCTGCGGTCACATCACGACCGCAAAGTTGAACGCGTCGGCTTCCTGGACCCAGCTGCGCACGAACGCCAGCACCTCGCGCAGCTCGGTCGCCACCGCCTCGCGGTCGTTGCGCAGCAGGCCCAGGCGCGGGCGCTGGTTCTCCACATGGATGAGCAGCCCTTCGAGCAAGGCCAGCGCCTGCCCCATGGGCAGCCACTGGCCCCTGCGCGCCATCACCTCGTCGGTCGACGACAGCCCTTCTGGCAAGGCCTGGTCCGAGGTGTTGTAGTGCAGATCGGTGGTGTCGCAGGCCGACAGGAACGGGGGCAGTTCCAGGCGCCGCGACAGCACGTCGAGCCGATTCCGGTGCCGGTACAGCGCCAGGCGGTCCGTGCCGTCGCTGAGCGCCTGCCCCCGCACCCGCACATAGGCCCAGAGCACCATGCTCATGGCAGTTTCACCGCCGTGCCGCTGACCGCCACCATCATCATGCCGTTGGTCTCGCCCAGCACTTCGTAGTCGAAATCGATGCCGATGACGCCCTCGGCACCGCGCTCCCGCGCGGCCTCGATCAGGTCTTCCAGCGCGGCATCACGGGCACCGGCCAGGGCCCGCTCGTAGCCACCGGCGCGCCCGCCGACCACGTCGCGCACCGAGCTGAACAGGTCGCGAAAGATGTTGGCGCCGATGATGGCCTCGCCGTTGACCACACCCAGATAACACGCGCGCGGAATGTCCGGCGGCGTGGTGGTGGAGAGGAAGAAACCGTCCGTGTTTTTGGAAAACCAGCCCATACCCACCTTCCAGTCAAAGAGACGCCAGCCGCCCACGCGGCCTGCGCCGATTCTCGCACCAGCGACCTGTGGCGCCGGCGGAATGCGAATGCCTCCAATGCGGCTCTTCAGGCCCAGTCGCATCCAGACCGGGCTCGCAAGGCCAAACCGCCCAGCAGCCGCCAAAAGCCCGATACTGCGCATTTGATCCTGAATACCGAGACCGACACCATGCAAGGCCACCCCGACGTCATCGAATGCCTCAAGGAACTGCTGCGCGGCGAACTCGCCGCCCGCGACCAGTACTTCATCCACTCGCGCACCTACGAAGACCAGGGCTTCACCCAGCTGTACACGCGCATCGACCATGAGATGGCCGAAGAGACCCAGCACGCCGACGCGCTGATCCGCCGCATCCTGATGCTGGGCGCGCGCCCCGACATGCGGCCCCACGCCTTCGAGCCGGGCCTGACGGTGCCTGAGATGCTGCGCAAGGATCTGGACGTCGAGTACAGCGTGCGCGCCAGCCTGAAGGAAGGCATCGCGCTGTGCGAGCGCCTGGCCGACTTCGTCAGCCGCGACATCCTGGTCGCGCAGCTCGGCGACACCGAAACCGACCACGCCTACTGGCTGGAAAAGCAGATCGGCCTGATCGACAAGGTCGGTCTGCAGAATTACCTGCAGTCGCAAACCTGATCGGTCGCTGCCGGGCGCCGGCCGCTACCAGGCGGATTCGAGGCGCCCACCACGCAAGGTCCAGGCCCGCTGCGCCATGCCGCGTGCTTCCGTCTCGTCGTGCGTGACCAGCACGGCGGCCATGCCGGCCGCGCCAATGCGCTCGGCAAACTCGGCCCGCAACTGCTCGCGCAGCGCCGCGTCCAGCGCCGAAAAGGGCTCGTCCAGCAGCAGCACCCGCGGCCGGGTGATCAGGGCCCGGGCCAGGGCCACGCGCTGCTGCTCCCCGCCCGAGAGGGTCCACACCCGGGCCCGCGCGTGCGCTGCCAGGCCCCAGGGCGCGAGCAGCGCTTCGGCCTGCTCGCGCGCCTGCGCGCGCCGATGCCCCTGCTCGATCAGGCCGAAGGCCACGTTGTCGCGCACGTTCAGGTGCGGGAACAGCGCAAAGTCCTGGAACATCAGCGCAAAACCCCGCCGCTCGGGCGGCAGCGCGGTGATGTCGGTGTGGTCGAACCAGACCTGCCCCGATTCGGGCGCCTCCAGCCCGGCCGCGATCTTCAGCAGCGTGCTCTTGCCGCTGCCCGAAGCGCCCAGCAGGGCCACGGTCTCGCCGGCGGCCACGCCCAGGCTCACGCCCCGCAGCAGGGGCTGGCCGTTCCAGTGTTTGTGAATGTCGCGCAACTCAAGCATGGCTGGCAGTGTCGCCCTTCTGGCCGGATGAGGCACCCGCACCTTCGATCAGCACGAAGGCCAGCAGCGCAAGCCCCATGAGCAGCGCGGCCAGCACCATGGCCGCGTCGAGATTGGCCGCCCCGGGCCGGCCCAGGCGCTGGTGGATCAGCGTGGTGAGGGTGATCCACTCGGGCCGCGACAGGAACAGCGTGACCGCAAACTCGCCCAGCGCCGTGGCCGCCGCGAAGGCGGCGCCGCGGCGCAGCGCGGGCTGCACCAGCGGCAGTGTCACGCGCCAGAACACGCGCCAGGGGGTGGCCCCCAGCGTGGCCGCCGCCTGGGCCCAGTGGGCCGGCAACTGGTCGAGCGCGGTGGTGAGCGCGCGCGCCACGAAGGGATAGCCCAGCAGCGCGTAGGCCACCAGCAGCAGCCCCAGGCTGGCGGTCCAGTCGGGGTACAGCAGCAGCAGGCCGAAGGCCACCATCACGGGCGACACCACCAGGGGCAGGTAGGCCAGAGCCCGCCAGCCCAGCGCCAGACGGCCACGCCCACCGCGCCGCGCCGACACGGCGCCCAGCCAGCGCTGGGCCAGCGCGTGCGCGAGCCCGAGCGCCACGGCGAGGGCCAGGGCCGCCGCCGAAAAGCGCAGGGTGTTGCCCAGCGCCTGCAGGGTTTCGGGCGCCCACAGCACCGGTGCGGCGCCCGCCGCCAGCGCGTGCGCCGCGCGCCACGCAATGGCCAGCAGGGGGGCAGCGCACAGGATGCCAAAGCCCCCCATCACCGCGGCCACGGCGGCCCACTGCCCAGCGCCGGCCGGCCGGCGCCGGGGCACCGGCACCACGCGCGCCGGCGCTGCCAGCCGCTGCTCGATGGCGGCATACCCCAGCGCGACCGCGCCGGTCAGACCGATCATCCAGAGCGCCAGCACGCTGGCTGGGCCCAGCGCCAGTTCGTGCGCCACCAGGGTGTAGATCTCCACCTCCACCGTGCTGTAGCGCGGCCCCCCCAGCACGAGCGCCAGCCCGAAGCCCGAAAAACAGTACAGGAACACCAGGCACACCGCCGCCGCCATCCAGGGCGCGATGGCCGGCCACTCGACGCGCCAGAACGCCCGCCAGGGTGTCGCCCCCAGGCTGCGCGCGGCCGCCAACCGCGTGGCGTCGATCCGTTCCAGCGCTTCGACACCGGCGCGCACGACCACGCAAAGGTTGAAGAACAGGTTGCCGTACAGCAGCAGCCAGGGCGTGTCTTCCAGTTCGATGCCCCAGGCGGCCAGCGGTGCGCCAAGCACACCGCGCGGACCCCACAGCGCCAGCACGCCCATGGCCGCCACCAGCGTGGGCACCACGAAGGGCAGCATGAGCAGGCGCAGCAAGGCGCCCCGGCCCGGGAACGTCCAGCGCGCCAGCACCCAGGCCATGGGCAGCCCGATGGCGAACGCGGCCAGCCCCGTGACCGAAGCTTGCAGGAACGACCACAGCAGCCGCCAGCGCAGGTGCGCGTCCTGCCACAGGGCCCACCAACGCAACGGCTCACCGCCGAAGGCGTCCCGCCCGGCAAAGGCCTCGGCCAGCAGCCGCATCAACGGCGCCACCTGCACCAGCCCCAGAAACACCAGGGGCGGCGCCAGCAACAGCCAGCGCGCGCGCTTCATGCGAAAAGGACGCTTCGCGAACGAAGGCCCGCCCCCGCCACAGGGCATCGTGGAACCGGTTTCGCCGGGCCACAGGGTGCCGCCACCCCTCGAAGCGCCACCAGCGCGCTACGGAGGGGGGAAGCCGCGGCAGCGGCGCAGGGGGGGGTCACTTCAACACCACCTGGGTCCAGCGCTGCAGCCAGGCGCGGCCCTTTTCGTCGGCGAGCGCAGGCGGCGGATTGTCGAAGGTGGCGGGCTCGGGCGCGTGCAGGCGCATGACTTCGGCGCGTGCCGCACCGGCCTCGGCCGGGTACATCCACATCGTGGTCTGCAGGGCCTGCTGCACGGGGGCCGAGCGCAGGAACTCGATGAAGCGGCCCGCCGCCTCGCGCGCGGCCGGCTGGCCCCCGCGCACCAGCGCCACGCCCTCCACCTGGCGGAACACTGCACCCTTGAACGCCAGGTTGGCCGTGGGCGATTCGGTCAGCTTGTCCTTGGCGTAGAACACCTCGGCGGCCGGGCTGCTGGCATAGCTCACCACGATCGGGCGGCTGCCGCCGTTGCGCGTGAATTCGGTGTAGTAGGCCTCGGTCCAGCCCTTGACCACCTTCACGCCGTTGCTGCGCATCCGGGCCCACCAGGCAAAGGCGGCTTCTTCGCCCAGGCCGGCGATGGTGGCGTGCAGGAAGGCCTGCCCCGGGCTCGATGTACCCGGGTGCTGGACCACCAGCAGCTTCGCGTAGGCCGGCTGGGCCAGGTCGTCCAGGCTGGTCGGCAGCGCCAGGCCCTTCTGCGCGAACCAGGCCTTGTCGACATTGAGGCTCACGTAGCCGTAGTCGACCGGCACCACGCCTTGGCCCAGGGTGACCGCCGCCGCGCGTTGCGCCGCCGGGCCGGTGTAGGGCTCGATCACGCCCGCAGCCAGCGCCCGCGGCAGCAGGCTGTTGTCGATGCCGAACACCACGTCGGCGATCGGGCGTGCCTTGGTGAGGATGAGCTTGTTGGTCATCTCGCCGGCATCCCCCGACTTGACCAGTTGCAGCCGCACGCCAGCCGCTTTCTCGAACTGCGTCAGCAGTTCCTTGGGCAGGTCGAACGAGCTGTGCACCAGCACGCGCAACGGCAAGGGCTCGGCAGCCCATGTGGCCGGTGCCAGCGCTGCCAGGGAAAGAGAGGTGAGAGCCGAAAACAGAAACCGCCGTTGCATGGGAGACGCCTTGTCCTACGAAAAACGCCGCTCGGGTGGCGCTGGACGGCGGCTCGCCACCACGGCGGCCGGTCGTTCACGCTCCCTACGCTGGCACAACCCAGATCAGGTGAGAGGGGTATTTCTCAGCCGCGACGCCTATCGGCGCGCCGCACCCCCGGTGAAGCCTGGATTGTAGGCCGCGCAGGACCGCGCGCCAGCCGCCGGGCGGTGCTTGTCCGAACCACCAAACGCCCTCTAGCATGCGTCCACCCGGCCCCAGAACCGGCGTGGCCGGCCCCCGCCACCTTCTGCCCAGGAGACCCTCATGCGCCTGCGACCACATCTGCCCCTGCTGCCCTGGTTGTGCCTGCCCGCACTGGCCTGGCCGCAAACCGCCGCGCCCCCGGCCTTTCCGCCCGAGGCCCAGGCGCTCGCACCCGAAGCCCTTCGAGAGCGCCTGGTGGGCAAGTCCTTCGCCTACCAGAACCTCAACGGCAGCGAGGTCCGCCTGCAGTTCAAGACCGACTACGTCTACGTCGACACCCCGCAGGTGAGCGATTCGGGCCGCTGGCGCACCGAGGGCTCGGCCCTGTGCGTCGAATGGAACCGCTTGCGCGGCAGCAGCGGCTGCAGCGAGATGCGCGCTGCCGGCCCGCAGCTGTACCTGATGCGCCTGACCACCAACGACGTGGTCAGCCTGCGCGAGCGCTGAGCGGCGCCCGGCGCGGCGGCTCAGTGCGCGCCGCCGGCGTCGCCACTGCCCGCGCCGTGCACCGGCTTGGCGAACCAGATCACGGCCACCAGCACCAGGAACAGCACGGCCGAGAGGTGGAACAGGTCGTTCACCGCGAGCGTGAACGCCTGCTGGTTCACCAGCCGGTCGATGGTGGCCAGCGCCTGCTCGCGGCTCATGCCGGCCGCCATGAACTGCTGCAGGCTGGCCATGGCGGTGGCGTTGCCCGCGTGCACGGCTTCGGCCAGTTGCGCGTGGTGCAGCGAGGCGCGGCTTTCCCACAGCGTGGTGAACAGCGAGGTGCCCACGGCGCCGGCGGTGATGCGCACGAAGTTCGACAGGCCCGACGCCGAAGGCAGCTTCTCCGGCGGCAGGCCCGAGAACACGATGGCCTGCAGCGGGATGAAGAAGAACGCCATCGCCGCGCCCTGCAGCAAGGTCGGGATCAGGATGGTGGTGAAGTCGGCGTCGGTGTTGAAGTGCGAGCGCATCCACAGCACCCCACCGAAGCCCAGGAAGGCGATGGTGGCGAGCTTGCGCGGGTCCAGCCGGCCCACGTTCTTGCCGACCCAGGGCGACAGCACCAGCGCCAGCAGCCCCACCGGTGCGGTGGCCAGCCCGGCCCAGGTAGCCGTGTAGCCCATGAACTGCTGCAGCCACAGGGGCAGCAGCACCACGTTGCCGAAGAACAGCCCGTAGGCAATGGACAGCGACAGCGTGCCGGCGACGAAATTGCGGCGTGCGAACAGGCGCAGGTCGACGATGGGGTGCTTCTCGGTCAGTTCCCAGGCCAGGAAGAACAGGAAGGCGATCACCGAGACCACGGTCAGCATGATGATCTCGCCGGACTCGAACCAGTCCAGCTCCTTGCCCTTGTCGATCATGATCTGCATGGCGGCCACGAACAGCACCAGCAGCACCAGACCCACGCGGTCCAGCGGCACCCGGCGCGGGCCGGGGTCGCGCGTGCGGTAGATCGACCAGGTCAG
This sequence comes from Hydrogenophaga sp. NFH-34, assembly GCF_021401345.1. Classification (GTDB taxonomy): domain Bacteria; phylum Pseudomonadota; class Gammaproteobacteria; order Burkholderiales; family Burkholderiaceae_C; genus Hydrogenophaga; species Hydrogenophaga electricum. Next base: position 93,232 of record NZ_JACBGE010000002.1, read on the forward strand.
CGCGGCCGCGAAGATGCCCACCGGGATGTTGATGTAGAAGATCCAGGGCCAGGCGATGTTGTCGGTGATCCACCCGCCCAGCAACGGGCCGGCCACCGGCGCGATCAGCACCGTCATCGACCACATGGCCATCGCCACGCCCGCCTTGGCGCGCGGGTAGCTGCCCAGCAGCAGGGTCTGCGACAGCGGGATCATCGGGCCCGCCACCAGCCCCTGCAGCACGCGGAAGGCGATCAGCATGCCAATGTTGGGTGCCAGCCCGCACAGCCACGAGGCCAGCACGAACAGCAGCACGCTCATGGTGAACAGGCGCACCTGGCCGAAACGCTGGGTCAGCCAGCCGGTCAGCGGCACCGAGATGGCGTTGGCCACCGCGAACGAGGTGATGACCCAGGTGCCCTGCGCCGGGCTCACGCCCATGTCGCCGGCGATGGCGGGAATCGACACGTTGGCGATGGACGTGTCGAGCACGTTCATGAACGTGGCCAGCGACAGCGCCAGCGTGCCCAGCGCGAGCTGGGCTCCTTGCAGCGGCGCGAAGGCCGGTCCCGCCGCAGCGGGGGGTGGCGGTGGCGCAGCGGGCGCGGGCGTATCCGCCCCGGCCGCCGGCCGGATGGCTTCGGTGCTCATGGTGCAGACACTCAGTGGGTGGCGGCGGTGCTGGCGGCGGCAGCGACCGTGGCGGCCCCGGGCGCGGAGGCGGCCGCCGCCTTCAGGGCCTTGGGCGCCTGGGCCACGGCCCGCGCAGCGCCCCCAGTGCCCAGGTTGCGGGCAATGATCTGGCGCACGCGCTCATCGGCGGCCGCGGCGTCCTGCGCGAACACCTCGGTAGCCTTGCTCGACGACGCGGCCGAAGCGGTGGACAGCACCGCGCCGTCGGTGCGGGAGATGTCCACCTTGGCTTCCATCGACAGCCCCACGCGCAGCGGGTGTTCGGCCAGTTCCTTCGGGTCGAGCTGGATGCGCACCGGCACGCGTTGCACCACCTTGATCCAGTTGCCGGTCGCGTTCTGCGCCGGCAGCAGCGCGAACGCCGCGCCGGTGCCCGCGCCCATGCCTTCGATGGTGCCGTGGTACACGACCTTGCTGCCGTAGACGTCGGCGGTCAGTTCCACCGGCTGCGCCAGGCGCAGGTGGCGCAACTGGCTTTCCTTGAAGTTGGCCTCGACCCACACCTGCTCCAGCGGGATCACCGACATCAGCGGCGAACCGGCGGCCACGCGCTGGCCCAGCTGCACGTTGCGGCGCGCCACGTACCCGTCCACCGGCGCCACCAGATCGGTGCGCTGCACCGCCAGCGCGGTTTCGCGCACGCGGGCCGCCGCGCGCTGCACGCTCGGGTGCTGTTCGGCGGTGGTGCCTTCGGTCAGCGACTCGCTGGCCGCGAGTTGGTCGCGCGCTGCCTGCAAGGCCGATTCGGCCGCAGCGGCGCTGCTGCGGGCCGCCGTCAGTTGCGCCCGGGCGTGTTCGAACTCTTCGCGCCCGACGGCACCCGTGGCCACCAGCGGCTGGCGGCGGTTGACGTCGTCCTCCAGCCGCGCCAGCTCGGCCCGCACGCGCGCCAGGTCGGCGTTGCGGGTGGCCACCTGCGACTGCGCGGTGCGGTTGTTGGCGTACAGGGTGCGCACCTCGCGCACGGTCTGCGCCAGTTGCGCCTCGGCCTGCTCCAGCGCCACGCGGGCGTCGGCCGGGTCCAGCCGCACCAGGGTTTGACCGGCCTTGACGTGGTCGGTGTCTTCGGCCTCGATGGCCAGCACGGTGCCGCCGATCTGCGGCGTGACCTGCACCACGTTGCCCGACACGTAGGCGTTGTCGGTGGTTTCGTAGTGGTTGAGCACCAGCGCCCAGTAGGCGCCATAGGCGATGCCGGCCACGGCCACGGCGGTGGCGACGGCCGTCAGGGCCTGGCGGCGGGCGGGGTTGTTTGAACGGGATTCGGAAGGCTGGACGGGAGCGTTCATGGTGGTCTCGGAGGCGTCGGGGTGTTCGGGAAAAGAGGTTCTCGCAGCGGTCTTCAGGCTTGCGGCACGTAGCCGCCGCCCAGGGCGCGCGCCAGCGCCGCCTGGGCAGCCAGGGCGCGGGCCTGCAGGTCCAGCGCCTGCCGGCGTTGCGACAGCACGGTCGATTCGGCCTGGATCAGCACCAGGTGGCTGGTCAGGCCGGCACCGTAACGCTGGCGTGCGATGTCGTAGGCCGACTCGGCCGCCGCCTGGGCGCGGGCCTGCTCGGCCTGCTGGCGGGCCACCGAGCCCAGCACGTTGAGCTGCTCGGCCGATTCGCGCACCGCGTCGATCACGGCGGCGTTGTAGCTCGCCACCGCCGCGTCGAGGTCGGCCGTGCGCACGCCCAGCTGGGCGCGCAGCGCGCCGGCGTCGAACACCGGCAGGTGGATCGCCGGGCCGATGCCGTACTGGCGGCTGCCGGATTCGACCAGTTGGTCGAGCCCGATGCTGGACAAGCCGGCAAAAGCGGTGAGGCTGATGTTGGGATAGAACTGGGCCTTGGCCGAGCGCACCGCCTGCCCCGCCGATTCGATGCGCCAGCGCGCGGCGGCGATGTCGGCGCGGCGGCCCAGCAGGTCGGCCGGCAACGTGCCGGGCAGCGGCAGGGCCTTCAGGCCCGCGAGCGACGGCGCCAGCGCCTGCAGCGCTTCGGGCGCCTGCACCGTCAGCGCCGCCAGCGTCAGGCGGGTGGCCGTGATCTTCTCGTCGATGGCCTCGATCTGCTGGCGGGCGTCGGGCACCGCGCCTTCGCCCTGGCGCAATTCCACCACGGTGTCCAGGCCGGCGGCGACGCGCTGGCGCGTCAGGGCCAGCAGGTCCTGGCGCTGCTGCCACGACTGTTGCGCCACACCGCGCTGGTCGTTCAGCAGGGCCAGTTGCACATAGGCCTGCACCACCTGGGTGGCGAGCCACTGGCGCGCGGCGGCCAGATCGGCCTCGGCCGCGCGCTCGCTGCCCACGGCGGCTTCGAGCGCGGCGCGGTGGCGGCCGAAGAAGTCGATCTCCCACGAGCCGGCGAACTGCGCGTTGGCCAGCGTGCGGGTCGAACCGCCCAGCGGGGCCGGGTAGATGCTGTTGGCACTGAAATGCTGGCGGGTGGCGTCGGCGCTCAGGCCGACCTGCGGGCCGCCAGTGGCCGCTTGTGCCGACACGGCCGACGCCGCACGCGCCAGGCGGGCCTGGGCCGCGCCGAGCGAGGGGTGGCCCGCCAGCGCGTGTTCAACCAACGCATCGAGCCGGGCGTCGCCCAGGCCGCGCCACCACTCGGCCTGCACAGCCGGCGCCGTGGCAGCCGCGGGCGCCGTCGGGGCGGCGGCGGTGGGCAGCCCCAGGCGCGCCGGGTCCAGGCGTTGGGCCTGGGGTTCGATGCCCGCGCTGCTGGCACAGCCGGCCAGCAGCGCCGCCAGCGCGAGGGGCGTCAGCAGCAACGCGGTGCGGGAAGACAGGAAAGGGGATTTCATGGGTGGGCTCGTCAACGGAACGGATGGGGAATGGCCAGGGGCATCAGGGGTTGTCGCTGCGCAGGCGGTCGCCGTTGTTGGCCATGCGCTGCAGCAGGTCGCGCAGCGTCAGCCACTCTTCGTGCGAGAAGCCCGCCAGGTGCTGGTTGAGCAGGTCGGACAACACCGCCGGCACGTGTTCGAGCGCCGCCTCGCCTTCGGGCGTGAGCCGCACGTGCACCACGCGCCGATCCTGCAGCGACCGCTCGCGGCGGCACAGGCCCTTCTTCTCCAGGCGGTCGAGCAGGCGCGTCATGGCGCCCGCGTCGGTGTTGTGCCAGCGTGCGAGTTCGGCCACCGTCATGCTGTCTGCGGTCTTGAGTCGCATCAGCGGGCCCCATTGCGCGGTGGTCAGGTCGTGCGAGGCCAGGCGCCGGTCAGCCTGCTGGCCCATCGACAGCAGGATGCGCTTCATGAGAAAGCCCACGCTCTCTTCGGCGGTAAAACGCTCGGCTTCGTAAAAGCGGGGGGCGCCATCAAGGGGCAAGGAGGGATGGGCAGCGGGGTCTGACGGTGACATGGCGGTAAATGTACAGGCAATTACTGCCTAGGCAATTAAAGCCCGGGCAAATAGTACCGCTGTCCGCAGGGTCTTTGCCCACACCGCGTAAGCTGCCGGCATGACCGCCCTGCTCCGCCACCTCTGCCTGCCCGAATGGCGCCACCACCCCTGGCGCACGGGCGTCGCGGTGGCGGCCATCGCGCTGGGCGTGGCGCTGTCGCTGGCGGTGCACCTGATCAATGCATCGGCGCTGGCCGAGTTCACGGGCGCGGTGAGCGCCGTCAACGGCCAGCCCGACCTGACCCTGCGCGCGCGCCAGGGCTGGCTGGACGATGCACTGCATGAGCGGATGGCCGCCCTCCCCGGCGTCGCCCAGGCCAGCCCGGTGATCGAGCAGACCGCCGCCCTGCACCTGCCCGACGGCCGGCGCGAGGCGGTGCGCGTGGTGGGGGTGGACGCGCTGTCGACCGCCGCCGTCTCGCCCGCGCTGCAGCCGCTGCTGGCGCGCGGCCAAGGCGACACGGGCCGGCGGCTGGACCTGTTCGCCCCCGACACCGTGTTTCCCAACCCGGCTGCCGCGCGCTTGCTGGGCGATGCGGTCGACGCCGTGCTGCGGGTGGATGGCGCTGAGGTGCGCCTGCGCGTGGCCGGCCGCGTGAATGCGGGCGGCGCTCCGCTGCTGGTGATGGACGTGGCTGCCGCCCAGGCCCTGCTGGGCCGGCCCGGGCAGCTCAGCCGCATCGACCTGCGGCTGGCGCCCGGCACGGCGGCCGACGCCGTGCTGGCCGGGCTGGCACTGCCACCGACCCTGCTGGCGCAACGCCCCGAACAGGCCGGCGAACGCGCCAGCAACCTGTCGCGCGCCTACCGCGTCAACCTCACCGTGCTGGCGCTGGTGGCGCTGTTCACCGGCGCCTTTCTGGTGTTTTCGGTGCTCTCGCTGTCGGTGGTGCGCCGCCAGCCGCAGTTCGCACTGCTGGGGGTGATGGGGCTGTCGGCGCGCGAGCGCCAGCGCCTGGTGCTGGCCGAATCGGCCCTGCTCGGCACCCTGGGCAGCGCCACCGGGGTGGCGCTCGGCACCGCCCTGGCGGCCCTGGCGCTGCGCCTGCTCGGCGGCGATCTGGGCGGCGGCTACTTCTCGGGCGAGACCCCGCCGCTGCAATGGTCGGCCACCGCAGCGGCGGTCTATGGCGCGCTGGGGGTGGTGGCGGCACTGGTGGGCGGCTGGTGGCCGGCGCGCGCCATGCGGCACCTGGCCCCCGCCCAGGCGCTCAAAGGGCTGGGCGGCCAGCACGCGGCCCGCCTCCACCCGGCGTGGGCGCTGGGGGCCATGGCGGTGGCCGCCGCGCTGGCCCTGCTGCCGCCGGTGCAGGGCCTGGCCCTCGGGGCCTATGTGTCCATCGGCCTGTGGCTGGTGGGTGGCATCGCCGCACTGCCGCTGGCCGTGGGTGCCTTGCTGGCCTGGCTGGCACCGCGTGTGCAAGGCCATGCGCTGGCGCTGCTGGCGGTGGAGCGCGCCCGCCGCCAGCGGGAAACCGCCGCCGTGGCCACCAGCGGCGTGGTCGCCAGCCTGGCCCTGTCGGTGGCGCTGACCGTGATGGTGGCCAGCTTCCGCGACTCGGTCGCCCAGTGGCTGGACAGCGTGCTGCCCGCCCCGCTGTACCTGCGCCTGGCCGAAACCGCTGCGGGCGAGCGCCCCCCGCTGCCCGACGCCTTCGTGCAGGCGGTGCAGCAGGTGCCCGGCGTGGCGCGGGCCGATGGCCTGCGGGCCGTGCCCGTGCAACTGGCGCCCGCCCTGCCCCCGGTGACACTGCTGGCGCGCCCGCTGCACACTGGGCCTGGTACCGCGCTGGCCCTGCCCCTGGTTGGCGAAGCCCTGCGCGCGCCACCCGGGTCGGGCGAGGTGCCGGTGTACGTGAGCGAAGCCTTCCGCGATCTCTACAGCGCCCGGCCCGGCCAGTGGCTGCCGGCGCTGGCCACCGCGTTCGCGCCCGAGCGCCTGCAGGGCCGGCGTTTCTTCGTCGCCGGGGTCTGGCGCGACTACGCCCGCCAGCACGGCAGCGTGGTGATCGACCGCGCCGACTACCTGCGCCTGACCGGCGATGCGCGCGTCAACGACCTCGCGCTGCAACTGGCCGACGGCGCCGACGAGGCCGACGTGCGGGCCGCCGTCACCCGCCTGGCGGCCAGCGCCGCGTTGCCCGAGGCACTGGCCTTCGCGTCGGCGGCGCAGATCCGCGCCACCTCGCTGCGCATCTTCGACCGCAGCTTCGCCGTCACCTACTGGCTGCAGGCGGTGGCCATCGGCATCGGGCTCTTCGGTGTGGCCGCCAGCTTCAGTGCCCAGGTGCTGGCACGGCGCAAGGAATTCGGCCTGCTCGCGCACCTGGGGCTGACGCGGCGGCAGATCCTCGCCGTGGTCGGCCTCGAAGGCCTGGCCTGGACCACGCTGGGCGCGCTGGCCGGCCTGGCCCTGGGCCTGGTGGTCAGCCTGGTGCTGGTGCACGTGGTCAACCCGCAGAGCTTTCACTGGACCATGGACCTGTCGCTGCCCTGGCCCCGGCTGGCGGCGCTGTGTCTGGCCGTGGTGCTGGCCGGCACGGTCACGGCCTGGCTGTCCGGGCGCGCCGCCGCCAGCCGCGACGCGGTGCGCGCCGTCAAGGAGGACTGGTGATGCCGATCCAGCGCCGCCACCTGCTGGCCACCGCCCTGGCCGCCGCCCCCGGGCTGCGCAGCGGCCCGGGGTGGGCCGAGACCCGCACGCTCGCGCCGCGCCCGCTGGCCTTCCCGCGCGACCACGGCAGCCACCACGACACCCGCACCGAATGGTGGTACCTCACCGGGCACGGGCAGGCTGGCGACGGCCGGCTCTATGGCTTCCAGATCACGTTCTTCCGCAGCCGGGTCGACGCGGCCGCCCGCTTGCCCGGGCGGCTGGCCGCGCGCCAGTTGCTGTTTGCGCACGCCGCCATCACCGACGTGGGCGGCGCCCGCCTCTGGCACGACCAGCGCATCGCGCGCTGGAACGGCGAAGTGCCCGCCGACCCGGAGCGCGGCGTCTTCGCGCGCGAGACCGACACCGAGGTGGTGCTGCGCGACTGGCACCTGCGGCGCCGGCCCGATGGTGGCTACGAAGCCCGCATCGGCGGCGACGAGATCGGCATCGAGCTGCAGGCCACACCGCGCCAGCCCCTGCTGCTGCAAGGCGATGCCGGCTTCTCCCGCAAGGGCCCGCAGCCCGCACAGGCGAGTTTCTACGTCAGCCACCCGCAACTGGCGGTGCAGGCCCGCCTGCGGCTGCCCGGCACGCGGGTCGCGGTGCGCGGCAGTGCCTGGCTGGACCACGAATGGAGCGAGGCGCTGCTGCACCCCGATGCCGTGGGCTGGGACTGGATCGGCATGAACCTCGACGACGGTGCGGCGCTCACCGCCTTCCGCCTGCGCCGCGCCGACGGCTCGGCGCTCTGGGCCGGCGGCTCGTGGCGCACGGCAGCGGGCGCGCTCACCGTGTTCGGCCCGGACGCGCTCACCTGGACACCACGGCGCCGCTGGACCAGCCCGCGCACCGGCGCCGACTACCCGGTCGCCTGGCGCCTGGACACGCCGGCCGGCAGTTTCACCGTGCAGTCCCTGGTGGACGCGCAGGAACTCGACAGCCGCGCCAGCACCGGCACCGTCTACTGGGAAGGCCTGTCCGACCTGCTCGACGCACAGGGCCGGCGCACCGGCCGGGGTTATCTGGAGATGACCGGCTACGCCGGCCGGCTGGCGCTCTGACCCACGTGCCCAGGCCGCGTCACGGGCGCGACCGCTGTGCGGGAAATCCCCCAAAGCCAGGCCGGACAACCCCCGCCTAAGATGCCCCTCGGCCGTCCGCCGACGGCAGGAGACCCGCCATGAACACCGCCACCGGTGCCGCCCCCGAGGCGGTCGACCCGCGCAGCTTCCAGCGCTTCGCCGACTTCTACCCCTTCTACCTGAAGGAGCACAGCCACCGCACCTGCCGCCGCCTGCACTTTGCCGGCTCGACACTGGCGCTGGTGTGCCTGGCCCTGCTGCTGGCCACGGGCCAGCCGGGCTGGCTGCTGGCCGGGCTGCTGTGCGGCTACGGCTTCGCCTGGTTGGGCCACTTCGGTTTCGAAAAGAACAGGCCGGCCTCGTTCAAGCGCCCGCTCTACAGCTTCATGGGCGACTGGGTTATGTACAAGGATCTCTGGACCGGCCGCATCCCCTTCTGAGCCACCCCGCGAGCGGGCGCCCGCAGCGCCCCGCCCATCAGGGCAGGTTTTCGCGGAACATGATCTGCCCACGCGTGACTTCCACCCCCGTCATCGCGTCGCGGCCATCGCGCAGGTTCGCGAAGATGCGCACGCAGGTCATCATGGCGCCCTGCGGGTTCTGGCTGATCACCGCGTCCATGGTGCCGTCGATCAGCAGCGCGCGCGTGTCGGGCGACAGGCCGTGCCCGATGAACACCACCTTGTGCGCGCGGCCGGCCTCCTTGAGCGCGCGGCCCACGCCGTCGGATGCGCCGCCGATGTTGTAGAGCCCGGCCAGGTCGGGGTACTGCTCCAGCAGCGTGCGCGTGAGTTCGTGATTGCGGTCGGCATCGTCGTGCCCTTCGCGCAGGCCCACCACCTCGATGTGCGGGAACGACTCCTTGAACAGGTGCAGGAAGCCCACCTCGCGCTCCTCGTGCGCGCGGTAGCTCAGGCTGCCCGCGATCATGGCCACCTGCGCCGGGCGCTCGCCGATGAAGCGCGCGATCAGGTACGCCGCAGTGCGGCCGGCGGCGCGGTTGTCCAGGCCCACGTAGGCGGCCCGCTTCGAGCCCGAGATGTCGGAAATCAGGGTCACGGTCGGCACGCCGCGTGCGGCCAGCGCGTCCACCGCATCGCGCACCAGCGGGTGCTCCAGCGCCATGAAGGCCACGCCGTCGGCCTTGGCGCCGTGGCGCAGCAGCGCCTGGGCCAGCACCTCGGGATTGAACCCCTCGACCCATTCGACCCGGCAGCGCACGTTGTAGGGCGACCAGTGCGCCTCGGAATAGCCGATGGTGTCGCCGAGCATGCGCAGGAACCGGTTGTGGCCCGCCGGCAGCAGAAACACCAGTTGCATGGGCGCGGGCTGCAGCGCATGGCGCAGGTCGGCGTCGGGCAGGTACTGCAGGCGCTCGGCGGCCTGCAGCACACGCTCGACCGTGGCCCGGCGCACGCCAGGACGGCGGTTGAGCACGCGGTCCACCGTGGCCGTGGAAACGCCGGCCAGCTGGGCAATGTCGGGAATGCGGGCAGGCTTTGCCATCAATAAACCATCAAAAAACATCAATCAAGAAACTGGCAATCTGGCGATGCCGGCAGTTATTATTCCCTCACGTTTGATGGATGTACACATCAAATTTGATCAAACAACACATCTTGTACCAGCCGCACCGCCGGCCCGGTACCCGGAGACAGGCATGCCGTTTTTCCCCCTGGGGCTGCGCCCCTTGAACCGCCGCTGCGCCGGCTGAACGGACCCCGCGCGTGGATTACGAATTCGATTTCGCCAGCGTGCTGGCCGCCTGGCCGCAGTTTCTGGACGGCGCCTGGCTGACCATCCAGCTTTCGGTGCCGGCCACCGTGATCGGTTTCATCATGGGCACGCTGCTGGCCATCGGCCGGCGTGGGCCGGTGCGCTGGATGTCGGCGCTGTGCGGCGCCTACGTGGAAGTGATCCGCAACACGCCGTTGCTGGTGCAGGTCTTCCTGGTGTTTTTCGGCCTGTCCAGCCTGGGCTGGAAGGTGCCGGCCTTCACGGCCGCGCTGCTGGCCATGGTGATCAACGTGGCCGCGTACTCGTGCGAAATCATGCGCGCGGGCATGGACGCCATCCACAAGGGCCAGCTCGAAGCCGCCGAATGCCTGGGGCTGACGCGCCGGCAGGTGTACTGGCACGTGATCCTGCGCCCGGCCATGGAGAAGGTCTACCCGGCACTGACCAGCCAGTTCGTGCTGCTGATGCTGGCCACCTCGATCACTTCGCAGATTTCGGTGGAAGAGCTCACCGCGGCTGCGGCCCGCGTGCAGTCCGACACCTTCCGCCCGTTCGAGGCCTACATCCTGGTGGCCGTGGCCTACCTGGCGCTGTCGCTGCTGATGCGCGCCGGCCTGTGGCTGTTCGGCATGGCGGTCTTCACCCGCCGCCGCCGTCTCGGCACGGGAGGCACCCGATGAACACGCTGTTGCTTTGCCTTGCGGAGGCCTTCCATGGTTGATGGCGGCCTGAATCTCTACCACCTGCAGTTTCTGGCGGTGGGCGCGCTGTGGACGGTCTGCCTGTCGCTGATCGCTTTTGTCGGCGGCGGCCTGGCCGGCGGGGTGATCGCGCTGTGCCGCATCAGCGCCTTCAAGCCGCTGCGCTGGCTCACCATCGCCTGGATCCAGATCATCCAGGGCACCCCGCTGCTGGTGGTGCTGTTCGTGTGCTACTTCGGCCTGAGCATCATGGGGCTGGAGCTGCCCGGCCTGGTGGCGGCCAGCATCGCGATGATCGTCTACGTCAGCGCTTACCTGGGCGAGATCTGGCGCGGCTGCATCGAGGCGGTGCCGCGCACCCAGTGGGAAGCGGCCGAGTGCCTGGCGCTCTCGCGCTGGCAGCGCATGCGGCTGGTGGTGCTGCCGCAGGCGCTGCGCATCGCCACACCGCCCACGGTGGGCTTCATGGTGCAGATCGTCAAGAACACCTCGCTGGCCTCCATCGTCGGCTTCGTCGAGCTGGTGCGCGCCGGCCAGCTCATCAACAACTCCACCTTCCAGCCCTTCCTGGTCTACCTGATCATCGCGGCCGTCTACTTCGCGATGTGCTACCCGCTGTCGGTCTGGAGCCGGCGCCTGGAAGCACGCCTGCACTTCGGCCAGCGTGCTGCCGGCCAGGCCTGAGACACCGCAGAACAAGGTTTCCGAGACATGAAAGCAACCCCCTCCATGAACGCGGTCGTCGAACTCCAGGACGTGCACAAGCGCTTCGGCAGCAACCCGGTGCTCAAGGGCGTGTCCTTCGCCATCCCCAAGGGCCAGGTGGTGGCCATCATCGGCCAGAGCGGTTCGGGCAAGAGCACGGCGCTGCGCTGCATCGACCGGCTGGAAACCATCGACAGCGGCACCATCCAGGTCTGCGGCCACGCGGTGCACGCGCCCGACGTGGACCTGCGCCGGCTGCGCCAGGACGTGGGCATCGTGTTCCAGAGCTACAACCTGTTCCCGCACTTGACGGTGGAGCAAAACATCACGCTCGCACCCAAGGCGGTCAAGGGCCTGTCCAGCGCCGACGCGCGCGCCATCGCCGAACGCACGCTCAGGCAGGTCGGTCTGGCCGACAAGGCCCAGGCCTATCCCGAACAGCTCTCGGGCGGCCAGCAGCAGCGCGTGGCGATCGCGCGATCGCTGGCCATGGAGCCGCAGGTGATGCTGTTCGACGAGGTCACTTCCGCACTGGACCCCCAGCTCACCGGCGAGGTGCTGCGTGTGATCGAGCAGCTCGCCGAAGGCGGCATGACCATGGTGCTGGTCACGCACGAAATGGAATTCGCCGCCCGCGTGGCCGACACCATCATCTACATGCACGCGGGCAAGGTCTGGGAGACCGGCCCCGGCGCCATGCTGAAGAACCCGCAAACGCCCGAGCTGCGCGACTTCCTGTCGCACGGGCTGTGATCCGGCGGCGCCCCTTTTTCCTTCACCACCACCCCAACGGAGACACACCATGACCCCTTCCCGCTTCCTGCGCCGCACCCTGCTGGCCACTGCCGCCGCCACCCTGTGCCTGCCCGCGCTGGCCGAACTGGCCGACGTCAAGGCCGCCGGCAAGATCCGCATCGGCATCGACCTGAGCGCCCCCTTCTACGGGTACGTGGACGACAAGGTGCAGCCCGCCGGCTCCGACGTGGACGCGGCCAAGCTGCTGGCCAAGGACCTGGGCGTGGAGCTGGAGATCGTCAACACCACCAACTCGGCGCGCATCCCCAACCTGCTGTCGAACAAGGCCGATCTGATCATCTCCTCGCTGTCGATCACGCCCGAGCGCCAGAAGGCGGTGGACTTCTCCATTCCCTACGGCGCCATCCAGGCCGCCGTGGGCGCGCCCAAGAGCCTGGCGATCAAAGGCATCGACGACCTGGCCGGCAAGACCGTGGCCGTGACCCGCGGCGGCCCGCAGGACAAGATCCTGTCGGAGCGTGCACCCCAGGCCAAGGTGGTGCGCTTCGACGACGAAGCCGCCTCCATCACCGCCGCCGCCAGCGGCCAGACCGACATCGTGGCGATCACGCCGCCCATCATCGCGGCCATCGCCAAGCGCGCACCGGCGCGCGAGTTCGAGGTCAAGTTCATCCTCCAGTCCTACCAGCTCGGCATCGCCATGCGCAAGAACCAGCCCGAGCTGATGAACTGGGTCAACGGCTGGGTCAAAACCAATCTGCACAACGGCAAGCTCAATGAGATTCACCTCAAGCACGCCGGCGTCGCCATCCCCAAAGAAATCATCGACGGCGCCAAGTAAGCGGCTGGCACCGCCACCCGCGCCCACGCCACACAGGAAGGAATCCGCATGAGCCGCCACTTCGGCGAAATCCGCCAACTCGGCTATGTCGTGCACGACATCGAAGCCGCCATGGACTACTGGAGCCGCACGCTGGGCGTGGGCCCGTGGTACTACAACCCGCGCGTGCCGATCAAGCACTACCGGTACGACGGACAAGACTACGAGCCGCACAACTCGGTGGCCCTGGCCAACTCCGGCTTCGTGCAGGTGGAGCTGATCCAGACCCGCAACGACGTGCCCTCGATGTACCGCGACTTCCTGCAGGCCGGGCGCACCGGACTGCAGCACGTCGCCTACTGGACCAGCGACTACGACGCCGATCTGGAACGCCTGCTGGCGCAAGGCTTCAAGCCCAAGATGCAGGGCGAGGTCGGTGAAAAGGGCCGCTTCATCTACTTCGACACCGAGTACCACCCGGGCACCGTGATCGAGCTGTCGGAAGTGGCCGGCCCCAAGGGCCGCATGTTCGACCTGATCCGCGAATCCTCCCTGACCTGGGACGGCGTGACCGACCCGGTGCGCCCCTTCCCCGACCTGAGCACGATCTGACCTCTCGCCCATGACGACGCCCGCCGACCGGCTGCAAGCCACCTACCTGATCGAAACCCCCCTGGAACCCGCGAAGGTGGCCGAGGTGATGGCGGGCGAACAGTCCTGCGGGACCTTCACCCGCGTGCAGGGCGAAACCGACGCGCTGCGCGAACGTGCCCGCGCCACGGTCGAACAGCTCGACGAACTGCCCGCGGCCGAAACGCCCAGCCTGCCCAACGCCTGGCTGGACCGCCAGGGCCGGGGCGGTCCGTGGCGGCGCGCTCGGGTGCGGGTGAGCTTTCCCACTGCCAACATCGGCGCCAACCTGCCGACGCTCGCGGCCACGGTCAGTGGCAATCTGTACGACCTGGGCGAAGTCACCGGGCTGCGGCTCGAATCCATGCAGGTGCCGGCCAGCTACCGCGCCCGCTTCGAGCGCCCGGTGGCCGGCATCACCGGCACGCGCAAACTCACCGGCGTGACCCACGGCGCGCTGGTGGGCACCATCATCAAGCCCAACGTCGGCTTCTCGGCCCAGCAGACGGCCGAACTGGTGGCGCAGCTGTGCGCGGCCGGCGTGGACTTCATCAAGGACGACGAGGTCTGTGCCGACCCCGACCACGCCCCGCTCGCCCAGCGCGTGCCCGCCGTGATGGCCGCCGTGCGCGCCCACCAGGCGCGCACCGGCAAACACGTGATGGTGGCCTTCAACATCACCGACGAAACCGAGGCCATGAAGCGCCACGCCGACCTGGTGGAACGCGAAGGCGGCTCCTGCGTGATGGTCAGCCTCAACTGGTGCGGCTTCTCGGCCGTGCAGACGCTGCGCCGCCACACCCCCCTGGTCATCCACGGTCACCGCAACGGCTTCGGCGCGCTCTCGCGCCACCCGCAGCTGGGCATTGGCTTCCAGGCCTACCAGACGCTGTGGCGGCTGGCCGGCGTCGACCACATGCATGTGCACGGCCTGCAGGGCAAGTTCTCGCAGCCCGATGCCGAGGTGAAAGAATCCGCGCGCGACTGCCTGGCGCCGCTGGCCGAAGGCTGCGACGACGCGGTGATGCCGGCCTTCTCCTCCGGCCAGTGGGCCGGCACCGTGCCCGCCACCTGGTCGGCCATCGGCACGGACGATCTGATGTTCATGTCGGGCGGCGGCATCCTGGCCCATCCGGGCGGGCCGGCCGCCGGCGTCACCAGCATCCGCCAGGCCTGGGCCGCGGCGCGCGCCGGCATCGCCCTGCCTGACGCCGCGCGCGCGGCGCCCGAACTGGCCGCCGCCCTGGACTTCTTCGGCCCCAAAACGCGGTGAACCCCGACACCGCCCGCCCCCGACTGGCTTGGTACGGCGACGACTTCACCGGCGCCACCGACACCCTGGCCACAACGGCCCAGGCCGGCCTGCGCAGCCTGCTGTTCCTGGGTGTGCCCAGCGCCGCGCACCTGGAGCGCGCCGGTCCGCTCGACGCGGTGGGCATCGCCGGCGCAGCACGCGCCATGGGGCCGGCCGAGATGGCCACCGAGCTCGAACCCGTCGGGCGTTTTTTCGCCCGCCTGGGCGCGCCGGTGGTGCACTACAAATGCTGCTCCACCTTTGACAGCGCGCCGCACGTGGGCAGCATCGGCGAAGCGGTGCGCTGCCTGCGCCCGCACCTGCCCACCGCCTGGGTGCCGATCGTCGGCGGTCAGCCCAATATCGGGCGTTACTGCTGCTTCAGCCAGCTGTTCGCTGCGGCCGGCACCGGCGGCGAGGTGCACCGCATCGACCGCCATCCCACCATGAGCCGGCACCCTGTCACGCCCATGGGCGAAGCCGACCTGCGCCGCCACCTGGCCGCACAAGGCCTGCCCCGCGTGCTTGGCCTGCATTACCCGAGCTACCAGACCGCACCCGCGCAGCAGGACGCCCTGCTCCAGCAGCTGCTGGCCGACGCACCCGACGCGGTGCTGTTCGACATCGCCAGCCCCGCCGACCTCGCCGCGGTGGGGCGGCTGCTGTGGCACCAGGCGCTGCAGGCTCCCCTGCTGGCCGTCGGCCCCAGTGGCGTGGAACAGGCCCTGGCCGCCCACTGGGCCGAGACCGCCGATGCGCATCCAGCCGCATCGGCCCCCTTGCGGCCCCCGAGACCGGCGCAGGGCCCGGTGTTCGTGTTTGCCGGCAGCCTCTCGCCCCGCACGGGCGAGCAGGTGGCGGCGGCCCATTCCTTCGAACGGCTGTCGCTCGATGTTCGCGATTTGTTGAGTGATCCGGCCGCGGCCCGCCACCGGTGTCAGAGCGTGCTCGCCGCCCTCGCCGCCGGCCAGCACGTGCTGCTCCACACCGACGCGCAGGCCCGCCATGGCGACCTCGATCCCCACGCCGTCGCCAACGCCACTGGCGAACTGGTGGCGGCCATCGTCAACGCGTGCGCCCAGACGGGCCGCCCGCTCCAGCGCATCGGCATCGCCGGTGGCGACACCTCCAGCTTGGCCGTGCAAAAGCTCGGGCTCTGGGGCCTGGCTTGCGAGGGCGTGCTGGCGCCCGGCGTCACCCTCAGTCGGGCACGCAGCGATCAGCCCGCCCTGGATGGGCTGGAGCTGATGCTCAAAGGGGGGCAGATGGGCCCGGTGGATCTGTTCGAGCGGCTGTTGCGCGGGCTGGCCTGAGCCCCGCCGTCATCCCCCTCAAGCCGGGCGACCGAACACCGTCACCACGTAATCCGTCATGGCCAGGCCGTGCGACTGCGCGATCGCCTCCAGGCGCGCCTCGATGGCGGGATCGTGGAATTCGTGCACCTCACCGTCGCGCAGCGACACCAGATGCCCATGGTGCGGCTCGCCATCGCACAGTTCGTAGACGGCACGCCCACCCCCGAACTGGCTCTTCTTGAGAATGCCCGTCTGCTCGAACTGCGCCAGCACCCGGTACACGGTGGCCAGCCCCAGGTCCATGCCCAGACCGACCATCTGGCGGTAGACGTCTTCGGCGGCCAGGTGGCGTTGTTCGCTGCGCTGAAACAACTCCAGCACCTTGATGCGCGGCAGCGTCACCTTCAGGCCAGTGGTTTTGAGCTTGTCCAGATGCTCCATGCGTCAAGGCCCTCAGGGCGCTGGCAACGCGCCACGTCGACAGGAATGCGGGAAAAAAAGCATGGCTGGTCGGAAGTCTTCCGATGGCTAGCTAAAAACGACCTTGAGGTGATGAAACCCCGGGTCGCCCCACGATGAAACACTGGCAGCCCCCGAACATCTGGAAATCCCCTGCCCGGTTGGCTGCAATGACTGCATCATAACATTGAATGCGAATAATTCCCATTAATTCGGAAAAATTTTTCCACCACCACGCCCACGGATGGGGACGCTGCTGCAACGGGCTGCCGGCGCCACGATGCCATCCCAGATCGGGTCGGGTCGGCCGGGAGCAACGAATGGCTGTTACAGGCTGGTCAGCGGGAGGGAAATCCAATGTGCGCAGACAGCCCATCGGTACCTGATGCCGCCGTTCCCTCAACTCCGCGGACCATACAAAGTGCTCCGCCGCACTGTGGCGGGAGGCGGCTCCGGCGCCCAACCCCATCGGTGATGGCCAGAAACGACAAAGCCCGGTGAAAACCGGGCTTTGTCAGGGAACTATCTGGGGTGGCTGATGGGACTCGAACCCACGACGACAGGAATCACAATCCTATTGAATATGTGTTTGCCTGTGTTGATTGTCGTTGGTAGAATCCATAAAAATCAACGGTTTATGGTGTTTTATCGCTGACAGACTGTTGATTTTCACATATCTGTATTCGGCTAATCTGCCTACAGATTGCCTACAGATTCCAGCCAAGCAGGAACACATGAGCAAGCAGCAGAACCGGGTCCGCATCACCGCCGGGCGCGTGGCCGCGTTCACATGCCCCGAAGGCAGGGCCCAAGCATTCCTGTGGGACACCGACACCCCGAGCATGGCGCTGCGGGCGACCCCCACGGGCAGGAAGACCTACGTTTTCGAGTCGCGCCTGAACGGAGCGACGCTGCGCATCAACATCGGCACCGCCGCCGAGTGGCCAATCGAGAGAGCCAGGGTAGAGGCCCAGCGGCTCAAGATGCTGGTGGACCAAGGCATCGACCCGAGGGAGCTAGAGCGCCAGCAGACAGCCGAGGCAGAGGCCAAGGCCATCGCAGCGGCTCGACAGGCCGTTACCGTAGGCGAGGCATGGAGTGCCTACATCGACGCCCGCCATCCGCATTGGGGAGAACTGAGCCTGCGCGACCACCAGAACATGATGCGCCCCGGCGGCGAGGCCAAGCTGCGCGGCAAGGGGCTGACGAAGCCTGGCCCGTTGCACCACTTCGCCGCCATGCGGCTGGTGGACGTGGCCCCGGATGTCGTGCAGGCCTGGGCCACCAGGGAAGCCCAAGACCGCCCCACCCGTGCCCGTCTGGCCTTGAATCTGTTGCATGCGTTCCTGGCCTGGTGTGCCGAGCAGCCGGAATATGCCGCCCTGGTGCCAGAGCGCAACCCAGCCCGCAGTCGCCGCGCCCGCGAGGTGCTGGGCAAACCCAAGGCCAAGGCCGATGCCTTGCTGCGCGAGCAGTTGCCGGCGTGGTTCGTGGCTGTGCGAGGCCTGCGCAACCCGTTGCACGCCGCCTACCTGCAATGCCTGCTATTGGTGGGCGCCCGCCCCAGCGAGTTGCTGGCGCTGCGCTGGGATGACTTGAACATCCAGTGGAAGGGGCTGACGCTGCGCGACAAGGACGAATCCAAGGGTGGCCAGGACGGCGTGCGTGTCATCCCTCTGACGCCCTATGTCCGTCATCTGCTGGCGAGCCTGCCGCGTCGTGGTCCCTGGGTGTTTGCAGGTACCGACGCAAAAGGCGAACCGCAGCCCATGAGCCCGCCCAATCGCACCCTTGCCGATGTCTGCTCCGTGGCCGGCATCGAGCACCTGACACTGCATGGCCTGCGCCGCAGCTTCGGCACCCTGTCGGAATGGCTGGAACTGCCGGCCGGCGTGGTAGCGCAGATTCAGGGCCACAAGCCCAGCGCCACCGCAGAGAAGCACTACCGCGTGCGCCCGCTGGACCTGCTGCGTGTCCACCACGAGCGACTGGAGGCTTGGATTCTGGAACAAGCTGGTGTGACATTCGACCCAAAAGCTGAACCGGGAAAGCTCCGGGCGGTGGCTTCATGAATATCGCAAAAAAGGCATAATATGAATCAGTGGTCAGTAGAAGTACTGCCGCAGGCCGAAGCGGAGTTGATGGGTTTACCTGCTGACATGCAGGCGCGCTTTCTGCACATCGCGGACCTGTTGGAGAGCTTCGGCCCGCAGCGCGTCGGCCTGCCGCACATTCGCCCGCTGGAAAACAAGCTGTGGGAGATGCGCATGCAGGGTCGTGACGGTATTGCCCGTGCCGTGTATGCCGCTGTCCACGGCCGCCGCCTGCTGGTGCTGCATGTGTTCGTGAAAAAGACGCCGGCGACACCTCGCAAGGCCATTGAAATTGCCCTGAACCGACTGGAGGCGCACCGATGAAATCGCTCAAAGCCCTGAAGGCCGAGATGCTGGCTCAACCTGACATTCGTGCCGAATACGAGGACCAGGTGGCCGAGTTTGAAATCGCCCGTGAACTGATCGCGGCCCGCGCTCGCGCGGGACTCACTCAGGTTGAAGTTGCGCAGCGCATGGGCACAACACAGAGCACCGTAGCCAGGCTAGAAGGCGGTAAAGACCTGCCCTCCCTGCGCAGTGTGCAGCGTTATGCCAAGGCCATCGGCTACCGCGCCGTTGTGCGCCTGGAACACGCCTGACTGTTTCGCCCCGGCTAGGCCCGCGAACCGAAAAGCGGGATACCTTCACCCGCCTGCCGGGGCATCCTCATGGAGGGCGCCGAGAAGGAGGCGCGATCATGGCACTCAAGCTGTCAAAAGGGGCTCGCGAAGCGCTGTACTCCGGCTCGTTCAGAGAGAACTTTCAAAAAAAGCTCGAAGAACACCGAAGAGCTTTCGAGGGGGGAGAGAAATTCGCGTTGTTCGAGGTTCTGTTGTGGTGCGGCATCCTCCAGGCGGTGATCCCCGAATGGGCCGTCGATGCACTGATTGCCATCAAAGATGATGTTGATCATGGACGCATCGCGGACGCCGAGAGTTTTGGCAGCACCATGGGCCCACCTGGGCGTCCAGTTGCCAGAGCCAAAGCCACGGCAATTAGGGATCACAGCGGCGTGGTCCTCATGATGATCGCGCGGCTACGAACTGAAGGCCTTGCCCTTGATAACAATGGGTTCGAAGCGGTAAAAGAAAGGCTTCTGCAGGAGTGCGGGCTCAACCTCTCCCGTAAAGACATTGAGGACGTTTACAAGGGAAGCGGTAAGGACTGGCTAAAGAAGATACCGCAGGGGGAGATGCCACAAGGTGGGCTATCGATCGGCCACGCGGTGGTCCCGTACGCAGAAATGAAGATGAGAGGACGCCCGCTTTTTAAACCGTAGGGGGCAAGGCTCCAGAAAAATACCCCCCAAAAACCATTGATTACCTCTCGGCTCACAACGCCGAGCATCAACGCCATCAACAACCCCAACAGGCAATTGATGATGGCAAGAAAAGCCATCGGAATTGTCAGAAAGGCAGACGATGGCACAGACCACCTACCCCCCGCTTGAGAGTGAAACCCGGCCGCTGATCGGCACCGACGCGGCGGCTTTCTACCTGAACCGAAAACAGCAGACCCTGCGCTGGTGGGCGACGTACGAGCGTGGCCCGGTCCTCCCGATCCGCATCAACGGCCGCTTAGCCTGGCCCGTGGCGCGCATCAAAGAAATCGTGGGGGTGTGATGAGCGCGGGCAAGAAAAAGCCCCGCTCGCTGCGCCAACAGCAACACGGGGCCACATCAAAGAAATCGCAACGCCAGTATAGCCGCAAGAGCACGTCTGGTGCAGCCCAACGGCAGCGCATTTTGGAAGCACTGCGCGTCGGGCCGAAGACCTCATTCGATCTGCGCAAGCTCGGCGTCTACCAGCACAGCGTCCGCATCTTCGAGCTGCGTGAAGCAGGCTTCGACATCGAGACAGCCCGCGTGACCATTGTCGACCACGACGGTTTCGAGCATCGCGGCTGTGCGCTGTACGCCCTGACCGGCGAACCGGTTGATGGAGGCGCGGCATGACCGACAAAGCCTTTGCCACGATGCAGGCTCGCTTTGCCCTGTTGGGGCACGAAATGCGTGTTGCCCGAGGCGGTGGCTTTGTCGTCACCGTCAACCGCCTGGGCGCGCATTTCTGCCCCGATGCGGCCGCGCTGGCCAGCCTGCTGGTGGTGCTGGGGGGCTGACATGCTCGCGCCCGCCTTCGAGGCCATGCCGGCCGAGCTGCGTGCGTGCCCCCGGTGGGTGACGCACCGGGCCAAGGTTCCCTTCGACCCATCACACCCGCGCAGCAAGGCCAGCGTGACCGACCCGGCCACCTGGGGCGCGTTCGGCCAGGCCGAGGCCGCCTATGGTGAGGGTGGGCGCGACGGCGTGGGCTTCGTCCTGGCCGGTGACGGCGTGGTCGGCATCGACCTTGACCACGTTGTCGACGATGGCGTGACCGAACCGGCCGCGCTGGAACTGTTGGACGCCGTGGGGGCTGAGTATGTCGAGCTGAGCCCCAGCGGCACCGGCCTGCACGCCTGGGGCCGCTGGAGCGAAGCTTTCCCCGGCCGCCGGGGCCGTCTGGACGGCCTGAGCGTGGAGGTCTACAGCCGCGAGCGCTACCTGACCGTGACCGGCCACCCGCTGCCGGGCAAGGCTGGGCCACTGGTGCCGCTCGATCTGGCCCCGCTGTTTGATCGGCTGGGGGCTGAGAGAGCTACCCCACAGAGACAGCAGAAGACAACACAGTGTCATTCTGTTGTCTCCGCTGACTCTGTTGTCTCTGTGGGTCTGGTGTCCGAACCGGCCACGGCCCCGCTGCACGAAGGCGAACGCAACCGCGCTCTATTCGAGTTGGCCCGCCGGCTGAAAGCGGCCCGGCCAGAAGCATCCGAGAGCGAGCGCCGCGCCCTGGTGCAGCAATGGCACAAGGCCCACTATGCGGTCATCCGGACGAAGGCCTTCTCGGTGTCGTGGGACGACTTCGAGCGGGCATTCAGGTCTGTCCGCATCTTGCCGGGCGAGACGATGGCGCGGCTGCTGGCGGGCGCGAACCTCCACGCACCACTGCCGCCCGCCCTGGTGGCCAAAGGCTACGGTCCGCACGAGGCTCCGCTGTGGCATGCCTGTCGTGCCTTGCAGGCGCACGCAGGTGACGAGCCGTTCTTTATCGGCAGCCGTACCGCCGCCGAATTGCTGGGGCATGCCGACCACAAGGCGGCCGCTGCGATGCTGCGAGCCTTCGTCCGCGACGGCGTGCTGGAGCTTGTCAGCAAGGGGGCGGGCCGGGTTGCGAGCCGCTACCGCATGAGGGTCGGGGCATGACTCCGGCAGCGTCCAACAGCCGCCGACGGTGTACCCCCTGTAGGGTTTTTCAGGCGGTCGACAAAGGTGGAGAGTTACCCCAGCAGGAGAACGACATGCGCGACGAACAGATTGAAAACCTCACCCGTTTGCCCGACGGCGCCATGGTGGATGTGCGGGCCTGGCCAGTGCTGGCCGGCATCTCCGTCTCCACCGCCTGGTATCGGGCCGCGAAAGACCCCGAGTTTCCCAAGCCGGTCCGGTTGGGCGAGCGATGCACGCGCTGGCGGCTTGGAGACATCCGCCGGTTCCTCGCGGGCGAAGCAGTTGCTATGGCCGGCAGCCATTTTTCAATGGAGCAAACCTAATGTCATCTCATCAGTTTGAACAAGCGCCCACACCGATCTACAGCCAGTTGGGAATGAGTGAAGCCGAGTATCTGGCCCTGCTCGTCGAGCGTGACCAGCGACAACTCGATGCTTTGAAATCAATCATGAAAACGCGTGGGTACACCGTGAACGATGACGGTCACGGGCGGTTCCATGTATGCCGTGGCAACTTTGACCAAGTTGCCAGAGGGTATGACGAGCTTCGAGCCATTGCAGTGCAACGCGGCGTCATTTTTTCTTGATGGAGGGGTACACAATGGACACGCAATCTGCCGCATCGATTTTGGGCAATATCTCAATCCGCCCTGCATCTGCCAGTAACCCCTCGGGGGCACCAACATCGGCCTATTCCGTTCTCTCTACTCTGCCGGCTGGAACAAGGCAGATTTCGCCAGGCATCATCCGGCAAGGGAACAGCTACAGCGATAAGCCACTCGGTGCTGTGGCGCGGGCGCTTATTCGGTTGCCGGCGCAGCAACCGGCGCCTACCGCCACACCGCCTGTCTCGCCGGCCGCTACCGTCTTGGGACAGGTTGACCCGACGAGCGCTGTGCGAAAGGACCCGGCCAATCCGGATCGGCTATCCGGTGCGGCGGCCACCCTCGGCACGCTGCCCACAGCAAGGCCTGTCGCGCCCGGCGTTTACAACCACGGCCGTGGTCAGTATTCCGACAACGCGGGCGGCATGAACTTCGGCAGTTTCACCGGCCAGCCCAGCGCCAGGAACAGCGCGGCGGCAGAAGCTCTGGCCAGCCTGCCGAGCAACCGGGGCACTGCTCCAACCATGTCGGCCGCCCAGGCATTGGCGCAACCGCCGTCGCAGAACCTGACCCCGCAAACCAGCGGCTCGGGCTATGGCCTGCTGGACCAGGGCTACCGTGACCGCCGCGCCGCGATGATGGCTGCGGAACAACACAAGCCGGGCGCCCGAGCCGCTCTGGCAGCCTTGTTGCAGCGCCAGAACGCAGACGCCCAGCGTGGGTTCGACCAGCAGCAGGCCACGGCCGACCGCACGTTCCGAGCATCGGAGAGCGCGGCCGAACGGGGGCTCAAGCGCGAGGGCATGGCCTCCGATGCGTTCAGCGCCCTTTCCCGGCTCAATATCGACCAGCAGCGCGTGAACCTCGACGCTACCGCGCCCGCACGGACGGCAGCGCAACAGTTGGCCCATGTCCGCCAGAGTTATCTCGACGCGGATAATCCGCAGGACGAGGAACGGGCCGCGCGGCGACTGGCAACGATCAATGGCAAGCCTGTTGAGGGTACAGAGAAGCCTTTGCCCGTCGCCGCGCTGAAGATGCAGCAGGACGACATCGACGCCATGGGGCTGGCTTCCACGACATCGGCAGACCTGGGGGCCATCGCCCAGCAGATCGACGACGGCACGTTGAATTTGGGACTGGTTCGCAACGCCTGGAACAAGGCGCGCAACTCAGTAGGCATGAGCACCGAAGAAAGCCGGGCCTTGGGCAGCTTCCAGTCCACGCTGGAGAAACTGCGCAACGACTCCCTACGCTTGAACAAGGGCGTTCAGACCGAGGGCGACGCACAGCGGGCATGGAACGAACTGTTCCAAAGCCTGAGCGACCCGAGGCTGGTGCGCCAGCGCCTGGGCGAGATCCGGGCCATCAACGAACGGGCGGCAGCCATGCGGGGTAGCAGCGTCCAGACACTGCGGGAGAACTACGGCGCGGCGCCGCTCGACATGAGTCGCCACACCACTGTACAGCCAGTGCTGGGCCAGCAGCAGGCAGCAGAGGCACAGCAAGGCCAGCGCACCATCGCCCGCACCGGGACGATGAACGGCCGCCGGGTGGTGCAGTACGCGGACGGGAGCATCAGCTATGCTGATTGATCCCAATCAAGTGCAGTGGGACGACGCACCCGCGCCGGGTGGCCAAGCCATCGACCCCGGGAAGGTGGTTTGGGATGAACCCGCTGAGGCCTCTCAACCCCAGCAGCGCGGCATGATCGCCGAACTTGGGCGCCAGGCGGGGCTGACGGCACGCTACGGCATTGAAGGCATCGCCCAGGCCGCCGAGATCGTGACCGAGCCCGTCCGATTCGTTACCGACCATGCCGCCCGCGCCATGGGCTTCTCTGGCGGCAAACCGTTGGGCGAGGTCGCTTCGGGGTTTGCCGACACCCTGGGCCTACCCAAGCCGGAGAACGCCACAGAACGAGTTGTTGGCGATATCAACCGCTTTGCCGCCGGTGGTGCCGGTATGGCCGGGGCCGCCCGTGGTGTTGCTCGTGCAGTGGCGCCAGCAGCACAGCAGGCCATGGGCGCGGGTGCCGCGCAGGTTGCCAGAGGGCCACTTCAGGCAGCCGCTGAAGGCATGGCCGCCAACCCTGGCATGCAGATCGCTGGTGCAGCAGGTACGGGCCTCGGTGCTGGCATCGCCCGAGAAGAAGGCGGTGGCACAGTTGCGCAGATCGTGGCGGGGCTGGCAGGTGGCATGTCCGCTGCGGGGCTGACTCAGGCTGCACGGTCTGTCGGGCAAGCCGCCAAGCGCCTGGTGCCGGTGCGCCATCGGGTTGTCGACCAACGCATTGACGAGGCCCTGAAGCAGGCCGGCGTGAATTGGTCTGAGGTTCCCGAGCAGGTCCGCCGCCTGGTGCGCGAGGATGCCGCGCAGGCGCTCAAGACCGGGGATGACCTCAACGCCGATGCGCTGTCCCGCCTGGTGGAGTTTCGCCGCGTGGGCGCCACGCCGACCCGAGGGACAGTCAGCCTCGACCCGGTGCAGATCACCCGCGAGCAGAACCTGGCCCGCATGGGTGCCAATGCTTCCGACGAGGGCCTGCACGGTCTGGCACGGGTGCAGAACGACAACAACCGCGCCTTGATCGACAACCTGAACCGCCTGGGGGCTGATTCGGCGGACGACGCCTTTGCGGCCGGCGAGCGGGCCATCTCCGGCTTGCAGCGTGGTCTGGACGCGCAAAAAGCAAATGTCGATCACCTCTACAGCCAGGCCCGTGACAGCGCTGGCCGCAGCTTCCCGCTGGACGGCCACAGCTTCACCACCACGGCATCCAAGCTGCTGGACGACAACCTGCTGGGCGGCGCGCTGCCGGAGTCGGTGCAATCCCACCTCAACCGCATCGCACAGGGTCAAGTGCCGTTCACCGTGGACTACGCCCAGCAACTGGCCACCGCCATCGGCAAGTTGCAGCGCGGTACCAGCGACGGGCAGACCCGCATGGCCCTGGGGCTGGTGCGCCGCGCCCTGGACGACACGCCCATCATGGAGATGGGCCAGCAAGGCCCCGCAGCCGGCGCCCGCATGACCGGCACGACCGCGCCCTACGCAGGCGGCCCGGAGTTGGGCCAGCAGGCTGTCGATGCCTTCAACAAGGCGCGGCTGGCCAACAAGATGATGATGCGGCGCATCGAGCGCATTCCGGGGCTCAAGGCCGTCTACGAAGGCAATGCCACCCCCGATGACTTCGTGCAGAAGCACGTCATCAGCTCGGCCGCCAAGGGGCAGGATGTGCAGGCGCTGGCTTCGCTGCTGAGGTCCACCGACCACCAGGCGCACGAGGCCGTGCGGGCCAGCATCGCCCAGCACCTCAAACAAGCCGCCATCGGCATTGCCTCGGACGAGGGCGGCAAGTTCTCGGCCAGTGGGTTCAACCGCGCTTTGTTTAGGCTTCGTGCCCAACGCAAACTGAAAGCCTTTTTCAGCCCCGAGGAAATCGAACAGCTCCAGGCTGTGGGCAGGGTCTCACACTACACCACGGCACAGCCGGCCGGCAGCGCAGTGAACAACTCCAACTCCGGCACCTTCCTGATGGGCCGTGGGCTGGACCTGCTGGACCGCCTTTCCTCGAAGCTGCCGCTGTTCAACATCGGCACGACGGTCTCGGGCGGCATCCGCTCGGTGCAGCAGCGCCAGGCGCAGAACGTCGGGGCGGCGCTGGCCAGACGCCCCCAACCCCAAACCGGCAACCCGCCGGCCATCACCTTCGGCACCCTGCAAAACGCTGGCGCCGAGTAACCCACAATCAAGAGTCAAGCCATGAATCCCGACGACAAAGCGAAGGAAACCCGTTTACATGTACACCCTGCCGCGCTGGCAACCTGATTCGAAGGGATCAAATATGCCGGCACCTATGGGCAATCGATATGCAGCAGGCAACAAAGGTGGCGGCCGGCCGTCGAAGTACGACCCCGCTGATCTTCGGTTTGTTGAGGCCATGTGCAAGCTGGGTGCAACCGATGAAGACTTGGCCAGAGAGCTTGGGGTAAGCGTGACAACAATCAATGCGTGGAAGAAAGAGCACAAAGAGTTTTCGAAAGCCCTGAAAAAAGGCAAGGCAATCGCTGATGCAGAGGTAGCCAGTAAGCTGTTCCACCGCGCCACCGGCTACGAGCATCCCGAGGACGACATCAGGGCGATCAATGGCGAGATCGTCATCACGCCGACGATCAAACACTACCCGCCTGACACCACGGCGGCGATTTTCTGGCTGAAGAACCGCCGACCCGACGTGTGGCGGGACAAGGTGGAGAACGCGCTTACCGGGGCTGACGGCGGGCCGATTCAGGTTTCTGTCAAGGACATGACGGATGCCGAGCGGGCCGTGCGTCTCTACGCCATCCTGGCCAAGGCAGAGGGGGGCGCATGACGGCTGTGCTCCCCAAGCCATCCGGCCGGCAGAAGGTGCTGGATGTGGTGCATGAGCAGTTCCGCCAAGGGCAGCAGGTATCCACGCGGGAAACCGTGGCGGACATTACCCGGCTGCCGCTGGTGACGGTCGACGACACCCTCAAGCGCCTGCACAACGACGGGGAGATTCAGCGCATAGCCCGAGGGCGGTATGCACCAGCCCCCCCCCATCAGGCCGTTCAGGGCGGTGCGCTGGGGCTGCGGTGGTGATGGCCAGTGGTTCATCGAGGCCGGCAGCGAGCGCATCGGCCTGGACATGGATAGCACCCACACCCTGGTGCGCAGTGTCTGCGACGACGCCATCCTCTACACCCTGGGCGATCAGTCCATCGAGCTGTCGGCCGACGAAGACCGGCGGGCGCGCGTTCTGCGGCAAGCAGCGGTATTGGCTGCTGGTGGGGCTGATTGGCGCGATGCCTTCGAGTCGCTGGCTGATCGGGCAGAACGGGCCATTGATGCTGTCCGGGTAGCTCGCAGACGGTCAGGCGGTCAGTGAAAGTTAGTGCCCGGCCTTTTTCTCCCTAAGCCGGCACCAGCCGTTGATAGCTGATGCCCCAAAAAAACAACCCCTGCCACCAGATCGTTCCAACCGCGATTGACTGGGCTGCCTGGTGTGCAGGGGCGGGTTCCTTCACCTGGCAGCGCGCCGGGGTCACCCCCCGGACAGGCCGCAAAGCATCAGGTTCCGGAGGAATGGTACCCAAGAAGCGGCAGGCCATAAAGGGGTAGCGTTTGGCGACCCCATGCGTTGATTGCAGCCTGCCGCGACGACGCCAGGGGGCGCCGCCAAGCAACACCCGTTAAACACCCGTGCAACAACCGTTGGGAAATCGTTCGGTAACCGTTCAACTACCGTTCGCGAACCCTCGCGAGCCTTCCCCGAAGCCTTCCCCGAAGCCTTCACCCAAGCCCCTGTCCGCAAGGTCGTGAAACCGATTCACACCCCTGCGGAACGGGGGTTATCAGAACCCCCCTCGGCCAGCTCATCAGCAGAGGTTGGCGCGGCCTTGGCCTGCGGTAGTTCGCGCTTGACCTTCTTGGTCGGCCTGTTCTCAACCTGTTGCACCGCCTTGGGCAAGCTGACCTCACCATGGGCCACCTTCTTTGCCAGCTCAGGGTTGGCCTTTGCCACCTTGTCGGCCATGCGCTGGGTACGTTCGCTGGCCCCGGACTGGGCCGCCCTGTCTTCCACACGATCTAATCCGGCAACGTTGCCGGATTTGGGCTTTCCAACGGTCTGCGCCTTCGCCCAGTCCTGCGCACTCGCCACGATGGCGGCCTGCTGACCGAAGGGACATGCACCTGCACTCCATAGCCCTGAAATTCGGCTAAAATGTCGTCATATGGCAATTTATACGACAAACCCCCTGTAGGGTTCGACTGAAGTTGCCAGTTTTCCGACCATGCGTTCTGTCAACGCTGTGGCGGCGGAAGACGATCAATAGAGCCCTTGCTCATGCGTTCCCAGACTCTCACGAGTCGTCCGCCGCCACAGCGGGAACGCAGCAGCAAGGGCTTTTTTGCGTTCCAGCGTCAGGGCGCGCATTGACGCAGCTAATGGGCCTGCATGGGCTGCACCCAAGGAACACCGCCAGCCGTTTCACCCCGGTATTGTGGCGTCCAGCCTGTCTGCGAGGGACCGGATAAGCGAGTGGCACCAAGGTGAAGACAAGGCCGCCCGTGAATGAATCGCAGCCGCCATGGTGTGCTGGGCCTGGAACAAGAAATCCAGTGCTGGGCAGAGGATGAATAGCCTGAGCTATTCACCCTTGGGGAACCTATGGCCAGACGGATAAATCAGCCCCCATGCCAGCAACAGGGCGGACGGCAGCGGGCCCCAGCGCAGAACAAGACCAACGCCAGCAGCATGCAGCAAGGGTGTCCCGAAGAAACTGGACACCCTTCAGCCTCGGGCCCGACGGGCTCACTTTTGAGCCGGTTGCGGGCGGGCATTGGGCTCACGGCCGAGCGCACCTACCATCTGATACTTCAGGGCGTTGGACTGGGCGTAAATCTGCGCCCAGCGCATTCATGGCGATGCGGGCCGGCCGCGGCGGGCAGCAGCCGGCCAAAGGTCCGCATTCTCAAGAGCACATCATGAAAGGGCAGCCAAGAAAGCGACGCCCTGCCGCCTGAAGAAAATCAAAATACCATCGCTGAACACCGGGAGACATCATGGTCATCGAGATTGCGCTGGGCATCGTGCTGGCAACTGTCCTGCTAGCGCTCATTCCTATTCTGTTTGTAGCGGGCGCTGAAATCTGGAGATGGTGTCTTGGCGACGGGCTACCAATGATGATTCTTGTTATCGGGTGCGTGACAGTGGCTCTACTGAAGGGGTGGCTGCCCACTTCAAATAGGACAGCAACGGAGATGCGGGAGCCTGTAAAAATCGACCCTAGTAAAGTGATCTGGGACGATCCAACACCCGCATCAGCCCCCGCTGCTGGCGGACGAAAGACACCACGCTAACACGGCCTTGCATGCCGTCCTGTCCCATGCCACAATGCACCCAACCCGAAAGGGCCGGTGCTTGAAAACACCTTCGGAACCAGCGGTTGCAGCCCCCACCGACAAGCGGGGTTTTGTCACGCCCATACACCGGCGGGCATGGCCTTCGGCCATCTCGCCACAGTGCCCCACCAGGGCACCCGTTTATGGACGGGATGAGCCTCCCCGCAAGGATGGCTGCACGGCTGGTTCCGTGTTTTCAACATCCCGTCCACCCGTTCGCGCTTGAAAACGCGGCCGAGTGGTTTTCCAGTCTCAACCAGGAGCCTGAAACCATGACCAAGGTCATACCCCTGGCCAGCCGCTGCGCTGCGCCGACCACCACCCCCGAGCCGCTGGAGGTCATCCAGCTCCATGCCCAGGCGCACAACGCGCTGTCCACGGCGCTGCACTGCCTGGCGCAGCCCGAGTGCACGACCTTGCACCTGAAAGTCGCCACCGGCCGTGCCTTGCGTGCGGCTACCTTGCTCAAGCGCGCCAGCGCGGCCAGCAGCGCGACGAAAGGAGGTGCAGCATGAGCGCCCCCTTCACCTTCATCCGCAAGGCCAGCACCAGCAGCATGTGGCACCACTGCGCCACGGCCCAGCCGAGCGAGGGCGGCATGGTGCGTGTGGAGTCGTTCACCCACAGCGGCACGGTCGATCTGGACTGGAGCAGCGGCCCGCTGGTGGCCAAGATGCGTTTCACGGCCGCAGAGGCCCGGGCCGTGGCCGCTGAGCTGCTGGCCTGCGCCGACGCGATGGACGCGGCACCTTGCCGGCAACTGGTGGAGGGCTGAGTGATGAACCAGGAAAGCAAACCCCTTGATCTGCATGAGGTGTGTCGCGAGCAGCGCGCTTGCGGCTACGACAACGACCTGCACTTGCGCAGTCGGGACGTGCAGACCATCGCTACGCGCGTGCGCGGCATCCAAGCCATCAGCGCCGTTCTTCTGGTTGATGACAGCCTGGACTGCACGCTTGGCGCGCACCTGCGCTATGGGCTGGTTGGCGCTATCCATGCGCTGGCCGCCGACATCGATGCCGATTTCGAGCAAGCCAATGAGGCCGTCATGAGGGAGCACACGAAATGAGCGCATCCGCCACATTGCAATTCTTCCGGGACAACACCAACCTGGGCTCGCTGCCGGATGCGGCCTTGGAGACGCTGGCCTTCATGTCGGACGGGGCTGAAGGCGAGATGCGCAACATCGCCGAAGTGATGCGCCGCATAGGCGGCTTGATCGTGTCCGATGCCGGGTGCCAGCAACGGGGTGAAATCCACTCTGGCAGCCTTCAGGACGGCCGGGGCGTGCCCACCCTGCTGTTCTTCCTGGCCGAAGCCATGCAGACGCAAATCGAGGCCCTGCACATCGCCGTGAATGCCGACTTCATCCTGAAAGACCGCCAACAGACAAAGGATGCCCGCCATGGCTGAGCAGAAAGAAAACCAGAACCTACCGACGTTCGCGCAGACCGTGAACCTGGCGATCTTTCAGGTCGGCAACACCCTAGCAGACCTTCGCAAGCTGGCCGAGCTTGAATACGGCATCGGCGGTGAAGTGG
Source organism: Hydrogenophaga sp. NFH-34 (assembly GCF_021401345.1). Taxonomy (GTDB): domain Bacteria; phylum Pseudomonadota; class Gammaproteobacteria; order Burkholderiales; family Burkholderiaceae_C; genus Hydrogenophaga; species Hydrogenophaga electricum. The sequence goes on from NZ_JACBGE010000002.1 coordinate 123,867, forward strand.
AGGATGTGGTCTACCTGCTTTCGACCATCATTGGTGGGATGAAGAAGAACCCGCCGAAGACGTGGAACGACTTCTGCGAACTGTGGTGCGGCATCATCGGCGTTGCGAGGGTCGCTAGCAGATACTTCCAAGTGGAAGGCGGCTACAAGTGCCTTTTGGAGCGGCTCCATCAAGAAACCGAGGGATTCCTCGATACCTTGGAGATTCTGGCGGCCAACGAGGAAAGCGAGGTTGCCCATGCGTAAGCAAGAAGCCTTCAAGACCGTGCAGTGGGCGACGGGCGCTCTGGTCGAGACTTGCCCGGAATGGGACTACATTTCCGGCAGCGAGCAGGATCTACGCGAGGCAGGGTATACCGGCGCCATGCCGAAGCGGGCTCGATTCCATGACCCGGCGTTTCCGGGGACGGACAGCCGCGACACGATCTATTGGGACGGGTTCGGGCCGTTCCGTTGGACGCGCTACCTGAGCGAGGATGAAGTGGCCGAGCGCAAGACCTGGGCCAAATTCAACGAGGTAGTTGACCCGGCCTTGACGACCACGGCGTGGTTCAGGAACGACCGGCGCTTCGCGGTGGCCCGTGCGCTGGAAATGCTGGCGGCCCGCATGGACGATGGTGCAGACAAGGCCATTGCCGAGGCGGCCATCGCCGTACTGCGCGACAAGGGTGCGTCTGCGTCCGAACTGGATGCGCTCATGGCTGCTGGGGTTCACTGACACCTTGCCGCCCACCGACAAGCCCGCTACGGCGGGCTTTTTCATGTCCGCCGCGCCGTGGTGCTGGAGCCTGGGGTAGGTATCCAAGGCACTGGTATCCACGCCGGTATCCATCCGAGCGCATGGCCGACACGGAAACCCACTGGTTTCACCTGGGTTTGCGCTGGGTTGCCCGTGGGCTTCCACCGACAGTCACTCGCTGGGCGCGTGAACCACGCGACAGTGACGCGTCAGGCACGCATGACGCCACCGTCCAAGGGGGTGCGGTGCCCCTCAGATTCTCAGCGGGTGACCTGCACGCATCTGCGCGCATGTGCTGTGCGACTGCTACGCGTGTGCTGGCAGCAATGCTGAGGTAACGCGCCGGGCGTTACCTGGGCGTTACCGGTGCCGTGATGTGTCCGCGTTCTGTCCGCATCGGATGCGGGCAGAACGCGGACGGGGGACGGCGGATAGGCGGAAAGCCTGCGGACAGGGGATGGCCCGAAGTCGCCGAGGTAGCCCATCTGTCGCTGTCGCAGATGGGGCTGTTCCTGAGGCCCATGAAGACCGACGAACCGTAGGTTTTGGGCGGCGCGCCAAGTGGCGGATTTGCCCAAGTTGCCTACAGATTGCCTACAAGGCTCACCCAGAAACGACAAAGCCCGGTACAGGACCGGGCTAAGTGCTTGATTCATCTGGGGTGGCTGATGGGACTCGAACCCACGACGACAGGAATCACAATCCTGGACTCTACCAACTGAGCTACAGCCACCGCAAGCCCAAGATTATAGCCTGAACCCGAGGCGTTTCCAGAACTTCATCAGGGTCTTTTCGGTTCCGGCACCAGGATACGCACCTTGAAGCGATCCTTGAGGGTCTCGTAGTAGGCCTGCGCCTCGGCGGTGGTCCACCATTGCGCGTACTGCTGGCGCTCCTGCGTGCGGCGTGCGGCCTCCGCTTCGGAACGGGGCAGCAGCTTCTCGACCTTGACGATGGCGTAGCCCTGCGCGCCCAGATCCACCCCCGCCCAGGCGGGCAAGGTGGTCGCCGGCGCACTCAGGGCCGCCCGCAGCACCGCAGCCGACACCCCCTGTGGCTGGTCGCGCGACACGGTCACCGCCGCCGGCAGACCCGAGGCATCGCCACCGGCCTTGAGGGCTTCCAGACGCTGGGCACCGGCTTCGCGGGCCAGCTGTGCCGAGCGCTGCGCCACCAGTTGGGCGCGCACCTGCTCGCGCACCTCGGCCAGAGGCTTGGTATGGGCCGCCTCGTGGCGGGTCACCCGCGCCGAGGTCAATTGCCCGCTGCCCGTTTCCAGCGCCTCGGTGTTCTGCTTCTTCTCCAGCGAATCGGGCGCAAACAGGGCCGCCAGCAAGCGCTGGTTGCCCAGCACGCCCGCGTCGGGCCGCGGCTCGCGGGTCACACCCTGGGCGGTCTGCACCGTCAGCTTCAGACGTTCGGCCGCCGGCTGTAGGCTGTCGGCCTGTTCGTAGACGAGGTTGCTGAAGGTTTCGGCCGCTTCGCTGAACTGCTTCTGGGCCTGCTGCTTCTTCAGATCACCTTCGAGCTGGGCACGCATCTCCGCAAAGCTGCGAACCTTGGGTGCGCGAATGTCGGTGAGTTCGATGATGTGGAAACCGAATTCGCTTTCCACCAGATCGGAGATACCCCCTTTGGCCAGCGCGAACGCGGCGTCCTCAAAGGGCTTGACCATAGCGTTGCGCCCGAAGAAGCCCAGGTCACCGCCTTGCGCCGCCGAACCGGGGTCCTGCGAGTGGGCCTTGGCCAGTTCGGCAAACTTGGCCGGGTCCTTGCGCACCTGGTCCAGCAATTCCTGCGCCTTCTGCCGCACTGCGGCCTTTTGTTCGGCCGAAGCGCCGGCTGGCACCGTCAGCAGGATGTGGCTGGCGCGGCGCTCTTCACCGCCGGAGAGCGCCACCGCGTTCTGGTCGTAATACGCGCGCAGGTCGGCTTCGTTGAGCGTGACTTCCTTGGCCAGGGCAGCGGCATCGAGCACGAGGTACTCGACATCGACCTGCTCCGGGGCCTGGAACAGCGCCTGGTTGCTGTTGTAGAAAGCCTCGATCTCGGCCTCCGTGGGCTGCACGCGGGCGGCAAAGTCCTTGGCCGCGAGCATCTGCACGCGAATTTCGCGGCGCTGGAAGAACGGCTCCAGCGCCTGTGCCGCCACGGCCGGCGTCACCAGGACCGATGCCGTGACGCCGCCCAGCACCTGCTGGCGCGAAAGGTCGGCGCGCACGCGGGCCTCGAACATTTCGGGCGACAGGCCCTGGCGGGCCAGCAACTCGCGATAGGCCTCGACGTCGAGCGTGCCATCGGGCTTGCGCAGCGTGGCAATCGCCTGGTTGCGCTGCAGTTCCGCCGCCAGGCGCGCGTCGGTGGTGTAGAGGTGGTCCTTTTCCGCAGCGACGGCCAGCACGCGGTCCCGCACCAAGCGGTCCAGCGTGGCGTAGCGGGCTTCGTCGCTGTCGAGCAGGCGTGCATCCAGGCCGGGCATGGACTCGCGCAGGCGCTGGGCCTCGACCTGGTGGGCCTGGTCCCATTCGGCCTTGGTGATGTCGTGCCCATCCACCGAGGCCACGGGTTCGCTGCGCTCATTGAAACGTGTGTACCCCTCGATGCCGAACAGCACGAACGAGGGAATGATCAGGATCATCAAGAAGCCCATGAGGTACTTCTTGTGGTTGCGGATGGAATCGAACATGCCTGGCTATCCTGAAATCGGCGAACAACAAAAAAGGCGAACCCGGGTTCGCCTTTTGGGGGTGGTGGGTGCTGACGGGGTCGAACCGCCGACCTACGCCTTGTAAGGGCGCCGCTCTACCGACTGAGCTAAGCACCCCACCTGAAATTCCCGGTGCCGTCAGTTCAGCGCGTCCTTGAGCGCCTTGCCAGGACGGAACTTGGGCACCTTGGCGGCCTTGATTTTAATCTCAGCGCCCGTGCGGGGATTGCGGCCCTTGCGCGCGGGACGCTTGGTCACGGCAAACGAACCAAAGCCCACCAGCGACACGGTACCACCCTTCTTCAGCGTGGTACGGATGGCCGCAATGGTCGAGTCCAGGGCGCGGGTCGCCGCAGCCTTGGAGATGTCGGCATTCTTGGCGATGTGTTCGACGAGTTCTGTTTTGTTCACGAAAAGCCCCTCTTGAAGTGTTGGAAGGAAATCGTTGATCCGAGCAGTGCCCGATGGGCAATACAAAGGCCGCAACAGAGGCGGCCTGCTACGCGCACATCACGCCGGACGCCAATGAGGCACGGGTGACGCGATGCCATGGGATTAGACCCACGCGCTTGCCAGACTGTCAATACGCAACGGCCACGCCGTCTGCCTGCCCGCGCGAAAGGCGGCATTCTAGACGCTCGGATGCACCAGAATGCGCAGCAGCCGTGAATTTTTGCCAGCGTTCCCGCCGCCCTTGCGCGGCGCGCGCTCAGCCTGCAAGTGCTTGGGCAATCGCCTGCCCGACGTCGCGCGTGCCGGCCGTGCCACCCAGGTCGCGGGTGCGTGGCGCGCCGCTGTCGGGTTGCAGCACGGCCTCGATCGCGCCGAGCACCGCATCGTGCGCGGCCCGGTAGCCCAGGAAATCCAGCATCATCGCGCCGCACCAGATCTGGCCAATCGGGTTGGCGATGCCCTGCCCCGCAATGTCGGGGGCCGACCCGTGCACCGGCTCGAACAGCGAAGGGTGTTCGCGCGTGGGATTGAGGTTGGCGCTGGGCGCAATGCCGATGGTGCCGGTGCATGCCGGGCCCAGGTCGGAAAGGATGTCGCCGAACAGATTGCTGGCCACCACCACATCGAAGAAGTCCGGGCGCTGCACGAAGTGGGCCGTGAGGATGTCGATGTGGAACTTGTCCACCTTCACATCGGGATACGATTTCGCCATTTCCGCCACACGCTCGTCCCAGTAGGGCATGGTGATCGCAATGCCATTGCTCTTGGTCGCACTGGTCAGGTGCTTCTTGGGGCGCGACTGTGCCAGGTCGAACGCGAACTTGAGCACGCGGTCCACCCCATGGCGGGACATCACCGTCTCCTGCATCACGATCTCGCGCGGCGTGCCTTCAAACATGCGCCCGCCGATGCTGGAGTATTCGCCTTCGGTGTTCTCGCGCACGATCATCATGTCGATCTCACCCGGCAGGCGCGGGCTGCCGTCGCGCCGCACCACGGGCGCGGTCACGCCGGGCATCAGGCGTGCCGGACGCAGGTTGATGTACTGATCGAACTCGCGGCGGAACAGCAGCAGCGATCCCCACAGCGACACGTGGTCGGCGATCTTCTCCGGCCAGCCCACGGCGCCGAAGTAGATGGCCTCGTGACCGCCGATCTGGTCCTTCCAGTTGTCGGGCAGCATCTTGCCGTGCTTCTCGCAGTAGTCCCAGCTCGAAAAATCGAAATGGTCGAACTGCAGGTCGATGCCGAACTTCGACGCGGCGACCTCCATCACGCGCAGGCCTTCGGGCATGACTTCCTTGCCGATGCCGTCCCCGGCGATGACAGCGATGCGATGGGTTTTGCTCATGGTGTCTCCTGAAAAATGGCCTCGGACCGGATGGTGGATGCGCAAGCATAAGCCGGCCCAAGGCAATAATCCGGAAACCCATTGATTCCTACAGAGCAAGAATTGGAACGCTCCGATCTCGAACTGGTCTGCGCCATCCGTGCCCAGGGCAGCCTCGCCGGCGCCGCCCGCGTGCTGCAGGTGGCCCCACCCGCTGTGAGCAAACGCCTGGCCGCGCTGGAAGCGCAGCTCGGGCTGCGCCTGTTTCTGCGCACCACGCGGCGCGTGAGCCCCACGGCCGAAGGCGAAGCCCTGTGTGAACAGGCCACGCGGCTGCTGGGCGCCTTCCAGGCCGTGGAGGAATCCCTGCGCGAGCAACGGCGCGAACCGGCAGGCAGCATCCGCCTGGCCGCCACCTTCGGGTTCGGCCGACACTGGCTCGGGCCCGCCCTCGCCGAGTTCCAGAGCCGCCACCCCGCCGTGACGGTGCAGTTGCACCTGACCGAACAGTTGCCCGATCTGGCCGTCGAGGGCTATGACGGTGCCATCTGGCTCTGGAACGCGCCCCAGCGGCGCGCAGGCGAATGGACGGCACGGCGCCTGGCACGCAACCAGCGCGTGCTGGTGGCAGCGCCGCACTACCTGCAATCGCGCGGCGCACCCGCGCAGCCCGAGGACCTGGCCCGGCACGACTGTCTGGCCGTGCGCGAAAACGTCCATCCCAGCAACCCACGCTTCGACGAATGGCGGCTGGTCCACGACAGCAGCGGCCGCCAGGCCAGCGTCGCCGTGCAAGGGCCGTTGAGCAGCAATTCTGGAGAGATGGTGCGCGACTGGTGCCTGGCCGGGCACGGCATCATGCTGCGCAGCCTGTGGGACGTGGCCCCCCGGCTCGCGGCCGGCGGTCTGGTGCAGGTGCTGCCCGCATGGTCCATGCCCGATGCCGATGTCCACTGGCTGGCGCCCTACCGGCCGCAGACGCCGCGCCGCATCCGGCTACTGGTGGACTTTCTGGCGCAGCGCTTCGAGGCCGAGCCCTGGAAGCTCAGCCCACCGGCTTCGGCACGCGCACCACGAGGCTCACGCCGAACGCCGTGAGCGCGATGCCGCCCACCGTCACCACCGTGATGGGTTCGCCGAACAGCAGCCACGCGATCAGCGCCGTGCACGGGGGCACGAGGTACATCAGGCTGGCGACCGAGGCCGCCGCACCGCGCTGGATCAGCAGGTACAGCAGCGAACTGCCACCCAGGGTCAGCCCGAGCACCGACCAGGCCATGGCGCCCGCCAGCTCGGCATTCCATTGCATGGGCTCGGCTTCCAGCAGCGCCAGCGGCAGCGTCACCAGCAGCGCCGCCGCCAATTGCACCGTGTTGGCGGTGCGCACGTCGCACGGTTTCACGAAACGTTTCTGGTAGAGCGTGCCCGCGGTGATGGCCAGCAAGGCCAGCAAGGCAAAAGACAGGTTCAGCCAGTTGGCCTGGTCGCCCGGCCCGCCCGAACCGAATTTGCGCGACACCACCAGCACCAAGCCGGCAAAACCCAGCAGCAGACCGGTCCACTGCCGGCGCGACACCGCCTGCCCACCCACGCTGGACAGCCACACTGCGGTCAGCACCGGCTGGATGCCGACGACCAAGGCCGATAAACCGGAGCCCATGCCGGCCTTGACCGCCGCCCACACGCCGCCCAGGTAGGCCGCGTGCATCAGCACCCCGGTGACCGCCAGGTGCAGGGTCTGGCGCCGATCGCCAGGCCAGCGCACACCGGCCCACCAGATCCAGGGCAGAAAACACAGGATGGACAGGGCATAACGCACCGCCAGAAACTTCATGGGCGGTGCATAGGGCATGCCGTAACGCGCCACGATGAAGCCCGTGCTCCAGATCAGCACGAACACCCAGGGCATGGCCTGGAGCCACCGGGTGTCGGTTGCGCGTTCGCTCATGAATGCCCGCGACTCATCGGGCCTTGGCGCGGATTTCCGGCAAGGCCTTGCGCAGGTAATAGACCATCGACCAGACCGTCAGCACGGCCGAGGCCCAGATCAGCCAGGTGCCCCAGACGCGTGTGTCGACCACACCGAGCAGCACGCCGTTGAACAGCAGGAAGGGGATCGCCACCATCTGCACCGTGGTCTTGAGCTTGCCGATCATGTGCACCGCCACGCTCTTGGTGGCACCGATGATGGCCATCCATTCGCGAAGCGCCGAGATGGCGATCTCGCGGCCGATGATGATCAGCGCCACGAACACGTTGGCGCGGTCCAGGTGCACCAGCACCAGCAGACTGGCACAGACCAGGAACTTGTCGGCCACGGGATCGAGGAAGGCGCCGAATGCCGAGGTCTGGTTCAGCTTGCGGGCCAGGTAACCATCGGCCCAGTCGGTCAGTGCAAACACCACGAACAGCACCGTCGCCAGCAGGTTCTGCTGCGCGGCGTTCAGACCTTCCCAGTAAAAGACGCCGATGATGAGCGGGATCGCAACGATGCGCGCCCAGGTCAGCAAGGTGGGAAGGTTGAAGAACATGGTGCGTGATTATGCGGGAGCCCGCCCTTAGCGCAGCGCACGGTAGATGGCATCGGCCAGTTCGGCCGAAATGCCGTCCACGGTCGCCAAATCCTCCACGCTGGCGGCCGCCACCCCACGCACGCCGCCGAAGCGTTGCAACAGACGGGCTCGCTTCTTGGGCCCCACGCCCGGAATGTCTTCGAGCTTGCTGCCACCGGTGCGCACCTTGGCACGTTGCGCGCGCATGCCGGTGATGGCGAAGCGGTGCGCCTCGTCGCGGATCTGCGCCACCAGCATCAGCGCGGCCGAATCGTGGCCCAGGTAGACCTTGGGCCGGCCGTCGGCGAACACCAGTTCTTCCAGCCCGACCTTGCGGCCTTCGCCCTTTTCCACACCGACGATCAGCGCGAGGTCCAGGCCCAGTTGCTGGAACACCTCGCGCGCCATCGACACCTGGCCTTTGCCCCCGTCGACCAGCACCAGGTCGGGCATGCGCGGTCCCTTGGGCGGCTCGGCCGATTCGGCGGCTGCCACGCCCCCCGGATCGGGCGCGTCGTCGCTGCGCTCCGGCGCCTCCGCCAGGGCCTCGCCCTGCTCGGCGCGCAAGGCCTCGGCGATCCTGCCGTAACGCCGCAGCAGCACCTGGCGCATGGCGGCGTAGTCGTCGCCCGGCGTGATGCCGTCGATGTTGTAGCGGCGGTACTGGCTGTTCTGCATCTTGTGTGCCTCGAACACCACGCACGAGGCCTGGGTCGACTCGCCCGCCGTGTGCGAGATGTCGAAACACTCGATGCGCAGCTCGTCGAGGTTGTCGTCCGGCAGGCCCAGCGCTTCGGCCAGCGCACGGGTGCGCGCCTGCTGCGACCCCTCTTCGGCCAGCAACCGTGCCAGCGCGATCTCGGCGTTCTTCTGCGCCATGTCGAGCCAGGCGCGGCGGTGCTCGCGCGGCTGGTGCACCGCGTGCACGCGGGCGCCGTTCTGCTCGGTCAGGGCCTCCATCAGGGCCTTGCTGACGGCGTGGCTGGTCACCAGTGTGTGCGGCAGCGCGGTGCCCAGGTAATGCTGGGCGATAAAGGCCTCGAGCACGCGCACGTGCACGCGCTCCAGCGGGTCCGCACAGGCCACCGGCGACGCGCCACCTTCCGTGCCCAGGCCCTCGTCGATCTGGGTGGCATCGTCAACGTGCGCGGGAAAGTAGGGCCGGTCGCCCAGGTGGCGGCCACCGCGCACCATGGCCAGGTTCACGCAAGCCTTGCCGCCGAGCACGCGCACGGCCAGGATGTCCACGTCGCGGTCGCTGGCGCTTTCCATGGCCTGCTGGTGCAGCACCCTGGACAGCGCGCTCATCTGGTTGCGGATTTCGGCCGCCTGCTCGAATTCGAGCCGGTCGGCGTGCGCCATCATGCGCATTTCCAGCTCGTCCAGCACCTGCTGGGTCTCGCCACGCAGGAAGCGCTCGGCCGCCGCCACGTCGCGCCCGTAGTCTTCCGAATCGACCAGGTCGACGCAGGGGCCGCTGCAGCGCTTGATCTGGTAGAGCAGACAGGGCCGCGTGCGGTTGGTGAACACCGTGTCCTCGCAGGTGCGCAGGCGAAACACTTTCTGCAGCAGCGTGATCGACTCCTTGACCGCCCAGGCGCTCGGGTACGGCCCGTAGTAGCTGTGGCGCCGGTCCACCACGCCCCGGTAATAGGCCATGCGCGGGAACGCCAGGGACGGCACGGGCAAGGCACCGGCGGTGCGGTAGGTTTCGCGCGTGCCGGTGATCTTCAGGTAGGGGTAGCTCTTGTCGTCGCGAAACAGGATGTTGAACTTGGGGTTCAACGTCTTGATCAGGTTGTTTTCCAGCAGCAGCGCCTCGGCTTCGGAGCGCACCACCGTGGTCTCCATGCGCACGATGCGGCTGACCATGTGGCCGATGCGCGTGCCATCGTGGTTCTTCTGGAAATAGCTGCTGACGCGCTTCTTCAGGTTGCGCGCCTTGCCCACGTAGAGCACCTGGCCCTGGGCGTCGAAATAGCGGTAGACGCCGGGCAAGGGCGGCAGTGCGGTCACCTGGGCCAGCAACGCCTGGCTGTGCGCGGGTTTGTCGGCGTCGGACGGGGCATCGGTCATGGGCGCTATTGTGGACAATGCGCGCCATGCCTTCGCTGCTCTGGGACGTTTTCTGCACCGTGGTCGACAACCACGGCGACATCGGCGTGGGCTGGCGCTTCTCGCAGGGGCTGGCCGCTCGTGGCCAACGCGTCCGTCTGTGGGTGGACGACGCCTCGGCGCTCGCGTGGATGGCGCCCGAGGGCGACCCGGACGTGCAGGTGCGGCCCTGGCAAGGCATGCCGCCAACCGGGCTGGCCCCCGGCGATGTGCTCGTCGAAACCTTCGGCTGCGACATCCCACCGGACTGGGTGCTGGCCGTGGCCCCGCGGCCCGGCCCCTGGATCAACCTGGAATACCTGAGCGCCGAAAGCTACGTGGCGCGCATGCACCGCCTGCCTTCACCCGTGCTCAACGGTCCCCTGGCCGGCCGCACCAAACACTTCTTCTACCCCGGCTTCACGCCGGACACGGGCGGCCTGCTGCGCGAAACCGACCTGGCGGCACGCCAGGTCCGCTTCGACCGCAGCGCCTGGCTGCATCGGCACGCCGACGGCTGGCAGGGCGAACCCGTGCACAACCTGTTCTGCTACGAACCTGCCGGCCTGCCCGCCTGGCTGGACAGGCTGCGCGCACCCGACCAGCCCCCCGCCCACGTGCTGGTGGCCCCGGGTCGCGCCGCCGCCGCGGTGCGCCAGCACCTGGGCCCGGCCACACAGCACGGCCCGTTGCGCCTGACCTGGCGCCCCCCTTGCAGCCAGGCCGAATTCGACGAAGGCCTCTGGGCCAGCGACACCAACTGGGTGCGGGGTGAAGACTCGCTGGTGCGCGCCCTGTGGGCCGGCCGGCCGCTGGTCTGGCACATCTACCCGCAACACGACGGCGCCCACCACGCCAAGCTGGCGGCCTTCCTGGACTGGCTGGACGCCCCGCCCGACCTGCGTTCGGTGCACCGCTGCTGGAACGCCGACACGCCGCAAGACATGCCCGCTCACGATCCGATGGACTGGGTAGCCACACTGGCCCGCGCCCGGGAACGGCTGCTCGCGCAACCCGATCTGGTGTCGCAACTGCTGGATTTCGTGGCGGCCACCGCGCCCCACTGACCCCGCCGGCGTGGCTCAGCCGGCGCGCCCCTCGCTCAGCGCCGGTGCCACACGCAGGAACGCTTCCCGCAACACCGCGACCGCCGGCAACTCGGGCCCCGGCCCCCGGTGCGTGAGCATCACCCCGTGCTCATCGGGAATGCCAACGCGATGCGGATCTGGCGCAACGCGGCCAGCATCGAAGGGCTGGACAGGCGGGGCGCCATCGGGATTGGTTAAAATCGCAGGTTTTGCAAAGGGCCACGGCCCGCTTTGCCGCCGGAAGTTCCGCATGGGGTGGGACCCCTGCCCCGCGGCTGGAACCCTACCTACTCCCAGATTCACCATGAAAATCGCCCAAGAAATCCGCGCCGGCAACGTCATCATGCACGGCAAGGACCCGATGATCGTCCTGCGCACCGAATACGCCCGCGGCGGCCGCGGCGCGGCCACCGTCCGCATGAAGCTCAAGGGCCTGCTGGGCAACATCGGCACCGAAGTCGTGTTCAAGGCCGACGACAAGATGGACCAGATCATCCTGGACCACAAGGAGTGCACCTACTCCTACTTCGCCGACCCGATGTACGTGTTCATGGACACCGAGTACAACCAGTACGAGGTGGAAGCCGAGAACATGGGCGATGCCCTGAACTACCTGGAAGACGGCATGGCCGTGGAAGTGGTGTTCTACGACGGCAAGGCCATTTCGGTCGAACTGCCCACCAGTGTCGAGCGCGTGATCACCTGGACCGAACCCGCCGTCAAGGGCGACACCTCGGGCAAGGTGCTCAAGCCCGCCAAGATCGCCACCGGTTTCGAAGTCGCCGTGCCGCTGTTCGTGGCCCAGGACGACAAGATCGAAATCGACACCCGCACCGGCGAATACCGCAAGCGCGTCTGAACACCGTGCTTGCACGCGCCGGCGCTGCGCGGATCGCCGCTCCCCGACAGGACGGACGGCCTCCAGCGCGCCCCGGCGGGAGGCCGTTGGCGACCTCCCACCCAGGCTCCTGACGGAGCCTTTTTTTCGCCCCCACCATGGAACTGCTGTCCCGCATCGCCGACGTGATCGTCCCGGTCTTCCTGATCGTGGCGATCGGCTACGCCTACGGGCGCCGGCACGCGCCGGACCTCGGCGCCTTCAACCGCATCGCGCTGGATGTGCTGGCGCCCCTGCTGGTGTATGCCGCCCTGGCCGACCGCGACTTCCAGCTTTCTGCCCATGTGCCCCTGCTCATCGGCGGCACCGTGTTGATCCTGGGCAGCGGCCTGCTGGCCTGGCCCCTGGCGCGCCGCTTCGGCGCCGAACCGCGCACCCTGGTGCCGGTGATCATGTTCAACAACTGCGGCAACATGGGCCTGCCATTGGCCCTGCTGGCCTTCGGCACCGCGAACTTCGGGGCCGCCGTCGCCCTGTTCGCGGTCAGCAACCTGCTGCATTTTTCTGTCGGGGCACGCATCACCAGCCGCGTGGCACGCACCCGCGACCTGCTCACCAGCCCCTTGATGATCGGTACCGCGCTGGGTTTCGCCAGCGCGCTGACCGACCTGCGCCCTCCCGCCCCGGCGCTGGCCGGCATGAAGCTGCTGGGCGACGCCCTGCTGCCCATGATGCTCTTTGCTCTGGGAACGCGCCTGACATCGCTCACCCGCAGCGGGCTTGCACAGGGCCTGCTCGGCGCCCTGGCCCGCCCGCTGATCGGACTCGCGCTGGGCATTCCGCTGGCCTGGGCCCTCGGCCTGGAAGGTGCGGCGCGGGGCCAGTTGCTGCTGTTTGCTGCCCTGCCACCCGCGGTGGTGCAGTACATGCTGGCCGAACGTTATGGCCAGGAGCCCGACAAGGTGGGCGCCATGATCATGCTGGGCAATGCCCTGTCCGTGGTCTTTGTCCCGCTGGCCCTCGCGCTCGGGCTCTGAGCGCCATCCTCCCGTTTCAAGACACCGCTGAAAGGACCCTCTCGATGCAACCCACCCAGCACCTGAGCGAACAGCGCCTGGCCGACGCCTGGGCCGAGCTGCAGGCCCAGTCCAACAACGGCACCGCCCTGACCGCCGACGCCTACCGCCTGGCCTTCGCCGACCCCGAGTTCATGCTCCGGCGGGAAACCCGGGGCATCCGCATCCAGCTGGAAATGCTCAAACCCGATCTGGCGCAGGCCAGCATGGGCGTTCAGCACACCGTCGTGGTGTTCGGCAGCGCCCGCATCCGCGAACCCGCGGTGGCCGCCGAACAGCTCGCCGCCGCCGAGGCCGGGGGCGATGCACGCACCATCGCCAAGGCACGCGCCCTGATGCGCAACGCCCACTACTACGACGAAGCCCGTGAATTCGCGCGCATCGTCGCCCGCTACAGTCGGCACTGCCCGCGCGAGGAGCAGATGTTCGTCTGCACCGGCGGCGGGCCCGGCATCATGGAAGCCGCCAACCGGGGCGCCCACGACGAAGGGGCCCTGAATGTGGGCCTCAACATCACACTGCCGCACGAGCAGTCGGGCAACGTCTACGTCACACCCGACCTGGGCTTCAAGTTCCACTACTTCGCGATGCGCAAGATGCACTTCATGATGCGCGCCAAGGCCCTGGTGGCGTTCCCCGGCGGTTTCGGCACGCTGGACGAGCTGTTCGAGGTCATCACGCTCGTGCAGTGCCAGAAAGCCAAGCCGGTCCCCATCGTGCTGTTCGGCAGCGACTACTGGCGCCGGCTGCTCAACCTCGATCTGCTGGTGGAAGAAGGCACGATCTCGCCGGAAGACGTGAACCTGGTCAAGTACGTGGACGACCCGCAGACGGCCTGGGAACACATCCTGGCGTTCTACAACCTGCCGGACGTGCCGTCGCGCTGCGGATAAACAGGGTGGCCCGCCGGCGGCGGGCCACCGGGACGCGGCAGACGCCGCGCCAGGGATGCTTCAGTAGCCGCCGCCCAGGGCCTTGTACAGCGTGACCTGGTTCAGGCGCTGCGCCAGCGCGGTCTGCACCTGCGCCTGCCGGGCCGTGAACAGCGAACGCTGGGCATCGAGCACGTCGAGGTAGCTGGCCACGCCGTTGCGGTAACGCAGCTCGGCCAGACGCATGCGGTCGGACTCGGCACGCACGAGGTCTTCCTGCGCCTTGAGCTGTTCGCCCAGGGTGGCCCGGCCGGCCAGCGCGTCGGCCACTTCGCGGAACGCGGTCTGGATGCTCTTCTCGTACTGGGCCACGGCGCCGTCGCGTGCGGCGCGGGCCGCGCCGAGCGAGGCCTGGTTGCGGCCGAGATCAAAGATCGGCAGCAGCGCCTGCGGTGCCAGCGTGAAACCCCAGGAGCCGTCCTTGAACAGCCCCGACAGCTCGGTGCTGGCCGAACCCAGCGACGAGGTCAGCGAGATGCGCGGAAAGAAAGCCGCACGGGCCGCGCCGATGTTGGCATTGGCCGCACGCAATTGCTGCTCGGCCTGGCGGATGTCCGGACGGCGCTCCAGCAGGTCCGAAGGCAGGCCTTCGGGCACATCGGGAAGGGCAACGGTTTGGGCCGAAGGCACCTGCGGCAGCCATTCGGCCGGCACCGCCTGCCCCACCAGCAAAGCCAGCGCATTGCGGTCCTGTTCGCGCTGGCGCTGCTGCTGGGCCAGCGTGGCCCGCGCGGTGGCCGCCAGCGACTCGGCCTGCCGCAGGTCCAGCGCGGACGAAGCGCCGTTCTCGAACCGCAGGCGCGTCAGGCGCAGCGATTCGTCGCGCGTGACCTGGGTGTCGCGCGTCAGCGCCAGCAGTTCCTCGTCGGCCTGCAGCGTCAGCCAGGTGCTCGTCACGGCCGCCACCAGGCTGGTCTGCGCCGCATGCAAGGCTTCTTCGCTGGCCAGGAAGTTGGCCAGCGCCGCTTCGCGCAGGCTGCCGAGGCGGCCGAAGAAATCGATCTCCCAGGCGCTCACCAACAGGCCGGCGGTGTAGGTGCTGCTGATGTTGCCGCCTTCGGTGGCCACACGCTCGCCCGTCACGCCCATGTTCAGCGTGGGCGCCACGTTGGCGCGGGCGATCTGGTGCTGGGCACGGACCTGTTCGACATTGGCCATTGCCACGCGCAGGTCGCGGTTGTTGGCCAATGCCAGCCGGACCACTTCGCGCAGGCGCTCGTCGGCCACAAAATCGCTCCAGGCCGGCAGGGCGGCGGCAGCAGCGGCCTGTGCGGCCGGCGCACCACTGAACGTGGCGGGCACGGGCGCCTCGGGGCGCTGGTACTCGGGCGTGAGCGAACAGGCGGACAGCGCGGCCAGGGTCAGGGCACCGAGCGCCCAGCGGCCGGAGCGGGAGAAACGGGTCAGGGGGGTAGCAAGGTCACTCATCGCTCTTGGCTCCGATGTGCGAATGTTCGGCCGCAAACTGTTGCTGGCGGGCGCTGCCCTTGAACAGCGAACGCACGACCACAAAGAAGATCGGCACGAAGATCACCGCCAGCGCGGTGCCGGTGATCATGCCGCCGATCACGCCGGTACCGATGGCCCGCTGGCTGGCGGAACCGGCCCCGGAGGCGATGGCCAGCGGCAGCACGCCGAGCGTGAAGGCCATGGAGGTCATGACGATGGGACGGAAGCGCAGGTGCGCCGCCGCCAGCGCGGCTTCGATCACGCTCTTGCCCTGGGCCTGCAGGTCCTTGGCAAATTCGATGATCAGGATGGCGTTCTTCGCCGACAGGCCGATGATGGTGATCAGCCCCACTTGGAAGTACACGTCGTTGGCATAGTTGCGAAGCAGCGTGGCCAGCAGCACGCCGAGCACACCCAGCGGCACCACCAGAATCACCGAGAACGGAATCGACCAGCTTTCGTACAGCGCTGCCAGGCAGAGGAACACCGCCAGGATGGCAAACGCGTAGACGATGAGCGCCTGCGAACCCGCCAGCTTTTCTTCGCGCGACTGGCCGGTCCATTCGAAACCGAAGCCCTGCGGCAGTTGCGCCGCCAGCTTTTCCATTTCGGCCATGGCGTCACCGGTGCTGAAGCCGGGCGCCGCGCCACCGCTGATGCGCATGGACGGGTAGCCGTTGTAGCGCACGGTCTGCATCGGGCCGGTGACCCAGTGGGTGCTGGCGAAGGCCGACAGCGGCACCGCCTGCCCCTTGCTGTTGAGCACGTTCAGGCGCAGCAGGTCTTCCGGCTGCATGCGGGCGGCCGCGTCGGCCTGCACCACCACCCGTTGCAGGCGGCCGGCGTTCGGGAAGTCGTTCACGTAGCTGGAACCCAGCGCGGTGCCGATCGCGGTGCTGATGGACGCGAAGTCCACCCCTTGCGCGTTGGCCTTGTCGCGGTCGATGTCGAGCTGCAGCTGCGGCGCGTCTTCCAGGCCGTCCGGACGCACCTGGGTCAGCACCTTGCTCTGCGATGCCATGCCCAGCAACTGGTTGCGCGCGGCGACCAGCGCTTCGTGCCCACGACCGGCGCGGTCCTGCAGGCGGAACGTGAAGCCCGACGACGCCCCGAGCTCGGGGATCGGTGGCGGGCTCAGCGGAAAGATGAACGCATCGCGGATGCCCGACAGCGCGCCGAAGGCACGGCCGGCCAGCGCCTGCGCCGAGCTGCCCGGCCCGGTGCGTTCGGTCCAGTCCTTGAGGGTCACGAACGCCAGCGCGGCGTTCTGCCCCTGCCCGGAGAAGCTGAAGCCCAGCACGCTCACCATGCTCTCCACTTCGGGTTGCTGCAACACGAAGCCTTCCACCTGCTTCATCACCTCCAGCGTGCGCTCGCGGGTGGCCCCCGGCGGCAGTTGCACGTTCACGAGCATGTTGCCCTGGTCTTCGTTCGGCAGGAACGATGTGGGCAGGCGGTTGTAGACCACGGCGGCGGCGGCCACGATGGCGACATAGATCACCAGCGTGCGGCCGGCGCGCGGCAACAGCGCCGCCACGCCCTTTTCGTAGCGCTTGGCGGTGCGGGAGAAGCCCCGGTTGAACCAGCCGAAGAAACCCTTCTTCTCGTGATGGTGCCCCGCCTCCACCGGTTTGAGCAGCGTGGCGCACAGCGCCGGCGTGAGCGACAGCGCCATGAAGGCCGAGAAGGCGATCGACATGCCCATCACCGCAGCGAACTGGCGGTAGATGTTGCCGACAGCGCCACTGAAGAAAGCCAGCGGCACGAACACCGAGATCAGCACCACGGTCACGCCGATGATGGCGCCCGAAATCTGGCTCATGGCTTTGCGCGTGGCCTGCAGCGGCGGCAAGCCCTCTTCGCTCATGATGCGCTCGACGTTCTCCACCACCACGATGGCGTCGTCCACCACGATACCGATCACCAGCACCATGCCGAACATGGTCAGCACGTTGATCGAGAAGCCCAATGCCAGCAGGCCCGCAAAGGTGCCCAGCAGTGCCACCGGCACCACGATGGTCGGGATCACGGTGTAGCGCCAGTTCTGCAGGAACAGGAACATCACCAGGAACACCAGTGCCACGGCTTCCAGCAGCGTTTCGGCCACCTGCTGGATGGAGATCTTCACGAAGCGCGAGCTGTCGTAGGGGATGGCCCACTGCATGCCTTCGGGGAAGTAGCGCTCCAGTTCGGTCATCTTGGCGCGCACCGCCTCGGCGGTGGCCATGGCGTTGCCACTGGGCGCCAGTTGCACACCGATACCGGTGGAAGGCTGGCCGTTGAGACGGGCTTCCGTGGCGTAGGCCTGGGCGCCCAGTTCGATGCGTGCCACGTCCTTGAGGCGCACGGTCGAGCCGTCGCTGCCGGCCCGCAGCACGATGTCGCCGAACTGCTCCACGGTGCTGAACTGGCCGTTGACGACCACGGTGGCGGCGATGCTCTGGCCGGCCACGTTGGGCAGGGCCCCGATTTCGCCAGCCGACACCTGCACGTTCTGCGCGCGGATGGCGGCGGTCACATCGGCCGCGCTGAGGTTCAGGCCCAGCAGCTTGGCCGGGTCGATCCAGACCCGCATGGCGCGCTCGGTACCGAACAGCTGGGCCTGACCCACGCCAGGGATGCGCTGGATTTCCGGCACGATGTTGCGAGCGGCATAGTCGCCCAGCGCCACCGGGTCCCACTTGGGGTCATCGCTCGACAGGATGGTGAACAGCAGGAAGTTGCTGCGCGACTTGTCCACGCGCACGCCTTGCTGCGTCACCGCAGCGGGCAGGCGTGGCGTGGCCCGCGACAGCCGGTTCTGCACATCCACCTGCGCCAGATCGGCGTTGGTGCCGGCCTCGAAACTCAGCGTGATGCTGCCGGAGCCGTCGGCCTGCGCCACCGACTCCATGTAGATCAGGCCGGGCGAGCCGTTCATCTCGCGCTCGATGACCGACAGCACGCTGTCTTCGAGCGTCTGGGCCGACGCGCCGGGATAGGCGGCCGAAACCACGATGGCGGGCGGCGCCACCGGTGGGTACTGGGCGATCGGCAGCTGCGTGATGGACACGGCCCCGAGCACCATGATGAACAGGGCGATCACCCACGCAAAGATGGGGCGGTCGATGAAAAACTTCGCCATGTCGGGCGCTCCTTATTCGCTCTTGGCCGGGGCCTGACCACCGGCCGGTGCCGCGGCGGCAGCACCTTGCGGCGCCCAGGGAACGGCCTTGACCGGCGTCCCCGGGGGCATCATCTGCAGCTTCTGGAAGCCGTCGACCATCACCTGCTCGCCGGTCTTGAGCCCATCCAGAACCACCCACTGGCCGTTCTGCTGGCCACCGATGCGCACAACACGCCGTTCGATCTTGCCTTCGGCCGACACCACCTGCACCGTGTCGCCCTGGGCCGATCGCGTGACAGCCTGCTGCGGCAGCAGCACGGCGTCACCGGCCTTGGCCTGCTCCAGGCGCACGCGCACATACAGGCCCGGCAGCAGCACGCCCTTGGGATTGGGCACTTCGGCGCGCAGCGTCACCTGGCCGGTGGTGCTGTCCACCGTGAGGTCGGAAAACAGCAAGCGACCGACCTGCCCGTATTCGGTGCCGTCTTCCAGCACCACACGCACCGCCGCGGCGTCCTGGCCAGCCGACTTGAGCTGGCCCGCCTCCATGGCGCGGCGCAGACGCAGGGCCTCGGTGGCCGACTGCGTGAAGTTCACATACAGCGGGTTGACCTGCTGAACCACCGCCAGCGCCGTCGCCTCGCCCTGCCCGACCAGCGCGCCCTCGGTCACCAGCGCGCGGCCGATGCGCCCGGAAATCGGCGACGTCACGTTGGCATAACCCAGGTTGATGCTGGCGGTCTGCACCGCCGCCTTGCCGGCCGCCACATCGGCCTCGGCCACCTTCTGCGCTGCCAGCGCGTTGGCGTATTCCTGCTGGCTGATGGCGTTTTCGGCCACCAGCGGCTTGTAACGGTCCGCCAGCGCCGTGGCCTGCACCAGGCTGGCTTCGGCCTTGGCCAGACTGGCCCTGGCACTGGCCAGTGCGGCTTCGTAAGGCGCCGCATCGATGCGGAACAGCACTTGGCCGGCCTTGACGTCGCTGCCTTCCTGGAAACTGCGTTGCTGCAGGATGCCCGCCGCCCGGGCGCGCACCTGGGCGACACGCGAGGCTTCCAGCCGCCCCGGCAATTCGGTCAGCAATCCCACATCACCCGGCGCCACCGTCACCACACCGACTTCAGGCGCCGGCATGCCCCCACCGGCCGCCGCCTGGGGCGCCTCCGACGGGCTGCAGGCGGCCAGCGCAGCAACCAGCGGCAACAGGAACAAGGGCCCCAGCGGGCTCCGGGAAACAGGCCGGCGACGCGGGTTCTGGCCGGCAACAAGGCAGCTTTGGGGACGTTGAGCGCTGGGCATGGCGATCCTTCGGGATGACGAGGGCGGAAAAAAACCACCAGCACGGGCTCTGCCCCGGCAATAACCGAGGACCCGGGTCTGGCAAAGCGGCGGAGTATACATACGTTCTTGAATGTATGTATATTCTGGGGAAATTCGACGACACGCTGATGACCGATGCAGGAGGTATGCCATGGTCCGACGAACCAAGGCGGATGCCGAAGCCACCCGGCACCGGCTGCTTGATGCGGCCGAGACGCTATTCCAGCACAAAGGGGTTTCCAACACGTCGCTCAACGATATTGCGGTGGCCGCAGGCACCACGCGGGGGGCGATCTATTGGCATTTCAAGGACAAGGCCGACCTGTTCAACGCCATGATGGAGCGGGTTTCGCTGCCGCTGGAGGAAGCCCTGGCCTGCCTGGGGGCCAGCGCCGACCGCGTGGACGACCCGGTGCGGGCGCTGCGCCTCATGATGCGGACGGCCCTGCGCCGCGTGGCGACCGATGAACAGACCCGCCGGGTGTTCGAGGTGGCGACCCACCAGGTGGAATACACCACCGAAATGTCCGCCGTCCGCGAACGGCACCTGCGGGTGCGCAACGATTGCATGCAGCAGTCCGAACAGGCGCTGGCCGCTGCTGCGGCCCGACAGCGCGTGCACCTGGCCATGCCCGTGTCCACAGCGGCCCTGGGCATGCATGTGATGATCGACGGCCTGATCCAGAACTGGCTGCTGCAGTCCGAGGCCTTCGACCTGGTGAACACTGGCACCCGCGTGCTCGACACCTATCTGCGGGGTCTGGGCTTCCGCCTGCCGGACCACGAAACGCTGGCGGACGACGACGACGCTGCGATCAACGCGGCCCCGCGGTGCCCGACCCAGCGCCCCTGACCCGTTCGGGGTCGGCCGCCGGCCGGGGCAGTCGCCAGGCCAGCGGCGCGCCCACCCCAACCAGCCCCCCCACACTCCAGAACACCGCCCCCACCCCCACCAGGGCCCCGGCAGACCCGAACAGCAACGGCATGACCACGCTGGACGCGTTGATCGCCATCGAACGCAGGCCCAGCGCTTCGCCATGCCGGTGCCGGGGCGTGATCTGGTGCAGGGTGCTCATCACCATCGGCTGCACCGAGCCCAGCGCCAGCCCAAGCAACACCGACAGGGCGGCCATGGTCCAGGCCGACGGCGCCAGGGGATACACCGCGAACAGCGCCGCCGTCGCCACCATGGCCACGGTGATCACCTGGGCCTCGTGCAGGCGCGCCGCGATCCAGGGCATGAGCAGGCGGATGGCGGTGGCAGCGAGTGCAAAGCCGCCCAGAATGCTGCCGATCACCGTGGCCGACAGCCCCCGCTCGTGGCCGATCACCGGCACCAGAAAGGTGTGCACATCCCAGCAGGACGACAGCAGCCAGTTGACCAGCATGAGATCGCGGAACCCCCGCTCGCGCAGCAGCGTCCACGACGACGAGCGCGCGGCCCCGGCCGGGCGCGGGCTGGCCGGCAGCTCGGCGACCGGCCTCACCCACCACAGCGCGAGCGGCGGCAACAGGGCCAGCAGCAGATAGGCGGCGCGAAACCCGGCCGCATCGATCAGCAGACCGGCCACGAACGGGCCCAGGAAGTTCGACACCGACGGCCCGAGCGCCAACCAGCTGAACACCTGGCGCAGCTCGGCCGGGCTGCTGGCCAGCGCGCCCACATGGCGCTGCAGAGCGATCACGGCCAGACCCGCCGCGGCGCCACTGGTGAGCGCGGTCAGGCACAGCACCCCGAACACCGGCCAGGCCACGGCCAAAGCCCCCCCGGCAACGGCCACCACCACGGCCACCCGCAGCGGTCGCTTGAGTCCGTGGCGGTCAGCGTAGCGCCCGGCCGGCAGCGACAGCACCACCTGCGCCAGCGAAAACAGCGCCAGCAGCACGCCCACCGCGATGGCGCTGTGCCCCTCGCGCAAGGCCATGAGCGGCGCGGCCATGCGAAAGCCGGTCATGCACCCGTGCACACAGACCTGCGACCCGATCAGGCGCACCAGCGACGGCAGCAGCGAGCGGCTCAAGCGTCACTCTGCGGGTCGGCCTGCTCGGGCGGCAGCAGTGCCTGCGCGCGGTCCTGCGGCAGCGCTTCGACCGACTTGAGCGCCCGCCCCATGGCACGGCTGCGCACCTCGGCCGCATCCAGGCTGTTGAGCACCGTCTGGGTCTGGTTCTTCACCTTCGCCAAGACATCGCCAAACTTGCCGAATTCGGTCTTGACCGCGCCCAGCACCTGCCAGACCTCGCTGCTGCGCTTTTCCAGCGCCAGCGTGCGAAAGCCCATCTGCAGCGAATTGAGCATGGCCATCAGCGTGGTCGGCCCGGCCAGCGTGACGCGGTGGTCGCGCTGCAGGGCCTCCATCAGGCCGGGCCGGCGCAGCACCTCGGCATAGAGGCCTTCGGTCGGCAGAAACAGGATGGCGAAGTCGGTGGTGTGCGGCGGCTCCAGGTATTTGTCGGCGATCGACCGCGCCTCCAGCCGGATGCGCTGCTCCAGGGCGCGCGCCGCGATCTCGGCGGCTTCGGCGTCGGCGCGCTGCTGGGCATCGAGCAGGCGCTCGTAGTCCTCGTTAGGAAACTTGGCGTCGATCGGCAGCCAGCAGGGCGCGCCGTCGTCACCGCGTCCGGGCAACCGGATGGCGAAGTCGACCACGTTGCGGCTGTTCGGCCGCGTTGCCACCTGGGCGGCATACTGTTCGGGCGCAAACACCTGTTCCAGCAAAGCCGCGAGCTGGGTCTCGCCGAACATGCCGCGCGTCTTCACGTTGGTGAGCAGGTGCTTGAGATCGCCCACCCCTTGCGCCAGGGTCTGCATTTCCCCCAACCCCCGGTGCACCTGTTCCAGCCGGTCGGCCACCTGTTTGAAGCTCTCGCCCAGACGGGCCTCCAGCGTGGCGTGCAGCTTTTCGTCCACCGTGGCGCGCATCTCTTCGAGCTTGCCGGCGTTGCTCTGCTGCAGCTGGGCCAGTTGCTGTTCCAGCGTGGCGCGCACCTCGGCCAGGCGGCGTGCGTTGGCCTCGCTCAGGTCCTGCAACTGGCGCGTGAGCGTGTCGCCCAGCGTGCCACGCAGTTGCACCAGTTGCTGCGCAAAAGCGTCGATCTGCGCGTTCTGTGTGCGCGTCGCCTCGGCCGCCTGCTGCGTGATGCCCAGGCTGATCGCCTGCAACTGCTGCGTCAGGGTGTCCCCCAGCGTGCCACGCAACTGCAGCAGTTGCTGGGCAAAGGCGTCGAGTTGCGCGTTCTGGGTGCGGGTGGCTTCCGCCCCCTGGCGCGATAGGGTTTCCTGGAAGGTGGCCAGGGTTTGCTGCACCTCCTGGCGGCCACCGCGCGCGTTCTCGCCGATCTCGCGCCGCAACTCGCTTTCAACACGCTCGATGCGCTGCGTGCTCTGCTGGCCCAGGCTCTGCAACTGCGAAAGCAGCTGCTGCTGACGCGCGAGCGCCTGGTCGTCCACCGGCGGCTTGCGGAGCCACAGCGCCACCCCGATCAACCCGTTGACCAGCAGCAACGCCAGCACCACCCACAGCCACCACATCTCGTTCATGGGGCGAGATTATCGGCGCCTGCCGCCACCCGCGCAGCGGGTGGGGCAACTCAGTGCCGGCCGATGACCTGCGGGTTCAGCGGGGTCAGCGCCCGCCCTTCGGTCAGGTAGGCGATGAGGTTGTCGGCCGCCAGGGTGGCCATGGCCAGGCGCGTGGGCCGCGTGGCGCTGGCGATGTGGGGCGTGAGCACCACGTTGGGCACGGTCAGCAGCGCGGGATTGACGGCCGGCTCGCCCTCGAACACGTCAAGCCCCGCCGCGGCCAGGCGCTGCTCGCGCAACGCCGCCACCAGCGCATCCTCGTCGACGATGCCGCCCCGCGCGATGTTGATGAGCGTGGCCGTGGGTTTCATGCGGGCGAGTTCGGCCGCGCCCACGGTGTGGTGCGCCGCCGGGGTGTAGGGCAGCACCAGCACGAGGTGATCGGCCTGGGCGAACAGCGTGTCGCGGTCCACATAGCGGGCGCCGACGCGGGCCTCCTGCTCGGGCGAGAGGGGCGAGCGGTTGTGGTAGATCACCGGCATGCCGAAACCGAGCGCGCCACGGCGCGCGATGGCCTGGCCGATGCGGCCCATGCCCAGAATGCCCAGGGTGCTGCCATGCACCTCGGCCCCGGCGAACAGGTCCAGCGACCACTGCTTCCACCGCCCGGCGCGCAGGTAGTGCTCGCTCTCGGTGACACGGCGGGCGGTGGCCATGAGCAGCGCGAAACCGAAATCGGCCGTGGTTTCGGTCAGCACGTCGGGCGCGTTGGTGCCCAGCACGCCGGCGCTGGTCATCGCTTCGAGATCGAAGTTGTTGTGGCCGACGGCCAGATTGGCCACCACCTTCAACTGCGGGCACGCCGCCAACAGCGCGCCGTCGATGCGTTCGCTGCCGGTGGTGAGCACGCCCACCTTGCCCTGCAGGCGTTCGCGCAGTTCGGCCGGCGACCAGGCCACGCCGTCGGGCGTGGTTTCCACCTCGAAGTGCAGCCGCAGCTTGTCGATCACCTCGGGGAAGACGGCCCGGGCCACGAGGATGGCGGGACGCGCGCTCATGCCAGTTGCCCCCGCATCACAGGAAGAACACCCAGGTCATCACCGCGAACAGCGGCAGCAGGATGGCGCCCGACCAGAGCATGTAGCCAAAGAAGCTGGGCATCTTGACGCCCCGGTCTTCGGCGATGGCCTTGACCATCAGGTTGGGCGCGTTGCCGATGTAGGAGTTGGCCCCCATGAACACCGCGCCGGCCGAGATGGCGGCCAGCGTGGGTGCCAGCGTGGTCATCAGCACCTGCGGGTCGCCACCGGCGGTGTTGAAGAACACCAGGTAGGTCGGCGCGTTGTCCAGGAACGAACTCAGGATGCCGGTGGCCCAGAAATAGGCCGCCGGATTGGGCGACCCGTCCGGGTTGGTCACCGCCTTCACGATGGCGCCGAAGGGCCCTTCCACCCCGGCCTTGAGCATGGCAATCACGGGAATGATGGTCAGGAAAATACCGGCGAACAGCTTGGCCACTTCCTGCATCGGTGCCCAGTTGAACTGGTTGTCCGCGTGCACGCTGCCTGGCGTGACCTGCAGCGAGACCACGGTCACAACGAGCAGGCCGATATCGCGCAGCAGGCCCGGCAGACCGACGTGGGTACCGGCGATGTCGAACACCACGTCGGACTTCCAGAGGCCGCTCATCAGCACCAGCCCCACCACGCAGCCGAGCAGCACGAAATTGATGCGACCATCGAAGCCGAACTTTTCGTCTGCTGGCGTGGGATCGACCGGCCGGATTTCTTCGCGGCGGTGGAAGTACCACCAGTCCATGGCGTAGAAGATCGCCAGCAGTGCACCGACCAGCAGCGCGGTGTCGGGCAGGATGTGGATGAAGGTCCACGAGAAATCCACCCCCTTGAGGAAGCCCAGGAACAGCGGGGGATCGCCCAGCGGCGTGAGCGAACCGCCGGCGTTGCTGACGATGAAGATGAAGAACACCACCACATGCACCACGTGCTTGCGGTTGTCGTTGGCACGGATCAGCGGGCGGATCAGCAGCATCGACGCACCGGTCGTGCCCATGAAGCTCGCCAGCACGGCACCGATGGCCAGGATGGCTGTGTTCAGCCCCGGACTGCCACGCAGATTGCCCCGGATGTAGATGCCTCCGGCCACGGTGAACAGCGCGGTGAGCAGGATGATGAAGGGGATGTACTCGGCCAACAGCGCGTGCACGATGCCCGCCCCGGCCACACCCGGGCCGAACACGATGGCGAAAGGCAGCAGGAACGCCAGCGCCCAGGCCGCCGAAATCTTGCCGAAGTGGTGGTGCCAGAACATCGGCGCCAGCAGCGGGAACAGGGCGATGGACAGCAGAATGCCGGCAAACGGCACGCCCCACATCACCGACAGCTGGCTGCCGTCCAGGTCGGCGGCGCGGGCCAGCGCCGGCGCCAGCAGGCCCAGGATGGGCAGGACCGCGCGCGGGGCGCGGGAAAACAGGGAGGTCATGAACGTGTCTCCAGAAGCGGGCCGCGCGGCGATCAGACGGCGAGCAGATCCACTTCAAACAGCAGGGTCGCGTTGGGCGGGATCACGCCACCGGCCCCGCGTGCGCCATAACCCAGCTGCGGCGGAATCACGAGGCGGCGCGTGCCACCCACGGCCATGCCCTGCACGCCTTCGTCCCAGCCCTTGATGACATGGCCAGCCCCCAGGGGAAACTCGAACGGCAGGCCACGGTCCTTGCTGGAATCGAACTTGGCGCCTTGCACGCCGTCCTGGAACAGCCATCCGGTGTAGTGCACCTGCACCGGGCGGCCGGCCTGGGCCACCTCGCCCTGTCCGATCACGGTGTCTTCATATTGCAGGCCGCTGGGGGTGGTGATCATCACGAATCTCCTTCGTTGATTGTGTTGGGCAAAGGCGCGATTATCCAACCACGCTCTGAGCACGGCCTGACGACGCCCTGTCCCCGGGTGCCGGACCGTCCGCGACAGCCCCGGATCACCGCCTGCCCCCCGATAGAATGGCCCGCAGCCATCGCGCTTCCGAGCCCCGACCGAGGGCGCCCACCGCACACCAGGAATCTTCCATGAGCGTCTACGACAAACTCCACCAACTCGGCATTGCCCTGCCCCCCGTGGCCGTGCCGGCTGCGGCCTACGTGCCCTTCGTGCAGACCGGCAAGCTGGTCTTCATCAGCGGCCACATCGCCAAGCGGGACGGCAAGCCTTGGACCGGGCAGCTCGGCCTGAACACCACCACCGACGAAGGCAAGGCTGCGGCGCGTGCCATCGCCATCGACCTGCTGGGCACGCTGGAAGCGGCGGCCCGCGCGGCCGGCACCGACCTTGACGGCGTCAAGCGCATCGTCAAGGTGATGAGCCTGGTCAATTCCACGCCCACCTACACCGAACAGCACCTGGTCACCAACGGCGCCAGCGAACTCTTCGGCGAGGTTTTTGGCCCGGCCATCGGTGCACACGCCCGCAGCGCTTTCGGCGTCGCGCAGATCCCGATGGGCGCTTGCGTGGAAATCGAGCTGATCGCCGAGCTGGCCTGAACGCGGCACACCGGCGCGGCCTATGGCGATGCATCCCGTTCCCCTCGACCGGGCCAGCCGTCTGCTCAACCACGGCCCCACCGTGCTGGTGGGCAGCCGGCACGGCGACCGCGCCAACGTGATGGCAGCGGCCTGGGCCATGACGCTGGATTTCGAGCCGCCGAAAGTCGCGGTGGTGATCGACAAGGCCACCCTCACCCGCCCCCTGGTGGAAGCCAGCGGCGCGCTCAGCCTCTGTGTGCCCTGCGCGGCCCAGGCCGGGCTGGTGCGGGCGGTCGGCAACGAGAGTGGTCGGGACCACCCCGACAAGCTCGACCGTTGCCAGGTGGCCTGGGAGCCCGGGCCGCTGACGGGCTGCCCGCTGGTGCAAGGGGCCATCGCCTGGATGGAGTGCCGGGTCCTGCCGGCGACCGCACACGTTGCCGGCCCGCACGACCTGATCCTGGCCGAGGTAGTCAGCGCCTGGGCCGACGACCGCGTCTTTTTCAACGGGCGCTGGCATTTCGAAACCGCCCCGCCCGATCTGCGCAGCCTGCACCACGTGGCAGGCGGGCACTTCTACGCCATCGGCGAGCCACTGCCCCCGCCGGAAACCCGCTGATCGCGGCCCTACCTCCGTGGATCCCCCCCCGACGCCCGCCCCATCCCCGGCCGGGTGCGCGCAGTGGGTCTGCGGATGGGACCTGGGCCACAACGCGGCCGGCCGCGCCCACACCCTGGCGGAACTGCATGCCCAGGCCGCACCGACCGGGCTCATGGGTTGCCTGGACGGCGCCACCCACGCCCACCTCTGGGAACCGATCCGCGACACCGCCCTGCCGCTCCAGGCCCTGGTGGTCGATGACTGGAGCGCCTTCGTGCGGCAGGCCCGGCATTTTGTCGAACACCACCCCTGCCGCCTGCTGCACCTGTCCAAGCCCCGCGGCCCCAACCTGGTGCTGGGCCTGCTCTACAAGCAGCGCTGGTCCACCACGGTGCTGATGGACATCGACGACGAGGAACTGAGCTTCGTCGGCGACCCCACACCAATCACCCTGGACGGGTACGTGGCCACACACGGTGCGTTGCCCCCATGGCACGAGTTGCGCGGTGCCGACTGGACCCGCATCGCGGTCGGCCATGCCCGGGACTTCGATGCCGTCACCGTGTCCAATCCGGCGCTGCAGCAGCGTTATGGCGGGCACCTTCTCGCGCACGCCCGCGACGGTTCGGTCGGCCCGGCGGACGAAGCCACCCGCCAACGCGGCCGCGCCGCGCTCGATCTGCCCGCCGGCGCGCGGGTGGTGCTGTTTTTCGGCACACCCCGGGCACACAAAGGTCTGTTGCACACGGCGCACGCCATGGCCTCGCTGCGCTGCCCGAACGCGGTGTTCACCGTGGTCGGCGAGTTTCCCGACCCCGACCTCCAGGCCGCGCTGCTCGCGGTGCCCGGGATCCGGGTGCACCTGCTGGGCAACCAGCCCTTCGGGCGCACCCCGGCCATCGTGGCCGCCGCCGACGCCTGTGTCCTCATGCAAGACCTGTCGTACGGCCCCGCGCGGTGGCAGATGCCGGCCAAAATCAGCGACGCGCTGGCCATGGGTGTGCCGGTGATCGCCAGCGCCGTCCCGGCCCTGCAGCCCCTGGTGGCCGCCGGAGCGCTGGAGGTGGCGACGCCTGCCAGCCTGGCCACGCTGCTGGACCGCCTGCTGCTGGACCCCGGACGGGCACGCGATCGCGGACTGGCAGGCCGCCGCTACTTCGACGCGCACCTGTCCTTCGCGGCGCAGCGCGAGCCGCTGGACACCCTGCTGCGGCAAACGGTGCCGAGGCCGCTGTCGCCCGCGTTGCAGGGCCTCCTCGCCCACCTAGGCTGAAGCGCTGCCGGCGCGCAGCACGCGTTCAGAACCAGGTGCTGACGGCATCCACCACGCAGTAGCCGTCGTCCACCAGCGGCAACCAGCGCCACTTGTCGAAGGTGGTGCAGGGGTGGGATGTACCGCTGGCCACCGTCTCGCCGAGATGTGGCCATTCGGCCGGGGGCGCGCTCGCGTCGAAGCGCAGATAGGCATGTTGGTCGTTGAGCGCGTCGATGCGCCAGTGGGCCGGCACCGGCTGTGGCGCACCGCCCAGGGCATCGGACCGCCACACAGGCTGCGGCAAGTCCAGGTCGTGGGCGACGTCGCGCTTGCCCATGGACAGCAGCGCCAGACCGGGTTCGGGCTGGCTTTGCACGCAGGCCAGCAGCTCCAGCGCCGGTTGGAGGGTTTCCTTCAGGTTCAGGCGCTCGCCCACACAACACAGGTAGCGCGTGTAGCGCTGGTGGTCGTGCGTGAGGTAGCAGCCCGAGCGCAGCACGCCGCGCACCGGGCGGCCCAGGTCGGGCTGCAGGCGTTCGGCCACCAGGTCGAAGATGGCCGAGCCGCCCGCGGTGAGGATGATCTCGTCGCGGCCGAACCAGCCTTGCGCAATGGCTTCGCGCGCGATGGCATCCACCCGGTCCATCAGGCCCTGCACGGTGGCGCTGTCTTTGGCGTGGTCGCAGTGGGCGGTCGTGCCTTCGTAGCACTCGATGCCCACGAGCTGCAGCACCGGGCTGGCAGCGATGCGCGCGGCCGTCTGCCGCGCCTCGTCCGCCGTGCGGGTGCCCGTGCGCTGGCCCGCGATGCCCAGTTCCAGCAGCACCTCGAAGCGGCCCTGGAACGACCGGCTGGCGGCCCAAGCCTCGATGGCGTCGACCTGCCCGACCGCGTCCACCAGGAACATCGAACGCAGATCGGGCCGCTCGGCGTGCAGCGCCGCCAGCGCGTCGAGCTCGGCACGCTGGATCACCTGGTTGGCGATCAGCAGCACCGGCACCCGATGGCGCGCGCCGACGGCGGCCTGGAACACGGTGGCAAAGCTGATGCCCCAGGCGCCCGCGTCAAGCTGCATCTGCCAGAGCTCGGGCGACATGCTGGTCTTGCCATGCGGTGCCAGATGCAGCCCGCGCTGCGCGCAGAAGTCGCGCATCCAGTGCAGGTTGTGCCGCAGGGCGGACTGTTTGAGCACCGCCAGCGGCAGCGGCAGGTCGCCACACAGCAGATTCCAGGCTTGCGCCGGGATCTGCTCGCGAACGAGTGGCGCGCCCGCCGAAGGGAAGCTCTTGAGGTGAGGTCCAAAGACAGGTCGGGGTGCGGTCATTGGCAGCAGACGGTGTATTCAGTCCAGCGGCCACTGCAGGGCCTTGGGCAGGTTCTTGGGCGGGTGATCGGGCTCGGCGGCCGGCACTGGGCCGGCTTTGATCTCGACGCGCCGCCACCACGGGTCGGTGCGTTCCACATGTGCGGGCTCCACCGCCTGGCCCAGTTGGGGCATCAGCAGCGACGCATCGTGTTTCTCGGCCAGCGCGTGCAACACCTCGGCCGGCTGGTCCCAGGCGTGCATGGCCAGGCTGAAGGTGCCCCAGTGCACCGGCAGCAGCACGCCCCCACCGAGCAGGGCATGCGCCTTCATCGCGTTTTCGGGCCCCAGGTGGATGTCGCCCCAGGCGGGGTGGAAGGCGCCGATCTCCAGCATCACCAGATCGAATGGGCCCAGGCGCTGGCGAATCTCGGCGTAGGCGTCGGTCAGCCCGGTGTCGCCGCTGAAGAACACGCTGTGCCGATCGGACCGGATCACCAGCGAGGACCACAGCGTGGCGTTGCGGTCCTTGAGGCCGCGCCCGGAAAAATGCTGCGAAGGCGCTGCGGTGACGGTGACCTCGCTGCCCGGCAGGCGGTGGCTCTCCCACCAGTCCAGCTCGGTGATGCGTTCGGCCGGCACGCCCCAGGCCTGCAGGTGCGCGCCGACGCCGAGCGAGGTGACGAAGGGCACCCCGCGCTTGTTCAGCTCGCGCACCGTGGGGTAGTCCAGGTGGTCGTAGTGGTCGTGCGAGACCAGGGCCGCGTCCACCGGCGGCAGTTCTTTGACCTTGAGCGGCACGGGCTGAAAGCGTTTGGGGCCAACCAGGGTGGACGGCGAGGCGCGCGGCCCCCAGACCGGGTCGGTCAGCAGGCGTTTGCCGCCAATCTCGATCAGCACCGTCGAATGCCCGAGCCAGGTGGCCCGCAGACCGCTCTGCGGGGCCCGGCGCCAGCCTTCGAGCGGGTTCACGGCGGGCAGCGGCGCGGTGGGCACGCGGCGCTCGCCGCCACACAGGAAATCGGTCAGGCCCGGAAAGGGCACACCCGGGTCGCGCAGCCCCGGCGCCACCGGGTAGACGTTGTGAAAGCCCTCGCCGCGCCACTGCGGCGAGCCCTTCATGCGGTCCAGCCGCTCGCCGTCAGCGCGTTTGCCCAGTGATTTCATGGCCGTCCTTTCCGTGAACCACCATTCTGCGGGCTGCGCCCAGGCCCCGCCCGCGTCAGTGCTTTTGTCGGCGCGCGGCGGCCCGCCGGACCTGCCGGCTCTGTTGCGCCAGGGCCTCGCGGGCCTGCTCCGCCGCACGGGCCTCGCGCCGCGCCCTGAGCCACCGGACGGCAAGCCGCGCCGCCCCGAACGCAAGCGCAAAGCCCACGGCCATGATCACCACGCTGGCACCGCTGAACGCCATGCTCATTCCACCCGGGTGATGCGCTGCGGCTTGAAGCCGAGGTCGGCCGCCTTGCCCTTGCGTGCCCGCGCGGCCTTGGCGTTGTTGAGGCTGCGGATTTCGAGCGTCTCGTCGCGCTCCTTGCCGCCACGGCCGATGCCGTCGATGCGGATGCTGCGCGTGTAGGCACAGGCGCCAGCCAGCGTGTCCTTGTCCTCCAGGTCGATCAGCATCAGGCCACGACCACCCTTCTCCATCAGCTTCAGTTCGCCGATCTCGAAGGTCAGGATGCGCCCGCCGGTCGAGGCGCAGGCCACGTGTGTCGCGGGCACCAGCGGCTGGCTGCCCGAGCTGTGGGCCACGTGCGAGGGCGCGCAGATGGTTTCGCCCTCGCCCACGCTGATGAAGGCCTTGCCCGCCTTCTGGCGCGAGACCAGGTTCTCGACCGTCGCCAGGAAGCCGTAACCGCCGGTGCCCGACAGCAGCAGCGTGGCGTTGGCCGGGCCGGCGAAGTAGTGCGCGGGCTGGGTGCCGGCTTCCAGATCGATCAGCGTCGTGATCGGCTGGCCATCGCCACGCCCCCCTGGCAGGCTGGCCACCGGCACGCTGTACACACGACCCACACCGTTCTGTGCCGTGCCGAAAACGATGAGCACGTCCACTGTGCGGCACTCGAAGGTGCCGTACAGGCCATCGCCGGCCTTGAAGGCGAAGCTGGCGGCCTCGTGGCCGTGGCCGGTGCGCGCACGCACCCAGCCCTTGCTGGAGATCACCACCGTGACCGGCTCGTCCACCACCTTGATCTCGGCCACGGCCTTCTTCTCGGCCTGAATCAGGGTGCGGCGCGGGTCGGCGAAGGTCTTGGCGTCCTGCTCGATTTCCTTGACCATCAGGCGCTTCAAGCTCGCCGGATTGGCCAGAATGTCTTCGAGCTTGCCCTGCTCTTCGCGCAGCTCCTTCAGTTCCTGCTCGATCTTGATCGCTTCAAGCTTGGCCAACTGGCGCAAGCGGATTTCAAGAATGTCCTCGGCCTGGCGATCGCTGAGTTTGAACGCCTCGATCAGCGCAGCCTTGGGCTCGTCGCTGTGGCGGATGATGCGGATCACCTCGTCGATGTTCAGCAGCACCAGCTGCCGGCCTTCGAGGATGTGGATGCGGTCCAGCACCTTGTTCAGGCGGTGCTGGCTGCGGCGAATGATCGTCGTCTGGCGGAATTCGATCCACTCCTCCAGCATTTGGCGCAGGCTCTTCTGCGTCGGCCGGCCATCGAGCCCGATCATGGTCAGGTTGATCGGCGCCGAGCTTTCCAGGCTGGTGTGGGCCAGCAGCGCGGTGATGAGCTCCTGCTGCTCGATGCGGCTGCTCTTGGGTTCGAACACCAGGCGCACCGGCGCGTCCTTGCTCGACTCGTCGCGCACCGCGTCGAGCACCATCAGCATGCTGGCCTTGAGCTGGGTCTGGTCCTGGGTCAGCGCCTTCTTGCCGGCCTTGACCTTGGGGTTGGTGATCTCCTCGATCTCTTCGAGCACACGCTGGCTGCTCACGCCGGGCGGCAGCTCGTTCACCACCAATTGCCACTGGCCACGCGCCAGGTCTTCGATCTTCCAGCGCGCGCGCACCTTGAGGCTGCCGCGGCCGGTGCGGTAGGCGTCGGCGATGTCGCCGGCCGGGCTGATGATCTGGCCGCCACCGGGGTAATCCGGTCCGGGCAGGATGCTCAGCAGTTCCTCGTCGCTGAGCCTGGGGTTTTTGACCAGCGCCACGCAGGCATCGGCGACCTCGCGCAGGTTGTGGCTGGGGATCTCGGTGGCCAGGCCCACGGCGATGCCGCTGGCGCCGTTGAGCAGGTTGAACGGCAGGCGCGCGGGCAGCTGTTTGGGTTCTTCGAACGAGCCGTCGTAGGTGGGCATGAAGTCCACCGTGCCCTGGTCGATCTCGTCCAGCAGCAGCCCGGTGATCTTGGACAGGCGCGCTTCCGTGTAGCGCATGGCAGCGGCGCCATCGCCATCGCGGCTGCCGAAGTTGCCCTGGCCGTCGATCAGCGGGTAGCGCTGGGAAAAGTCCTGCGCCATGCGCACCAGCGCGTCGTACGCCGCGCTGTCGCCGTGCGGGTGGTACTTGCCGAGCACGTCGCCGACCACACGGGCGCTCTTGACCGGCTTGGCCGCGGTATTGCCGGAAAAGCCCAGGCCCATGCGGTCCATGGCGTAGAGGATGCGGCGCTGCACCGGCTTCTGGCCGTCGGCCACGTCGGGCAGCGCGCGGCCCTTGACCACCGAAAGGGCGTATTCCAGGTAGGCCCGCTGGGCGTAGCTGGCCAGGTTGTCGTCACCGGCGTCGCCGCCCGCGGGCGCGGAAAGATCGGGAATGAGGGTGTCCATCGGTCAGTGAAGAAAAGCAGAAAGGGAGGCCGCCCCGGCCGGTGCCGGCAGCACCGCGCTCACGCGGCCGGGGCGCTCCCGCAGGGAGGCGGTGGTGTCGGCCGGCCCGGTGGCCGGCGGGCGCAGCAACTGGTGCAAGCGGGACACCGTGCGCACGTAGCGCTGGGTTTCGGCAAAGGGCGGAATCTGGTTGCCGTAGCGCTGCACCGCGCCTTCGCCAGCGTTGTAGGCGGCCAGCGCCAGCTCGGTCTGGCCGTCGAAGCGGCGCAGCAGCCAGGCCAGGTAGCGGGCCCCGGCCTGGAGATTGGTGCGTGGGTCGGTCAGGCGCGCGGGCACCGGCTGCCGGGCCGTGGCGTGCACACCGAAACGGCTCGCGGTGTCGGGCATGAGCTGCATCAGACCGATGGCCCCGCGCGGACTCACGGCCTGCGGATCGAAGCCGGACTCGGTCGCCACCACGGCTTTGAGCAGTTCGTATTCGAGCCCGGCCGCGGCCGCGGCTTCGCGCATCAGGTGGCGCACGGCCTTGTAGGCGATGGACACCTCGAACGTGGCCAGCAGGCGCGCCGGGGCTGCCGCAGCCCCCTCGGCCGCACCCACGTCGGCATCGCCCGCGTACAGCAGGGCGTAGCGCGCATCCACGCGTTCACCGGCAAAGTGCGGCACCCCTTGCGGGTCCACAAAACCCCAGACCTGGGCCGACGCCGGTCCGGCCAGGGCCAGCCACAGCGCCAGCAGGCAAGCCCCCGAGCGCGCCAGGTGGCGCATCAGACGTCGACCTCCACCGAATCGCCGTGCAGCTCCATCAGTTCGCGCCGCGCCGCCGCCTCGCCCTTGCCCATGAGCTTGGTGATCAGGGCCTCGGTGCCGGCGAAGTCGAGCGCGCCCAGCGCCACGGGCATCAGGCGGCGCGTGTCGGGGTTGAGCGTGGTGTCCCACAGCTGTTCGGCGTTCATTTCGCCCAGCCCCTTGAAGCGGCTGATCTGGCACTTCTCGCGCGGCACCCCGTCCTTGGCGCACTTGTCGAGGATGGCGTTGAGCTCGCCCTCGTCCAGCGCGTACTGCTTGCTGGCGGGCTTCTTGCCGCGCGCCGGCACGTCGACCCGGAACAGCGGCGGCCGCGCCACGTACACGTGCCCGGCCTCGATCAGCTTGGGGAAATGGCGGAAGAACAGCGTCAGCAGCAGCACCTGGATGTGCGAGCCGTCGACGTCGGCGTCGCTCAGGATGCAGACCTTGCCGTAGCGCAGGCCGCTCAGGTCCGGTGAATCGGCCGGCCCGTGCGGGTCGACGCCGATGGCCACAGAAATGTCGTGGATTTCGGTGTTGGCGAACAGGCGGTCGCGCTCGACCTCCCAGGTGTTGAGCACCTTGCCGCGCAGCGGCAGCACCGCCTGGCACTCCTTGTCGCGGCCCATCTTGGCGCTGCCGCCGGCCGAGTCGCCCTCGACCAAGAACAGCTCGTTGTGGGCGATGTCGCGGCTCTCGCAATCGGTCAGCTTGCCCGGCAGCACGGCCACGCCCGAACCCTTGCGCTTCTCGACCTTCTGCCCGGCGCGCTGGCGCGTCTGCGCCGCCTTGATGGCCAGCTCGGCCAGCTTCTTGCCGTATTCGACGTGCTGGTTCAACCAGAGCTCCAGCGCCGGCTTGACGAAATTGGACACCAGGCGCACCGCGTCGCGGGAGTTGAGTTTTTCCTTGACCTGGCCCTGAAACTGCGGGTCCAGCACCTTGGCGCTGAGCACGTACGAAGCCCGCGCGAACACGTCCTCGGGCAGGAGCTTCACGCCCTTGGGCAGCAGCGCGTGCAGCTCGATGAAGCTCTTGACCGCCTGGAACAGGCCGTCACGCAGACCGCTGTCGTGGGTGCCGCCCGCGCTGGTGGGAATGAGGTTGACGTAACTCTCGCGCACCGGCGCACCGTCTTCGGTGAACGCCACACACCAGCCCGCGCCCTCGCCTTCGGCGAACGTGTCGTCCTTGCTGTCGGCGTAACCTTCGCCGTCGAACACCGGGATCACCGGGTCGGTGGTAAGCGTCTGCTGCAGGTAGTCGCGCAGCCCGCCCTTGTACTGCCAGCTCTGGGTGTCGCGGGTCTTTTCGTTGACCAGCGTCACCTGCACACCCGGCATCAGCACGGCCTTGCTGCGCAGCAGGTGGGTCAGCTCACCCAGCGGCAGCGTGGCCGCGTCGAAGTATTTGGCGTCGGGCCAGGCGCGCACCGTGGTGCCCTGCCGGCGATCGCCCTCGCCCTTGGGCACCACCACCAGCGGCTCGATCACGTCGCCACCGGCAAAGGCCAGGCGCGCCACCCGGCCTTCGCGGAAACTGGCGACTTCCAGCCGGCTCGACAGGGCGTTGGTCACGCTCACACCCACGCCGTGCAGCCCCCCTGAAAAGCTGTAGGCGCCGCCCTTGCCCTTGTCGAACTTGCCGCCCGCGTGCAGCCGGGTGTAGACCAGTTCGATCACCGGGGCCTTTTCTTCCGGATGCAGACCGAACGGAATGCCGCGCCCGTCGTCTTCCACGCTGACCGAGCCGTCGCCATGCAGCGTGACCTTGATCTTCTTGCCGAACCCGGCCAGCGCCTCGTCGGCGGCGTTGTCCAGCACTTCCTGAATGATGTGCAGCGGGTTGTCGGTACGGGTGTACATGCCCGGCCGCTGCTTGACCGGCTCCAACCCTTTGAGAACGCGGATGGAGCCTTCGGAATAGTCGCTTGATTGGGTTGCCATGGCGGCGGATTGTAAGGTGCCCCGCACAAAACACTGTATGAAAGCACAGATCAAAAATGCACACGAAAGGCGAACTCCTGCGTTGATGCCGGCGGATCATCAATCGCCCGCAGTGATTTCATGACCCTGAGACGCGCAGGTGCATGCCGATTCCGGACGGATTGGCTACATTTGCCGGCTATGTCCGCCACTTCCGCTTCCTCCGCCGCGCCTCAGCGGCTGTCTGCCATGCAGGTGCTCGCCTGCGGCGCCGCCATCGTCACCCTGTCGATGGGCATCCGCCACGGCTTCGGCCTGTGGCTGCAACCGATCACCCAAGCCCAGGGCTGGACCCGGGAAACCTTTGCCTTCGCACTGGCGATCCAGAACCTGTCCTGGGGCCTCTTCGGCATCTTCGCCGGCATGGCGGCCGACCGCTTCGGGGCGTTCCGCGTGCTGCTGGTGGGCGCGGTCCTGTACGCCTTCGGCCTCATGGGCATGGCCCTGTCGTCCACGCCGCTGCTGTTCTCGCTGACCGCCGGGGTGCTGATCGGCGCGGCCCAGGCCGGCACCACCTATGCGGTCATCTATGGCGTGATCGGGCGCCAGATCCCGGCCGAACGCCGCTCCTGGGCCATGGGCGTGGCCGCGGCGGCCGGCTCTTTCGGCCAGTTCCTCATGGTGCCGGTCGAAGGCTGGCTGATCAGCGGTTTCGGCTGGCAGCAGGCGCTGCTCGTCCTCGCGGCGGCGGCCCTGCTGATCATGCCGCTGTCGCTGTACCTGCGTGAACCCGGCTTCGGCACGGGTGCGGCGCAGCACCGAGAGCAGACCATCGTGCAGGCCCTGCGCGAGGCCTTCGGCTACCGCAGCTTCCAGCTGCTGATGGCGGGCTACTTCGTCTGCGGCTTCCAGGTGGTGTTCATCGGCGTGCACATGCCCAGCTACCTCAAGGACCACGGCCTGTCGCCCCAGGTGGCCAGCTACGCGCTGGCGCTGATCGGTCTGTTCAACGTCTTCGGCACCTATGCCGCCGGCGTGCTCGGCCAGCGCCTGGCCAAACGCCACATCCTGGCATTCATCTACCTGGCGCGTGCCGTGGTCATCCTGGTGTTCCTTTGGGCGCCACTGACACCGATGAGCGTGTATGTGTTCTCGGCCGTCATGGGTGTGCTGTGGCTGTCCACCGTGCCGCCGACCAACGCCGTGGTGGCGCAGATCTTCGGCGTGGCGCACCTGTCCATGCTCGGCGGGTTCGTGTTTTTCAGCCACCAGATCGGCAGCTTCATGGGCGTGTGGCTCGGCGGCCTGCTCTACGACCGCACGGGCAGCTACGACGTCGTCTGGTACATCGCCATCGCGCTGGGGGTGTTTGCCGCGCTGATCAACCTGCCGGTGCGCGAGTCGGCCATCCGGCGCGGCCCTCAGCGGGTCGCGGCTTCCGCATGAAGCCGCGCGCCACCCAGGTGCTGGTGTGGCTGGCCGTGGCCGCAGCGCTGGCCGCCACGCTGGCGCTGTACCGCCAGCCGGACTTCATGGTGAACCTGGCCGATCAGCTCTGGAGCTGCTTTTGAACGCCCTGGCGGTGCAGCCGCCGCAGCCCCTGTCCCCGCCATCGGCCTGGGTCCGGCGCTGGTGCCACCTGATTCCGGCCGGCAGCGCCGTGCTGGACGTGGCCTGTGGATCCGGGCGGCATCTTTATGCGCTGCACGCACAGGGCCATCCCGTCACGGGCGTGGACCGATCGGCCGAAGCCGTGGAAAACACCCGTCCACTGGCCGAGGCCGGCGCGCGCATCGTGCAGGCCGACATCGAAAACGGCCCCTGGCCGTTGCCCGGCGAGCGGTTTGGCGGGGTGGTGGTCACCAACTACCTGTGGCGCCCGCTGCTGCCTACCCTCGTCGACAGCATCGCGGAAGGGGGCGTGCTGATCTACGAAACCTTCGCGGCCGGCAACCAGACCGTCGGCAAACCTTCGCGACCGGATTTTTTGCTGGCGCCCGGCGAACTGCTGCGCGCCTGCGCCGCGCTGCGCGTGGTGGCCTACGAAGACGGTTTTCTCGATCAGCCCGCGCGTTTTGTGCAGCGCATCGCGGCCGTGCGGGAACCCCGCCCTGCCCCCGACCAGCCCCTGCGGCACGCCCTGATGGGCGCTGGGTAGAATGAGCGATTCGCGCGGGTACCGCCTGGATCCAGTGACCTCCGGCGCCCGCCGCGTGCCACAAACTGACCGCATTCCATGAAGACCATCACCGGCAGCATCGTTGCTCTCGTCACCCCCTTCCTGC
Source organism: Hydrogenophaga sp. NFH-34 (assembly GCF_021401345.1). Classification (GTDB taxonomy): domain Bacteria; phylum Pseudomonadota; class Gammaproteobacteria; order Burkholderiales; family Burkholderiaceae_C; genus Hydrogenophaga; species Hydrogenophaga electricum. Next base: position 162,537 of record NZ_JACBGE010000002.1, read on the forward strand.
CCGACGGCAGTGTCGACTACCCCACCCTGCGCAAGCTGATCGACTGGCACATCGACGAGGGCACCGACTGCATCGGCGTCGTGGGCACCACCGGCGAATCGCCCACAGTCAGCGTGGAAGAACACTGCGAGATCATCCGCGTGGCGGTCGAGCAATCGGCCGGCCGCGTGCCCATCATGGCCGGCTGCGGCGCCAATGCCACCGCCGAAGCCATCGAGCTGGCCAAATTCGCGCGCAGCGTGGGCGCCGACTGCCAGTTGCAGGTCGTGCCCTACTACAACAAGCCGACCCAGGAAGGCCAGTTCCAGCACTTCAAGGCCATTGCCGAGGCCACTGGCGACCTGCCCATCATTCTGTACAACGTGCCCGGCCGCACCGTGGCCGACATGTCCATCGACACCGCCTTGCGCCTGTCGCAGGTGCCCGGCATCGTCGGCATCAAGGAAGCCACCGGCAACATCGAGCGCGCGCAATGGCTGGTGCGTGAAAAGCCCGAAGGTTTCGCGCTCTATTCGGGCGACGACCCCACCGCCGTGGCGCTGATGCTGTGTGGCGGCCAGGGCAACGTGAGCGTGACCGCCAACGTGGCCCCGCGCCTGATGCACGAGCTGTGCGTGGCCGCCATGGCTGGCGATGCGCGCAAGGCCATGGACATCCAGATGCGCCTGATGCCGGTGCACAAGAACCTGTTTGTCGAAGCCAACCCGATTCCGCTGAAGTGGGCCATGGAACGCATGGGTCTGTGTGGCGGTACCATGCGCCTGCCGCTGACACCGATGAGCGCCCACCTGGAACCGGTGGTCGAAGCCGCGCTCAAAGACAGTGGCCTGATCGACTGAGCTGCCCGGCGGCCCGTCGCTCTTTCCCGAACTCACCAACCAGAGCTTTCCATGCGTCTCACCGAATCCCGTCTCCTGCGCAGCCCCTCCCGCCTGGGCACCCTGGCCATGGCCGCCGCGTTGCTCGGTGGCTGCAGCGTGCTGCAGGAAGACAAGATCGACTACAAGTCCGCCCAGCGGGGCAATACGCTGGCGGTGCCGCCCGATCTGACCCAGCTGAGCCGTGACCCGCGCTTCCAGGTGCCGGGCGATGCGGTCAGCGCCAACAGCTACCAGGCCGCGCAGCCGACGGCCGCCCAGGCCACTGCCGGCAACACGGCAGCCGCCAGCCTCGGCGACGTGCGCATCGAACGTGCCGGCACGCAGCGCTGGCTGGTGGTCAACCGCCCGGCCGACCAGCTCTGGGCACCGGTGAAGGAATTCTGGGAAGAAAACGGTTTCCTGCTGCAGCTGGAGCAGCAGAACCTCGGCATCATGGAAACCGACTGGGCCGAGAACCGGGCCAAGATTCCGCAAGACTTCATCCGCTCCACCATCGGCAAGGTGTTTGAAAACCTGTACTCCACGGGCGAGCGCGACCGCTTCCGCACCCGTCTGGAACGCAATGCCAGCGGGGGCACCGAGATCTACATCAGCCACCGTGGCCTGGAAGAGGTCTACACCAGCAGCCAGAAAGAGCAGACCGTGTGGCAGCCGCGTGCGGCCGATCCGGAGTTGGAGGCCGAATTCCTGCGCCGCCTGATGGTCCGGCTCGGCGCCAGCGAGGCACAGGCCAAAGCCGCCGTGGCGACCGCGCCGTCGACGCCGCCCGCTGCCCGCGTGGTGACGGAAAACGGCGTGCCCACGGTGCAGCTGGAAGGCGATTTCGATCGCGCCTGGCGCCGTGTCGGCCTGTCGCTGGACCGCAGCGGCTTCACCGTGGAAGACCGCGACCGCAGCCAGGGCGTGTACTTCGTGCGCTACATGCCCGCGGGTGCCAACGAGACCGCCAAGCCGGGCTTCTTCAGCCGGCTGTTCAGCGGCACACCCGCTGCCCAGGGCCCGGACCGCTACCGCATCCAGGTGCGCAGCACCGGCAGCACGGCCGCCGTCACCGTGCTGGATGGCCAGGGGCAACCGGCATCGTCGGAAAACGCCCGCCGGATTGCCCAGTTGCTGGCAGACGATCTCAAATAACCCGCGCGGGTATCCGCCGACAAAAAAGCCGCTCAGGGAGCGGCTTTTTTTCTGGGCTCGCAGGCCCGGATTATTTGACGGCGTCCTTGACCGCTTCCACAGCGTCCTTGGTGGCGCCGGCCGCCTTGTCAGCTGCCTCCTTGGTCGCGTCTGCCGCAGCGGCCACGCCATCCTTGGTCGCTTCCACGGCCTGGCCGGCCGCTTCCTTGGTCGCGTCCACGGCCGCCGCAGCGGTGTCCTTGGTCGCTTCGACGGCTGCGGCCGCGTTTTCCTTCACCGCCTCCACCGAAGCGGCTGCGGGCGCCGGTTCTTCCTTTTGACCGCAGGCCACCAAAGCGGCAGTTGCCAGCAAACTGGCACACAAAAAAGTGATCTTCATGAGATATCCCTTGGATGAAAAACGCGCTGTTGTCTCGGCCCCTGCGGCGGCAAGACCTGCTTGCCGCCGCAGGGGTTCACGCTTCCCGGCGCGCGCACAACCCGGGACGTGCACGCAATGTACCTCCCAGGACGCAGGTTCCCATCCATCGGTAGCCGCTGTTTCTTTTGTTCACACCGCGATGCAGTGCCCACGCCGCGCCACTGTGGGGAATGTCACAGGCCAAGCACCGTCGCCGGGAAAGCCGGACTGCCCTTGAGCCAGAAGGCGTCCAGCCGCTCGCGCAACGCCACCTTGCGTTCGGGAGAGCGACTGGCCACCAGCACCGAGCGCTCCGGGTCGATGCGCTCCAGCGTCCACGCGGGGGTCCAGATCGCGCTGGGCACACCCTCGCCGCTTGCACCCCGGCACGCGCGGGCCTCGACGATGTGCGACCAGGTGGTGCGCCAGCCGACAAAGCGCGGATGCCGCTGGCGCAGCGTGTCGAACTCGCGGGCCAGCAGTTGCAGCGTGCGCCCGGTGCGCGACCAGGCGTTCAACGCCTCGACCACCGCACGCTCACCCAGCGGCCAGTCGGCAAAGTCGGTATCGCTCAGCAGCAGTTGCTGCCAGCCTTCCGACGCGGCTGCCTGCAGGGCCTGTCGCACGATCGCGCCAAAGTCTTCGCGGCCCACGATGCGGCCTTCCGGCAAAAGGGACGGTGACGGGGTGGAATCGGTCGGTGGCATGCCTGCTCCTGCTGCGGGTCCGGACTCGCCATCTGACACGGCAGGGGCAGCGGCGTCAAGCGCCTTGCCGCAACCAGCCGGCTTCGTACCAGTCCTGCAGGATGGCCCGCACCGCCTCGCTCGCACGCAGCACGTCGCCGGCGGCCAGCGAGCGCTGATCGGCCAGTCGCTGCATCAGGCGGGCATCGGCACCGCCAGCGCGAAAGCTCTCGCCGTTGATGAACACGTGGTCGGCGTCATACATCATGCGGGTACGGCGATCCAGCGCCACCGCCCCGGGCTGCCAGTCTCCGGTCGGCTCGTCAAACCAGACCTGTGGTTTCGGCTCGGTCATCGCCTCGCCCAGGGCGCAGGCCAGGGAGCGGCGATCGGCGAGCAGGCGCTGCAGCGCATCGGCGGCATAGGCGTGCAGCGCGTCCGGCACGGCTGCGGGCGTGGGCGTGGCCGCCTGCGCGGGATCGCGGTACAAGGTCTCGTCCTCGAACGCGTCGGCCATGCGCTGGACCAGCTCACCCGCGAGCGACGCGCGCTGCGGCACCCGGAAGCCAATGGAATAGGTCATGCAGTCACCCCCCACGGCGATCCCGTCGTGGGCCCAGCGTGGTGGCAGATAGAGCATGTCGCCCGGCTGCAGCAGATGCTCTTCTTCGGGCACGAAGTGGCTGAGGATCTTCAGCGGCACGTCAGGCTCCAGCGACAAGTCCTTCTGGCGGCCGATGCGCCACAGCCGCTCGCCACTGGCCTGCAGCAGGAACACGTCGTAGCTGTCGAAGTGCGGCCCGACCCCGCCGCCATCACTGGCCCAGGAGATCATCAGGTCGTCCAGCCGCGCGTCGGGTACGAAGCGAAAGCGCTGCATGAGTTCGTGCACCGGGTCGACATGCAGATCCACCCCCTGCACCAGCAGGCTCCAGCGCGGCTGTTTGAAGGGTGGGAAGGCCCCTTTCGCGAAAGGACCGTGGCGCAGTTGCCAGCCCGCGTCGCGGTGCACGATCAGGCGCGACTCCACCGACGGCTGACCCGCCAGCGCAAACAGCGCCGCCCGCGAAAGCAGTGGCTGAAAGCCGGGAATGGCACCGCGCACGAGCAAAGGCTTCTTCTGCCAGTGACGCCGCATGAACTGTTGGGGAGAAAGGCCGCCCAGCAAAGGGGTGGGCAGCGCCAGGTCGCCGACGAGGCCGGCGCGGGAAAGGGACACAGCTGTCATGGGACAATTGTCCGATGAAAATCACCCCGCAATGTGTCGTTTCACTCACCTGGACGCTCAAGGACACCCTGGGCGAAGAACTGGACGTGCTCGACGAGCCGGTGGAATTCCTCGTCGGCGGCGCCGACCTGCTGGCCCGCATCGAAGAGTCCTTGCAGGGGCATGAGGCCGGCGACGTGCTCGATCTGCACCTCGAACCGGAAAACGCTTTCGGTGACTACGACGACCGGCTGCTCTTTCTGGAGCCGCGCCAGCTGTTTCCTGACGACCTCGAAGAGGGCATGGGCTTCGAAGGCCTGCCCGAAGGCTGCAATCCCGCCGCGCCGCGCGACCGCCTCTACTTCGTGAGCGACATCTATCCCGATCATGTGGTGCTGGACGGCAACCACCCGCTGGCCGGTATTGCCCTGCGCCTGAAACTGAAGGTGCATGCCGTGCGGGAAGCCGAAGTGGCCGAAGTGGGCCGTGGCACCCTCGGCGCTGGCTTCTTCCGCGCCCACATCGACCCGCCCGCCGACACGCCCCCGCGCACCCTGCATTGAAAAAACCCAGGGCCCTCACGGGCTCTGGGTTTTTTCACCACGGCCTGGCGATTTCAGCCGCGACCGGTCGATCCGTACCCGCCTTCACCGCGCTCTGAGGGGGCGGCAAACTCGTCCACCACGTGGAAACGCGCCTGGACCACGGGCACGACGACCAACTGGGCAATGCGCTCCATCGGCTCGATGGTGAAGGGGGTCGGGCTGCGGTTCCAGGCGCTGACCATCAGCTGGCCCTGGTAGTCGCTGTCGATCAGACCCACGAGATTGCCCAGCACGATGCCGTGCTTGTGACCCAGGCCCGAGCGCGGCAGGATCAGCGCCGCATAACCAGGATCGGCCAGGTGAATGGCCAGCCCGGTCGGCACCAGTTGCCAGGCATTCGGGGCCAGTGAGAGCGGCGCCTCCAGGCAAGCGCGCAGGTCCAGGCCGGCACTGCCCGGCGTGGCGTAAGACGGCAACTGCCCGGCCAGACGCCGGTCCAGGATCTTCACATCGATCTGCATCAGGGGTTCCAGTCCTTCACTCGGTCTTCTTGAGCGACTCTTCGAGCGCCTTGGTCGGATCTTCGGGTTCCGCTTCCTCGGCAGCAGGCGGGGGCTCCAGCGTGGGAGCCGCGCCGGCCTCGTGGGATTCTTCCTCGCCACCCATTTGCAGATCCTGCATGTTGTTGAGCATGTCCATCACCTGTGCATCATCGACCTTGACCGCCTTGTCAAGATTGCCCAGCACCAGCCCCGGGTTGAACAGGATCACCGACACCATGATGAGCTGCAGGATGATGAACGCGATCGAGCCCTTGTAGATCTGTGACGTGGTAACGGCCGGGATGCGCTCACCGGTCACCTCGTCGGTGTAATCCTCGCGCGCCGCCACGCTGCGCAGGTAGAACAGCGCAAACCCGAACGGCGGTGTGAGGAAGGAGGTCTGCATGTTCATGGCCAGCAGCACCCCGAACCAGATGAGGTTGATGTCCATGCTTTGGGCCACCGGCACCAGCAGCGGAATCACGATGAACGCGATCTCGAAGAAGTCGATGAACATCCCGAGCACGAACACCAGCAGGTTCACGAAGAGCAGGAAGCCCAGTTGGCCACCCGGCAGCTTGTCGAACAGATGCTCCACCCAGATGTGGCCGTCCGCCGCATTGAAGGTGAAGCTGAACACGGTCGAACCGATCAGGATGAACAGCACGAAGATCGACAGCTTGGTCGTGTTCTCCACCGCTTCCTTGAGCAGCGACACACTGAGCGTGCGGCGGCCGGCAGCCATGATCAGGGCCCCGACGGCGCCCATGGCGCCGCCCTCGGTGGGCGTGGCCACCCCCAGAAAAATCGTGCCCAGCACCAGGAAGATCAGCACCAGCGGCGGGATCAGCACGAAGGTCACCTGCTCGGCCAGTTTGGACAGCAGCCCCAGGCGCAGCAGCCGGTTCACGAGGGCCAGCGCCAGCGCCAGGAACGAGCCCACGGTGATGGACATGATCACCACTTCATCGCCCGCCGGCGGCATCTCGCGGCCGATCATCGGGTTGATGATGGCTTCGTGGTTCATGCCCCAGAACCAGCTCGCGGCGGCGCAGATGGCCAGCAGCACCAGCAGGGACACGTGCCCGGAGGCACCGCTGGATTCGCGATAGATGCGCGCTTCAGGGGGCAGAGCCGGCACCCACTTGGGCCGGAAAATCGCCACCCCGGCGATGAAGAGCAGGTACAGGCCCACCAGCATCAGACCGGGAATCAGCGCCCCCTTGTACATGTCACCGACCGAACGGCCCAGTTGGTCGGCCAGCACGATCAGCACCAGCGAGGGCGGAATGGCCTGGGCCAGCGTGCCCGAGGCGGTGATGGTGCCCGTCGCGATGGTGCGGTTGTAGCCGTAGCGCAGCATGATGGGCAGCGAGATCAGGCCCATGGAGATCACGGCCGCCGCGACCACGCCGGTGGTGGCCGCCAGCAGCGCCCCCACCAGGATCACCGCCACCGCCAGCCCGCCGCGTACCGGCCCGAACACCTGGGCCACCGTGGCCAGCAGGTCCTCGGCCATGCGGCTGCGTTCGAGAATGATGCCCATCAGGGTGAAGAACGGGATCGCCAGCAGCGTCTCGTTCTGCATGATGCCGATCACCCGCAGCGGCAGGGCCTGGAACAGGTTGGACGGGAACAGCCCCACCTCCATGCCGATGAAACCGAAGAAGAGGCCCGTGGCCGCCAGCGCAAAGGCGACCGGGAATCCGGTCAGCAGGAAAAACAGCAGGCCCGCAAACATCAGCGGGACGAACTGGTTGGCAATGAGTTCGGTCATGTCCGTCTCGCTCAGTGGGTGGTCTTGGGTGCCACGGCGGCGTGTTGGTGCTCGGCTTCGGCAATCTGCTTGGCCAGCATTTCGGCTTCACTCGGCCCGGTGTGGTCCAGCGGGTCCGGACCGGATCCGGTCAGAAAGGCCAGGCGCTTGATGAGTTCCGAGAACCCCTGCAGCAACAGGAAGGCAAAACCCGCCGGAATCAGCAGGTACACCGGCCAGCGGATAAGCCCCCCCGCGTTGAGCGACACCTCCCCGGAGGCCCAGGCACGGGCGAACACCGGCCAGCCCTCGATCATCATGAGGATGCACAACGGGGCAAGGAAGACCACGATCCCCAGCACGTCGATCCAGTTGCGCGTACGCTGGCTGAACTTGCTGGAAACAAAATCGATGCGGACGTGCGCGTTGCGCAGGAAGGCATAGCCGCCCCCGAGCATGAAAACGGCCGCGAACAGGTACCACTGGATCTCCAGCCACGCGTTGGAGCTGGTGCCGAGCACTTTGCGCACCACGGCATTGCCCGCACTGATCAGCGTGGAAGCCAGGATCAGCCACATGGTCAGCTTGCCGACCCAGTGGCTGAAGGCGTCGATGAGCCGAGATAGCTTAAGCAGGAAAGTCATAAAGGTTCCCCTCAGGGACGGGAAAATCGCAAACCCAGCAGTCTACGATGGCCGCGATGTGGGCGGCTGTTCAAAGGCTGACGACCTGCCGTCGGCCACTGCACAAAAAACCCCGCACACGCGGGGTTTGCAGCCAACGGCAGGCGGGACCGCTTACAGCTTGGCCGACTGCATGTAGCGGTCGAACTGGGCATCGGTGAAGCGGAACCAGAGGTTCTGGTCCTTGCGGAAGTTGGAATAGTCCGTGTAGATCTTCTTCCAGTGTGGATTGGAGTCGGTGAGTTCCTTGTACAGGTCCATCGAGTGCTTGAACGCCGAATCCATCACCGCCTTCGGGAACGGCAGCACCTTGGCGCCAGCGGCCACCAGACGCTTGAGCGCCGCCGGGTTGCGGGCGTCGTACATGGCCTGCATGGTGACGTGGGCGTGCGAAGCCGCAGTTTCGACCATCGCCTTGTACTCGGGCGACAGTGCATTGAAGGCCGCCTTGTTGATGTAGAAGTCGACCTGGGCACCACCTTCCCACCAGCCGGGGTAGTAGTAGTTCTTGGCCACTTTCTGGAAGCCCAGCTTTTCATCGTCGTACGGTCCGATCCACTCGGCCGCGTCGATGGTGCCCTTTTCCAGCGCCTGGTAGATCTCACCGCCGGGAATGCTCTGCGGCACGCCACCCATGCGGGTCAGCACGCTGCCGGCAAAGCCGCCGATGCGCATCTTCAGACCCTTGATGTCGTCCAGGGTCTTGATTTCCTTGCGGTACCAGCCGCCCATCTGGGCACCGGTGTTGCCACCCGGGAAGTTGATGATGCTGTACTGGTCGTAGAACTCGCGGAACAGCTTCAGGCCGTTGCCGTCGTAGTACCAGGCCGTCAGCTGGCGGCTGTTCAGGCCGAAGGGAATGGCCGTGCCCATTGCAAAGGTCGCATCCTTGCCGGCGTAGTAGTACGGGCAGGTATGGCCCGCTTCGACCGTGCCTTGCTGCACAGCGTCCACGACGCCCAGCGCCGGCACGAGTTCACCCGGAGCGTGCACGGTCACGGAGAATTTGCCGCCCGACATTTCGTTGAGCTTCTTGGCGAACACGTCGGCCGCGCCATGAATGGTGTCCAGCGACTTGGGAAAGCTCGAGGTCAGGCGCCAGCGAATGGTGGCCTGGGCTTGCACGGCCGGCGCAACACCGGCGGCGAGCACACCCGCGATACCGGCATGCTTGATGATGGAACGACGATCCATGTGAGTTGACTCCGTAATGGCGTTGGACTTGCTTGCCTGACCGTTGTGCGTTCATCGCGCAACGGCAGACGGGTGACTTGCAACAGTCCGGGGCATTTTAGGGAGCGGGTTCGGGGTCAACTGTCGGGTTTTCCCTCGAAACACACGCCGTCACGGCCAGCCTTCAGGGTTCTGCAAGCTTGGTGAAAGCCCGGCGCAAGCCAACGCAGAAACCTCAACAGGTCATTGAAACCTTCTCACAAGCGCGCTGCTCAGGCCGCTTTCAGATCGTTGGCACCATCGATCAGCAAGGCACCGAAACGCGCGCGGATCGAACGCTCGATGCCGGCGGCATCCAGCCCCAGATCGGCCAGCAGGCGGCCCGGATCGCCATGTTCCGTGAACACATCCGGCAAACCCAGTGAGAGCACGGGCAGGGACAGGCCTTCGGCTTGCAAGGCTTCCAGCACCGCACTGCCTGCGCCTCCCTGCACGCACCCCTCTTCCACCGTGACCAGGGCTTCGTGGCTCCGGGCGAGCTCGCGCAGCAGGTCGGTATCCAGCGGTTTGGCCCAGCGCATGTTCGCCACGCTCAGCCCCAGGCGCTCACCCACTGCCAGGGCCGGGTGCAGCAACGGACCGAACGCGAGGATGGCCACACGACGCCCCTGGCGCCGGACCTCCCCCTTGCCGTACGGCAAACCTTCAAGGCCGGCCGGCACCTGGGCGCCGATGCCCGCCCCGCGTGGGTAACGCACCGCCACCGGGTGGTTTTGCGCGAACGCGGTCGACAGCAGTTGCCGGCATTCGGCCTCGTCGGCCGGACAGGCCATCGCCATGTTCGGAATGCAGCGCACGAAGGCGATGTCGTAGGCGCCGGCGTGGGTCGCCCCGTCAGCGCCCACCAGGCCGGCGCGGTCCAGCGCGAACACCACGGGCAGATTCTGCAAGGCCACGTCGTGGATCAGTTGGTCGTACGCCCGCTGCAAGAAGGTCGAATAAATGGCCACCACCGGCTTCATGCCTTCGCAGGCCAGACCGCCGGCAAAAGTGACGGCATGCTGCTCGGCGATGCCGACATCGAAGTAACGCCCCGGGAAGCGCTGATGGAATTCGACCATGCCCGAGCCTTCGCGCATGGCCGGTGTGATGCCCACCAGACGCGTGTCGGCCTCGGCCATGTCGCACAGCCACTGCCCGAATACCTGGGTGAAGGTGGGCTTGGGCGGTGTGGCAGGCTTGACCAGCCCCACCGCCGGATCGAACTTGCCCGGTCCGTGGTAGGCCACCGGATCGGCTTCGGCCAACTTGTAGCCTTGCCCTTTTTTCGTGACCACATGCAGAAACTGCGGCCCGCTGTCGTTGTCCATCAGATGCCGGATGTTCTCCAGCGTCGGGATCAGCGATTCGAGGTCGTGCCCATCGATGGGACCGATGTAGTTGAAGCCGAATTTTTCGAACAGCGTGGCCGGCACCACCATGCCCTTGGCATGCTCTTCCAGCCGCTTGGCCAGTTCGAACAGCGGCGGCGCCCCCTTGAGCACGGACTTGCCCACATTTTTGGCCGCGGCATAGAACTGCCCGCTCATGAGCTGGGCCAGATAGCGGTTGAGCGCTCCCACCGGCGGCGAGATCGACATGTCGTTGTCGTTGAGGATCACCAGCAGGCGGCCGGTTTCCACACCCGCATTGTTCAGCGCCTCGAAAGCCATGCCGGCGGTCATGGCACCGTCGCCGATGATGGCCACCGAGCGGCGGCTTTCGCCCTTCATCTTGGCCGCCAGCGCCATGCCCAGCGCGGCCGAGATGCTGGTGGACGAGTGCGCGGTGCCGAAGGTGTCGTATTCACTCTCATCGCGGCGCGGGAAGCCGCTGATGCCGCCCCATTGCCGCAGCGTGTGCATGCGGTCGCGCCGGCCGGTCAGGATCTTGTGCGGGTAGGTCTGGTGCCCCACGTCCCACACCAGCCGGTCTTCCGGCGTGTTGAAAACGTAGTGCAGCGCGACCGTCAGCTCCACCGTGCCCAGGTTGGAACTGAGATGCCCGCCCGTGCGCGACACGCTGTCGAGCAGGTAGGCGCGCAACTCCTGCGCCAGCGGGCCCAGTTGGGTGCGGGGCAGGCGCCGCAGGTCGGTGGGGGATTCGATCGTGGAAAGCAAGGAGCTCATGTGGTTTTCAGGGACGCCAGCGCCCCTCCCTGTTCAGTGCGTGCGCCGCCCCACCCAGTCGGCCAGCGCGTGCAGATGGTCGGCCTGCGGCAGGCGGCTCTCGCGCAGCGCGGCGTGGGCTTCACCCAGCACGCGGTCTGCGTAGGCCTGGGCCCCGTCCAGCCCCATCAGCGAAACAAACGTGGGCTTGTCGGCAGCGGCATCCTTGCCTGCCGTTTTTCCCAGCGTGGCGGAGTCGGCGGTCACGTCAAGAATGTCGTCAACGACCTGAAACGCCAGGCCGATGCTTGCGCCATAACGGCGCAGCGCCTCCTGCGTGGGTGCGTCGGCCAGCCCTGTGGAAGCGCCCATGGTGACGCTGGCCTGCAGCAGGGCACCGGTCTTGAGCCGGTGCATGGCCTCCAGGGCCGGTTGGTCCAGCGCCAGGCCCACGCTGGCCAGGTCGATCGCCTGCCCACCGGCCATGCCCTGCCCGCCCGCAGCCCGTGCCAATTGCCGGCACAGCGAGGCCGCCATGGCGGGCGGCAAAGACCCGTCGTCGGGCAACATCAGTTCAAACGCCAGGGCTTGCAGCGCGTCACCGGCCAGAAGGGCCTGCGCCTGGCCATAGCGCACGTGCACGGTGGGCTTGCCCCGGCGCAGCACGTCGTTGTCCATGCAGGGCATGTCGTCGTGCACCAGCGAATAGGCGTGAATGAGCTCCACCGCGCACGCGGCGCGCAAGGCCGCTTCGGGCAACCCACCGACGGCCTCGGCCGCGGCCAGCACCAGCAGCGGACGCAGACGCTTGCCACCATCGAGCACCGCATAGCGCATGGCGTCACCCAGCCCGGCGGGTGCATCGGCACACACCCAGCGGGACAGCGCGGCTTCCACCGCTTGTTGCTGGCGCTCGCGCCAAGCCCCGAAGGTGGGCCAGGACAGGTCATTCATCACGGCACTCACGCAGCATCCCAGGGTTTGAGCTGCCCGTCGTCGAGCACCTTGATCTGGTTCTCCACGGCGTCCAGACGCTCGCGGCAGAACGCCAGCAGTTCGGCCCCCCGCTGGTAACGGCCGAGCAACTGGTCCAGGGGCAATTGCCCGGCGTCCAGATCGGCCACGAGTTGCTCCAGTTCCTGGAGAGCGGCCTCGTAGCTGGCCGCGGGCGGGGCGGCCCGGGAACGCGGTGTTTTGGAAGGAGAGGAAGTGGTCATCGGGAGACGGTTGGGGTCCCGGCGCAGCGCGTCGGCCAGCGCCCCGGCACAGCCGCCAGGCGCGCCGCAAAGTGAAAGATTTTAACTGCTGCCCCTGCGCATCCCGCATCGCAAAAACCCACGCTGCGCCAGGCCTTCAATGGGAGCCCCGGGGTACAATCGCCGGTCTTTTTTTCAACTGACGGGCCTTACAGCCCGGAGGGACGAACCCACCCACCCATCCCGCGCCGATCGTTCACTCGTTAAGCGCTTCACCCTGCCCCTTCATAGGGGGAGTCTTTAGGTCAGGACCGTCATGTCTGATTTGAGTCTTCAATTGCAGCAGGCCGCAAGCCAACTTCCGGTTTCCAGCTACTTCGACGAGGCATTGTTCCGCCAGGAACTTGAAACGATCTTTCAGCGCGGGCCCCGCTATGTGGGGCACTCCAACGCCGTTCCCGAACTGGGCGACTACTTCGCCCTGCCCCAGGAAGATGAAGGCCGTGCGCTCGTGCGCACCGCCCGGGGGGTGGAACTGGTCTCCAACGTGTGCCGCCACCGGCAGGCCGTGATGCTCAAAGGCCGAGGCAACCTCGGCCAGAACGCCAGCGGCCATGCGGGCGGGCACATTGTGTGTCCGCTGCACCGCTGGACCTACAACGGCGGCCAGAGCGCCGGCACCCGGCTTGGCAATCTGCTGGGTGCCCCGCACTTTTCGCAGGACCCCTGCCTGGACCTCAAGCGCTACCCGCTGCGCGAATGGAACGGCCTGCTGTTCGAAGACAACGGCCGCGACATCGCCGCCGATCTGGCGGGCATGGGCCCTGCCGCCACGCTCAATTTCGACGGCATGGTGCTCGGCCACGTCGAGTCTCACATCTGCCACTACAACTGGAAGACCTTCATCGAGGTCTATCTGGAGGACTACCACGTCGAGCCCTTCCACCCGGGTCTGGGCAACTTCGTGACCTGCGACGACCTGAAGTGGGAATTCAAGCCCGAGTTTTCGGTGCAGACCGTGGGCGTGCAGAACCTGCTGGCCCAGTCAGGCAGCCCCGCCTACCAGCGCTGGCACGAGGTGCTGATGAAGTTCCGCAACGGCGAATTGCCGGCGCACGGCGCCATCTGGCTGACCTATTACCCCCACATCATGGTGGAGTGGTATCCGCACGTGCTCACGGTGTCGACACTGCACCCGCTGGCGGTCGACAAGACGCTGAACCTGGTGGAGTTCTATTACCCCGAAGAGATCGTCGCCTTCGAACCGGAGTTCGTGGAGGCGCAACGCGCCGCCTACATGGAGACCTGTATCGAGGACGACGAGATTGCCGAGCGCATGGATGCCGGCCGCAAGGCCTTGCTGGTGCGCGGCGACAACGAGGTCGGGCCGTACCAGAGCCCCATGGAAGACGGCATGCAGCACTTCCATGAGTGGTACCGGGAGAAGATGAGCTTCCCCCCCGCCGCCTGAGGGGCGCCACCTGCGGCCCGGCCAAGCCGGTTCCGCGGTGGCCCAGGCCAGACACCCCGTCATCCACACCGCTTCACCGGACTTTTTCATCATGCAGGCTTTGTGGATGTTGCTGGGCGCATTTTTCTTCGCGTCCATGGCGGTGTGCATCAAATTCGCGTCGCCACACTTCAACAGCTTCGAAATTGTGGCCTACCGCGGGCTGATCGGCATGGTCCTCCTGCTGGGTCTGACCCGCGCCCGGGGCATCTCGCTGCGCACCCGCTATCCGATGATGCACGCGTGGCGCAGCCTGGTGGGCACCATCGCGCTGACCAGTTGGTTCTACGCCATCGCCCACCTGCCGCTGGCCACCGCCGTCACGCTCAACTACATGAGCAGCGTCTGGATCGCCGCCTTCCTGCTCGGTGGCACCATCATCACGCAAGGTTTCGGCATGCCGGTACGCCGCCAGTCTCCGCTGTTCCTGGCGGTGATCGCCGGCTTCATCGGTGTCGCCATGATGCTGCGCCCCACGCTGGGCCCCGATCAGTTTCTGGGGGCCCTCGTCGGGCTGTTCTCGGGACTCTTCTCCGCACTTGCCTACCTGCAGGTGGCCGCACTGGCCCGGGCCGGCGAACCGGAGAGCCGCACCGTCTTCTATTTTTCGGTGGCGTCGGTGATCGCCGGCCTGCTGGGCACGGCGGTGGCCGGCATCTCGCCCTTGACCTGGCCGGCTGCGCTGTGGTTGCTGCCGATCGGCCTCCTGGCCGTCTTCGGCCAGCTCTGCATGACACGGGCCTACACCCGCGGCTCGACCATGGTCGTGGCCAACCTGCAGTACTCGGGCATCGTATTCGGCGGCATTTACGGCCTGACGCTGTTCGGCGACCGACTGCCCCTGATCGGCTGGCTCGGCATGGCGCTGATCATCGTCAGCGGCATTGCCGCCACGGCCCTGCGCGAGCGCGCTGTGCCCAATGCACCGGCCGAAGAGCATTGACCTGAAGCGGCCCTGAGCCCCGCCCAGGCGGGTGATGGCCGCCTGCCCGCGACTGCGACAGAATGCAGCCATGTACCAGACCCTCATCACCCCTGCCCAACTGCAGCAGCTCATTGCCAGCGGCGAACCGCTGCGCCTGTTCGACTGCAGCTTCGAACTGACCGATCCCGACGCCGGCCACCATCAGTTTCTGACGCAACACATCCCGGGTGCCACCCACGCGCACCTGAACGAGATGCTGAGCGAGATGCATGGCCGCGATACCGCCAGCGGTGGTCGGCACCCGCTGCCTGCGCGCGAAGCCTTTGCGAACCGTCTCGGCGCCGCCGGCGTGCGACCCGACATGCAGGTGGTGGTTTACGACCGCCAGGGTGCCAACTACTGCGGACGCCTGTGGTGGATGCTCCGCTGGTGCGGGCATACGGCCGTGGCGGTGCTCGACGGCGGTTTGCAGGCCTGGGTTGCGCAAGGCTTAGCCACCCGCAGCGGCCCGGCAGACCCTGTAGCCCCCGCCAGCCAACCCTACGGGCTGCGCGCACCGCTGGTCCCGATGGTCACCACCAGCGAACTGATGGCCCGGCTGGGCCGCGCCGACACGACCGTGCTGGATGCCCGGGGCGCGCCGCGCTTCCGTGGCGAAACCGAGCCGCTGGACCCGGTGGCCGGCCACATCCCCGGCGCCCTCAACCGGCCGTTCCCGAGCAACCTGGGCCCGGATGGCCGTTTCAAACCGGCCGAGGTCCTGCGCGCGGAATTTCTTGCCCTGCTGGGTGCCCGCGCACCGGAAACGGTGGTTCACCACTGCGGCAGCGGCGTCAGCGCCATCCCGAACGTGTTGGCCATGGCGGTGGCGGGCCTGGGTACCGGCAGCCTGTACGCGGGCAGTTGGAGCGAGTGGTGCACCACCCCCGGCGCCCCCTGTGCCAGCAGCCAGGCTCAACCCCCTGCCGCATCCGCCGATACTCCTCTCAAGCACTGAGACGGCGGCGCCCGGCTTGCCCTTCCGTTCACTGGCGCGCAACTTGAAATTATTCCCCCGCACTCCGGCCGTTCCCGCGCGCCATCTGCACGCCGACACCGAGCGCCTGATCGCCCTCGTGGTGGGGGTGTTCAGCTCGGCACTGGTCCCCCTTCTGTACGCGCAAAAACCGATCGATGCCGCCGCTCCGGGGCTCATCGCAGTGTTGGCCTGGGCCTGTGTGGCCCTGCTGCATCTGGGCTACCGGCGCTATGTCGTTCACGTGCTCGTCTTCGGCACACAACTGGCCGCCATGCTGGACGCCGTGGCTTACGGCTCACTGCGTTCGGCCTCGACCAGCGCCATGGTGGCCGCTGTGGCCGGAGCCGGCATCTTTCTCAGTCGACGGGCCCTGGTCGCGGCCGTGTGTTTCGCGCTCGGGGCCATGGCGCTGCTCACGCTGGCCGAATGGCACGGCCACATCCGCGTCGAGTCGCTCACCATCACCCTCAACACCTTGCTCACACACGGGGCAACCACCATGGTCGTCGCCCTGGTGGTCTTCTACGCGCGGCGCCAGAACGACCAGGCGCTGCACCGGCTGAGCACCGAGCTGGAAGCGCGTCGGGCGAGCGAACGCCAGCGCGATCGCAGCATGAGCCGGTTTGCCCGCATCTTCCGCAACAGCCCGAGCCCGCTGGTGGCCCAATCGGCCCGGACTGGCCGCATTCTCGACGTCAACCCGGCCTTCGAACGCCATTTCGGCTACAAGCGGTCACAAGTGCTGGGGCATGACGACGCCTTCCTGTGGGCAGAACCGGAACACCGCGAAGCCTACCTCCACCGCCTCTGGCACGAGCGCCGCACCGAGAAAGTGGCCGTGCACTGCCGACGAGCCGATGGCAGCACCTTTGAAGCCGTGATTTCCTCTGAGTTGGGTGACGCCCGCAGCGACCAGCTCATCATCACCACGGTCGACGACGTGACCGCGCAGAACGCGGCGATGGAACAGTTGCGCCGCTCCGAAGAACGCTTTTCCAAGGCCTTCAACTTCAGCCCGCTGAACATGACCGTCACCCGCCTGTCGGACGGTCAGTTCATCGAAGTCAACCGGGCCGAAGACAAAGTCCAGGGCCGACCGCGAGACGAACTGCTGGGCAAGACCTCCGTGGAAATGGGCGTGTGGCCCACGCCCGAAGACCGCGCCGCCTTTGTGGCCCGGCTGCGGCGTGACGGTCACGTACACGGCTACGAAACGCGCATGCGGCACAAAGACGGCCGGCTGGTCGATTCGCGCCTGTGGGCGGAAATCATCGACATCGACGGCGAACCCTGCGTGCTTTCCTGCACCGTCAACGTCAGCGAAGAAAAGCGGCGCGAAGCGCTGCTGAGCGAGCTGGCGCGCGGCATGGCCGGCCACACCGGTGAAGCCCTGTTCGACAGCCTGACACGCCACATGGCCCAAGCGCTGGGCGCCGACATGGCCGGCCTGGCGGAAACGACCGACGACCAATGGATGCGTACCCTGGCCGTCTACGCCGACGGCGCGCGGGCCCCGGACTACAGCTACCTGCTGGCCGGGACCCCCTGCGAACAGGCCATGCGCCACCCCTCCCTGTGCATCTTCGCCCGCGACGTGGACCTGCTGTTCCCCAACGACGCCGAGCTCAAAGGCCACGGCTTCAAGGCCTATGTGGGCCAGGGCCTGTTCGACGAAGACGGCCAGCCCATCGGCATCCTGCACGCCCTGTGGAAAGCCCCCATGGCGCTGGACGCCCAGCGTCAGACGCTGATGTCCATCTTTGCCGGCCGGGCCACCGCGGAGTTGCTGCGGGCCCGCCGTGAACGCGAAGTCCGCCAGCTCAACGCCACGCTCGAACAGCGGGTGCTCGAGCGCACGGCAGAACTGCAGAAGCTCAACGACGAACTCGACTCCTTCGCCTATTCCGTCTCGCACGACCTGAAGTCGCCGCTGCGGGCCATCGACGGCTTCACCCGCGTGCTCAACGACCTGCTGGCCGAAAAGGCCACGCCTGAAGAGCGCCAGTTGCTCGATCGCGTGCTCGGAGCCACCCAGCGCATGGGCATGCTGATCGCCGACCTGCTGGCACTGGCACGCATCAGCCAGGGCGCGCTGGAGCGCCAACCGGTGGACCTGAGCGCCATGGCCCAGGAGGTGCTGGAGCATGAGCAGGAACGACAACCCCAACGCATGCTCCAGTGGCGGATCGCCCCGGGCCTGCAGGCGCACTGCGATCCGCGCCTGATACGCATTGCCCTCGAAAACCTGCTCGGCAACGCGGTGAAGTACACCCGGGACCAGCCGCAACCGCTGATCGAATTCCACAGCGAGCTTCCCGCCGACGGGGGTGCGCCGGTTTTTGTGGTGCGCGACAACGGCACCGGATTCAACATGGCGTATGCCGACAAACTTTTCAAACCGTTCCAGCGCCTGCACAGGCCCGGCAGCGGCTTTGAGGGCACCGGCATCGGCCTGGCCACCGTGCGCCGTGCGGTCGAGCGCCATGGCGGCACCATCAGTGCCTGCGCCGAACCGGGCCGGGGTGCCGAGTTCCGGTTCACGCTGAGCGCGCCCGACACCCCCGGCCCGGAGACGGCGCCATGACCTTGCCACCGGACGATGGCGCCCCGCTGACCGCCGAGCAGCCACCCGGCATCCGGCAGTATCAGGAGCGGTCGCTGTTCGTGCTGCTGCTGGGCATCGCGCTGTCGAGCCCACTGGTCACCGGCAGCGTTTTCGCCCGTGAAGGTCTGACGCCGCTGTCGCTGGTGGCCATGGCGCTCACCGCTGCCGTCTGGCTGCTCCTGGGGCTCTATCACTACGGCCAGCGCCAGCGCGTGGCCAACCTGCTGGTCTATGTGCTGGTGCTGGCCTCGGGCGCTGCCATCGCCGCCCAGGGCTCGGTGCGCAGCTCGGCCTCACTGGTGATGCTGGCCGCGGTCGTCGGCGCCGGCACCTTCCTGCCACGGCGCAGCATGCTGTTGTGCGCTGCGCTGGCCATCGCCCTGCTGGGCGCCCTCAACCTGATGGAAAACCGGGGCCTGCTGCCGGTGACGGATATGGACACCGGGTGGGCGGTCTGGGTCACGCAGGCGGCGGTGCTGCTGAGCCTGCTCGTGGCCGTGAGTTTCGGACGCCGCCGCATGATCCACGCGTTCCAGGCCCAGAACCGGGCCCTCGAAGAAGTCATCCGGACGCAGGACGAGCTGAAGGCCAGCCAGGCGCGCCTGCAGGCGCTGTTCCGCAACAACCCGGCGGCCTGTGCGGTCCAGGTGCTGGCCTCTCGCACTCTGGTGGAAGCCAACGAGGCCTTCATCCAGATGTTCGGCTACCCGCGCAGCGAACTGCTGCACCAGACCCCACCGACGCTGTGGCATCACCCGCCAGACCGGCAGGCCTTTCGGGCGGCGCTGCACGCCAGCGGGCGCGTGCGAGGCATGCAGGCACAAGGCCGGCGCAAAGACGGCTCCCTGTTCGACGCCAAAGTGCATGCCGAGGTGGTGCGTCCGGGCGACGAGGACCTCGTCATGGTGATGGTGATCGACGTGACGGCCGAAGTGGCCTCGCGGCGCGAACTCGAACAATCCCGTGACCGCTTCTCCAAAGCCTTCAACTTCAGCCCCCTGGGGATGACGATCACGCGCCTGTCGGACGGCCAGTTCGTCGAGGTCAACCCGGCCAACGAGCGGGTGCTGGGCTGGACCCAGGCCGACTTTGCGGGCCGCAATGCGCTGGAGGCCGGCGTGTGGCCATCGCGCGAAGACCGTGACCGCTACGTGGCCCAGTTGCTGCACGACGGGCGGCTGGCCGGCTACGAGACCCGCATGCGCACCAAGGCGGGCGAGGTGGTCGACGTGAAGGTCTGGGCGGAAAAGATCGAACTCGATGGCGAACCCTGCATCCTTTCCTTCACCCTCAACGTGGCCGAAGAAAAGCGCCGCGAAGCCATCCTGCTCAACGTGGCCCAGGGGGTCTCGGAAGAAGTGGGGGAAGCCTTTTTCCGGTCGTTGGTGGAGCACCTGGCCCGCGCCATCGGTGCCGACGGCGTGATGGTCGGCGAAGTCGGCCAGCACCGCCGGCTGCGCACCCTGGCCACGATCTGGCAAGGCCAGCTGCTGCCGCCGCAGGAGCACCCGCTGCACTTCACGCTGTGCGAGCAGACCCTGCAACAGCACCGGCTCCTGCAGCACGAAATCCCCGAGCCCGGCCCGATGCCGCTGGTCGCCCCGTTCCGCCACGCCCCCCTTCGCGCGTTCGCGGGAATGCCCCTGCGGGATGACGACGGCGCGCCGGTCGGTCTGCTGATGGCGGTCTGGCGAGATCGTCCGCCGCGCCAGCACGACCTGCCCTCCCTGCTGACCATCTTCGGCAGCCGTTGCACCGCCGAGCTTCAGCGGCTGCGGCGTGACCGCGAAATCGCGTCGCTGCACGGAACGCTGGAGCAGCGCGTGGCCGAACGAACCGCGCAGTTGCATTACCTCAATCGCGAGCTCGACGCCTTCGCCTACACCGTCTCGCACGATCTGAAGTCGCCCCTGCGCGCCATCGACGGCTTCATGCACCTGCTGCAGGAACAGCTCGATGACCGCCTGCAGCCGGACGACCACGACCTCATGCAGCGGGTGCAGGATTCCGTGACCCGCATGGGCAGCCTGATCACCGATCTGCTGTCGCTGGCCCGGGTCAGCCAGGGGCAGCTCCAGCGCATGGACACCGACCTCACAGACCTGGCCGAAAGCGTGATCCGCCGCGAGCGCGATCGCGACCCGACCCGCGAGGTGCGCATCTGCATCGCCCCAGGCCTGCGTGCCAACTGCGACCCCCGCATGGCGCAGATCGTGCTGGAAAACCTGCTGGGCAACGCCTGGAAATACTCGCGCCAGCAGCCTGATGCCATGATCGAGCTCGGTCTGCTGGCAGCCACGCCAGACGCGGCCGACACCGCCGTGCCGCAGTTCTACATCCGCGACAACGGAGCCGGCTTCGACATGTCGCGCGCCGACCGCTTGTTCAAGCCCTTCACCCGCCTGCACTCACCACAGGAGTTCGAGGGCACGGGCATCGGGCTGGCCACGGTGCGCCGCATCATCGAGCGGCACGGCGGTGAAATCCAGGCCCAGGGCGCCGTCGGCGCCGGTGCGACCTTTCGGTTTTCCTTCGGCCGGCCTGGCATTGACGGCTGAAGGCGCCGCAAGGGCGCATCCGGCAGGCCGGGTGCTTCAGTGCGCGTGGTGGGCGAAGCGGCTGACCAGGGTCACCAGCCCGATGCCGGCCACCAGCCACAGCACCTGGGCCACCGTCTGCCCCAGGCTCAGGCGTTTTTGCAGTTGCGGGATCAGGTCGGCCAGTGCAACGTAGATGAAGCTGCTCGACGCGGCGACCAGGAAGTACGGCAGCCAGTCGGCAAACTGCGACAGCAGAAAGTACCCCGTGACCCCACCCAGCGCCGTCACGGTACCGGCCAGCGACACCTTGAGCAAGGCCGCGCGCTGCGTGCCCGAGGTCGCACGCAGGACCGCCAGGTCACCCATGTGGTGCGGCACCTCGTGCGCCAGCACCGCCAGCGCCGCCACCACGCCCAGCCGCATGTCCGCCAGGAACGCCGAGGCGATCAGGATGCCGTCGCCGAAGGCGTGCACGCTGTCGCCGGCCAGCACCGTCCAGCCGCCCGAGCGCAGGCCCCCTTCGGCCTGTGCGTGGTGGTGATGCCCCGCGTGATGGTGGTGGTGACCCGCGGCGGGATGGTGATGGTCATGACCGCCGAGCCCGGCGTCGGCCGCCATCCCGGCCTGGCCGTGCTCATGGCCGTGGTGCCAGAGTTCGGCCTTGTCCAGCAAGAAGAAAAACACCAGCCCTGCCAGCAACAGCGCAAACAGCTCGTGCGCACCCGCCGCGCTCTCGAACGCCTCGGGCAGCAGGTGCATGAATGCCGTGGCCATCAAGGCCCCCGCCGCCAGGCTGAGCATGTGCTGGGTGAAGCGCGCCAGCATCGCGAACCCCAGCACCGCCGCCAGCCACACACTGCCAACGCCGGCGGCCACCGTGCCCAGCAGGATCGCAAACAGGGTCATCTTGTTGTTTCCATCCACAAAAAAAGGGCCGCTCCCGCGGCCCTGTGACAGAGAGGCTCCGGCCCGGTTCAGGCCACGCCGTGCTGCTGGAACCAGGCCAGTGCACGCTTCCAGCCGTCTTCGGCGGCCGCCTGGCGGTAGCTCGGCCGGTAGTCCGCGTGGAAGGCATGGGGAGCCTCGGGGTACACCACAAAGGTCGACGCCTTGGCCGCCGCATTGCCGGCCGCCAGCGCAGCCTTCATCTTATCAACGGAGTCCAGCGGAATCCCTGTGTCGGCCTCGCCGTAGAGGCCCAGCACCGGGCCATGGAGCTGCGCCGCCACGTCGATGGGGTTGCGCGGCGTCAGGTCGTTCTGTGCCCCCACCAGGCGGCCATACCAGGCCACGCCGGCCTTCACCGCCGGGTTGTGCGCCGCGTACAGCCACGTCTGACGCCCACCCCAGCAGAAGCCCGTCACACCCAGCTTCCGGGTGTCGCCGCCATGGGCCGCCGCCCATTTCACGGTGGCGTCCAGATCGCCGATCACCTGCGCGTCGGGCACCTTGGAGATCACCTCGGCGATGAGCTTGGCCATCTCGCCATACCCCTGCGCGTCGCCCTGGCGCACGAACAGCTCCGGCGCAATGGCCAGATAGCCGGCCCGGGCGAAACGGCGCGCGGTGTCGGCGATGTATTCGTGCACCCCGAAGATCTCCGACAACACCAGCACCACCGGCAACCCGGTCTTGCCCGCCGGCGCGGCGCGGTAGGCCGGCATGGAAAAGCCGTTCACGTCGATCATCACCTCGCCGACCGTGAGGCCGTCGGCCGGGGTCTTGATCGCCGTCTGCGCCAACGTCGGCAACGTGGAGGCCGCATAACCCACGCCCAGCGCGGCCTTGAGCGCGGTGCGGCGGGAGGGACCGGCCTCGGTCGACAGGCCGGGCAGCAGGGCGGAAAGATCCTGAGTCTGCGATTCGTTGAGCATGGTGGTCATCTCCTGTTTGGGGGTGGGAAAGCTGTGGTGATCCAATTTGAAACCTGAAAGTTCACCCACGCAGACGATGAACGAAATGGTTGTGCTTATTCTTGGTGACCCCATTGAAGAGCGCGGTATGACTTTTGGACGTGCTGCATTTATCCCAGCGGCATGCCATTCCAAATGCTGTCTCCCGCAACACAAAAAGGGCTACAACTCAACAAAAGTCAAACCAATCTCAAGCTTTCGATCCACGCAGTCATTCCTGACGGGCGAGCCCGCTCTGCGCTCCCGTTCACCGGGCGACGAACTCAGGTTTCAATCCACGCCCGTCATTGCTGACGGGCGAGCCCTTCGCATCCATCAACTTGATCCATCACCAGATTTTTCAGACTCTGCACGAACCGCAAACGGTAACGCTGAAAAATCGCTTCGCCCAAAACAGCAAGTGAGGAAAACATTCAAGAAATCAATGGAATACGAGGTGCGCGAACCTTCCAAGGCACCGTCCGGCACTTCAGGTTCGCGCAGTCATGATAAGCGGCCGACACGGCCATCACCAGCTCAAAGCACGAGCGGACCGTCGAAATCCACCGCCTTGAAATGCCCGTGTTCGCGCATTTCGGCGCCCCGAACATCCGGGACACGGTATAGCCGCAAGCAGTCCTGCGTCGGTTCGATCTCGGCCAGCAGCTTTCGCTCCAGCTCTTCGAAGCCAGACAGCTCGACCCGGCACTCGAACACAGATTTCTGGACCCGCTGCCCCGTGCTCTCGCAGACTTTGGCCACCCGCCTCAGCCGGCGCCGGCCAGTTGCGGTCTCGGTGCTCACGTCATAACAAACGATCACCAGCACGCCAACACCTCACCACACCAGAAACGGCAGATACCCGGTGACCAGCCCGGATTCGTCACTTTCCAGCCAGATCGCCCGCGCCATCAGTCGCGCCTGCACCAAGGGCACCAGACCGAGCGGCAGCGCCTGCTTCAACACCGGGTGTTGAACCTCCTCCTGCTTGCGCTCCTGAAAAGCCACCACAACGCCCGTCGCGTTCGCCCGTCCATGGAAAACACCGACCGCAAATCCGCCTTGACCAACAAGGGCTGTCGATCAAAGTACTGGCGCGCCGCTTCACCCTCCAGGCCATGCAGCACATCCAGGTCACCCGCATCAGGCAACGCGCGCAACGTGGCGGCCAAGTCTTGCGTGCCACGCGTCAGCGCTGCCACCCTGTTTCTCAGTTTCTTGCCCACGGGCCTATCCCCGCTCGCGCGGGGGAACCGACCGGAATGGAGAAACCCGACACGATCAGATGGGCCTATCCCCGCTCGCGCGGGGGAACCTCTACCGCCGTGGCGTGCATGGCCTGCTGGTAGGGCCTATCCCCGCTCGCGCGGGGGAACCGCGCCGGGCCCGCTCGATTGGGGAGTCGGTGGCGGCCTATCCCCGCTCGCGCGGGGGAACCTTGCACGGTGGCGAGCTGGCGCATGGCCGACTGGGCCTATCCCCGCTCGCGCGGGGGAACCAACTGCGCGCCCCACATCACGAAGGCGTCGGAGGGCCTATCCCCGCTCGCGCGGGGGAACCAGCGTGCCCGAGCCCTTCGCGCTCTTGCCCTGCGGCCTATCCCCGCTCGCGCGGGGGAACCTCCCACGCCAGTGCGCTGGAAGTCAGCGTGGTGGGCCTATCCCCGCTCGCGCGGGGGAACCAAACGATGCACAGACTCGGACAGATCGCTCGGGGGCCTATCCCCGCTCGCGCGGGGGAACCACGGTGGTGCTGCCGTAGTTGATGCCATAGGCGGGCCTATCCCCGCTCGCGCGGGGGAACCTTGATGCCTTTGCCCTTCCCGTGAGCCTGCTGGGGCCTATCCCCGCTCGCGCGGGGGAACCGCACAGAACTGCACGCAGCTTTTCCACTGCTGCGGCCTATCCCCGCTCGCGCGGGGGAACCGATGGGTGCTCCGGTGGGGGTTTCGTTCAGGCGGGCCTATCCCCGCTCGCGCGGGGGAACCTTGCCGGGCGGCGTGGACACGTCTGCACGGGCGGGCCTATCCCCGCTCGCGCGGGGGAACCCGCGACGCGGCCGGCGTGCGCCTGCCAGGCGCGGGCCTATCCCCGCTCGCGCGGGGGAACCCACAAATATATTGGTTGTACCTAAAGAGATAACGGCCTATCCCCGCTCGCGCGGGGGAACCATCGTGTACGCGACGGCCGTTTCGTTGAGCCGGGGCCTATCCCCGCTCGCGCGGGGGAACCATAGACGCTCACGGCGGCGGTGCACTGCATGTGGGCCTATCCCCGCTCGCGCGGGGGAACCGCAGGGACGGCGCTCAACAGCATCCTGGCGCAGGGCCTATCCCCGCTCGCGCGGGGGAACCGAGGGGTGAGCGCAGCGATGGAGGCTGGATCTGGGCCTATCCCCGCTCGCGCGGGGGAACCTCGATGGCCGCGACGATCTTCTCGGTGCTCTGGGGCCTATCCCCGCTCGCGCGGGGGAACCGTCAGGGATGGCCGGCTTGACGTCCTGTACACGGGCCTATCCCCGCTCGCGCGGGGGAACCGGCACAGGGCACGACGTCGTCGTACCGCTGCAGGGCCTATCCCCGCTCGCGCGGGGGAACCCAATGTATCTCCCCGTCTTAGGGATGCGATCACGGCCTATCCCCGCTCGCGCGGGGGAACCGAAGGCGCAAAGCTGCCCGGGCGCCTTGCCAAGGGCCTATCCCCGCTCGCGCGGGGGAACCTGGGACATTCGCCCGCCAGGCCGATGGATGTAGGACCTATCCCCGCTCGCGCGGGGGAACCGTGTGTTGGGGTGCGCCGGCTGGCCGCGCTTCGGGCCTATCCCCGCTCGCGCGGGGGAACCCGCCGCCGCCTACTGGAGGGAGCTGTGATGCTGGGCCTATCCCCGCTCGCGCGGGGGAACCACGACTTTGATGCTGGCCTGCTTGCCGACGTAGGGCCTATCCCCGCTCGCGCGGGGGAACCGCATCGGTTTTTACGGTCACCGTGCCCGGGTTGGGCCTATCCCCGCTCGCGCGGGGGAACCTGAGCGGGGGTCGGGGTCGAGTAGACGACAACGGGCCTATCCCCGCTCGCGCGGGGGAACCCTTCCAGTTGCCCGCAGATAGACCCCGATCATCGGGCCTATCCCCGCTCGCGCGGGGGAACCTTGGTGCAGTTTTTTGCAAACACGTACAGCCGGGGCCTATCCCCGCTCGCGCGGGGGAACCGCTCGGTATTGGCGGGCCGGCGTGCCCGATCACGGCCTATCCCCGCTCGCGCGGGGGAACCGCCGTGCCCGAGACAGCCGAGGCGGCTGCCTGAGGCCTATCCCCGCTCGCGCGGGGGAACCTCCTTGCGGATCGTGGTCGCCACTTCCAGCTCGGGCCTATCCCCGCTCGCGCGGGGGAACCACCTACGACCACGCCCGCGCGCTGACCTCCGAGGGCCTATCCCCGCTCGCGCGGGGGAACCCACCCCACCCAACCCGCTTCGGCGGGTTTTTTGGGCCTATCCCCGCTCGCGCGGGGGAACCTGGTCCATGAGCGCGACCACGCGGTAGATGCGGTGCCTATCCCCGCTCGCGCGGGGGAACCGGCACCGCGCTGATCGTCGAGGGCATCAAGCAGGGCCTATCCCCGCTCGCGCGGGGGAACCCTGACCTCCATCGAACACGAAGCCCGCGAGCAGGGCCTATCCCCGCTCGCGCGGGGGAACCTCACGGACTATCTGGTCCGCGAAATCGTCTTGGGGCCTATCCCCGCTCGCGCGGGGGAACCGACATCGTTTGACCCGGTGCGGCTCGGTGCAAGGGCCTATCCCCGCTCGCGCGGGGGAACCTGCTCAGCGATGGCTTTGTGTGCCTGCTGGGGGGGCCTATCCCCGCTCGCGCGGGGGAACCCAGCGGCAACGGTGCCGATTGGCGAATGCACAGGGCCTATCCCCGCTCGCGCGGGGGAACCTCGCCCAGCGCGGACTTGTGGATTCGCGTTTTGGGCCTATCCCCGCTCGCGCGGGGGAACCGCCGCGAGGCCCTCTCCGTCATTCACATCAACGGGCCTATCCCCGCTCGCGCGGGGGAACCCAGTGCCAGCCGGTCTTGAGCTGTGCCTTGAGGGGCCTATCCCCGCTCGCGCGGGGGAACCTGCTCCAGGGCCTTGCTCACGTCAGTAAGCTGGGGCCTATCCCCGCTCGCGCGGGGGAACCGGCGTTTTCCACGCGGTGAGCGTGGGGGTGGCGGGCCTATCCCCGCTCGCGCGGGGGAACCCACCGCCGGATGCGGCCAGACCAAAGCACGACGGGCCTATCCCCGCTCGCGCGGGGGAACCGCTATCTGATCGCCCACGGCTGGCCAAGCGTTGGGCCTATCCCCGCTCGCGCGGGGGAACCTGTCCAACCTTCCTGGCGCACCTGGCGCACGCGGGCCTATCCCCGCTCGCGCGGGGGAACCATGTATACGGCCGACGGATATAAGGGCGGTGAGGGCCTATCCCCGCTCGCGCGGGGGAACCTCAGGGTCGGTGGCGCCGTAGTCGGTGGTGAGGGGCCTATCCCCGCTCGCGCGGGGGAACCTTCACGTGGCCGCACTTGAGGCACTGCTTACTGGGCCTATCCCCGCTCGCGCGGGGGAACCGTGCGCCTGCCTGCTGGCACGCTGGTGCTGCCGGGCCTATCCCCGCTCGCGCGGGGGAACCAGCAGCTGCTCACCAAGCAGCGCGCCATCACGGGGCCTATCCCCGCTCGCGCGGGGGAACCACCTGGCCGCAGTCTTGCGCGAGCATGAAAGCGGGCCTATCCCCGCTCGCGCGGGGGAACCCTTCTGCATGCCGCCCGGAGTCATATCGAATTGGGCCTATCCCCGCTCGCGCGGGGGAACCTTCTTGCTCGCGTTGCCCCGCAGAACGTGCACGGGCCTATCCCCGCTCGCGCGGGGGAACCGCTAGGACAGGCTGGCTTGCACAGCAACAACAGGGCCTATCCCCGCTCGCGCGGGGGAACCGAAAGCACAGGCAAGACCCGCACGCCCCATCAGGGCCTATCCCCGCTCGCGCGGGGGAACCGCGAGGTGGCGGGCTGCGATCTGGTGTGGCCGGGGCCTATCCCCGCTCGCGCGGGGGAACCTTGCCGGTCAGGTCGTACAGGTACTGGCGCTTGGGCCTATCCCCGCTCGCGCGGGGGAACCTTGTGTTTCAACAGCTGCAAGGTCTATCCGTCGGGCCTATCCCCGCTCGCGCGGGGGAACCGTGGCCGGTGAGATGCTGACCAGCGACCTGCTGGGCCTATCCCCGCTCGCGCGGGGGAACCTGACACACCCCACAGCCGGCGGCGGCGCTCCGCGGCCTATCCCCGCTCGCGCGGGGGAACCTTCGGCCTCGGAATCTTGACGATCACGTCAGGGGGCCTATCCCCGCTCGCGCGGGGGAACCGGGGTCGGCGGTGGTGGCGGTGGTGGTGCCTTCGGCCTATCCCCGCTCGCGCGGGGGAACCAAGGAAAGAGGAATGATGGGGATGGTCGATCAGGGCCTATCCCCGCTCGCGCGGGGGAACCGAGATCAAAACCCACCAGCAGCGCCTGGGGTGGGGCCTATCCCCGCTCGCGCGGGGGAACCGGCTCAAAGCCCGGCAAATCGGGCTGCAGGAAGGGCCTATCCCCGCTCGCGCGGGGGAACCTCTCACACCCAACTTGTTGAGGCGTAAGAGAAAACAACGAATCACATTCGGATTATTAAAGAGCGTTTTCTGGTCTGCCGAGACGAGTCACCCACATGCCGTCCAGCTCCACCAACTCACGAGAGGGAGTTCCGAGGTGAGCAAGGCCAATGCCACCGACCTCGTTCAGATCACGCCAAACCATTACCAAGCTGCCTCTCGGCTCCTGGCCGTGCCAATCGGAGACAACACCCCACGTGCGCTCCCGCACACCCTTGTTCATTCGGGGTGCGACAAACACTTTGGGAGCCACCTCCAACATCACGGATGCGAGAAAGCCGTGGAAACGGTCGGCGACATCACGTGTCACGATCATCACCAGCGCCATCGATCTCCTCCATGCGCAGCACCTGCTTGATCTTGTCGATCATCGACGGGATGACCTGCTGTTTGCGAAACACCTGTGCCGCCTCGCGGCGAACCAACCGGTCAACCGTTTCCTCGGCCCCTTCGGCCACCCTCTTCGCTGCCGAGAAGGCAATCTGCAACGTGACCGTCTCGCGAAACAGGTCAGCAATGTCCAGCACAAACGACTGTCCCGAATCCTCATGAATGAAGCCGAGAGGGGGAAGCGCCGCCAGTGACTGAACGGCAATCGCCGCCGCTGCTTGTACGGCAGTGGCGGCGTGGTTCAGAGCCTGATTGGGAATGTCGGCGGCCGTTGGGTCGGCACGGTCGTAGTGGCGACCATTCCACTCAATGCCGTGTCTGTCGGCGATCAGCTTGTACATGACCTTGACGCGAGAGCCCTCGATGCCTCGCAGCGTGTCCAGATCGCGATGGGGTAGAACCTCGCCAAGCCGCAAGGCATACATATGCCGCGCGACACTCACCCGCCGACGCGGATTACCCCACAGCTCTGCCTGTCGCCGTGCGACATCTGAACGATCCGGCATCAGCGGAGGTGCGGTGTATGCGCGCACACCGTCCGATCCAACGGCTGCCATCAAGGTGCCGTGGCGGGCGAGCAGTCGCAATGCGTCGTGTGTCACGCTGCTGCCCGGCCCCAGCAAGATCATGGACACCGATTGGTGGGGAATCTGATCTGCACGCGGAGTCAAGGTCTCGTTGCCCCGCACGAAGTGCAGACACCCGTCGACGACGCACAACTCACCACGTTCCAGCCATAGCAGCCCATGGCGGTCTGCGTGCGGAAATCGGGCCGTTTCCAACCCAAGACGTCCTTTCAGCACTTTGGAAACCTCGCCGGCTCAGCTTCTGGCAGGACGCAGCAGCAACAAGCCAAAACCAAAAGAGCGGTGTCGCCCTACACCTTGCGCCAGCAACCTTGCGAACGCCTGCGGGTCGGCCACTCTCAAGTGGCCCGCCAGTATGGCGTCAGGTCCATCGACAACGCGGCTGTGGCGCGCATCGCCTGCGCCCGTTTTCTGGCTCCTACGCGTTACTCCCAACTGCCTGTAACTCGTCACGTGGGCATCCACCTGCTCTGCGCCGCCCTGCCGTGTCAACAGATCGCGCAGCCATTGCACATACACCTCGCCCCGATTCGGTCCGCCATCACCAGCCTTCTCCACCGCAACCAAAAAGGCATCTCTCTCGCGACCTGTCTTCCCTTCGCGAATGATGGGGCGCACACGCACCTCGAACCCAAGCACGTGCCCTTCGGCCCATTCCGTTGGAAACGACCGCACGCTCATGCCCCTGTGGTGCTGAGTCTCACCAAGACCCAATGCAGCCGCAACGTCAGGCTCCGCCAAGGCAGCCAGTTGGGCGAGTTCGGTAGCGTTCAATTTGGAGTAAGCCAGCAAACCCTGCTCGACATCCAGGTAACGAAATGGCTGCGGCGCGTGTTCACCGAAGGCCGCTCGCAACAGCGCGTGAAACGCATAGCCCAAATCGCCTTGAGCGTCCAACAGCCGATGGTGCGCAGCCCATGCAGCCAGTCGCTGCGGATCGGGTCTGGTGTGCAGAAGATAGAGAGGTTCAACGCTCATGACATGCTCCCTGCGTATCGGATGAGCCCTTCGCGCACAGGGCGCCAGCCGCCGTGGACGCCACTGGTCCAATTGCGTTCATCGCACACATCCACCAAACGGTCACCCGGTAGTTGCCCTTCGCCATCTGGCCACTGGGCTCGCAATCCCTGCTGCCCACTGACCAAAGGCGCAAATTGCAGGGCTTGCAAAACCGTATCCGCGTCGATCCACCCGGCCACCAACCGCCCCACGGGCAGACAAGGTTTGCGTCCGATGAAGAGAGGACGCTGGGGCCGGTCCATCGCTTGGGCTACTTCATCCAGCGTGGGCGACTCGTCAGCAGGATCAAGCCGCAAAGCAAGAAGGGCCGTGAGGTCGGCGTGGTAGTCGCGGTAACGCTGGAGCGTCAAAGACTTACGCCCGCTTTTTGCCATCGAATAGCTAGGACTCTTCGCACGCCCCTCTGGTTGCCCAAACGTTGTCCAGCCGGCGTCATCTTCAAACAGCTCTGCCGTTTGATACTCCCGCAGCTTCTGCGTTTGTGCCTCCAATCGGGTACCCAATCGCAACCGCTCTTGCAACCGGTTGTGCGGCACATCGTCGCCCCGATCCCAGCCCAGGGCATTGGCGATCAACCCCGTGACCATGGAAAGAGCAGGGAAGTCGCGAATGACACCGTAGTTATCAATGGTCTCGCCCCCAAACGCTATGAGCGGGGACGACAACCTGATCAGCAAATAGCGCGCCATATCAGGCCGCCTGCGCTGGCGCTGCGCCTTGGGTGATGTAGGCTTGCACCCACGTTGCAAGGTCATTGAGGGGCAGGCGCTCGGCGTTGGGAACGGTCACTTTGTCCAAGGCCAGGAAGCGCCGATCCAGCGTAGCCCCATAGGCCCCGTCCAGCTTGCCGATTTCGTCTGCCAGCATCTGCACAGCGGCCTCTCGTAGCGCTGCGTGGTCCGTCGGCAAGGCATTCTGGAATGCACCTGCGAGGCTGCGTGGTTGCCAGTCGCCCACTTCCACCAACATGAACTTGGCCCAGTCAAACGGTGCGGTCGATCCACGCTTGGCGCCAGGGCTGACCGTGGCGATCAGGTGCAACAGGTGCTGCACCACGCGACCAGCAAGCTCTCGCTTTTCGGTGGGCAAAGTGGCCCAGTCTTTGGCTGCTTCACCCTCCAGGTTGGCAATCAGTTGCGGCACGTCCACCACCACGTAACCGTAGTACAGGCCGGATGCCAGTTCGGTATCAAAGATGCCTGCGGAACCCAACTCACCTGCTTCGCGCTGCAGGTCGTCCACCACGGTGAAGTAGTCGTTCTCGACTTGGGCTTCGTGCACCGTGAAGGCGTGGGCCACGTACACGGCGGCATCGCGACTGGCCAGTACGTCAGAAGTGACCATGCGACCGAACAGGGCGGACTCCAGTCCACTGCCGTGTTTCAGTGCTTCGATGTTCTTCTTCTCGTCCTTCAAAAACTTGGCGATGGCGGACTTGAGCACTTTGGCCTCAGTGTTTTCCTGTGCCAGCTCCGCGCAGCGTTTGACCAAGTAGTCAATCTCCGCGTAGCCCATCAAAACGGCTTGCCCGGTTTCAAGCGCGTCTTTGCCCTTTGATTCTTTCCCGCCCTTGTCCAAAAGACCTGCGTCTCGCAGACCTTCGCCGGCCGCCTGTGCCAAGGCTTCGGAAAGACCGCCCTCCATCAACCTTCTTCGGATCAAGTCCAGTGTCACCCTGGAGCGGACGGCCATGGGCACACCCAGGCTCGCCAGCGAGAAATGGTCCTCAGCCACCCGCCAGTGGCGCTTCAAACACTGAGACGAAATGCGCGTGCGTATGGCATCACCATAGGGCAAACGCTTCGCCAGACCTGCGTCGTCGCGGTTCAGCAGTGCGCCGGGGTAGTTGTGCAGGGTGTGGATCTGGATAAAACGGGGCAGATTCATGAAAGCTCCTTGAGTGATGGTTTGTTATGACTTGGATTCGGTTCGGGCCAGCGACGAAAAATAGAGGCCTGCGATCTGAAGACGTATTTCCTCGGCTTCTGCTTGGCTGCTGCGCAAGGCGCTACCTTCCTTGAGCACCAGTTCGCCCAGCTCGCGCCAGTTGGGTGCCACGCCTTTGCTGGCCAACAATCGCAGCACACGAGGCAAAAGCTGCGTGAAGGCATCGCCTCGCGAAGTGAGCAGTTTGGTGACGCGCGACTCAGACACACCGGCGGTGGCCAACTGCCTGCCCAGCCTTTGTTTACCGTCGTGTCCAGCGAGCGCCATGCCATGAGCAATCAAAGCCCAACGCGGCCAGGTATCTGCATGCCATTGCTCTGGCGCCAAGCCTGCCGCTGACAAGGCTCGTGCCAACGCAGCCAACTGGTGGGGCTGGAGCGCGTCTGGTTTGAGCCGGGCCAGTGCCGCGCGGTCACCGGTGCTGGCGCGCTTGATGTAGGCAGCCAGCGCCCCAAAGGGCTCACGGTACGCGGCGGCAGCCTCTGGTGGGGCGTGCTCTTCCAAGGTGGGTTCAAGCGTGGTCACTGGTTTCCTCCTGACGTTTGGTGGTTTGTTGGCGGTAGTAATTGACCAGATCGGATATAGGGAACTTGTCACTGCGAAGCCCACCATGAAAGCGTGACAAAGCCGCAGACTGGGCTCGGTACTTTTGGATGCCGCTGCGCGGTCCGGCGTCAAACGCCACTTTCAGAATGGCTTCTGCCCGTTCAACCAACCCGAGCAACCATCGCAGTCGCTGTGCGGCGGGATCAGCTGCCTCCACCTCTTCATTGAGGTCAACAAAGAAACGCGCGTCTTCGGCTTCTTCAAATGGTGCAGAAAACTTGCTTGCCTTTGCTTTGTTTCCTTCACTGCTGTCACCAGAGGCACCATTCCCAAACAAGACCGCCAGTGCAAGCCAGAGCAGCTTTCGAACTTCGCCAATAGCAGAGATGCGCTGCCCGGCAATGCGCTCCAGATGAGCTTTCTGGTTCGTCTTCAAAAGCCCCTGCACCTTGGGTGAAACAGGCACGCGACGCTCGTGGTAACCCTCCGTCTTCCCTTGCCCACGAGTGACTCCCTGCGTGACAAAAACCAAGCTATCACCGTTGGTTGAGTGATCAAAGTCTTGAGCAACCGGTGCTTGGTATTTACCGCCAAACATCAGCTCCGAAACCAATTTGTAGGGAAACCCATTGGCGGTGATCGTGAGTGCCTTACCGCCTTCCACGTCAATAGGTGTCCATGCATCACCCGTCAACCCGTTTAGCTCTTTCGCAGCAATGCGCGCCGCTTTGCTACCGGTCCCAACAGACATGATTTCACCGTCAACACACCGCAAACGAATACGACGACAAATCTCGATGTAGAAGGGGTCGAGTTTGGAAAACGACAGGCTATCGAGCCCATCCCAAGGAGCAAGCCAGACCAGTGCCAAGCCGTCATCCCCTTGCAAACCATATGCTTCCACCGTTCGGCCGCGTCTCCTTAGCAACGCAGCAATGTCTCGCATCCAACGACCTCCGGGGAAACCGGCAGCAGCCACACCCACACCTGGCTTGCTGGCAAAGCCTCCGTTCATGCGAGAAATTCCGTAGTTGCCAGCACCCAAAAATCCATCCTGAGTTTGCAAGCTCAACAAAGCAAACAGCCAGTCTTCGGGCTGTGATCGTCGCGCGCGGCTGCCTTTGAGATCATGGTTCTTGGATGTGACCAACATGTCAATTTCATCAGCGGCAAATGCCTCAGATTTCCAATCCGAGACACTTCCGCCAACGACGGCAGCCTGCAACAGCGCTGGTCGATTCGGCGGAGAAACCAAACACCACGCTGCCCCGTCTGGGTCATCTGGTGTGAGCGCCAACAACACATCACGCCACTCCTGCGCAGTTTCAATAACCGCTGTTCTTTCTGCTCTATGCAAGGCGATAGCGGCTAGCTGAACCAGAAATGCGTGCCAGGGGTGGCGCTGGTGCGGACGCAAAGCCGGGTAGTCGCGCACCTCGTCTGCGGCCAGTGCCACGAACAACTCAGGCAAGTTGGCACAAACGGTATTCCCATCGCTCGCACGGCGATAGCGAATGAGAGGCTCGGTGAGCAAGCAAAACTGCAGCTCCGGGGCAATCGTCATATGGGTACTCCCTGTGTGGGCTTGTTTTCGTCGAGGGCTTTCAAGCGCTCAAGCCCAAAGCGGTTGTAACGATAACGCGCTGAGCCCAAGGTGAACTCAAAACCTGCGCTGGCGGGCAATACGGCGATACCTGTTGGCAAGGCGTCAGGGCTGACGCCCTCGGGGACTTGATGGTGACGCAACGCCAATTGCTTCACGGCCTGCTGGAATGGGCCGGGCTGGGGCGGGTCAAAAGTCACCAAGCGATCCGCCGCGCCAAGGCGGGTCGCAATTTTTTGATCACTGTCCGGAAACAGAACCTCGCCAAACGCCTCGTCGTACGGCAAGGTGTGAAGGTGCCCAACACCTCTTCGAGCACTGGTATCACCCTCAATGGTCTGCCCCAGTTTCTGCCAGTCGGGCCCAAGATCATTTTCGATCCCCTGCAGCGCTTCGATGTGCGTGGCGTGTTCCACCAGCATGCGGTTATCTGCTGGTATCTGGCGACTGGGCTGTGCCTGAATCAATCGCTTGGTAGCTTCAACCATGCGCAGGTCGGGGTACACACCGCCTCCATCGCGGAATCGGCCCAGGCCATGGCGAGCACGCTTGAGCATGGGTGTGAGGTCGTTGCCAGCGGGGGTGAGCACCCAAGCCTGCGGCAGGCGGTAGCCCTCTGGCCGCTCTGCCTCGGGTCGGGCATGTCGGTGCAAGCGGCCCAGGCGCTGTAGCAACACATCCATGGGGCACAGGTCGGTGATGAGCAAATCGGCGTCAACGTCCAGGCTTTGCTCCAATGTTTGCGTGCCGATGATGACGCAGCCCTTTGTGTCTTGCCGCGTTTTTCCCAGTTGCGCTTCGACTGCCTGATCCAGCAAAGGACGGTCTTGACGGCTGTAGCGACTGTGGTGAACGGTGCTGACGCCGTTGACCTTGAACAAACAGTCACCGCCTTGAGCCAAGGTCAGTTCTTCCAACGCTTTCAATGTGGCGACGGCAGCAGGCACGGTATTGCGCACCACAAGCACGCGCGCGCCTTGCGCCGCAGCCTGCAAGGCGAGCATCGAAATCTGCTTGGGGTCGTCCATGGCATCCAGCGTCTCCCAATACACCGTTTTGTGTTGCGGGTTGCCTGCCACGGGGTGCAAGTGAATGCCGGTTGAATCTCGGAAGCTGAGTGCCGGATAGGCGGCTGCGCATGCATCGGCCAGCGAGGGTGGCGCATGCTTCTTTTTGCTCCCAATGTTGAGATAGCGCGTTCGGGCCATGGCGCCGAGGGTGGCGGAAAGCAATATGGAGTGACCACCGGCCTTGATGTGCGCTTGAAGCAATTTCTCCAACAGCACGGTCATGTACGCATCGGATGCGTGCACCTCATCAACCACCAACAAGCTGCGAGCCAGCAAGGCGTGACGCATGTGGGCATGCTTGACCTTGAGCGCGCCGAGCAAGGCTTGGTCGATGGTGCCCACCGCGATGGTGGCGGCCAGAAAGCGCTTGGGTGATTCAGCCACCCACCGCTGGTGAGCTGTGTAGTCATCAGGGACATCGGGCCACTGGACTTTGAAATCCGGCAGGCTGATTTTTTCCTGATCGTCTGCGGCCTCGTATCCTGGCAACGCGCGCACGACTACGGGGGCATCTTTTGACCATAGCCGCGTCACCAATGCCAACACACGTTGATAGAGCTGTGTTGCCGCGACGCGCGTGGGCAAGGCGAAGTACAGGCTATCTACCTTGCCCGCTTCAAATAGCTGCACGAAGCGCCACAACGCGGCTTCGGTCTTGCCGCTGCCGGTTTCAGCCTCCAGTACCACGATGTCACCCAAGGAGAGATCGGCTGTCTCCAACTGCATGGGGCGGGCCGTCGGCACACCAAAAGCTGCACTGAACGATGGGGGTTGAACGTGCAGTTCATTTTTCCAAGTAGCCACATCCAGACCGATGGAGTGCACTGCATAAGCTGCACGAGTGACTGCCGACTGGATTCGATCTTCTCCAGGTACGGTGTATGGGAAGAATGCTTCGCGTGTGTCGGAGCCCAGCCAGTCAGCCAGCTGAACCAGCCCGGCAAATAGATGTACGAAGGCGGGTTGGCCAGGCATGGGTCGCAGGCATTCCCTGAAGGCCAGCGGATAGCTTTGCCTCACCCGTTCGCCCATCCGGGTCAAAGTGGCTGCCGGGTCGTACAACACCGTCCCGCAGTTGGCCAGCACCGGCTTCCAGATACTCGCCGTTTGCTTTTCAGGACATTCACCCAGCGGTCGCCCGTGGTGACTGATGCTCGCCTGAAGCAAGTCACAGACAGCCAGTTCACCCCAGGCCACCATTTCTGCAATGGGCAACCCGGCTGCGTAGTGTTCGGCGTTCGGTACGCGCCCGGCAATCAGTTCCCAGCCTTCGGGTCCATGTCCAAATGGGGTGGTAGGCCAATGCGCTGGCGCTCTTTCGGGAGGTTGCCATCGTCGAGACTGAAAGCCGGCGTTGGCTTTGCCGACATCATGCAGAAAGACCAACACGGCCAGTCTCTGCAAATCTGATTCGTCGAGGGGCCGACCTGCCGCAAGTTCAAGCGAACGCCGAATACCCGCGCATTCAGCCAAAGCCAAGAAGCACGCAGCGACGTCGGTCATGTGATCCAGCAATGGATGCTCACCAATCAACTGCCCCGATTTGTCTCGCGACAGTTTTCCCCAGGCCACCGGGTTGGTATTCGCCGTCACCGTGCGCCCTCCTGTCTGAGCCTCTGCTTCTGACACGACCGATTTCTCCCTGAAGGTTTTTCCAAAGCTGGTGGATTGCGTGAAGGAGTGTGCAAGCGCTCGGTCTCAATTCATGAGACACCCCACCGAGCCACCCCGTCCCGCATCCTCTGCAGCACCCGCTCGCGCAACGCCGCAGGCGCCAGCACCTCCACCTCCGGCGTGTGGCGCAGGATGTCCATCACCAGTTCACGGTCGTCGCTGTACGGGATCTGCAGCAGCCAGTGGCCTTCGCTGTCCCATTCGCCTTTCTGCGCCGGGTGCCACTGTTCCGCAGCGACCCAGCGGGCGCGCTCGGGCGTGAAGCGCAGCGTGGCCCATTGCACGGCCTTGCCGCTGAAGATGCCGTAGCCATTGCCCAGGGTCTGGTCCAGCACGTCTTCGGGTACATCAATGGCCGGCGCGTCTTCGATCTGCGGCTGGCTGATGTTGTCGAGGCTGAAGCTGCGCAGTTCGTCGCGCTCGTGGCACCACGCGTCCAGCAGCCAGTTGCTGCGGTAGTGGATCAGGCGCTGGGGCGAGACGCTGCGTTCGCTGCTCTGGCCGGAGCCGCGCGCCTGGTAGTGAATACGCAGGCGCAGGCGCTGGGTGAGCGCCAGCCCGACGGTCTCGAAGCACTGCGGCGGCACGCGCCGCTGCCACAGGCCGATGACGCGAACGCGCCGCCCGAGCAGGCTTTGGGCGGATCGGTCCAGGCCCGACTGCTTGAGCATCTTGGTCAGCCGGTTTTCCAGCGGCTGCAGGTGTCCGCGCAGCAGGTCGCCGGGCTGGATGTCGCGCAGCAACTGGTCCAGCGTCACCAGCGCCAGCACTTCGGACGGTCTGAGCCACAGGCCGGCCATCTCCTCGGGCTGCTCACCCGCCAACTCGGATTCACGCCACACATAACAACGCGCTTCGTGGTCCCAGTGGATCGGGTGCCCCAGTTCCACCCGCAACCAATCCAGATCGCGCATCAGGGTGGCGCGCGAGACCTGCAGCGTCTGCATCAGTTCCGCCAGCGTGACGCGCCTCCGCTGCCGCAGGGTTTTGGAAAGCTGATGAAGGCGTTCAGTTTTTGACATTGTCCCCCCCCTTTTTTTGCGGTGGTGACTCGTGGGTCACCTGTTCTCGCGTTTGCACTGTTAGATCGTGTGGTCCCCGTTCAGTGCGCCTGCTCCCAGTTCGGCCCCACGCCCACCTCGGCCAGCAGCGGCACCTTGAGTTGCGCGACGCCCGCCATCAGGCGCGGGATTTCGCTGCGCACCCAGTCC
The DNA here is from genome assembly GCF_021401345.1 of Hydrogenophaga sp. NFH-34. GTDB lineage: Bacteria > Pseudomonadota > Gammaproteobacteria > Burkholderiales > Burkholderiaceae_C > Hydrogenophaga > Hydrogenophaga electricum. The sequence continues at coordinate 201,112 of NZ_JACBGE010000002.1, forward strand.
ACTTCCGAATCGGGTACTTCGAACACCAGTTCGTCGTGCACCTGCATGATCATCCGGGTGCCCTTGCCCTGGTCGTCCAGCGCTTTCTGCACCGCCACCATGGCCAGCTTGATGAGATCGGCGGCCGTGCCCTGCATGGGCGCATTGATGGCCTGGCGCTCCAGCGCGGCCTGCTTGGCACCTTTGGCGTTCTTGATGTCGGGCAGCACCAGCTTGCGGCCGAACACGGTCTCCACATAACCCTGCTCTTTGGCCAGCGCACGGGTGTCGTCCATGTACTGCTTGACGCCGGCAAAGCGCGCGAAGTAGCGGTCGATGTAGGTCTTGGCGGCGGCGTTTTCGATGCCCAGCGACTTGGCCAGGCCGAAGGTGCCCATGCCGTAGATGAGGCCGAAGTTGATGGTCTTGGCGTAGCGGCGCTGTTCGCTGCTGACCTCGGCAGTGGTGATGCCGAACACCTCGGCCGCGGTGGCGCGGTGCACGTCCTGCCCTTCCTGGAAGGCCTTGAGCAGGGCGTGGTCGTCGCTCAGGTGGGCCATGATGCGCAGCTCGATCTGCGAGTAGTCGGCACTGGCGATCACGTGGCCCGGCGCGGCCACGAAGGCCTCGCGCACCTTGCGGCCTTCGGCGGTGCGGATGGGGATGTTCTGCAGGTTGGGGTCGTTGCTCGACAGGCGCCCGGTCACGGCCACCGCCTGCGCGTAGTGGGTGTGCACGCGGCCGGTGCGCGGCAGCGCGAGCTGAGCCAGCTTGTCGGTGTAGGTGCCCTTGAGCTTGATGAGGCTGCGGTGTTCCAGAATCTTGGCCGGCAGCGGGTAGTCCTCGGCCAGCTTTTCCAGCACCTCTTCGTCGGTGCTGCGGGCGCCGGTGGCGGTTTTCTTGATGACGGGCAGGCCCAGCTTGTCGAAGAAGATTTCGCCCAGTTGCTTGGGGCTGCTCAGATTGAAAGGCTGGCCGGCGATCTCATACGCCTCCTGCTCCAGCGCGAAGATGCGCTGGCCCAGCTCGTGGCTCTGTTTCGCCAGCGTGGGCGCGTCGATCAGCACGCCGTTGCGCTCGATGCGGTAGAGCGTTTCGCTGCTGGCGATCTCCAGCTCGTAGATGAACTTCAGCTTGGCGTCGGCTTCGATCTGCGGCCACAGCGTGCGGTGCACGTCCAGCGTCATGTCGCTGTCTTCGCACGAATACTCGGCCGCCTTGGCCACGTCCACCTGCGCGAACGGAATCTGGTGCGCGCCCTTGCCGCACAGGTCTTCGTAGTTGATGCCACTGCGGCCCAGGTGGCGTTCGGCCAGGCTGGCCAGGCCGTGCGGCTTGTGCACTTCCAGCACATAGCTCTGCAGCATGGTGTCGTGCACATACCCCTGCACCTCGATGCCGTGGTTGGCGAACACGTGGCGGTCGTACTTGATGTGCTGGCCGAGCTTGTGCCTGGTCGGGTCTTCCAGCCAGGGCTTGAGTTTGGCGAGCACGTCGTCCAGCGGCAGTTGCTCCGGCGCGTCCGGCCCGGCGTGCGCAAGCGGGATGTAGGCGGCTTCGCCCGGCGTCACGCTGAAGCTGATGCCCACGATCTGCGCCACCATTTCATCGAGCGAGGTGGTTTCGGTGTCGATGGCGGTGAGCTCGGCCGCCGTCAGCTTCGCCAGCCAGGCGTCGAAAGCGTCCCAGGTCAGCACCGTGTCGTAGGCCAGCGTGCTGGCAGCCGGCGCGGCCGGCTCCGCAAACAGGTCGTCGCTGGCACCGGACGCCGGGGCCGGCGCGGCGGGTGTTTCCCCACCGCCCAGCGCCTTGGCCAGGCCCTTGAAGCCATAGGTTTCGTAGAAGCGGCGCAGTGGCTCTTTCTGCGGTTCGCCCATGCGGATGGCGTCCAGCGACGGCAGGCCGGGCACCCAGCCGTTCAGGTCGCAGTCGGTCTTGATGGTCAGCAACTGCCGGCCGATGGGCAACCAGTCCATCGCCTGGCGCAGGTTCTCGCCCACGGCACCCTTGACCTGGTCGGCCTGGGCGATGAGGTTGTCGATCGAGCCGTATTCCTGCAGCAGCTTCACCGCCGTCTTGGGGCCGACCTTGTTGACGCCCGGCACGTTGTCGACCTGGTCACCCACCAGCATCTGGTAGTCCAGCATCAGGCGCGCCGGCACACCGAACTCGGCCTCCACCCCGGCCAGATCGCGCAGCTTGCCGCTCATGGTGTCCAGGATGGTGATGTGTGGATTGACCAGTTGCGCCAGGTCCTTGTCGCCGCTGCTGATGAGCACGTCCAGCCCCTGGCTGGCCGCGGCCACGGCCAGCGTGCCGATCACGTCGTCGGCCTCCACGCCGGGCACGTCCAGCACCGGCCAACCCGAGAGGCGCACCACTTCGTGGATGGGCGCGATCTGGCTGCGCAGATCGTCGGGCATGGGGCTGCGCTGGGCCTTGTAGTCGGGGTAGAGGGCGTCGCGGAAGGTCGGTCCCTTCGCATCGAACACGCAGGCTGCGTAGGTCGCCGGAAAGTCGTTCAGCAGCTTCTGCATCATGTTGATGATGATGCGGATGGCACCGGTTTTCTGCACCGTGCCATCGGGCAGGGTGATGCTCATGGCGTCGCCGCCGGCGAAGAAAGCGCGATACAGGTAGCTGGAGCCATCGACCAGCAGCAGGGAAGGTTTTGCGTCGGACATGCGGCAATTGTGGGGCACAAGGCACAGCCCGCCCCAGGTGGCGGCCCTTTGCCTACAATCCGGTTCATGCGCGCCCGAAACCTCCTCCTTCCGTCTGCCCTGCTGTCGCTGGGCCTGTGCCTGTCCAGCTTCGGGGCCCATGCCCAGACGCCGCCCCCGGCCGAAGCGCCCCAGGGCATCGAGGCGGACCGCAACAACCAGCTGATCGAGCGCATCCAGCACGAAGACGCGGGCAGCCGCATCGAGGAACTGCGCGTGGGCGGCGAGACCCGCAGCATCAACGTGCAGCCCAAAAACGGCGGTGCGGGCTACGAGGTCGCCCCCGTCTCCGGCGGTGAAAACGTGGGCTCGGGCAGCGCCACGAACGCCGGGCGCAGCCGCTGGCGCATCATGAGCTTCTGACGGCCATGGCCGTCTACACCGACGTTCCGTTCGCGGAAGCTGCGGCCCTGATCGAACGCCTGGACCTGGGCGTGCTGACCGGCCTGCGAGGCATCCAGGGCGGCATCGAAAACACCAATTATTTCGCCACCTGCGAGCACGATGGCCAGACGCACGAACACGTGCTGACGGTGTTCGAGCGCCTGGGCTTCGACCAGTTGCCGTATTACCTGCGGCTGATGCAGCACCTGGCGGGCAAGGGCATCCCGGTGCCGGCGCCTGCCGCCGACAGCCAGGGCGAGATCCTGCACACGCTGGCCGGCAAGCCGGCGGCCGTGGTGACCAAGCTGCGAGGCCGCAGCGAACTGGCCCCGGGCGTGCGCCATTGCACCGCCGTGGGCGGCACGCTGGCCCGGATGCACCTGGCCGGGCGCGATTTCGCACTCAGCCAGCCCAATCTGCGCGGCCTGTCGTGGTGGAACGAAACCGTGCCGGTGGTGCTGCCGCACCTGTCGCCGGCGCAGAACGAGCTGATCCGCGCCGAACTGGCCTACCAGAACCACGTCGCCGCCCTGCCGGCCTATGCCGCCCTGCCGCGTGGCCCGGTGCATGCCGACCTGTTCCGCGACAACGTGATGTTCGAAGGCGAGGCCCTGACCGGCTTCTTCGACTTCTATTTCGCCGGCCAGGACACCTGGCTGTTCGACCTGGCGGTGTGCCTGAACGACTGGTGCGTCATGCACGCGGCCGATGCCACCGACGGCCGGCACCGTGCCGACCTGGCGCAGGCCTTCCTGTCGGCCTACGAAGCGGTACGCCCGCTCACGGCCGCCGAGCGCGAGCTGCTGCCGTCCATGCTGCGTGCCGGGGCGCTGCGCTTCTGGCTCTCGCGCCTGTGGGACTGGTTCCTGCCGCGCGAAGCCTCGATGCTCCAACCCCATGACCCGGGCCATTTCGAGCGCGTGCTGCGCGAACGGCTGGCCCGCGCGGACGCGCTCGACCTGCTGCGCGCGCCCTGCGCCGTCCCGGCCTGACCGGCCGCTCCCCCTGCCCGCGCGCCGCGCCCCTGTCTTTTCGCGTTTGTTCTCGCGCCGATGAAGCTTCACATCGTTCCCGCCCGCACCGGCTTCACCTGGGTCCGCCTCGGAACCCGCACCTTCCTGCGCCAGCCCCTGGCGCTGGCAGGCCTGTTTTTCATGTTCATGGCCCTGGTGACGGTGCTGGCACTGGTGCCGGTGGTGGGCTCGGTGGTGGCCCTGGTGCTGGTGCCCGCGGCCACGCTCGGCATCATGGCCGCCTCCCGCGAGGCCGACGCCGGCCGCTTCCCCATGCCCAGCCTGCTGCTGACCGGTTTCCGGGCCGACCGCCAGCGCACCCGCACGCTGCTGACCCTGGGCCTGATCTACGCCGTGGCCGTCACCGTGGTGCTGGGGCTGGCCGCGCTGGTGGGCGGTGACCCGGCCAGCGCGCCCCCGCCGCCGGCCGATGCCGACCCGACCGAGCTGGCCCGCGACGCGCTGCTGGGCGGCGGCCTGTGGCTGGCCATGCTGCTGTACCTGCCCATCGGCATGGCTTTCTGGCATGCCCCAGCCCTGACCCACTGGCACGGCATCGGCCCGGCCCAGAGCCTGTTCTACAGCGTCATGGCCTGCTGGGCGAACAAGGGCGCCATGCTGGCCTACATGGCCGGCTGGGTGTTCATATTCATGGGCAGCAGCGTTGTGCTCAGCCTCATGGCCGCCCTGCTCGGCCCGGCGCTGCTGGGGGTGGTCCTCTACCCCATGGTGCTGCTGATGGCCTCGCTGTTCCACGCGTCGGTCTACTTCACGTACCGCGACAGCTTCCAGACCGACGACACACCGGTCGACACCGCCGCCACCTGATGGGCGCGGATGGCGATGGCGCCCGTCATCGGTGCGCCATCGAACCGTCACAGAGGTTTCACACGCAGGACCGATGCTGCCAGGGTTTCAGACCAACCCACGAGGCACATTGATGGCACACGACCTGTCCCGTCCGCTGGACCCCTTCAACGACGAAGACTCCAACACCACCCCCAACCCGCACATCGACCAGATCGTGCAGGCCCGTCTGTCGCGCCGCGGCCTGCTGCGGGGCGCCCTCGGCGGCGCCGGCCTGGTGGGCGCGGCCGGCCTGACCGCCTGCGCCAGCACCGGCCAGGGCGCCGTCGCCAGCCCGCTGGGCAGCCTCGGCTTCAAGCCCGTGGCCAAGAGCATGGCCGACATGGTGGTGGTGCCGGAAGGCTACACCGCCACCATCGTCTACGCACTGGGCGATCCGCTGTCGGCCAGCACCCCGGACTTCAAGAACGACGGCAGCGACACCGCTTTCGACCAGCGTGCTGGCGACCACCACGACGGCATGGAGTGGTTTGGCCTGGATGCCCAGGGCAAGCCCTCGCGCACCGCTTCGGCCCGTGGCGTGATCGCCATGAACCACGAGGCAACCACCGACCAGAAGCTCTCGTCCTTCTTCCTGCACGCCAACGGCGGCGCCTCCACCCTGCCGCGCCCGGCTTCGGAAATCGACAAGGAACTGATGATCCACGGCCTGTCGGTCGTGGAGCTGCAGAACGACGGCAAGCGCTGGGCCTACCAGAAGGCTTCGCCGTTCAACCGCCGCGTCACCACGATGAGCGACGCCGTGATCCACGGCCCGGCCCGTGGCAGCGAACACCTGGTCACCCGCTACGACCCCACCGCCACCAAGGCGCGCGGCACGCTCAACAACTGCGGCAGCGGCAAGACGCCCTGGGGCACCTACGTGTCGGGCGAAGAAAACTGGTTCGGCTACTTCTTCCGCGACGCGCAGGACGATGACCGCCGCAAGAAGGACAAGCAGGTGCAGGCCCTGGTGCGCTACGGCCGCAAGGCCGGCGCGGCCAGCCGCCACGGCTGGGAAAGCGGCGGCAGCGACGAGCGCTACGCACGCTGGAACAACGGCGCCCTGGCCGCCAGCGCCCAGGACGACTTCCGCAACGAGATGAACACCTTCGGCTACGTGGTGGAAATCGACCCCTACGACAAGACGCAGGCCGTGCGCAAGCGCACCGCGCTGGGCCGCCTGGGCCACGAAAACTGCACCTTCGCCCGCGCGGTGGCCGGCCAGCCCGTGGTCGCCTACATGGGCGACGACGCCCGGGGCGAATACATCTACAAATTCGTCTCGGCCGCCCGCTGGGAAGCCGCCGATGCCGAGCCCGCCAACCGCCTGGCCGCCGGCGACAAGTACCTCGACAAGGGCACCCTCTATGTCGCCCGCTTCAAGGACGACGGCTCGGGCGAATGGCTGGAACTGTCGATGGACAACCCGGTCATCGCGGGCAGCTCGTACTTCGAGTTCAAGAACGCGGCCGACATCGCCGTCTTCACGCGCCTGGCCGCCGACGCCGTGGGCGCCACCAAGATGGACCGACCCGAATGGGCCGGCGTGAACCCGAAGAACGGCGAGGTCTACATCACCCTCACCAACAACAGCAACCGCACCCCGGCCGCCACCGATGCGGCCAACCCGCGCTCCTACACCGATCTGAAGAACGGCAAGGAGCAAAAGGGCAACGTCAACGGCCACGTGATCCGTCTGGCCGAAACCCAGCCGACCGCCAGCGCGTTCAAGTGGGACATCTTCCTGTTCGCCGCCGAGGCGGGCGCCGACAAGTCGACCATCAACCTGTCGAACCTGAGCGACGAGAACGACCTGTCCTCGCCCGACGGCCTGGTGTTCAGCCAGGCCACCGGCCTGTGCTGGATCGAGACCGACGACGGCGCCTACACCGACCAGACCAACTGCATGCTGCTGGCCGCCGTGCCGGGCCGCGTGGGCGATGGGGGGACGCGCACCCTCACCCACGGCAACCGCACGGTGACCACCCATGCCGGCAAGCCGCAGACCCCGGCCACGCTCAAGCGTTTCCTGGTCGGCCCCAAGGGCGCCGAGATCACCGGCATCACCGAAACGCCCGACGGCCGCGCCCTGTTCGTGAACATCCAGCACCCGGGTGAAAACACGAACATGGCCGACATCGGCAACCCGGCCAAGTACGAAAGCCACTGGCCCGCCAGCGTCGGCTACGGCGTGGGCCAGCGTCCGCGCTCGGCCACCATCGTGATCACCAAGAACGACGGCGGCCTTATCGGCAGTTGAATCTTCAGCCACCCCCTCGCCCCACAAAGGGCCCGCCTTGGCGGGCCCTTTGTGTTTTCAGGGCAACGCCGGCGGGCGGTATCCGTCGGCCAGCCCGCGGCGCTGGGGAGCGCTCCACGGGCCCTGCTCCAGCACCCGCACGAACACGCCTTCCACCTGGGCGGCAATCTGCCGCCAGTCGAGATCGGCCACCGAGGCACGCGCCGCCTCGCGGGCCCCGGCCAGGCATTCGCCCGCCGTGGCCAGCGCATGGGCCTGGGCCACGAAGGCGGGCGCATCACCCGCCGGCACGACCCAGCCGTTGTGCCCGTGCCGCACCCACTCGGCCGCCGCCGCGGTGTCGAAGGCGAGCACCGGCAGGCCGCTGGAGAGCGCTTCCAGCGTCACGTTGCCGAAGGTTTCGGTCAGGCTGGGAAACAGCAGCAGGTCGGCCGAGGCGTAGCAGGCCGCCAGTTGGTCCTGGCTCTGCATGCCCAGAAAGCGGGCATCCGGGCAACGTTCAGCCAGCGCGGCGCGCTGCGGCCCGTCGCCCGCCAGCACCAACCGCACGCGGGTGCGGATGGCTGGGTCGGCACGCACCGCCTCGCACGCCTGCAGGGCGATGTCGAGGTTCTTTTCAGCGGCCAGGCGCCCCACCACGAGCCAGACCTGTTCGCCCGGCTGCACGCCCCAGGCGGCGCGCAGGTGTTCGTCACGCCGGCCGGGATGGAAGCGCGCGGTGTCCACCCCGCGTGCCACCACCTGCAGGCGCTCGAACCCCTGCGACAGCAGTTCGGCACACAGGGCGCGCGTGGGCACCATGGTGCACTGCGTCAGGTTGTGGAACTTGCGCAGGTAGGCCGCGATGGGCTTGCGCAGCCAGCCCAGGCCGTAGTGGGCGCTGTAGCGGTGGAAGTTGGTGCGGAAGTCCGAGGTCACCGGCAGTTGCAGACGGCGTGCCGCCTGCAACGCCGACCAGCCCAGCGGACCTTCGGTGGCGATGTGGACCAGGTCGGGCCGCTGGCGCGACCAGGCGTTGATCAGCGCCTTGCGCCCGGGCAGCCCCAGCCGGAGCTCGGGGTAGCGCGGAATCGGCATGCCCGGCACCAGCAGTTCCTGCACGCTGCCGGCGGCCAGCGCCGCGTCATCGGGCCGCTGGCGCGGCCGCACGAGCTGGACCTGGTGGTTGCGCTCGCACAGGCCGGCCACCAGCCGCGCCAGGGTGAGCGCCACCCCGTTGATCTCGGGCGGCCAGGTCTCGGTGACCACGGCCAGGCGCAACGAAGGGAGGGCGGCAGGAAAGTCCTGCAGCACGATGTCCTGGGAACGCAAGCTGTCCATGCCGCCATGTTCGGGGCCGCACACGGCAGTGGTGTGACACCGCGGCACACCCGTGACAGCGGTGTGTCGGCACCGTGCTGTCACCGGATTTTCATGCGCTTGCGACAGCATGGCGGACCCTCAACCCTGTTGGAAGGACCGCCCGTGAACCGCTTTCTCGATGACCTGAGGACCCAGCGCTGGGACGACCACCGCTACTACCACCACAGCCGCATCAACCAGGCGCTGCACCTGGTCAGCGCGATCAGCTTTCTGGTCGCCTACGCCTGGCTGTGGATCGACCCGGTGGTGTCGGCCCTGATCGCCTGGCTGGTGTCCATGACCTCGCGCCAGGCCGGCCATTTCTTCTTCGAGCCGCGCGGCTACGACGCCATCAACCAGGTCACGCACGCCTACAAGGAAGACGTGAAGGTGGGCTACAACCTGCGGCGCAAGGTGGTGCTGATGGCGCTGTGGGCCGCCGCGCCGCTGCTGCTGGCCACGGCCCCGGGCCTGTTCGGCCTACTGCCGGTGCATGAGGGCTGGGGCGGCTACGTGCGCCAGGTCGGCGCGCTGTGGCTGGCCATCGGCATCGGCGGCCTGCTGTTCCGCACGGTGCACCTGTTCTTCCTGCGCGACGTGCGCACCGGACTGGTGTGGCTGGCCAAGATCGTCACCGATCCGGTCAACGACATCCGCCTCTACCACCGCGCGCCGCTGCACCTGCTGCGCGGCCAGTGGATGGACCCGGGCCACCCGTCGCACGGCTGAGTCGGGCACGATGGCCGCGCCCCGCGCCAAAGCCCCCGCCCCGTCAGGCCCGCCGGCCCAGCACCGCCCGCCCCCATTCCCGGGCCATGCGGCGGCGCAATGGCCCCGCTGCCGGCGTCTGGCCCGGCGGCAGCCACCAGCCGCCGGCCTGCATGTCGCGCCCCGCCGCCAGGAAGCGCTGCAGCACCTCGTCGAACTCGGCTTCGCCCAGGTCGAGGCTGAAGATGAGGCGCCCGGTGCCGACCCAGCTCAGCGCCAGCCCCTGCCAGCGCAGGCAGTAGGCGAACATCCAGTGGTAGCGCGAGGCTTCGGTGAAGCCCAGCGTCCAGATGCTCTGCAGGTTCGTCGCCACCACGGGCAGGCCGGCTTCGGCCATGGCCGCGTTGAAGCGGGCGGCGCGATCTTTCCAGCGCGCGTCCTGGTCGGCGTACAGCGCCTGCACTGCGGGCGATGCCAGACGGTCGAGAAAGGCCGCCATGCCGGCCATCACCCAGGGGTGGGCGTTGAAGGTGCCGCGCGCCAGGCAGAGGTCGGCGGGCCGCTCGGGGCGGAAACGCTGCATCAGCGCAGCCCGGCCACAGACCACCCCCACCGGGAAGCCACCACCCAGCGTCTTGCCGTAGGTGACCATGTCGGCCTGCACGCCGAAGTAGGCCTGCGCCCCGCCCGGCGCGAGCCGGAAGCCCAGGAACACCTCGTCGAAGATGAGCACGATGCCGCGCTCGGTGCAGACCTCGCGCAGGCGCTGGAGCCAGCGCGTGTAGGCCGCACGGTCAAAGCCCGCGCTGCGACGGCCGGCCACCAGCGCCGAATCGGCCGGGGCATTGTGGTTGGGGTGCAGCGCCTGCAAGGGATTGACCAGCACGCAGGCAATGTCGCGCCGCTGGCGCAGCACCGCCAGGCTGCGTTCGCTCATGTCGGCCAGCGTGTAGGTTTCGCGCGGCGGCAGCGGGTTGCCGGGGCCGGGCTGCACGTCTTCCCACCAGCCGTGGTAGGCGCCCGCAAAACGCACCAGGTGCCGCCGGCGGGTGTGGTAGCGGGCCAGCCGCACGGCCTGCATCACGGCTTCGGTGCCGGACATGTGGAACGAGACCGATTCCAGCCCCGACAGGGCCCGCAAACGCTGCACGTTGTCGGCCACACAGGGGTGGTAGGCGCCCAGGGTGCCGCCCAGCGCCGACGCCCGCTGCGCCGCCTCGGCCATACAGGCCTTGTAGAAATCGGCGCCGAACACGTTGACGCCGTACGAACCGGTCAGGTCGATGAAGCGCTGGCCATCCAGATCGACCAGGTGCCGGCCTTCGGCAGCCTGCAGGAAGGCGCCGACGCGCAGACGCCGGCTCACCAGGTCGCTGAACGGGAACGGCACCCGGTAGCGGCCCGTCAGTTGCAGATCGGGCAGCCCCTCGCGGGCCTCGGCCGTCAGGGCCAGGGTGCGCGCATGGCGCTGTTCGAAGCCGGCGCTCAGCGCGTCGAACGCGGCGCGGCGGCGCGCGGCGATGGCCGGGCCCGCCCCGTCGGCGTCGAAAAACCGCTGTTCATCGAGGCTGTAGCCCGGCAGCCAGCGCGCCAGGCGCTTGGCCAGCCGCGAATGCCCCGCCAGCGAACGGTGCTTGGCGCGCGACAGGGCCCAACGCTGCCGCAGCAGCGGCCAGGCCAGCACGAGGGCGGCCGAAGGCCACAGGATTTCAGAGGGCAGCATGGGCAATCGGTGGCAATGGACAGGCCGCTTTTTTAGGGCGCAGGCGTGACAGCCGCGTGAACACCGCATGACATCCCGTCACTGGCTGCGCCGACTGGCGCTCAACGAAGACCTCAACTTCCTGCTCACCAACCGCGTGCCGCGCATCGCGCTCACGCACTTCATGGGCTGGTTCAGCCGCCTCCGGCATCGGGGGGTGCTGAAGGCTTCGCTGGCCGTCTGGCGGCTCTTCACCGACCTCGATCTGAGCGATGCGCAGCCCACCCGCTACACCTGCCTGCACGACGTCTTCACCCGCGCGCTGCGCCCGGGCGCGCGCCCGCTGGACCCCGACCCGCAAGGCCTGGTGAGCCCCTGCGACGGCATCGTGGGTGCCCACGGCCGCATCGGTGATGCGGGTGACGCCACCGGTGGCGGCCCGCAGATCTTCCAGGCCAAGGGCTTCCCCTACCGGCTGGCGGACCTGCTGGGCGACGACGCGGCCGGCCAGGCGCTGGCGCGGCGACTGCAAGGCGGCACCTACGTGACGCTGCGGCTGACCTCGGCCATGTACCACCGCATCCACGCACCGGCCGATGCCCGCCTGCGGCAGGTGACCTACCTCAGCGGCGACACCTGGAACGTCAACCCCATCGCGCTCAAGCGGGTGGAGCGCCTGTTCTGCCGCAACGAACGCGCCGTGTTGCACCTCGAACTGGCCGACGGCACGCCGCTGCTGCTGGTCCCGGTGGCGGCCATCCTGGTCGCCAGCCTGCGCCTGCACGCGATCGACGTGCCCCTGAACCTGCGCTACCGCGGCGCCCACCAGTTGCCGTGCGATCAGGCCTACCGGCGCGGCGACGAACTCGGCTGGTTCGAGCACGGCTCCACCGTCATCGTGCTCGCGCCGCCCGGCTGGGCCAGCGTGCCGGGGCTGGGCACCGGCCAGGCCCTGCGCATGGGCCAGGCACTGCTTCGGCGGGCCTGTCATGAAGACGTCACGCACTCTTCATGAAACCGTCATCAATTCCACTGGGTGCCCCGCTATGCTCGCCCGGACAGCGCGTCAGGCCCTCGTCCCGCGCTATTCCTTTTTCATCCTTGAGTGTTGGAGGCTCCATGCGCGCCCTGAAAAAAGCCCGAAAACTGATTGAAACCCAACCCGACCAACCCGCCGCGGCCATCCTCTCGGCCCTGGTGGTGGCCCTGGAAGCCGAACAGCCGTACGCCATCAGCGATCTCTACCGCCTGGACTACGACACCTTCCAGCTGGCCCTGGAATTGCTGCAGGAATGGCGCCTGGACCGCTACTACACCAGCAAGGTCCGGCTGCTCGATCTGTCCGTGCAACTGAGCGACCTCAAGCAGGCCGGCGCCGTGCCCACCGAGGCGACCCCGGGCGCCTGAAGCCGCTGCCGTTTCCGCCAGGCCCCTGCAGCGAAGACCCGCTGCAGGGGCTGTTTTTTGGCGCCCTCGCCGCCCTTGCCACACGCGGCGGCACCGTTTCATGACGCTGACACAGAGCCCGCCTAGGCTGCCGGGTTTTCAACGATGCCCGCGCCCCTGGTGGCCGCGGTCCGAACCATGCAGCGTCACCTCCCGTCCCCCGCCCTCTCCCACCTGACCCGCCTGCCGCTCCTGGCCGCCCTGACCGGCGCCTGCCTGTTGGCGCAGGCAGCGCCCGCCGCCCCCGCACCCCAGACCCCGTTCGCCATGGTGGCGCACCTACCGGTGCACGGCGTGGCCGAAATCGTCGCGGCCACGCCCGACGGCCAGCACCTGTTCTACACCAGCGCCGACGCGGGCGAACTGGGCGTGGTGGACATCCGCGACCCGGCACACCCGCGCACCCTGCCGCCGGTGAACGTGCGCCTGCACGGCATCGGTGAACCCACCTCGGTGGCCATCACGCCGGACGGGCGCTACGCCGTGCTGGCCCTGCGCCTGGACGACGACAAGAACAACCCGCGCCGCGGCCTGCTGCGGATCTACGACATCCGCGACAAGGCCACGATCACCCACGTTCGCGACGTCACCGTGGGCATCGGCCCCGATTCGCTGGCGCTGGCTGGCAGCGGCCGCCGGTTGCGCGCCGTCGTCGCCATCGAAGACGAGGAAAGCGATGCCAAGGGCGACGCCACCCTGGGCGGCCAGCGCCCGGGCTTCATCGATGTGGTCGGGCTGGAAAGCCTGTACGGCGGCGCCGACAGCGGTCTGCAGCGCCTGGATCTGGTGGCGGCTTTGCGCGCCACGCCCGGCGTGCTCTACCCCGAGGACCCGCAGCCCGAGTTCGTCGCCATCCGCGCCGATGGCCGCGAAGCCGTGGTCTCGCTGCAGGAGAACAACGCGGTGGCCGTGGTCGATCTGAGCCACCCGCGCCGCGCCCGCCTGGCCCGCGTGTTCAGCGCCGGCACCGTGACCCGCACGGGCAACGCCGACCTGCAGCGCGACAAGGAAATCCGGCTCCAGGACAGCTTCACCGGCCGCCGCGAACCCGATGCCGTGACCTGGGTGTCGAACAGCGTGATCGCCCTGGCCAACGAAGGCGACGGCAAGAAAGGCGCCGACGGCACGCTGCCCGGCGGCCGCGGCTTCACGCTCATGGACATCCGCGGCCAGGTGGTGTTCGAAACCGGCGACCGCACCGAACGCCACGCCGTGCAGCACGGCCACTACCCGGATGCGCGCTCGGCCGCCAAGGGCGTCGAGATCGAGTCCGTGGCCAGCGCGCATTTCGGCGGCCGGCCCTATCTGCTAGTGGGCTCCGAGCGCGGTGCCTTCGTCGAGGTCTGGCGCATGGACCAACCGGGTGCGCCCACCTTCGTGCAGCTGCTGCCCACCGGCCAATCGCCCGAAGGCCTGACCACCATCACCCACCGCCGCGACGGCCAGCAACTGTTCGTCACCGCCAACGAAGGCGACGGCTCGCTCAACCTCTACCGCTTCCACGCGCAGGGCGCCCCCGCCAACCCGGCCGACGTGCAGGTGATCGCTGCCAGCGACGACATGCCCTGGGGCGCGATCTCGGGCCTGACCAGCGACGGCACCCACCTCTGGGCGGTGCCCGACAACGCCTTCGCCACCTCGCGCATCTGGCGCATCGACACCCGCCAGGTGGCGACCGCCGGCCGCATGGTCATCGACCAGGCGCTCATGCTCACCGATGGCAACGGCCAGCCGCTCAAGCTCGACCCGGAAGGCATCGCCCGCGTGGCCGACGGCTTCTGGATCGCCAGCGAAGGCGCCACGGTCGACGGCAACGAACTGGTGAAGGTGGATTTCCAGGGCCGGCTGCAGCGGCGCGTGAAGCTGCCCGCCAGCATCACGCAGCGTTTTGCCTCGCCCAAGATCAGCACCGGCTTTGAAGGCGTGACCGCCAGCCCCGACGGCCAGACGCTCTACATGGCGGTGCAGCGCGGCTTCGACCCGGCCAAGCCCCAGGCCGCCATCCTGCGCTGGCACATCCCCAGCGACACCTGGACCACCGCGCTCTACCCGCTGGAGCAGCACAGCCAGAACCCGAAAGGCCTGTGGATGGGCCTCTCGGAAATCCAGCTCACGCCCGATGGCCGGTTGCTGGTGCTGGAGCGCGACAAGGGCGGCGGCGAAGCGCGCGCCATCACGGCCGAAGTCAAGCGCATCTACAGCGTGCGCGTGGCCGACATCGCCGAAAACGCCGTGCTCGGCAAGACCCTGGTGCGCGATCTGCGCAAGGACCTGAACTTCGTGCAGGAGAAGGCCGAAGGCATGGCCCTGCACCAGGGCCGGCTCTGGGTCGCCAGCGACAACGATGGCGCCGGCTGGACCCGCATGGTCGACGCAGGCACGCCCTGATGCCCTTCATGTCTTGTTGTGTTGCTACAACAAATATAGCTATCTCATGAAGTGTCACAGAGGTTTTATGCGCTTTCGATGCAATGGGCGCACCTGCTTGCCAAGGGCATCAGGCGGAGAAAAAACCTCCACCCGTACCAACACATCCTTCAAGGAAAAAGCATGAACAAGAGCCTGATCGCTCTGGCCGTCCTGGCCGCTTCCGGCGCCGCGATGGCGCAGTCCTCCGTGACGCTGTATGGCCGCGTCGACCTGTCCGTGGGCTCCCTCAAGGAACTCGGCAAGGGTAGCGAAACCAAGATGTTCCAGGGCGGCGACGGCGGTCTGACCACGTCGCGCTGGGGCCTGCGTGGCAGCGAAGACCTGGGCGGCGGCCTCAAGGCCATCTACAAGCTGGAAAACCGCTTCAACGCCACCGACGGTTCGTCGCAAGACCCGTTCTTCAAGGGCGAATCCACGGTCGGCCTGTCGGGCGGCTTCGGTACCGTGCGCCTGGGCCGCGCGGCCACGGTGTACGACGACATCCGCGCCCTGTCCTACAGTTCCAACGTGTTCGACTCGGCCTTCACGCCCGCGTCCAACGGCGTGTTCAAGTCGGGCGGCGACTACAACAGCCGCTTCAACAACATGATCAGCTACGAAACCCCCTCCTTCGGTGGTTTCTACGCCGGCCTGAACCACGCGCTGGACAACGACAGCACCAAGAACGAAACCATGACCGCGCTGAAGGCCGGCTACAAGAACGGCCCGCTGCACGCTGCTCTGGGCTACCAGAACGAGCGCAAGACCGACGACAAGTACGTCGCCCTGTCCGGCGCCTACGACCTGGGTGCCGCCTCGATCTCGGCCGGCTACAACCAGCGCAACGGCACCGATGCCAACGGCGATGACACCGAATTCACCGTCGGCGTGAACGTGCCGCTGGGCGCCGTGAACCTGTCGGCCGGCTACGCCAACAGCAAGACCGAAAAGGGCGGCGCCACGTCGTCCAAGTCGTCGGGCTTCGGTCTGGGCGCCACCTACTCGCTGTCCAAGCGCACCCGCCTGTACGGCGGCTACCGCACCCACGAAGTCAAGAACGGCGCCGGCACCAAGACGGCCGACACCCGCCTGTTCGCCCTCGGCATCCGCCACGACTTCTGATCACCAGCCCGGGCGCTGCCCGGGCCGCGGTTCCTTCGTTTCTCCAAGGTTGCACGCGGGCCTGGCGCCCGCACTCAGAGATCGTGCAGCTTTTTCATGCCGCCGGTGGCTCACGCCACAGGCGGCTTTTTTATGCGTCCACGGGCGTGAGCTTGGCCACGCTCAGCGCCAGCCACTTCACGCCATGGCGGTTGAAGCTGACCTGGGCCCGGGCGTCGGCGCCCGCCCCTTCGATGGCCAGCACCTTGCCCTCGCCGAACTTGTTGTGGAAGACCTTCTGCCCGGCCCGCAGGTCGACGCCGCGGTCTGGCTCCGGCGCCTTGGGTGCTGGCGCCCGGTCGGCCGCGGCCAGCCAGCCCGGCGTCCAGGCCGGCTGCGCCCCCGCCCCGGCCGCCCCGCGGCCTCCGCCCTGCCAGCCACCGGCCGACAGGCCCTGACGGGCCTGCGGCGGCGTGAGCCACTTCAGCGCGTCTTCGGGCAGTTCGTCAAAAAAGCGGCTGCGCAGGTTGTAACGCGTCTGGCCGTGCAGCAGCCGGGTCTGCGCGTGGGCCAGGTACAGGCGCTGGCGCGCCCGCGTGATGGCGACGTACATCAGGCGGCGCTCCTCCTCCAGCCCGTCGCGGTCGCTCATGGCGTTTTCGTGCGGGAACAGGCCTTCTTCCAGGCCGGTGATGAACACGGCGTGAAATTCAAGCCCCTTGGCCGCATGCACCGTCATGAGCTGCACCGCATCCTGCCCGGCCTGGGCCTGGTTGTCGCCGGACTCCAGCGCGGCATGCGTCAGGAACGCGGCCAGCGGGCTGAGCGTTTCGCCGGTGTCAGGCACCACGGCCGGCAGCGGCTCGTCGACCAGGGGCTGACTCATGTCGAGCCCCTGGCTCGCCGGGCTCTGCGTCAGCGGTGCGCCCAGCTCGTCCACCGGCAAGGCCACCGCGTCGCGGCCAAAACCTTCCTGCATCACGAAGCTCTCGGCCGCGTTGACCAGCTCCTCCAGGTTCTCGACCCGGTCTTCGCCTTCGCGCTCCTGGCGGAAATGTTCGACCAGACCGCTGCGGTCGAGCACCAGCTCGATGATTTCCTTCAAGGTCATGCCCTGCGTCTTTTCACGCATCACGTCCAGCAGGGCGACGAAGTGGCCGATGGCGGTGCCGGCGCGACCGGTGACGCCGCTGGCCGCGTCGTGCAGCGAACAGCCGCTCGCGCGCGCCACGTCCTGCAACTGCTCGACGCTGCGCGCCCCGATGCCGCGCGGCGGGAAGTTCACCACGCGCAGGACGCTGTTGTCGTCGTGCGGGTTCTCCAGCAGACGCAGGTAGGCCAGCGCGTGCTTGATTTCAGCGCGCTCGAAGAAGCGCAGCCCGCCGTACACGCGGTAGGGCATGCCGGCGTTGAACAGCGCGGTTTCCATCACGCGGCTTTGCGCGTTGCTGCGGTAGAGCACGGCCATCTCGCTGCGCGCCATGCCCTCGCGCTCGAGTTGCTTCATCTCGTCGACCACCCAGCGCGCTTCGTCGAAGTCGCTGGGCGCCTCGTACACACGCACCGGCTCGCCCGCGCCCGCATCCGTGCGCAGGTTCTTGCCCAGGCGCCGGCTGTTGTGGCCGATCAGCTCGTTGGCCGCGTTGAGGATGTTGCTGCAGCTGCGGTAGTTCTGCTCCAGCTTGATCTGGTGCCGGACCTGGAACTCGCGCACGAAGTCGGCCATGTTGCCCACGCGCGCGCCGCGGAAAGCGTAGATGCTCTGGTCGTCGTCGCCCACGGCGAAGACCGCATTGCCCGAGGGCGGCAGCCCTTCGAGCGGCGGCGCCGAAAACATCTTGAGCCAGGCGTATTGCAGGCGGTTGGTGTCCTGGAACTCGTCGATCAGGATGTGCCTGAAGCGCCGCTGGTAGTGCACGCGCACCGGGTCGTTGTCGCGCAGCACTTCGTACGAACGCAGCATCAGCTCGCCGAAATCGACCACGCCTTCGCGCTGGCACTGCTCTTCATACAGCTGGTAGATCTCGACCTTGCGGCGCGTCTCGTCGTCGCGCACCACCACGTCGCGCGGGCGCTGCCCGTCTTCCTTGCAGCCGCTGATGAACCACTGCAACTGCTTCGGGGGAAAGCGCTCGTCGTCCACGTTGTGCTGCTTGCACAGGCGCTTGATGGCCGAGAGCTGGTCCTGCGTGTCCAGGATCTGGAACGTGGCCGGCAGGCCCGCCGCCTGGTGGTGCGCGCGCAGAAAGCGGTTGCACAGGCCGTGGAAGGTGCCGATCCACATCCCGCGCACGTTCACCGGCAGCATCGCCGTCAGGCGGGTCATCATCTCCTTGGCCGCCTTGTTGGTGAAGGTCACGGCCATGATGCCGCCGGGCGAGACCTGCCCGCTTTGCAACAGCCAGGCGATGCGGGTGGTCAGCACCCGGGTCTTTCCCGAGCCGGCGCCCGCCAGGATCAGGGCGTGTTCGGCCGGCAGGGTGACGGCGGCGGCCTGCTCGGGGTTGAGGCCGACGAGCAGCGGGGAGGGATCTTCAAACAGCATCGGGCGATTGTAGAAAGCCGCTCCACCCCCCGATAGCGACCACCTCCCGCCATATGGCCTTTCGTATACCGGGCATATGCGCGGTGCCCGCCCCCAGGCGGACGCATCCGGCCTAGAATCAATCACCGGGCCCAAGCAATTGCGCCCGGTTTCTTTTTTCCACCCCCGGAATCAAGGGCCGGCCAGTTCCAAGCGCCTTTTCATCAACCCACCTCCCGAAACGGTCGAGGTGACTGAAAGGCCCACATGGAAATCTTCGACTACGACAACATCCTGCTGCTGCCGCGCAAGTGCCGCGTGGAAAGCCGCAGCGAGTGCGACCCTGGCATCGAATTCGGCGGCCGGCGCTTCAAGCTGCCGGTGGTGCCGGCCAACATGAAGACGGTGCTGGACGAGTCCATCAGCGAATGGCTGGCCGCCAACGGTTATTTCTACGTCATGCACCGCTTCGACCTGGACAACGTGGCCTACGCGAAGCGCATGCGCGAGAAGGGCCTGTTCGTCTCCATCAGCTCGGGCGTGAAGGCGCCGGACTATGCCGTCATCGACCGGCTGGCTGCCGACGGTGTGGGCGCCGACTACATCACCATCGACATCGCCCACGGCCACGCCGAGAGCGTGCGCCTGATGGTCGAGCACATCAAGAAGAAGCTGCCCCAAGCCTTCGTGATCGCCGGCAACGTGGCCACACCCGAAGCCGTGATCGACCTGGAGAACTGGGGCGCCGACGCGACCAAGGTCGGCGTGGGCCCGGGCAAGGTCTGCATCACCAAGCTCAAGACCGGTTTCGGGACCGGCGGCTGGCAACTCTCGGCACTCAAGTGGTGCGCGCGCGTGGCGACCAAACCCATCATCGCCGACGGCGGCATCCGCCACCACGGCGACATCGCCAAGAGCGTGCGCTTTGGCGCCACCATGGTGATGATCGGCTCGCTGTTCGCCGGCCACGAAGAGTCACCGGGCCAGACCGTCGAGGTCGACGGCAAGCGCTACAAGGAGTACTACGGTTCGGCCAGCGACTTCAACAAGGGCGAGTACAAGCACGTGGAGGGCAAGCGCATTCTGGAGCCCATCAAGGGCCACCTGGCCGACACGCTGCGCGAGATGCAGGAAGACGTGCAGAGCTCGATCAGCTACGCCGGCGGCACCCAGCTGACCGATCTGAAAAAGGTGAACTACGTGATCCTCGGCGGCGAGAACGCCGGCGAACACCTGTTCATGTAAGCACGGCCCGGCCGCTCAGATCCCGAGCAACTGGCGGGCCAGCCGGTGCAGGCGGTGGCGCGGCTGCACCAGCGCTTCCAGCACGCTGAAGTGATTCAGCCCGGGCAGCGCTTCGCAGACCGGCACGGCCGCCGTCCCCCAGGCCTGGCGCATCAGGGTGTTCTGGCGCAGGAACTCATCGCTTTCGGCCCCGCCGGCCACACAGGACAGCGCTCCCCGGTCAGACAGGGCCGCCGGGGCGGGAAACCGCGCCGGGCTCGCCTGCGCCACCTGTGCGGGTGTCAGGCGCAGCGCATCGCGCAAAAATGGGGTGTGGCGCAAGGGCTCCAGTTCGTACAGGCCCGAGATCGACAGCGCGTTTTTCACCAGCGCCGGTGGCAGATCGCTGCGCCATTGGGGCCACAGAGCCGCCAGCAGCATCGCCGCCAGATGCCCACCGGCCGAGTGCCCGACGACGGTGATGCGGTCGGGATCACCGCCGTGGGTGGCGATGTGGTCCCAGGTCCAGACCAGCGCCTTGACCATCTGCAGCGCGATGTCGGGCACCGTCACCGCCGGGCACAACGCGTAGTTGGGCACCACGACCACCGCCCCCCGCTGCACGAACGGCGGCGCCACAAAACTGTGATCGCGCTTGTCCAGGCTGCGCCAATAACCCCCATGAATGAACAGCAGCACCGGGGCCAGCGGCCGATCGGCCTGGCGCGGTGGCAGAAACAGGTCGAGCGTCTCGCCACTGCCATGGCCATAGGCCACATCGGGCAGGCACACCAGACGCTGCCGCGCCTCGGCCGAGGCACTGGCCCAGTGCGCCAGATGCTTGGCATGCGCAGGCACCAGCGCCCGGTTGTTGTACTGGGCGTCCAGCCAGGCGGTGTCGGTTCGGGCATTCATGCCGGCGATTTTGGCACGCACGGGCCAAGGGGTGGCTCAGAGCGGGCCATAATGGATTCTGAATTCAGAATCCCGAAACCATGCCCACCGTCCCGCTGCGACCCGCATCACCGCCCGACCTCGTCGAGCAGGTCTACCAGGCCTTGCTGGAAGCCATCAGCGACGGCACGCTGCCACCGGGCAAGCGCCTGACCCAGGAAGACCTGGCGAGCTGGCTGGCGGTGTCGCGCCAGCCGGTCACCCTCGCCCTTCGCCGGCTGAAACAGGATGGTCTGGTGCAGGCCGCCCCGCTGGCGCACGGAGCGGCCGGGCGCACACGCGGGCTGCAGGTCAGCCCCCTGGACCCCGAACAGGTCGCGCGCGTGCACCAGGTGCGCAGCGCCCTGGATGCGCTGGCGGTGCAGTTAGCCGCGCAGCGCCGAGCCGACATGGACCCGGCCCTGTTCATCCGCGGGCGCGCGGCGGTGGCGCGCGGCGACGTGCGCGCCATGATCGCGGCCGACCTCGACTATCACCGCGCGCTCTATCAGGCCTCGGGCAACCCCCTGATCGAACAGAGCGCCCTGCTGCACTGGCACCACATCCGCCGCGCCATGGCGCTGGTGCTGCGCACCCATCCCCTGCGGGCGTCCGTATGGGATGAACACGCAGCCATCGCGGCCGCCATCGCCGCTGGCGACGCCACGCACGCCGAGGCCCTGATGCGCGAACACGGCCAGCAGGCGCGCGAACGCCTGTTCAACCGCCTGGCCACCCTGACACCGACATCGACACCCCCTGACGACGGCAGGTCCGGCAGTCCCCAAGAGGCTGCCGGACAGTCCCCCGCCGCGCCTGCGAACCAGGCCCGGACCCTGTCAAAGACCTGACCGCCCACCCCCGCGGTCGCCCACCCCCTCCTACAATTTTTTCGGCCTCCCGGCCTTTCCGAGACATCGTGAACGCCTTTTCCTCTCCGCCTCCAACCGTCGCCGTGCTGGGCATCGGCATGATGGGTTTTCCCATGGCCCGCCGCCTGTGCGAAGCCGGGCTCACCGTACACGCCTGGAACCGCTCGCGCGACAAGACCGAACGGCTGCAACCGTTCGGCGCCCATGTGCACGACACCCCGGCCCAGGCAGTCGCGCAGGCCGACATCGTGATCACCCTGCTGCAGGACGGCCTCGCGGTCGAAGACGTGCTCTTCCACCAAAGCGCCGCCCACGGCCTGCGCCCCGGCTCGCTGGTGGTGGACATGTCGTCCATCCAGCCCCGCCAGGCGCGCGACCACGCCGCCCGGCTGGCCGCGCTGCAAGTGCGCCACCTGGACGCCCCGGTCTCCGGGGGCACGGTCGGTGCGGAGGCCGGCACGCTGGCCATCATGGCCGGGGGCCGCGCCGCCGACTTCGAGCGGGCGCAGCCCGTGCTGGCCCTGCTGGGGCGCGCCACCCACGTCGGCCCCACCGGCGCCGGGCAACTGGCCAAGCTGGCCAACCAGATGATTGTGGGCATCACCATCGGCGCCGTGGCCGAGGCCCTGCTGCTGTGTGAAAAAGGCGGCGCCGACATGGGCAAGGTGCGCCAGGCCATCGCCGGAGGCTTCGCCGACAGCCGCATCCTGCAGGTGCATGGGCAGCGCATGGTCGAACGCGACTTCGACAAGCGCGCGGCCATCGCCGTGCAGCTCAAGGACATGCGCAACGCCCTGAGCACGGCGCAGGAAATCGGCTTCGATGCGCCCATCACCGCCCTGTTCGAGCAGCTTTTTGCCGACGCGGTCGACCACGGCCTGGCCGAACTGGACCATTCGGGCCTGTTTGTCGAACTCGCCAGCCGCAACGGCCTGTGCTGAGCCGCGCAGGGCAGCCGCTCTGAGCGCATAAGCCGGGCTTTGACCCGGCTTTTCTTCGCCTTGCTGCCCCACCAAGCCGCCAGAATCGGCTGGAGCCGGGGCTGTACCCGCACGGAGATACCCGATTGAATCCGTCCACCCTCATCGGCATGATCGCCAGCGTGGTGCTCATGGCGGTGATCCTGCTGTTTGCGGTCGATGACCCGCTGCGTTTCATTGATGCGCCCAGCATCGCCATCGTGCTCGGTGGCACGCTCGCAGCCACCTTCCTGAGCTATCCGCTGCGCGAGGTGTTGCGCGTGTTCCAGCTCGTGGGCAAGGTCATCCGCCAGGAACGCATCGACACCAAACTGCACATCGAAGAGCTGGTGGTGATCTCGCGCCTGTGGATGCAGGGCGACCTTCAGGCCGTCGAACGCGCCCTGGCACAAATCCAGAACCCCTTCCTGCGCACCGGCGTGCAGCTCGTCATCGACCATACGCCCGAAGACGAAATCATCGACCTGCTGCAATGGCGCATCGCCCACATGCGTTCGCGCGAAGCCGCCGAGGCCCAGATCTTCCGCCTCATGGCCACCTACGCGCCAGCCTTCGGCATGCTCGGCACCCTGCTCGGCCTCATCAACCTGATGGAGCTGATCGGCGCGGGCGACATGAAGGCCATCGGCCAGCAACTGGCGATCGCCCTCATCACCACCTTCTACGGCATCCTGCTGGCCAACCTGGTGTTCAAGCCGATTGCGGTCAAGCTCGAACGCCGCACCGAGCAGCGCCTGGTGCTGATGAACATGGTGCTCGAAGGCATCTCGCTCATGCACGCCGGCCGCAGCCCTGCGCTGATGCGCGAAACCCTCAAGGCCTTCGTGGCGCAGTACGACGACGAAATCTACGACGGCAAGCCCGAACGGCCGGCCAAGCCTTCGCATGGCCATCGCTGAAACATCGCCGCCTGCTGCACCGGCACCGCGCCGCCCGACACCGGCGCGCGTCTCCACCCAGTCGGGCCGGTACCGCCGCTGGCACATGGAGGAGCGCCATGAAACCGAAGAAGAGGGCTGGCTGCTCACCTACCTGGATGTCATCACGCTGATGCTGGTGGTGATGGTCGTCATGCTGGCTTTTTCCGGACCACCCCAGTCCCACCTGCCCTCCACCGAGAGTCCCGACACCGTCACCGCAGCCACGACCGCCTCGCCGACCTCCACGCCCAGTAGCGCTGCGAACGAAGCCAGCACCAGCAACCCGCTGAACGCCGCCACCACGGCGGGCACAGGCACACCCAGCATCGTGCCACCACTGCCCCTGCCCGTGCCTCAGAGCGGGCCCACCGCTCCCGCCGCACCGCCGCCGCCGTCCCCGCTGGACCAACTCGGACGCGACGTGGAGGTGCTGCGCTCGGAACAGGGCGTGCGCCTGCGCATCAACAGCGAGCTGCTGTTCCCGTCAGGCACGGCAAGTCTCGGCGAAAGCGGGCGTCAGGCGCTGAGCCAGATCCTGCCCGCCCTCAAAGCCGAGCCCCTGATGCGCCTGACGGTAGAAGGCCACACGGACAGCACCCCGATCCACACCGAGCGCTTTCCGTCCAACTGGGAGCTGTCGGCCAGCCGGGCTGCCGCCGTGGCCCGATACCTCATCGACCAAGGCATCGCCCCCCAACACATCGAAGCGACCGGCTACGCCGACACCCGCCCGATCGCAGCCAAGGAAAACCCGGTCGACCGCGCCCGCAACCGCCGTGTGGAACTGGTGCTCGAAACCCCGAAGCCCGCGACTCCGTCACGTTGAAGCACCCCGAAGGCGCCCACCTTTGATAAGATCCAGCGTTGTGGGGACGTAGCTCAGCTGGGAGAGCGTCGCGTTCGCAATGCGAAGGTCGGGAGTTCGATCCTCCTCGTCTCCACCATGTGAATTTCCAGGGAAGTCCCAAGACGCCCCACCAAACTCAAA
Organism: Hydrogenophaga sp. NFH-34; assembly: GCF_021401345.1. GTDB lineage: Bacteria > Pseudomonadota > Gammaproteobacteria > Burkholderiales > Burkholderiaceae_C > Hydrogenophaga > Hydrogenophaga electricum. The sequence continues at coordinate 225,468 of NZ_JACBGE010000002.1, forward strand.
AAGCCCTTAGGAATCAACGCCTTGGGGCTTTTTTCTTGCCCGGAAAGCCGGGGGTGCCCACCTTCGCCTCACACGACCGACCGCTCGGCCAGGCCCCGGCACTCATCGTCCTGCACAGTGCCGGCGCCTACCAAGGAATTGCGGCATGCGAGGCCAGTTCGGGGCCGTGCATCCAGGCCAGGAAGGGCCCGCTGAGGTCGCCCCGAGGGCCATGATGGAGTGGTACACCACTTGCTGCGGAGGGTCCAGCCGGTCCACGTCCGGCAAGGCAAAGCGCGACTTCATGCTTCAGGTGGTGGTGGCGGTGAAGTTGAAGGACTTCACGATAGGTCGCCATTTTTCAATGTCCGCCTTGAGCCGGGCACCCAGATCGGCAGAACTGGTCCAGCGCAGTTCCAGGCCACGCTCCTCCATGGCCTTGACCAGCGCCGGGTTGCCCAGCGCCGACTTGAGCGCTGCGTTCAGGGCGTCGACCCTGGCCGCTGGGGTGTTGACCGGGAGGAAGAAGCCGAACCAGTCGTCGAGCACGACCTCTTTGAATCCCTGTTCCACAAAGGTGGCCACCGTGGGGGCAAAGCGGCTGCGTTTCTCGCCCGTGGTGGCCAGCAGGCGGCACTTGCCGCCGGCCACGAACGGAAGAAAGTCGCCCAGGGGGGCGCACACGGCGGCGATCTGGCCACCGACCATGTCCTGAATCGCAGGCAGAGTGCCACGGAAGGGCACATGGGTGAGCTCAGCGCCGGCCGAGCGGGCCGCCATGCCGCCCGCGAAGTGGGGCGTGGAGCCGGCAGCGGGCGAGCCGAAGTTGGCCGCACCCGGGTTCTGCTTGCACCATTTGAAGAAGTCGGCCATGGTGGTCACGCTGGCGGGCACCTGGGGACCGACCGCGAACGCCAGATCGAACACCCCGCCCATGGACACGGGGACGAAGTCCGCCACCGGGTCATAGGGGAGCTTGGCGTAGGTGTGCGGAAAGATGCCCATCATGGGCATGGGGGTCATCAGAATGGTGTTGCCGTCTGGCGCAGCGGCCTTCACCGTCGACACCGCGATCTGGCTGGCCGCCCCCACCTTGTTCTCGACCAAGACAGTGCGCGCATAGCCCGGTGAGATGGCCTCGGCCACGCGGCGCGCAAACAGGTCGACCAGGGTGCCGGGCGGTGGCCCGACGACGATCCGAGCCAGCTCGGACGGCGCTGCGGCACCTTGCGCTCGCGCCCAGGGCAGGCCGCTGGCCGAGGCAAGTGTGGCCGCCGCCAGTTGCAGGCAGCGGCGACGGGAAGGGATATGGGACGGTGTCATGGTGGTCTCCGTTGGTGTTATGGGGAAGCAGGGGAATCCATCGATTGCACGAGAAAGGCGCCCACGGTTTCCGCGAACGCCAGAGGCAGTTGCACGTTGCCGATGTGACCGGCCCCGGGCAGCGTGGTCAGGGTGACATGGGGCAGCCGGTCGGACATCAGCCGGGCCAGTGCGGGCGGAGCGGCCGCGTCGAGCTCCCCAGCCACCACCAGGGTGGGCGCGGTGATGCGGTGCAACTGGTCGAGGTGGTCCAGCCGCTGGATCGCGCCGATGGCCGCGGCGTAGCCGTCGAAAGGGGTGGACGCAATCTGCTCCGCGACCCATTGCAGCGTCATGGGTGCCGACGCCGCAAAGTCGGGTGGGAACCAGCGGCCCAGGATGCCCGGAACCTGCGCAGCCATGCCTTCGTCGGCCGCCTGTTGCAGCCGGGAGCTCCACAGGTCGCGGATGGTGGGCTCGGTACGGGCGCTGGTGTGCGCCAGCACCAGGGCCTGGGTGCGCTCGGGCCAGGCGAGCGCAAAGGCCTGCGCCACCATGCCGCCCAACGACAGCCCGACCAGGGCCGCGCGGCCCACCCCCAGGGCGTCGAGGACATGCCGGACCTCAGCGGCGTATTGGCTCAGGGTGGTGACGTCGGGCAGCACCGGGCTGCGCCCATGTCCGGGCAGGTCGACGCAGACCACCTGGAACCGGGTGGTCCACGCGGGCAACTGCGGAAGCCAGAGAGCACTGTGGGTGGCCAACGGATGCAGCAGCACAACCACGGGCGCGCCGTCCGGCCCATGCACGCTGTGAAAAAGGCGGGGAGCGCTCATCACACGCCCCCGGTGCGCCAGCGGCCGAGACCGATGCCGGTGTACCAGGCCGGCACGGCCTTGTAGTACAGGGTGTCGAAGGCGCCGCCGTCGGCCACGCCATGGGCCACCAGCCAGGTGCGCACTTCCTCGGCGCCGTTGCCGGCCTCGTGCACGCGGTGGGTCGCGTGGTCCAGCAGGCGGGCGTCGTCGCCCGCGGCCAGCAGGCGCAGGAACTCGCGGTCGAAGGCTTCGTTCACCAGGCCCATGCGGGGGGTGGCGATGTCGTGGCTCAGGCCGCCGGTGGCCAGCACGGACACCCGTTCGCAGCCGCCGTAGCTGCGCAGCGCCTGGCCCAGCAGGCGGCCCCACTGCAGCGCGCGCTTCATGGGCGGCAGCGGGGGCTGCACGCAGTTGATCAGCACCGGCACCACCACCACTTCGCGGGCGATGCCCGCCAGGTGCAGCGGCGCGAGCGTGCCGTGGTCGAGGGTCAGCGCCATCGAGAAGGCTGGGTCGAAGCCGCCTTCGAGCGCGCTGGTGATGAGGTGCCCGCCCAGTTGCACGTCGCCGCGCAGTTCGTGCTGGTCAATCTTGAGCCAGTGCTCCACCGGCGACTTCCAGGATGCCGCGGCGCCGATGCAGACCGCCGGCAGGTTGTCCAGGAAGAAGTTGTGCACATGGTCGTCCGAGACCACGACCACGGCGTCCGGACGGGCCTGCCGGATCTCTTCGCCCACCTGCCGGAAGCCGGCAAAGATGCGCTCGCGATCTTCGTCCGGTATGGCACCAGGGAAGTTGATCATCACCGGCGTGTGGCTGGTGGCGTGTACCGAAACGATCTCAGCCATGGGAGGCCTCCCCAGTCGAATCGTGGACCACCGCGCGCAGCGAGTCCAAGAACGCGGCCTCGGAAATCCGCAAGCCCAGACAGTGCGCGCGCAGCAGCAAGGGGTTGACGCCGGCGAGGTACATGGCACCGATGTCGTTGTCGCGGATCGCGGCCTTCATGGCGGCGGCCAGCGGCACCTCGGCCATGTAGGTGTCGGGGTCGACCTTGTAGCGTTGCAGGTGGCTGTCGACGTGGTGGATGTCGTAGAGCACGCGGTTCATCCAGTAGGCTTCGGCCGTCGGCATGATCTGGCGCCAGTTGCTCTGCGTCATGCGCTGCCCTTCTGGCGCAGTTGCCGCTCCAGCCAGTCCACGATGGTGGGCAGCGTCATCGGCGTCAGGCCCATATGACCCCCGGGGAACATGCGAACCGACTTGGGCCAGCCGTGGTCGAGCAGCAGGTGGATGTCGGCCACCGGGCACTGCTTGTCCTCCTTGCCGTTGACCAGCAGCAGCGGTGCGCAGGGCCGGTCCAGCAGGCCCTGATCGAGCAGCGAGAGCCGCCCGAAGCCGGCGACGTATTCGTCGTCGTTGGTGGCGCCCAGCATGCGGCTGCGGGTTTCGACCAGTTCCATCAGGTAGCTGTCCGGGTAGCGCGAGGCCTGCACCCACTCAGGCTGAAACATGTGGTGCACACCGCCACCCCAGTTGACCGCGCCGGCCAGGGCATCCGGCAGCAGGTGCGCGAGTTTGGTGGCCCAGTAGCCGCCGAAAGAGCGGCCGAAAACAGCGGGCCTGGCGCCGTCCAGATCGGGCTGCGCAGCGATCCATTGCAGCGCGGTGATGAACTGGCGCTCGGCGTCCGGCACGCCTTTGACGGGCGACTCTCCGGTGCCGGCGTTGTCCATCGCCACGGTGGCCACGCCCCGCGCCAGCAAGGCATCGCACGCGGCGGTCATCTGCTCCTTGCAGGCGTCGACACCACCCCACATCAGCACCACGGGCGGGCGCGTCACGCCCACCGGTTTGCGCACCAGCACCACCACCTGCGACCCCTCACCGGCGTGACCGGCAAAGGGGATCTCGACGCGCTCGATGGGTTCGCGCCAGTGGCGGCTAACGGCCAGGTAGGTCTCGCGCTCGGCGACCGCGCAGCGCTCCTTCGCGGGGTGATTGGGGCAAGGAAACCGCCCCATGAAGAAAAGCCCGCTGGCTTTCTGGTACAGGGCCGCAGCCCGGCCGGCGTCGCCGGCCTGTTCGGCCTGGGCGGCCTCGCTGCGCACGCGCTCGCCCAGACCGAACCAATAGCCACCCCAGGTGGCGCCGTCCAGACCGGGCACGCCGTCGATGAAGGCGGGGCCGTCGTCCAGGTCGATGGCGTTCATCGGATGAAAGCGGGAGGCCAACCGCTGGTGCATCCACCGTTTGGACTCGTCGAGGGTCTTGGGGCGGTCGGCAACATCAGCGACCGGTACAGCGTGGCTCAAGGCGGGAACTCCTGTGGTGGGGCAAGGCGGTCTTGCGGGAACTGGCAGGAGGGATCGTAGGAAAAAGAAACCCACGATGTTGTTCTGTCCGTGTAGCGCCATTTGACTGGGCCTGCGATGCGTTTTGCCTGGGATGGCGACAGGCCCCTGGTCGCATTGACGGCCCTTGTTCAGCCCACGCCTAATGCCCGCATCGGCTCCCGATCCGGGCAGCCCGGCCACTTGTCTGCATCCATTTTTCGAACACCATGAACACCTCATCCAAGCGCAGGGCCTTGATCGTTGGCGGCGGCATCGCGGGCATGTCCACCGCCATCACACTGAGAAAGATCGGCATGGCCGTGGACCTGATCGACCTCGACCCGCAGTGGCGGGTGTACGGCGCGGGCATCTCGATCACCGGCCCCACGCTGCGCGCCTTCGGGGCGCTCGGCATCCTGGATGAGGTGCGGCGCGAAGGCTTCACCGGCGACGGCATCCAGGTCTGCGATGCGCAAGGCGCACCCTCGCACGTGGTGCCCACGCCCATCGTGGCCGACGATGACGTGCCAGGCTCGGGCGGGATCATGCGCCCGGTCCTGCACCGCATCCTGTCCGAGAAGACCCTGGCCAGCGGCGCGCAGGTGCGCCTGGGCCTGACGGTGGACCGGCTGGACTCGGACGTCGACGGGATAACGGCCTGCCTGTCCGACGGGACCTCGGGACGGTACGACCTGGCGGTGGGCGCGGACGGGGTGTTTTCCAAAGTCCGGCACCTGCTGTTTCCAGAGGCACCCGGGCCGGTCTACACCGGCCAGTGTGTCTGGCGCGTGACCGTGCCGCGCCCGCCTGAGGTGGAGCGCCGCATGTTCTTTCTCGGCGGGCCGCTGAAGGTCGGGCTCACGCCGGTGTCGCGCGACGAGATGTACATGTTCGTGCTAGAGACGGGGCCAAAGCGCCCCCCCATGCCAGACGATCAGTTGCCGGGCGAACTCCAGCGCCTGCTGGCCGGTTACGGCGGCGTGCTGCGGAACGTTCGCGAGGGTTTGAATCCGTCGTCCCACGTGGTGCTGAGACCGCTGGAGGGCTTCCTGCTGCCGCGCCCCTGGGAAAGAGGCCGCGCCATCCTCATCGGCGATGCGGCGCACCCGACCACCCCGCACCTGGCCTCGGGCGCGGGCATGGCGGTGGAGGACGCCCTGGTGCTGGGCGAAGAGCTGGCCCGAAACGGATCGGTCGAGGCGGCCTTCGAGGGCTTCATGAACCGGCGCTACGAGCGCTGCCGCCTGGTGGTGGAGAACTCGCTGGAGATCGGGCGGCGCGAGCAGTCCCGTGCACCGATGCACGAGCAGGCCGAGCTGGTGGAGCGCTCGCTGCGCATCCTCGCAGAGCCCATCTGAGGCCTGCGAGCCGGGACCGCCACCGCTCAGCGGCGAATGGCCGGAACCGCGTCTGCCAGCGCCCGGGACCGACGGAACTCTCGCGGGCCGATGCCGAATTCGGCCTTGAAAGCACGACTGAAATGCGACACATTGCTGAAGCCCCAGGCGTAAGCAATCTCGCCGATGGACCGGGACCTCAGGGCCGACGCCGACAAGTCGCGGCGGCACAGCGCCAGACGCTGTTTCCACACCGACCTCATCAGCGGATGACCACCCGGCTCGTCGAACAGTTCGTAGACATGGCGCTGCGACAGGCCGACACCCCGCGCGATGGACAGCGCGCTGAGCTGGCTGTCCCAGAGGTGGTCGCGCACATAGGCCAGGATGCGCTGGCGATGCAGCGTCTTCAGCCGCGTGGGGGAAGAATCCGTTTCATCCAGCAACGTGCGTAGCGCGGGCGCCAGCAGGCGGGGCAAGGCCTCGGCAATGTCGTCGGCCGTGTCTTCGCCGATGTCGGGCACCATGGCGAACAACTGGTCCAGCAGGCCTGTGAACAGCGCGCCGGTCTTCACGCCGGGCCGGATGGCGCGCGCCGTCAGCATGTCCCAGTGCGGCAGCACCTGGCGCAGGGCCTGGGGCTCCAGATAAACCGAATGCACGGCGCTGTCGGTGGTCTGGATGTGGAAGGGCCGAGATGGGTCGATCACGAAAAAATCACCCGCCTCGACGCGGCTCTCGCGGTCACCTTGCGCCACCACGGCGGCCCCCTGCCGGTGGTACGACACCAGCAACCGGGACTCGCTCGCGTTCCGGGTCCGGGTGGACACCGTGGAATGGGCCGAGAACCGCAGTGCAGCAAAACGGAGTTTGCGACCGAAGTAGCCCTGCACCTCCGCCGTCAAGGGCGTGGCAGGCGGGCTGCTGATGGCCAGGTGCATGGCGAAGGTGGACTGCATCTCCTGCTGGAACCGCTGAGCCCGAAGTGGCTCAGGGGTGCTGTCCATCGTGAAATGACAGGCTTTGCCGGGCACGGCGGTGGCGGTTTTCATGTTGTCTCCAACGGGTCTTCTGTGCGCTGGGACCCGATGAGACATTAAAACCCGATCGGCAAAACCAGACCGACAAACGGGTTGTGCAACGCGCCCCTCCCGAACGAACCTCTGCAGCACCTGGTCTTGTCAGGCATTCATGAGCTTCCGGGATGCGACACATACGCAGTTGCAGGCCTTCGAGCCGGGACAAGCGACGCACCCGCGTCTTGCCCACCTGCCAGCCCTCCCGTTTGAGCATCACCAGAACCCTCTGGTAACCCAACCGCGGCCGGCTCATTGCGATGTCCCGGATACGTTATCGAGGCGCACTTTGGTCGCATGCCTCGCACTTGACATACCAGATCGGGCGCTGCAGCAGCGCCCGTCGGCACGAGTGGTGCACCCTCACCTTGAAGCGTGCCTGCATCCAGGCGGCCAGCTCGCGGCGCTTGGCAGCGGATACGCAATCCGCTCCTCGCTGAATCGGGACTTCTTCATCGCTTCTACCTGCCTCTCTCGGGGCCTTGGGAAGCAACCGTACCTATGGTTTTGACCCATCGCGGTTTTTCGGGGAACGTCACATATGCCGCTGAACCTGATGATCCATGGTGCGCGGCGCAACAAAAAAGCCCGAAGTCGTGAGACTCCGGGCTTTCGCAAAAAATGGTCGGCGTGGCGGGATTCGAACTCGCGACCCCTTGCACCCCATGCAAGTGCGCTACCAGGCTGCGCTACACGCCGACAAGCCTTAGATTATAGCCTGACTGAAGCCACTTTCAGAACGGCTCGTCAAGAAGATTGCGGATCTCCCTCAACTCCTGGCGAACACGGGGCAACCAGCCCCCCGGACCGTCGCTTTCAGCGCTCATCGGTGTCTGCACCAGCACCGCCTCCTGCACGGCACCCTCGGCGGACCGCTCATCGGTTGGAGCGTCATCATGCCGGTCCGGTTGGCCTGCAAGCTCCTGAAGCCGGTTGCGCGCCCCGCTGATGGTGAACCCTTGGTCGTAGAGCAGCTCGCGGATGCGCCGGATCATCAGCACCTCGTGATGCTGGTAATAGCGCCGGTTACCGCGGCGCTTCATGGGCCGCAACTGGGTGAACTCCTGCTCCCAGTACCGAAGCACATGGGGCTTCACACCACAGAGGTCGCCCACTTCACCGATGGTGAAGTAGCGTTTGGCCGGGATGGGTGGCAGCGCGTTTTCCATGAAAAATCAAGGCGATACAAGCCGAACCTTGAAATTTACTCTAAGCGCGGTGCGCTGAAACTCCAGATCGGCAAATAGGTGTCGACATGTTGTGTTCCCGCCCCTGAAGGCGGGAAAAACACCCATGCGCAGCGATCAGGCCCCGGTGATCGCAGCTTGCACCTGCTCCTTGAGCTTGGGGCTCGCATGGAAAGTGACCACGCGCCGCGCCTCGATGGCCACGGGCTCCCCGGTGCGGGGATTGCGGCCCGGGCGGGCCGCCTTGGTCCGGATCTGGAAGTTGCCGAAGCCGGAAATCTTCACGTCCGTGCCATTGACCAGGCTGTCGGTGACCAAGTCAAAAAACGCGTCGATCATGTCCTTGGACTCGCGCTTGTTCAGCCCGATCTGGTCAAACAGCAGTTCGGCCAGCTGCGCTTTGGTCAGCGCGGGCGTTTCCAGGCTTTCGACGGCCAGTTCCATGTGTGCTCCTGTGTCTTGTTGTGGTGCGGGCCAAGTCAGCGCAAGCGCGCTGCCACACCATGGGCCAGCGCCTTGAGCACCGACTGTACCGACGCTTCAATTTCGTCGTCGGTCAGTGTAGCGTCGTCCCGGCTCAGCGTCAGGCGAATCGCCAGACTCTTTTCATCTGCAGCCAGCGCACCGCTAACGCCATCGGCCTGCTTCTTGGGCCGGTACAGGTCGAACAGGGCTGCCTGCCTCAGCAGCGGCAAACCCGATGTACGGATGGTCGCCATGACGGCATCGTGCGACACCGACTCCTTGACCACGATGGCGATGTCCCGCTCCACGGGCTGGTGGCGGCTGACGGGCTGGAACACCGGGACATCGCGCCGCAGCACGGCGTCAAGCGCCAACTCGAACATCACAGGCGCCTGGACCATGTCGTAGGACTGCCGCCATTTGGGGTGCAGTTCACCCACATGCCCGATGCAGCGATCATCCAGCCACACGCTGGCGCAGCGCCCGGGGTGCATAGCGGGGTGTTCTGCGGGTTTGAAAACGGGCTGCAGCGGTGCCAGCAGCGCCTGCACATCGCCCTTGACATCGAAAAAGTCCACCAACCGATCGGCCGTTCCCCATTGCAGGCCATCCGCACCGCCATAGGCCAGGCCGGCCACGTGCATGGGCTGGTCGAAACCCGCCACGGTCGTGTCGCTGTCCACCACCGCAGCGTCCTTGCGGAACACGCGCCCCAGTTCAAAGAGCCTCACGCGCTGGGCCTTGCGATCCAGATTGAACTTGAGGACCGCGATCAGACTACCCAGGAGGGACGAGCGCATCACGCTCATCTGGCTGGCAATCGGATTGAGCAGCTTGATCGGGTCGGCATTGCCCGCAAGCTCGCGCTCCCAGCGTTCTTCGACAAAACTGAAGTTGATGGTTTCCTGGTAGCCCAGTTGTGCCAGTTGGCGGCGCACGGCAAACGGTCCCCGCTGGCTTTCGGTACGCAGCTTGGCGGTGATCGGTGCCAGTGGCGGATTGGTCGGCAATTGCTCGTAGCCGATGACCCGCGCGACCTCTTCGATCAGGTCTTCCTCGATCTGCAGGTCAAACCGGAAAGCCGGCGGTGCAACCGTGACCGTCCCGTCACCTTCGGAGACCTCGAGGCCGAGGCGGCGCAATGCGCCGGCACACTGGGCTTGTGTCACCGGCATCCCGATGACCTTGACCGCCCGCGCCACGCGCAGCGTCACCGGCTTTCCCTCCGGCAGAGCCAGGGTCTGGTCGTCCAGCGGTCCGGCCTGGCCGCCGCAGATGTCGAGCACCAGTTGCGTGATGCGCTCGATATGTTCCACCGTGGTCGACGGATCGACACCCCGCTCGAAGCGGTGACCGGCGTCGGTGCTGAAGTTGTAGCGGCGCGACCGGCCGGCAATGGCCTGCGGCCACCAGAACGCCGCCTCGATGAAGATGTTCTGCGTCTCGTCGGACACCGCCGTGGCGTCGCCTCCCATGATGCCGGCAAGCGATTCGACCTGATGGTCGTCCGCGATCACGCCCACGGCGCCGTCGACCACAACGGTATGGCCGTTGAGCAGCTTGAGTTGCTCGCCCTCACGCCCCCAGCGCACCTGCAGACCACCGTGAATTTTGTCGAGGTCAAAGATGTGTGAAGGTCGCCCCAGCTCGAACATCACGTAGTTGGAAATGTCCACCAACGGCGAAATGCTGCGCTGACCGCAGCGCGCCAGACGGTCGACCATCCAGCCCGGCGTCTGCGCCTGGGTGTTCACACCCCGCACCACTCGGCCACTGAAACGGCCGCACAGGTCACTCGCGTGCACGGTCACAGGCAGACGGTCGGCCACGCCCGCAGGAACCGGCGGGAACTCGGGCTGCAAGAGGGGGGTATCGGTCAAGGCAGACACCTCGCGCGCAATGCCGTACACGCTCAGGCAATGCGCCAGATTGGGCGTGAGCTTGAGCGTGAACAGCATGTCATCCAGCGCCAGTTGCTCGCGGATGTTGCGCCCGATCACGGCGTCGTCGTCCAACTCCAGCAGACCATGGCTCTCTTCCGAGATCTTCAGCTCCTTGGCCGAACACAACATGCCCTGGCTTTCCACGCCACGCAGCTTGCCCAGTTTGATGGCGAAGGGCTTGCCGTCTTCACCCGGAGGCAGCAAGGCGCCTACCGTCGCGCAAGGCACCTTGATGCCGGCACGGGCATTGGGTGCACCGCAGACGATGTTGAGCGGAGCACCCTGCCCCACGTCCACCTGGCACACACGCAGGCGGTCAGCGTTGGGGTGCTGCTCGGCACTCAGGATCTGCCCCACCACCACCCCCGTGAACGCGGGCGCCACGGGGTGCAGCTCTTCGACCTCCAGACCGGCCATGGTCAGGGTGTCAGCCAGTTGCTGACTGGTCAAGGACGGATTGCAGAAGGCTCGCAGCCAGGACTCGGGAAATTGCATGGAACGACTCGGTAAGCGACGACGCGAAGATGTTTACTGGAATTGCTTCAGGAAACGGATGTCGCCGTCGAAGAACAGGCGCAGATCGTTGACGCCGTAGCGCAACATGGTCAGGCGATCGGGCCCCATGCCAAAGGCAAAGCCGATGTACTTTTCGGGGTCCAGCCCCATGTTGCGCACCACGTTCGGGTGCACCTGGCCGGAGCCAGCCACTTCCAGCCACCGGCCAGCCAGCGGGCCGCTCTGGAACTGGATATCGATTTCGGCACTTGGCTCGGTGAACGGGAAAAAGCTGGGGCGAAAGCGCAGCACCAGGTCATCGCTCTCGAAGAAGGTCCTGCAGAAGTCGGTAAAGACCACTTTCAGATCCTTGAAGCTCACATTCGCACCGATCCAGAGACCTTCGCACTGGTGGAACATGGGCGAGTGGGTCGCGTCGCTGTCCACCCGGTAGGTACGCCCAGGAGCAATCACCCGAATCTCGGGCATGTCACCACCAAAAAGTTGGCCGGAACGCGGATCGAAACCGTTCCCGTGCTTGCGCACGTGCGCATGCGCATACCGGATCTGCATGGGGCTGGTATGCGGCCGCAGAGGCAGCAGCAACCCATCGGCACTGCGGCCGTCCACATAGAACGTGTCCTGCATGGAACGCGCCGGGTGGTTGGGCGGGTTGTTCAGGGCTGTGAAGCTGAACCAGTCGGTTTCGATCTCGGGACCATCGGCCACATCGAACCCCTGGGAGGCAAAGATCGCCTCAATGCGCTCCATCGTCAGACTGACCGGATGCAAGCCACCTTGCCCGCGCTGGCGCCCCGGCAGAGTCACATCGAGCGCTTCGGCTTTCAGCTGAACCTGCAACTCGGCATCGGCCAGGGCTTGGCGCCGCTCGGTCAACGCCGCTTCAATCGCCTGCTTGGCCACATTGATCGCTGCCCCCCGGGTCTTTTTCTCATCGACCGACAAGGCAGCCATGCCCTTCATCAGCTCCGTGATGCGGCCCGACTTGCCCAGGTACAGCGCCTTGGCATTTTCGAGATCGGCCGGTGTGGTGGCCTGGGCAAACGCACCCCGGGCACCGTCCACCAGAACATCCAACTCGTTCATGTGTGTCTTTCGGCAAAACAATGAAAAAGGGGCTGAAGCCGGCGGCAAACCGCTCAAGCCTCAACCCCTTCAAACGACGTGACCGCCAAGCTACCGAAGAGGCAGCCCTCGGCCGTCGGAAATCAAGCGGCGGCCAGCTTGGCTTTGACTTGTTCCACGATGCTGTTGAAGGCAGCAACGTCGTTGACGGCCAGATCGGCCAGAACCTTGCGGTCGATGGCGATCTCGGCTTTCTTCAGGCCATTGGCGAACTGGCTGTACGTCAGGCCGCAAGCACGGGCACCAGCGTTGATACGCGCAATCCACAGTTGGCGGAAAACGCGCTTCTTGGTACGGCGATCACGGTAGGCGTATTGGCCCGCCTTCATCACCGCCTGCTTGGCGATGCGGAAGACGTTGCCGCGACGGCCGCGGAAACCCTTGGCCAGAGCCAGAACTTTCTTGTGTCGGGCGCGAGCCGTGACACCACGTTTGACGCGAGGCATGTGTGTTCTCCTTGTTCGTCGTGATTACAGGCCAGCCGAGGGCAGCATCTGTGCCATGTGACCCATGTTGGTCTCATGCACCGTCACCGCACCGCGAAGGTGGCGCTTGTTCTTGGTGGTCTTCTTGGTCAGGATGTGACGTTTGAAGGCTTGACCGCGCTTGACGGTCCCACCCGGACGAACGCGAAAACGCTTTTTCGCGCTGCTCTTGGTCTTCATTTTGGGCATTCTCATGCTCCTGTTTTGTTTGTGCTCGTGAGGCGCCGCGAACCTTCCGCGAACTTGTTGGCCCCGAGACACTTCTGATGAGGCTCCCGAAAGAGCCCCCGATCGGCCATGGTTTTCACCCTGGCCTGCGATGAAAAGGCCCGAAGACCTTATCACCCCTTTCTGTTCAACCGACCTGCCTCAATCAGGCGGCCTGCCCAGCTGGCGCTTCAGCCGCCTTGGGAGCGGAACCACCACCAGCCTTCTTGCGTCCAGGCGCGATCATCATGATCATTTGCCGCCCTTCCAGCTTGGGGAACTGCTCGACGATGATCGCATCACCCAGGTCGTCCCGGATGCGATTCAGCAGTGCGAGACCCAACTCCTGGTGGGTGATTTCGCGACCGCGAAACCGCAGCGTGATCTTGCATTTATCACCGTCGTCCAGAAAACGGCGGATGTTGCGCATCTTGATGTTGTAGTCGCCGTCGTCGGTACCGGGACGGAACTTGACTTCCTTGATCTCGATGACCGTCTGCTTGGCCTTGGCCTCAGCCGCCTTCTTCTGCTCCTGGTACTTGAACTTGCCGTAGTCCATCAGCCGGCAAACCGGCGGAGTGGCCGTTGCCGCAATTTCCACCAGATCCACATCCAGCTCACCGGCCATGCGCAACGCCTCTTGGAGACTCACGATGCCCAGTGGCTCGTTTTCCGGTCCATTGAGGCGAACCTCCGGAGCCATGATTTCTCGGTTCAGGCGGTGTGCACGCTCTTCACGCTGGCGGCGGTCGCGAAAATTGGTAGCTATGGCGGTTTCCTTGGATGGGCAAGTTAAAAAAACGGCGACATCCCCATCGGGGACGCACATACGAAGGAAGCAACAGCCTATGCGGCTCCGGAAGGATTTACACCTTGGAAGCTATATCTGCCGCCACAAGCCTGGAGAAGTCCTCCAGCGGCATGACACCGAGGTCTTTGTTGCCTCGCGCCCGCACGGCCACGGCTCCAGCAGCTTTCTCTTTGTCGCCCACGACAAGGATAAAAGGCAGCTTTTGCAACGCGTGCTCCCGTATTTTATACGTAATTTTTTCGTTGCGCAGATCAAGAGCCACCCTAAGCCCTTGATTTTGCAGCATTTCGGTGATTTCGCGACAGTAATCGGCTTGGGAATCGGTGATATTGAGCACCGCCACCTGCACAGGGGCCAGCCATGCAGGCAGCGCGCCCGCATGCTGTTCGATCAAGATACCGATGAAACGCTCCAAGCTGCCGACAATGGCCCGGTGCAGCATGACAGGGCGATGGCGGCTGCCATCCTCACCGACAAACTCCGCATCCAGGCGCTCCGGCAGATTGGGATCGACCTGGATCGTGCCGCACTGCCATTCGCGCCCCAGCGCATCCTTGAGCGTGTACTCGATCTTGGGCCCGTAGAAAGCCCCCTCACCCGGCAGATAAGTGAACTCGCACCCCGACGCCCGCAAACCCTCGGCCAGCGCCGCCTCGGCCTTGTCCCAGCTCTCCTCGGTCCCGATCCGTTTTTCCGGGCGGGTGGACAGCTTGTAGATGATGTCGGTGAAGCCGAAGTCTTTGTAGACCTTCTGCAGCAGTGTGGTGAACGCCTGGACCTCACCCTGGATCATGTCTTCCGTGCAGAAGATGTGACCATCGTCCTGCGTGAAAGCGCGTACGCGCATGATGCCGTGCAGACCACCCGTGGGCTCGTTGCGGTGACAGGCGCCAAACTCGCCATAGCGCAGCGGCAGGTCGCGATAGCTCTTGATACCCTGCTTGTAGATCAGGATGTGACCAGGGCAGTTCATCGGCTTGAGCGCGTACTCGCGCTTTTCCGACTCGGTGGTGAACATGTTCTCGCGGTACTTGTCCCAGTGGCCCGTCTTCTCCCACAGCGACTTGTCGAGAATCTGCGGCCCCTTCACTTCCTGGTAGCCGTTCTCACGGTACACCTTGCGCATGTACTGCTCGACCTCTTGCCAGATCACCCAACCCTTGGGGTGCCAGAACACGGTCCCCGGGGAATGCTCGTCAAGGTGGAACAGGTCCAGCTCGCGGCCGATCTTTCGGTGATCGCGCTTCTCGGCCTCCTCCAGCATGGTCAGGTACTGCTGCAGATCGTCCTTGCTCGCCCAAGCCGTGCCATAGATGCGCTGCAGCATCTCGTTGCGATGATCGCCGCGCCAGTAAGCGCCCGCCACCTTCATCAGCTTGAAGTGCTTGAGCTTGCCCGTACTCGGCACGTGCGGCCCCCGGCAAAGGTCTTCGAACGCCCCTTCGCGATAGAGCGACACGTCTTCGTTGCTGGGAATGCTGGCGATGATCTCGGCCTTGTAATGCTCACCCAAACCCTTGAAGTACGCCACCGCCTCGTCACGCGGCAGCACACGGCGCACCACAGGCTCGTCCTTGGCGGCGAGTTCGGTCATGCGCTTTTCGAGCGCCACCAAATCTTCGGGCGTGAAGGGGCGCTTGTAGGAGAAGTCGTAATAGAAGCCGTTGTCGATCACCGGACCGATAGTGACCTGTGCCTCGGGAAACAGTTCCTTGACCGCATAAGCCAGCAAATGCGCGGTCGAGTGACGGATCACCTCAAGACCATCGGCATCTTTGGCCGTGACGATGGACAACGGGCTGTCCTGGCTGATGAGGTGGCTGGTATCCACCATCTTGTCACCGATCTTGCCGGCCAACGCAGCCTTGGCCAGGCCACTGCCGATCGAGGCAGCGACATCGGCGACCGTGACCGGCCCGGGAAACTCGCGTTGGGAACCATCGGGAAGCGTGATGTGCAACATGGCGTATCCGAAAAACAAAAAGCGCGGCAGAGGCCGCGCTAGGAGAGGGAGGAGCAAGAAATCGGGCAGGCGCGAACTGCAGGCCTCAAAGGGCCAGAAAAACCACCTCCGGTGTAGTTCGCGGTGTCATAACCTGAATGCCTTTCTCGATCTTGCTGATCAAACTGCCTTGCATTCTCTCATACATCGGCCAACCGCTATCACCCGATGCTCAGCCGAGCGGATGCCCCGGAGCCCCCTCTCGTGCGTCCGCGTACCAGCCGAGGAGCACCGACCAGGAAGGATGTTTGTCACGCAACAGAACATGGGCACGCCGGTTGGCCACCAAGAGCTCGGGCGTTTTGGCGCCGTTAGAGCTTCCCTGCCCCATGTGATAGACGAGCGAGTCTTTGACGCACACCACCCGCCGGCCAGCCAGAATCGTGCGGTAGCTGAAATCCGTCTCCTGTCCGTAGTAGACAAACGATTCGTCAAAATAGCCCAGACTGACCATCCAGTCCCTGCGCACGCCATAGCAATACCCATAGCCGTAAGGATCGTCCAGAACGATGGAGGGAAGCTGGCTCGCAAGGGCATCCATCTGGGCCTCGATAAGGCTTCCTGCTGCGTCAAAAACCTCAGGCGCATCGAGCGCCTGCAATCTGGAGCAAGGATCCCCCGCGCCACCACCCCGGTAGGGCATCGAGGGGCTGGCAACCGCGACCGACGGCATGTCCAAGGCACGCAGCAGCGCACTGGCCCAGCCGGCGCCGCAAATGATGTCCGGATTGACGAAACACAGGTACGGCGCCCGCGACTGTCTGGCAAACGCATTCCAGATCTGCGTGAGGCTGCGGTTGTCCGCGTTGTTGTCGATCACGGTCAACCGGTAGGGCACATCCGTTTTGGCACGAATGCTGTCGATGGCCGCTCGCTCGAACGCCTCGCTCCGGTATGTGACCATGAGGATGTCAAGCACAGGCGCGTCGTCGGGCGCCCCCTTTTCCCGACCATGGGTGTCCTGACAGGAAGCAAGGAATATCGAAAGATTGTTCATGTAACGGGACCAGCGATCGGCAGCGACGGAATATAAACCCCTCCTGCCATGCCACACACCCCGCACGACACAGCACCTGGAAGGCCTGCGACCATCACCGCATGCAAACAAACAAGCCCAAGGCTCACGCCTTGGGCTTGAGATGCCCGACTGATGCCGTGGATCAGTGGAACTGCTCTTCTTCGGTCGAACCGGTCAGCGCCTTGACGCTGGACGAGCCACCCTGGATCACCGTGGTCACGTCGTCAAAGTAGCCTGCGCCGACTTCCTGCTGGTGCGACACGAAGGTGTAGCCCTTCTCACGAGCGGCGAACTCAGGCTCTTGCACCATTTCCGTGTAGTGCTTCATGCCTTCGCCCCGGGCGTAGGCATGGGCGAACTGGAAGGTCTGGAACCAGTTGATGTGGATACCGGCCAGGGTGATGAACTGGAACTTGTAGCCCAGCGCGGACAGGTCTTCCTGGAAGGAAGCGATCTGTTTTTCGTTGAGGTTCTTCTTCCAGTTGAACGAGGGCGAGCAGTTGTAGCTCAGCAGCTTGCCGGGGCAGGCAGCATGCACGGCCTGGGCGAATTCGCGGGCGAAGCCGATGTCGGGCACGCCAGTTTCACACCACACCAGATCGGCGTAGGGGGCGTAGGCCACGCCGCGGCTGATGGACTGCTCCAGACCGTTCTTGACGCGGAAGAAGCCTTCCTGCGTGCGCTCCCCGGTGAGGAAGGGCTTGTCGTTGGCATCGTGGTCGCTGGTGATCAGGTTGGCGGCCTCGGCATCGGTGCGGGCCAGCACGATGGTCGGCACGCCCATCACGTCGGCGGCGAAGCGCGCGGCGATCAGCTTCTCCACGGCCTCCTGCGTCGGCACCAGCACCTTGCCACCCATGTGGCCACATTTTTTGACCGCAGCCAATTGGTCTTCAAAGTGCACGCCAGAGGCGCCGGCAGCGATCATGTTCTTCATCAGCTCGAAGGCGTTCAGCACGCCGCCGAAACCGGCCTCTGCATCGGCCACGATGGGCAGGAAGTAGTCGATGAACTCAGCGCTGCCCGGCTCGACACCACGGCCCCACTGGATTTCGTCAGCGCGTTTGAAGGTGTTGTTGATGCGGCGAACCATGGTCGGCACGGAGTCGTAGGCGTACAGCGACTGATCCGGGTACATGGTTTCCGAGGTGTTGCCGTCGGCAGCGACTTGCCAGCCCGACAGATACACGGCTTCCAGGCCGGCCTTGGCCTGCTGCATGGCTTGACCAGCGGTGATCGCGCCGAAAGCATTCACGTAGCCCTTCTTGGCGCCGCCGTTGATCTTGTCCCAGAGTTTTTCCGCACCACGCTGAGCCAGCGTGTATTCGGGCTGCAGGCTGCCGCGCAGACGAACCACATCGGCCGCGGTGTAGCCACGCTTGACGCCCTTCCAACGGGGGTTGTTGGCCCAGTCTTTTTCGAGGGCTTCGATCTGCTGCTGACGGCTGAGTTGCTCTTTCAGGGATTGGGGCATGTCGGGACTCCGTGAGGTTGGTGAAGAGGTCGATCAGCTCAGGCCTTGCTGGCTGTGTCGATGGCTTCACTTTAAGTCTTATAGAAGACACAGGAAAGCTCTTATGTCTTATACAAGACTTTTTTATTCTCTTTTAAATCAAAGACATTTCAACAATTTTTCTCAATACAAAATTTGTTTTCTTGTATTGAGAAATTTTTCCGCAATGCAGCACAAATACTTCCACAATACAAAATTTAACTTTCTCATTGTGGAAGGCACTCATGGAGGCGCGTCCCCGCTTGAGGCATGATGCGCAGCCATGTCGGCCCTCCCCGTTGTCGCAACCGCTCCCCGTTGGCTGGCCTACGGGGCCTTGGCCCTGAGCATGTCGCTCGTTGGCAGCTATGTGGCCTTGTCCAAGCCGTTGGTGGCCATATTTCCGGTGTTTCTGCTGGCCTGGTTGCGTTTTGGTATCGGCGGTTTGGCGATGGCATCCTGGCTGCGCCGTCCGGCAGACGAGCCCCCCATCACACCGCGGGTAAAACGCCTGCTGTTCCTGGAATCGTTTCTGGGCAATTTCCTCTTTTCCATCTGCATGTTGTTTGGCGTGCGCTTGACCACCGCCGTGGCGGCCGGCGTGGTGATGTCTGCCATTCCCGCGGTCGTGGCCATCCTCAGCGCCCTCTTCCTCAAAGAGCGCATTGGTCACCGTACCTCAGCAGCCATCGCCTGTGCCGCCATCGGCATCGCTCTGTTTTCGTTGCAGAAACCGATACACGACGATGCGCTCGCGGCGACTGCCAGTCAATTTGCCGGGGTATCCCTGACCGTGTGGGGCAACCTGCTCGTTTTTGCCGCCGTGGTCTGCGAAGCCTCCTATGTTGTGATCGGCAAACGCTTGACCGAAGGGCTTGGCCCCAAACGCATCTCGGCCATCATCAACCTCTGGGGCTTTGCCCTGGTGACCCCCCTGGGGCTCTGGGCCGCTTTCTCCTTTGATTTCGGCAGTGTGTCAATGGGGCTGTGGGCGCTGTTGGTCTTCTATGCCCTGGCTGCAAGCATGTGGACCGTCTGGCTGTGGATGACCGGCCTGAAGACGGTGCCTGCGTCTCGGGCTGGTGTGTTTACCGTCATGCTGCCGGTGAGTGCCGCGGCGGTTGGCGTGCTGTTCATGGGCGAGCGCCTGTCATCGCTGCAGGTGTTGGCTTTCGTCATTGCCTTGCTCGGCCTTGTTCTGGCCACCCTGCCTGCACGCCGCCCGAACTGAAGGTATCTCAAGACCTTCGGTCAAAGACACCACAAGCCGGTAGGCTGCGTGATGCCCATCCAGAGCGCCCACCCGGATGTGAGAGCCAGCGCCAAGCCTGCCAGCCGAATCGCCCAGCCCCCCGAAGCGCCACCCCGGACACGCAACAACAACCACGGACCTGCCGTGAGCGACAGCGAAGTGCCCGCCGAAAACAAGGCCATGATCAGCGCCCCATCGAGCGCACTGGCCGACAAAGAAGCCATGAGCAACGCCGAGTAGAGCAGCCCACAAGGCATCAGCGCCCAGGCCACCCCAAGCACCACCGGAGCCTTGCTGCCCATGCCTGCGAGCACCGGCCGGGCACGGCGCCAGACCCCCTGCCCCAGATCCTCGATCCAGCCGGGCTGGCGCGCGCGCCATATCAGCGTCACACCCAGAAGCAGCGCCGCCACGTGAAACATGGTCCACACCGGGCGAACCACCTGGGTGTTGGTTCCCAGCCAAGCGAGGCCTTGCACAGACCCCGCAGCGAAAGCACCGAACAGGGCGTACCCCACCATGCGGCTGACCTGGAAGGACCACAAAGCCTGTGTACTCCGTGAACCGGCTGCGCGGCTGATGCCGGCGCAGGCAGCCCCACACATGGCCACGCAGTGCGGGCCACCGACCACGCCCATGAACAGGGCTGTCAAAGCCATCGAGGTCTGCATGGAAGCACTCTAGCAGGCGAACACGGGGGCGTCACCGCACCCCGACATGCCCGTTGCCCATCAGATGATCTTGGAAAAGCGTGCGCGATCGATGTCGCCTTGCAGGTACTTGTCAAAAACCATGGCAATCGCCCGCACCAGGTACCAACCGGTGGCTGTGACCTCGATCCCAGCGCTGTTGATCTTGAGCAACCCTTGTTCGACCAGCCCGTCCAGGGTTTCCAGCTCACGGGCGAAGTAGGTCGAAAAATCGATCAGATGTCCCAGCTCGATGGATTCGAACTGCACCGCCCCCTGGCACATGATGGACATGATGACCGAGCGACGCAGCAGGTCATCGCGCGACAAGGCCAACCCCCGCACGATAGGCAAGCGCCCCTGGTCCAGCGCATCGTAATAGTCTTCCAGGGTCTTGGCATTCTGGCTGTAGGTGGCGCCAATACGGCCAATGGCCGACACCCCGAGCGCAATGAGATCGCAGTCGGGCTGCGTGCTGTAGCCCTGGAAGTTGCGATGCAGACGCCCTTGTCGCTTGGCCACGGCGAGCGCATCGCCAGGCAAGGCGAAATGGTCCATGCCCACATACACGTACCCTGCATCGCTCATCGCATCGAGCGACATCGACAGCATGGACAGTTTGTCTCCCGGGCTGGGCAACTCGGCCGCGACGATGCGCCGCTGAGGTTTGAAGCGCGTGGGCAGATGGGCGTATGCGTACAACGCAATGCGGTCAGGGCGCAGCTCGTTAACCTGGGCAAGCGTTCGAGCAAACGATTCCGGTGTCTGCAGCGGCAGACCGTAAATCAGGTCCACATTGACCGACTCGAACCCGATCTTGCGGGCAGTATCGACCAATGCAAACACCTGCTCTGCGGGCTGCACGCGATGCACCGCCTTCTGCACGGCCGGATCGAAGTCCTGCACCCCGAAGCTCAGGCGGTTGAAGCCCAGGCGTGCCAGTGTCTGCAAGCGCTGGCTGGTAACGGTACGCGGATCCACCTCGATCGAGTACTCCCCGCCGGGCACCAGCGTGAAATTGCGGCGCAGCATGGTCATCAAATCTTCCAGCTCCGGGTCGGACAGGAAGGTAGGGGTGCCGCCCCCCAGATGCAACTGCGAAACGTTGTGCCCTTTGCCAAAATGCTGAACCTGCAGTTCGACTTCGCGGGTCAGGTAGCGCAGATACTCGGCAGCACGCTCATGGTGTTTGGTGATGACCTTGTTGCAGGCACAGTAGTAGCACACCGACTCGCAGAACGGGACATGCACATACAGTGACAGCGGCAACGCCAACGAGCCTGCTCGACGCTGTTCAAGAGCCCTGACGTAATCTGCCTCGGTGAACGCCTCCACGAAGCGGTCGGCGGTCGGATACGAGGTGTATCGGGGACCTGGAATGTCGAATCGCTTGAGCAATTCGTCGGATATGGCGTGACTCACTGGCAGTTCTCCACTTGGGCGTTCCAATGTGCCTCAGTGGGTTGGCACGGCCCTTGATCTTGGTCAAAAGAGACCGCGCGTACGGGGTTATCCCCACACCCAACGCCTTGATGGCACTGGGATTTCTCGACACCCTCCCATCCATGGGTTAAGCTTCGAGCGCCAATTGGCGGAAGATTTATGGACGTCCAAAGCATCAAAGTCGCCTGTTCGAGCTGCAACCTTCGCGAGCTGTGTCTGCCCATGGGCCTGAGTACAGACGAGATGAGCAAACTCGACAGTGTGGTTTCCACCCGTCGACGCATCAAGCGGGGAACAGCCCTCTTCAATGTGGGTGACAAGTTCACCTCCCTCTACGCGGTCCGCTCGGGGTTTTTCAAGACTTGCGTCACCACGGCTGATGGCCGCGATCAGGTCACCGGCTTCCAGATGACTGGCGAGATCATCGGTCTGGACGGCATCGTGAGCGACCGTCACTCCTGCGATGCAATCGCCCTGGAGGATGCCGAGGTCTGTGTGATGCCTTTTGATCAGGTCGAAGAACTCTCACGCGAATTCACGACCTTGCAGCACCATGTGCACAAGATCATGAGCCGCGAGATCGTGCGCGATCACTCGGTCATGCTGCTGCTGGGCAGCATGCGTGCCGAGGAGCGGCTGGCGGCCTTTCTGCTGAACCTGGTGCAGCGCCTGCATGCACGCGGCTTCTCGCAGTCCGAGCTCATCCTGCGCATGACGCGAGAAGAGATCGGTAGCTACTTGGGCATGAAGCTCGAAACGGTCAGCCGCACGTTTTCGAAATTCGTCGACGAAGGCATCATCGACGTCAAGCAGCGCTATGTGCACATCAAGAACACCGACGGCCTGAGGTTGATCGTCAATCCAGGCACCTGCCGCTGACTGGCATCTGACATCTCACCCCAAGCCCTTCGGTGCACCGAAGGGCTTTTTTATGACTGTGCCGGATCCCCTGCATGCGGGTGGCGGACACAGCCTTCGGGCCGCTGGTCCTCCGGCACAGGACAACGGTTCACCTCCAGCGGCGACATGGCGAGCAATGTGGTCAGCGCACTCGACGTCAGCGTGATGGCCCAGAAGCCAAAAAAGGCCAGGGTATAGACCGCTTGCCGGGACAATGCCACAGGTTCACCAAACCAGTGCAGGTCGTGCGGATCCACCATGGCAAACACCAGCATTTCCAGCACGGCGGCGGCCAGAAATGATGGCCACCCTACCCACATCCATCGCTGCGCTTTCATCGTCGGTCTCCTCTACGCACGAAGTCGAGATTCGGGGTCGACGGGCTCGCCCCCGAAAGGCTCAGCGCTCAGGCGCCTCACCGGGCACCACGGGGGATGCCGCATGGTTGCGGGCCTGTCCGGCCGGCTGCATTTTGACAAGCGCGTCCACCCGCTCCTTTCCCTGCAGTGCTTTGGCAGCAGCCAGATCCCGCTCGTATTCGACCTTGTCGAGCACAGGATCTTGGTTGCAGTAGGCAATCACCGCTGTGGCAATGCCTGCCACCACAACAGCCATCGGCCCCCCCAGTACCAGCCACATATGAGGGACCCGCCACCACGGGATAGGTGCAGAGGCAGGAGGCGTTTTCTGAGGGGAGTTCATGACCCAGTCCATGTGGTTGATGTGGTGAGGTTTCAGTTTATCGAGGAACCAGAAAGACAGCCTTTTCGGCGACTGCATCGGTCGGCTTCTCAGACGAGCGCACGAGAAAACGAATGGGGTGCGAACCGGGCTCTGCAGCATCCGGAGGAATTTGCACACGAACGGCGACCGAACGCACCTCAGTAGGCAGCACATCCACCCACCGATCCGACGCAATCACGATATCCGGCAGTCCGTCCACATCGAGAAAATAGCGTTGCGGGTGTTCAGTCGCGTTCATGACCTGCAAGCGGAACACATTCTCGATCCGCCCTTGCTCCACCATGCGAGCCAGTGCTCCACGATCACGGATCACATCCACTTTCAGCGGGGTGCGTAAATAAAGGCTGACCAGTAAGGCCGCCGTGATAGCCCCCAATGCCGCGGTATAGACCAGCACCCGGGGTCGGAAGGCGCGCCGGATCATCGCCTGCCGACTCCAGCCTTGTGCCACGCCGTTTTGTGTGGAATACCGGATCAGGCCACGCGGATACCCAACCTTGTCCATGACCTCGTCGCACACATCAATGCAGGCACCACAACCGATGCACTCGTATTGCAAACCCTTGCGAATGTCGATTCCGGTCGGACACACCTGCACGCACAGCGTGCAGTCGACACACGACCCCAAGCCAAGCGCTTTCGGGTCGGCCTTCTTGGAGCGCGCCCCACGTGGTTCACCGCGCGCTTCGTCGTAGGTCACGATCATCGTGTCCGGATCGAACATCGCACTCTGGAAGCGGGCATACGGGCACATGTACTTGCACACCTGCTCACGCAGAAAACCCGCATTGCCATAGGTCGCCAGACCGTAGAAAAACACCCAGAAGGTCTGCCACGGCCCCAGCGAAGCCATCAGCGTCAGCGAGCCCAGTTCGCGAATGGGGGTGAAATACCCGACAAAGGTAAAGCCCGTCCAGAGGGAAAAGATGAGCCAGAGCAGGTGCTTGAGGCCACGCTTGCCCACTTTGGCCACAGACATCGGGGCTTCATCGAGCCTCAGCCGGGCCGAGCGCTCCCCCTCCACCCTTTTCTCTATCCAAAGGAATATTTCTGTGTAGACCGTCTGGGGACAGGCATAACCACACCAGAGACGCCCCGCCACCGCCGTGAAAAGGAACAAGGCCAGCGCTGAAATGACCAGCAACCCTGTCAGATAGATGAAGTCCTGGGGATAGAGCACCAGTCCAAAGAGGAAGAACCGACGGGACTCCAGATCAAAGAGAACCGCTTGGCGGGCATTCCACTGCAGCCATGGCACCCCATAAAAAGCGATCTGGGTCACCCACACCAAAGCCCAGCGCCACTTGGTAAAGAGACCGAAAACAGACCGGGGCTGGATCTTCTTTTGGGAGACGTAAAGCGAAAGCACGGCCTCATCACCGCCACCTGCGGGCGACCGGGACGTCACCTTGTCAGCGGAAGACTCTTGAGACAAAGCACTCGCTGCTGGGGGATGAGAACTCACAAAGGCACTTTAAAAAAAGAAAACCCCAGGCATGAGATCTCATGCCTGGGGTCGATGAGGGCTTACTGTGCCGTACCGGGTTTGGTCGACAGGCCCCACACATACGACGCGAGCACGTTGATCTGCGCCTCGTTCAACAACGCCGATTGAGCCGGCATGTGGTTGGTGAAACCATTGTTGAC
Organism: Hydrogenophaga sp. NFH-34; assembly: GCF_021401345.1. GTDB lineage: Bacteria > Pseudomonadota > Gammaproteobacteria > Burkholderiales > Burkholderiaceae_C > Hydrogenophaga > Hydrogenophaga electricum. Next base: position 250,242 of record NZ_JACBGE010000002.1, read on the forward strand.
CGCACGGACGATGGCATCCTCACCCCAACCATGCAACCAGGTGCCATCAGTGAGGTTGGGGGCCCCCATGGCATGCATGCCCTTGCCATCAGGTCCGTGGCAAGCAGCACAGGCCGCAAACTTCTCCTTGCCCAACGTGGCGCGGACCGAATCGTTGGGACTGCCGGAGAGGCTCAGCACGTAGTGCGCCAGGTTACGGACATCTTCTGCCGAACCCACTGCTGCCGCCATGGGAGGCATCACACCGGTACGGCCGTTGGCAATGGTGGTCTTGATGTACTCATGGCCCGTACCGCCCAGCCAGTCACCATCGGTCAGATTGGGAAAGCTCTTGGAGCCTCGGGCGTCCGAACCATGGCACTGCGCGCAATAGTTCATGAACAGGCGCTCACCGATGGCCCGTGCTTCAGGATCGGCCACCATCTGCTCCGGGGTCATGCCGGTGAATTTGGCATACACCGGGGCAATGGCATCCTCGGCCTTCTTGACCTCGGTCGCATGCTGACCCTGCGACGACCAGCCCAGGGCCCCCTGGAACTTGCCGAACATGGGGTACAACGCACCATAGATCAGCGCAAACACAACGGTGATGATGAACAGGTAGACCCACCACTTGGGCAGCGGGTTGTTCATTTCCTTAAGGTCCACGTCCCAGACGTGACCAGTGGTATTGTCGGCATGGGTCGCAGCTTTGGTGGTGCCGCTGACCCACAGCAGGATTGCACAGGCAATGATGCTGACCAGGGCGAGGCCGCCGACGTAGATATGCCAGAAGTCGCTGGTGAAATCGCTCATGATGATTCTCTTGATCGTGGGGCGGGTCTTCAGTCTTCCTGGAAGGGCAGCCGGGCTGCCTCTTCAAAGTCGGCCTGGTTTCGCTTGGACCAGGCCCAGACCACAATGCCGACGAAGGTCAGCAGGCTGATCGCCGTGACGATGCTGCGAAGGTCGTTGATGTCCATGTCGTCACTCCTTCACTGCTGAGCCAGCTTGGCCGCACTGCGCGCGGTACCCAGCACTTGCAAGTAGGCGATCAGAGCGTCCAGCTCGGTCTTGCCCTTGACCTCGTCCACCGACTGGGCAATCTCCTCGTCCGTGTACGGAGCGCCCAGCATGCGCAACACTTCCATGCGCTTGGGCAGACCTTCAGCCTTGACCGTCTTCTTCTCCAGCCAGGGGTAGGCGGGCATGTTCGACTCCGGCACCACATCCCGCGGGTTGTGCAGATGCAAGCGGTGCCATTCGTCGCTGTAACGGCCACCAACGCGGGCCAGATCCGGACCGGTGCGCTTGGAGCCCCACTGGAAGGGCCGGTCGTAGACGAATTCACCCGCCACCGAGTACGGGCCATAACGCAGCGTCTCGGCCTGGAACGGGCGAATCATCTGCGAGTGGCAGTTGTAGCAGCCTTCCTTGACATAGATGTCACGACCGGCCACCTGCAGCGCGGTATAGGGCTTGAGCCCCTCGATCGGCTGCGTGGTCGACTTCTGGAAGAACAGCGGCACGATTTCCACCAGACCACCCACAGCCACCACGAGGGTGATCAGGACGATCATCAGAAAGTTGCTGGTCTCGATCCGGGCGTGGCCGGTCAGCTTTTCATTGCTAGCCATTTTGTTGTTCTCCTGATCAGGCGTGGGCAGGGTTGACGGCGATCACGGGCGCGTTCACGGCGCGGCCTTGCAGAGCCGTCATCACCACGTTCCAGAGCATCACGATCATGCCGGTCAGGTACAGCACGCCGCCAAGCAGACGGATCACGTAGAACGGGAAGGTGGCCTTGACAGATTCGACAAAGGTGTAGGTCAGGCTGCCATCGGGGTTGACCGAGCGCCACATCAGACCTTGCATCACACCGGCGATCCACATGGCAGCGATGTACAGCACGATACCGATGGTGGCGATCCAGAAGTGCAGTTCGATGGCGGGCACCGAATACATCTTCTTCTGACCGAACAGGCGCGGAATCAGGTAGTACAGCGAGCCCATGGACACCAGACCCACCCAGCCCAGAGCACCGGAGTGCACGTGACCCACCGTCCAGTCGGTGTAGTGCGACAGCGCGTTGACTGTCTTGATGGACATCATCGGGCCTTCGAAGGTGGACATGCCGTAGAACGACAGCGACACGATCAGGAAGCGCAGGATGGGGTCGTCACGCAGCTTGTGCCAGGCACCCGAGAGCGTCATGATCCCGTTGATCATGCCGCCCCAGCTGGGCGCGAGGAGGATGAGGGAGAACACCATGCCCAGAGACTGCGCCCAGTCAGGCAGCGCGGTGTAGTGCAGATGGTGGGGGCCGGCCCACATGTAGGTGAAGATCAGGGCCCAGAAGTGCACGATCGACAGGCGATACGAATACACGGGACGCTCGGCCTGCTTGGGGATGAAGTAATACATCATGCCCAGGAAAGCGGCGGTCAGGAAGAAGCCCACGGCGTTGTGGCCGTACCACCATTGCACCATCGCGTCCTGCACCCCGGCGTAGGCAGAGTACGACTTGAACAGTTCGACCGGCACGGCCGCGCTGTTGACGATGTGCAGCAGCGCCACGGCGATGATGAAAGCGCCGAAGAACCAGTTGGCCACATAGATGTGCTTGACCTTGCGAATACCGACCGTGCCGAAGAACACGATGGCGTAGGCCACCCAGGTCACCGCGATCAGGATGTCAATCGGCCATTCCAGTTCGGCGTATTCCTTGCCGGATGTAATTCCCAGCGGCAGGGTGATCACCGCAGAAACGATGACGATGTTCCAGCCAATGAACGTGAACCACGCCAGCGCATTGGAGAACAACGGGGTGTGACAAGTCCGCTGGACAACGTAGTAGCTCGTCGCGAACAGCACACACCCTCCGAAGGCGAAGATCACCGCATTGGTGTGCAGCGGTCGCAAGCGGCCGTAGGTGATCCATTCGATCCCCATGTTGAGCTCGGGCCACGTCAGCTGGGCCGCGATGATCACGCCCACCAGCATCCCCACCACGCCATAAATCACGGCAGCGATGGAGAACCAGCGAACCACGCTGTCGTTGTAGACCGCCGGTTGGCCGGTCTTTGTTGTCACGGACATACAGAACTCCTCGTAAATGTCACCAGCGGGAGTGTCGTTTTCGGCACCCCCTGCCGCCTTGACGTAAGTCAATCGCCTCTGAGAACCCGCTCGCCCTCGCGCTCGATGTTGTCGAATTGCCCCGACTGCAAAGCCCACCAGAACACGCCGATGATGACAAAGACCAGCAGGACGGAAAGCGGAATAAGCAAGTACAGAATGTCCATGGTCAAACCCAGGTTGAGTTGATGAGCGAAAGCCTTCTCAGGCCCGCGCCCGCGTGGAGCCCGCCAGACGCAAGGCATTGCCGATCACCAGGAGGGAACTGCCTGCCATGCCCAGGCCGGCCAGCCACGGGGGCATCCAGCCAACCAGCGCCATCGGAATGCTCACCGCGTTGTACAGCGCGGCCCACACCAGGTTCTGCCGCACGATGCGCATGGTGGAACGGGCTTGGCGCAACGTCAAGACCACATCCATCAGACGCCCGCCCTGAATGATGTAATCGGACTGGGCCTGCGCGAGCGCTGCGGCGTGCCCCAATGCAAATGACGTGTGTGCACGTGCCAGCACCGGGCCGTCGTTGAGACCATCGCCCACCATCGCCACACGGCGCCCTTTTGCCTGAAGGGCTTCCAGCTCGGCGAGCTTGCGTTCTGGTGTTGCACCCGCAATCACAGCGCCCACACCCACCTCACGCCCAACCCGCTCCGCGGCTGCCTGGCGATCTCCCGACAACAGCCAAGTCTGGACACCCAAATCGTGCAAGGCGGCCACCGTTGCCCGGGCATCTTCGCGCAGCCCCTCTCGCAGCTCGAAAGTGGCCAACCACCCGTCGGCATCGGCCAGATAAGCTTTTGGGGTCTCGTTGGCGGTATCCGCAGCCAGCCCACAGAAGCTGGCAGAGCCGAGGCGGACGAGCGTCCCGTCGGCCCTCAGGGCTTGCAAGCCCTGGCCAGCCAGTTCACGACAATCTCCACGCGCTGAAGGAGCACCCTCCATCGGGTTCGCCAGCTTGGCGGCCGCCACAATGCCACGCGAAACCGGATGAAGAGAACCTTGCGCAAGCTCAGCGGCCAGCGACAGAACCATGGCTGACGTCCATCCTTCGCGAGCCCGGACACTTTCGAGTTCGAGACGATCATGAGTAAGCGTGCCGGTCTTGTCGAACACCACCGCGTCGATGCCCGCCAACGACTCGAAGGCCTGCAAGCGCCGCACAAGCGTTCCGCGCCGTGCCAACGCCCCCGCCGAAGTCAGCATGGCCGCCGGCGTGGCCAGCGACAAGGCACAGGGGCAGGTCACGATGAGCACCGCCACGGCAACCGCCAACGCCTTGCTGTGGTCGATCTGCCACCAATACCAGCCGGCAAACAACGCACTGAGCAGCACGATAACCAGAAATGGGGCCGCAATGCGATCAGCCAGAACGGCCAAACGGGGCTTGTCCGTGGAAGCCTTTTCCATCAACGCCACGATCTGGGCAAAACGGGTATCGCGCCCCAGACGGTCCACGCGCATCAGCACGGGCCCGGCAAGATTGAAGCTGCCCGCCACCACCGACTCGCCCGCCGAGCGCGTCACCGGATGCGACTCACCGGTGAGCAGCGTCTCGTCCACCGTGGCGGAATCGCTGAGGATGGCGCCGTCCCCCGGAAAGGCCTGCCCCGCGCTGACCCGCACCACATCACCAACGGACAAGCGCCGCACCGACACGGTTTCGAAGCGCCCTTCCGCCGCCTGACGATCGCAGACCTCGGGCAACCGGTTCATGAGCGTGTCCAGTGCCCCCGCCGTGCGATCACGCGCCTTGTGTTCCAGGTAACGTCCACCCAGGAGGAAAAACACGAACATGGTGAGCGAATCGAACCACACCTCGTGTCCCCAGGGACCGGATGGATCGAACGTGGCCGCCGTGCTCACCAAAAAAGTGACCAGGATGCCGATGGACACCGGCGTGTCCATCCCGACACGCCCCAGGCGCAGATCGCGCCAGGCATTGCGGAAGAACGGGCCGCTGGCGAATGTCACAACAGGCACACTGAGGATCCAGCTCGCCCAGCGCAACAGTTGCTCCAGATCGGCGGGCATCTCGCCGGGTTTGGCCACATACGCCGGCCATGCGTACATCATGACCTGCATGTTGCAGAAACCCGCCACGAACAGCCGCCACAGCGCCATGCGCGTCTCGCGCAAGCGCTCACTGATGGACAGCGCCTGCTGCAACGGCAGGAGGCGATACCCTGTGCGCCCCACGGCCTGCGCCAAATCGGAGAGTCTCGCCTGTGCCGGATCCCAGCGCAGGGTCAACCGGCGGGTGGCTGCATGCACCCGGGCGCTTTCCACGCCTGGCAGATCCTGCAGCGCACATTCGACGGTGTCGGCACAGGCGGCACAGTACATGCCCTGAACCAGCAGCACCGACTGCGCCACACCCGCTTCGCCAGGCGACGCTTCGGCCGCCGGTTCGTACGTGGTGAACTCCTGCTGCTCCACAGGGTCATCGAGCACGGTGAAGTCATCGGTCACCGTCAACGGCCCCCGGTGCGCACCAAACACGTCATCGACCGGCTCCCCGGCCGGGAGACTGTCTGGTGAGGGGCCCACCGGGGGCACGGCGAGGGCCTTGTTCATGGGCCGGGAGCGTACTTCAGGGTCCGAAACCGGGGCTTGACATATATCAACCGGGGTGGAACCCTGTGTGCGTAACCTGTTGTCTGTCTTCACCATATTCCCAGGAGATCTCGATGTACAAGCGCATTCTGGTCGCGACCGATGGGTCAAAACTGTCCAATCTGGCCGTCGAACACGCCATTGGACTGGCCGACATCACCGGCGCTGAAATCGTGGCCGTCAAAGTCGTTCCCCGCTACCCGCAGACCTACTTTGAAGGGGGCGTGGCATTGGCGGCCGCCGAAGTGGCCAAGATCGAGAAGCAATGGCAGGACGAAGCCATGGAAGCGGTCAATGCCGTCAAGTCAGCCGGTCAGAAACGGGAGGTCAAGGTCAAGCCCATCACCGTCAAGTCCGACCTGATTGCCGAAGCCATCATCTCGGCCGCCAAGCGCAACAAGGTGGATCTGATTGTGATGGCCTCGCATGGACGCAAAGGCCTCAAGCGGCTGTTGCTGGGCAGTGAGACCCAACAGGTGCTGACGCACTCGCACATCCCGGTGCTCGTGTTGAGATAACAGCCCAACACCCACACGCTGCCCGCAACCACCTTGATGGAACTGTGCGGGCAGCCTCCTTGAGGGCTGCGCCCACTCGGCGAAAGCCTCTTACCCGAAGAGGCCCCTGTACTGCTCGCGCAGCAGGTTTTTCTGTACCTTGCCCATGGTGTTGCGCGGCAGTTCGGTCACGACCACGCAGTGCTTGGGAATCTTGAAGTTGGCCAGACGTACTTTGAGATCGGCCAGCACCGGCTCTGGGTCAATATCCGCACCCTGACGGCCAATCACAACGGCCACGCCGACCTCGCCAAAATCCGGATGCGGTACCCCCACCACCGCGCTCTCGGCCACCCCCGGCATCTCGTTGATAACGGATTCGATCTCGGCTGGATAGACGTTGTAGCCACCGGAGATGATCAGGTCCTTGCTACGCCCCACGATCGTCACATAACCATCGGCATCGATCCGGCCCACATCGCCCGTCTTGAAAAAACCGTCGGCGGTGAACTCTTCCGCAGTCTTCTCTGGCATGCGCCAGTAGCCCCGGAACACATTCGGACCGCACACCTGAATTCCGCCGATCTCACCGCTCGCCACACCCTGCCCCGCCTCGTCCACCACACGCAGATCGACACCCGGTAAGGGAAAGCCCACCGTTCCGCCCCGGCGCTCGGTAGCATCGGCATGGCGCGGGTCCACGCCACAGGGGTTGGACGTGAGCATGACCGTCTCGCTCATGCCATAACGCTCCAGGATGGTGTGGCCGGTGCATGTCTGCCAATCGCGAAAGGTCTCAACCAGCAGGGGTGCTGACCCTGAGATGAACAACCTCATGCGCGCCGCTTGCGCCTGGGTGAGCGCCGGCTCGGACAGCATGCGCACGTACAGCGTGGGTACGCCCATGAACACGGTGGCTTCCGGCAGTTTTTCAACAACCCGCTTCGGATCGAACTTCGACAGCCAGATCATCCGGCTGCCATTGATGAGCGCACCATGAATGGCCACGAAAAGGCCGTGCACATGGAAGATGGGCAGCGCATGGATCAGCACATCGTCGGGTTGCCACTGCCAGTAGTCCCGCAGCACCTGCGCATTGCTCAGCAGATTGCCGTGCGAGAGCATGGCGCCTTTGCTGCGTCCGGTGGTACCGCTGGTATAGAGAATCGCGGCCAGATCGTCGGCTTTCCGAACCGCCGGCGCATGGCTGTCCGGCATGGGGGCAGCACGGTCCAGCAAGCTGCCCGTGCGGTCTTCACCCAAGGTGAACACATAGCGGGTGCCTGCCTGAAAGGCCAGCTTGCTCACCCAACCGTGGTTCGCCGGCGCGCACACCACCACCGCCGGCTCGGCATTGCCGATGAAGTACGCGATTTCTGCCTGCCGATAAGCGGTATTCAGGGGCAGGAACACGTGACCGGCACGCAGCGTGGCCAGGTACAACACCAAGGCCTCGACCGATTTCTCCACCTGCACGGCAATGCGCGAATGCGCTGGCAGATCGAGCGCATCCAGCAGATTCGCCATCATGGCGGTGGCCCGGTCGAGATCACGCCAGCTGTAGCGCAGGCCGTCATCGGTCTCGATGGCGAGGGCGTGCAGATCGGCAGGAAAGGACGCGCGCAGCGCACTGAAAAGGTTCTGGTTTTCCATGAATTCTCCTGGGATGACCGGCGCGCCGAAAGGCCTGCTCAAAACGCCGGTGACCGCTTCGCCATGAACGCACCAATGCCCTCGCGGTGTTCCGCACTGTCCGCATAGGCATAGGCTTCGGACAACAAAGACTCGGCGGATCGGCCACTCGCCAATGCTCGCAATGTGCGCTTGTTCAGACGTGCCGCTTGCGGCGCCCAACGCGCCAGGTGTTGCACACGCTGGACCACATCGCTGACGACCTCCGCATCGGGCAGCACAGCCTGCACAAAACCACGCCGGAGCATCTCGGCAGCATCGAGCACCACCGCCTCCAGCAACATCTGCCGCGCCGTTGCCAGCCCGGCTTCACGCGCCACGAGCTCGGCCTCCCGCGGCGCCATGGGAAAGCCCAGCTTCGCGATGGGTGCGCCGAACTTCGCCCCCTCGCCGGCAATCCGTATATCGCAGCAACTGGCGATTTCCACCCCCGCCCCCATGCAGTTGCCTTCAATCTGCGCAATCAGCGGCAGGTCGCAATCCAGCATGGCCTGCAGACCACCCCAGACGTCGTTCTCATGGAAATCGCGCAACCCCGCTTCGTCGAAGCGAAAACCCGGGTATTCAGAAATGTCGCCCCCGGCGCAGAAATGCCCTTGATCGCCACACACGATCACGCCGCGCAGATCATCACGCGCCTGCAAGGCGACGAACGTGGTGCGCAAGTCGCGCCACATGCTGCGCGACATGGCATTGAACCGCCCCGGATGCGAAAGCACCACCCGCGCCACCGCCCCTTCGATGAGCAACAGAACCTGGCCCGCCATGCCTCAGCCCCGGGCGGGCACCAGCGCCCGACGGCCCGCCCAGACCCACAGCGCCATACCCGCTAGCACCATGGGCACGCACAACCACTGGCCCATGCTGAGTCCGAGCGACAGCAGGCCCAGATGGGCGTCAGGCTCGCGGAAAAACTCCACCACGAAGCGCAGCACGCCATACCCCATGAGGAACAGGGCCGACACCTGCCCCATGGGCCTGGGCCGCCGCGCAAACAGCCACAGCACCACAAACAGCAACAGCCCTTCGAGCAGGAACTGGTAGACCTGCGACGGGTGGCGCGGCAGCTCCCCCGCGCCCCTGAACACCATGCCCCAGGGCAATGAAGGATCGGCCACGCGCCCCCAGAGCTCGCCGTTGATGAAATTGCCTACGCGGCCTGCAGCCAGACCGGTGGGCACACAGGGCGCGACAAAATCCATCACCTGAAGCCAGGGTCGCTGACGGCTGCGGGCGTACCAGACCATGGCCACCAGCACACCCAGCATGCCACCGTGGAAGCTCATGCCACCTTGCCAGACCGCAAAAACCTCCAACGGGTGTGCGAGGTAGTACGCAGGCTTGTAGAACAGGCAGTACCCCAGGCGACCGCCCACCACCACGCCCAGCACCCCCAGGAAAAGGATGTCTTCGACATCCCGGGCGGACCAAGGGCGAGGCCCGGTCATGGAAGCATAGGGTTCATGCTTGAGACGAGCGCGCCCCAGCAACATGAACAACGCGAACGCGGCCAGATAGGTCAGGCCGTACCAGTGAACCGCCACCGGGCCGAGCTCAAGGGCGATGGGATTGATCTGCGGGTGAATCAGCATGCCCGAGATTGTGCCGGACTCTGTGGCAAGAACCCGGCCATGCGCAGGCCGCAGTGCGCATGGGCCCCCACCCGGCGCCGGGCCGCCGTACAGCGGCCACGACGCCTTGCGGCTTACAGTTGGGAAAGGTCGCGCACCGCGCCCTTGTCGGCACTGGTGGCCAGCAGTGCGTAGGCTTTCAGCGCGGCACTCACCTTGCGCGGGCGTGGCTCGGCCGGCTTCCAACCCTTGGCATCTTGTTCGGTTCGGCGGCGGGCCAACTCTTCATCGCTCAGCAGCACGTTGATCGTGCGGCTGGGAATGTCGATGCGAATGCGGTCGCCGGTGCGCACCAGGCCGATGTTGCCGCCAGCCGCAGCCTCGGGCGAGCAGTGCCCAATGGACAACCCCGAAGTGCCGCCCGAAAAGCGGCCATCGGTCAGCAAGGCGCAGGCCTTGCCCAGGCCCTTGCTCTTAATATAGCTCGTGGGGTAGAGCATCTCCTGCATGCCAGGACCGCCCTTCGGGCCCTCGTAGCGCACCACGACCACGTCACCCGCCTTGACCTGGTCATTCAAGATGTGGTCCACCGCCTCATCCTGGCTCTCCACCACATGGGCGGGCCCCTCAAAAACGAGCAGACTGTCGTCCACGCCGGCGGTTTTCACCACACAGCCGTTCTGCGCGATATTGCCGGTCAGCACGGCCAAGCCACCTTCCCGGCTGAATGCGTGGTCCACACTGCGAATGCAGCCGTCGGCCCGATCCAGATCCAGGCTGGGCCAGCGTGTGGCCTGGCTGAAAGCCACCTGGCTGGGAATGCCAGCCGGACCAGCCTTGTAGAAAGTCTGCACCGCCTCGTCGTTGCTGACCGCGATGTCCCATTGGGCCAACGCATCACCGAGGGTCTTGGCATGCACGGTGGGCGCATCCAGGTGCAGCTTGCCACCGCGCGCCAGTTCACCCAGGATGGCCATGATGCCGCCCGCACGGTGCACGTCTTCGATGTGGTACTTGTTGGTATTGGGTGCGACTTTGCACAGCTGGGGCACGCTGCGCGAGAGGCGGTCGATGTCGGTCATCGTGAAGTCGATGCCAGCCTCTTGCGCCGCAGCCAGGATGTGCAGGATGGTGTTGGTGCTGCCGCCCATGGCGATATCGAGCGTCATCGCATTTTCGAAGGCCTTTTTGCCGATGCTGCGCGGCAGCACGCTGGCATCGTCGCCTTCGTAATAGCGCTTGGCCAGTGCCACGATCAGGTGACCAGCCCGCTTGAACAGGCTTTCGCGATCGGCATGGGTGGCCACCACGGTGCCATTGCCCGGCAGCGACAGGCCCAGGGCCTCGGTCAGGCAGTTCATCGAGTTGGCGGTGAACATGCCGGAACAACTGCCGCAGGTGGGGCAAGCGCTGCGCTCGATCTCGGCCACGTCGGCATCGCTCACCTTGCTGTCGGCTGCCATCACCATGGCATCGATCAGGTCGAGTTTTTTGATTTCGATGGTCTGGGTCACCGGATTGGCCAGACGCACCTTGCCTGCTTCCATCGGGCCGCCGCTGACGAACACCACCGGGATGTTCAGCCGCATGGCAGCCATCAGCATGCCGGGCGTGATCTTGTCGCAGTTGGAGATGCACACCAGCGCGTCGGCGCAGTGGGCGTTGACCATGTATTCCACCGAGTCGGCAATGATGTCGCGACTGGGCAGCGAGTACAGCATGCCGTCGTGACCCATGGCGATACCATCATCCACCGCGATGGTGTTGAACTCCTTGGCGACACCACCAGCAGCCTCGATCTCGCGCGCCACCAGTTGGCCCAGGTCCTTCAGGTGCACATGGCCGGGAACAAACTGGGTAAAGCTGTTGGCGATGGCGATGATGGGCTTGGCAAAGTCCTCATCCTTCATGCCGGTGGCGCGCCACAGCGAGCGCGCACCAGCCATGTTGCGGCCAGCGGTGGAGGTCTTGGAACGGTAAGCAGGCATGTCGGAGCAAAAAGTGGGGACGGGGGGACTCTGGATTATCGGTCACGCACCAAAGCCCTGCTGTCCCATCCCGTTCCCGGGATTACCCTGCCCTCAATGGCGGCGCTTGTGCAAGCCCAGCGATTCGCGGTGCTTTTCGATGCGGTCGCGCTTTTTCTGCTCGATCTTCTCGGCGGCCTTGCGTTTGGTGTAACCCGAACTGTCGGCCCAGACCCACCACAAAGCGGCCAAACCGAACGGAACCAGCACCCACCACCAGGAGATTTCAGCCAGAAAGCCGAACTCCAGGAACTTGAGAAGCGCCATCAGCAGACCCAGAATCAACAAATACATCACATCCTCCGGTAAAGCACCCGTGAAGCCGGCAAGAAGCTGTAACCACGCGTATCGAAGCCCGGGCGACTGGGTAGAATTGGCTCGTGAGATTCACACTTCCATTCCAGAGGAATAACCCCATGAAACGTGCTCTCCTGATTATGGCCGCTGTGGCCGCCATCTCTGCCCCTGCCATGGCCGATGAAGCGCTGGCCAAGAGCAAGAACTGCATGGCCTGCCACGCCGTCGACAAGAAACTGGTGGGGCCCGCCTACAAGGATGTGGCCAAAAAATACGCCGGTGACGCCAAGGCTGCCGATGCACTGGCCGCCAAAGTGATCAAGGGGGGCTCGGGCGTGTGGGGCGCCATCCCGATGCCCGCCAACCCCCAGGTCAGCGAAGCCGACGCCAAAAAGCTCGTGGCCTGGATCCTGAGTCAGAAATAAGCCACTCGCTTGTCCAGCAAAAAGCCCGCCAATGGCGGGCTTTTTGCTGCAGTGAAGGCCCCACCCACAGACGCAGATCGGGGCAGGATTTCTCAGTTGGTCTTGGCGAGCTGCTCCAGGATGGCCGGGTTTTCCAGCGTCGAGGTGTCCTGGGTAATGGCTTCCCCCTTAGCGATTGAGCGCAGCAGGCGGCGCATGATCTTGCCCGAACGGGTCTTGGGCAGGTTCTCGCCAAAGCGGATGTCCTTCGGCTTGGCGATCGGACCAATTTCCTTGCCTACCCAGTTGCGCAGTTCGTTGGCCAGCGCCTTGGCCTCGTCCCCCGTGGGCAGCGGGCGCTTGAGCACCACGAACGCCACGATGGCTTCGCCGGTCAGGTCGTCCGGGCGTCCCACGACGGCGGCTTCGGCCACCAGATCGGACTTGGCCACCAAAGCCGACTCGATCTCCATGGTGCCCATACGGTGGCCCGAAACGTTCAGCACATCGTCGATGCGGCCGGTGATGCGGAAATAACCGCGATCAGCGCTGCGTACCGCACCATCGCCAGCCAAGTAGTAGCCCTTGAGTTCTTCCGGGAAGTAGCTTTTCTTGAAACGCTCCGGGTCACCCCAGATGGTGCGGATCATCGAAGGCCAGGGCTTCTTCACCACCAGGATGCCACCCGATCCATTGGGCACGTCGTTGCCCGTCTCGTCGACGATGGCGGTGGCGATGCCCGGCAGTGGCAAAGTGCAAGACCCCGGCACCAGCGGCGTGGCGCCCGGCAGCGGGGTGATCATGTGCCCCCCCGTTTCGGTCTGCCAGAAGGTATCGACGATGGGGCAACGCTCACCGCCAACGTTTTTGTAGTACCACATCCAGGCTTCCGGATTGATCGGCTCACCCACCGAACCCATGATGCGGAGCGAGCCGAGGTTCCAGTTCTTCGGATGCACCTTCTCGTCACTGTCCGAAGCCTTGATGAGCGAGCGGATGGCCGTGGGTGCCGTGTAGAAGATCGTGCACTGGTGCTTCTCGATCATCTGCCAGAAGCGGCCTGCGTTCGGATAGGTCGGTACGCCTTCGAACACGATCTGCGTCGCACCGGCGGCCAACGGGCCGTAGGCCACGTAGCTGTGGCCGGTGATCCAGCCGATGTCGGCCGTGCACCAGAACACATCTTCCGGTTTGATGTCGAAGGTCCAGTCCATGGTGAGCCGGGTCCACAGCAGGTAGCCGCCCGTGCTGTGCTGCACCCCCTTGGGTTTGCCCGTGGAGCCGGAGGTGTAGAGCACGAACAACGGATGCTCGGCGCCCACCGGCTCGGCCGCACAATCGGTCGACTGCCCGGCCAGGGCATCGCTCATCGTGATGTCGCGGCCGGCAACCATGTTCACGGCGGTCTTGGTGCGCTCATAGACGATCACCGTCTGGATCGACTCACAGCCGCCCAGACCCAGCGCCTCGTCAACGATGGCCTTGAGCGGCAGTTCCTTGCCACCACGCATCTGGTAGTTGGCCGTGACCACCGCCACGGCGCCCACGTCCTGAATGCGCTCCTGCAGCGCCTTGGCGGAGAAGCCCCCGAACACCACGCTGTGGGTGGCACCGATCCGAGCGCAAGCCTGCATGGCCACCACACCCTCGATGGTCATCGGCATGTAGATGACCACACGGTCACCCTTCTTCACACCCCGTGCTTTCAGCGCATTGGCGAACTGGGCCACCTTGGCCAGCAGTTCCTTGTACGTGACTTTCGTGACAGCGCCGTCGTCGGCTTCAAAAATGATGGCGGTCTTGTCTTCGACCGGCGTACCGATGTGCCGGTCGAGGCAGTTGTACGAGGCATTGAGCTCGCCATCCTGGAACCACTTATAGAACGGCTTGTTCGACGCGTCGAGCACCTGGGTAAACGGCTTACTCCAAACCAGGTTTTCGCGCGCCTGGCGGGCCCAGAAACCTTCAAAGTCCTTGTCGGCTTCGGCGCACAGTGCCTCGTAGGCACCCATGCCGGCAATCCGCGCTGCCTTGACCGTGGCTTCACTGGGTTCGAAAACGCGGTTCTCGACCAGGGTGGATTCGATCGCCGATGACGGTGTGGACATGCGTTGTCTCCTCAGATGTTGCAGGGAACCAAAAGACCGGCCGAAATGTGCGCAAAGGCTCTTACGAGCCACTTACATGCTGCGGCGCAACACACGCGCAGACGGCCTGCTCGTGCACCTCGCAGACCTACAATACCGCCAGTTTTGCCGCCTTGCGGCAGCCCATTTTCCATTGTCTCCGCCCATGAACCCTCCCGTCAAAACCCCGGGCACCACGCGCGCGCTGCCCAACCTGATTTTTGCCAGCCGCTGGCTGCAACTGCCGCTGTACATCGGCCTGATCGCTGCCCAGGCCATCTACGTCTTCCACTTCTGGGTGGAGCTCGTGCACCTGATCGAAGCGGCCTTCGGCAGTGAGGTCGCACTGCACAAGCTGGTCGAGAGCATCGGCTACAAATCGGACGTGGAAATCACCGGCCTGAACGAGACGGTCATCATGCTGGTGGTACTGGCGCTCATCGACGTGGTGATGATCAGCAACCTGCTCATCATGGTCATCGTGGGCGGCTACGAGACCTTCGTCAGCCGCATGAACCTGCAGGACCACCCGGACCAGCCCGAATGGCTTAGCCACGTCAATGCGTCGGTGCTCAAAGTGAAGCTGGCCACCGCCATCATTGGCATCAGCTCCATCCATCTGCTCAAGACCTTCATCAACGCCGGCAACTACTCGGAAAAGGTGCTGATGTGGCAGACGCTGATCCATGTGGTCTTCCTGCTCAGCGCGATGGCCATCGCCGCCACCGACCGCATCATGCATCCGGTGGCAGACACCCCCGATCACTGACCCCAGATGACGCCTGCCAGCGCTTGCGCTGGCAGCGCCGATCAACGGCCGACCATGTGCTCGGCCACCACCCATTCATCAAACTGCTCGGCCGTAACGTAGCCCGACGCGATCGCAGCATCGCGCAGACTGGTGCCTTCCCTGTGGCCCTTTTTGGCGATGGCAGCGGCTTTGTCGTAGCCAATGTGCGGGTTCAGCGCAGTGACCAGCATCAGCGACTGTTTGACCAGGTGATCGATCCGCTCCAGGTTGGGCTCTATGCCCACCGCGCAGTGGTCGTTGAAGCTGACCATGCCATCGGCCAGCAGCCGCACACTCTGCAGGAAGTTGTGGGCCACCACCGGGCGGAACACGTTCAGCTCGAAGTTGCCCGACATGCCACCGATGTTGATCGCCACATCGTTGCCCATGACCTGTGCCGCCAACATGGTCAGCGCCTCGCTCTGCGTCGGGTTCACCTTGCCCGGCATGATGGACGAGCCGGGCTCGTTCTCGGGAATGCGGATCTCACCGATCCCGCTGCGCGGGCCGCTGGCCAGCCAGCGCACGTCGTTGGCGATCTTGGTCAGGCTCGCCGCCAGGGTCTTGAGCGCACCGTGCGCGTGCACCAGCGCGTCTTGGGAAGCCAATGCTTCGAACTTGTTGGGCGCGCTCACAAACGGCAGCCCGGTGATGCGGGCCAGTTCCTGCGCCACACCTTCGGCATAGCCCTTGGGCGCATTCAGCCCCGTGCCGACGGCCGTGCCGCCCAGCGCCAGTTCGTGCAGATGCGGCAACGCGGCCAGCACATGCTTCTTGCCATGCTCCAGTTGCGCCACCCAACCCGAGATCTCCTGGCCCAGTGTGAGGGGCGTGGCGTCCTGCAGATGCGTGCGGCCGATCTTGACGATGTGGTCGAAGTCCCGGGCCTTTTGCGCCAGGGTCTTTGACAGCACGTCAATGGCAGGCAGCAGCCGGTTCGTCAGCGCATCCACCGCGGCCACGTGCGAAGCCGTGGGAAACACGTCGTTGGACGACTGGCTCTTGTTCACGTCGTCGTTGGGATGCACCAGCCGCCCCTCCCCGCGCTCCCCGCCCAGCAGTTCGCTGGCCCGGTTGGCGATCACCTCATTGAGGTTCATGTTGGTCTGCGTGCCCGATCCTGTCTGCCAGACCACGAGCGGAAATTCATCAGGATGCCGCCCGTCGATGACCTCCTGCGCCGCCGCGACGATGACATCCTTTTTCTTCGCGTCGAGCAGCCCCAGCGCATGGTTGACGGCGGCCGAGGCGCGCTTGACCTGCGCCAGCGCCCTGATGATCTCGCGCGGCTGCTTCTCGCCCGAGATATCGAAGTTCTGCAACGAGCGTTGGGTCTGCGCGCCCCACAGCCTGTCGGCAGGCACTTCGATGGGTCCAAAGGTGTCTTTTTCGGTACGAGTCGTGCTCATGGCAAGGTGATTGGCAGGGTCAGAGGAAGGTGATTCACATTATTGCAAACACGAACCATTCCCAAACACTACAACCCCAGAAAGCCTACCGGTGCAGGGCAAGCACAGCGTCAGGGCGGCAGCGATAATTCTCAGGTTCTGTCCCCAACGAAGACCCCACCATGACCACGACCATCCGCTACCACGACCTCGTGGAGTCCATCGCTGCGTCGCTGCAGTACATCAGCTACTACCACCCCGCCGACTACATTGCCCACCTGGCCCGCGCCTACGAGCGCGAGCAAAGCCCGGCGGCCAAGGACGCAATGGCGCAGATCCTCACCAACTCGAAGATGAGCGCCACCGGACACCGCCCGATCTGTCAGGACACCGGCATCGTCAACGTGTTCCTCAAGATCGGCATGGACGTGCGCTGGGAGGGCTTCCCCGCCGGACTGGAAGACGCCATCAACGACGGCGTGCGCCGTGGCTACAACCACCCCGACAACATGCTGCGCGCCTCGGTCGTGGGCGACCCGCAGTTCGCGCGCAAGAACACCAAGGACAACACACCGGCGGTGATCTTCACCCAGATCGTTCCCGGCAACAAGGTGGACATCACCGTCGCTGCCAAGGGGGGTGGCTCCGAGAACAAGTCCAAGATGATCATGATGAACCCGAGCGACAACCTGGTCGACTGGGTGCTCAAGACCGTGCCCACCATGGGCGCCGGCTGGTGCCCGCCGGGCATGCTGGGCATCGGCATCGGTGGCACCGCCGAAAAGGCCGTGCTGCTGGCCAAGGAAAGCCTGATGGACGACCTGAACATGTACGAGCTGCAGCAGAAAGCCGCGCGCAGCGAGAAGCTCGATCAGGTCGAGGAACTGCGCCTGGAGCTGTACGAGAAGGTCAACGCGCTGGGCATCGGCGCACAGGGCCTGGGCGGCCTGGCCACGGTGCTCGACGTCAAGATCAAGATGTACCCCACCCACGCGGCCTCCAAGCCCGTGGCCATGATCCCCAACTGCGCGGCCACACGCCACGCCCACTTTGTGCTCGACGGTTCGGGCCCGGTGTACCTGGAAGCGCCCTCGCTCGACCTGTGGCCCAAGATCGACTGGGCACCCGACTACAACAAGAGCAAGAAGGTCAACCTCGACACGCTCACCAAGGAAGAAGTGGCGAGCTGGAAGCCCGGCGACACGTTGCTGCTCAACGGCAAGATGCTCACCGGCCGCGACGCCGCGCACAAGCGCATCCAGGACATGCTGGCCAAGGGCGAGCCACTGCCTGTCGACTTCACCAACCGCGTCATCTACTACGTCGGCCCGGTCGATCCGGTGAAGGACGAAGCCGTCGGCCCCGCCGGCCCGACCACCGCCACGCGCATGGACAAGTTCACCGACATGATGCTGGAGCAGACCGGCCTGATCGCCATGATCGGCAAGGCCGAGCGTGGCCCGGTCGCCATCGAAAGCATCAAGAACCACAAGAGCGCCTACCTCATGGCCGTCGGTGGCGCGGCGTACCTCGTCTCCAAGGCCATCAAGACCGCCAAGGTCGTGGGCTTTGAAGACCTGGGCATGGAAGCCATCTACGAATTCGATGTGGTCGACATGCCGGTGACCGTGGCCGTGGACGCGGGCGGTACCAGCGCCCACATCACCGGCCCGGCCGAATGGCAAAAGCGCATCGCCACCGGCGAGTTCAAGGGCATCGAGGTCGCCGCCGCTTGAGCCCGCCTGGCTACACCGTGGGTGTCTACGACAGCGGGGTGGGCGGCCTGAGTGTGCTGCGCGCCCTGCTGGTGGCCATCCCGGAAGCGCATTTCGTCTACGTGGCTGACCAAGCGTACGCCCCGTATGGTGAGCGCGGTGCGGCGGCAGTCACGGAACGTGCGCACCGCATCACAGCAGGGCTGCGGCGCGACTACCCGCTGGATGCACTGGTCGTGGCCTGCAACACGGCCACCGCACAGGCCATTGACCACCTGCGTCAGACCCACCACGACCTGCCCATCGTCGGCGTCGAGCCGGCGCTGAAACCCGCTGCCGCGCTCACTGCCACCGGGCACATCGGCGTACTCGCTACCCGAGGAACGGTGGAAAGCGCGCGTTTCCACCAACTGCAACAGCGGCTGCAAAAGGGCGATGGCAGCGGACCACACTTTCACAGCCAGGCCTGCGACGGCCTCGCCCAGGCCATTGAACGCGATGACACGGCGCTGATCCAGACCCTGTGCGAGCGCTACGTCCATGCGGTACAAGCCACTGTCCCCTCACCCCAGCAGATCGACACCTGGGTCCTGGGCTGCACCCATTACCTGTTTGCGGCCGACATCCTGCGCCCTCTGTGCGGCGGCCAGGCGCACTTGATAGAAACCGGCACACCGGTGGCGCGGCGCACCCGGGAGGTACTGCTCGCGCTCCGTCCGAGCCCCGCCCATGCGCATGCTTCGCTGACCCTGCTCAGCACGGCCGATCCCACCATGCTGGCCCGGCTCGCCCACCGCTGGCTCGGGGTTCCCGAACAGGCGCAGCTGTGGCAAGCCTGACGCACGGCCCCTTCGCCAATGTGAACTCCGGCACAGGCCGACGCAGCTTCTGCCAGCCCTCTGGTCAGCCCGCCAGGGTTTCAGTACATTGCGCGAAGGGCCCCGCCGGGGCGTCTTCTCCGTGGAAAGGACTTTGTATGGCCAACCGCAAGATCATCGATGTCGAAGGCATCGGTCCCGTCATCGCCGACAAACTGACCCAGGCCGGCGCCAAGGACACCGACAGTCTGCTTACCCAGACGCGAACCCCGGCGCTGCGCAAAGCTCTGGCCGAAAAGACGGGCCTGAGCGAAAAGCAGGTTCTCAAGTTCGCCAACATGGTCGACCTCTACCGGGTCAATGGCATTGGCTCCGAATACGCCGAACTGCTGGAAGCCGCCGGCGTGGACACGGTGCCAGAACTGGCCAGGCGCCGGCCGGACAACCTGCACCAGGCACTCATTGCCGCCAACACAGCGCGCAAGATGGTACGGCGATTGCCCACCGAGACCGAAGTCGCTCGCTGGGTGGAAGAGGCCAAGGGGCTGCCACGGGCCCTGTCCTACTGAGCCGGCTTCAATCCCCTCCCGACGGCCTGGATGGCTGCAGGGCGCGCTGACGGCCGCGCTGCATGTCCACCGGCTGCAGCAGGGCCAGCCCCACCAGAAACAGCACGGCCGTAAAGCCGATCGCCAGCCGCTGGTTGCCCCCTGTGGCCCAAGTGATCACCCCGTAACTCAGGGGCCCCAGAATGCTGGCCAAGCGAATGGCAAATGTCCACAGGCCATAAAACTCAGCCAAGCGGGCGGGCGGTGCCAACACCCCCGCCATGGCCCGACCGGCCGATTGGCTGGAGCCCATGCACAGGCCGGCGATGACGGCGGCCCACCAGAACCCCCCTTTGGTGGTCGTCAGCGCCGCGATGATGCAAGTAACGGCCCACCCTATCAACGTGATGCCCAAGGCCCGTTTGTGGCCCAGGCGGTCCTGGCCATAGCCAAACACGAACGCTCCGAGCATGGCCGCGATGTTGAGCACGAAGATCAACGCCATGGTCTCCTGCTGGGCGAACCCCACCACCTGCTCCGCATAGATGGCGGCCAGCGCTACCGCCACGGCAACCCCACCTTGGTACGCGACGGCACATCCCAGCAACCACAGGAAATCACGGTACTGCCGTGCTTCGCGCAGGGTCTGACCCAGTTGCCGCAAGGAGCTTCGCCAGCCCAGCGCCACGGAGGCAGAGGCCGTCTCGGCTGCCGGGCGCTCACGCACCAGCGCGAATGTGACACCGGCGGACAGCCCGAAAGTCACCGCCGTGATGAGCATGGTGACGGGCACAAAGCGGTCGGCCGACTGCCCCTGTGCCTGGGCCCACAACACATAGGCCAGGCTCAGCCCCAGCGCCAACATACCCCCCAGATAGCCCAGACTCCAGCCCCAGCCACTGACACGCCCCATCGCTTCTGGTCGCGCCAACTCGGGAAGGAACGCCGCCACCAGAGATTCACCCCAGGCGTAACAGGCGTTCGACACCACCACCAGCACCAACGCGAGCACAACCCCCCCCGGCTGTACCCCGGCCAACGCGGCGGTGCTGAGCACGCAACCCGCCGTCACGATCATGAGCAGTCGCTTTTTGGCAGCCCGCCGGTCGGCCCAGGCCCCCATCACAGGAATCGAGAGCATCACCAGCGCATTGGACAGACTCAGCGCCGCTGTCCAGGCAAACGTGGACCAAGGACGGCCTCCGGCCACGGCGCCCACGAAATAGGCGGCGAACACCGCCGTCAGCACCACCGTTGTGTATCCGGAATTGGCGAAGTCGTACATCGCCCAACCGAACACTTCGCGCCGCCGCACGCCAGGATTCAGCGCATCGGCGGCGAACAGTGCCTTCATTGACCAGCCCGGTTGCGCGCAGAGTCAGGCTGGAGCGGATTGCCGCCGTTCAATGCAGATGGCGGGGTTTGCGAGGGCCGCCATGCGATGGGCCACCGTGACCACGAGGCGGTTTGCCCAGTTGCATGGAGCTCACCAGATCGTCAAAACGCTGAGTGAACAGCTTGTCAATTGCGGCCACCACGTCACCGAGTTCGGTGGCATCGAAATGGCGCTCCATGACATGCACCACATCCTGGACCAGCAGATCACGCTGGACCTGCATGATGGCAGCGGGTGTCGGCCCGACGAAACACATCATGAAATCGTCACGTGCCTCTGCATCCTCGGGTGCTTCGTCCTCGTCGAACTCGGTATCGTAGAAAGACACCTCCAGGGGGGCTCCTGCAGCCGCAATCTCGTTGAGACCCATGCAGGCATCCTCGATCACCTGACGGAAGTCTTCGTCGCCCGGGACGGTCCAGCAGATCTGCAGCAAGTGGTCTCCGGCGTCGAACCGGATGCCGGGTTCATCTTCATAGGCACTCTCGGCCGCAGCGGCCAAAGAGCGGGCGCCCGCGTACTGCCAAAGAGGCTTGAGCGCCTCTTGAATCTGCTCGTACGCCACATCCTCGCGCAGCGACACATCGCCATGCACATGGATTTCAAAGGGGGCGTTGTATCGGGTCATGGAAACTCACTGTACCGGTGAAACCGGAAAAAACCTAGCGCAGGATGCCGTGGTGCCCCGGACCGGAATCGAACCGGTACGCCCGGTTAGAGGCGGCGGATTTTAAGCAACAGCATACGGTCCGCATCGGGTGTACTCCCGGCCTGGATACAGCTTGCCGCAGCAGGTTTTCCGCAGGGCTAAAGGTTTAGATCATATCCCGGTGTGCGATGCAAACCGCCCCGGTTCCCATTCGCTTGGCTCCTAGCCGGCTCCTGGAATCGGCGCCTTTCAGGAGCACCTTATGGCAAAGATCAAGCTGACAAAGAGCCTCATTGACGCTGCGCAGGCCAAAACCTGCGATGTTGAACTCCGGGATACGCTTGTTCCCGGCTTCCTGTGCAAGATTACACCTGCTGGGCGCAAGGTGTTCATGCTTCAGTACCGCACAAACTCGGGCGTACGCCGCAAGCCGGCGCTCGGGCAATTCGGCGAGTTGACCGTCGATCAGGCCCGATCCTTGGCGCAGGACTGGTTGGCCGAAGTACGGCACGGAGGTGATCCCGGGCATGACAAGACGGAGGCCCGCAGGGCACCGACGGTCAAGGAGCTTTGTGTGCGCTTCATGGAGGATCACTCCAAAGTACGCAACAAGCCGAGCACCCAGCAAAGCTACCAGTACCAGATCGACAGCCATATCCTTCCCGCCTTTGGCAGCAAGAAGGCCCATGAGGTCACTCGACTGGACATGATCGCGCTGATGAAGCGCATGGAGAAGTCCCCGACTCAGGCCAATCGTGTGTTGGCCTGCCTGCGCAAGATGTTCAACTTGGCCGAGTTCTGGGGCTACCGATCAGACGGTTCCAATCCCTGCCGCCATGTGCCCAAGTTCCCGGAAAAAGGCTCGACCCGCCTTATTACCGATGAGCAAATGGTCAAACTGTTCGCGTATCTGGACAAAGCAGAGGCCAAGGGACTGGAGCATCCCATCTACCTTCTTGCCATCCGCTTGCAGTTTGAGTTCGCAGCCCGTATGTCAGAGATCCTGCTCTTGCAGTGGGATTGGCTCGACTTGACCAATGGTCGGGTCGTCTGGCCAGACAGCAAGACCGGCGACATGTCCAAGCCGTTGAGCGTCGAGGCACGCCGCCTGCTGGAGAGCGCGCCGCGCTATGGCAGTTCGCCATTCGTTTGTCCAGCCATTCTCAACCAAGACAAGCCACTCAGTCCCCACGCTTACTACAACGCATGGCGGCGCATCCTTGATCGCGCCGGCGTGCCGCGGGTGGGAACCCACGGCATCCGCCACCGTTCGGCGACGGACATTGCCAACTCTGGCATCCCGGTCAAGGTCGGCATGGCGCTGACCGCACACAAGACCGTGGCGATGTTCATGCGTTACGTCCACACCGAGGATGATCCGGTGCGTAAAGCGGCCGATCTGGTGGCGACCCGGCGCAAGTCAGTCGTCAGCACTCGCCAAGGACCAAATCAGGTGGCCACATGATCACTGGCCAGCAACTAGCCCCGTTGGTCCTGCTCGTTATGTCAGCGTTCTACCAACGGGCACAACGCCCTGCCCCACACGTGTATCGTGCTTGGGCATGGAAAAACTACCCGTATCGGGTATAGTTTGGAGGTCAAGATGACGCGTATCCTCAAGCGGAAGGACTTTGTGCGGTGGCAAGCCAACGAAAAGCTGCCAGACGCCGCCTTGTGCAAAGCGGTTCAGGAGATGGAAGACGGTCTGATTGACGCGGACTTGGGCGGCTTCCTCTACAAGAAGCGGGTTGCCCGTCCCGGCGGCGGCAAGAGCGGCGGGTACCGAACGCTGCTGTCGGCGAGGATCGGTAACCGCTACGTGTTCCTGCATGGGTTCCCCAAAAGCGACAAGGCGAACATCACGCAGGGCGAGAAGAAGGCCTTGCAGTTCGCCGGCAAGGTGTTCCTGGAACTTTCCGCCGAGGCCTTGTCGAAGGCACTGCAGTCGGGTGTGATATTGGAGGTGCATTGTGAGCAAGATCATTGAATCCCTGCGTGGTGACCTGGCTGCGCTCCACGCAGCAGGAGCGATCAGCAAGGTGACGATGCGCAAGTTCGACGCGATCTGCCCGCCGCCGGTCAGGGAGTTTGGTGCAGCAGACATCAAGCGCCTGCGCGAAACCTTGAAGTTCAGTCAGCCGGTGTTTGCACTTCATCTGCACACATCGGCTTCGACCGTGCGCAAATGGGAGCAAGGTGAAACCCATCCCACAGGGCCGGCACTCAAACTCCTCAATGTCATTGCCGACAAAGGTTTGCAGGCAATCATCTGATACCAGGCAAGCGGAACACACCGCTTCCGCAATGGTTCCTCGGCATCCCATCAATCGCAGCGAGTCCGGGCCGCGAACTTGGCATCGAGCATCTTCTGTTCGAGCCATTCAAAGAGTTGCTGCAGAACGCCACTCATGTTTCCACTATGCGTCACCGCAGTGTGTGTTGAGTAGCACTGGCGTCATGTCGCAGGCCCTTGCCAGTCAGCCACCGTCGTCTGCGCCACCAAATGCTCCGCGTAATGGTGACGCAGTCACCCGTCCAGAGCATCTCCGCTTGCGCCAGCACTGAGCCTCAGGCTTGCGAACGCCGTCTCTCCAAGGAAATGCCGTACTTTTTAACTTTGGCGTAGACGGACGGCTTAGAGATGCCCAGAATTTTGGCCGCCTGGGTAAGGTTGAAGCCTGTGTATCGAACGGCCGTCTCTATCGCCGCTCGCTCGGCAGCCTCCAGCGAGATAGGTGGGGAGTCTGTCAGTTGTATGGGGGTCTCATCAACTGATACAGAAGGTGTGAACAAGCTCAACGCCGTGACGTCCACCTCCTGATGGTCGCAAAGATTGACGGCACGCTCCATCGAGTTCTCCAACTCCCTGATGTTGCCTGGCCAAGAGTACGTTTGAAGGCTTGCCATCGCTTGTGCCGAAATGCCATACACGCTCTTGTTCAGTAGCGAAGAGTACTTTGCGAGGAAGTGGTACGCCAGCAGCGGAATGTCAATCTGCCTGTTGCGTAATGGCGGAATTTCTATCTCGATGACATTGCAGCGGTAGTACAAGTCCTCTCGAAACGCGCGATTGAGCACCATGTGCTGCAGGTTCTGGTTGCTGGCCGAGACGATGCGCACATCGACAGGAATCCCTCGCGTATCGCCGACTCGCACCACCTCACGTTCCTGCAGCACGCGCAGCAGCTTTGCCTGCACGTCAATCGGGAGCTCCGAAATCTCGTCCAAGAAAATCGTGCCTCCCGAAGCAGCTTCAAACTTTCCGGGGCGTCCTTCTCTGCGTGCCCCAGTGAAGCTTCCCGACGCGTACCCAAAGAGCTCGCTCTCTATGAGATCGCGGGGCAGCGCCGCGCAGTTAATGGCAATAAACGCCCCCTCATGACGGGGACTCGCATTGTGTATGGCTTGCGCAAACATTTCCTTGCCAACGCCACTCTCCCCCGAGAGCAGCACGTTGGTAGCACCACGAGCTGCCTTTCTTGCGCTCAGTACTGCCCCTGCCAATGCGGGGCTTTGCCCGATGATGTCTTCAAACCGATACCGAGCGTGCGACCCCGAGATGTGCTGAGCCAAGGTCCTGACCCGTTGAATCTCACGAAACGTGTTGACCACGGAGACCACTTTCCCGGTTTCATCCTTGATAGGTATGGCTGTGTCGACAAGGTGGAGATGAAGAGACGGCGACGTAATGATCAGCTCTCTGTCGATGTAGCCATTGCCGCTGTCAAAAACGGGTTCCACAACTGTTTGGAAGTCAACAAGGCTGCTAAGCGGTCGCCCAATGGCGGACTCCGGAGAGATGTGCAGTAAGCGCGCGGCGGTTCTGTTGATGTGGCGCACGACAGTGCCAGGCTCAAGCACGAGCAGGCCATCGGCAATGTGGTCGACGATGGCCTGCTGCTCTTCGACCAGACGCGCCTGATGCTGGCCATCGAGGAGCAGCTCAAGGGTAGTTGTCAGTGTAGCCTCCAAGTACCCAAGCAGAGCCTTCTGCTCAGCAGTGAAGCTGGTGCTTGTCGTACTCGCAGTGAGATATGCGATTGCGCTACCAGCCACGGCAAGCGGAGATGAATAGGCCCTCGGGGTGAGCGTCGAAGGCGGTTCGGACCGCAATCTCAAGTTCAGCACCCCGCTCGTTCGGACCAGCGAAGCGGCGTCTCGCCAAACAGCGTGCTCCTGGAGCACTGCAAGCAACGGATGGCCTGGCTGAGCCGCTTCACGTACGGTCGTCGGCCCTCTTTTAGGCTTCTTCGCGAGCGCCGGCTTTGGCTTCATGGTGTTAAATGTTAATTTATTTTACGTTAACTTTTTTAACGTACGTAAGAATTATAAAACACAAATTTAGCGGTTCGTCCGAATTATCTGCTTTCGGCCCTGTTTTTGGTGGTTTTCGGCTGGCATGCACATTGCGATGCATACGGTAGCGGGCAAGAGCACGCTGACCAAAGTGACAACCAAACGAAACAGGAACTGCAATGAAAAATTTGTGCTGCATCTCGTTGATAGGCTGTGCATTCGCGTATTCCTCGAATGTGCTCGCCCAGGAAGTGACCGTGCGCATCGGTCACGTCGGACCGATATCGGGACCCCAAGCTCACTATGGCAAGGACAATGAAAACGGCGTCCGCATGGCCATCGACGATTTGAACGCGAAGAAAGTCAAGATTGGCGGGAAGACCGCGAAGTTTGTGCTCGCGGCCGAGGACGACGCAGCTGACCCGAAACAAGGTACTGCTGCTGCGCAGAAGCTCTGCGACGCGAATGTCAGTGGCGTGGTCGGACACCTGAATTCGGGCACCACTTTGCCCGCAGCCCGCATCTACAGCGACTGTGGGATTCCGAACGTCACGCCCTCTGCGACCAACCCCCAAATCACCAAGCAAGGCTTCAAGACCACATTCCGAGTTCTTGCTAACGACAATGCGCTGGGCGAGGGCGTCGTCAAGTACGCAGCATCGCAGCTGAAGCTGAAGCGCATTGCCGTCATCGACGACAGAACGGCGTACGGCTCCGGGATGGCTGAGGTGGTGAAGAAGGCGGCCGTGGCGGCGGGTCTGCAGGTGGTGGATGAGCAGTTCACCAACGACAAGGCCTACGACTTCATGGCAATCCTGACCGCAGTGAAGACCAAGCAGCCCGATGGCATCTTCTTCGCTGGCTTCGATGCACAAGCCGGCCCGATGCTGCGCCAGATGGAGCAGCTGGGCATGACGAACATCAAGTTCATGGGCGGCGACGGTGTGTGCACGGAGAAGCTGATTGAGCTTGCTGCTGGTGCGAAGACGCTTGGAAACGTCGTGTGCGCCGAAGGCGGCTCCTCCCTCGCCAAGATGCCTGGCGGTACCGCGTGGAAAGCACGCTACGACCAGCGGTTCCCTGGGCAGTTTCAGGTGTATTCCCCCTATGCCTACGACGCCGCAATGATGCTGGCCGACGCAATGGTGAAGGCGGGCTCTTCCGACCCGGCGGTGTACCTGCCGACCTTTGCCAAGAGCAGCTATCAAGGCGTCACGGCACTGATTGCCTTTGATGCGATTGGAGAGCTCAAGAGCCCTTCCATCACGTTGTATCAATACGCGAGCAACAAGAAATTGGTGCTGAACTAATCGCACCTCCCGCCTGAACCCTGGTCCTCACACGCTCGTGTGAAGACCAGGGCTGCCCAGCGTTCGCTGGTCAATCGCGCCATCAACGCGTGGACGGCTACTTAAAACAAACTTCAGAGTCAACTGTTCTCCATGGAAGCATTGGTACAGCAGATCATCAACGGTCTGGTCCTGGGCAGTATGTACGCGCTTGTTGCGCTCGGGTACACGATGGTCTACGGCATCATCGGCCTCATCAACTTCGCGCACGGCGACGTGCTCATGGTCGGCGCACTGACCAGCTGGACCATCATCGGGTGGATGAGCAGTGCCTCGCCCGACATGCCCGGCTGGCTGCAGCTGCTGGTGGCCACCCTCATCGCCATGGTGGTGTGCGGCGCGCTGAACTACAGCATCGAGAAGCTGGCCTACCGGCCGCTGCGCAATTCGCCCCGGCTGGCACCGCTGATCACCGCCATCGGCATGTCGCTGCTCTTGCAGACCTTTGCCATGATCATCTGGGAACCCAACCCCAAGGCCTATCCGGCAACGCTCTCGCGCGAGCCGATCGAACTGGCCGGTGCGGTGATCTCGGTGACGCAGATCACCATCCTGGCCACCACCGTGCTGACGCTGGCTTTCCTGATGTGGCTGGTCAACAAGACCAACCTGGGCCGGGCCATGCGCGCCACGGCCGAAAACCCGCGCGTGGCCGCCCTTATGGGCATCAAGCCCGACATGGTGATTTCGGCCACCTTCATCATCGGCGCCATGCTGGCCGCCATCGCCGGCGTGATGTGGGCGTCCAACTACGGCACGGTGCAGCACGCCATGGGCTTCATGCCCGGTCTCAAGGCGTTTGTGGCCGCGGTCATGGGCGGCATCGGCAACCTGGCCGGTGCGGTGGTCGGCGGTATTGCGCTGGGGCTGATCGAATCGCTGGGTGCAGGCTACCTGGGCCAGCTCACCGGCGGTGTGCTGGGCAGCCAGTACGTGGACATCTTCGCCTTCATCGTGCTGGCTCTGGTGCTCACGCTGCGCCCCTCGGGCCTGCTGGGTGAACGTGTGGCCGACCGTGCCTGACCGGGGAGAGATCACATGATGACCAACCTGAAACCCGGCAAGCTGCTGGCCATTGCCATTGCCACCCTCGCGCTTCTGGCGCTGCCCATCCTTTTGCAGGCGACGGGCAGCAACTCGTGGGCGCGCATCGTCGACATCGCGCTGCTGTACGTGCTGCTGTCGCTGGGCCTGAACATTGTGGTCGGCTATGCCGGCCTGCTGGACCTGGGCTACATCGCCTTCTTTGCCGTCGGTGCCTACCTCTACGGTTTGCTGGCGTCGCCGCACCTGTCGGAAACCTTCCCGGCCATCCAGGCCATGTTCCCCAACGGGGTGCACATCAACATCTGGGTGGTGATGATTGTGGCCGCCGTGGTGGCGGGCGTCGTCGGCATGATCCTGGGCGCCCCGACGCTCAAGCTGCGCGGCGATTACCTGGCCATCATCACGCTGGGCTTCGGCGAAATCATCCGCATCTTCATGCTCAACCTGGACCGTCCGGTGAACATCACCAACGGCCCCAAGGGATTGAGCCAGATCGACGCGCTGACGGTCTTTGGCATCAACATGGGGCAGCGGCAGACGATCGCCATTGGTGACTGGAGCTACACCTTCCAGCCGGTGACGATGTACTACTACCTGTTCCTGTTCTTCGTGGTGCTGTCGGTGATCCTCTCGTACCGGCTGCAGGACTCGCGCATCGGCCGCGCCTGGATGGCCGTGCGCGAAGACGAGATCGCCGCCAAGGCCATGGGCCTGAACACCCGCAACCTCAAGCTGCTGGCCTTCGGCATGGGCGCCACCTTCGGCGGCATGTCGGGTGTGCTGTTCGCATCGTTCCAGCGTTTCGTCTCGCCTGAATCGTTCTCGCTGATGGAGTCCGTCATGGTCGTGGCCATGGTGGTGCTTGGTGGTCTGGGCCACATCCCCGGCGTGATCCTGGGTGCCCTGGTGCTGGCCGGTCTGCCCGAGGTGCTGCGCCACGTGGCCGGTCCGCTGACCGAAGCCACCGGCGGCCGCCTGGGCCCTGAGATCCTGCGTCAGCTGCTGATTGCGCTGGCCATGGTGGTGGTCATGCTGTTGCGTCCGAAGGGCCTTTGGCCCGCGCCCGAACACGGCAAGTCCCTGGCGAAGTGAGTGGAGCACAAGAACATGAGCGCAGCGCAGAACCGCTTCCAGCAAGCGAACGCCCCCGTGGGGGGCAGTGAGTACACGCCAGTGACGAACGTGGGGGCACACCATGCATGAAACCATTCTCAAAGTCGCCAACGTCTCCAAGCGCTTCGGCGGTCTGCAAGCCCTCAGCGATGTGGGTATTGAAATCAAACGCGGTCAGGTCTACGGCCTGATCGGTCCCAACGGCGCCGGCAAGACCACGTTCTTCAACGTGCTGACGGGCCTGTACACGCCCGACAGCGGTTCGTTTGAACTCGCCGGCAAGGCCTACACGCCGACCGCTGTGCACGAAGTGGCCAAGGCCGGCATCGCCCGCACCTTCCAGAACATCCGCCTGTTCCCCGAAATGACGGCGCTGGAGAACGTGATGGTCGGGCGCCACGTGCGCACCCATTCGGGGCTGATCGGCGCGGTGCTGCGCACCCCCTCTTTCAAGAAGGAAGAAGCCGAGATCACCGCCCGTGCCAAAGAACTGCTGGAGTACGTGGGCATTGCCAAGTTCGCCGACTACAAGTCACGCACGCTGAGCTACGGTGACCAGCGCCGCTTGGAAATCGCCCGCGCCCTGGCGACCGACCCGCAGCTGATCGCGCTGGACGAACCGGCAGCCGGCATGAACGCCACCGAAAAGGTGCAGTTGCGCGAACTGATCGACCGCATCCGCAACGACAACCGCACCATCCTGCTGATTGAGCATGACGTGAAACTGGTGATGGGCCTGTGCGACCGCGTGACGGTGCTGGACTACGGCAAGCAGCTGTCGTCGGGCACGCCCGCCGAGGTGCAGAACGACCCCAAGGTGATCGAGGCCTACCTCGGTACTGGCGGAGGATGAGCACCCCCCGCGCCGCGCTGCGCGCGTCACCCCCCAAGGGGCAACATCTGCGGCCCGGCAAAGCCGGTTCCGCGATGTTCTCGGTTGAGGCAGTTCGCACCGGACGGTGCAACGAAGAAGGATTCTGGATATGGCAAACACACTCCTGAAAGTCAGCGGCCTGAAGGTGTCGTACGGTGGCATCAAGGCCGTCAAGGGCATCGACATGGAGGTGCGCGAGGGCGAGCTGATCACGCTGATCGGCTCCAACGGCGCCGGCAAGACCACCACCATGAAGGCGATCACCGGGTCGCTGGGCGTCGAGGCGGGCAGCATCGAGTACCTGGGACAGCCGATCAAGGGCCAGGGCGCCTGGGACCTGGTCAAGCAGGGCCTGGCCATGGTGCCGGAAGGCCGCGGCATCTTCACCCGCATGACCATCACCGAAAACCTGCAGATGGGCGCCTACATCCGCTCCGACAAGGACGGGATCGCCAACGACATCGAGCGCATGTTCGGCATCTTTCCGCGGCTGAAGGAACGCAAGGACCAGTTGGCCGGCACCATGTCAGGGGGTGAGCAGCAGATGCTGGCGATGGCTCGCGCGCTGATGAGCCAACCCAAGGTGTTGCTGCTGGACGAGCCCTCGATGGGTCTGTCGCCGATCATGGTGGACAAGATCTTCGAGGTCGTGCGCGACGTGTCCGCCCAGGGCGTGACCATCGTGCTGGTGGAGCAGAACGCCCAGCGCGCCCTGCAGATCGCCGACCGCGGCTACGTCATGGACTCCGGCGAAATCATCATGACCGGGGTTGGGCGCGACATGCTCGATAACCCCAAAGTTCAGGCCGCGTATCTTGGCGAGAGCGTAACAGGCATGCCAGAGGCCAATATCCATCATCACTGAAAGTAACTCTCTACAGAGAATGGGATGCACTATGTTGAATCAGCGACAGCAATCCTTGGGGGCGGAGCTTCGCCAAGCGGCGAAAGACTCGCCCAACCGGACATTCCTGCGCATGCAGGGTGTCGAGATGACGTTCTGGGAGGTCAACGACCTGTCGGACAAAGTTGCGTCCGGCTTGGCGGCGATGGGTGTCAAGCAAGGCGATAACGTGAGCCTGATGCTTCCAAACTGCCCGGAATTCGTGGTGGTTTGGTTTGCACTGTCAAAACTGGGCGCCGTTGCCGCACCCGTGAACACGTCGTTCCGTGGGCAAGTGCTCTTGAGCTCTATTGATTTGGTCGAGAGCCGCTTGCTGATTGCTCACGACTCGCTTGCTGAGCAGTGGCAGGAACAGATGTCCATGTTCAGCACCATCCGCCAGGTCGTCCTGGTGGGAGGTGAGACTGCGCAGCTCGCCAAGGGAGTAATGCCCTACAGGTCATTGTCGTCCATGGGAGCATTCTCTCCAGTTGTCTCAATCGCTCAACCGATTTCATCCTCAGACCTGTGCCTCCTGCTGTACACATCCGGAACAACTGGTCGCTCCAAGGCCGCGATGATTCCCCATAGGTACGTGCTGGCACAGGCCGATGGCGTTATCGAAGGGCTCGGTCTTCGGGATGATGATGTCCTTTACTGCCCCTACCCTCTCTTTCATCTCGACGCTGCCGTGATGACGGTAGCGCCCGCTCTGCGCCTGCGCTGCATCGCCGCCATTGGCGAACGATTTAGTGTGTCGCGCTACTGGGACGAAATGAGACAGTTCAAGGCCACTGTGTTCGACTTCATGGGTGCCACGCTGACGATGTTGTGGAAACAGCCACGAGGACCTGGCGACCGCGACCACCACGCCCGACTGGGCTGGGGAGTCCCGATGCCGTCCTGGGCACCCGAGTTCGAAGAACGCTTCGGGTGCCGCCTAGTCGAGCTGTACGGGTCTACCGAGGTGGGAACAATCATCTACACACCTCAGGATGAGCCTCCGCGAAAGGGTGCTTGCGGACGACTGGCGCCGCAATGGGAGGCGCAGCTTCACGATGGAGAAGGCTTTCCGGTTCCCGCAGGCTCAGTGGGTGAGCTCGTGGTGCGCCCGAGAGAGCCGGATGTCATCATGCGTGGCTACTACGGCATGCCCAACGAGACCCTCGCGGCGTTCAGGAACCAGTGGTTCCATACGGGTGATTTGCTGCGCCAAGATGCGGACGGGTACTTTTACTTCGTTGGGCGGAGCAAAGACATTGTGCGTCGTCGAGGGGAAAACATATCTTCAGCCGAAGTGGAAATGGGTCTTGAAACCCATCCCGACGTTCTCGAAGCTGCTGTTTTCGGCGTACCCAGCGAAATGACCGAGGAAGACGTCATGGCGTGCGTCTCGCTGCGCGAAGGGGCTAAGTCATCTGCCGAGGACCTGACCAACCATTGTGCGCAAGTCATGGCGCGCTTCATGGTCCCCCGATACATCCGACTCCTCAGCGTCCTGCCCAAGACGCCTACGGACAAGGTCGAGAAATTCAAACTATCCCAGATCGGCATCACTGCCGACACGTGGGACCGCGAGCGTAAGAACTAACCCAGGAGAACTCAGATGAAATATGCAACCTTGAACAGTGTGGGCCCCGTTAGCGTTGTAACGCTAAATCGTCCTGAGCGGCTCAATGCCATCGGGAAAGAGCTCTTGCGCGACTTCCATGAAGCAATAGTGTCGGCTCAGGCGGACCCCAATACCCGAGCCATTGTGCTCACAGGAGCGGGCCGGGCATTCTGCGCGGGTGATGACCTGAAGGAGTTCGATGACCAGACCACCTCCTCCGAGTCCATAGCCAGCATGTGCGATGACATCCAACAGATTACACGCGACATCATGTTTGGGACCAAGCTGGTCGTTGGTGCTGTGCATGGATACGCGGTAGGCGGTGGGTTTGAATGGATGCTGAACTGTGACCTGGTGGTCGCCGCTGATGACCTGGTTTGCTTCTTCCCAGAGATGCAACTCGGCCACTTTGTCACGGGGGGTGTCACGCATCTTCTGCCTCAGACTCTTGGCTATCAACGAGCCATGGAATTGATGGTGCTCGGGGACCGCGTGAATGCAGCCAAGCTCCAACAACTGGGCTTGGTCAATCGTGTGGTGCCGAAGGACGCGATGCTTGAGACGGCGATGACGATGGCCAATGCAGTGGCAAGCAGGTCTGCCTTCTCCACAGGTCTGCTCAAGAAGATGCTGACCTCGCAACTGAGCCCGTTCCTTGCCTCCGCACTTGAGTTGGAGCGCCAGGCCGCCATGGCGTGCTTCGGGAATGCAGATACCGCTGAGCGCATCCAGAATTTCACTTCGAAGAAGTGGTCCTGAAGAACGCCAGCACAGCGAAACTGCAAAGAAGGTGACGCGATGATGGTATTGCACCACTGCATGAGTGCGCGCTCGTTCCGGGCGCTGTGGATGCTGGAGGAGCTGGGCGTGCCCTACGAATTGCGCATGTTGGAGTTTCCTCCGCGTGCGCGCGCCAGGCACTTTCTTCAGGAGAATCCTCTGGGCACCGTCCCTCTTTTCACTGATGGCGATGTTCGAATGACAGAGTCAGCGGCGATATGCCAATACCTAGCCACCCGATTCAACGGAGCGGGTCTGGCTGTCAGCACGGAGGACGAAAGCTATGGCGCCTACCTGAACTGGCTGCACATGAGCGACGCCACGTTGACCTTTCCGCAGACTATCGTGCTTCGCTACCGACACTTTGAGCCGCATGAACGGCGACAACCGGAGGTGGCAGCGGACTATGAAAAATGGTTCCTTGGGAGACTGCGCGCCGTGGACGCGGCTCTTGAGCACGAGGCGTTTCTCTGTGCAGGGCGGTTTACAGCAGCGGATGTGGCGGTCGGCTACGCCTTGCTGTTGGCGCAGCATCTCGAACTTCATACGTCGTTCTCAAGTCGGGTACAGAGCTATTGGGACCTTCTCCAGCAACGGCGAGGATACCGGCGCGCTCATGAAATTCAGTTGGACTCTGCGAGACAGCAGTCAGTGAGCCTCACCGCGGCACCCGACCTTCGACCGTTCCCAGCAGGGGTACCCTCTGTTTGATGGAATGCTTTGGTGCGAATTTTCTTAGCCACTCAGCCGAGCGGCCAACAGGTCGGCCTGCTCGGCAAACTTCTTCGCATTGGTCCTCTGCAACTGCGCCAGGTTCTGCAGCTTCCATCGCACGCCCGGCAGATGTTCGAGGTGGTCGATGCCCAGCCGTGCCCACTCGGGTGTACCGGCAACCAGCGAGAGCAGAAAAAGCCGTTCCTCCTCGTCCAGTCCTAACTGGATCTCGCGCACAAGGCGCTCACGGGCGGCCAGCAATGCGTCCAACGGCACCGGCTCCGCCGTCATGCCCTGAAAGTTGTGCGTGAAGTCGTACTGGATGTTCCGCAGCGGTGGGAACAGCACCTCGTGCACCGGACGGTTGCTGCTGGCCAGGTAGACCACAAAGGTGCGCCGGATGCTGGGTGTTATGCCTTCGTGCGAAAAAAGCTGCATCACGTCGAACAGGTCGCGGGGATGCTGCCGATCCAGCGCCGCCACCAGCTTGCCGCCGTAAACGTCTTCCAGCGAGACCACCGGGATCTCAAGGTCGGCCATCAGCACATCACGTGCGGTCGGCGTGAGCGAGGCTTGGCGCACCGGCAGCACGGTGCCCCGCATCACGAAATTCACTTCGATCTTGACCTGTACGGGTCCACGCCGCACCAACAGCTTTGTCTCCCCCTCTGCTGCCGCCGGCGCGTGCACCTGCAAGCCCTGTTTCTTCAAGCGCTCAGCCGCTTGCCGGATGGCCTCATTGATGCGAACCAGCGCCTTGTCACGTGGCAGCGTGTGGTCGGGAAAGACCAGATCAAGGTCCACCGACAGGCGCGGCATGTCGCGCACGAAGAGGTTGATCGCGGTTCCACCCTTCAGCGCGAACGTGTCGTCCACGAATACCAGCGGCGCCACCTGCGTCAGCAGGCGCGCGGTATCAAGATAGGTCTGATTCATCGTTTTAGCACCAGCAGGCCGTCGGCCGATCGGGACACCCAGGGCCGGTCGCTGCCCGTCGGTAGCGTGGCCGGATCGAGCTTGGCTGCCCAGGGCAACGATGCCTCGCGGCCGAGTTGCAGGCAGAGCCGTACTGTCTTGACGCTCGTGCAGCGCTGCAGCAGTTCGCGCAGCACGTCGACGCGAAGGCTGTAGGCGCTTTCCACGAGCTCGCGCGCCTCCTGCAACGGCTGGCGGACACCTACGTCGCTCAGCAACTCCAGCAGTGCGCGCTCCGGCGCCGATACCTGCGGCGCTCCGCTACGTTTCTCGAACGGCCCGGCGTGCAGCAAGGCGCTAGGCGGCTCATCGAAGAGCCGCTTGCGGTGGTACTCGGCCGGAAAGCGCTCGGTGAACCATTCGGGCAGGCGCCCTGCCGCCCAGCCATAGAGCTGCAGCACCGGCTGCTGCGCCACATACTGGCGCACGCCGTACCAGTCCAGCGCCGACTTGCCGCCTACGTGCAAGCCTTTGAGGCGACGCTGCAGCAGGGTCAGGCTCGGATACAGCCCTAGGGTGTCGTTGGGCCGGCAGAAGACCCCGCGCGCCAAGCGCGTGAGCCAGCCCGCGCGCACATAGTGCACGGCCAGATCCGCAGAGATGCCAAGCGCCGCCAGGTCCTCCGAGGTCAGCGGCATCCCCGGCGGCAGGCGGGTATAGAGTGCATTTAGTTTACTCGTTCCAGTCGTAGCCATACTGCGATTCAAACACTTTATTCAAACTTCAGTCAACTTGAAATGCGATTTTGAATCGTAGCCAGACTACGACAATATAACTTATTCAAAATAACCAGACCACCCGTCGACAGCCAAGCAAGAAATCCGCACCAATCCGCCCGACGCTGTGTGTCCTTCGCTGGTTGCGGTGGGGCTCTTGATTGAGCGGCACTGCACATCGACCCAGTCGCGAGAAACGAAGCCTCCAGAAAAGACCGATATCTTCGTGCCCTGCACACCGTGACAGAACGGTGTCGGCCCGCTCCTGCCTGACATCCCGTTACTCCGGTTACTATTTGCCGAGCAAGGGGAACGAAGGAGGAGCACATCCAGTGCTGACAACAAACACGGCAGCAGAACTGTTTCGGCACCTGAGTGCGGAGAAAGCCGTGCTCTACCGCAGCATCATGGACGTATTCGCGGCAGCCAAGCGGCAGTATCGTCTCCAGTTGAGGCCGGATGAGGTCCTCGCTGAAGCCAACTGGTCCGGTTCCCCCCCGCGCCTTGAAGAAGTGAGCAGCGCCTTGGCCCAACTGGCTGAGTGGGGCAACCTTGAATCCCAGCCCGACACCGCGCGCGTATCGTCGTTGAACGACTTCTATCGTGCCCGCTTTCTCTATCGCCTGTCCCACGGGGGCGAGGCAGTGGAAGCCGGTCTGATGGTCTTTTACCAGACCCTGTACCGTCGCGCCGAACTGCAGACCGTTGCCCTGGAAGACATCACCAGCCGCCTTCTGGCGTTGCGTCAACTGGTTGACGACACCACATCACCCGATGGTCTTGACGTCGCCAAGATGCATGAGGTTCTGCGCGATCTGGTCCGCGTTTTTGAGGACCTGGCCGAAAACGCACAAGCCTTCATGGCCGGTGTGGCTCGCAGCCTTGAGCTGCAGCAGGCGGATGCGAACGCCGTCGTCACCTACAAGCGGCGGCTGATCGACTATCTCGAACGGTTCATGGGCGATCTGGTCCGCCGTTCAGAAGCGATTGCCCAGCTCATTCAATACCTCTCCTCCCGCATCGATCACATCTTTCTGCAGATTGCCGAGCGCGAGGCCACCGACGCGGCGCCGGGTGATACCCAAGACCAGATGGACGAAAAAATGCGTCGCTGGCAGGGCTGGCGAGAGCGATGGAAAGGACTGCAAGGCTGGTTCCTGTCAACGGGTACAGAGCCACCTCAGGCGGAACTGCTGCGTGCCCGGGCACGGGCTGCAATCCCCCAACTGTTGGGCGCCATCGCAGCCATGAACGAGCGGCGCAGCGGACGCAGCGACCGTTCGGCGGACTTTCGGATGCTGGCCCAGTGGTTTGCAGCCTGCGAAACAGAGAGCGAAGCGCACCGCCTTGCGCGTGCAGCTTTTGCACTCCAGCCTGCCCGACACTTTTCGCTAAACCCTCAGTCTGAAGACGACATCCCCGCGAGCACCAGCTGGCTGGATGCGCCGCCTTTGCAGATCAGCCCGCGTTTGCGTGAGTACGGAGAAGCAGCGCCCCGTGGCCCACTGGCCCGGGTGCGTGACCGCAGCGAAGAACGGGCGCTGATGGCACAACAGCTCTCGGAAGAATCGCGCCAGGTGGAGGCGGCACGGCAGCGTCTGGCCACCGGTCAACCAATCAAGCTCTCTGAACTGGGCGATCTGGACACACACGCGTTTGGCCTGTTCCTCAGCCTGCTCGGTGAAGCACTGGCCGAGCAGGCACATCCGGATCAGACCGTGGAACGCCAAACCGGTGACGGACTACTCCACATACG
The DNA here is from genome assembly GCF_021401345.1 of Hydrogenophaga sp. NFH-34. Taxonomy (GTDB): domain Bacteria; phylum Pseudomonadota; class Gammaproteobacteria; order Burkholderiales; family Burkholderiaceae_C; genus Hydrogenophaga; species Hydrogenophaga electricum. Next base: position 288,005 of record NZ_JACBGE010000002.1, read on the forward strand.
GATGGAGCCCCTGGCGGCGGACAGTCGTGCTCGCATCTCCACATTCAGCGGTGTGTTCTCGGGTCGCGATCACCTGCTCACGATCTCCCTGACTCAGGAGTCGATGTGAACATTCGCGTTGCGCCACGACAAGACAGCCAGCGCATTGGGGATCTCCAGAAGGCGCAGCAGCAGGACGAGTTCAGCAGAGGCTTGCGTGCACTGTTGATGCGCCCCCTGATGGCAGCAGGACACGAGGACTTTCCTTCCGTGCGGCGCCAGGCCGAACGGTTGAGAGAGTGGTTTTCCCGGGAAACCGGCTGGCCTTTGCACGTGGACCGCGAGGGAGCGCGGCTGTTCAAGCGCCCCGCCAATCTCAGCGACGACACGAGAGGAATGCCTGCATATGACAAGCGCCGCTATGTGTTGCTCTGCCTGGCCTGTGCGGTGCTTGAGCGTGCCGATCCCCAGATCACCCTTCAACTGCTGGGCGAACGCGTGATGCTGTTGGCGTCAGAAGCCACGCTGCAATCGCGAGGCTTTGAGTTCACGCTTCGCACCGCCGCAGATCGGCGTGACCTGGTCGCTGTCTGCAGAACCTTGCTTGAGTACGGTGTCTTGCAACGCGTTGCAGGGGAGGAAGAAGGCTTCATTCACGATGGCAATGGCACCCAGCACGACGCGCTCTACGACGTGCAACGGCGAATGCTAGCAGGCATGCTGGCCGCTGTGCGTGGTCCCTCGACCTGGCGCTCCGAGGATGCACCCATTGAGTTCGAGAACCGCCTGCGGTCTCTGGTTGTCGAACACCAGGTCGAGAGCGAACAAGGGCGACGTGACACCTTGCGCCATCACCTTGCTCGGCGCCTGCTGGACGATCCAGTGATCTACACCGCCTCGCTCGATCCGGATGCGCAAGCGTATTTCATCAATCAGCGAGGCACCATGGCCAGCCGCCTCTGCGAAGCCGCCGCCCTGACCGCTGAGCAACGTGCCGAAGGGCTGGCGCTGACCGACGAGTCCGGTCAGTTGACCGATGTCTCGATGCCAGCAGAAGGCACCGAAGCGCATGCCACGCTGCTGGTAGCCGAACATCTTGCCCAGCGTCTGCGTCTCGATTCCGGATCTGCAGGAACCACGGACGAAGCGGTTGCAGCTTTCTTGCGTGGCGCCGTCGAGCGGTATGGCCGCTATTGGCGAAAGTCGGTACGGGAGCCCGGCGCGGAACGGGAACTGGCCGACATCGCTCTTGACAGGCTCTACAAGCTCCAACTGGTCCACCGCGAGGAAGGTTGGATTCATCCACGCCCAGCCATCGCAAGATTTGCGCTCGGAGAAACCCAGGTGCGCCCGCCCACATCGCGCCCTGGCCGTCCAGATACGCTTTTTGACGAATGACAGACGCCCTCTTCACTCCATCACCGCCACATCGCCCTGCCCTCCCCGAACCTCAGCGGGAGCGCTGGCAGCCACTGAGGCTGGGTCTGGTCGAACTCTTTCACTACGACAGCGAGGAATTCTGGTTCAGGGACGGCCATCTGCTCCTGCGAGGCAACAACGGAACAGGCAAATCCAAGGTGCTTTCGCTGACCTTGCCATTCTTGTTCGATGCCCAGTTGCGGCCATCACGCATTGAGCCCGATGGCGACAACGGGAAGAGGATGGCCTGGAACCTGCTGATGAGTTCCTATCAGCGACGCATCGGCTACACCTGGATCGAATTTGGTCGCCGGACCGCAGATGGTGTTTCTCACTACCTCACCCTGGGTGCCGGCCTGTCGGCAGCGGTGGGGAAAACACAGGTGGACAGTTGGTTTTTCATCCTTGAAGGTGGGCCAAACGGTGCCGATCCCCGCATTGGTCAGGATATCTGGCTCACCAATGAGCAGAAGATGGTCCTTACCCGGGAGCGCTTGCGCGAAGCGGTTGAAGGGCAAGGTCGAGGCAAGATTTTCGAAAACGCCCACAGCTACCGCCGCGCAGTCGATGAACGCTTGTTCCAGATAGGGACCAAGCGCTATGAAGCGCTGATGGACACCTTGATCCAGCTTCGCCAGCCTCAGTTGTCAAAAAAGCCGGACGAAGCAGGGCTGTCGCATGCATTGACAGAGGCGCTACCGCCCATGCCGATCGAGTTGCTCAGCGATGTGGCTGAGGCCCTCAACCAGTTGGAGGAGGATCGAATCCAATTGGAGGACATCCGTTCACTGGAACGGGCCATCAAACACTTCGAGCAGCGATATCGCACATATGCAGGTACGGTGACGCGACGTCAAACGCGAGAGCTCAGGCAGGCCCAGACGGGGTTCGACAAGGCGAGCGAAGGACGCAACAAGGCCCATGCGGACTTGAAGGATGCCCAGGACGCAGAGGATCAGGCCCAAAAAGATCACACGGAGACCAAAGAGCTTCTGGCGGCGGCACGGACACGCCTGGAAACCCTTCAAAGCGATCCGGCCAATCAAGACGCCAACCGCCTGAGTCATGCGGAAACCGATGCAAAGGATCGGAAGAAAGAAGCCGAAGCTGCTCAAGCGCTTCGCGATCAGGCCCGAACAAACCTGACCCGTGAGGAGGAACGCAGCCGCCACTCGAACCAGCGCTCAGCGGAGGCCAAGAGCGAGCTCCTGACCACACGCAGCCGCTGCGCCGAAGCGGCAGAAGCAGCGGGCACAGGATCCACGCTATTGGACAACCTTCTGGTCACGCTCGCGCCGGAAGAGCTGCCCCAATTGGCGTCTGTAGAAATCGCACGAGCAACAACTTTGCTGCGCGAGGCAACCAGCAAACGCCGTGAGGACATTCGTCACCTGGAGTCGCGACATACGACGGTGAATGTCAAGCAACAGGCTCTGGTCAATCTGCAGGCCTCGCAACGTGATCGCCAGGCAGAGCTGGAAGAAGCAGCAGAGCGACGGGCCGCGGCCGACCTGAATACCGAAACGACTGGCAACGAACTGATCGACGCTTGGCACATCCATTGCTCCAACCTGGTCCATCTGCACCTTGACCAAGTTGCACCACTGGAACAACTTGTCGATTGGGTTGCACGTCCAGAAGGTGCAAACCCCATTCAAGAGGCATTGACCGAGGCGTATCGGCAATCGACCCAACGCCATGCCGCTCAGCACTCGGCGTTGACCACCCAACAGAACACCCTCCAGTCCGAACAGGAAACGCTCAGCACTGAAAGGGATCGGCTGCTCGCCGGCCACGATGCGGTTCCCACGCCTCCAGCCATGCGGGCAGCGGGGGTCCGTGATGGACGCCCGGGGGCTCCGTTGTGGCGACTGGTGGACTTTCAGTCTGAGCTGGACGCGAAGCAGCGTGCGGGATTGGAGGCCGCACTTGAAGCCTCGGGCCTGTTGGACGCTTGGCTGTCGCCCGACGGCGCATTGACCGACACCAATGGTGTGCAGTTGCTTGACAGCTCATGGGTACGTCGCCCGCCGATCCCTGGCCACAACCTTGCGAGCGCGCTGCACCCCGATGTCCCTGACGACAGCGCAGTGACCGCTGAACTGGTTGCGTCCTTGCTTGCCACCGTAGCGTATGGGTCGGAAGATCACGGCGAGAGCGAGTCGTGGGTCAGCGAGCAAGGTGGTTACCGCTTGGGTACCCTCGCCGGCGCCTGGCAGAAGCCACAGGCCGTCTACATTGGTCACACAGCCCGCGCGAACGCACGACAACGCCGCCTCGACGAGATTGCGGACCGTCTGGGCGAGATCGACATCCTGCTGGAAGAGTTGCAACAAAAATTCCTGCGCCTCACGCAGGATGGACAAGAGGCGGAGCGCGAATGGAAGGGCGCACCGTCCGACCATCTGCTGCGCGCGGCAATTCTCGCTGCAGCCAGTGCGGAGCGGGAGGTGCTCCAGGCCCGTCAGCGTCTTGACGCTGCTGATGCCCAATGTCGAACCGCTGAAGCGGAACTTCAGTCCGCCCGAGAGACCTTGGAACGCGACGCCGCTGACCTTCAACTGCCCTCGGTGTTTGCGGACTTGTCGCCCATCAACGAAGCATTGGACCGATTCGCCAACGCTCATCAGCAACTGGCCCTGGCAACACGGGAATGGTGCAGTGCCTGGCCCGAGTACCAGACGCAACAGGAGCGTGAGAAAGAGGCTATGGAGGCCTTGAGCGAACGGGCGGCGTCGCTCCTCACTGCCAGCGAGCGAGCAGCTGAGTCTGCGGCGCGCTATGAGGTCCTGAAAGGAATGATCGGCGCCAAGGTTGACACGCTGCGTCAACAACTGCGCGATGCGTCCGCAGAGGTCTTGATCGCTGATGGAGCGTGGGAGGCCGCCCGGTCCGTTCTGACCAAGGCGAGCGAGAAGCGCGCGGTGGCGGCAAGCCAAGCAGACTCCGCCGATGCCGTGCTGACTGAGCGAGCGGCCACCCGCGCGCACGCCATAGAGCGCCTGCAGCGCTTCACTGAGAGCAGCTTGCTGGCGTCCGCGCTACCGGATTTTCCGGTTCCGGACGGGAACATCCCCTGGACCATTGACCCGGCTCTGAACCTCGCTCGCCGGGCCGAACAGGCACTCGCCCACATCGCGGACGATGAGGCGGCATGGAGTCGTATTCAACGGCAGATCGCTGAAGACCTGACAGCGTTGCAGCGATCACTCAGTTCGCTGGGCCATCAGGCGACCTCGGAACCCAATGACTGGGGATTCTCTGTTCATGTCATCTACCTGAACAGGCCTGAGCGACCCGATGCCCTGTCCAATCGGCTGGCCGACGAGATCGCGCAACGCAGCGAGCTGCTCACCGCCAAAGAGCGAGAGGTTCTGGAAAACCACTTGCAGGCGGAAATCGCTGCCGAGATTCAGCGCCTGATGCGCGCGGCCGACAAGCAGGTGGATGCCATCAATGAGGAGCTCCGCAAACGCCCCACGTCCACGGGGGTACGCTACCGCTTGCAATGGCTCCCCCTGACACCTGAACAGGGCGCACCCACCGGTCTTGAAGTCGCCCGCGAACGCTTGCTCAACCGAAGTGCCGACATGTGGTCGGCTGAAGACCGCAGCGTGGTGGGTGCCATGCTTCAGCAGCAAATCGCCGCGGAGCGCGCACAAGCAGACGCCGGCACCACAGGTTCAAGCCTGGTTGAGCAGTTGGCAAAAGCTCTGGACTATCGCCGCTGGCATCGGTTCAGCGTGCAAAGGCATCAGGATGGTCAGTGGCGCAAGCTCTCTGGTCCAGCCTCCAGCGGGGAACGCGCACTCGGTCTGACTGTTCCCTTGTTTGCGGCCATTTCCAGCTTCTATGGGCGAGGAGGCAGCCCACTTGCACCTCGCCTGATGCTGCTCGATGAAGCGTTTGCAGGCATCGACGACGCGGCCCGAGCACATTGCATGGGACTGATACGCGAGTTCGATCTGGATTTCGTGATCACCAGTGAGCGCGAGTGGGCCTGCTACGCAGAGCTTCCAGGCGTATCGATCTGCCAGCTCCAACGCCGCGAAGGCGTGGACGCGGTCTTCGTCTCTCGTTGGGCCTGGGATGGTCGAGCCAAGCGACGGGAAGACGACCCGGACCGCCGCTTTTCCACGCAGTGATCCACATGGCGAACGATCCCAGTATTGATCCAAGGCTGATCCGAAGGCTCGGGGGTACCGAGCTTGCTGGATTGCGACAGCGGATGAGGCGGCATTTCGAGCGGCATGGACGCGGCTCAGAAAAAACAGGCTTTCACCTGACCAGCCTGAGCGCCGTTGAATACGAGGCTTTGGCTCTGCTCATTGGTCTCCCACCCCGCCCCACCCGATCTGTCCGAATCGACGTTGCTCAATTCGACACTGCTTTGCAAGAAGCAGGCATGGCCAACTCGCTTCATGAAGCCTTGGAAGCACTGGATGGCCCCATCGTGAACCGAACAGAGGCCAAAGCCGAACTGCAGTTACGCTGGTCCAGCGTCACTGACGGTCAAGGGCTTCACCCCTCGCTGTGCGCGTGGTTGCAGGGATCATCAGCCGTCGGCCTACTCAAGCGGGTGTCCAAACAAGAGCCCCAAACCGCTCACTTACTGCTACAGCAAGCGCACGTGGTCTTGCAGCGCCTGCCAGCCCAGGGTTTGACACGCGCCCAACTGGCCGCCGATGCGCTCGGCAATGCCCATGCCCTCGATAATGGACAAGCCGTAGCTACGGTTGTGTTGGCCGCATTGCAACATGGCGCCAGCACCGATGAACAGGAGCAATCCCCTTCTGAGGAAGCCACAGATGAAGCAGATGGCGCTCGTCGACCCAGCGAACGGGCGCGAGATATCTGGGCTCGATCGGGCGTGCTCGTCAACGAGTTGGCCCGCCCCGCTCTGTTTCTGAATTTGCCAGTTCGCACTCCGTCAAACGCGCCGGCCGCACCAGGTGAACCAGGCTATCTTTCTCTGCGTCGGCTCTTGAGAACGCCCCCTGCCTGGGATGTTGCGGATCAGATCATCTACGTCTGCGAGAACCCCAACATCGTCTCGATTGCTGCGGACCGTTTGGGTGCTGCATGTGCCCCACTGGTGTGCACCGACGGCATGCCTGCGGCAGCGCAGCGTGTGCTGTTGAAACAGCTGTCAGACGCAGGGGCCCAGCTGCGGTATCACGGTGACTTTGACTGGGCCGGTATTCACATCGCTAACAACGTCATGAAGCTCTGCAGATGCGGCCCTTGGCGCTTTGGGAGCGAACACTACTTACAGGCACTCGAAACAGCGCCGCCTAAAGATCGAGATCTGGAGGAAACCGCAGTTGCAGCGTCTTGGGACCAGGCATTGACCGAGTCGATGCAGTCACATGGAATTTCCATCGCTGAGGAGGCTGTTGCGTCCCTGCTGGTCAACGATCTACGGCAATCCATGCCGCTGCCGGTCGGTTGAACTTGGCACGATGAGTATTCGCAACAGACAAAATTGACAAGAAGGAGCGCGACCGAATGAATACCCAAGCACAGGGACTGATATCCGACCTTGCCCTTCACACACTGGGATGGAAGGCCTTTCAGGACCTTTGCGCGCAGGTCTGTGCCGAGGTCCTGAGCACCACTGTGTCTATCTACCGCGAAGCCCAAGATGGTGGACAGGATGCGGTCTTTCTTGGAAAACGTTCAACACCGGACTCCGTCGTTGCGGAGATCACCGTTCAGTGCAAATTCAGCAGCAAAGCGGAACATCGCCTGAGACCCAGTGACATTGACCCGGAGTTGGAAACGATTCGTGCATTGGTCCAAAACGGACAAGCACACGCGTACTACTTCATCACCAGCCTCGGCGTGGACGCCCCGGTTGCAGCCACCATTCGCACCAAGCTACTCGAAGCCGGAGTCAAAGAGCCGCATGTTCTCGGCCGAGAATGGTTAACACTCCAGATCCGCCAAAGCGCGCGATTGAGAGCCTTGGTACCACGGGTATATGGACTGGGCGACCTGTCCATCATTCTGGATGAACGCTGCGTTCACCAAACTCAAGCCCTTTTGGGCCACATGCTGCCAAGCCTCAGTGTCTATGTTCCGACGGCTGCTCATCGAAGTGCCGTGCGGGTGCTATCCGATCACGGCATTGTGCTGTTACTCGGCCCACCCGCCACTGGAAAGTCCATGCTGGCCGCCATTTTGGCAACGACGGCCATTGATGGCGATGGTCACCAATGTCTCAAATGCGAGGGTCCGCTTGAACTGATTGAGCGGTGGAACCCACATGAGAAAGGCCGCCTGTACTGGATTGACGATGCATTCGGGCCGAACCAACTGCGCAGCGACTACATCGACAGCTGGATCAGCGCGATACCCAAAGTGAAAGCCGCGATCGATAGTGGCAATCGCTTCATCTTGACCTCACGCAACCACATATGGAACGCAGCCAAGGTCAAACTTGGCACACGGAACCATCCTCTCTTTGAGGACGGGCGCGCGGTGGTCGATGTCGGTAGCCTCAGCCCCGATGAGAGGGAGCAGATCGTCTATAACCATGTGAAGGCGGGAAATCAGGCCCAGCCATGGAAACGACGTGTGAAGCCTTATTTGGGCTCGATCGCATCCAATCCGCAACTCCTCCCTGAGATCGCCCGTCGTCTGGGCGACAACAGCTACACCAAAGGCCTGGTCGATGTCCCAACGGATCTCGTCAAATTTGTTGCCGAGCCAGCGGAGTTCCTCAAGCACACCATCCTTGAGTTGACCGACCCACAACAGGCGGCCTTGACACTTGTCTTTCTCTGGCGCTCGCGGCTGCCGTTGCAGGAAATTTCCGGCGAAGAAACCAAACACGTCGCCGACAAATACGGTGTCACTATCGCTGCTATGGTTGATGCCCTCCCACAGTTGGAAGGGGCATTTCTCAATCGGCGACGGGAAGACAACCAAGACTTTTGGAGCTTCATCCATCCAACATTTGCGGATGCCATCAGCAGCATCTTGAGCACCCGCCCCGACCTCGTCGATTTGTATCTCAGAGGTACTCCTGTGGTGACCCTCTTGAACGAAGCGGTGTGCGATGGCGCGGAGCCTATTCCTGATGCAGTCGTAATTCCCGCATCGGCCACCGAGCATCTTGTCACTCGCTTGGTCGGCACGCCAAATGAACTGAACTCCAATCGGGATCTCTTTGACTTTTTGACCCACCGCGCGTCTGAGTCTGCACTGAGGGCCGTATTGACAAAAGACCCCAGCATCTTGGACAGAACAGACTCAAACTACTGGAGAGTGACTTGGAGCCGGCGAATCCAGCTCCTCGCTCGAGTGAACCGACTCGGCTTGCTGCCGTCAGGTTTGCGAGATGAGGTGTCCGATGAGCTTGAGAGCGCCGCGCTCAACGAGTTTGATGCCTCGTTCCTGAATAAAGACGAGGTACTGGCCTTGATGCACCCATCCAGCTTGGTCCGAATGACAACCCGCTTGGTCGACCTTCTCGATGACGGGGTGCCACAGCGCATCAAAGAGTTGGTCGAGACGACAGAGCCTGACACCGATTTGGTCGACCACTTCGACGATATCCAGAGTTTTGTTGCTCGGCTTCAAGAGGCGTTCGATGAAGAGGCATCTTCTCAGCAGAAGCTTCTCTCGCTGAGTGAGCAAATCAAGGCGGCAATAGAAGTCGCCTCGAAGCGCAAAAAAGACGAAGACGACGAGGAATTTTGGCCCAACATCACTCCGGCGAAGGTCACCACAGCACCTCGCAAAGGCCGATCTGTCTTCAGTGATGTGGACGAATGAGGTTCTGGAAACTGAAATCAAGACAGAACTCGGGCAACTCCAATGCGGCATTCAGGTTTGCTGGGGAGATGCGATGCTTCCTGAACGGATCGCTCCCGATGGCGTGAAAACCTGGTTGGCACGCTACGTAGTCTCTGGCGTCCAGAAGCAGACTTGGCTTCATCCTCCGCACAGCAGTGGTGGAGACGAAAAACACATGTCACGGGCGCAGGCCAGCGCTGATAACGCCCAATAAGTGCAGCTATTTATGTTGCAAGAGCCTGCGGAATTCGTAGGCCCGGCACTTCCACCAAGTCTTGACCGACGCGGAAAACTTCTTGAACACCGCCACCGAGCTGAACATCGAGCATTACCAGTAAGTCCCCAAGATCTGCATATTGCATTTTCAGGCCGAGCCTCTCACGTCTCGCACCCAGGTCGGTTTCCGATCGCTTCACGCCCCACTGCTCTGTGTATGCGCTGCTGGAATTTGTGCCGCGCGAAACTGGGACAAGCCTGATGTACTTGTAGCCACGAAGTTGTGCCATTCGCCGGTTGTACATATGAGCCAGCACCTTGCCCTCTACAACATCGTTTCCGAAGGCGGCAACGTACGCTTGACGATAGCGGGTGTAGTTGTGGCTTACCCATACTTGTCTTTTTTCAAAGAACACATCAGATCGCTGATGGGTCCAAATTGGAAGGCGTTCGTCTCGAGGTGGCGGTGGGTCAATCGCCACGAGAAGTGCGCGACCGGGAGAGAGTACTTTGACAATGTCGCCGATGTGCTCAGAGATTGCCGCCTCGTCCACAGCAACGATTGGGACATGCAGGCACTCCGGGAGTCCCCACTGGCGAATTGCCTGAAAGTACGCGGGCTCGTTTCGAGTGCGAGGCATTCTCATCTGGCGTCGTACGCAATGAAGTTGTCCCGATGGCAGATGTAGGCCAAGGCATGGACGTAGCCTGGACTGCTGCACAAATCGGCGAGATCACCAAAGACAGCAGACTCTGCCCTTTTGGCTTTGTGTGGATCGGGCCTTGTGGCGCTGTTGTTGGACATGGCGAAGAGGGTTCTGTTGAAACTGAACGGTTGCTCACATGACCTGCGCGGCGACCGATCGCTGGGGTGATGGGTCGGTCAGGATCACCTTTCAGAAAGCTCAGCGGAAGCCGAACGCGTTCTTTCGACCCGGCTGCCATTGACGAACACTTCATCGCCCACGGCCTCGATCAGGATCTCGCCGTAGCGACTCTCCCAGACGTAGCGCAACACACCGGCGGTGGCCAGGGGCAGATCGTCGCTGCGTTCTTGGATCCGCAGCAGCACTTCCTGGAGCACGGGAGCATTCATGCAGGGATCTCGTAGGGTGCAGGCATAGGCTGTTCAGAACCAGCGCCAGACGCGGCGCAGCCATTCCGAACGGCGCTGGAAGCGGGGTTGGTAAAGCTGACGGAATTCATGGTGCATGGGCTTCTCCTTGTTAGTACTGTAATTTTATCCAGTCTTTCTGGCAAGCCCTGATTTTTGAACTGAAGGACGGTTTGTCAGCCCAGGGATTCGTGCGTCCCGGCTGGCGCCGTCGGGCTGCCCGGGCGTTGCCCCGAGCCAGGCGGAGCCCGTCTCGGCCGTTCGGCGGGAATCCCTGACGCCTCCGGCAAGCCTGTGCTGCCTGCGCGCTGTGCTTGCCCTGGTACGCGTGAGGTGCGTGGGTGGGGGCGTCTTGCTGTTCCCTTCACCGTAGCACGCCGTTCTCGGCGTCAAGGTCGGCGCGCCCTGCCCTGCGGTGGTGCGCTGGCGTCCTGCGGCCGTCTTCGAACCTTGACCCCTGCGCTGCGCCGTGCAGGTGCCGGTCTCGGGCAATCCCGCCCGATTCACGGAGCCGGCCATGGCACACGATCTCTTCTCCTTCGATCCTTCCGTTCTTCTGGTTCGCGACACCGCGGGCGAATACCGCCCGGCGCAGACCGACGAGGTGCTGCAGGCGGCGCAACGCATCCTGCGACAACAACTGGGCGAGCGGGCACTGTTCGACTCACCGCAGGCGGTGCGGGAGTTCCTGAAGGTGAAGCTGGGTGTGCTGGAGCACGAGGTGTTCGCGGTCCTGATGCTGGATTCGCAGAACCGACTGATCGAGTACGTGGAACTCTTCCGGGGCACGGTGAGCCAGACCTCGGTCTATCCACGGGAGGTGGTCAAGGAGTGCCTGGCCCGCAATGCGGCCGCCCTGGTTCTGGTGCACAACCACCCCTCGGGGGTGGCCGAGCCGTCCCGGGCCGATGAGCACCTGACACAGACGCTCAAGTCGGCTTTGTCGCTGGTGGACGTGCGGGTGCTGGACCACATGATCGTGGCGGGCGACCAGGTCCTTTCGATGGCCGAATGTGGACGGCTGTGAACCCCGGGGGCGCAGCCCCCCTTTTTTGCTCCGCCGAGGCATCGGAGTGACCTGAGGAGTCCCTCCAGGGGTCGAGCAGCGCCCCATCCCGCCGCGCTGGTTTGGCGCCCAGGAGTGCCGCCGAGCAGGCAATGCTTGACCTGCAAGACGCCGAAGCCACAGTGCATTGGTCCAGTGGTTTCTGCGCAGATCGATCGGCACGTGCCTCGATGTGGGTCTCCAAGACGAACCCGGTTTCGCGCGTGGTTTTCGTCTATAGGGTCTGAAGTGCGGCGATTGTTGCCTTTCGAAAGGCGCTGCCGAACTGACGCTGAAGACCTGCGACCCCTCACTACCTTTCATAGAGTCACGCTGAGCGATTAGCCAGATAACTGTATATTTGCACAGTGACTTTCTCCATCTACACCACCGCCTCAAGGTGCAGTGAACATCCGCTCGCTATGCCTGTGGCCGCGTGCGTCCGGCTTTTCCAGCGCACCAGCCTACCGAACGTAGAAGCCGGGAATCAAGTTCTGGCGTTTGCGTTCGCAAATCTGTTACAAACGGTGAGCGCGAATAGCGGGGAGTACACAAAAGAATCCATGGACACTATCCATGACAAAGCGCCGCGGGAGACAGCCGGGCGCACCACGGTTACGCGATTCCGAATGCAGTTCCAGGCTGCCGCCTACGCGGCGCTTGAGATTCTGAGCGGCAAAGAGGTCGACCGTGTCTACTGCGACTATCACGATGACTTCGTCGTGCGCCGAACCGTTGCTGGCGTCGTCGAGTACCACTTCTTCCAGGTCAAGACCAAGGGCAAGGCCAATCAGCAATGGGACGTGGCCGAGGTCTTCTCGCTTAAGAAGAAGGGCGCGCTCGACACTGAAGAGAAGCTGGAAGCGATTCGAAAGAGCATCGCCGGCAAGCTCTTTGTGCACACCGTCGAGTTCGGCGAGCAATGCCGCAGAATCACGGTACTCAGCAATGTGCACTTCGATGACGACGTTCACGAAGTCGTTGCAGACCTAGCCGCAGGGTCATCCAGCAAGAAGTACATCAGCCAGTTCATCAGCAAGTTTGCTGACATAGTTTCTCCTGGCAAGCCAATGTTGCCAGAGGAAGTCGAGGCAGCTCGGAAGAAGTTGTCGCTGCTGGCGAACGTTCAGCATATCGGCGACACGCTCGAGGCCTTTGCCATGGCCGCGCACAAAGCAATCTGGCAGCACAGCGAAATCGAGCTCCACCAGCACGAGGTCGAACGCATTGCCAACAGCTTGGTAGCGCTCGTCGAGGAAAAGTCCTGTGCTCCGATCAACGGCCTATCCAAGTCCGGTATCGACACGGTGGCCAGTGTCGGCCTAGAGGACCTGCTCAAGGTCCTTAGCATCTCCACGCAGGTGTATCAGACCCTTTTGGCAGGGGGTGACCCTGGAGCCATCAAGTCCGCATCCATCCTTCAGCGGAAGCTGAAAGAGGTCGGCGCCACCGACTCGATGATTGAGGCAGCTTCACGCGCCAAGGTTTCCTGGGATGTCTGGGTGCGGAGCGCGCGGCATGGATCTCCCGACTTCACCTTCAACGTGCTGCTCGAAGAAATTGATAGCAAGTGCAAGCTTTGGCTACTTGCCGGCGGTGCAATCTCAGACCTTGAGAATTTCGTCCAAGGCGTTCTGGACTCGCCCATAGGCAACAAATTCCCGGCATTGAATACCGACCTTGTATTCGGAGCGTTCTGCGCCTCGGTCGTTAGAAGGTTGACGCGATGAGCGCAGCCGATTTCTTCAGTGAGGCAAAGCGGCTCAACCTGAAGCTGCAGATATCCGGAGATGGGCCGTCCCCGGCGCACACGCTCGACAACGAGGCGCTGTTTCAGCTGCCCCTACTTGCCATGACCATCTTGGCATTATCGAAGGGGCTATCCAAGCCCGAGCTACCAGAGATTGGTCAGCTGGTGGGCGAGTGCTTGGAGCGTACTGTCGCTGGGTTCAAAGGTTCGTCGCAGGATATTGGATGGTCCGGCAACCTTCGCATCAGGACGATCAAGGCACTCACGTTCCTAGAGTCGACCGGGCAGGTCACCATTGACAGAGCGACGCGCCGAGTCTCGGCGACCGACCTCGGTAAGAAGGTCTACAACGACGCCATAAACGGCGAAAGCCTCTTGGCTGTCTCCATGAAAACAATTGAGCTCAGCTATCAGTACATTAGAGATGAAGCGCGAGTCAGGGGGGAAGTAAATTGAGGCTGAAGTCGCTGCAAATCGAACCTCTGGGCCAAGCGGGTTGGGAAAGCTCGTTGCTGGAGTTTGGTCACCGGACCACAATGTTGTTCGCTCCAAACGGAAGCGGGAAGTCGCCGGTCATCCGCGCTCTCGCGTCGGCACTCGGTTTTCCAAATAAGTTTCGGAACGACATCCTTGAGAAATGCAAGGCAGTTGTTCTGCATGCAGAGTCTGAAGGTAAGCCGCTGACGATCCGCCGGGTAATCGGGGCGACGAACAACGAGTTCTACGCGACGATTGATTTCGATGGCGAGCAGACGGAGCATCATGCGGAGGGTTCCTTCTCCATTGAGCTGTTCAGACTGCTTGGGCTCAAGCCTCCACGGCTTGTCTCGAATAAGGGAGGGGAAGCACAGCCTTACATCTCCACGCTGCTGCCAGTTTTCTACTTGATTCAGGGTTATGGATATTCCGCCGCATATCGGTCGCCCAACCCGTTCATTGAAGACCAGTTCGCGGAGATGGTCCGCTTCGCCTTTGGCCTGAATCCCAAGCACTCCTACGAGGTCAAGAAAAGCCTTATCGAGGAGAAGAGCGCCCTCGAAGCACAAACGCGCAAGATCGTGGGGGCGCAGCGGGTGCTGGAGTATCAAAGCCGCGGAGTTGACGCCAGCGACGCCAACCAAGAGGTGTTGCAGCGGACTGTGGACGACTTGACCCGGCAGATCGACGCGCTTCGTGCATCTGTCGATGCCAAAGGTACTGCCAGTTCTACGCTCTCGGAGATTCTGCGCCAGAAGGATTTCCAGATCAGGGCCAAACAGGTGGAGCTCTTCGACTTGCAGAACCGTATTGCAGGCATCGAGACCATCCGAGCTGAGATAGATGGCGAGGTCAAGACGCTTGGCCTGAACGAAGAGGCCCGGCGAGTCTTCACCTCGTTTCAGGAAATCTGTCGCGTGCCGAATTGCGGGCTATTCCTGGGCAGCACCGAGTCGTATGGGAAAAACCTTCTGTACCTCAAGGATCAAATCAAAGACCTCGAGCGCAACAGCATTCGCGCCGAGATTCGCGTCGAACAGCTGCAAGAGCGTCTAGGCGAGCTGGGCGCAGAGCGTCAGACACTTGTCGACAGCCTCGACTCGCCTACCACTTCTGGTGTCGATCAGCTGGTGACAGCTGTTAAGGGACTCACCAAGCAGCTTGTCGACGTGCAATCTGAACTTGGCCGTATATCTGCGCTAAAGAACGAGCGCTCGAAGCTGTTTGAGCTGGAGAAGGAACGGGACCGAATTCAGGACCGCATCGACGCACTATCCAACACGGGCAGAGCCGACAACGACTTCAAGAGGTTACGGTTGACCCTGCGCGAACTCACCGTCAAGTGGATGCAGACGCTGGTGACGCAGAACGTGTCGACGAACGTCGATATAGATTTGAACCTTCGGTTCACGTTCGGTGGCGAAACGATAGAGACCATAGGCAGCGGCGGCACTAGCAGCACGACGATTCGTCTGGTCTTAGCCATACATGCAGCCTTGTTTGAGGCGTACCTATCAGATAAGTCGCGCCCGTTCCGCATCCTAATCCTCGACACCCCGAAGCAAGAAGAACTCCATACCGCCGACCTGGCGCAGTACCTTAGGGAGCTGGAGAAAATGTGCGAAGCGAACAATGCTCAGCTCGTGTTCTCGTCCACCGAGTACGACCATCCGACTGGACCGAAGGACAAGCGTTGGCTTCCTGAATATCATGGCCCGGACAAGCCGATGTACCTTGGACGGCGCGAGGATTTATTGGCCGATGGCCTATTGACGAATCGGTAAGAGCCAGGTCTTGTTGGCAGTAAACAGTCGTTCTGAGTAGCCACAGAACATCTGACGGTCTGCAGCAGCGCGTGCAACTCTTCGTTGGTGGACGCAGCCGCCTCGATGAAGGTGGGTGCGCCATTGGCGCCGCACCGCTACACCCCTTCCAGCACCAGGCAGCGCATGGACTTACGTAAGATTGATGAGTTTTGCTCGCTATGAGTACGATGCGCGAATACAGAACGGAGGCAGGGGAATGGTCACAGAAGCGGATTTCGCTGCGGCAACGCGCCTGCGCCTGCCGACAAGATATGCCTTCCAGAACCGGGACGGCGTAATCGACGCCTCATGCATCGGGCGTGCGAGCGCGGTTTATCCGGCCACCGTCGTTGCCCATCGATCCAGAGGCCCGAATTTCAAACGCCTCAAGGCGACCACTGAAGACGGCGCTGTCTACGCCATCGATTTGATGGTCAATGGATTTGACTTCACCGATCTGGCTCCTGCCGGGGTGCTACGCGGGACTGATGGTGAGGTTATAGACGGAATACTTGAAATCGCGGAAGCGCGCTTCCGGGAAGTCGAAGACAGCTTGGCTGAAGGCAACCGGCTGAGGGCTGAGGCCCATGCATCATGGCGAGGCGGGATCAACTACGTCTCCGAGCTTGTTGCAGTTGAGGGGCACGCCGCTAGGCCTGGCTTGCGCGCACCTCAAATCGGCGCGCTCCACGCGATAGCGGCGCACTGGAGTTTGAGCAAAGACCCGGCCATCATTGTGATGCCCACAGGGACGGGGAAGACGGAGGTCATGCTGGCCATCACCGTCGAATCGCGCGGTGATCGCATCTTGGTCATAGTGCCCACAGACGCGCTGCGGCAGCAGACTGCAGATAAGTTCAGGGAGTACGGGCTCCTGAGGAAATTGGGCATCGTCACTGACGTGCTCAATCCGGTCGTGGGCGTACTGACAGGAAAGCCCACCGCGGCCCAGTTCGACGCGCTGCGAAGCTGCAACATTGTGGTGACCACGATGGCCTCCATCAGCCGAGGCGACGAGAATGAGCAAAAAGCGTTTGCAGCACTCTTCAGTGAAGTCTTCTTCGATGAGGCGCACCATGCGCAAGCGACAACCTGGAACAGGTTCTCAAGTTATTGCGCTCATGCTCGAATGCTGTTGTTCACCGCTACGCCATTCCGGGAAGACGGCAAGGCGTTGAACGGGAAGATCATCTACAACTACCCACTTCAGCTTGCCCAAGAGAACGAGTTCTTCAAGCCGATCCAGTTCCTTCAAGTCTTTGAGCCGGACAGCTCTGTGGCCGATCTGCGGATCGCCGAGAAAGCCGTAGAGAGACTGAGGGCCGATCTGGCAAGCGGCTTAGACCACATGCTGCTGGCGAGAGCCAACACGATTGGTCAAGCTAAGGACCTGTTTGACAACATCTACAGCGCAGTGTTTCCGGACCTGAACCCGGTCCTCGTCCACAGCTACACGAAGGGTCGCGAACAGATTCTTCGGAATATCCGAAGCGGTGAGCACAGGATCGTGATCTGCGTGGACATGTTCGGCGAAGGATTTGACTTGCCGCAACTCAAAGTGGCCGCGCTGCACTCCGTCCACAAGAGCCTGGGCATCACGCTGCAGTTTATTGGTCGCTTCGCTCGTGCGGCCGACAATGTCGGGGACGCAAGTTTCGTAGCAAATACTGCTGAAGACGGCGTGCCTGAAGCCCTTGAAAGCCTCTATCAAGAAGATGCTGATTGGAACAACCTGCTGTCGGACTTGAGTTATGACGCAATCGACCCGCAGGCGAGGCTGTCGGAGCTTGTGGAAAACCTTCAACCACTGGAGGAAGTTGCGACAGAACTGGAGATATCTACGCTCACGATGAACCCGAAGCTGAGCACGGAGGTGTTTCGCGTCACGGACTTCGACCACACCGGGTATGCAAATGCATTTCGACCGAGCCAGGTCATTTATCAACCGATCTTCAGTCAGCAAGACAAGATGCTGGTCTTCATTGTCAATCAGAAAGACAAGGTTGACTGGACAGACTCCCGTGACATCGTCATCGATACCTGGGACCTTTTTATCGCCTTCTATGACGAGGAAAAAGGCCTTCTCTTTATTAACAGTTCCCGCAAGTATTTCGCGTGGAAGCTGGCTCAAAGTCTCTCGACTGACCCGCAACCGGTTCGCGATGAGGAGGTGTTCAGGGCTTTCAGCAATCTGCGCCGAATGACGCTGCACAGCGTGGGTTTGACGGGCTTGAGCCGGAATGTCAGATACCAGATGTTTGCTGGCCTCGATGTCCGTGACGCTATCGATCCCGTGCTGCAGCAGGACAAGATGAAGTCGAACGTCATGGGCGTAGGCTACGAAGACGGAAAGAGGGTGAGCATTGGGTGCTCACGTAAAGGAAAAATCTGGTCCCTTCAGACGGACTCTCTGGCCGGTTGGAGAGATTGGTGCCGAGACCTGGGGGTCAAGCTCTCAAACGAGAACATCGAGCCCAACGACTTCCTCAAGTACACCCTCGTTCCTGAGTTGCGTAAAGGCGGCGTGCTTCCCGATGAGCACGCGATGATGATCGACTGGCCCGATCAGCTCTTCGAGTCGGCGAGTTTCAAGATCACGGTTGTGCACGGAGAAAACAAATACAGTTTTCATGAGTGTCAGCTAGATCTTGTCGAGTGGACCCCGGCAGGTAACGAGTTCACGTTCAAGCTGAAGGCTGGCAGTGAAGTCGAGACTGTGTTCAAGATGACGCTAGTCCCCGAAGGAGAAGCTCAGGGACTGTTCTATTCGATTGTGCGGGTCGAAGGACCTGATGTCAGCATCGAGGCCTTCAATAAGACTGATCTGGCGGTTGACTTCTTCACGACCAACCCACCTCTCGTACGACTTGCAGATGGCTCGCAACTCTCGGGCGAAATACTGCTGAAACCGCGTGAAGAACTAGCGGAGGTTTATGACCAAGAGCTGATCGCTCCGCTGGCGTGGGGCGACACGCTCCAAAATCAGGAAAGCCGATGGAAAGATGGCGCGCTGCGCCCCCGCTCGATTCAGCAAAAATTTATCGAGCACCTGGAGCAAGGGCCTTCGGCGTTCATCATTGATGACGACGATGCCGGGGAAAGCGCGGACATCGTAGCTATTGAAGATGGGGAGCAGACCATCACTGTGACTTTATGGCACTGCAAGTATTCCTCTGGAGCCGCGCCTGGAAACCGCGTGAAAGACCTCTACGAGGTCTGCGGCCAAGCGCAAAAATCGACCAAGTGGACATGGAATTTTCCTAACTTGGTTGCTCATCTCACAGAGCGTGAGACCAAGCATCGCGCGGGTCGCCCGACGCGCTTTGTTCGCGGAAGTCTGGACAGGCTCGTTGTGCTGAGAAAGGCGTCGCGACGCAAGTACGTTGTCTTTCGCGTCGGTATTGTTCAACCGGGGCTGTCCAAGGCGGGCATCGAGAATGACCACCTTGCCATTCTTGGCTCTACGAGCCTCTTTCTCCGCACCGTCACAAACCATCCTCTAGTAGTGATATCAAGCTGATGGGGCAGTCGCTGCCGGGCGCTTGCAAGCTGAGATCGATCGCGACCATGGTCTTTGGGCTGGTCAGCGAATGGAATGCGATGCAGCGGACGTTCACCGTGGTAAGCCTGGACTTCCGCTATCAGCCTTCATCTGACCTTCGAACATCGGATGGCAGCAGTGCAGCAATATCCGAAGTTCATCAGTAGATAGTCAAATAGGAGCACTTCTTGGCCAAATCTCTTATTCGGGTAATGCTCTCCAGCAGATGCTTGGACGCCTTCCCAACCGGCAGCAAGACGACATTGACCGACCTGCGCAAGGAGCTGAAAGCCGAGATCGAGTCCACCCAAGTGCTGGGCCGAAAGCTGTTCGAGGTCTGGATCAACGAAGACGCCCCGCCGGCCGAAGGCACGCAGGATAGCTGGGATACCTGCCTGCAGGCCGTGCGCGATTGCGACGTGCTCATTGTGTTGTCCAATGGCAATGCGGGCTGGGCCGCTGGCGACCAGGACATCGGCATCTGCCACGCCGAATACATGGAGGGCCTTCGTTCGGCCCAGGCCAAGGTGCGCCTGGTGGCATTGCCAGCAGTGGCCGACGCTAAAGGCGCAGCAATCGAGCGCAACCGGCGCTTCCAGGACTATCTCTCGCGACAGACCGCCTTCCGAGGCGGCGAAGTGAAAACCGTTGCGGAGGCAAAGAAGCGCGTGTTCGAGGCGCTCTCGGATGCCGTGATCTCGCTAGCGCAACGGGGCGTGCAGGCCGGCGCATCGACCCGCTTCGATGTCGGCGCGGCGCTGGACTGGACCCGGCTCGACTTCCGTCAGCGAAAGATGGCCATGGAATCGACGCTCAAGACGGCCCTGGGTGGGCTGAAGGGCGCCAGAGCGATGGACGGCGGTGTGGTGGTCAACTTGGATGGCAAGGATGTAGCGGTGGTGGTTCACGCGATTCCGGCCTCGTTCAGCGTGGCCGCCGCGCGCGAGTTGGTGGGACGACCCTTTCTAGAGGATCACCAGCGCATCGACTTGCTGGCTTCGGCGCACGGGCCACTGCATCTGATTGCCTGTCACCGAGGCGCGACGGAAACTCAGGCCACGTCGCTATTGGGATTCCCGGACGCGACGGTGGTGAGCGGCCCCTTTGGGGTTTTCGTGGCCGATGACGTGCAGAAGGTGCAATTTGCCTTCTTGGCCAACTGCCGAGATGACTCACAGACGCGGCACGCCAGTCAACGGTTCTTTGAATGGTTGCAACAGACGGGTGAGGCAGTGCTGGTGGCGCGCCGGGCGGTGTCTCGCGCCCGGATCGTCAAGGTGGTGGCGAAGGAAATGAACGCCTGAGGGGACTGAACATGAATGAAAAGGATCTGCTGCTGGGCCCCGTGTTGTCGTTCCGCGGCATCGGCAAAGGCGATGTCTGGAGGGTGAGCGCGCTGGTGGGCCTGAAGGTGAGCGCGGCCGTGCCGGCGCTGGAGGTGGATGGCAAAGCGTGTCCCGCACCGAAGGAGTTGTTGGCCATCCACGGCGAACGCTACATGCGCTACGACCTCTCCTGCAAGGTGTTGAAGAACGAGCGCACGGTGAGTTACGGCATTCCAGGCGGGCTGACGTGGAACATGACAGTGCCGGGCAAGGACTTTTCGCCGCGCATGGCCTATGTGTCGTGCAACGGGTTTTCCGACCCGGCTGTGATGCGAAAGCTCATCCGCACGTCGGACGCGGTATGGGAAGACCTACTCTACAGCCACGACCGTGCGCTGCGCAGGAAGCAAGGGTCAGGCGAAGTTAAGCTGCTGGACAAGGAGCAGCTATGGCACGAAAAGCGCATCCACGACAAGGGGCTGCAACGCTTTCATTTAATGCTCATGGGGGGCGACCAGATCTACTTTGATTCGATCTGGGAAGACATCAAGACACTGCGGCAGTGGGTGGCTTTGCCTCGGCAGGCGCAGTTGGAGTTCAAGGTCACCAAGGCGCTCGAGCGCGAGATCGAGGCCTATTACTTCGGGCTGTACAAGCAACGCTGGCTGCCCACTGAGAGAAGGCCTTGGTCGTCGCCTACGGCCACGCTTGACGCGAGTGCAGCGATGGCATCCATCCCTACGGTGATGATGTGGGACGACCACGACATCTTCGACGGCTGGGGTTCGTATAGCTGCGAGATGCAGAACAGCCCGCTCTTTCAAACGCTGTTCCGGCAAGCCCGACGCGCCTTCTGGGTGTTTCAGATGCAGCATGCATTAACCGACTTACCCGAGTTGGAAGACACGACTCCGACAGGTTTTTCTCGCCAGGACCCACTGCTCAAGCCCATCACATGGAGCCAGGTTCTCGCCAAGGATGGGCTGGCGCTACCCCTGCTGGACGGCCAGCCCGGCTTCACGTCGGCCTATGCCATTGGGCCGGTGGCCATCGTGGCGGCCGACTTGCGCACCGAGCGCTCGCGGGCGCAGGTGATGGGCTCGGACACCTGGAGCCAGATCAAGAAATGGACCGGCAACCTGGAATCCGGCACGGGCGCACAACCTAAGAGCGCCTGCCAGCACTTACTGTTCTTGTCCTCGGTGCCCGTGGTGCATCCCAAGCTGCCCCTGGCCGAGTCGCTGATGGACAAGTTCGGGCAAGACCACGTTACGGACAGCAATGCCGACGACTTGAAGGATCACTGGTCCCACGACGACCACGAAGGTGAGCGCAAGCGCCTTCTGGAAGTGTTTTCTCACTTGGCGCGCGACAAGAAGATCCGTGTGTCTCTTGTGTCGGGCGACGTGCACGTCGCGGCCTGGGGTACGGCCTACCGGAAAGACTTGCCCGCTTCAGAAACCTGGTCGCAGATCCATCAGTTCACCTCGTCGGCTGTAGTTCACCCTTCGCTCATGGGCGTGATGGAACGGCTGTTCCTATCCTGGATGAACAGCAATGCAAAGCAACCTCAAAACATCGACGTGCAGTACGTGGCGGAGGTGATGCCGTTCCCCGGGCACGACAAGCACATCATGGCAGCGCGTAACTGGCTGGCCCTGGAGTTGGACCTGGGCTCAGCCGAGGGGTGCAAGCTGTGGGCCACCTGGCGATGCGAAACTGAAACCAGCTTTTCGAATCACTTGCTCGCAGTCGCACCCATTGCATGAATCTCGAGTTGAATCTGCAAGAGAAGTACACCACAGGCACAAAGGATACTTGCGATCCAGCTGCACACGTGTGGCATCCGCGAAGCCCGTGGCGGAGGTGTTGCGGTGCGCCTCGCACCCCGACCTGTCGTTCGCCAGGGAGTTGCAACCACTAAACGAAAACGAGCGTCGTCGAGGCCGGCTCTGCGGCGACTCCTGACACGCCGTTCAGCCGGGTGGCTGTCCCGCTCGCTGTTATAGATTCGAGGGTCGATGGGGCTCGCTTCGAGGTTCAGGATGCAGCAAGTCTTGTGTTGCTCGGATCAAGGCTGACGGCAACGCTGAGAACCCATTCACGCCAAACATCAAAGTCCTCACTGACCTTGCCGGATACGTCTCGAAGCCCATCCAAGTGCGCCACATAGCTCAGGAGCAGCTGTGACGACTGCCAGTTCTGTGCCTCACGCAGCAGCGCATCTCGCCGGGCTTTCTCCGCAGCATCTCTCCTCTGAACCTCTTCCCTGACCCTTTGCTCCTCTGCCCGGCGGCGAGCCGCCTCTTCTTGTACCTCACGCTGCTTCCCCCATCTGGCCACAGCTTCCAGAGAGCCACGGTGACGGACTTCGGCAGCAGAAAGAATCTCGGGCCACCTGGTCTCCAAAGACGTCGCGGACGTGTCATTCAAGATTGTCTCGCCAAGGCCCATCTGCTCAATGCCAAGGCAAAGGCGTCCTGTCGGACCCAACGTTTTCACGTATTCCTTTTCACGCGAGTACGAGTTGATCCTGTCGAAACGGGTACCAGCGTCAAGTTTCTCGGTCAACCTGATGCTGATGTGTGCCTCGCCTCGCTTCGCGATCAAGCGCTCCATTTGATCGGCGAACGTGAGCTGAAAGCCGAATTTTTCGAGCTCTGCGACCAGCGAGCTCAACAAGCGCAATGCTCGCTTATAGGTCATGAGCGAAACCCGGATCGCGGTCTTTCTATGGGTCGCCGCAAGAATCTGACCACGGTCACAGAAGTGTTTCCAGCTATAGAAGGGCGGTGCGGCACCTCGATACTGTCGCCCTGGATGGGCCTCTTCCCATTCGTGCTTCGCTTTTCTCTGAAATGCTTCCGCTGCCTCTTTTTCGTATTTGGGAAGCAATGCCCGGATCAGAGGATGAAGTGCCAACGGCTGCATCGCATCAGATCGCTCAGGTGATGGCAGCGGCATTTCACTTCGATCTGATTTTGGATTTTGATCAAACGATGTCTGCCTGGAACGTCGCGCTCCCTTCCGATGCCGACGCTCAACAACCTCGTCCTCGGCGGCAGCGGCGACGGGAGGAAGAGAAGGTCTGGGGACATTGTGGCCAGCAGCAAGCCTGGCCCAGTGGCCTCTCGCTGGTATCGGAATGCCCAGTTTCACACACACCTGTCGAAGCCCCGGGCCTGACAGGCCGTAGCGTCTGCTGAGATGAATCATGGGGACAGACCAAACCTCGGTGTAGAGCTGTTCCCGTTCTGGTATCGAACTCATCGCGCGCTCCAAAGGGTTCCATGCTTTCGCCAGCGTCGAACTTCATGATGCCATGTGCTTCCACCTGTCGAGTTTTCGCCGGGACTCCGGGAACCGGGAACGGCAGAATGTCAGCACCCACCCTGTCACGAGCTCTGCTGCTCCGTATATGCGACGAAACGCTGCAGTGGGCCATAGCCTTATGAAGATGGGAGTGTTTGTCACGGGCGTCAAGCCAGCTACGCTGGAGCACGCCTGGCTGGGTTGAAGACGCGACGCATCCGAACGAGGATCGAGCGCTGTTCCGGTCACCCCGCTTTGACGCGGGGTTTCGGAGAGCGAGTGCACGTCGTCAACCCATTTCCCAGTTCCATGAATCACCAAGGCATCAGTGAAATTTCCTTTGAAGAAACCTACGGCGTGCCACCGGAGCAGACGGCTCGGGCGCTGTTCTCCAGGCTCCCGCATGGGAGCGACTATGCGCAGAGGCTGATCGAATGCCTGGCAACCGGATATCTGGTCGCAGTCGTCGAATCCATCTGTATCCGCGAGATGCATCGATACGTGGATGCCGACTCGGAGGTCGTGGTGGGCCGGACGATCGAACTGGAGCACAAGGGGCCGATCCCACCCGGATCAACCCTGAAGCTGCGGGGATGGGTTGAACGCCTGGGGCAGCGAAGCGCGAAATTCTTCGTTCAGGCATCCGACGACCACGAGATGGTCTGCGAAGGCTCCGTCATTCTGGTGGTGGCTCCACGAGCGCCGATGGAGTCGCGCATTGCCGTGAAAGTCGATGCGCTCACGACGAAATCAGACGGAGACATGGTTGACAGCGCCCTCGGCTGGCGTGCTCCGCCTGAGTTGCCCCGTCGCCAGGAATCGCAGATTTCCTGAACGCACTCCGCCCAATCGGAGCATCTGGGCAGTGGGGGCTGGCTTGCTGTTGCACCCAGCGTGCCACACCGTTCTCGCCGTCAAGGTCGGCGCGCAACTGCGCTGCGCTGGCGGCCTGGGCGGCCGTCTTCGAACCTTGACCGCTGCGCTGCGCCGTGACCCGGAGGCTGCGGGCAATCCCGCCCGGCATTCCTTTGGAGTTCACCATGAACGCACTCATCACCGACGAGCAGCGCGTGCTGCTGCTGTCCAACGGCCGCGAATCGTTGCAGAACCCTGACTCCGACCCGGCACCCGTGGTCAAGCTGTTCACACCCGACGCCGGCGCGACCTGGCTGCTGACCGAAATCGACCCGGAGGACCATGACCATGCATTCGGTCTGTGCGACCTGGGCCTGGGGGCGCCAGAGCTTGGCTGGGTCAGTCTGCAGGAGCTGGCCACCGTGCGCGGTCGGCTCGGGTTACCGGTTGAGCGCGATCTGCACTTTCGCGCCGAAAAGCGCCTGAGCGCCTACGCGCGGGACGCACGGCTGGCTGGGCGCATCATCGTCTGACCAACCACCAGGGCGTCACGGACGCCCTGGTTTTCAGGGTTTCAGCAGATCCGGCAGGCAGTCGGCGAACGCCGGCTGGATCTTGCTCATCGGATTGGCGATGGCTTCGTCGCCCGTGAGGATGGCCATGGTCATGCCGGTCATGGTGCTCAGGGCGTTGGAGTTGCGCAGCACCTGCAGGGCCAGGTGCACGGGGAAACCATCGGCGCTGCGTCGCAGCGGGTGGATGCCGCCGTGCACGAAGGAGTTCATGGCGTTCCAGGACACGTCCTTGAACTGGGTCAGCATCTGGTGGGCTGCGGCAGGAACGCCCTGCCCGACTCGCTTGCCGATCTGATCGATCATCTCCTTTGCGCTGGGCAGGTTCTTGGCGGCCTGCTCGGCTTCGAGCGTGAGCGGGGCCGACAGCTTCTCGATGGCGGCATCGCTGGCCGCATAGATGAGCCACATTGAGCGGGTCAGGGCCTCGAACTGCAGCCGCATCAGACTGACCGCCGAGGTGGGCATGCCCAGTGCCATCAAGGCGCGCAAGGCAGTCCCGTGTTCCATGGCCACCACGCACATGCCCAGTGCAGCCTCGCCACGCGCAGATCCATCGAACGCGGCGTCGTCGAGCAGCTCGTTCAGCCGTTCGTGCAAGGCATCCGAGCGCAGCAGCATCTGCTCCAGGGGATCGGGGTGGTTCTCGTCTTTCTCGGTCATGCCGTCATCGTAGAGCGCTCAATGCAACCGGACGTCTCCGGCCCTGTGATTGCGGCCGGCCGCGCTGTCGTGCTGCGCACCGAGCCCTCAGTCCCTGCAGTCCCGCGGTCTCGTCCCTGGCGGGCTTCCATCGTTCCCTCCCTCCGGTCGGCTGACGCCTTCGGCCCGGCCTGACACCCGGGCCTGCGCGCTGCGCTTGCGTGGGGTCGGCGCCACCTGCGGCCAGGGGCCACTGGCGCCCTCTTCCTTCGTCCATCACCACTTCCGCGACCGTAGCCCGCCACCCGGTGCCGTCAAGGCGCGCCAGGCCGTGTCCTCGGCTGCGCCTGCGGGCCGCACCAGCCCTGGCGCTTGCCTCCCTGACGGCACCGGGCGGCGCGCTCCTTGGGTCGCGGGCGATGAACTCAGGAAAGACGGTGGCGAAGGGGCCGGCCCAGGTCTTTGCGCCGACCCCACCGGAAGACCCGAAAAGGGCTCTGAATCTAGGAATCCGGTGGGGGTTTTCAACAGCCAGCTTCATTTGGAGAAATGACCATGCAACTTGCTTCCCGCTTCGCACCGCGTTCGCCGGTGCTGCGTTCCGAGTCCCCTCTGTCGGATGACCAGATCCGCGCCGTGGCGCCATCGATCTTTGCCGAGGCGCCGCACGGCAGCCGCTCCGAGCGCTACAGCTACATCCCCACCGCCACCGTGCTGCAGGAGTTGCGCGGCGAGGGCTTCCAGCCCTTCATGGTGTGCCAGACCCGCGTGCGCCACGACGACCGGCGCGAATTCACCAAGCACCTCATCCGGCTTCGCCATGCCAGCCAGATCAATGGCCGCGAGGCCAACGAAATCATCCTGCTCAACTCGCACGACGGCACCAGCAGCTACCAGATGCTGGCCGGCATGCTGCGTTTTGTCTGCCAGAACGGGCTGGTGTGCGGCGACACCGTGGCCGACGTGCGCGTGCCACACAAGGGCGATGTGGCCGCCCAGGTGATCGATGGAGCCTACACCGTGCTGCAAGGCTTCGGGCAGGCACAAGAATCGCGCGAGGCCATGCAGGCCGTGGCGCTGGACGCGGGCGAATCGGAGGTGTTCGCGCGCGCCGCGCTGGCCCTCAAGTACGAGGACACCGAGAAGGCCGCACCCGTCACCGAGTCGCAAATCCTGATGCCACGCCGCCACGACGACGACCGGCGCGACCTGTGGAGCGTGTTCAACCGCACCCAGGAAAACCTGATCAAGGGCGGGCTGACCGGCCGCAGCGCCAACGGGCGCCGCCAGAGCACCCGTCCCGTCCAGGGCATCGACCAGAACCTGCGCCTGAACCGCGCTCTGTGGCTGCTGGCCGATGGCATGCGCCAGCTCAAAGCCTGAATCCGAACCCAGGCGGCGCGCAGGGCCAGGCCCTGCCGCCGCCCTCCCCTCACCACTCATCCCGTTTCACATCTCAACCGACAGGAGTTTCACCATGAACGCACTCACCGATTCCGAAACCCAGGCCCTACACGCCATACCCGCACCGCAGTTGCCCGCCCAGCCCTCGCAGCAAATGCTGCTCGTACCGCTGTCGCGGCTGCGCCCGTCGCGCCGCAACGTGCGCAAGACGGCGGGCCCATCCATCGAAGCGCTGGCCGCCAGCATCGAGCGCGTGGGCCTGCTGCAAAACCTCACCGTCACCCTGGCTGCTGACGGCGCGCTCTACGAAGTGGTGGCCGGAGGTCGCCGCTTCGCCGCCCTCAAGCTGCTGGCCAAGAAGCGCCGCATCGTCAAGGATTGGGACGTGCCCTGCCTGCTGGTGGCCGACGGCAGCGCGCGCACCGCCAGCCTGACCGAGAACGTGCAGCGCGAGGCCATGCACCCCGCAGAACAATTCAAAGCCTTCGCCGCCCTGGTCGCCGAGGGGCGCCCGGTGGAAGACATCGCGGCCGACTTCGGCGTCACGCCGCTGGTGGTACAGCGCCGCCTCAGGCTCGCCAACGTCTCGCCCCGCCTGATGACCGACTACCGCGCCGACGCCATCAGCCTGGACCAGTTGATGGCCTTGGCCGTCACCGATGACCACGCCGCCCAGGAAGCCGCGTTCTATGACGCACCCGAATGGCAGCGCAGCCCGGGGGCGCTCCGGCAGCGCCTGACCGAACGGGAAATCGGCGCCGACCATGCGCTGGTGCGCTTCGTCGGGCTGGACGCCTACACCGCTGCCGGAGGTGGCATCCGCCGCGACCTGTTCGCCGATGACGAGGCCACCGGCACCACCCTGACCGATGCTGCGCTGCTGGAACGGTTGGTGCGCGACAAGCTGGAGACACTGGCCGAGCCTGTGCGCGCCGAGGGATGGGCCTGGGTGAATGCGGTGCCGCACCTGAGCCCTGCCGAGCGGCAGGCGTTCCAGGGTGCACCGCGTCAGCGCCGTGAACCCACCGCGAAGGAGGCACGGCGCATTGCCGTGCTGCAAGGTCGCCTTGACCGCACCGATGCCACACTCGAAGAAGCCTACGACGCGGACGACGAAGACAGGGCCGAAACCTTGCACCAGCGCCGCGAGGCCCTGACGGCCGAGCTGGAAGCTGTGCAGTCCCAACTGAGCGACCACGCGCCCGAGGTCCGCGCCATGGCCGGGGTCATCGTCACGCTGAACCGTGAGGGGCAGCCCCTGATGCATCGGGGACTGTTGCGCGAAGCCGAAGCCAAGGCGCTGCGCGCGCTGGACGCTGCGCGTCAACGCGCCGCCAACGGCCAAACCCCTTGCGACGATGGTGTCGATTCGGACGGATCGACCACGGGTGACACGCCGCGCAGCGCCGAACACCTGTCCGACCGGCTGGCGCAGCGCTTGAGCGCGCACCACACCGCAGCCCTGCAGATTGAGATCGCCCGCCATCCGCAGGTGGCGCTGGCTTCGCTGGTTCACATCCTGGTGCAGCAGGCCCTGCAGGGCGGCTATCGCAACGCCCTGCCTCTGGGCTTGCGCCTGAGCCTGCGTGATCGGCTGGAAGACCTGGCACCCGACTGGCCCGAGTCGCCCGCCGTGCTCGCGCTGGGCGAACTGCGGCAGGCTTGGTCCGACCAGTTGCCGCAGGACCCGGGCGAGCTGTTCGCCAAGTTGCTGGCGATGCCCCAGGATGAGCTGGTGCAACTGCTGGCGCTGTGTACCGCCCCGGCGGTGGACGTGGTGACGCCACGCGCCACCGCCAGCCAGCCCGGCGCTGAACTGGCGCAGGCGCTGGGCCTTGACATGGCCGCTTGGTGGAAGCCCACGGCGGACAGCTATTTTCAGCACGTGCCCAAGGCCTCGATCCTGCAAGCGGTAGCGCAGTTCGCGCCGAATGAGGTGCCCCGCCTGTCCAAGCTCAAGAAGGCCGAGATTGCGCAGGAGGCCGAGCGACTGGCCGAGGGCAGCGGTTGGATGCCCGCCGTGTTCCGTCGCAAGGTGCCAGAAGTAGTGAAGCACACCGAGGCAGAAGCGTCCGGCGATTGA
This sequence comes from Hydrogenophaga sp. NFH-34, assembly GCF_021401345.1. GTDB lineage: Bacteria > Pseudomonadota > Gammaproteobacteria > Burkholderiales > Burkholderiaceae_C > Hydrogenophaga > Hydrogenophaga electricum. The sequence continues at coordinate 317,347 of NZ_JACBGE010000002.1, forward strand.
CGCGGGCAGTCTGCAAAGCGCTACAAGATCCCCGGCGCTTTCCGTCCGGGGCCTTGTCGCTTCCGACTTGGGTGCGCGGAGCATGGGCTGAACGAAGCATCAAAAGCGCCACGCCGCCGCCTTAGATCAGGCAGCGGCGTGGCGGCGCGCAAGGTCTTGCGCGGGCACTTCCTGCCAACGCGTTCGGCGTCAGCGCATAGAATGCATGGACAGTCGCGTGATACTGGACCTGCTGCCGGGTCAAACCACGCACACCCTGTTCCCTTTCTGTTTTCAGACCGATCCAATTCCTCTGGTCGGTGTGTAATCGGCAGTCATCGACCATGCACAAAGGAATTTGGCATGTCTGATTCGACATTCTTCGTCTCCAAAGCGGCGCTGCGCAATCTCAAGCATGGCGCCCAGTCCCGCGCTCGCGGTGTTCGGTCTTCTCATCTCAGCGAGGCCCTTGCGTCGGCTCTCGGCTTCAGAACGCATGCTGCGCTGCGCGCTGCGCTGGATGGTCGAACGACCGTCGAGGTCTCCAAACCCAGTAATGCGCGAATGGTCCAGCGGCTCCACCAGTTGGGCTACACGAGCATCGAACAAGGTCAGCGGATCGTTCCTGAGCTTGACCAGTCCTACTTCGTGTTCCGCAACGCGCCGTTGCGCAAGGTTCGCAGCGCACGCTGGTGGGCCTGGCGCAACCTGATGGCGATGGGTATCAATGCCGGTCTGGAGCAGCGACTTTTTGGCCTCGCTCCCTCGGAAAACTGGTGGCAGGGAGGTCACCCGGATGGGCGGAAATGCCATCAATACGCCTACCGCTTTATGGCCGCCGGAAACATGCCGGCGGTGGCCAGTGTGAAATCCAACGAACATGACGAGATCTCCATCTGCGTCATGGTCAACCCGAAGCGCGACGATGTGATGCCCGAGTGGTACCTCGGCCTGGGCTCAGCCAATGCAACGGCCCACGGTTGGCTCGAACGCAAACTCGGAGCTTGGATTCAGGAAGGTAGCCAAGCCTTCCATTGCAAGCGCGATCTCAAACCGCTGCTGGTGGACCTGGACATCGAGCCTGCAGGGTATTCGGACCAGGGCAGCTTCATCCTGTAACGTGGGTCGGGGCGTTCGACATGTCCGGTTTCGGGCGTGTCGGCGCCCAGCGCCGCCAGGCTCTCGGGCTGCGCCCCGTGCCGTCATAGCCGTCACGGCCCTTCGGCTTCGATCCTTCACGCCTGCGCGCTGCGCTTGCCTGGGGGGGCGGAGTGTTCGTGCGCCGGCATCCGGCTCTGCATGACCCGCCATATGAGCCGGGTGCTACGCCCTTGCTCGCTGCGCTGGGTTGCTTGGCATGCCGTTCTCCCTCACGCTGGCGGGCAGTTGGCCGAGGTGATCGCTACATACCGCATGGGTATTGGCACTGTACTGGTCGAACCTGACAGGCGACGTGCGATGCAAGGCGCCGGGTCGATGCTGCAGTGGCTTCTCGCGTCGTCGCGACTCTGACCAATAGCGCAAGGGTAGTGGCCGCTGAAGTCTTGCCGGAGGCGTGATGAACGTGCTCGGCCATGAGGCTTTCGGGAAAGGTGCATCCCAGGCGTCCTTGTCTCGTCGTGAATCCTGGCGGGGTCGCGGCTGCGCCTCGGGCTTGATGGCCGCAACCGTACGGCCCAAGAAATTTCCCCTCCGCTGCGCGGATTCCTCGCGAGGCAAATTTCCCGTGCCTGCCGGTCCTCCACGCTGTTGCGGCCCCTTCGCTGCGCTGTGGGGTGCGGCCCGCCCGTCCCCCGCCTGACGGATCACAACAAGGACGCGATGGGCGCGACCTTGGTAACCCGAAAGGAAATCATCATGGCCAACATCGGCACCTTCACCGCTCAGAACGACGGCTTCATCGGCACCGTTCGCACCCTCACGCTCAACGTCAAGGTCAAGTTCGTGCGCAACGACAAGGGCAGCGAGAACGCCCCCGACTACCGCATCCAGGCCGGCACCGGTTACGACATCGGCGCCGCCTGGAAGAAGGTCAGCCAGTCCGAGCGCCCCTACCTCTCGGTGACGCTGGATGACCCCTCGTTCCCGGCCACCATCTATGCCCGCCTGATCGAGGAAGAAGACGGCACGCACAACCTGATCTGGTCGCGCAGCAAGCCCACGGCCTGACGGCCGGTCCGATCCCGCCGCCCTGGCGGGATCGCTGCTGCAGGCAAAGCCTGCAGTCTCAGGCCGCGGCCGAACCCAGTTGGGCTTCGGTCGCGGCCATCAGGTCGGTCGCACCGCACTCCAGCGCCGCCGCGATCTTGAAGATCAGCGGCAGCGAGGGAATGTGCTCGCCGCGCTCGATCTTGCCCATGTGCGAGCGCTCGATGCCCGCGCGGTGCGCCAGCGCCTCCTGCGCCATGCCCTGCCCCGAGCGCAGCGCACGCACCGCCGCGCCGAAGGCTTGCGCCAGTTCGGCATCGAAGGTGGTGGCACCGGCCGGACGGCCAGCCTGGACAGGACGCTTCTGCATGGACAGAAGCGTCCTGTCGAGAGACAATTAAAACCACGTTATATTTAACTCATTAACGATTTTCGCTGCCGCTTTGGTGAATCTCCGTATGGGTTTTTTCGTGCTTTTACGTAACACTCGTGTGTCCACGTAAACCCCCAAAGCCGCATTGGCTCATTCGAGCATTCACGTTATGCCGACTTTCAGCCTTCGTGCAAGGGTGCTTTTCTGCAAAAGCGCCTCTGCGCCTTTGCAGGGAGACACGAAAGCGGCTTTGCGATTCGGTGCTTCTGATGCAACTCGTGTTCCCGCACAGCGCCACGCACCCTGACCATGCCGACTGAACCCCTTGTGACCGACGAGCAGCGCGCGCAGTTGCTGGAGAACGGACATGCTCGCGCCGCTGACGCGCAGGTCGACCTGTGGCCCGTGGTACGTCTTTTCACGCCGGACGCGCACGCGACCTGGCTGCTCGCAGCGCTCGACCCAGCCGATGGCGACACCGCTTGGGGTCTGTGCGACGTGGGCATCGGCATGCCCGAGCTGGGCAGCATCAAGCTGTCGGACCTCGCGACCATCGTCGGCCCTCAGCGGATACCGGTGCGGCGCGACCTGCACTTCCATGCCGTGCGGCCGATGTGGGAATACCTGCGGCTGGCACAGGCCAACGGCTCGATCACGGATTGAGCAAAGGATCGACGTGCGCGTCAGACCCTATGGGTCCGACTGCTGCTGATGCCATTCCCGGTCACGATCCAGACCGAAATGGACATGACAAACACTCTGCATCACGCCATGGTCAGTCTTGCCGCGATGGTCTTCCACCACGTGGCCGTCGCTTCGGGCGCGATCTTGGCGAGCCCGGCCACGATCGGACGATGAAGCACCGCACAGCCCTTCACGACCGGATCACAGACCGATAAACCGTAGCCCTTGCCGACCGATGCGACGCTCCCGCACAAGAACAGGGAGTTCGCATATGGTCCATCTCGACGACGGCCAGTTGGCCGCCCGGCCGCCGCCCTGGCACGCCAGCGCGGCGTACCTCTACGTGCTGCACCTGGACGGCCCGGCTCTGGCCTGGGAGTACCTGCGGCGCCACCCCAGCTACCGCCAGGCCTGGCACACGCGGGCGGCTGACGGCGCGCAGCCCTGGGGCTTGCGCACACTAGAAGACCCAGGGCTGGATGCGCGCGAAGCGCTGCCCGACTGGCTCAACGCCCGGGCCTGCACCATTTGCGTGATACCCGACGATGACCCTGCACCCGAGGCTTCCCCTTTTGAACTCTGGCGCCTGCCGGGTCGCAAGCAGTTGCAGCACGATGGCCGAGGCCTTGTGCTCGCCGCGCGCTGGCCCGGCTGTTGTGTGCGCCTGATGCTGGCGCCCGAGTTGCACGACGGCATGCCGCACGCCTTCGCCATGCGCGCCTGCCAGGAGCCTTGCGTGCGTTACCGTAACTTGGCGAACGATCTGGACCAGTTGGCCGCCGCCAGTCTCTTCGAGCCCTCGGCCGCAACGCGTCCACGGCCCAGCCAAAGTGCCCTGCAGGCAGTGCTGACCCTGCAGGCACTGGACGCCAATCAGGCAGGCGCCTCGCTGCGCGAGATTGCCGAAGGGCTGTTCGGCTCGACAGGGGTCGCATCCGACTGGCACGCCGACAGTGCCCTGCGCGCCCGCGTGCGGCGCCTGGTGCAGCGCGGCCGATCTCTGATGGATGGCGGCTACCGCGAGCTGGCCGGGATCGATCCGCTCGGCTCTCCTTCCCGGGGACGAAACAGGCTCACCCCAGATCGTCCCTGAGCAGAACGCCCGCGTTTCCTGAGACTGCCTCCACCCGCCTGCAACCCCGCAGGCGGGCCTTCCTGACCGATGGAGGCGCCTCTCATGCGACCCTTTCCCTTGCGGCCTGCTGCTGCACCCACTCACACGCCACACACTTCCACGCAAGCTGCAGCCAAGCCGCAGCCGCCGCGCTACCTCACCAACGACGAGGCCGCCGGCTACCTGCGCCTGTCGCCGCGCACGCTGGAGAAACAGCGCGTCATCGGCGGCGGACCGCGCTTCCGCAAGTTCGGCCGGCGCGTCATGTACGCCGTCACCGACCTCGACACCTGGGCCGACCAGCGCAGCTTCGAGGCCACGTCCGACCCCGAGTACGCCGAGCACCACTCGGCCGACAGCCGTGCGCGCTGAGGGGCGCTACGCGCCCTCCCCCGTTCCTACGGCCGATGACCTTGCCTGCGCCACGCTCCCAGCGCCCGGAGGAACAGCTCGACCTGTTCCGCGCGCTGCCGGGCGACATGGCGCCGCGCGACAGCCAGGACCTGATGGCCTACCCCTTCTTCTCACTGGCCAAGTCCCGTCGCACCAAGCCCATCGACTTTCGCAGCGGCAACGTCGCCATCCGCGTGGAAGGCACGCAGGAACACGGCATCGCAACCATCTGGGACGCCGACATCCTCATCTGGGCCGCCAGCCAGATTGTGGAAGCGCGCGACGCCGGCATCACCACCTCGCGCCTCATGCGCGCCCGGCCCTACGAAATCCTGCGCTTCATCGGGCGCGGGGTCTCGCTGCGCGACTACCAGCGTCTCAAAGCGGCTCTCGACCGGCTGCAGTCCACCACGGTGGCCACGTCCATCCGCGAGACCACCGGGCGGCGCCTGCACCGGTTTTCGTGGATCAACGAATGGAAGGAACTGGCCGACGCCCGCGGTACGCCGCTGGGCATCGAGCTGATCCTGCCGGACTGGTTCTACGCGGGCGTGCTGGATGCCGCTCTGGTGCTGACCATCGATCCGGCCTACTTCGACCTCACCGGCGGCATCGAGCGCTGGCTCTACCGCCTGGTGCGCAAACACGGCGGGCACCAGCCCGCTGGCTGGCAGTTCGACTTCAAGCACCTGCACCGCAAATCGGGCAGCACGGCCAAGCCGCACGACTTCGCCTGCGATCTGCGCGCCCTGGTAGCACGGCAGTCCATGCCCGGCTACCGCCTGGGCATTTTCCGCATGCCGGGCACGGGCGCCGAAGTGCTGACGTTTCGGCCGGTGCCGCCCACGGCACGGGGATAAGCGGTTCATGGCCTGTGGACGGGCTCGTGCCATCGGGCGTGTGCAGCCACGTGCCATCAGGCGTGTGTCCATCGTGCCATCAGGCGTGCCTATCGGCCGCCAGCCCAATGGCGGCGCGGCTTTGCACCGGCCGTAACTGCCCTAACCAGATTCATCTAACTGGTGGTGGGAGCGCGCCGTTTCGGTGGACAAGTGACGACCGGCACGCCGCTGCCACCACGCTACGAGCAGACGGGGCCACGCGATGATCCTGGCCCTGCTCAACCAGAAAGGCGGCGTGGGAAAGACCACGCTGGCCACCCACATCGCGGGCGAGCTCACGCTGCGCGGTCAGCAGGTGGTGCTGCTCGATGCCGATCCGCAAGGCTCGGCACTGGACTGGACCCAGCGCCGCAGCCAGCAGGGCCTGCCCCGGCTTTTCAGCGCCGTCGGCCTGGCCCGCGAAACCCTGCACCAGGAGGCGCCGGAACTCGCCCGGCGGGTCGATCACGTCGTCATCGACGGCCCGCCGCGCATCGCGGCGCTGGCGCGCTCCGCCTTGCTGGCTGCTGACCGTGTGGTCATCCCGGTGCAACCCAGCCCCTACGACCTGTGGGCCAGCGCCGAAATGGTGGCGTTGATCCGCGAAGCCCAGGTGTTCCGCCCGGCACTGCGCGCGGCCTTTGTCATCAATAGGCGCGTGAGCACCACCGTCATCGGCCGCGAAGCGCGCCAGGCGCTGGCGGAACAGCCGCTGCCCGCGCTGCGTTCTGAAGTGCACCAGCGCATCGTTTTCGCCGACAGCGTGGCCGCCGGCCGGCTCGCTTGTGAAATCTCGCCCGACAGCGCTGCTGCGCGCGAGGTGGCCGCACTGGTCGATGAACTGCTGCGGTGGCCGTCATGACGGAAGAACGCACGCAGCGTGGCAAGCGCATCGCAATTGGCTCGCGTCCGCCGGCCAACCCGCAGGCTGAGGCATGGGTGCGTCAGGGCGATGGCGAAAACCTGCAGAAAGGCGACCTTTTCACCGCCCGCCTGACGCTGGACGTTACGCCCGACATGCGCGCGCGCATCAAGGTCTCGGCGTTCACCCAAGGCACCACCGTGGCCGAGTTGCTGCGCGCCTTGCTGGAGCGCGAATTCCCTCAATCCCGTTCGGAGACATCCCCATGAACATGCAATCCACGCCCGATGGCACGGTCGCGCACGGCGCAGCACATTCGCCGCTGCCGCAGCCTCTTGCGCTGCAGCGCAACCCGGCCGGCACCCCGCCGCTGACCCGCGTCTCGCTGGCCTATGTCCATGAGAGGTTCAACCTCTACCTGCGCTTTGGCCAACCCGAGCGCACGGTGCAGCTCGACCACTGGCGGCGCTGCGCCGTCTTCAAACCAATGGCCATGTTCTGCCGCGTGCGCTGGCAGGCCAATGACCATGGCACGACGCTGTGGCAGTTGATGGTGCTGCAGGCCGGCAATCCGCTGGATACCTTGCAGCGCCTGCCCGGCGTGCGCCCGGGGGCACGCCTGTTGCTGCACGCCGAAGGCGAACTGAAGGTGCGCACAGTGCTGCAGCAGATCGACGCCATCGAGGCCCTAGGCATCGACGCTTGCACCGTCGCCCCCGCGTACTGGGGCATGCTGGGCAACCGCCTGCCGGCCTGGACTTCTGGACCCTCGGCCGCTCCGCTGCAATTGCCTGCCTACACCGCCGAGCGTCACGCCGCAGCATTGACCACAAGGGACTTGCAATGAGCAGCTCGCGTGCTTCCTTCCTTGCGCTCAGCAGCGCGGCGGCCGTCGCATTGACAGCACTTGCCTGGGCCTCATTCGCCAAGCCTTTGCCGCGCTTGGTCTACAACCCGTCAGACAGCGTTCCGGTGGGCTGGTACAGCGTCAAGCCGCTGGAGCAGGACCCCACTCAGCAGCCAACTGAGCTGCAGGTCGGAAGCATCGTGCTCGTCCACCTGCCTGCCGAAGCCGCTGCACTGGCCGCGCAGCGCGACTACCTGCCGCTGCACGTGCCGTTGCTCAAGCGCGTGGGCGCCGTACCACCACAACGGGTATGCATCACCGGCCGGGTTGTGCGCATCGACGGGCACACCGTGGCCACCGCATTGAGCGTAGACCGCATGGGCCGCCCGCTGCATGACTGGTCGCAATGCCGCCGCCTGCAGGCTGACGAGGTTTTCCTTCTCAGCACGGCAAATCCGGCATCGTTTGACAGCCGCTACTTCGGGCCGGTGCGCACCGTCGATGTGATCGGCATTGCGCAGACGCTGTGGCTGCAGGAGCAGCCATGACGGCCGCACGACGGCAGTCGTCGCTGCCACCGGTGCATCGCCTCACCGTGCCCACCGGCCCGGTGGACGGCGTGAATGCGCGGGGAAAGATGCAGGGCAAGATAAAAGGTCGCGGCACCCGGCCGCCTGAAAACCCTGTCTGCACGTGGGGGTGGCGCGGCACGCTCCAGGGAGCCGCAGCGTGCCGCGAGAGTGCGCAATGCCGCATGGGTATTGGAGAAGGCGCGTGCTTCGCCCGCTTGACTGCGCCGGTCTTGGATGGAGTCGCCCGATGAGCCGCAGCAATGACCACCACTTTCGGATCCGCCCCGGCACGCCGAAACAGCGCGGCGACGCCTTCATCAATAAGGTGCTGCGCCAGACCAACAAGGCCGGAGCCAAGCTCGGCAATACGATTGATAAAGCCGGCCAGCGGCCGGGTTCCCGGCTGGGGCGAGGCCACGTCGCGGCCCGTTTCGCCGGGGCCTCGCTCACGCCCAACGCTCGCCGCGTGACGATCAAGGCGCGACTGGTCCATCTGGCCAAGGCCGGTCCGCGCTCAGCCGCTACGCACCTGCGCTACATCGAACGCGAAGGGGTTGATCGCCAAGGCGGGCCGGGCCACGCCTATGGCCCGACGACAGACGCGGCGGACACCGCCGCTTTCGAGGAGCGCGGACGCGAGGATCGCCACCAATTCCGCTTCATCGTCTCACCGGAAGACGCCGAACAGCTCGATGACCTGCGCACCTATACCCGGCACCTGATGGCGCAGATGGAGGCCGACCTTGGCACGCGACTGGACTGGGTAGCGGTGGACCACTGGAACACTGACAACCCACACACGCACGTCGTCCTGTGTGGTAAGGATGACACCAATAAAGACCTCATCATCTCGCGTGACTACATCGCCGAGGGGATGCGCCACCGGGCCGCCGAACTGGCGACTGAATGGCTGGGACCGCGCACCGAATTGGAGATCCACCGCACCATGCAGCGCGAAGTCGATCAGGAGCGGTGGACGGGGTTGGATCGCACCTTGCAGCGCGTGGCCATGGACGGCCTTGTGGGTGCGGAGACGCTGGCCGAGCCCCGGCTGCAACGCCAGCGGCAAGTGCTAATCGGGCGCCTACAGCGGTTGCGGAGCATGGGTCTGGCAAACGAGCAACTACCCGGCACTTGGGCCATCCATGCAGAGGCTGAACCCACGCTGCGAGCCATGGGCGAACGCGGAGACATCATCTGCACCATGCAGCGCGCCATGAGTGGAAAGCAACGCGAGCTGGCCGTGTTCCAGCCCAGCGAGGATGGCCGCGCCATTGTCGGCCGGGTGATCGGCAAGGGACTGGCCGACGAAATGTATGACAAAGGCTATCTGATCGTCGATGGCACGGATGGCAAGGCGCACTACGTCGCGCTGCCGCCGCGGTCGGAACTGGAGCAATACCCAACCGGCGCCGTGGTGGAGGTGAAAGGTTCGACCGACATGCGCGCGGCCGACCGGAACATCGCAGCGCTGTCGGTGGACGGCATCTATCGCACCGACCATCACCTTGCGCTTGCGCAGAGCCAGGCTACGCCCGACCGTGACCCGCGCGACGTAGTGGCGGCGCATGTGCGCCGGCTCGAAGCCCTGCGTCGCGCCGGCATCGTGGAGCGTGTCAACGAAGGCGTCTGGCGCGTACCCGACGGCCTGGCCGAGCGCGGCCGTCAGTACGACGCGCAGCGTCTGGGCGGTGGCGTGTCCGTGGAACTGAAATCACACTTGCCCATCGAGCAGCAGGCTCGTGTGATCGGCGCGACCTGGCTGGATCAGCAGTTGATCGGCGGCGGTAATGGGCTGGGCGACGTGGGCTTTGGCAGCGAGGTCAAGGATGCACTGCAACAGCGTGCCGAGTTTTTGGTCGAACAGGGGCTGGCAGAGCGACGCGGGAAGCGTGTGATTTTGGCGCGCAATCTGTTGGCGACGTTACGCGGACGCGAGTTGGCAAAGGCCGCACAGGACATTGCGGCTGAAACCGGACGGGAACATCGCCCGGTGACAGATGGCAACCGCGTTGCTGGCATCTATCGCCGCAGCATCATGCTCGCCAGCGGGCGCTTCGCGATGCTTGATGACGGCGTGGGGTTCAGTTTGGTGCCGTGGAGGTCGGTAATCGAGCCTTGGCTAGGACAGAAACTCGCAGTGTCTGTGCACGGCAACCAAGTCTCCTGGGAGTTCAGGCGGCAGTTGGGGACAGTGATATAGATCAACGATGATTACCTGATAGGTACCGACACGTCAGAACAGAAATTGAGGCTTCTCCCACTACACTGGCCTAAGGAAGGTCTGCACAACCCCTGCGCCCTTGGCCCGATGTGAGACATTGACGGCATGAAACAGATGAGCCTGGGCGAGAGCGGATTCGAGCGCAAAACCAAGAGGACGCGCAAGCGCGAGTTCCTCGATGAGATGAATCTGGTGGTGCCTTGGACCGAGCTGGTGTCGCTGATCGCTCCGCACGCGCCCGCACCAGGTGCCAAGGGTGGACGCCCACCGTTTGCCGTCGAGACCATGCTGCGCATTCATTTCATCCAGCAGTGGTTCAATCTCTCGGACCCGGCGATGGAGGAAGCGCTGTACGACATGGCGCTGTTCCGCGAGTTCGTGGGTCTGGATGCCGGGGAAGACAACCTGCCCGACGAGAGCACCATTCTTCGGTTCCGCCACCTGCTCGAAGCCCACAACCTGAGCTTGCAGATCCTGGCCACTGTCAACGCCACGCTGGCGGCCAAGGGTTTGCTGCTCAAGAGCGGGACCGTGGTCGATGCCACGCTCATTGCCGCGCCGAGTTCGACCAAGAACAGCCTCGGCGAACGCGACCCCGAGATGCACCAGACCAAGAAAGGCAATCAGTGGCACTTTGGAATGAAAGCCGTGAGCGTCCAGTCAACCCATCTTGACCGGCCGCAAGCGGCTCATTTGGACTGCTACTTTGCACCGATGTAGGCCACGCACTCCACGAGGTTGAGGCAGGCCAGCAGCAGGTACTTCTCGG
>NZ_JACBGE010000030.1 GCF_021401345.1 Hydrogenophaga sp. NFH-34
CCGCTGTCGCGGACCTGCTTGTTGATCGGGGATAGTGTTCACGAGTCCACCAAGAGTTGAAGTGGACTCGAGGCTCCTATGAACCGCCTCGGCTTTCAAGATGGGCTGACTGGACGCTCACCCTTTAACGAGATGGCGTTGGTCTTCACGGCAGACAGGCACTTCGTGAGCTTGGCCTGGTGGGCGAGTCGATTGACGGCGGTGACGACAGCATCCTTGATCTGACTCAGTCTTACCCGTGCATCCAGTTCCAGGAACTGCTTCTGCAGGGTCGCACGGGCCTTTTCGTCCGAGGCCTTCTCCAAGGTCACCGCTTCGGCATTCAGCTTGTCAGCCAAAGCCTGAAGGCGCTCGGTCGGATTGACCAGAGGTTGACTGACGTCGTCCCACTGATGCGAGATCACTGCCGCTTTGATGGCCTCCTGGCGAGCGGCCAGGAGCGGCTCGAAAGCCTTGGCATCGGCGGCCAGTTGCGGGTCCAAGGCCTCGATTTCTCCATATGTCACGTCGTCGAGATTCAGCGTGAGAACCTGCGCAGCGAACGGCTTGTATTCCGCGTACAGGGCAACACGGCGTGCCTGGGATGTCTTCTCCGCTTCCTGTTGAATAAAGGCTTCGAAGCGCAGCAAGCGGTCGGAGCCTTCGGCAAGGGGTTGTTGGCAGAGCGGGCAAGGTGCGTCCGCGCCCAGCGCGGGGAACGATTTGTCTGGGTGGGATTCGATGGCGAACTTGCGCGCTGCCTCGAATAGTTCACGCCATGTCTCGCCGCCGGTACCCGGCAGCAGGTTCTCACCTTCCTTGAACTGCTTCGCGGCGAGGGCGGCTGCAGTCTGCGCCGTGCGATAGCTGTCTGCCAGACCTTTCAGCTTGGCGACGACAGCTTGATCCACCTGTGCGCCTTTGCTGGCCGCATTCGCTGCGATAGCTGTGATACGGCGAGCGCGCAAGCGCAGTTGCGCGGCCTTCTCCTTCGGGTTGTTCTCCTTCAGGCTCTTGTCCAGAGACGCATGTTGGGTCAGTTCCTCTGGGGTCACCGTTGCCAGCGCTTCAATCTGGGCTAGGGCCGTCTTGGCGGAAAGCGAGGCGACTAACTTGCCGACGGGTGTGTCGCCTTGCAATGGCGCAAAGGCGGACAGATCAGCGGCGGATTGGGTGTATTCAGTCTCGATCGCCGTCTTCAACTGCTTGCAGACTTTGGCCAGCCCTTCGAATACATCGAGCCCGTAGGGCACATAGGAGAAATCGTCCTCTCTGTCGAGGTAGGCGCGAGCGCAACGCGAGTCGAAAATCGCAAATGACGAAAGCGCTGCAGGAGCCACTTTGCCGTGTTGCCAGTGTGCATCTTGCGCAACTCCATCGATTGCGATTTCGAACGTGGCTTCCGGAGTCCCGGCTTTGCCTGCAGGCAAGTTGGCGTTCGGATGAATAGCCTCCGTCTGATCGCGCGCACGACATGCGCGCTTGAGCACACGGGAGTACCCCGACTTGCCTGAACCGTTATCGCCATAGATGACGGTCATTCCAGAGGCGCCGAAGGGCAGACGTTGATTCTCCGCAATCGCGTTGACGTGCCGCATGCTCTTGATGGCTCGCAGCTCAACGTGAGTTGTCGCTTGGACCGGAGCGGGAATCTGATCTGCCGTCAGCGGCTTGGGCTTGCGGTCTTTGGGATCTGGGATGCCATGTGCCGCTTTGAGTAGCGCGAAGAGGTCATCCTGATCCTCTATCGTGAGCGTTTGCTTGGCCAGCAGGCGGGCCACCGCATCGCTCTGCCACTCAGGCAACCCCTTCGTCCAGTCCAGTATCTCCTGCAATATCGACATAGGCCCCTCCCGCCGTCGTGTCATTTATCGTCCAGAAGCTCTCCCGATTCGCCGCACAGGCCATGGGAGCGCTGTTGCAAACGGAAACATTATGACCCCCCAGGGTTCCGCTGCAAGGCTCGCGCACAGTGCCTTGCGTTTCGCACCAAACCGCCACCACGCGGCATTGCCTTCTCATGCATTTGGTAGCGAGCAAAACCCTCCGCCCTAAGTCCGCTCAGATACGTCCATCAATTGCACCTCCGATTTCCGTATGTCATAGCTGATGCCTTTGATTTCGCAGATGACTATGGACTGTGGGATAAGCTCCAACGTCGGATCGGTTCTTTCCAAGAAATCCCAGTCATCGTTGAGCGATGCGGGATCTTCTTTGTACCAAACCTGTGGATGAAACCATTGATCACCCTCATCGTCCGTTTCGTATAGATAGGCATTTAACTCACGCCCATGTCTCTTGAAAAATCTCTTTACGAACGATGCTTTGTTGAATAGCGTGACGTTGAGCGGGCGCTTGTTTTCGGATGCTGGCACCTGTGCAGAGCGGAAGATTAATCCATCCAAATTGAGCTTCGCATGGGTGGCGAGATAGTCGGATATCACTTGCGTCAACAGATAGCCATCCTCACTGTGCTCAGGGAGGACGGGCTTGGTGAGTACTCTTTCGAGTTGAGAAAGAAACTTCTGCCGCCGCGCACTTTCCAGTGATGACGCATCAAACATGCTGCGATTGATGACAGATGGAATTTGCGGCAGGCGCGTCAAGTCCAGCAATCGTATTGAACGAAGAATTTTGAATTCTGCAACCGCAACACGGCTTCCAACGGGAGGCCGTACTTCGGCAATCGCGACGTCTGGCGAATTGGCGCCGTAGAACATCGAGATGCCTCTGGCGTTCATGCGTCCCGCGCTGCCAACACTCGAAGGCGGTGGTCCCAGTTGAGCGTCTGGGTCTTCCAGCGCCTTCTCTAAGGCATCGTCGTTCTGAAAAACACGTGCGCGAAAAAGAGTTCCCAATTCATGACCGGGGCCGACCGCGATAATCAAAGGTTCGCCTGAGGCAGTGGCATCTGTGTCCACCTTGTCGAAGACCATCTGGAGCACTTCGAGTGCGTCTGGGTTAACAAACCTGGCGCGCGTCCGAAGACTGTCCTGCATGTCGTGCCATCGGCGATGAAGCCAGTGGTCTGCTACGCCAGTTTTAATGAATAAGGCGTCCGCCTCTGGTGCCTGGCCATCGTATGCGTCGCGTTCCCAGATAGTCCGCACGATTTCGAATAAATCGTCGGCAAGCGCATTGGATGCGGGTTCTACCTCTTGCTGAATGACCTCCTGGAGTTCATCCCCGAGAGACGGATACCCATGATCCTCACGAAGAACATTGTCGGCAACTTGATAGTTGTCCTGGAACTCGTGGTCAAAAATCTGCGCGATTTCATATAGCTCCAAGGTCGGCGCGTTCCGTCCGCAATAGGCACACGCCACATCGGTCGTTTCGCTGGCACTTATCTTCTGGCTTAGAAACTGATTGCCGATGCATGTGCCACAGACTGCCTTTTCATCCAGATCGACTCCGCTCAAGATGCTGCTCCATTATTTTTGATTTGCTCTGTCCTCGGCGCCGCACTACACGAAGCAGGCGAAATCCTGCTAGGCGGGCGCCATGTCCCGTCCCTTTTCATGGGCGTACCAGCGTTAGATTAGCGTAACGACAAGCTACTGAGTTAGGCACTCATGCTTTGTCGGTTGTGGATGCAGGGCGTCCCCGGCCAAGAAACATGGCCGGTCGCGCTGTCGTGCTGCGCATCGAGCCCCCTTCGGGGTCTCGCCCCTGACGGGCTTCCATCGTCCCCTCGCTCCGCTCGGCTGACGCCTCCGGCCCGGCTTCCAGCTTCGGGCCTGCGCGCTTCGCTTGCCTTGCGGTCGGCGTGAATGGCGGCCGTTGCCTGTCCAGCCATCTTTCCTGACTCCATCACCTTGTCCGCGACTGTAGCCCGCGCCCGTGCGCCATCAAGGCGCGCAGGGCCGTGTCCTCGGCTGCGCCTGCGGGCCGCACCCACCCTGCGCTTGTTTCCTTGACGGCGCCCGTGCGCGCGCTCCCTTTCGTCGCGGGCGATGAACTCAGGAAAGACGGTGGCAACGAGGCCAACCGGGTTCTTCGTGCCGACCGCACCGAACAGCCGAAAGGCTGGGCTCCGAATCTAGGAATCCGGTGTGCGCTTTCTTCAACAGTCAAGTCAGGAGAACGACATGCTTGCCAACCGTTTTGCTTCCCACTCCCCCGCACTGCGCAGCGACACCCCGCTGTCGGATGACCAGATTCGCCGGGTGGCCCCGTCCATCTTCGCGGACGCCCCGCATGACAGCCGCTCCGAGCGGTACGCCTATATCCCCACGGTCGCGGTTTTGACCGAACTTCGCAAGGAAGGGTTTCAGCCCTTCATGGTGTGCCAGACCCGCGTGCGCCGCGAAGACCGCCGCGACTTCACCAAGCACATGCTCCGCCTGCGCCATGCCAGCCAGATCAACGGCGCGGAAGCCAATGAAATCATCCTGCTGAACTCCCACGATGGCACCAGCAGCTACCAGATGCTGGCGGGTCAGTTCAGATTTGTTTGCGCCAATGGGCTGGTGTGCGGAGACACCGTGGCCGATGTTCGCGTGCCCCACAAAGGGGACGTGGCGGGACAGGTCATCGAAGGCGCTTTCGAGGTGTTGAACGGCTTCGAGCGGGTGCAGGAATCCCGCGACCTGATGCGCGGCATCACTTTGGACGATGGCGAATCGGAAGTGTTCGCCCGCGCCGCGCTGGCCCTCAAGTACGACGACCCCGACAAGCCCGCGCCCATCACGGAATCGCAAATCCTGATGCCGCGCCGGCTCGAGGACCGCCGCCCCGACCTGTGGAGCGTGTTCAACCGCACGCAAGAGAACCTCACCAAGGGTGGACTGCATGGGCGCAGCGCCAACGGACGCCGCCAGCAAACCCGCCCCGTGCAAGGCATTGATTCCGACATCCGCCTCAATCGCGCCCTGTGGCTGCTGGCCGATGGCATGCGCGCCCTCAAAGCCTGACCCCTTCCTGAGTTTTCCCCGCAGGAGGGGCGGTTTCCCCTCCATTCCTTGTTTCACTCGATTGGAGATTCACCATGAACGCTGTTACCCACACCGAAGCCCGCGCCGTCACCACCGCAGCGACCATGCTGCAAGCTGCTGACCCGAGCAAGCACATGACCCTCGTTCCGCTGTCGCGGCTGGTGCTGCGCCCCACGGGCCGCAACGTGCGCAAGACCGCGCCGCGCATGTCCATCCCCGAACTGGCCGCATCCATCCAGCGCGTGGGTCTGTTGCAAAACCTCATCGTCATTCTTGCCGCCGATGGCCTGCATTACGAGGTGGTGGCCGGTGGCCGACGCCTCGCGGCCCTCAAGCTGCTGGCGAAGAAACACCGCATCGCCAAGGATTGGAACGTGCCGTGCCTGCAGGTGGCCGATGGCACGGCACGCACCGCCAGCCTTACCGAGAACGTGCAGCGTGAAGCCATGCACCCGGCAGACCAGTTCGAGGCCTTCGCCGCGCTGGTTGCCGAGGGCCGGCCCATCGAGGACATTGCGGCGGATTTCTCCGTCACGCCCCTGGTGGTGCAGCGCCGCTTGAAGCTGGCGAACGTCTCGCCGCGCCTGATGGACGACTACCGCGCCGATGCCGTGACGCTGGATCAGTTGATGGCCCTGGCCATCACCGACGATCACGCCGCGCAGGAGGCCGCGTTCTACGATGCGCCGCAGTGGCAGCGCAATCCCTCCGCGCTGCGCGAGCGCCTGACCGAGCGCGAGATCGGGGCCTCGCATCCGCTGGTGCGCTTCGTCGGGCTGGACGCCTACGAAGCCGCAGGCGGCGGCATCCGCCGCGACCTGTTCGCGGAAGGCGATGCGGGCGTGTACGTGTCCGATACCGCCCTGCTGGAAACACTGGTGCGCGAGAAGCTGGAAAGCTATGCCTCGACTCTCCGCGCCGAGGGCTGGGCCTGGGTGGATGCCACGCCCGCCATGACTTATGCCGACCTGCAAGCCTTCCAGCGTGCCCCGAGGGAGCGGCGCACGCCGAACAAGCGCGAGGCGCAGCGCATCGAGCGGCTGCAAGAGAAGATGCAGGCCGTGGGCGTTGCCGTGGATGCAGCGATGGACGCCGACGACGAGGACAAGGCCGAAGCCTTGCAAGAGGAAGGCGAAGTCCTGGGCGAGCAGTTGCAGGCGCTGGAAGAGGGCTTGCAGGGCTACAGCGCGAACGTGAAAGCCGCAGCCGGTGCCATCGTCACCATCGACCGCAACGGGGAAACCGTGATCCATCGCGGGCTGCTGCGCGAGGCCGAGGCCAAGGCGCTGCGCACGCTGGAGAAGCTGCGCCAAGGTTTTGCCGAGGGTGAAGGTGCGAACGACGATGATGGCGAAGCGGCGGAAGAAGCCCAGGCCCCCGCCGTCTCCGACCGGCTGGCGCAGCGCCTGAGCGCGCACCGCACCGCCGCGCTGCAAATCGAAGTCGCCCGGCATCCGCAAGTGGCGCTGGCCGCGCTGGTGCATGGCATGGTGCAGAGCGTCTTGCAGGGGCGCTACTACGGGCACGACATGCCGATGGGGGTTCGCTTCACGCTGCAAGACCGGCTGGAAGGCATGGCCCCGGACTGGCCGGAATCACCCGCCGCCCTGGCGCTGCGCGAGCTGCAACAGGTATGGGGCGACAAACTGCCCGAGGACAGCGCCGCACTGTTCGCCGCGCTGCTGGCGATGGAGCAAGGCGAACTGGTCCAACTGCTGGCCGTGTGCGTGGCCGCGACGGTGGACGTGGTGACGCCTCGCGCCACGCCGCACCAGCCCGGCGAGGAACTGGCGCAGGCTGTGGGCCTCGACATGGCGTCATGGTGGCAACCGTGCGCGGAAGGCTACTTCAGGCACGTTCCGAAGGCCGCGATCCTGCAAGCCGTGGGCGAGTTCGCGCCGGCTCACGTCGCTCGGCTGGGCAAGCTCAAGAAAGCGGATATTGCCAGCGAGGCCGAACGGCTGGCCAAGGGCACGGGCTGGATGCCTGCCATCTTCAAGGCCGAAGGGCCACAGGAGGTAGGGCCGGAAGAAGGCGCGCAAGCCAGCGCCTCCGCAATGGATGAACTGGCCGAAGCATTGGCCGCCTGAACCTCGACGCAGAGCAGCGCCCCGGCCCCGGCCGGGGCGCTGGCTTGCAAGGAGCCAGATCATGCCCACCACCGACACCACAAGCCGCCCGCGTATGGCGGCGACCTATGCGCCCGGTACGGTGCGCGCCCGCCGCTGGCACGGCGAGGGCGACGTGCGGAGCTACCGTCCGCCCTCGGGGTGGACGGCCCGCGCCGACCTCACGGACGTTCACCCCATCACGGGCCGCGCCCTGGCGCGCGCCGCGTGGTGGATCATCGAGACGAAAGACTGATGCCGGCACCCGGCCCAGGCCGTTCCGGCCTGGGCCGGGTGGATTCAAAAATCCGGGCGCGGCAGTGGCCGCGCCCGGTGTCGAACCCCGAAGGCCAACCAGAACGCCACAGCCTTCGCGACCGCTCCGGTTGCGGCGTTGGCGCGCGCTTGATGGCGAGGGCCCGATCACACCTTGATCGGGCCAAACATCCCTGTGTAGATCAGCGTTTCCCAAACCTTCTTGATCCCCTGTCCGGTCTCCTGGCTCACGAACAGCGACGACCTGGCGCCGTGAGGGGCGCCCAGGAAATACGAACGCATTGACTCCCAGGTCTCCGCGACCTGCGACCAGGTCCAGCACGGAACTTCTTTCTCCAGGATCAAGGGCACAGCGATGGCCAGCGGGATCATCTTGTCCATGGGCAACGGCTCTTCCCAGTTGCACTTGACCAGGATCGGGGTTGCCTCCGCGCTGTAGAACTGCACATCCAGCTTCTCTGCCGTGATGTACGCGGCGTGGTGGCGAGGCAGGGCCAGCACGGAATCCAGGACCTTCTGGCCATCGCCATAGGGGCAGGTGATGAATCCGTGGGCGAAGTACCGCGTGTGATCGAGGCCCTTGTAGCCGCAGCGATCGCTGGGGGTCGTAACGGGATGGCGGTCATCGTGATTGCGTACCAGCGGGTGCCATGAGGGGTATCGGTCAACTACCGGCCCGAGTTCAGTCACGATGTCTTCTAGCGCCCTTTTGCTCCGGAGGCGCTGCGATTCGTCCGCATCCCGAGGGCGGGGGACAAGGTACTTCTCCACCTCTTCGTATCCTGCTTGTGCTGCTTCATCTGCTCGGAACGCCATGATTCACCTCGTTTTGCTGTGTTGTGCGTGAATGTATTGTGTTACGCATGAAATGTCAATATTGTGCGTAAATTGATTGATTCATGGTAGTTGGCGGTCCGTAGTTCGACGACCATGAGCGTGCCGGCGCAACGCGCCGTCGGGCTCTCGGGCTGCGCCCCGTGCCGACTTCGCTGTCACGGCCATTCGGCTTCCATCCCTCACGCCTTCGCGCCTGCGGCGCTGCGCGCTTCGCTTGCCTCCGGGGGACAGTCCTACGGACTCTCCCCGCCGCGCATGGCTTGGCGCCCCTCAATACCGCCGAACCGGCATGCGCCGGATCGGCCGGGCCAGCGCCCCGCTGCGATGGACGGGGCGCTGGCGAACACGCCGGCGCTTGCTGCGGCAGGTTGTGCAAATGCGTGCTGTCCTCAACGCTGGCGGTTCGTGCCCATCACGTCACGAAGGACGGTTCACGGACAACCCGCCCGGCATCGCTATGGAGCTTCCACGCCACGCCTCAAGACCGGCACTGCAGAGTGCGGCCGGGGCGTTCTCGCCCGTCGTTGGCTGGTTGACTTGGCCCGCGTCACGAGGCGAGCCGGAGCAGCCTTCGGGCGGGGATGCTGAGTCGGCCTTGTCTCCTTTCGGTTTGGGGGTGGTTCGGCCCAAGGCGTCCTTGTCTCGTTGTGAATCCTGGCTGTGGCACGGCTGCGCCTCGGTCTTCATGGCTGCAACCGTCCGGCGAAAACAATTTCCCCGCCTTTGTCACTGCGTTCGGCGGCTTCCTCGCGCAGCAAATTCTTTTCGCCTCCCGGTCCTCCACGGTGTTGCGGCCGCAAGCGGTGCAGCCAGCCCGTCCCCCGCCGGCCGGATCACAACAAGGACGCGATGGGCGCGAACCTTGTTCAACCAAAAGGAGTTTCATCATGGCCAACATCGGTACCTTCACCGCAGACAAAGACGGCTTCACCGGCACGCTTCGCACCCTGACGCTCAACGTCAAGGTCAAGCTGGTCCCCAACGACAAGGGCGACAACGAGAAGGCCCCCGACTTCCGCCTGCAGGCCGCCAGCCACGACATCGGCGCGGCGTGGAAGAAGACCAGCGAGGCCGGGCGGGAGTACATCTCCGTGACCCTCGACGATCCTTCGTTCCCGGCCACGGTCTACGCCCGTCTGATCGAAGGCGAGGACGGCACGCACGACCTGATCTGGTCGCGCAGCAAGCCCCAGGCGGCCTGACGGCCGCCAGCGCCCCGCCCACGGCGGGGCGCTGCGTTGTGGGTTAGTCCCGAACGCGGCAACGGCAGATGGTGGTCCATAGCGAGCTGCGGCCCCCTGTTTGGGAGCGGTGTCTGTGTTTACGGCCCGGGGCATGGCGTGTCGGCGCGATGCGCCGCCGGGCTTTGCGGGCTGCGCCCCGTGCCGTCTTTGCCGTCACGGCCATTCGGCTCCAATCCCTCACGCCTTCGCGCCTGCGGCGCTGCGCGCTTCGCTTGCCTCCCGGGGATCGGCGCAAGGCCCATCCCCGCCGCGCGGTCCTTGGCGCCCTCGACACTGGCTGGGCGTCCAAGACCGCCTTACTGCCCGAATTGACCAAGCCCAGGGGGAGGCGGCACTGCGTTAATCCAGCAACCGGGGCTTTCGCTATCGAAAAAATCTACCTGAACAGGTCCAAGATCATCTTGAATGACTTGATACACGTAATTGCAGTAGACCTGATCACCACGGAATACAGAGACCGCCACCCGCCGAATTCCGGTCCCACGCATCCGCTGCAGCAGATGCCGGTCATGCTCCCCGAGTCCCCAACCGAACAGCGTCAACGTGAATCGCTGCGACGTGAGCACCTCGCGGTACACCGTGGCCAGATAGTAGCTATTCTGGATCGAGGACACCTTCTGCTGCATCGTTCCCTCGCTGACAAACAGCGGCACGACTTGCTCGCTGCGCCACGCCTGCAGGATCGCCTCCAGCAAGCCCGCTCCTGCACTATGGATCTTGAGCTCCTGTTCCACAGCGTTGCGGCATAGAGCCAAGTTTCCATGGGGATAGAACACCAATGTGTTGGTTCGCTCCCGATAGGGCTCACGGAACCTCTGCCACGCATCATTGAAGGCGCCGTGTGCGCCGTTCCCGAGGAAGCAATCCTTGAACAGATGTCCGTCTTGGACATTGAGCCCATAGGTCATAGTCCAATAGACCAGCAAGTCGTAGTTCAGCGAAATGACCGTGTCGAACCCCTTCAGGAACTGGTACATGCTGGGCAATCGGCCACTCACCAGATCATATTCAGGATGCACATTCCGAACGGCTTGAATCAAACACTCTCTGACGTTCAGGTAGGCCTGATGCGTGCGATGGTCTGGTATCTCCAGCGACTTGTTGACGTTGGACGCCTGCCAGACCAGGCGAAGAATCAGCTCAAAGTCGGATGTTCCGAAAAAGCGAAAGAGGCGATTTACATCATCGGCGAGCAATCCCGTTCGCTGGGCATGCTCCAGCAATGAGCCGTAGCCGAAGCTGGGCGAGACAGCCATGCTCGCTCCGTTGCCCAGAAGAATCGTTCCTTGTTGGTAGTTGGGCGCAATCTGCGTCCACTGCGCGATGGGGTATGGCATCCCTGGCTCCTCCTTGTTGTTCGATTACATGATGACATTTTCGGGAGTGATCAAGGACTCATAACCTGCAAGTACCGCGGATAGGTCACTCGTGCCCCGTTTTCAGTCTGCCGCGGCTGCACGCTTCGCAGTACCCCAGGGGAAAGCCCTGCGGGCTATCCCCGCCGCGCGCAGCTTGAACACCGCCGAACCGGCTGAGCCTTGCCAGCGCAGGCGCACACGCTAGAGCGTGCCACCCTTCTTCGTCACCATCTCCAGTTCCTGCCGCACCTGCGCCAGCAACTGGTCGGCCTGCCCCAGGTCCTTGCCGGCATAGGCCAGCGTCAGCAGCGTGAGCGGGTGGACCTCCATGACGTCGCACAGCTCGGCGAGCTTGTTCAGCGTCGGGCTTTTCATGTCACGCTCCAGCGTGCTCATGTAGGTGCGGCTGGAGACGTCGGAGAACGCCTCCTGGCTCAATCCACGCGCTTTCCTGATGGTCTTTAGTGCCTCCGACAATGTATGTTTCGCTGCCAACCCTGGATCTCCCCAAAATCCAAGATGACAGCCGATTGAGTTCTATAGGGCTACAATCTATAGTGTTCGTCTATGCCGATCTGCCGCTTTCGTGCTTTACGGAAATCCGTATCTGCGGCTTCGCACAGAAGCGCAAAGCCGCTTCTGTGTCTTTGCGCCAACCCGCCGATACGGTTCTGCGCTTTCACGCTTCAGCGGCTTTGTGCGAATGAGGGGGTAACCCGTGGACCGACTCATCACCGAGGACGAGCGCAGGCAACTGCTGGAGCACGGCGCGGTTCGCGCTGCCGGCCAGGCCATCGACCCGCAGCCCGTCGTGCGGCTCTTCACCCCGGACGCACACGCCACCTGGCTGCTGGCTTCGCTCAACCCGGCCGATGGCGACACGGCCTACGGGCTGATCGACTTGGGGATCGGCATGCCCGAGCTGGGCGAGATCAAGCTGTCCGACCTCGCCTCCATCGTCGGGCCGCGCCGGCAGCCCGTGATGCGGGATCGGTATTTCCGGGCGGCACGCACGCTGTCGGCGTACACCCGGCTGGCCCAGGAGAACGGTTCCATCCTCGATTGAGCGGTTCGCGCCACGGCCAAACCGGGCGCATAGAGGCTATTTGGGTCTTACTTCAGACCTGTCAGGTCTTAGTCGGCACTGTTGCACCAAACCGGTGCCACTCTGGCGAAACCGGCCATGACGCAGCGCGCGTCATGGGGCACGGTGGATGGCGCAGGAGGCGGCATTTCCTCGCACGCCACCGTCGCATTCAGACGATCCGCACAACAGACGGTGTTGCATTTCGTCTTGACACGCAAGTTACCAATCTACCATCTTATTCACGAATGGATGCTAGTTTGATGCGGTGACGTTGGCGTGCGGAACCGGTGACGGCTTTCCTGCGGTTTCAAGGGAGCTTGCGTCATGGCCGAGCCGCATCACCTTGCGCACTGGTATCCAACAGCGGCGTATCTCTACGTCCTGTACCTGGACGCGCTCGCGCTGGCCTGGGAGTACCTGCGCCGCCATCCCGACTACCGGCTCGACTGGCTGCGCCACCATCACCGGCAACCCACACACCAGGCCGCACAGCACGCGGCGCGCCGCTGGGGCCTGCGCCTGCTGGAAGACCCGGCCCTGGATGCGCGCGACGCGCATCCGGCCTGGCTGCCCGGCCACGATGCTGTGGTGCAGCTCCATCCCGATGCCGATCCGCCGCCCGAGGCGGCGGCCTTCGCGTTCTGGAGCATTCCCGGCCACAAGCAACTGCTGCATGACGGCAAAGGGCTAGCGCTGATCGCGCGCGGCCCTGGCCATTGCGCGCGCTTCGCGCTGGCGCCCGGCCTGGAGGACGGCATGGCGGTCGCCTATGCCCACCGCGGCCGTGGCGCTCCGCATGTGCCTGATACGCCGGCCCCGATGGCCCGGCCCCGGCCACCGCCTGCGGCGCTGCTGGAGCTGCACACCTTGCAGGCGCTCGACGCGACCCTGGCGGGCGCGTCCTTGCGCGAGGTGGCCGAGGGTCTGTTCGGTGCCGATGCCGTGGCCGCCGACTGGCACGCGGATGGCGACCTGCGCGCCCGCGTGCGCCGCCTGGCGCGCCGGGGCGATGCGCTGATGCGCGGCGGCTATCGCCGCCTAGCACAGCTCCCCCCGCTTGAGAAGGGACGTTTTGAAGGGGACGCAAAACGTCCCTGAGCAGCAGAGCTTCGTTTTCTGAGACTGCCTCCATCCGGTTGCGCTCTGTGGCCGGAGCTTTGAAAGCTATGGAGGTACACCCCATGCGTCCTGCTCCCCTGCGGCCTGCCGCCGCTCCCGCAACTGCTTCGACCGCTGCCGCGCAGCCGCAGCGCTATCTCACCAACGACGAAGCCGCCGACTACCTGCGGCTGTCGCCGCGCACGCTGGAGAAACAACGCGTGCTGGGTGGCGGCCCCAAGTTCCGCAAGTTCGGCCGGCGCGTGATGTACGCCGTGGCCGACCTCGATGCCTGGGCCGCCGAGCGCAGCTTCGAAAGCACCTCCGATCCCGAGTACGCCGAGCACCATGCGGCGGACACCCGTGCGCGCTGATCGCTGGCACGCGCCCGGCCATCGCCATGTCCCGCCCTGCGCTGCCGTCCCGGCAGCGGCTATCGCAAGAACGCGAACAGCTCGACCTGTTCCGCGCCTTGCCGGGCGACATGGCGCCGCGCGACAGCCAGGACCTGATGGCCTTTCCGTTCTTCTCGCTGGCGAAGTCGCGGCGCACGGCGCCGATCGACTTCCAAGCCAGCGGCGTGACGATCCGCGTGGAGGGCACGCAAGAGCACGGCATCGCCACCATCTGGGATGCGGACGTGCTGATCTGGGCCGCCAGCCAGATCGTGGAAGCGCGCGACGCGGGCCTGCGCCCGTCGCGGCTGATGCAGGCCACACCCTACGAGATCCTGCGCTTCATCGGGCGCGGTACGTCGCTGCGCGACTACCAGCGCCTCAAGGCGGCCTTGGATCGCTTGCAGTCCACCACGGTGGCCACGTCGATCCGCGAGACCACGGGAAGGCGTCTGCACCGCTTCTCGTGGATCAACGAGTGGAAGGAGCTGGCCGACGCCCGCGGCACGCCGCTGGGCATCGAGCTGATCCTGCCGGACTGGTTCTATGGTGGCGTGCTGGATGCGGCACTGGTGCTGACCATCGATGCGGGGTATTTCCGGCTGACGGGTGGCATCGAGCGCTGGCTATACCGCCTGGTGCGCAAGCACGGCGGGCACCAGCCCGGCGGCTGGCAGTTCGATTTCCGGCACCTGCACCGCAAGTCGGGCAGCACGGCGAAGCCCTACGACTTCGCCTGCGACCTTCGCGCGCTGGTCGCGCGGCAGTCGCTGCCCGGCTATGTCCTGGGCATCGAGCGGATGGACGGAGTCGAGCTGCTGACGTTCCGCCCGGTGCGTCCCGTGCCGTGGCCGGCACGGGGATAAACGGTGCGAAGCCTGTGGACGAGCTCGTGCTATCAGGCGTGCCAGGTCTCGTGCTATCAGGCGTGGGACTATCGTGCTATCAGGCGTGTCATTCGCCCGCAAAGCCAATGCTGGCACGGGTTTCGGCCTCCCTTAACTTCCCTAACTTAAATGCTCTAACTTCTAGTAGAAGCACCGCGCCTCGGTGGACAACCGCCGCGCGGGCAGAAACGCAGCAGCAACAGCCGCGCTTTCCAACGCGGAGGGCTAGGCCATGATCGTCGCGCTGCTCAACCAGAAAGGCGGCGTGGGCAAGACCACGCTCGCCACCCACATTGCCGGCGAGCTGGCGATGCGCGGCCAGCATGTCGTGCTGCTGGACGCCGACCCGCAAGGTTCATCGCTGGACTGGACACAGCGTAGAAGCCAGCAAGGTCTGCCACGGCTGTTCAGCGCCGTGGGCCTGGCACGCGAAACGCTGCACCAGGAAGCGCCAGAACTCGCCAGGCGGGCCGATCACGTCGTCATTGATGGGCCGCCCAGGATCGCCGCCTTGGCGCGCTCTGCGCTGCTGGCGGCCGAGCGCGTGCTGATCCCGGTGCAGCCGAGTCCCTACGACCTGTGGGCCAGCGCCGAGATGGTGGCGCTGATCCGCGAGGCGCAAGTCTTCCGGCCTGTGCTGCGCGCGGCCTTCGTCATCAACCGGCGCGTCAGCACCACCGTGATCGGGCGCGAGGCTCGCGGGGCGCTGGCCGATCAGCCGCTGCCCGCGCTGCGCGCGGAAGTGCATCAGCGCATCGTGTTCGCTGACAGCGTGGCCGCTGGCCGGCTCGCACGCGAGACGGCGCCCGACAGCACCGCCGCACGCGAAGTCACCGCCCTGGTGGACGAACTGCTGCGGTGGCCGCCATGAACAGCCCCGCCAGCAAGCGCGCGGGCAAGCGCATTGGCATCGGCGCGCGCCCGCCCGCGAATCCGCACGCCGAAGCGTGGATTCGCCAGGGCAGCGCCGACGAACTCCAGAAAGGCGATGTCTATACGGCTCGCCTGACCCTTGACATCACACCCGCCATGCGTTCGCGCATCAAGGTCTCGGCTTTCACGCAGGGCGTGACGGTGGCCGACCTGCTGCGCGCGCTGCTGGAGCGCGAGTTTCCCGAACAACGCAGGGAGAACACACCATGACCGCATCCGCTTCGCCTGTTTGTGCGCCCGCCGCTGACGCGGCCACGGCTGCGCCCCAGCCATCATCCGTCGCGCCCTGCGGCCAGCCGGCCAGCGCGCCGCTGACGCGGGTGGCGCTGGCCTACATCGAGGCCCGTTTCAAGCTCTACCTGCGCTTCGGCGAACCCGCGCGTACGCACCAGCTCGACCGCTGGCGGCGCAGCGCTGTGTTCCTGCCGGGCGCGCTCTTTTGCCGCATCCGCTGGCAGGCCAATGACTATGGCACCGTACGCTGGCAGCTCATGGTGATGCAGGCCTGCACGCCGTTGGACGGCGCCCAGCGCATCCCCGGCGTGCAGCCGGGGGCGCGCCTGCTGCTGCACGCCGAGGGCGAGGGGCAAGTGCGCGCCGTGCTGGAGCGCATCGACACCATCGAGGCGCTGGACATCGCACCCGCCGCCGTCTCGCCCGCGTACTGGCGCACGCTCGCCAATCGGCTCGCCGCCCGCCTGCCTCTGCCCGAATACACCGCCGAGCGGCACGCCGCCTGGCTGGCCGGGAGGGCGCTGCCATGAGCGCCGTTTCCACCACTGGCACCACGCCGCGTCCTCGTTCGCACACTCGCTCAAGTCGGCGCGCTCGCATCGTGCTCGCAGGCCTCGCCGCCTGCGGCCTCGCTGCGCTGGCCTGGGCCTCCTTCGTGCATCCGCTGCCGCGCCTGGCCTACAACCCGTCCGACAGCGTGGCGGTCGGCTGGTATCGCGTCGATCCGCTCTATCCGCCCGCTCCGGGGGCGGGTTCGCTACCCCGTCCGCTACCACCGTCATTGCACGTCGGTAGCATCGTCCTGACCCGCTTGCCGGCAGACGCCGCCGCGCTGGCCGCGCAGCGCGGCTACCTGCCGACGCGCGTGCCCCTGCTCAAGCGCGTGGGTGCCGTCGCGCCGCAGGAAGTGTGCATCGCGGGTGGCAGCGTCCGCATCGACGGCGTGCCTTCGGCCGCCGTGCTGCCCGCTGACCGGCTGGGCCGTCCGCTGGCGTCCTGGCCGCAGTGCAGGCGGCTTCAGCCGGGTGAGCTGTTTCTGCTTAGCGTCACCAATCCGGCGTCGTTCGACAGCCGG
Organism: Hydrogenophaga sp. NFH-34; assembly: GCF_021401345.1. Lineage (GTDB taxonomy): Bacteria > Pseudomonadota > Gammaproteobacteria > Burkholderiales > Burkholderiaceae_C > Hydrogenophaga > Hydrogenophaga electricum. Next base: position 16,449 of record NZ_JACBGE010000030.1, read on the forward strand.
TACTTCGGGCCGATCAGCGCATCCACAGTGATCGGCATCGCGCATCCGGTCTGGCTGGAGAAACGCCCGTGATGGCCGCCGACGCGCTGCACGTTGCCGTGCATCTTGTCGTGCCATCGGGCGTGTTGATCCGGTGGCATTCAACCTGTCGCCACGCGTGCAGTGCAAGCGCCCATCCTGCGGCTTGGGCGCTGCTTTCTCACGTGCAGGTGTCTTGCCTCGAACCTGCCGGGCCTGTGGCCCTGGCCGCGTTCGCCGGGGCGCTCGCTGCTCACGCAGCAGCGCCACCGGGCCGCAGGGGCTGGGAGCGGATGCGGGAGGCCAATGCGGAAGGCAAGACAAAAGGACGCGGCACCAGGCCGCGTGGAAAGCCAGTCTGCACGTGGGGTTGGCGCGGCACGGCGCGGCTTCGCCGCCGTGCCGCGTGTGGCGCAAGGCCCGCGCCGATGCAGGCATGTCCGCGTGCTTCTCACGACAGGACACGCTGTGGCTTCACTGGAGAGCGGCCATGAGAAGCCGCCGCGATGACGATTTCCGCGTGCGGCCGAGTGCCCCGAAGAACCGGGGCAAGAGCCAGGGACAGAGCTTCGTCTCCAAGGTGCTCAAGCAGGCCGGCAAGGTTAGTGGCGGCAAGTCCTCGATGCGACATTCCGCAGCCGGTGGCAATGGCGCGCGAACCGGTCAACGTCCCGGATCGCGCTTGGGGCGCGGCCATACGGCGGCGCGCTTCGCGGGGGCGAAGCTGACGCCCACCTCTCGGCGCGTGACTATCAAGACGCTGCTGGTGAATCACAAGCGGGCCAGCCCGCAGTCGCTCGCCAAGCACCTGCGCTACATCGAACGCGATGGCGTGGGCCGCGATGGCGAACCGGGGCAAGCCTACGGGCCGCAAACTGATGTGGCCGACCTTGACGCCTTCAAGGAACGCTGTGCCAATGACCGGCACCATTTCCGTTTCATCGTTGCGCCCGAGGATGGCGCGGAGCTGGAAGACCTGCGCACCTACACGCGGCACCTCATGGGCCGCATGGAAGCAGACCTGGGCACGAGCCTCGATTGGGTGGCGGTCGATCACTGGAACACAGACAACCCGCACACCCACCTGATCGTGCGCGGGCGCGACGACACGGGTGAAGACCTCATCATCGCGGGCGACTACATTGCCCACGGCTTCCGCCACCGAGCCGCCGAACTGGCGACGGAATGGCTGGGGCAGCGCACCGAGTTGGAGATCCATCAGAACTTGCAGCGCGAGGTGGAGCAAGAGCGGTGGACAAGCCTGGATCGGACGCTGCAAAGCGAGGCTGGCGAGAACGGCCAAGTGCATGTCGAACGGCTCAACGAACCCCACTTACAGCGCCAACGCCTGCTGCTGATCGGCCGTCTACAACGTTTACAGCATCTGGGCCTGGCCGACGAGACGCAACCCGGCATCTGGGCCGTCCATGTCGATGCGGAGAAGACCTTGCGTGCGCTGGGCGAGCGCGGCGACATCATTCGCACCATGCAGCGGGCACTGCGCGGCGAGCCGCGCGAACTAGCGGTATTCGAGCCGGGCAACGAGTACCGCACCATCATCGGGCGCGTGGCCGCTAAGGGACTGGCCGACGAGATGCACGACCGTGGCTATCTGGTCATCGACGGCGTGGATGGCAAGGCCTACTACGTCGCGCTCAATGCCCGCGACGAACTGGCGAACTATCCCACTGGCGCTGTGGTGGAAGTGCGCGGTTCCTCCGAGGTGCGTGCCGCCGACAAGAACATCGCCGCGCTGGCGAGCGATGGCCTGTATCGCACCGATCATCACTTGGCGATAGAGCAAGGACAGGCCAAGGCTGGCCGCGACCCCCAGGAAGTGGTCGCGGCCCACGTCCGTCGGCTGGAAGCCTTGCGGCGTGCCGGCATCGTGCAGCGTGTGGCCGAAGGGCTATGGAAGGTGCCGGACGACTTGGCCGAGCGCGGCCGCCAGTACGACGCGCACCGGCTGGGCGGTGTCGCCGTGGAGCTGAAATCGCACCTCCCGATCGAGCGACAAACCCGAGTGATTGGGGCCACCTGGCTTGACCAGCAACTAGTCGGCGGCGCTCAAGGGCTGCGGGACCTGGGCTTTGGCAGCGATGCCAAACAAGCCCTGCAGCAACGTGCCGACTTCCTCGAAGAATTGGGGCTAGCCCAGCGGCGCGGGCAGCGCGTGATTCTTGCGCGAAATCTGCAGCGTAAGCTGCGCAACCAGGAGCTTGCCCGGACCGCGAAGGACATCGCCGCCGAAACGGGCCTGGAGCATCGCGCGTCAGCAGATGGGCAGCGCGTGGCTGGCATTTACCGGCGCTCGGTCATGCTCGCCAGCGGGCGGTACGCGATGCTTGTCGACGGCCTAGGCTTTAGCCTAGTACCGTGGCGGCCGGTGATTGAAAAGCTGCTAGGACAGCAACTCGCGGCGACGGTGACCAGCGGTGGCGTGTCGTGGGAGGTGGGGCGCGCCAGGGGGCCATCAGTCGGCTGACACTTGGCATTCTCTCGGCCAAGACAGCGTTGGTCTGCATCGTGACACCGCGGTAGCCATCTGATTCGCAAGGCACCGCCTCGAATTCTTAGGCAGGTCGATGCGCAAGTCATCCAGGGGGCGGCAGAGTTGCGGCACGCAAACGGGAGGGAGCCAAATTTCCCCGAGTGCCCGTGCCGCGACTGTTCCCCCACAAGCTCCACGAACGCGTCCACCCGGCCAGGGAGGGTAGGTAGCGAGAAATGCGCAGGCTGAAGATCAAACCCGGCCCGCAAAGGCCCGTCGTATTGCCACCGCTGCGGCCCACTGAGCGGCTTGCCCCTGCAGCAGGCCATCGCTTGCTTTCAGGTAGCTGCGGCGCGCATCGAGCACCGTATTCAGATCCACCAAGCCCGCGTCGAACAGTCGTTCGCTTCTGGACGCCGCGTCAGCGCCAGCCGTCTGAGCCCGCGCAAGCGCTGTGACACCAGCGCGCGCAGCCTCCAGTTGCACGGCTGCCGTCTCGGCATCGGCGAGCGCACTCAACATGGCTTTCTCATAGGCCATCATCACCTCCTGTGCCTTGGCCTCGTGGATCTCGATGTTGGCCCGGATGCGTCCTCCATCGAAAATGGGCAGAGAAAGTGCCACGCCATACCCCACCACGGTCGTGGGTGATGCGCTGGCTCCCGCAATACTCAGGCGTTCCCTGCTTCCTGACCAGTCGAGCGCGATACGTGGGTACAGGTCGCGCTTGGCAACCCCCAGGCGAGCGACCGCGGCCTCGACGGCGCGTGCTGGCCCTCGTACATCAGGCCGTCGCTCCAGCAATTCGATGGGCAGCAACACGGCCGGCATCGCGACCGCACCGTCGGCGATGGCAGGGAAGCGCAAATCCAGCGGTGGTTGTGAGGTGCCCAGTAAAACGGCCATCTGCCGCAGCCTCACATCCCGCGCGCCACGCAACTGCGCCGCGTTGGCGCGCTCCTGCCCGAGTTCGGCCGTCAGCCTGTCGATGTCCAGCTTGCTGACCTGGCCTGCCTCAAAGCGCCGCTGCGCCACATCGATCTGACGTTCCAGGGTGGCCCAGGCTTCGCGCGCAATGCCCTCTCGTTGGGTCAAGGACTGCGCGTCGAAGTAGGCCGTCATCACCTCTGCGGCGATCGCCACGCGCATTGCCTGTCGTGCAAGCTCGGCACTCTCAAAGTCCCTGTCCGCCGCAAGACTGGCCAGTCCCTTGTCCCCGAAGAAATCCGGCTCCCAGCTTGCTTGAAAGCCACCACGCGCGAGCGTGGCCTTCGGGTCTGCAGCTGAGTCTCGCCCGCGTCGCAGACCGGCGCCCACATTCAACTGTGGGTAGTGATCGGCGTCGGCCGTGCGCACCAGTGCGCGAGCCTGTTCTACCCTGGCCGCAGCCATGCGCAGATCCCGGTTGGCCAGCAAAGCGGATTCGACCAGCGCATCCAGTTCCGAGTTGCCGAAGTCTCGCCACCATGCGGTGTTTGACATGGGCTTGCTGTGCGCACCTGCCCCGGCATCGAAGCTCCAGGCCGGTGGCACAGGGCTAGATGAGGTGGCGATCGGAGGTGGCGTTGAGCACCCTGGCAGCAACACAAGCGCGAGCACTGACAGGGCGATTTTGGATCTGTGGTGGTTGACGAGGACGAGCATGAGAATTTCCTGAAGTTGCTTCGATGCGACCGGACGGCACTTGCTGTGGACGGCTTGGCTTTCGGCTAAGCCTGGACTCACTGCAAGAGGTTCACGCAGCCATAGCCGCACTGACGAAGCAGTTCCGCATCTTTGGCCGCCTGCGAGCGGCGCCTCTGCTCAGTTGCTTCGAGGTCGCTTGAAGTCCCTGATGTGGGGGCAGCGAGCCCTTTGCCCTCGACCGAGGACGGTGCGCCGGATGAGAGGGACGAGCACCCGGCGAGCGTGACGAGCACGAGCGCCGGAATGGCGAGAAGGGATCTGTGGGTCTTGGCAAGGGCTTTCATAGAAATCTTCCGACGGTTGACGTTTGGTTTCCATGACTGTACTATACGTGCAGTATAGTTTCAACCAGCAATCAGAACCATGCCCAATTCGTTAACACGCATCAGCGCGAAGCAGCGACTGATCGACGTCGCCTCCGAGATCGTTGCCACACGCGGCGTTCAGGAACTCACCCTTGAGGGCGTTGCTGCCGCGGCCGGCGTCACCAAAGGAGGTCTGATCTATCACTTCAAGACCAAAGACGACCTGCTGGCGGCTGTAGTCCAGGCGTTGATAGAACAATGGGAGCAACGCAGCCGGGCCAAGGCCACGCAAGCGGGTAACACCAGCGGCGACATGCTGCGCGCCATGATCGATGACACCTTCGACATGCCCTCGGCCGAGCAACTGTTGATCAGCAATCTGCTCGCAGCAGCATCCAGCTATCCGCATCTGCTGGGCCCTGTGCGCGACCTCTACGGCCGCCTTTACAGCGAATTTTCCAAGTCCGGACCGAAGACCGGAACCGCATTGGTGATCGCCGCAGCACTCGACGGAGTTTCGATGCTCGAGCTTCTTGACTTCCATCGGTTCGATGAAGCCCAACGCAAAGCCCTGCGCCAAGCGCTGCGCGCATTGGCCAAAGAAATTCCCTGATTCATTCCATCTCGTTAGGACGACCATGTCATCGTTGACCTCTATGGCCGCGGCCGCCGCATTGCTCGCCGCGCTGACCGCCGGCTGTGCACGCACGCCCGCCCCCGCCCCCGCCATGGCCCGCCCGGTCAAGGTGGAGACCATCTCCAGCACCGCAGTGCAAGCGAGTGAGTCCTTCGTCGGCACCGTGCGTGCGCGCCAGCGCTCCGAACTCGGCTTCGAATCTTCGGGACGCATCAGTGCCATCCTCGTGGATGTCGGAGACCGCGTGCGCTCGGGACAAGTACTCGCCCGCCTCGATGAAGCGCCAGCGCTTCGTCGTATTGAGAAAGCAGAAGCAGACCGCATCGCCGCTGCAGCGACATTGACCGAGCGAACGACCCAGTTGCGCCATAACGAGTCGCTGGCCAAGGATCAGATCGTCTCCCCGGTCACCCTGGAATCCGCGCAAACGCAATATCGCCTCGCCCAAAGCCAACTCCAGGCGGCCGAAGCGGCGCTGGCGCTGGCTCGGCGAGAATTGGCGCTGTCTCGCATCACCGCCCCATTCGACGGCGTGATCGTTGCGCGCAACGTCCAGCCCTACTCCGACATCAGCGCAGGCCTGGCCGTGTTCCAGATCGAAGCCGGTCAGACGCTGGAAGTGGTGGCCATGCTGCCCGAGGCCGTGGCGGCGCGCATCGCCCCGGGCCAGGCGGCTCAAGCATCCATCTCGCAACCAGCCCAACCCAGTGCCACGCTGCCGCTGAAGCTGGAGCGGATCTCCAGCCGCAACGACAGCGGCTCATTGGTGCAAGCCATTTTCCGCATCGACGGCGTCGCGCCGACGCTGCGCAGCGGCGCCATGGTATCGCTGGAACTACCTGGGGTCGTGAACAAGCTGGTTTCGATCCCCGCTGCGGCGCTCGTGCCCGATACACAAGCCGGGCGGGGCAAGGTCTTCGTGCTGGAGAACGCCAAGCTCGTCGGGCGACCTGTTCAACTGGGAGAAGGATTGCTGCCCGACGGACGCATCCCGGTGACGTCTGGATTGAAGACCGGTGACCAAGTGGTGGTGGCTGGGGCGGCCTTCCTGAGCGAAGGCCAGGCGGCGGTTGCCCATGCGCCCACGACCCTGCTTCACGGAGCCAAGCCATGAAGCTCACCGAATCGGCACTGGGATCCAGCCGCCTCACCCTGTTCGTCGCGGTACTGGTCCTGTTTGCGGGCGTCTTCGCATTCCTGCGTTTTCCCTCCCAGGAAGAGCCCTCGACGACCATCCGCGATGCGATGATCTTTGTCTACAACCCCGGGCTGCCAGTCGAGCGGATGGAGCAACTCGTCGCGCGCCCACTGGAAGCACGTCTTCGCGAACTGCCCGAACTCAAGCACGTGGTCAGCACTGTGCGCACTGGGTCCGTGATCGTGCAGGTCACCATCCTGGAGCGCTACGCAGACCTCGCGCCGATCTGGCAAAAGGTCCGTGCCAAAGTCACTGAAGTGACGCCGCAGTTCCCCACCGGCACCTTGCCGCCGGTCGTCAATGATGACTTTGGGCGCGTCGCGGTCGCGTCGATTGCGGTGACCGCACCAGGCTTCTCGATGAGCGAGATGCGCGAGCCGCTCAAGCGGGTTCGTGATCGTCTTTACGAGCTGCCAGGTGTGCAGAACGTCAGCTTTCACGGCCTGCAGGACGAGCGCGTTTACATCGAGTTCGATCGGGCACGCCTGGCCGGATTGGGCCTGGCGGTACCCGCCGTGCTCCAGCAGTTGCAGCAACAGAACGTGGTGCTGTCGGGTGGTCAGATGGTGATGAGCGGACTCAACAGCGCGCTGGTGGCCTCCGGCGAAATACGCTCGATGCAGGCTCTGCGTGAGTTCGTGCTCAGCGTGCCGGATCGCAATGGGCGCTCCGAGAACACCATCCGACTGGGCGACATAGCGCAGATCAAAGTCCTGCCCGCCGATCCGCCCGATTCCGCCGCCATCTACAAGGGCGAGCCGGCCGTGGTGCTCGGTGTGTCGATGCGCGCAGGCCAGAACATCAAGGCATTCGGCCAGAGCTTGAAGGAACGCATGAGCGAACTTCAGCAGCTATTGCCCGCCGGGTTCACGCTCGACTACGTCACCTTCCAGGCCGATGTCGTGGAGCGCGAGATGGGCAAGATGAACCGCGTGATGGGCGAGACCATCGTGATCGTCATGACGGTGGTCGTGCTCTTCCTCGGCTGGCGCGCCGGGATCATCGTCGGCAGCATCGTGCCCCTGACCATTTTGGGCACGCTGATCGCCATGCAGTTCCTGCACATCGAGCTGCACAGCGTCTCGATGGCCGCCATCATCATCGCGCTGGGTCTACTGGTGGACAACGGCATCGTCATCGTGGAGGACGTCGAGCGCCGACTGGCGGCCGGCGAGGCGCGGCGCGAGGCCTGCATCCAGGCTGGCAAGACACTGGCCATTCCCCTGCTCACGTCCTCGCTGGTGATCATCTTCGCGTTCTCGCCCTTCTTCTTTGGCGACACCTCGATCAACGAGTATCTGCGCCCGCTGGTGGTGGTACTAACGATCGCCTTGCTGGGTTCCTGGCTGTTGTGTCTGACAGTGACGCCGCTGCTGTGCTACTACTTCCTCAAGGCATCGCCCCACGCCGCGCACGATGCAGCTGGTGCCTCGAACGCTGGCCCTCACTCCGAAGCCCGCTTCTACAGGGCCTACCGTCGTGTCATCCATACGGTGCTGGATCACAAGCTGGTCTTCTTCGGCGCCATGGCGGCCCTGCTGGCTCTCGCCCTGATGCTTCTATCGACGGTACCTGCGGGATTTCTGCCGAAGTCGGACCGCCCACAGTACCAGGTCTCGATCGAACTCCAGCCGGGCAGCGACTCACGGGCCACACTTGCCAAGGTGCAGGAGATCAGCCGTTGGCTGTCCGACAAGAAGATCAACCCGGAGGTCACGACCAGCATTGGCTATGTCGCAGATGGGGGGCCACGCATCATCCTCGGACTGAACCCGCCCCTGCCTGCTTCGCACATCGGCTATTTCACGGTCGGCGTCACCTCCAAGAACGAGCTCGATACCATGATTGCGCGCACGCGCACCCACCTGTCGCAGACCTATCCGGAGATTCGCGGCGAGGTCAAACGGTTTTCGCTGGGCTCCAGCGACTCGGGTACGGTGGCTTACCGCATCTTCGGACCGGACGAGGCTGTGCTCAAAAGCCTTGGCGAGCAGATCAAAGGGGAACTGAGCAAGGTGCCAGGCGTCGTGGGCGTGCGCGACGATTGGAACAACCGCATCCCACGCGTCGATGTTCAGATCGACCAAGCCAAGGCTCGCCGACTGGGCGTGACCAGCGAGGACGTGGCCACCTCGCTTGCCGCCCGATTCTCCGGCGTCGATGTCTCGATGCTGCGCGACGGCGACACGCTGGTGCCCGTGGTCGTGCGCGGCACGCCGCTTCAACGTCAGCAGACGGAAGATGTAGCCAACACGCTTGTGTATCCGGTGGGCTCAACGCCAGTCCCCCTGTCAGCGATCGCCAGGGTGTCGCTGGCATCCGAACCCTCCGTCGTTCGACGAAGAGATCTCTCGCGTACGTTGACTGTGGAGGGGCGCAGCGAAACCGAAACTGCCCAGCAGGTCGTGGATCGCTTGGCCCCCTTTGTCTCCGCATTGAAGCTGCCCTCAGGCTATTCCATCGAACTGGGCGCAGAGATCGAGGAGGCTGCCGAAGCCAACGCGGCACTCAGCGAGTACCTGCCTCATGCGGCGATCGCAATGCTGATCTTGTTCATCTGGCAATTCGGCTCTTTCCGCAAGCTGATGCTGATCCTGTCCATCATCCCGTTCACGCTGATCGGCGTGGCACCTGCGCTGAAGCTGGCGGGTGAGCCCTTGGGCTTCATGGCGAACTTCGGCCTGCTCTCGTTGGCCGGGATCATCGTCAACAACGCAGTCCTGCTGCTGGAGCGCATCGAGGCCGAACTTCACGCGGGCCGCCACCCGCGCGATGCGGTCGTCAACGCGGCTGTTCAGCGTTTGCGCCCCATCGTGATGACCAAGCTGACCTGCGTGGCGGGCCTTGTGCCGCTGCTGCTGTTCGGTGGTCCGCTGTGGTCGGGCATGGCCATCACGATCATCGGTGGCCTGGCACTTGGCACCCTTGTCACGCTCGGCATGGTTCCGGCGCTGTATGAAACGCTGTTCGACGGCCGCTTGTCGCGGTGGCTGGCTCGAAGGGCCGATCCGGAGGCCGTCGCGCGTCCAGTCTGAGCCTCTCTGCGAGGCGCAGTGGGCCCCGTATCACCAAAACGTCAAGTCAAGAGAAGAAAGTCCGTCGTGAATATCTACCTTTACCTCACCGCCGCCATCGTCCTCGAAGTCATCGCGACTTCCTTCTTGAAGGCCTCTGAAGGCTTCACCAATCTGTGGCCAAGTTTGGCCACAGCCGCGGGTTATGCTGGGTCGTTTTACTGCCTTTCCTTGACACTGAAGGTCTTGCCGGTAGGCATTGTGTACGCCCTGTGGTCCGGTGCTGGCATCGTGCTCACGGCCATCGTTGCATGGATCGTTTTCAAGCAGCGACTCGATGCTGCTGCGATTGGTGGCATGGCGATGATCATTGCCGGTGTGATCGTGATCAACGTGTTCTCAAAAAGCACACCTCACTGACTCGATACGACGGTCGGCATCGTCGGATGTATATCCATGCCAAAGATGGCCCCGCTCGAAACTGCCGCCGCAGCAGCGGCGCGCGATATTCAATGATCTAGGAATATGGAATGGAGTTGCGGCATCTTCGTTGCTTTATAGCCGTTGCTGAAGAGCTGCACTTCGCACGGGCTGCCGAGAAACTGCACATCGAGCAGTCGCCGCTGTCGCGGGCTATTAAGGAACTCGAAGAAGACCTGGGTGTGCGCCTGTTCGAACGAACCACTCGCAGTACGCGACTGACGCATGCCGGGCACGTCTTCCTTGAGCACGTACCACGCGTCTTCGCAGCACTGAGCCAAGCGCGCGACAGCGTCAAAGCCATCGCGGCCGGCTACCACGGCCAGCTCCGCATCGCACTGTCCGACAGTATTTCGCAGGGCCGATTGACCGCTCTGCTGGCCTTGTGCCGAGAGCAAGAGCCGGATGTGGACATCCGCCTGTACGAGGTGTCCTTCGCCCAGCAGGTCAAGGGCTTGTCGGGAGACTTGTACGACGCAGGCTTCGCACAGCGCGCTGACGTGGAGGATGGTCTCGTCGCTGTGCCAGCATGGAGCGATCCCATGGTAGTGACCGTTCCTGCAAGACATCCACTGCTGGCGCACAAACGTATTCCTCTGGAGGAAGTGCTGCGCTACCCGCTCGTACTGTGCGATCCCGATGCTTGCGAAGGCTGTAGTCGCCAGCTAGCCAAGATGCTTCGTACGGTGGACCGTGAACCCCTCATTGCGGAGCAGGTCGTGAGTCACGAACTGATGCTCACGCTTGTGGCAGCTGGCTTCGGGTTGGGCTTCGCGACCGAGGCGCACGTCTCGGCATGCAATCACCCTGACATCGTAACCCGGCATTTGGCGGGTCAGTCCCCGGTGCTGACGACCTTCTTGCTGCGCCGCGATACCGAGCCGCCAGAGCAATTGCGCAGATTCATCGAACGAATTCGTCCGGGCGGTTCCGAAGGATCGCCTTCTGTGCCGTGAATGTCCTAGGAGAAGACGAGATGAGGAACCGCATTTTGCTGCCAATGACATTGGCACTGGCCGCCTGCAATCCGTCGGCGCCCACCGACACGGTCGAATCTCTGGCAGCTAACCCTGAGCGGCTCAAACTGTTGCGCGAGCAATGCAAGGCCGACCGCGCCAAGCTCGGCGATACGCTGTGCAATGCAGTTGCCGAAGCCACGCGCCTCCGCTTCATGGGCGATGGCAAGGTGCCCTACACACCGCCAAAAGAGTCACCGAAGTTCTGATCGTTTTCGGACAGGCACACTCCTTTTCAGCACCTGCTCAGCACGCCGCAATGCGACTGTGCTTGCGGTGTTCCTTTTGTCTGCGACCCTGCAATAAATCTTGCTTTCTTGTCGACCTTTGTCCCGATAACGGTCTTTGACCGGCACTGACCCGACACCGATCCTGACGCCTGCGGCACGCCTTCGTGCCGCACGGCTTGCAGAAATCGGAGGGCAGGATGCAGGGAGCCAGTGTGCTGTTCGGTCAGGTGCTGACGGTGTTCGCCATCGTCATCGCCGGCGTATGGGGCGCCACGCAATGGACGGCTGCGGCTCTGGGCTATCAGTTGCGCTTGGGCACACCCTGGTTCGATTGCTTCGGCACGCCTGTCTACCACCCGTGGAGGCTGTTCGAGTGGTGGTTCTTCTTCGATGCCTACGCGCCGAAGGTCTTCGACACCGGGGGCGCCATCGCGGGCGGCAGCGGCCTGGCGGCCGTCTTGGTCGCCATCGGCATGTCGATCTGGCGCTCTCGGCAATCCAAGCTGGTTACGACCTACGGCTCCGCTCGCTGGGCGGATGCGGCTGAGATCCGCAAGGCGGGTCTGACCGGCCCGACCGGCGTCTTCCTCGGCCTGCACGACGACCAATACCTGCGCCATGAAGGTCCCGAGCATATTTTGACCTTCGCACCCACCCGTTCGGGCAAGGGAGTCGGCTTGGTCGTACCGACCTTGTTGAGCTGGCCGGCATCTGCCGTCATCCACGACATCAAAGGCGAGAACTGGAACATCACCGCGGGCTGGCGCTCACGCTTTTCGCACTGCCTGCTGTTCAACCCGACCGATCCCAAGTCAGCCGCATACAACCCGCTTCTGGAAGTCCGCCGTGGCGCGCATGAAGTGCGCGACGTGCAGAACATCGCCGACATCCTGGTCGATCCCGAAGGCGCGCTGGAGAAGCGCAACCACTGGGAGAAGACTTCGCACGCGCTGCTCGTCGGCGCGATCCTGCATGTGCTGTACGCGGACGAAGACAAGACGCTGCGCGGCGTCGCCAACTTCCTGTCCGATCCGGCGTGTCCTTTCGAGGTGACGCTGCATCGAATGATGACGACAAAGCATCTCGGTGAAGAGGTGCATCCCGTCGTGGCCTCCGCTGCACGCGAAGTGCTCAACAAGAGCGACAACGAACGCTCGGGCGTGCTGTCCACGGCCATGTCCTTCCTGGGCCTTTACCGCGACCCCACAGTGGCAGAAGTCACCTCGCGTTGCGACTGGCGCATTGCGGACCTCATCTCCGCCGAGCACCCCGTCTCGCTGTACCTGGTGGTCCCGCCTTCGGACATCAGTCGCACCAAGCCGCTGATCCGCTTGATCCTCAACCAGATCGGCAGGCGGCTCACCGAGTCACTCGACAGCTCCGATGGCCCACACGGAATTCGGCGCCGCCACAAGCTGCTGCTGATGCTCGACGAGTTCCCGGCGCTCGGCCGCCTGGACTTCTTCGAGACGGCGCTGGCCTTCATGGCCGGCTACGGCATCCGCAGCTTCCTGATCGCACAGAGCCTCAACCAGATCGACAAAGCCTATGGCCAGAACCACTCGATCCTGGACAACTGCCATGTGCGCGTGACCTTCGCGACCAATGACGAACGCACCGCCAAGCGCATCTCCGAGACGCTCGGCACGGCGACCGAGTTGCGCGCTCAGCGCAACTATGCCGGTCACCGACTGTCGCCCTGGCTGGGCCACCTGATGGTGTCGCGCCAGGAGACGGCACGACCTCTTCTGACGGCCGGCGAGGTGATGCAACTGCCGCCCGACGAGGCCGTGGTGATGGTGTCCAGCGTGGCGCCCATCAAGGCCAGGAAGCTGCGCTACTACGCGGACGCAAACTTCAAGCACCGCGTGTTGCCCGCGCCGCTGCTTGGCGCAGGCCGGTACGCCGATGCGCCACCATCGCGCCCCGACGACTGGCTCGGCCTGGCGATCCCCGCCGTACCCGTGACCCCTTTGGTCCATGCCAGCGATGGCCTGGGCAGCGGCGACGACGGCGGCCCCCGCCACCAGCCCGAACTCTCCGACACCGTCGCCTACGACCCCGAGCTGGCCGCGCCTGCGGTCGACCTGTCGCTGTTCGATGACGACGACATGCCGCTTTCCCTTCCTCGCCAGCTCGATCCGGCCCTGCAGAGCCCGGCCCGGCTGGCTTCTCTCGACCCTGACGACGGCATCGACCTATGACCCAGCACCGATTGAACCTGTTCATTCAGCCCGAGCATGCGAGGCGCCTGGACGAGCTCGCCGCCAAGAAGGGCGTCTCCAAGTCGTCCATCGTGGCCGCGGCGCTGGCCTCCTGGCTCTCGCCGGATGCAAGCGATCAGCGCGAGGCGGCCATCGCCAAGCGGCTGGATCGCTTGTCGCGCCAGGCCGAGCGCCTGGAGCGCGATCAGAACATCCTGATCGAGACCCTGGCGCTGTACGTGCGCTACTTCCTCACCGTCAGCACGCCCGTGCCCGAAGCGCACCAGGACGCCGCCCGCGCCCAGGGCAAGGCCCGCTTCGAGCAGTTCGTCGAACAACTTGGTCGCCACCTGATGCGCGGGCGCAGCCTGGTGCGGGACGTGGTGGAGGAACTGCATCCGGACCCGATGCGGATGGCGGACGAAGCCGTCTCGGCTGTCGCTGTCGATGAGCGTGAGGGTGCCTCATGAGCGTCGTTCCGTCCTCCTTCGCGGCCACGTCGCTGGATCGCCGCATCCAGATGCTGCGCACGGCCATGGGACCGTTGATCGCCACCGCCCTGGAAGACCCGGACGTGGTGGAGATCATGCTCAACCCCGACCGCAGCCTGTGGGTGGACCGACTGTCGTCGGGCCGTGCACCCATGGGCGTGGAGCTGTCCGAGGCCGATGGCGAACGCATCATCCGGCTGGTGGCCGCCCACGTCGGCGCCGAGGTGCATCGCGGCCAGCCGCTGCTGACGGCCGAGTTGCCCGAGACCGGCGAACGCTTCGAGGGCATCCTGCCGCCCGCAGCGCCCGGGCCGGCCTTCGCGCTGCGCAAGCGCGCCGTTGGGGTGATTCCGCTGTCACGCTACATCGCCGACGACATGATGACCGCCGCCCAGGCGGGCCTGCTGGTGCGCGCCGTGCGCGAGCGCCAGAACATCCTCATCGCTGGCGGCACCAGCACCGGCAAGACCACGCTGGCCAACGCCCTGCTGGCCGAGATCGCCGCCACCGGCGACCGCGTGCTGGTGCTCGAAGACACGGTGGAGCTGCAGTGTGCCGCCCGCGACCACGTGCCGCTGCGCACGCGCCAAGGCGTGGTATCGATGACGGAACTGGTGCGCTCGTCCATGCGTCTGCGACCGGACCGCGTCGTCGTGGGCGAGGTGCGCGGCGCCGAGGCGCTGGACCTCATCAAGGTCTGGGGCACGGGTCACCCCGGCGGCATCGCCACGATCCATGCCGGCTCCGCTCTGGGCGCATTGCTGCGCCTGGAGCAACTGATTCTCGAAGTGGCCGTGAACCCACCGCGTGCGCTGATCGCCGAGGCGGTCAACGTGGTGATCCACATCGCAGGGCGCGGGCGCAAGCGCCGCATCGAGAGCATTGCCCGGGTCGTCGGCTTCGACGGCGCCGGGTACCACTTGGCGGAGGCGCTGAAGGCCCCGTTTCCGGAGCTGACGCCGCCCTCTGACCTCTCCTCCCCGTCCCTTGACCCACCTGGAGAACTGTCATGACGCAGATGAACGCTGTTGCTTTCCGGATTTCCGCAAACCCGTGCGCCAACCTGTCCAACTCGTGGCGTTTGGAGCGCCTTGTTCGCCCCGCCTTGCAAGGCCTGGTGCTGGGCGCGCTGATGCTGCTGCTGGCGGGCACCGCGCAGGCCGCCGGTTCCTCCATGCCGTGGGAGGGGCCGCTGCAGTCCATCCTCGAATCCATCCAGGGGCCGGTGGCGCGCATCGTCGCGGTGATCATCATCATCTCGACGGGGTTGGCGCTGGCCTTTGGTGATACGTCGGGCGGCTTTCGCAAGCTGATCCAGATCGTCTTCGGGCTGTCCATCGCCTTCGCCGCGTCCTCGTTCTTCCTGTCCTTCTTCAGCTTCTCGGGCGGGGCGGTCGTATGAGCGCCGGCCATGGAGGAAGCCAAGGCTTGGCGCCCGGTTTTGAGATCCCGCTGCACCGCTCGCTCACCGAGCCCATCCTGCTGGGCGGTGCACCACGCACCGTGGCGATCGCCAACGGCACGCTGGCCGCCGCCGTCGGGCTGGGTCTGCAGTTGTGGATCCCCGGCCTGGTGCTCTGGATCGTCGGCCATTCATTGGCGGTTTGGGGTGCGCGCGTCGATCCGCAATTCATGCAGGTCTTCGCGCGGCACATCAAACACCGGCCGCTGCTGGATGCATAGGAGGTCACCATGCTGAACCTCGCCGAATACCGCCGTCGGCCCGCGCTGCTGGCAGACTGGCTGCCCTGGGCCGGTCTGGTGGCCTCAGGTGTCGTGCTGAACAAGGACGGTTCGTTCCAGCGCACCGCTCGGTTTCGGGGGCCGGACCTGGACAGTGCCACGCAGGGCGAGTTGATCGCCACATCGGCACGCCTGAACAACGCGCTGCGCCGGTTGGGTTCGGGCTGGGCCTTGTTCATCGAGGCCGAGCGCCGCGCTGCAGCCGGCTATCCGCGCTCCGATTTCCCGGAGCCGCTGTCCTGGCTGGTGGACGAGGAGCGCCGCGCGGCCTTCGAGGACTCCGGCAACCACTTCGAGAGCGGCTACCACCTGACGCTGGTGTACCTCCCGCCCGAAGAGTCGCGCGCCCGCGCGGCAGGGCTGCTGTACGAGAACCGGCCCGCCGAAGGCGTGAACTGGCGTGAGCGCCTGCAAGCCTTCCAGGCGGAGACGGACCGCATCCTCGACCTGCTCGACGGTGTGATGCCGGAAGCCGCCTGGCTCGACGACGTCGGCACGCTGACATACCTGCACGCCACGGTCTCGACCCGGCGCCACGGCGTGAGCGTGCCCGAGGTGCCGTTCCACCTCGACGCGCTGCTGGCGGATGCGCCGCTGGTCGGCGGCCTGGCGCCCATGCTGGGCGACCAGCACCTGCGCGTGGCGACGGTGCGAGGTTTCCCAACCTCGACCTGGCCGGGCATCCTGGACGATCTGAACCGCCTGGGCTTTGCCTACCGCTGGTCCACGCGCTTCCTCTGCATGGACAAGGCCGACGCTGAGAAGGAACTGGCCCGGCTGCGCCGCCAATGGTTCGCCAAGCGCAAGAACGTCGTGGCGCTGCTGCGCGAGACAATCTTCCAGCAGGAGAGTCCGCTGGTGGATACCGACGCCAGCAACAAGGCCACGGACGCCGATGCGGCCTTGCAGGAACTGGGCAGCGATCAGGTGGCCTTCGGCTACCTCACCGCGACGGTGATGGTGCTCGATGCAGACGCGAACACCGCCGACGAGAAGCTGCGGATGGTGGAGCGCGTGATCCAGGGCCGTGGCTTCGTCACCATGCCCGAGACGCTGAACGCGGTGGAAGCCTGGCTGTCCTCGATCCCGGGCAACGCTTACGCCAACGTGCGCCAACCCATCGTCTCGACGCTGAACCTGGCGCACCTGATGCCGGTGTCGGCGGTCTGGGCGGGGCCGGAGCGCAATGCCCATTTCGATGGCCCGCCGCTGATCGTGACACGCACTGAGGGGGCCACGCCTTTCCGGTTGGTCACGCACGTTGGCGACGTGGGGCACACCCTGGTCGCGGGGCCGACCGGCATGGGCAAGTCGGTCCTGCTCGCCACGCTGGCGATGCAGTTCCGCCGCTACGCCGGCTCGCGCATCTTCGCGTTCGACATGGGACGCTCGATGCGCGCCACGATCCTCGGGCTGGGCGGCGAGCACTACGACCTGGGCACGAACGCAGAGGATGGGGGTGAGATAGCCTTCCAACCCCTGGCCCGCATCGACCACGAAGGCAACCGCACCTGGGCTGCCGAATGGATCGAAGGCCGGCTGCGGCACGAGGGCATGGCCGTTGGGCCGGACGAGAAGGCCGCCATCTGGTCGGCGCTCGGCAGCCTGGCCGGTGCGCCCCTGCAGCAGCGCACGATGACCGGCCTGTCGGTGCTGCTGCAATCGAACGCGCTGCGGCAGGCACTGGCGCCCTATGTGCTGGGCGGTGCCCACGGCCGGCTGCTGGACGCCGACCAGGATCGCCTGGGCGCTGGCGATGTGCAGTGCTTCGAGATGGAGGAGCTGATGCACAGCAAGGCCGCCGTGATGGCGGTGCTGGGCTACCTGTTTGCGCGCTTCGACGAACGCTTCGATGGCGCGCCGACGCTGCTGATCCTGGACGAGGCCTGGCTGTTCCTCGACGACCCGGTGTTCGCCGCGCGCATTCGGCAGTGGCTCAAGACGCTGCGCAAGAAGAACGTGTCGGTCATCTTCGCCACGCAGAGCCTGGCCGACATCAAAGATTCGAGCATCGCGCCGGCCATCATCGAGAGCTGCGCCAGCCGCATCTTCCTGCCGAACCCGCAGGCCACCGAACCGCAGATCCGCACGATCTACGAAGGCTTCGGCCTCAACAGCCGGCAGATCGAGATCGTCGCGACGGCGCAGCCGAAGCGGGACTACTACTACCAGTCGCGGCTGGGCAACCGGCTCTTCGATCTGGACC
This sequence comes from Hydrogenophaga sp. NFH-34, assembly GCF_021401345.1. GTDB lineage: Bacteria > Pseudomonadota > Gammaproteobacteria > Burkholderiales > Burkholderiaceae_C > Hydrogenophaga > Hydrogenophaga electricum. Next base: position 34,168 of record NZ_JACBGE010000030.1, read on the forward strand.
TCGGGCCTGTGGCGCTGGCCTTCGCGGGGGCGTCCACGCCGCAGGACCAGCGGGACATCGACGTGGTGCTTAGTTCGTCGCCAACAGGCGCGCATTCGTCAATTGCATCTACCCACACCTTCGCGGTTGCCTGGCTGCGCCACCGCGGCCTGCACTGGGCAGCGGCCCTCATGTCGTCTTTCCGGTCTCTCTCGCCCGTCCCGTCCCTTGTTTCCTCATCCCAGGAGATCCAACCATGAAGACCTCTCGAACCCTCGTCGCTGCGGCCATGGCCGCAGCCTGCCTGTTCACGCTGCCGGCCGCCCAGGCGCAATGGGTCGTGATCGACCCGAGCAATCTGGCGCAGAACCTCATGACGGCGGCCAACACGCTGGAGCAGATCAACAACCAGGTCAAGCAACTGCAGAACGAAGCGCAGTCGCTCATGAACCAGGCGCGCAACCTCGCGACCCTGCCGTTCAACGTCGTGAGCCGCCTTCGGTCCAACCTGGACACGACGCGTCAGCTGATCGCGCAGGCCCAGGGGCTGGCCTACGACGTCCAGCACATGGACCAGCAGTTCTCGCAGCTCTACCCCTCGCAGTACGCGGCGGCGACCAGCGGCAGCCAGATGCTGCAGGACGCGCGCCAGCGCTGGCAGAACACGCTGGGCGGACTGCAGACCGCCATGCGCATGCAGGCCCAGGTCTCGGAGAACGTCAGCCAGGACGAAGGCGTGCTGGCCGACCTGGTGGGCCAGAGCCAGTCGGCCACCGGCGCGCTGCAGGCGATGCAGGCCACGAACCAGTTGCTGGCCCTGCAGGCCAAGCAGGCGATCCAGACCCAGCAGCTCCAGCTCACACAAGGGCGCGCCACAGCCTTGGAACTGGCCCGCCAGACGGCGGCGGCCGAACGGGGGCGCGAGGTGACGCGGCGCTTCCTGGGCTCAGGCACAGCCTACACGCCGCAGACCGTTGACTTTTACGGCCACTGAGCCCCGGCCGTCGAGACAGCCCCCCATTCGATCGGAGCCGCCATGAACGACGTGTCCATCATCGACCAGTTCCTCAACACCTTCTCGACCTACATCGATTCCGGGTTCGGGCTGGTGCACGGCGAGGTCGCCTTCCTGACCGCCACGCTGGTGGCGATCGACATGACGCTCGCCGGCCTCTTCTGGGCACTCGGCCACGCCAGCGGCCAGGGCGACGATGTCATGGCCAAGCTGATCCGCAAGGTGCTGTACGTGGGTGCCTTTGCCTACATCATTGGCAACTTCAATGCGCTCTCGGGCATCGTGTTCCGCTCCTTCGCGGGACTGGGCCTGCAGGCCAGCGGCTCGACGCTGAGCATGGCGGAATTCCTGCAACCGGGACATCTCGCCAAGACCGGCATCGATGCGGGCGCGCCGATCCTGCAGCAGATCAGCGACTTGGCGGGCTTCCCCGAGGTCTTCATCAACATCACGCCGATCGCGGTGATGTTCCTCGCCTGGCTCACCGTCATCGTCTGTTTCTTCGTGCTGGCGGTGCAGCTCTTCATCACGCTGATCGAGTTCAAGCTGACCACGCTCGCGGGCTTCGTGCTGGTGCCGTTCGCGCTCTGGAACAAGACCAGCTTCCTGGCCGAGAAGGTGTTGGGCAACGTGGTGTCCTCGGGCATCAAGGTGCTGGTGCTGGCCGTGATCGTCGGCATCGGCACGGGGCTGTTCTCGCAGTTCCAGACCACGCCGGCGGAGCCCTCCATCGACCATGCGCTGGTGGTCATGCTGGCGTCGCTCGCGATGCTGGGCCTGGGCATCTTCGGGCCGGGGATAGCGACGGGGCTCGTGTCGGGCGCGCCGCAACTCGGCGCGGGCGCTGCGGCCGGTACGGCGCTCGCTGCGGGTGGCCTTGCTGTCGCAGGCGGTGCGGCATTGGCCGGTGCAGGCGCTGCCGTGACGGCTGGTGCCCGCATGGCGCCCGGTGCCGCCCGCACCGCCATCGGTGGTGGCGCGGCGGCTGCGCGTTCGGCCAGCTCGCTGGCCAGTGGAGCAAAGACGGCCTACCAGGCTGGTGCTGCTGCCTCGCCGGGTGGCCCGCTGCGCGCAGCCGGAGCCGGCGTTGCCAACGTGGCGAAGAGCGGCGCCAGCGCCGTGGGTCAACGCGTGGCCGAAGGCGCCAAGGCGATGAAGGACCGGGTCGCCGGCTTCGTGGCCGACATGGCGGCGCCGGCATCCGGCGCTGGTGCTGCAGCCGCTGCTGCTTCCGATTCGGCAGCCGGTGCTTCGGCGCCTCCTGCCAGCGAACCCGACTGGGCCAAACGCCTGCACCGCCGCCAGCAGATCGGCCATGCGGCCAGCACGGCCGCGCACACGCTTCGCGCGGGTGACGGCGGTGGTTCGGGCAGCGGCCCGAGCCTTGGCCATTCCGGCGAATGAACAACACTTGAGGAGAACCATCCATGCGATTCAGACGACCGCAGGTGCGCTATGCCGACACACCGCAGGCTGCCACCCCGTATCAAGCCGCAGCCCAGGTCTGGGACGAGCGCATCGGCTCATCCCGCGTGCAGGCGAAGAACTGGCGCCTGATGGCCTTTGGCAGCCTGACGCTCGCGCTGCTGATGGCCGGCGGACTCGTGTGGCGCTCGGCGCAGTCCATCGTCACGCCCTACGTGATCGAGGTGGACCAGGCTGGCCAAGTGCGTGCCGTCGGCGAGGCCGCCACGCCGTACCGACCGGGCGATGCGCAAATCGCCTTCCATCTGGCGCACTTCGTGACGCTGGTGCGCTCGCTGTCCATTGATCCGATCGTGGTGCGGCAGAACTGGCTCGATGCCTACGACTACACCACCGACCGCGGTGCGGCGGTGCTCAACGACTACGCGCGCACGAACGATCCGTTCGCGCGCGTCGGCAAGGAATCGGTGACGGTGCAGATCACGAGCGTGGTGCGGGCGAGCGACTCGTCCTTCAACCTGCGCTGGACCGAGCAGCGCTTCGTGAACGGTGCGCCGGCCGGTACCGAGCGCTGGACCGCCAGCGTTTCCACCGTCCTGCAGACCCCGCGCACCGAGCAGCGGCTGCGCAAGAACCCCCTGGGCATCTACGTCAATGGCCTGTCCTGGAGCCGCGAACTGGACGCCAACGAAGGAGCAAAACCATGAATGCACGTTTGCACAAATCCGCATTGCCGTTGACCCTGCTGGTTTTCACCCTGTGGGTGTCGGGCTGCGCCACTCAGGGCAAGCCGCCACCGGTGATCGCGTTGGACGAACCCGTGCTGGCCCAGCCATTGCCCGAGCCGCCGAAGCCCGTGGAGGTGGTGGCCATCTCGCAGCCGTTGCCCCTGCCGGCGCAGATGAAGCCGGTGCCACAGGTGCCGGACGTTCAGCAAGGGTCGCCTGCGCAGCAGACGCAGAACGAGCCGCCCGCACCCGAGCCCGCCGACGAGAGGCTGCGGGTTTCGCGGGCCAACGCCGAGGCGCGCATGCCGCCGACGCGCGAGGGCTACGTCAACGCGATCCAGGTGTGGCCCTTCACCGATGGCGCGCTGTACCAGGTCTATGCAGCGCCCGGGCGCGTGACGGCCATTGCGCTGCAGCCCGGCGAGGAACTGGTGACCGTAGCCGCGGGCGATACGGTGCGATGGATTGTTGGCGACACCTCCAGCGGATCGGGTGAGGCGTTGCGCGTCAGCGTGCTGGTCAAGCCGATCCGCTCGGGCCTGAAGACCAACCTGGTCGTCACGACCAGCCGGCGCACCTATCTGGTCGAGCTGACCTCGACCGAGAAGGCGTGGATGGCATCGGTCTCTTGGGAGTATCCGAAGGACCGCATGTTGGCCCTGCAGCGCCAGGCCAGCCAGGCGCAGGCGGCTGCGCCAGTCGACGTGGGGCTGTCGCTGGAGCGGATTCGGTTCCGGTACGCGATCAGCGGCAGCAATCCGTCGTGGAAGCCATTGAGAGCCTTCGACGATGGCGAGAAGGTCTACATCCAGTTCCCGGCCGGCATCGCGCAGGGCGAGCTGCCGCCGCTCTTCGCCATCGGGGCGCAGGGGGATGGGCAGTTGGTGAACTATCGGTTCCGGTCGCCGTACTACGTGGTGGACCGGCTCTTTGGTGCCGCCGAGCTGCGGCTCGGCGCTGACAAAGGAGACGTGGTTCGTATCGAGCGCACGGATGGCGTGACGGGCGTGACCGGCTCATCTGGCACCTCGCGGAGGAACTGACGATGAGCCAGGACGACACTCCCAACCTTGCCGCGCCGCGTACGGAGAAGGTGTCGCCGGAGGCAGTGGCGCTGCGCGCGCAGCCGCGTCCGGTCACGCGCCTGAACCGGCGCACGTTGGCCATCATCATCGGCGGCCTGTCGGTCGCCGTGCTCGGGGCCACGATTTGGTCGCTGCAGCCGGCGCAGCGGCGTGGTGGCAAGGACCCGGCTGAGCTGTACAACGTCGACCGCGTCTCGCGGTCGGAGGGGCTGGATCAGTTGCCGAGGGACTATTCGAAGCTGCAGGCAAAGGTGCCCAAATTGGGGCCGCCACTGCCCGGTGACCTGGGGCCGGCGATCGTGAAGTCGCAGTCCGCGCCTGCGGTTGTAGCCCGCTATGGGCCGCCCAATCAAGACCCGGGCGCGGCCGAGCGGGACGCGATGCGCAAGGAGGCGGAAGCGGCGGCGGGATCGTCGGTGTTCTTCCGGTCGAGTGGGCAGCGCGCTGCGCCAGCGCAAGCCGGCGCGTCCACGACCGTTGCCTCGGCCAGTCCGGTATCCCGGATGGCCGGCTTCGATCCGCAGGGCGCCGGGCCAGCGTCGACAGTGGCGCAGCCTACTGCGACCAATGACCCGACTGCTGTGCAGAGTGGGCAGGATCAGAAAGAGGGCTTCCTCAAAGCCGGTTCTACGGAAACCCGCAACGCCGGAAATCTGAAGATGCCGGCGTCGCCGTACCAGGTGATGGCAGGCACGGTGATCGCCGCGGCGCTGGTGACGGGGATCAAGTCGGACCTGCCGGGCGACGTGATCGCGTCGGTGACGGAGCCGGTCTACGACACGGCCACGGGTCGATTCCTGCTGATTCCGCAGGGTTCGCGCATCCTGGGGCGCTACAACAGCCAGGTGAGCTACGGGCAGAGCCGCGTGCAGGTGGTGTGGAACCGGGTCATCCTGCCGGACACCTCGTCGCTGACGCTGGACAATCTCGCCGGCAGCGATCCAGCGGGCTATGCCGGGCTGGAGGATGGTGTGGATTGGCATTGGGACCGGATCGTTGCAGGAGCGGCGCTCACGACGCTGCTGGGCGTCGGGGCAGAACTGGCGGCCCCGGAGAACCGGCAGGAGGGCAACCGCATCGTGATCGCGGGGCGTGACAGCCTGCAGGACAGCGTGAACCACGTCGGGCAGGAGCTGACGCGGCGCAATTTGAACATCCAGCCGACGCTGACGGAGCGGCCGGGCTTGCCGGTGCGGGTGATCGTGAATCGCGATCTGGTGCTGCGGCCGTATCAGCCGCTGTTCTTCAACAGGGGAGCAATGCCATGAGCGCCGCCAAGAAGTTGCGGCTGGGGCCGCTGCCAAAAACGGAGAGCGTGAAGGTGACCTTCGCATGTTCTGTCGGGCTCAAGGCCGATCTTGATCGCTATGCGGCGTTGCATGCGCAGACTTATGGCGAGGCGGTGGATGCGGCGACGCTGATTCCGCACATGCTGATGGCCTTCATGGCGCGGGACCGAGGGTTCAAGCAGACAACCGCTGCCCGAATGCTCGTCGGTCCACACGTACAAGAGACCGGCACGACCGTGACGAAATAGAAGGTTCACCGCTACCATCCTGTCAAGCAGTCTCGTTTGCATTCTGTAAACGCTGCTCGGCGGGATCACGCGCAAGTCTTGACTCGTTCTGCACTTTGGCCTGCTCCTGTCCCGATACCTTAAGCCCGCTTCGCGGGAGAACGGAGCGACCATGGCCATCGAACTGCGTGCGTTTGCCAACGGCGATGACTGTCTGGTCATCTGGAAGACGCCAGAGATCGCAGACTGCCTCGGCTTCGCCATCGGGAGGGAGCGCAAGCGCCCCAACGGCATCGAGCGGCTCGTGCTGCCCAATCGGCTGGGGTTCAAGGGAGAGCCGATGGCACCGGGCGAAACCCGACCCTCCACGGTCTGGCCCTTCCAGCGGTATGACTGGACGGACCACAGCGTCAGCACCGGCGATGAAGTCCGCTACTGCGTGACGCCAGTCATCCGCCAGGCTGACGGCTCGGTCGCGCCGGATGCTAGTCAGGCAGCGGATTGGACGCCATGGGTCACCTTGACGCCGACGGCTGGCGATACCTCGGTCTACTTCAACCGCGGACTGGTCATGTCGCAATTCATGGCGCGAGCCCTGAAGGGTGACTACTCCGTGAAGGCGCTGAAGAAGTTCAAGGCGAACCTCAAGGACCATGAAGACGGCCTGCGCAAGTTCCTGGGTGGCGATCTGCTCGGCAAACTGCTGAGCCTGTTGGCCGCCGCCAAATCGGACGGCCTGCATGTGTGGGCTGTGCTCTATGAGCTGTCGGACCTGGAATTGATCGACGGCCTGGGCGCCTTGCGTTCGCGGGCGCACCTCATCCTGTCCAACGGCAGTGATAAGTCGGGCGATGGCAATGCGGCGGCAAACAAGGCACTGCGCGGCACCATTGATCTGCACCGCCGCATGCTCAAGAGCAAGGGCCTCGGGCACAACAAGTTCGTCGTCTTCACGAACGCAAACCGGGAACCGCTTTCTGTCTGGACCGGCAGCACCAACTGGGCGGAGACCGGGCTGTGCACCCAGGTGAACAACGGCATCCTCATCGAGGACGCGGCACTGGCGGCGGATTATCTGGCGCAGTGGGATCGCATCAAGGGGGCGGGGGACGACTTCACGGATCCCTTGAAGACTGCCAACTCAGAGCTCAAGCAGGTGGCCGACCGCTATTCGCTCTACTTCACGCCGACGAAGCAGCGGGTGGACATGGACTACGCCGGTTCGCTGATCGAATCGGCGAAGGAGTCCATCCTGTTCCTGATGTTCAAACCGGGGACCAATGGACTGCTCAACGACGTCCAGCAGGCCAGGCTCAAGGACAAGGGCCTGTACCTTTACGGTGTGATCAACGACCTGACCATTGCGGTGACCCAAGGTTCTGGCGACCAGAAGCAGACCGCCATCGTCAAACTGGTCAGCGATGAAGTGACGAAGAAGTATCCCTTCGCTGTCCTGGAGCCAGAAGGTGTCAAGGCGCCTTTGGCGACCTGGGCGGCGGAAGTCACGCGCAAGGACTTCTTCGGCTCGAATCAGCAGTTCCCTACGGTTGGACACGCCATCATCCACGCGAAGGTGATGGTGATCGATGCCTTGGGCGAGAACCCGCTGGTGATCACCGGCTCGCACAACTTCAGCGACTCGGCTTCGCGCAAGAACGACGAGAACCTGCTGGTCGTTCACAAGAATCGGGATCTGGCTCTGAAGTACTCGGTGGCCATTGCGGCCGTGTACGACCACTACCGTTGGCGGGCGCTTCTGGCCACCGGCAAGGTCAAGGACCCGGGCCTCGACCCCAAGCCGCAATGGCAGAAGCGCAAGCGGTCGGGCGATGCGCTGCGCAAGATCGACCACTGGGTGCGGTGACTGGCTGGTGGGTCATGGCTCCAACTTACGCCGTGGTGCGCTCTCACCGAATACCGCAAGGCTCCTGCGTGGCTCCTGGGCCAAAATGCGGGAAGCCAAGCGCAAAAGCCCTGATCGCGCTAAGTCGGTGATACGTTTGAGCTTTCGAGCCGCTGCCAATTTGCATGAAGCACTTGACAGCGGCCATTTTTCATGGGGTGGTCTGCGGCTTCAGTTGCGGAAGGCGTCGTGACAGGCCTTGCAAGAGGCGCCTGCATTGCCCACCGCCGCCTTGATCGCATCCAGGTTACCGGTCTTGGCGGCAGCGGCCACCTTCGCCACCTCGCCCTCGGCACGGCTCGCCGCTGCCTTGAACTTGTCCTGTTCCTTCCAGATGTCCGAATCGGCCTTGCCGCCTTCCGTGCCCGGACCGAAGCCGACCCAGGGCTGCTTGATCAGCTCGGCCGCGCGGGCTGCGCTGCTCTCGGCCACCCCCGCATCGAAAGCGGCACGCCCGTTGGCCATGTCGGCCACCCGCTTGAAGTTTTGCTGCAGCTCCTTCAAGGTGGCCTGCCGGAACTTGATGGCTTCCTGGGCGTTGGCAAAAGTGGGCGTTTCGGCCAGAGCCGAGACGGACAGGGTGGCGGCGACAGCAAAAGCGGCGATAGCTTTCATGGATACTCCTCAGCGTGGGTCAATGGAATGGACAGGCACAAAAAAACCATTGTGACTGACCGGGCATGCGCCCCGAAGTTCCGGGAACCCCGTGCCCGCCAATGTCTCCATAATCAACTTCGCAGCATTTGGAGCCTGACATGCCTACCCTTCGCGTCTGGGACCTGCCCACCCGCCTCTTTCATTGGGCGCTGGCCTTGTCGGTCATCGGCCTTGTCGTGACCGGCAATGTGGGCGGGTCGTGGATGAACTGGCATTTCCGCTTCGGCTACACGGTGTTGGCGTTGCTGATCTTCCGTGTCGTCTGGGGCTTCGTCGGCGGACGCTGGTCGCGCTTCTCCACCTTCGTGCGTGGCCCCGGCGAGGTCCTCGCCTACCTGCGTGGAAAAAGTCGGTCCGAGCACCACATCGGCCACAACCCCCTGGGCGCGCTGTCGGTGCTGGCGCTCCTCACCATGCTCGCGGTGCAGGTGGGCACCGGGCTCTTTGCCGATGACGAGATCGCGCTCGCCGGCCCTCTTGCAACGTTGGTGTCCAGCGACATGGCCGGCAGCATCACCCGCTACCACAAGGGTCTGGGCAAGCTCTTCGTGATCCTGCTCGTGGTTCTGCATCTGGCCGCCATCGTCTTCTACCGGTTGTTCCGCCAGAAACGCCTCGTGCGCGCCATGATCTCGGGGGACCAGGAAGTCTCCGCCAATGCTGAGCCCTCGCGTGACAGCGCAGGCACTCGCTGGCTCGCGCTCGCCCTGTTTGCCCTCGCTGCGGTGGCCGTGTACGCCCTGGTCGATTTCGGTTACGCCGCCGCAGGCTATTGATCCCCGGCCTCGCGCCTGCAGGGCCTTCAGTGGCCACTGCCGTATAGTCCGGCCTGAACCACCGTGCCCCAGCCGCATGCCCGACCCCTCCCACACCGCCGACATCGCCTTGCGCGTCGCCACTTCGCCGGAAGATATCGAGGCTGTGCGCGCCTTGTTCATCGACTACCAGGCCGACCTGGGTATCGATCTTTGCTTCCAGGGTTTTGACGCAGAGTTGCAGGCCCTGCCAGGCGCCTATGCCACCCCCACAGGCCTCCTGCTCCTGGCCACGGTGGACGGTCAGGCCGCCGGCTGCTGCGCATTTCGTGCCCTGGACAACTCGGACCATCTCAACGCCTGCGAGATGAAGCGCCTCTTCGTGCGCCGCGCGTATCGCAGCTTCGGACTCGGACGTCGGCTGGCCGAGGAGGTGCTCTCGCGCGCAACCATCGCCGGCTACACCACCATGCTGCTCGACACCCTCAGCGACATGGAGGCCGCCCGTGCCCTCTATGAGGACCTGGGCTTTGTCGAGGTCGCGCCGTACTACCACAACCCGATTGCGGGGGCGCACTACCTCATGGTTGATCTGAGCAACGCGTCGCGGCTCTAGCGCCCCGCAACGCGTTCCCCATCAGGCCTCTTTGGCCTGGGCGAGCAGCGTGTCAGCGTCGCTGACTTCAAACTGCCCCGGTCCTTCGACATTCAGGGTGCGCACCACACCATCCTTGACGAGCATGGAATACCGGTTGCTACGAAGCCCGAGGCCGCGAGCTGTCAGATCCAGCGTCAGGCCCGTCGCCTGCGCAAATGCCGCACTGCCGTCGGCCAGCATCCGGACCTTGCTCCCGGTCTTCTGATCACGCGCCCATGCGCCCATCACAAAGGCGTCGTTGACGCTCAGACACCAGATCTCGTCGACACCCGCGGCCTTGAGCTCGTCGTAACGCTCAACATAACCCGGCACATGCTTGGCCGAACACGTCGGCGTGAAAGCGCCCGGCACCGCGAACAGCGCAATGGTCTTGCCCGCGCTGGCCTGGGCGGTGTCCACCGGATTCGGGCCGATGCTGCATCCGTTGCCCTCGACCTCGCTGAACTCCATCAGTGTCATGGCGGGAATCTTGTCGCCAACCTGAATCATGAAAATCTCCTCATCACTGTGACTGGGCCTTCGCCCGGGGTGGGCCGCCGGGACCCGGAAATGAAAAAAGCGACCGAGATTCTCGGTCGCTTTTCGGCAGTCTGCTGGCCCGGGGGCCGAACAGGCTTACACCAGCGCAGCCTTTTGGACCAGGCGGGTAGCCACCCAGTTCTTGGTCTTGGACAGCGGACGGCTTTCGGTGATCTCGATCAGGTCACCCATCTTGTAGTCACCGTTTTCGTCATGAGCGTGGTACTTGCTCGACTTGATCACGATCTTGTCATAGATGGGGTGCTTGACGCGGCGCTCAACCAGCACGGTCACGGTCTTGGCACGCTTGTCGCTCACCACCTTGCCAACCAGGGTGCGCTTGAGGGATGTTTTGGCTTCCGTCATTTCGTCACTCCTTACTTGGCGGCGCGTTGCTTCTCGGCCAGAACGGTCTTGGCACGAGCGATGGCGCGGCGGGTGTCGCCCAGCGTGGCGGTGTTGTTCAACTGTTGCGTGGCCTTCTGCATGCGCAGGCCGAAATGGGCCTTTTGCAGCGATTTCACTTCGGCCTCCAGGCCGGCCACATCCTTCTGGCGCAGTTCAGTAGCTTTCATCAATGTTCTCCTGAATCACTGACCCAGCATGCGCGCCACGAAGGTGGTGCGCAGGGGAAGTTTGGCCGCAGCCAAGGCGAAGGCTTCGCGAGCAAGTTGCTCGGGCACGCCAACGATTTCGTACAGCACCTTGCCTGGCTGGATTTCAGCCACGTAGTACTCCACACCACCCTTGCCGTTACCCATACGGACTTCGGCGGGCTTCTTCGAGATCGGCTTGTCGGGGAACACGCGGATCCAGATGCGGCCACCACGCTTGACGTGGCGGGAAATCGCACGACGAGCGGCTTCGATCTGACGGGCCGTCAGACGGCCGCGGTCGGTGGACTTCAGGCCGAAGTCACCGAACGCCACGGTCGCGCCACTGGTGGCGACGCCCGTGTTGCGGCCCTTTTGCTCTTTACGATATTTGCGACGAGCAGGTTGCAGCATGTTTATTCTCCTTTGCCGTCCGCAGGTGCCCCTGCGGGTGCGTCTTTGCGAACGCGCTTAACGGCGGGTTTGTCGATCGCCTCGGCAGGCTTGTCGCTGCCATCTGCCGGCGCAGCGTTGCCGCCACGGCGCACAGCGGCACGGGCGGCCGGGCCAGCCGGACGCTCGCGGCGCGGGCCGCGCGGACGGCGCTCTTCGCCTTCGGGGCGCGGCGTGCTGTCGAGCGAAGGCGCGTCGTTGCGGCCCAGGGTGTCACCCTTGTAGACCCACACCTTCACGCCGATGATGCCGTAGGTGGTCTTGGCTTCGGAGGTACCGTAATCGATGTCGGCGCGCAGGGTGTGCAGCGGCACACGACCTTCACGATACCACTCGGTACGGGCGATTTCGATGCCGTTCAGACGACCAGAAGACATGATCTTGATGCCCTGGGCGCCCAGACGCATGGCGTTCTGCATGGCGCGCTTCATGGCGCGGCGGAACATGATGCGCTTTTCGAGCTGCTGGGTGATCGAGTCGGCGATCAGCTTGGCATCGATTTCGGGCTTGCGCACTTCTTCGATGTTGACGGCAACCGGCACGCCGAGCTTGACGGCCAGATCCTTCTTCAGCTTCTCGATGTCCTCGCCCTTCTTGCCGATCACCACACCCGGACGGGCCGAGTAGATGGTGATGCGGGCGTTTTTGGCCGGACGCTCGATCACGACGCGCGAAACGGCGGCGTTCTTGAGCTTTTCCTTGAGGTACTCGCGCACCTTGATATCTTCGGCCAGCATGCCGGCGAAGTCACGGTTGTTGGCATACCAACGGCTGGCCCAGTTGCGGGAAACAGCCAGGCGGAAGCCGGTCGGGTTGATTTTCTGTCCCATGTTCCAGTGACCTCTTCAGTTGCCGACCGTCACGTAGATGTGACACGTGGGTTTGCTGATGCGGTTGCCGCGGCCCTTGGCGCGGGCCGTGAAACGCTTGAGCGTGGTGCCTTGCTCGACGTAGATGGTCTTGACCTTCAGTTCGTCGATGTCAGCGCCGTCGTTGTGCTCGGCGTTGGCGATGGCCGACTCGAGCGCCTTCTTGACGATGCCAGCGGCCTTCTTCTGCGTGAAGGCCAGGATGTTCAGAGCCTGGTCGACCTTCTTGCCACGAATCAGGTCGGCCACCAGACGGCCCTTGTCCACCGACAGGCGCACGCCGCGGACGACACAGCGGGTTTCAGTAGTCATGATGGTGATCCTTACTTCTTGGCTTTCTTGTCGCCCGGATGGCCCTTGAAGGTGCGCGTCAGGGAGAACTCGCCGAGCTTGTGACCGACCATCTGGTCGGTGATGTAGACCGGCACGTGCTGCTTGCCGTTGTGCACGGCAATCGTCAGACCGATGAACTCGGGCAGGATCATGGAGCGGCGCGACCAGGTCTTGACCGGCTTCTTGTCCTTGGTGGACACGGCCTTTTCGACCTTGGCCAGCAGGTGGTGGTCAACGAAGGGACCTTTTTTGAGAGAACGAGTCATTTCGTCAACCCCTTACTTCTTGCGACGCGAGACGATCATCGACTGCGTGCGGCGGTTGTTGCGGGTGCGGTAGCCCTTGGTCAGGTTGCCCCACGGATCCACCGGAGCGCGGCCTTCGCCGGTCTTGCCTTCACCACCACCGTGCGGGTGGTCGATCGGGTTCATGGCGGTACCACGAACCGTCGGGCGAATGCCCATGTGGCGCTTCACGCCGGCCTTGCCGATCTGGCGCAGGCTGTGCTCGGTGTTGGAAACTTCACCGATGGTGGCGCGGCAGTCCACGTGGATCTTGCGCACTTCGCCCGAACGCATACGGACCTGGGCGTAGATGCCTTCGCGGGCCAGCAGCACGGCAGAGGCACCGGCCGAACGCGCGATCTGCGCACCCTTGCCGACTTGCAGCTCGATGCAATGGATCGTCGAACCCACAGGGATGTTGCGGATCGGCAGGGTGTTGCCCACGCGAATGGGCGACTCAGCGCCAGACAGCAGCGTGGCACCGACTTCAACGCCGCGCGGGGCGATGATGTAGCGGCGCTCGCCATCGGCATAACACAGCAGCGCAATGTGCGCCGTGCGGTTCGGGTCGTACTCGATGCGTTCGACCTTGGCCGGGATGTTGTCCTTGTTGCGACGGAAGTCCACCACACGGTAATGGTGCTTGGCACCACCACCCTTGTGGCGCACCGTGATGTGGCCGTTGTTGTTGCGGCCAGACTTCTGGTGCTGGGGTTCCAGCAGCGGCGCAAAACCGTCGCCCTTGTGCAGGTGGTCGCGCGTGACCTTCACCATGCCGCGACGGCCTGGCGAAGTTGGTTTCATCTTGATGACTGCCATGATCAGACGGCCTCCCCACCGAAGTTCAGCTCTTGACCCTCAGCCAGCGTCACATACGCCTTGCGCACGTGATCACGGCGGCCCACGGTCTTGCCGAAGCGCTTGGTCTTGCCCTTTTGGTTGAGCACGGAAACGCCTTTGACCTGGACCTTGAACAGCAGTTCGACGGCGGCCTTGATCTCGGGCTTGGTAGCGTCCTGCAGCACCTTGAACAGCACGGCATTGGACTTTTCGGCAGCCTGCGTGGCCTTCTCGGACACGATCGGTGCCACGAGGACCTGCATCAGGCGACCTTCATCGAATTGGGCGGCGCTCATGCGAACATCTCCTTGAGCTGGTCGATGGCACCCTTGGTGACGATCACCTTCTTGAAGTGCACCAGCGACACCGGATCGGCGTAACGGGGCTCGACCACCAGCACATTGGGCAGGTTGCGCGAGGCCAGGTACAGGTTCTCGTCGACTTCCTCAGAGATGACCAGAACGTGGTTCAGGTTCATGGCCTTGAACTTGGCGGCGAGCGGCTTGGTCTTGGGCGAATCGACCTTGATCGAGTCCACCACGGCCAGGCGGCCTTCACGAGCCAGTTGCGAGAAGATGGAGGCCATGCCGGCGCGGTACATCTTCTTGTTCAGCTTCTGGGTGAAGTTTTCGTCCGGGCTGTTCGGGAAGATACGACCGCCCCCACGCCACAGCGGGGAAGACGTCATACCAGCACGAGCGTTGCCGGTGCCCTTTTGCTTGAACGGCTTCTTGGTCGAGTGCTTGACCATTTCCCGGTCTTTTTGCGCACGCGTACCTTGACGGGCATTGGCCTTGTAGGCCACCACCAGCTGGTGGATCAGCGATTCGTTGTAGTCACGACCGAACACGGTCTCAGGCACGTCCAGCTTGGACGCGGCTTGACCCTGGTCGTTCAGGAGTTCGACTTGCATCAATGGGCTCCTCAGGCTTGCTTGGCCTTGACGGCAGGGCGAACGGTCACGAAACCGCCCTTGGAACCGGGGATGGCGCCTTTGATCAGCAGCAGCTGACGGGCTTCATCCACGCGGAACAGGTCCAGGTTCTGGATGGTCTTGGTCTCATCGCCCATGTGACCGGTCATCTTCTTGCCCGGGAACACGCGGCCCGGATCCTGGGCCATGGAGATGGAGCCCGGCACGTTGTGCGAACGGCTGTTACCGTGCGACGCGCGCTGCGAGCTGAAGTTGTGACGCTTGATGGTGCCAGCGTAGCCCTTACCGATCGAGGTGCCTTGCACGTCGACCTTCTGGCCCGCAGCGAACACGGCATTGGCTGCCACGGTGGTGCCCGGCTGGTACTGGGCGGCCACTTCGGCGGTCACGCGGAATTCCTTGATGACTTCACCCGCTTCGACACCGGCCTTGGCCAGATGGCCCGCTTCGGGCTTGGTGACGCGGGAGGCGCGACGCTGGCCGAAAGTGACCTGCAGCGCATCGTAGCCGTCGTTGGCTTCGGTTTTGACTTGTGTCACACGGTTGTTCGACACATCCACCACCGTGACAGGCACTGCGTCCCCGTCATCGGTGAACAGACGCATCATGCCCACCTTGCGACCCAACAACCCGAGGGAGTTGCTAAGACTCATTGTTTTCTCCGTTCCCGACTTCAATTGGCCGGGGCTGATGTTGGCCTGGCCAGCCCAAAGGCTTCCAGGTCGGGGTCGACACATCGCGTTCTCAACGAACCCGCCGCATCGGCATGCGAAAAATCCGGCCCAAAGACCGGAAAGCCCGCCAGTATAACCAGTGGGCTTTTTTTGTGCAAGGCCCGGCCGTCGCCGGTCAGGCCACCCAGTGTTACTGGAGCTTGATTTCGACGTCGACGCCGGCCGGCAGATCCAGCTTCATCAGAGCGTCGACCGTCTTGTCGGTCGGGTCGACGATGTCCATCAGACGCTGGTGCGTGCGGATTTCGAGCTGATCGCGGCTGGTCTTGTTGACGTGCGGCGAACGCAGGATGTCGAAACGCTTCATGCGGGTCGGCAGGGGCACCGGACCCTTGACGATCGCACCGGTACGCTTGGCGGTGTCGACAATTTCGGCAGCGGACGTGTCGATCAGCTTGTAATCGAACGCTTTCAGGCGGATGCGGATCTTTTGCTTGGTGGACATGGTTGTTCCTTAGGCAATGATCTTGGCCACGACGCCGGCGCCGACGGTACGGCCGCCTTCACGGATGGCGAAGCGCAGGCCTTCTTCCATGGCGATCGGGGCAATCAGCTTGACGGTGATCGACACGTTGTCGCCAGGCATGACCATTTCCTTGCCTTCGGGCAGCTCGATGGAGCCGGTCACGTCGGTGGTACGGAAGTAGAACTGCGGGCGGTAGTTGTTGA
>NZ_JACBGE010000031.1 GCF_021401345.1 Hydrogenophaga sp. NFH-34
CAGACATGATCTCCAGATCCCTTGCTTGTGCATGCGCACTCATCGAAGGCGCGCGTAACCGTTCGGGCTTCACGAAGACCAGCGCGGCGGCCGTGCGTTCTGTACTCAGTCACGGGCTCGAGCACCCCAGCCGCTACCAAACTGCACGGGCCGGTCTGGCCGCCTCAACGGCGGCCACACTCTACCGCGCCAGTCAGATATGAAGATACAAGCCTCAGCCCTTCAGGCAGGTGCCCATGAACTGCTTGCGTGCGTCGCCTGTGAGCGCCTTGGCGGTGGCCTCGGTGTTGCAGCTTTTCATGCGCTCCTGCGGCGTGGCCGGTGCGTTGCTCAGGCACTTTTTCATGAATGCCTTGCGTTCGTCGCCCTTGAGCGCCTGCGCGCCGGCATCGGCATTGCAGGCCTTCATCCGTTCCTGCTGGGGCGTGCCGGCGGTGGGCTCCGTCTCGCCCTTGAGGCAGCGGCTCATGAACTGTTTGCGCTCATCGCCCTTGAGGTCGGTTTCCTCCGCGCTCTGGTTGCAACGGGTCATCCGCGCCTGCTGCCCGGTGGGCGCCTTGTCCGGCGGGGTTGGTGCCTGGGCCGACGCCATGGTGGCGCACAAGGTCAACAGAATCAGCAGCGGTTTCATGGGGTTCCTTGCAAACGGTGCGTGGACGGGGCCCGCCAGCGCGGGTGGCGCAACGATAGCGCAGCCGCAGCCCTGTCGGCGCACAGGGTCGGCGCGCCCGCCTAAAATTCCGCCCCTATGCTGAAAATCAAACAAGAACTGCTGGCCGGGCTGGCCCAGGCCCTGGAACAGCTGTCGCCGGGTGCCGGCGAGAAGGCCGCCTTCGAATCGCCCAAGGTGGCGGCACATGGTGACTTCGCCGTGACCGCGGCCATGCAACTGGCCAAGCCGCTCAAGGCCAACCCGCGCCAGGTGGGCGAGCAGCTCAAGACCGCGTTGCTGGCTCAGCCGGTGTACCAGCAGTGGGTGGCCGAGATCGATATCGCCGGCCCGGGGTTCATCAACATCCGCCTCCAGCCGGCAGCGAAGCAGCAGATCGTGCGCGAGGTGCTGGAGGCTGGCACGGGTTTCGGCGTGCAGCCGGCCAACGGCCAGCGCCTGATGGTCGAGTTCGTGTCGGCCAACCCCACCGGCCCGCTGCACGTGGGCCACGGCAGACAGGCCGCGCTGGGCGACGCGATCTGCAACCTCTACAGCACCCAGGGCTGGGCGGTGCACCGCGAGTTCTATTACAACGACGCGGGCGTGCAGATCGGCACGCTGGCGACCAGCACCCAGTTGCGTGCCCAGGGCTTCAAGCCCGGTGACGAACAGTGGCCCGAGGCCGCCTACAACGGCGACTACATCCAGGACATCGCCAACGACTTCCTGGCGAAGAAGACGGTGCACGCCGATGACCGCGAATTCACCGCCAGCGGTGACGTCGACGATGCCGACAACATCCGCCAGTTTGCCGTCGCCTACCTGCGCAACGAGCAGGACAAGGATCTGCAGGCTTTCCAGGTCAAGTTCGACCACTACTACCTCGAATCCAGTCTCTACACCAGCGGCCGCGTCGAGGCCACGGTGAACCGGCTCATCGCCAACGGCAAGACCTACGAGCAGGACGGCGCGCTGTGGCTGAAGTCGACCGACTACGGCGACGACAAGGACCGCGTCATGCGCAAGGGCGACGGCACCTACACCTACTTCGTGCCCGATGTGGCCTACCACATCGCCAAGTGGGAGCGCGGCTTCACCAAGGTCATCAACATCCAGGGCACCGACCATCACGGCACCATCGCGCGCGTGCGTGCCGGCCTGCAGGCCGCCGAGGTGGGCATCCCGCAGGGCTACCCCGACTACGTGCTGCACACCATGGTGCGCGTGGTGCGCAACGGCGAAGAGGTCAAGATCAGCAAGCGCGCCGGCAGCTACGTCACGCTGCGCGACCTGATCGAATGGACCAGCAAGGATGCCGTGCGCTTCTTCCTGCTCAGCCGCAAGCCCGACACCGAATACACCTTCGACGTCGATCTGGCGGTGCAGAAGAACAACGACAACCCGGTCTATTACGTGCAGTACGCGCACGCGCGCATCTGCTCGGTGCTCGCGGCCTGGGGCGGTGACAGGGCCGCTCTCCAGGACACCGACCTGTCGGCGCTGGAGGGGCCGCAGGCCCAGGCACTGATGCTGCTGCTGGCCCGGTACCCGGCCATGCTCACGGCCGCAGCGGCCGATTTCGCTCCGCACGATGTGACCTTCTATCTGCGCGAACTGGCGGCGGCCTACCACAGCTACTACGACGCCGAGCGCATCCTGGTCGATGACGAAGCCGTGAAAAAGGCCCGCCTGGCGCTGGTCGCGGCGACCGCCCAGGTGCTGCACAATGGCCTGGCGGTGCTGGGTGTGGACGCACCGCAAAAAATGTAAGGCACGAGTTCCGGATGAAACATTCTCCCCGGCCGCAGCGTGGCGGCACCCTGATCGGTTTTGTGGTGGGCGTTCTGGTCGGTCTGGCCATCGCCCTGGCCGTGGCGATGTACGTCACGCGCGTGCCGGTGCCCTTTGTGGACCGGGGCGTTTCCCGCTCGGCGGCGCAGGACGCGGCCGAGGCCGAGCGCAACAAGGGCTGGAACCCGAACGCCGGCCTCGCCAGCAAGGCCCCGCTGCCTGCGGCGGCGCCGGCGCCCGAATCGGGCGATCCCGCCGTGACGGCACCGGGCGTTGCCCCCGCTGCTGCGCCTGCTGCACCCGCCAGCTCGGCCGACCCGATTGGTGACCTGGTGCAGTCGCGCCTGGGCTCGCCGGCGCCCGCAGCCCCTGGCACGGTGACGGTCACCGTCACGCGCGACACCTCGGCACCAGCGTCCGCAGCCACCGTGGGCGGTGCCGAGCCTTTTGTCTACTTTGTGCAGGCGGGGGCTTTCCGCAGTCCCGAGGAAGCCGAGTCCCAGCGTGCGCGGCTGGCCATGATGGGGTTTGCCGCCAACATCACCGAGCGCGAACAGGCCGGGCGACCGGTGTTCCGGGTCCGTGTGGGACCGTTCCAGCAGAAGGTGCCGGCCGACGCGACCCGCGAGCAGCTCGAGTCCGGCGGGGTGGAGGCGGCGCTGGTGCGCGTGCCGCGCTGACACCCCGCGTCCGCGGGAACTTTGCCGCGGCGCCGGCCACCAACCCGCTCATCACAGGAGTCCTTACATGCAACGTCGTCAGTTTTCCGCTTCCCTGCTGGCCTCCGGCGCGGGCGCCGTATCCGGTGCCTTGTGGTCCCCGCTGGCGCAGGCCCAGGTCGGGGGCTTCAAGGAAGGCAACGAATACCAGCGCCTGGGCCGCCCCGCGCCGGTGGATGCCCCGAACGGGCAGGTGGAGGTGATCGAGTTCTTCGCCTACACCTGCGTGCACTGCTTCAACTTCGAGCCCATCTTCAGCGCCTGGATTCAGAAGAAACCGGCCCACGTGACCGTGCGTCGTATGCCTGTCGCGTTCAGCGAAGCCTTTGTGCCGCTGCAGCGGCTGTTCTACGCACTCGAAGCGATGGGCCAGCTCGATGCCTTGCACGAAAAGGTTTTCAAGGCCATCCACGTCGAGCGGCAACGCCTGACCACCGCCGAGACCATCACCGCCTGGGTCGGCAAGCAAGGGCTGGACACCGCCAAGTTCACTGAGAACTACAACGCGTTTTCGGTGGCGGGCAAGGCGCGGCGCGCGGCCCAGATGCAGGAAGCCTATCTGGTGGAGGCCACCCCGTCGCTGGGGATTGGAGGACGTTTCTACGTCCCGGGACAAGGCCCCAAAACCCTGCAGGTGGCCGACGCACTGATCGCCGATCTGCGCAAGGGCTGACCGGGTTTGGGTCACCTGGTGGCGGGGCCGGTCAAAGGCCCCGCAATTTGTTCGGCCATGCGCGCCGAACGCCGGCCGGTGAAGGCTACAATGAATGCAAGTTTCGTGCCCTCACCTGCCATGCCCGTGCTTCAAAACCCCCGCTTCCCGATCCGCTCCCTGTTGCTGGCCTTGGCCTGCGCGTTGCCCGTGGGCGCCGTGCATGCGGAGTTGGCCGACAAGGACAAGCCGTTGAACATCGAGGCCGACAGCCTGCGCTATGAAGATGCCAAGCAACTGAGCGTGTTCACCGGCAAGGTGGTGGCCACCAAGGGCACGATCATCATGCGCGGTGCGCGCATGGAGGTGCGCCAGGACCCGCAGGGCAACCAGTTCGGTCTGCTCGTCGGGGGGCCGAATGCCCTGGCCTTCTTCCGGCAGAAACGCGAAGGCGTGGACGAATGGATCGAGGGCGAGGGTGAGCGCATCGAATACGAAAGCGCCTCCGAAACCGTGGTGTTCACCGGCAAGGCGGTGATGCGCCGTTACCGAGGCACCCAGCTCAACGACGAGAGCTCGGGCACCCAGATCACCTACAGCAGCGCCACCGAGGTCTACACCGTCAAGGGCGGCGCTGCCGGCACGGCCACCGCGTCCAATCCTTCCGGCCGTGTGCGGGCCATGCTGACCCCGATCCCGGACGAGCAGGCCAAGCCGGCACCCGCCACAGCGCCCGCCCAACTGCGGTCCACCAACTCCCTTCCCGAGCAGAAGCAGTGACGGCGGCGGAGGCCCCGGCGCCGATGGCGGTCCGCAGCCGGCTGGAAGCACGCGGCTTGCGCAAGGCCTATGGCAGCCGCAAGGTGGTCAAGAACGTCTCGCTCTCGGTCGACAAGGGCGAGGTGGTCGGTCTGCTGGGCCCCAATGGCGCGGGCAAGACCACATCGTTCTACATGATCGTGGGCCTGCTGCGGGCCGACGGTGGCGAAATCGAACTCGACGGCATGCGCATCGAGCGCCTGCCCATCCACCGGCGGGCCCGCCTGGGCCTGGGCTATTTGCCGCAGGAAGCCTCGATTTTTCGCAAGCTCACGGTGGCGCAGAACGTGCGCGCGGTGCTGGAGCTGCAGCACGATGTGAACGGCGAGCCGCTGTCGGCGGTCGATATCAACGACCGTCTCGACGAACTGCTCAAGGAATTGCGGGTCGACCACTTGCGCGATTCGCCCGCACCGGCGCTTTCGGGTGGGGAGCGTCGCCGCGTGGAAATCGCGCGTGCGCTGGCCACCCGGCCGCGCTTCATCCTGCTGGACGAACCCTTTGCCGGTATCGACCCGATCGCCGTGCTCGAAATCCAGCAGATCATCGCCTTCCTCAAGGACAAGGGCATCGGTGTCCTGATCACCGACCACAACGTGCGCGAAACCTTGGGCATCTGCGACCACGCCTACATCATCAGCGATGGCCAGGTGCTGGCCAGCGGGACCACGGCCGAGATCGTCGAGAACGCCGACGTGCGTCGGGTGTATCTCGGCGAACACTTCCGGATGTGAGGCCAGCATGCGGATGACCGGACCTGGCGGACAGCTTCCGACGGGCATGCGCCCGGCATGGCTGGGTGCGGTGCGGGTGGCGGCATGAAACAGTCGCTCTCCCTGCGGGTATCGCAGCATCTGGCCCTGACGCCGCAGCTGCAGCAGTCGATCCGGTTGCTGCAGCTGTCCACGCTCGAAATGGCGCAGGAAGTCGAGCAGATGCTCGACGAGAATCCTTTCCTGGAGCGCACGGAAGAAAGCGCCGAGCGTGAGGAGTTTGGCCTGTCGGCCACCGACGCACCGGTCAGCGCGGGCGAACAGCTCAGCGAGTCGGGGAGCGGTGCGGATGATGGCGCCGCCGCTTCGGCGGGCGAGCGCCTGTCCGCCTCGGATGAAAGCGCCCCGGCCGACGACCTGGAAGGCCGGCTCGACGGCTCGGCCCCCGTGGAAGAAAGCTGGGAAGGCGACGGCACGGTCGAAATCGCGCCCGATGACAGCGAATGGGGCGGTGACGCGCCGCCGCGCAACGGCGCGTCGGACGACGACGAAACCGCCAGCGCGGCCGAGCTGGCGCGCAGCCTGATCAGCCTGCAGGACCACCTGCACGAACAGGCGCGCATGCTGCGCATCGGGGACGACGACGCGGCCGCGCTGTTCTTCCTCATCGAATCGCTGAACGATGACGGCTACCTGGATGGCGATCTGGGTGATCTGGCCCGCGCGTGGTGGCGCCTGGCCCATCCCGACACCGGTTTGCCGTCGCTTGAAGAGGCCGAGGAGGCCGAAGAGCAACTGCGCATCGCGCTGGGCTGGCTGCAGGCGATGGAGCCCGCTGGTGTGGGGGCGCGCGATCTGGCCGAATGCCTGCGGCTGCAGATCCAGGAACTGCGCAACACCCCGGCAGCCCGCATCGCGCTGGCGATCTGCCAGCAACCGCTGGAGCTGGTGGCCAAGCGTGACATCAAGCGCCTGTGTGCGCTCACGGGGGCGGACGACGAGACGGTGCGTGCCGCCCTGGGCCTGATTGCCGGGCTTGAACCCAAGCCGGGTCGCCGCTTTGTCGACGTGGAGCGCAACATCGTCGTGCCCGACGTGATCGTGCTGCGCGCCGGGCGCGGCTTCAAGGTGGTGCTCAATCCCGACGTCATGCCGCGCCTGCGCGTGCACGATGTGTACGCCAACGCGCTGCGGGGCCAGCGCGGAGGGCGCGACAGCGAAGGCGGCCACGCGGCGATGCAGCAGCGCCTGCAGGAGGCGCGCTGGTTCATCAAGAACATCCAGCAACGCTTCGACACCAT
This sequence comes from Hydrogenophaga sp. NFH-34, assembly GCF_021401345.1. Taxonomy (GTDB): domain Bacteria; phylum Pseudomonadota; class Gammaproteobacteria; order Burkholderiales; family Burkholderiaceae_C; genus Hydrogenophaga; species Hydrogenophaga electricum. Next base: position 6,648 of record NZ_JACBGE010000031.1, read on the forward strand.
CCTGCGCGTGTCCAGCGCCATCGTCGAGCGCCAGCGCAATTTCTTCATGCACGGCGAACTGGCCATGCGCCCGCTGGTGCTGCGCGAGATCGCCGACGAACTGGGCCTGCACGAGTCGACCATCAGCCGCGTGACGACGGCCAAGTACATGGCCACGCCGTTCGGCACCTACGAGCTGAAGTACTTCTTCGGTTCTTCGCTGGGCACGGAAACCGGCGGCAACGCGTCGAGCACCGCGGTGCGCGCGCTCATCAAACAGTTCATCTCGGCCGAAGACACCAAAAAACCGCTGTCGGACAACCAGCTCTCGGACATGCTCAAGGAGCAGGGCATCGAGTGCGCGCGCCGCACCGTGGCCAAGTACCGCGAGGCACTGCGCATCGCCCCGGCCAATCTGCGCAAGGCGCTTTGACAGACCCGAAAAAACGCCGCCCAAAGGGCGGCGTTTTGGCATGCAGGGCGCTCGGTGCGTGCTCAGGCAGTGCGCGTGTGCAGCGTGGTGGCGGGTGCGCTGCGGCCGGCCAGGCCCCACACCACCTGCCAGGCCATGGCCACGGAGCCCACGATGAACACCACGTCACCGAAGGTGCGCACCCAGCGCAGCGTCTGCAGCAGCGGCTGCTGCAGGAAGGCTTCGCTGCGGGCGTACCACAGGCCCTCGCTGACACTGGCGTGGAACTGCAGGATGCCGATGGGCAGCAGGCTGGTGGCGATCATCAGCACCAGGCCGACGTTGAGGCCCCAGAACGCGGTTGGCATCAGGACGGGGCTGAAAACGAACTGCGGGCGAAGGTAACGCAGCACCAGCAGTGTGAAGCCCAGCGCCAGGAAGCCGTACACCCCGAACAGGGCGGCGTGTGCATGCACCGGTGTGGTGTTCAGACCCTGCACGTAGTACAGCGAGATGGGCGGGTTGATCATGAAGCCGAAGACGCCCGCGCCCAGCATGTTCCAGAAGGCCACGGCCACGAAGCACATCAGGGGCCAGCGCAGGTTGTCCATCCAGGGCGCACGGGTCTTCAGGCGCCAGTTGTCCCAGGCTTCGTGGCCCAGCACGATCAGCGGCACCACTTCCAGCGCGCTGAAGGCCGCCCCCACAGCCATCACCGGCGTGGTGGTGCCCGCGAAGTACAGGTGGTGGAAGGTGCCCGGAATGCCGCCCAGCAGGAACAGCGAGGCCGAGGCCAGGCTGGCGGTGGTGGCCATGGGGCGCGAGACCAGACCCATGCTGCTGAAGACGAAGGCCAGCGCCACGGTGGCGAAAACTTCGAAGAAGCCTTCGACCCACAGGTGCACCACCCACCAGCGCCAGTACTCCATCACCGTGAGGCTGGTGCGCTCGCCGTAGAACAGGCCGGCGCCATAGAACAGACCGATGGCCCCGACCGAAGCGGTCAGCAGGGCGAGCAGGTTCTTGTCTTCGCCATCAGAACTGTTGGCCCCCAGGTCCAGGCTTCGCCCGGCCCGTCCCCCAAGGGGAGCAGAAGAGCTTGGGGCGGCCCGGCGCTCTCCTGACAGCAGCGCCGGCAGCACGCCGCGCAGCATCAGCACCAGCCACAGCAGGATACCGACCCACTTGAGAATCTGCCACAGGCGCCCGAGGTCGACGTATTCGTAGCCCTGGTGGCCGAGCCAGAAACTCCAGGCTGGTGGCAACTTCTGCGCGATGGCCAGGTAGTTACCGATGAAGGAGCCGACGCACACGAACACCAGCGCCCAGAACAGCACATCCACGCCGAGCTTCTGGAACTTCGGGTCCTTGCCGCCGTTGATGACGGGCGCCAGGAACAGGCCCACGGCGAGGAAGCCGGTGGCGATCCAGAACAGGGCGCTCTGGATGTGCCAGGTGCGGGTGAGCGCGTAGGGAAACCACTGCGACACGTCGATGCCGTAGAAGTGCTGGCCTTCGACCGTGTAGTGCGCGGTGAACCCGCCAATGAAGACCTGAAACACGAACAGGGCCACCACCAGGAAAAGGTACTTGCCCAGAGCCCGCTGCGACGGGGTGAGCGCGCTCAGCGTCAGGGGGTCGTGTGTCGGCGCTGTGGGCAGCGGCGCTTCGTACGCGCGCAGGAAGGACCAGCCCCACACCAGGAAACCGATGCCGGCCAGCAGGATCACCACGCTGGCGACCGACCAGACCACGTTCTCGGCGCTGGGGGCGTTGCCGATCAGCGGCTCGTGCGGCCAGTTGTTGGTGTAGGTGACCTTCGAGCCGGGGCGCTCGGTGGCGGCGGCCCAGGCGGTCCAGAAGAAGAAGTGCGTCAGGTCCTGGCGCCGCTCGGCGCTGGGCAGGGTGTCTTCTTTCATGGCGTAGCTTTGGCGCGTGCCGCGCAGCGCCGGATCGGCGGCGAACAGGCGCTCGTAGTAGGCTGCGGTGGCGGCCATCGCCTGCGCGCGCCGGGGACTGACCACCAGGCGCTGCGCGGCGTCGACACCGTTGCCGCGGTACTCGGCGCGCAGTTGTGCTTGCAGGGCGCCTTGGGCGGTGGTATCGAGTTGCGCGAAAGACTGACCGTGCGCTGCCTGCGCGGCCAGGTCCAGCCAGGCCGTCAGCTCGCGGTGCAGCCAGTCGGCCGTCCAGTCCGGCGCCTGGTAGGCGCCGTGACCCCAGATGGAGCCCAACTGCATGCCGCCCACCGATTGCCACGCCGTCTGGCCGTCGAGGATGTCGTCGCGGCCGAACAGCACCTGGCCGTCGGCGCTGGCCACCTGGGCCGGGATCGGCGGGGCTGAGCGGTAGACGTCGGCGCCGAAGTAGCCGAGCAGCGAGAACATCGCGATGAGCACGCCGATCAGCGCGAACCAGTGCTTCTTGTACGGACCCATGTCGGTGCTCCGGTTTCAGTGCGCGAGTGCGGGCGCGAAGCGCTCGAACAGCACGTTGTTTTCGAGGTGGATGTGGACCATCAGGTCGGCGCGGAAGGTGGCCAGGCCCAGGTAGAGCGCGCGCCAGGTGGTGCAGGCGCCGCGTGGGGGCGTGATGTCCTGCGTCAGCGCCATCAGATGCTGCAAAGACTCGCCGTGGTGGTCGTGTTCCCGCCGCATCACGCCGATGGGCATGCGCGCCAGCGTGCCCTGGCCGCGCGCGAACATCGGGAACAGCACCTGCTCTTCCTTCTGCATGTGGCTTTCCAGCTCCTGCTGCATGGCGCTGAGGTGGTCGGCCAGGCCGGTGGGGCAGTCCGGGCGGTCGCCGTGAACCTGCTCCACTTTGCGCGCCAGCCGCACCAGCTCGGGCAACTGTTCGCGGTGCACGGCGTGGAAGCGGGTCAGGAGGTGGTCGACCAGTTCGGTCGGGGTGGCGCTGTTCCAGTCGCGCTCGCCGGTGGGCGTGCCCAAGGCGGCGACGGCTTGCAGCGCCTGGGCAATCGGCTGCGGGTCGAGCCCGCGCGAGGTGGCGGCCTCGCGCAGTGTGTGGCGGCCGCCGCAGCAGAAGTCCAGGCCATGGGCGTCGAACACGCGCGTAGCGCCGGCGATGCGGCGGGCCAGTTGGCCCAGGGGTTGGTCGATGAAGGCATCCATGAGGTTCTCCAGGTCTTGGGATGCTCAGGACAGTGCGAATGGTGTGCCTGGAAAAAAACGTGCAAATTCAAGATGCTGGGACCATGAATGGTCATAATAACCGCATCTGATTGGGGTTGATTCGACCCTTTAAAGGTATAAATAACCATGGATACCGTCTTGTCGCTGCTGCTGACCGACCTGGCTGCCGAGTTGCCGCCGGCGGTGCGCCTGCAGCGTCTGGTGAGCAGCCTGCGTGAGCACTTCGGCTGTGGTGCCGTGGCCTTGCTGCAGCGCGAGGCCGAACATCTGCGCCCGGTCGCGGTCGACGGGCTGGTGCGCGACGCGCTGGGCAGGCGTTTCGAGTTGCAGGCGCATCCACGCCTGTCGGCCATCCTGGCCCGCTCGGGCGTGACCTGCTTCCATCACGACAGCACGCTGCCCGATCCCTACGACGGCCTGATCGACGAACACGCGGGCGAGCCGCTGCCCGTGCACGACTGCATGGGCGTGCCGGTGGCGGTTGAGGGTGAGCCCTGGGGCGTGCTGACGCTGGACGCCCTGCGGGTGGGCACCTTCGATGCCCGCGCCCAGGCGGATCTGCAGGCGCTGCGTCCGCTGGTCGAGGCGGCGGTGCGCATGTCGCGGCTGGAGGCCCAGGCGCGCGCACTGCGCCTGGGCGGCGTCGACACGGCCGAGCGCCCGGTCGGCGAGGAGGGTGACATCCTCGGCCAGAGCGAGGCCATCGCGCGGTTGCTGCACGAGCTGGCGGTGGTGGCCGACTCCGAACTGCCGGTGCTGCTGCTGGGCGAAACCGGGGTGGGCAAGGAGCTGTTCGCGCACCGCCTGCACCGCTTGTCGCGCCGCCACGGTCGCCCGCTGGTGCACGTCAACTGCGCGGCGCTGCCCGAATCGCTGGCCGAGAGCGAGCTGTTCGGGCACGTCAAGGGCGCGTTTTCCGGTGCGGTGAGTGATCGTCCCGGCCGCTTCGAGGCCGCCGAAGGCGGCACGCTGTTCCTGGACGAGGTCGGTGAGCTGCCGCTGGCGGTGCAGGCCAAGCTGCTGCGCACCCTGCAGAACGGCGAGATTCAGCGCCTGGGTGCCGACCGGCCACGGCGCGTCGACGTGCGCGTGGTGGCGGCCACCAACCGCAGCCTGCGCGAGCTTGTGCGCGACGGCGGCTTCCGCGCCGATCTCTACCACCGCCTCTCGGTCTACCCGATCCCGATCCCGCCCCTGCGCGAACGCGGCCACGACGTGCTGCTGCTGGCCGGACGATTCCTGGAGCGCAACCGCGCGCGGCTGGGCCTGCGCAGCCTGCGCCTGAGCACGGCGTCCGAAGAAGCGCTGCGACGCTATCCCTGGCCAGGCAATGTGCGCGAGCTCGAACACGTGATCAGCCGCGCCGCGCTCAAGGCCGTCAGCCGCGGCGCGGTGCGCACCGATCTCGTCACGCTCGGGCCGGAGCTGCTGGACCTGGAGGCCGCCTCGGCCGTGCTGGACCCGGTGTCCCCGGTGGCGGCGGAGGGGGCCGTCGCAGCGCTCCGGAGCGGTAGCCTGCGCGAGCAGGTCGAAGCCTGCCAGCGCCAGGCGGTCCGCACCGCGCTCGATGCCCACGCGCAGAACTGGGCCCAGGCCGCGCGCGCCCTCGGCTTGGACGCCAGCAATCTGCACAAGCTCGCCCGTCGCCTCGGGCTCAAATGAGGATGCGCCGAGCCCGGGGACGCCGGTGCGCCAGGGTCTGGACGACAATCCGGGAATGAACCATCTCTCGCTTTTCCTGCCTTGCGCCGCTGGCGTGGAGGACTTTCTGGCTGCCGAGGTGCAGCGCATCACCGGCAGCACCGACGTGCGCAAGTCGCGCGCCGGCGTGGGGCTCATGGGGGCCTGGCGCGACGCGCTGGCGCTCAATCTGCACAGCCGACTGGCCCAGCGTGTGCTGGTGCAGCTCTGGCACGGCCCCTACCGCAGCGAGCAGGATCTGTATACCGCCGCTGGCGATGTGGCCTGGGAAATCTGGTTCACGCCGCAGCAGACCATGAAGGTCGAGGTGACGGCGCAGCACAGCCCGCTGCAGAGCCTCAATTTTGCGGCGCTCAAGATCAAGGACGCGGTGTGCGACCGCTTCCGCGCCAAGCGCGGCGAGCGCCCCAGCGTCAACACCACCTGGCCCGACGTGCGCCTGTACGCCCACCTCACGGCCGAGACGCTGAGCCTGTACATCGACACCTCGGGCGAGCCGCTGTTCAAACGCGGCTGGCGTGAAGACAAGGGCGACGCGCCGCTGAAGGAAACGCTGGCGGCGGCGATGATCGCGGCCACCGGCTGGAACGGGGCCGAGGCCGCGTCGCTGGATGACATCGCCCCGCTGTACGACCCCTGCTGCGGCAGCGGCACGGTGGTGATCGAGGCGGCGCAGATGGCGCTGCGCATCGCGCCCGGCCTGCAGCGCCGCTTCGCGTTCGAAAAGCTGTTGCCCTTCCAGCCGCACGTCTGGCACGGGCTCAAGGACGCCGCCGCGAAGCAACGCCGCGAATGGCCTGCCGGGCACAAGCCCATCGTCTTCGGCTCCGACGTGGCCTTCCGCATGGTCGACTTTGCCCAGCGCAACGCCGAGCGCGCTGGGGTGGCTTTCGCCATCGAGCTGCGCGGTGGCGACGCCCTGCAGCGGTTGCCCCCGACGACTCAGCCCGGCGTGCTGCTGCTCAACCCGCCCTATGGCGAGCGCATCGCAGCCGCCGGCGTGGCGGGCCAGAACGCCCAGTCGCGGGCGGCCGAACGCGGCGGGCGCGCACCGCGCACCTTCACGGTCGGCGCCAAGGCCGCCCCCGAGCCGGGACTGGGGCGCGAGAGCGCCCAGATGGCCGATGGCAGCGACGGCAGCGATTTCTTTGAGCGCCTCGCCGCACACTGGAAGAGCCATTACACGGGCTGGAGTGCCTGGCTGCTCACGCCCGACCTCAAGCTGCCGGGCAAGATGCGCTTCAAAGAATCGCGCCGCGTGCCGCTGTGGAACGGCCCGATCGAATGCCGGCTGTTCCGGTTTGACCTGACGCCGCGCCGTTCGCCGCCGCCTGCCGCATGAGGGCCGACGCATGAGGGCCGGCGCATGAGGACCGGCGCACTGGTGCTCGACACCAACATCGTGCTCGACCTCTTTGTCTACGCCGATCCCGCCGTGGCGCCGCTGTACGAAGCGCTGGCGCAGGGCAAGGCGCACTGGCACGCCACCGCCGCCATGCGCGAAGAGCTGGCGCGGGTCCTGACCTATCCGCACATCGTGCGCCGCCTGGAACGGCGGCCCGTGACCGCGTCGGCCGTGCTGGCGGCCTTCGACGAGCGGGCGAAGATCGTGCCGGCAGCGCCCAAGGCCGCCTACACCTGCAAAGACCCGGACGACCAGAAATTCATCGACCTGGCCGCCGCCCTCGCCACCCCGCAGGGCGCGACCCTGCTGAGCAAGGACGCCGCCGTGCTGTGCATGGCCAGGCGCCTGGCGACGCTGGGTGTGGACGTCGCGAGGGCCTGACGCCGGCCGTTCCGCGTCGCTGACGCGCGATCCCGCTCGCTGTGGCTGCGGAAAAAGACGCGTCCTGACGGAGTCGTCCCAAGGAGGGAGAGGACAGGAGCGAGACCCCGCGTCACCCACCTACACACTGCGTCGACAAAGGGCAGCCCAGCCCCAGGGCCCTTCCGGGGCGAAGTGTCTTTACCAGCAGGGCATCGAGGGTCCGGCTCCGCCGGCCCGAGCTGCCGTCCCCCCTCCCAGCGGCGCAGCCGCGCCAGAGAGGGGGGAAGCCGCGTCAGCGGCGCAGGGGGGTGTTAATGAACCCCACCGCCATCGATCAGCAGGTTCTGCCCCGTCATGTAGCCGGCGTAGCGGGACGCCAGGAAGGCACACCAGGCGCCCAGTTCGTCCGGGTCGCCGAAGCGGCCGGCCGGGTTGGCCGCTTCGCGGGCTTTCCAGAGGTCGGCAAAAGGCGTGTCCGTCTGGCGCGCGCTGTGTTCCAGGTGCACGCGCTGGGCGTCGGTGGCGAAGGGGCCGGGCAGGAGGTTGTTGATGGTCACGTTGTGGCGCACGGTTTCGCGGGCGAGCGCGTTGGCAAAGCCCACCAGGCCGGCGCGCGCGCCGCTGGACAGGCCCAGGCGCAGGTCGGGTGCGCGCACGCTGCGCGAGACGATGTTGACGATGCGGCCGAAGCGCCGGTCCATCATGCCATCCACGGTGCGGCGAATCATCTCGATCGGGCCGACCATCATGGCGTCGAGCGCGGCGTGCCATTCGGCCGGCGCCCAGTCGCGGAAATTGCCGGGCGGCCAGCCGTCGGCGTTGTTGACCAGGATGTCGGGTGCCGGGCTGGCCTGCAGGGCGGCGTCGCGCCCTTCAGGCCGGGTGATGTCGGCGACCACGTACTGCACGGGGCGGCCGGTGGCCTCGCGAAGCCGGCGTGCCGCTTCGATGAGGGTGGATTCGGTGCGTGCGGCGATGCACACGTTCACGCCCGCAGCGGCCAGGTGCTGCGCACACGCGTAGCCCAGACCCTTGCTGCCACCAAAAACCAGCGCGCTGCGCCCGTCAATGCCCAGATTCATCGTGTGTGGCTCTCGTGTGTGACTGACCATTGGGGGCGCTGCGTCAGCGTGGCTGGAAGACGAAGCTGTCGCTGTAGATGTGGTCGACGCTGGCGCCGCGACCGATGAAGGCGGCCTTGGCGTCGGCGATCATGGCGGGCGAGCCGCAGAGGTAGAACGCGGGTTCGGACAGGTCGTCCAGATCGGCCAGCACAGCGTCCTGCACGTAGCCGGTGCGGCCGTTCCAGCCGCTGCCGGCGCGCGAGAGCACGGGCACGTAGCGGAACTCGTACAGGCGCTCGGCCCAGGCGGCGATCGCGTCGTGCAGGTAAAGGTCGTCTGGCGTGCGCGCGCCCCAGTAGAGGTGCACGGGCGGGCAGTCGTCGTCGTCCATCAGCGATTCGAGCATGCTCTTGATGGGCGCCAGGCCGGTGCCCGTGGCCACCATCACCAGCGGCCGCTCGTCTTCTTTGTGCAGGCGAAAGCTTCCCAGCGGGATCTCCACCGGCAGCCGGTCACCGGGCCGGAGCGCGGCGATCTGGCCGTCGGTGAAGTGACCGCCGGGAATGCGACGCACGTGAAAGTCCACACGCTGCGCGTCGGGCCGCGAGGCCATGGAGAAGCTGCGGCAGCGCCCGTCGGGCAGGTGCACGTTCATGTACTGGCCCGGCTGGTAGATCAGTTCCTGGCCGTCCGGCAGTTGCAGTTGCAGGTGCGTCACATCGTGGCCCAGGGAGGCCACCCCGAGCACCGTCGCCTCCACCTGGACCGGGTCGCTGCAGTGGCCGGGCGGCATGACGCTGATCACCAGGTCGCTGCGCGGGCGGGCCTGGCAGGCCAGCCCCACGCCCCGTGCGACCTCGTCTTCGGTCAGCGCCATGGGCAGCTCTTCGTAGTCCACCGTGCCATCGCGCACCTGCATGCGGCAGGTGCCGCAGCCGCCGAACGTGCATTCGTGCGGCAGTGCGATGCCCTGGCGCAGCGCCGCGTCGAGCACGGTTTCGTCCGGGGCGACCTCGAAGCGCGTTTCGCGCTCGATCCACAGTACCTCGAAGCCCATGAGCTGCTCTCCTGTGCCGTGTGGCTTACTTCTTGATGTCGGCCTGCACCAGGACGTCCAGGCCGTCGGCGGCCAGCAGGTCCTTCAGGGCTTGCAGCGCGGCCACGCCGCAGGCGGTGTCCTGCTCGCCGTTGCCGCCGCTCAGGCCGACGCCACCGACCACTTCGCCGTTGACCACGATGGGGAAGCCGCCGACGAACACGGCGAACTTGCCTTCAAAGCTCCACTGGATGCCGAAGGCTTCGTTGCCGGGCAGGGCGGGGCCGTTGGGCGGCGTGTTGAACAGGTGGGTGGAGCGCTTGTGGCCGGCGGCCGTGAAGGCCTTGTTCCAGGCAATCTGCGGGCCGGTCACGCGGGCGCTGTCCATGCGTTCGAGCACCAGCGGGAAGCCGCCTTCATCGGTGATGCACACGGTTTCGGGCACACCCAGTTCCTGGGCTTTGTCGAGGGCGGCGGCGGCCATGCGGCGCGCTTCGGGCAGTTGCAGTTTGAGGCTGGATTTCATGGTTGTCTTTCTTTCTGTCAAGCAGGGCGTGGGCGACGCGGCGATGGCTCAGAGGCCGCGGTAGATCACCTTGGTCTGGGTGAAGAACTCCAGGCCGACGCGGCCGGACTCGCGGAAGGTCGAGGTGCTGGAGTTCTTCATGCCGCCGAAGGGCGCGTTGACCAGGTTGCCGGTGGTGGTGCGGTTGATCTTCACGGTGCCGGACTGGATCTCGTTGGTGAAGCGGTGGATGTAGCGCACGTTCTGCGTGGCGATGGCTGCGGACAGGCCGTACTCGCTGTCGTTGGCCATGGCCAGCGCGTGCTCGAAGTCCTCGGCTTCGATGATCGCGATCACGGGGCCGAAGATCTCTTCGCGGGCGATGCGCATCTTCTGCGTCACGTTGTCGAAGATCGCGGGCATCACGTAGTAACCGTGCTCGTACTCGCCGGTGTGCAGGTGCTCGCCGCCGCACAGCAGGCGCGCTTCCTGTTTGCCGACCTCGATGTAGGACAGCACGGTGTCGAGCTGCTTGGCCGTGGCCAGCGGGCCCAGGTCCATGCCGGGCTGGTCGCCCCGGCCGATCTTGAGTGTCTTGACCTTGGCCACCAGCTTGGTGGTGAAGGCTTCGCGCACGGCCTTGACCACGATCACGCGGCTGGTACCGGTGCAGGCCTGCCCGGTGAGCGAGAAACCGCCCTTGATGGCCAGGTCAACGGCCTTGTCGAGGTCGGCGTCTTCCATCACCAGCAGCGGGTTCTTGCCGCCCAGCTCCATCTGCAGCCGGGTGGTCAGGTGCACCGTGCGGTGGATGTGCATGCCCGCCTGGGTGGAGCCGGTGAAGGAGATCGCGCGGATCGCCTGCGAGGTGGTGATGATCGGGCCCACGTCGCCGGCCTTGCCGGTGACGTAGTTGATCACGCCCTTGGGCAGGCCGGCGTGGATCAGCGCTTCGACCAGGCGCAGGCCGCTCAAGGGCGCGTCGGACGAGGGCTTGAACACCACGGTGTTGCCGGTGACCAGTGCCGGCGCGATCTTGCGCGCCGGGATCGAGGCCGGGAAGTTCCAGGGCGAGATGACCGAGACCACGCCCAGCGGCTCGCGCTGGCTGAACACGGCCATGTCGGCGTCGTCCTGGGGGTAGCTTTCACCACCGAAGGTCTGGCCTTCGGTGGCATAGAAGCGGAAGGTCTGGGCAGCACGCAGGAATTCGTCCTTGCCGAGCGCGACGGACTTGCCCTCTTCACGGCTGAGCTCTTCACCGAAACGCTGGGCGTTGTCTTCCAGGTAGTCGGCGGCCTTGTTCAGCAGGCGCGCGCGCTGGCCGATCGGCGTCTTGCGCCAGAGTTCGAAGGCGGTGGACGCTGCATTGACGGCGTCTTCGGCGTCGAGGGCCGACGACGACTGGAAACGGCCCACCACCTCGCGCGTGTCGGCGGGGTTGATGTTGTCGAAGGTGCGGCCGTTGCGGCACCGGATCCATTCACCGTCGATGAAGTTCAGGAATTCTTCTGTCTGCATGGCGTGCTGCTTGGGAAATCGGGGGAGGGGCAGCCGGGTGGCGCGCGGCCTGCGCGGAAGTGCTGTGCCGCACCGCGCGCCACCCGGTTGCATCAGGCGGCCAGGGCCGGTTCTTCCTTGGCGACGTAGTCGTTGTAGAGCGCGGTGGTGTAGAGCAGGCGCATCTGGGCGCCGATCTCGCAGATCTTCAGGCAGCGCTGTTGCAGCTCGACCGTGTTGGCGTGCTCCAGCACGATCTGGTAGCCGCGCTCGCCGTGGATTTCGTCGGACACGATGTGCAGGTCGAAGAATTCGACCTCTTCATCGGTGAAGCCGTACTTCTCACGCAGCGTGGGCGTCTGCTTGCGGTAGATGGAAGGCACCTGCGATTCCAGGCCCACCACCAGGCCGGCGACGGCCACCACGGGGTCTTCACGCATCGCCACGGCGTAGCACCAGGCTTGCAGGCCCCGGGTCGTGGGCGACATGTTGTCGGGGTCGACCACGCGCTCGCGGGTGGTGCCGCAGGCTTCGGCGAAGCGGATCAGCAAGTCGGTGTGGCGGTCGCCACCGATTTCCTCTTCGTACATGTTGGCCAGCAGGAAGTCCTTGGCCTCGGTCATGTGATCGGGCGTGCGGGCGTACAGGTACCCCAGGTAGTCGGCGAAGGGGCCGACGTAGTGGTAGTGGTTCTCGGCCCAGCGGGCGAGGTGGTCACGGCTGAGCGTGCCGCCGGCCCAGGCGAGGCTGAAAGGCGACTGGTTCGCGCTCTTGCCCTTGATGGCGTTTTCGAGGGCGGTCCGGAATTCGTCGCGGTTCATCAGTTGAGGCATGGAAGGACTCCTTGACAGAGGGTGGTGGGGTGGGTGGCGCTGCCGGTGCCGGGAGGCGATGGGATCCTAGCAACGTATACAGTATACAAACATACTTGGCGAAGTCGAGCGGTGACAGTGAATCCCGGGGAAATGACGGTCAGCGCTTGGACGTCGTTAAAGTATACTGTATACTGAAAACTTGCAGACGCCAAGAATTCTTTCAATCCCGGAGTGATTCCATGCCCATCGTCACGTTTCACAAGAACGGCCAGGTCTACCGCGACGAAGTCAAGAGTGGCGCCAACCTCGTCGTGCGCGCCGGCATCCGGGAGTTCCCGTTTCCGCACCTCAAGTACGAATGCGGCATGGGCAAGTGCTCCAAGTGCGCGACGCGCGTGCTGGCGGGTGCCGAGCACCTGCCGCCGCCCAATTGGAAAGAGAAGAAGCAGTTGGGCGACCGCCTTGCCGAGGGCTACCGCCTGACCTGCCAGCTCTGGCTGGAGCACGACATCGAGCTGGCCCAGGACTGAGAGGCCGAGAGGAAATCGATCGTGCCCTTGCGGGCAGGCCCCATTCCCTCCCAGCCTCTGAGCGCCAGCGGATTCCCCTTCCCCACCTTCCAGGACATTGCCATGTATGTGATCTTGACTTCCAAGCCCGGACAGTTCCGCAGCGAACCCAGCGAAGGGCTGGTGCCGGTGGAGGCGTACGACTACGTCTTCTATGGCCGCGTGAAGGCGCGTTTTCTGGTGGCCGAGTTGCTGCAGCCGACCCGCATCCGGGTGATCGACGAGACCGAGCCGGTCACCATCAACAGCGTGCCGACCAAGTTCCTGGAACGTTTTGAAGACTTGGACAGCGCGCGCCGCGAGCTGCGCCATCTGTGCGCCTTCGGCAGCATGAAGGCCGAACTCGCGCCCATCGATCCGGCACGCTTCGCTGAACGGGTGGTGGCATGAGCACGGTGCAGATCACGTTCCTGACGAATGCGGGCAAACAGGTCCAGGCGCCGGAGAACAGCAACCTGCTGCGCGTGTCGCTGCGGGAAAAGGGCGGTATTCCGTTCAAGTGCGGGGGCGGCCTGTGCGGCACCTGCAAGTGCCGCATCGAGGAGGGCCTGGCGAACACCGACGACGTCAAGGCCAAGGAGCGCAAGCACCTGAGCGAAGCGGACCTGGCCGCGGGCTACCGCATGGCTTGCCAGACCTTCGTGAAGGGCGACATCGCCGTGTCGTGGTGATGGCCATGGACTGGCTGTCTGCCGAAGTGGCCCAGGGGGTGAGCGGCGGGCACTACCTGGCCGCCGGGGTGCTGGTGCTCATCGGCGCCTGCCTACAGGGCGTGAGCGGGTTGGGCTTTGCCATGTTCAGCGCGCCGCTGGCCGCGATGTGGTTTCCGGAGCTGGTGCCGGGCCCGCTGCTGGTGCTCAGTTGCCCGCTGGCGCTCATGGGCGGCCTGCGCGATCGCGAAGCGATCGAATGGCGGCTGGCCGGCATGGGCGTGGCCGGGCGGCTGGGCGGCACGGTGCTGGCGGCGGCCTGCCTGGTGTTGCTGTCGGTGAAGACGCTGTCGCTGATGTTTGCGCTGCTCATCCTCACCGGCGTCAGCCTGAGCCTCACCGGCTGGCGCGTGCTGCCAACGCGGCGCAGCATGGCCATGGCCGGCCTCGCTTCGGGAATGATGGGCACCATCACCTCGGCCGGCGCCCCCCCTTTCGCCATCGCCATGCAGAACATGGGCGCGGCGCAACTGCGCGGCACCATCGGCGCCATCTTCTTCATCGGCTCGGTGGTGTCCATCACCGTGCTCACGGCGGTCGGGCGCATGGGGGCGCACGAATACCTGCTGAGCGCCCTGCTGATGCCCTGGATGTTCGCGGGCTTCTTCGCCTCCAACCCCATCAAGCGGCACGTGCCGGCTCCGCTGGTGCGCAGGCTGCTGCTCGCCATGGCGGCCGCCGGGGCGCTGGTCGTGCTGTTCCGTACCTTGTTCGCAGCCTGAGGATTTCTGCCATGCAACACATTACCGACGCCATCGTCGACGCCACCATCACCCCGGAAGACGCGCAGGTCGTGCTTCAGGACGCCTTTGAATGCTTTGGCCGCAGCGAAGCGGCGATGCAGGAGCGTGTGCGCACCGAAGCCCAGGGCATCAAGCTGTCGACGCTGGGGGCGGTGATTCCTGGGCAGCAGGTGGCCGGCGCGAAGGTCTACACCACCATCCAGGGCCAGTTCACTTTCGTGATTCTGCTGTTCTCGACCGAGGACGGTCGCGCGCTCGCGTCCTTTGACGCGGGGGCCATCACCCGTCTGCGCACCGCGGCCTGTTCGGTGATCGCGGCGCGCCGGCTGGCGCGTGCCGATGCCAAACGGCTGGCGCTGTTCGGCGCGGGCGTGCAGGGCCGCATGCACGCGGTGCAGATGGCGGGGGCGTTTGCGCTGGAAGAGATCCGCGTGTTCGACCCCTACGCGCCGGCGGATCTGGTGCCGCAGCTCGAAGCCGCCTGCGGCACGGCGGTGCGCCTGGCGACCCCGGAGGAGGCGGTGGCCGGCGCCGACATCGTGGTCACCGCCTCGCGTTCGACGACACCGCTGTTCGGGGGCGACCAGCTCGCGCCCGGCAGCTTCGTTGCCGCCATCGGCTCCAGCCTGCCCCACACACGCGAACTGGACGACCGCGCGCTCGAACGGGCGAGCTGCATCGCGGTCGAGTGGCGCCCGCAGACTCTGCGTGAAGCGGGCGACCTGGTGCTCGCCGCCCCGGGCCTGGTGCGTGACGACCAACTGGTGGAGCTGGGCGAGCTGCTGACCGGCGTGCACCCGGGGCGCCGCCATGCCGACGAAATCACGCTCTACAAATCGGTGGGCGTGGGGCTGGAAGACATTGCGCTGGCCGGTCTGGTCTGGAAAAGACTGAGCTCACCCCTGCGGCGCTGACGCGCATTCCCCCCTCCCAGCGCCGAAGGCGCGCCAGAGAGGGGGAAGGCGCGTCAGCGCCGCAGGGGGGCTTCAAGGTTCCATCTGCGCCGCGTTGTACACGTGGCGCATGGCGAGCAGCGACGCGAGTTCGGCGTCGCCCTTGATCACGGCGCGCAGGATGGCAGCGTGTTCGTCCCAGTTCTGCTGCCCGCGCTCGCGGTTGAGCGGGGTGAACAGTAGCGCCGTGCGGTCGCGCAGCGAGCGCATGATGTCCTGCAGCACGGAATTGGCGGCGATGCTGCCCAGCGCGTCGTGGAAGCGCTGGTTCATCAGCAGCAGCGTGGCGTGATCGGCCGAGGTGGCCAGGCGCGTGCCCTCGGCCAGGATCTTTTCCATGTCGGCGATCTGCCGCTCGTCGTGGCGCTGGGCCGCGAGTTTGGCGTTCAGGCCTTCGAGCGTGGCACGCACTTCGACAAGTTCGCGCACCTGCTCGGGGCTGAAGGCGGTGACCGAAGCGCCGCGGCGCGGCTCGATGGTCACCAGGCCTTCGGCGGCCAGTTGCCGCAAGGCTTCACGGACCGGCATGCGGGAGACGCCCAGCTCGTCCGAGAGACGGCTCTCCACCAGCCGTTCACCCGGGGGAATGGCGCCGCTGAGGATGCGCTCGCGCAGGGCCTGGACCACCAGGGTGGTCAGCGGCGAGTGCGCTGCCCCCAGGGTTGCCTCCTTTTTGGGTAGGTTCATGGAGCCTTCGATGAACGTTCGAGAGTCGGGACGGGGCAGCCCATGCCGGCGCCGTCTTGGATACTGAATTCTATGCGAGCACCCGCTCTGCGCTCAGGGCTGGCGGTGCCGTGAAGGATGACGAAAATCATGGGCCCATAAAAAAGACCGCGCCGGGAAGGCGCGGTCAAACGGTCATGAAAAAGAAAGCTGCGTGCCGGAAGCGGCTCAGAACATGTGCAGCAGACCCAGGGCGAAGACGTCACCGTCCTTGTCGGCGGCACCCGGGGTCTTGATCTTGTTGGCGCGGTAGCCGCCGTAGACCGAGGTGCGCTTGCTCAGGCTGTAGAAGGCCGCGATGCTGTAGCCGGTGCGTTCCACTTCGGGGCCGACGTTGACGAGCTTGCCGGTGTAGTTGGCGTCGCCGCTGAAGCCGGTGATCTCGCCCTTGGAGCGGGCCAGGCCGCCGGAGAGCAGCCAGCCGCCACCCAGCGGCACGTCGGCGCCGAGCTGCCATTCGGTGGTGCTGGCATCGGCGAAGGCGACGCGGCCGTAGCTGGCCAGCAGCTTGGCCATGCCCAGGTCGTAGGAGCCGCTCAGGCGGGTGTACTTCAGGGCCGTGGCGTCGCCGTTGGCCTTTTCGGTCTGGTAGCCCAGGGCGGCAAACACCGGACCGCTGCCGTACTTGACGTTCAGGCTGGCCACGGAGCCGCGGCTGGCGCCCGCGCTGGCGTTTTCGCGGCCGTAGCTGACGGCGCCGCTGACGCCGCCGAATTCGGGCGTGGCGTAGTACAGGCCGTTGTCCGGGTTGTCCTTGTACGAAGTGGTCAGCCAGGTGCCCTGGTTCGGCGCCAGCAGGGAGTTCTTGGCCGCCAGGGTCGAACCGCTGATGTCGTCGAACGCGCTCCAGGCGCGGCCGGCGCGCACTTCACCGAAGGCGCCCGAGAGGCCGACCCAGGACTGGCGGCTGAAACCGGTGCTGCCGGCGCCGCCGTTTTCCAGCGCGAAGCCGTGTTCGTACTGGAAGTTGGCCTTGAGGCCGCCGCCCAGGTCTTCACTGCCCTTGAGGCCGAAACGGGTCTGGTAGACGCCGCCGCTGGACATGGCGGTGGTGCGGTCGCCGGTGTCGGCGTCCTTGCGGCTGGCGACGTAGACGTCGGCCAGGCCATAGAGCGTCACGCTCGACTGGGCAAAGGCCGCGCCGGAGGCCAGCAGGGCGGAGGCAAGCGCCAGGTGTTTTTTCATGATGGAAGCGTCCTTGAAAGGGAGGGTGGGGATGGGAAAAAGGGGAAAACAGCGGAATCGGGTCAGAAGATCAGCACCCCGGCCACGGTGGCCACGGACAGGCCGATCAGCACGGGCAGGGTGAGTACGCGCACGAGGTCGGTGACCGAGACGCGGGCGAAGCCGGCCACAGCAATCAGCGACGACCAGGCGATCAGCGTGCCGCCGCCGGTCCAGATCGCGCCCATCTGGCCGATGGCGGCCAAGGTGGTGCTGTCGATGTTGGAGACCGGGCCCAGGGCGCCGGCCAGTGCGCCGGTCAGCGGCAGGCCGGAGAAACCGGAACCGTCGATGCCGGTGACCATGCCCACGATCAGCAGCCCGAAGGCGACGAACAGCGGGTTGTGCGGAATCCAGTCCTGCACGCTGCGCACCAGGTCGAACAGCAGGCTGGGGGTGGCGCCGGCGTCGCCACCGAAGATGGCGGCGGCAGTTTCGCTGGCGCCCAGGAAGAAGAAGCCGGCGATCGGCAGCACCGAGCCCATGGCGCGGAAGGCGAACACGAAGCCGTCGGTGACGTGGTCGGCACTGGCTTCGAGCATCTGCCGGCCGCCCTTCATGGCGAGCGTGGCCAGGATCATCAGCAGGGCGGCTGCGCCCCCCACCAGCGAGGCACCGGCGCCGCCCTTGAAGTCACCCAGCGGCACGCCCAGCTTGGGCAGTACCATCAGCACGATCACGGTCAGGAAGACCAGCGGCGTCACGACGGCAAACAGCTGGGACCACTTGAACTCTTCGGCCGGCACGCTCTTGAGCTCGCGCTTGAGGTCCTGGCTGGTCACGGGCTGGTGTTCGCGGCTGGTGCCCTGGGCAATTTCGGCCTTGTGCGTGGTGCCTTCGTGCGCGTGCTCGGCCAGTTCGCCCTTGACGGCGAGTTCCTGCCAGCGCTCCAGGTGGGTCGCGCTGGGTGCCTGGAACTTGCGGCGGTGGAAGACGAAGATCAGGGTCAGAGCGACCAGGCCGGTGATGACCGAGAGCGCGAGGGCACGGTCGGCCACGATGGCCGCGGCGACACCGGCGGCCTTGGCGCTGATGCCGGGGGCGACACCGATCACGTAGTCCGAAGACAGGGCCATGCCCTGGCCGGCGACGGCGATGGCAGCGGCACCGACGATGGGTGGCAGGCCGGCGGCAATGGCGGCGGGCAGCAGCACGGCGCAGACCAGTGGCACGGCAGGCGTGGGCCAGAAGAACAGCGAGATGAAGTAGGTGATGCCTGCCAGCAGCAGGTACGACACGGGGCCGTTCTTCATCAGCAGGCGGAAGGGCCGCACCATCAGGATGTCGGACTTCAGCGCCTTCAGTGAGTTGAGCAGCGCCGTCATCAGCGCGATCACCAGGAAGATGCTGAACAGCTCCTTCGCCGCGACCAGGCTGGCGCCGTAGATGCTGCCCAGGCCGGCCAGCGGATTGCCGGTCCAGGCGACGCCGACGAGAAAGGTGGCGACGATCGACGGCACGAGCACGTTGGCGCGGAACATCATCGTCACGATGATGCTGACCACGCCAATCAGGTACATCCAGTGCGCCGCTGTGAGGGTTACGTTGGAATCCATGGTTGTCGTTCAGTGGGGTGGCCCTGCCAGGGGGGCGGGGCGGGGTTGATACACCGGGTGGGCGGCCGGGTCAGGACCGTCTACCCCGAGCTCCTCGAAGAACCCTTGCTAATCGGGGCTGTGTCTCTGTCGGACCCATGCCCTCGGTGTCTTCCCTGGTTTCGTCTTCGGTGCATGCGCCCTGATTTGGGGCGTGACCGTCGACAGAACTGATCGTATACAGAATACAAACAAGCCAGATACAGGGTTTTCCCATGGCTGATTTGTGCTGTTTTGGGGTTCTTTTAGGGATCTTGTTGGACGTCTTGGTGCATATCAGGCCTCGTTTCTGTTGTTTCCTGTTCTTTATGGATACGGTATACCGTTTCCTGTTGAAGTCATATGCAGGGATCGTGCCAGGTGTTCGATGGGGTTCTCTTGGTGAAATTCGGGTGTCGATGGGATGTGGCATCCTGGGTTCGGTGGGGGTCTGGCGGGTTGATGGCTCATTTCGTATACTGTATTCATTGAACAGTGGAGAAGACCATGCATGCTTCAAACCTCCTTGCGAAGGCCGGGGTGTCCAGTGTCTCGGCCATGGTGGCCACGGGCCATCCTCTGGCGGCCGCCGCTGCGGCGGCCTTGCTCAGCGAAGGGGGCAGCGCGGTCGATGCGGCCATTGCGGCCGATGCGGTGCTGGGTGTGGTCGAGCCGATGGCGACCGGTATCGGTGGCGACCTGCTCGCGATGCTGGTGCCCCCGGATGGGGCGCCCGAAACCTACAAC
This sequence comes from Hydrogenophaga sp. NFH-34, assembly GCF_021401345.1. Classification (GTDB taxonomy): domain Bacteria; phylum Pseudomonadota; class Gammaproteobacteria; order Burkholderiales; family Burkholderiaceae_C; genus Hydrogenophaga; species Hydrogenophaga electricum. The sequence goes on from NZ_JACBGE010000031.1 coordinate 25,829, forward strand.
GGCACGGGCCGCTCGCCAGCGGCGCTGAGCCCTGATGGCCTGGCCGGGCTGCCGTGTGGCAAGCTGCCCGAGCGGCACGCACTCACGCACACCGTGCCGGGGGCGGTGCAAGGGTGGTGGGATCTGCATCAGCGCCATGGGCGGGCGCCCTGGCTGCGCCTGTTCCAGGCCGCGATCGAATGCGCCCGCGACGGCTTCGCGGTGGCGCCGGTGGCGGCGCGGGAGTGGGCCCTGTTCGAACCCGTGATCGCGGCGGACCCGGTGTCTGCCCGTCTGTACCGGGCGGGTGCGGTGCCGGTGGCCGGGGAGCGATTCAGCAATCCGGAACTGGCCGACGTCCTGGCGGCGGTGGCGGCCGACGGGCCGCAAGCCTTCTACCGCGGCGTGCCCGCACAGGCCGCGGCGCGGGCCAGTCAGTCCCGTGGCGGGGTGCTCGCGGCGGCCGACTTTGCGGCCCACCACGGGCATTTCGATGTGCCTTTGCGTGCGCACTTCCGGGGGCTGGAAGTGCTCGAGTGCCCGCCCAACACGCACGGGCTGGCGGTGCTGCACGCGCTGGAAGCGCTGGAGCCGCTGCCACTCGATCCGGGCGACCCGGCGACGACGGTGGCCATGGTGGACCGCATGGGCGAGGCGCTCGCCCACGCCAAGCGGGTGGTGGCCGATCCGGCCGGCAACACCGTGTGCACCGTGGTGGTGGACGCCAGCGGCCTGGCGATCACCCTGATGAGCAGCGTCTTCAAGCGCTTCGGCAGCGGCGTGGGCGTGGCCGGCTGTGGTTTTGCGCTGCAGAACCGCGGGTTCGGCTTCTCGGCGCCGGGCCACATCAACGGGCTGGCACCGTCCAAGCGGCCCTACCACACGGTGGTGCCGGGGGCGGCGCTGCGCGATGGGCGCTTCCACGCCGGCTTCGGTGTCGTCGGTGGCGCCATGCAGCCGCAGGGCCATGTGCAACTGCTGACGCGCATTGCTGCGTGGGGTGAACCGCTCCAGGCGGCGATCGACGCACCCCGCTGGCGCCTGGAGGCCGACCGGGCGCTGGCCACCGAAACCGGGATGCCCGCTGCGGTGGTGCAGGCCCTGCGGGCCGCCGGCTACCGCGAACCCGACGGGCTGGGCGAACTGGGCGGCCGCAGCGACTTCGGCGGTGCCCAGGTGGTGCTGCGCCAGGCCGACGGCACGTTGCTGGGCGGCTCCGACCGCCGCAAGGACGGCCTGGCCCTCGCCTGCTGAAGGCCCCCTCACCTGATTTCCATTCCCTGACTGCCGCTGTTCCTTTATGACCCTCAAGATTTATGGCATTGCCGCGTCCCGAGCCCTGCGCGCCCTGTGGGCGGCGGAAGAGCTGGGCCTGCCCTACGAACACATCCGTTACCACTTCAACGGGCCGGAAACGCGGGAACGGGCCTACCTGGCGCTGAACCCGAACGGCACCGTGCCGGTGATCGACGACGAAGGCCTGGTGGTCTTCGAGTCGCTGGCCATCACGCTGCACCTGGCGCAGAGCCGCGCACAAGGGGGGCTGTGGGCGCAGACCCCGGCCGGCGTGGCGCAGATCTATCAGTGGACGCTGTGGGCGGCGACCGAGGCCGAGACGCTGGCGCGCCAGTGGTTCCAGCACACGAGCTTTCTGCCGCCCGAAAAGCGCTTGCCGGCGCTGGCTGAAGAAGCGCTGGACCGCCTGCAGGGGCGGCTGCGTGTGCTCGACCAGGCTCTGCAAGGCCGGGACTACCTGGTCGAGGACCGCTTCACCGTGGCCGACCTGAACGTGGCGGCCGTGCTGCAGCGCTTCGAAGTCATGGCGCGCGAAGACTTCCCAGCGGCATTGGCCTGGCACCGCCGCTGCCTGGCGCGCCCGGCAGCGCAACGCGCCTTCGCGTTGCGCCAAGCCGGCTGAGGCGCCGTCTGCGGGAGCGGCGCGATGGTGGCCGGCGGCTCAGGCGATGGCGAAACTGTCGGCGCGGGCCGAAGGCCAGTAGAAGCCGAAGACGTTGGACAGGTTGGACGCGCCTTGGAGCAGTGCGCCGGGGGGCACCGAAGGCAAGAGGGTGGCGAGCAGCCGGACCTCGTTCTCGCTGAGGCGCCGCACGATGTGGTGGGCGCTGATCTCGCCCGGGTGGGTCAGGCCGGCGGCCTGCACCAGTTCGAGCAGCGCCTTGAGGGTGTTCTGGTGGAAATGGAACACGCGATCGGCCTTGTCCGGCACCACCAGAGCCTGCTGGCGCACCGGGTCCTGCGTCGTGACCCCGGTCGGGCAGTGGCCGGTGTGGCAGTTCTGCGCCTGGATGCAACCCAGCGCGAACATGAAGCCGCGGGCGCTGTTGCACCAGTCGGCGCCCAGGGCCATGGCGCGCGCGATGTCGAAGGCGCTGACGATCTTGCCGGCCGCACCCAGGCGGATGCGGTCGCGCAGGTTGACGCCGACCAGGGTGTTGTGCACCAGGCGCAGCCCCTCCTGCAGCGGGGCACCCACGTGGTCGGTGAATTCGAGCGGTGCCGCACCGGTGCCGCCTTCGGCCCCGTCGACGACAATGAAGTCGGGCGTGACGCCGGTTTCCAGCATGGCCTTGACGATGGCGAACCACTCCCAGGGGTGACCGATGCAAAGCTTGAAGCCGGTGGGCTTGCCGCCCGAGAGCTCACGCAGCCGGGCGATGAACTGCATCATCTCGATGGGGGTCGCGAAAGCGCTGTGCGCCGAGGGTGACACGCAGTCGACACCGACCGGCACGCCGCGTGCGGCGGCAATTTCGGGCGACACCTTGGGCCCCGGCAGCACGCCACCGTGGCCCGGCTTGGCGCCCTGGCTGAGCTTGAGCTCGATCATGCGCACCTGGGGATCGAGTGCGTTGGCCTTGAAGCGCTCCTCGCTGAAGCGGCCGGCTTCGTCACGGCAGCCGAAATAACCCGAGCCGATCTCCCAGATCAGGTCGCCCCCATGCAGGCGGTGCCAGGACGAGATCGAGCCTTCGCCCGTGTCGTGCGCAAAACCGCCGCGCTTGGCACCGGCGTTCAGGGCCTGGATGGCGTTGGCCGAGAGCGCGCCAAAGCTCATGGCGGAAATGTTGAACACGCTCGCCTCGTAGGGCTGGGTGCAGGCGGGGCCACCGATGGTCACGCGAAAGTCGTGCGAGCCGACCTGGGTGGGCGCCAGCGAGTGGTTGATCCACTCGTAGCCCTCGGTCTTGACGTCGAGCTGGGTGCCAAAAGGGCGCTTGTCCATCTCGCTCTTGGCGCGGGCGTAGACCAGGCTGCGCTGGCTGCGCGAAAACGGCGTGGCCTCGGTGTCGCTTTCGATGAAGTACTGGCGCATTTCGGGCCGGATGTACTCGAGCATGAAGCGCAGGTGCCCGATCACCGGGTAGTTGCGCAGCACCGAGCTGCGCGTCTGCCACACATCCCAGGCGCCCAGCGCCGAGAGGCCACCGAACAGCAGCAGCCACCCGCCACCGAGGCCGAATCCGACCAGGGTGAACAGGCTCAGGATGGCGCAGAGCACGCACAGGGCGAGCACGGTGTAGCGGACGGGGTAGAGGGCGTTCAGTCGTTCAAGCATGGGCAGGAAAGGATGGCAGGCACGCGGCTACACTGCCCCGCATCTTAATGAACCGCCCGCCGGACCATGAGCACCGAAACCCTGAACGCCCCCATGGAAAGCGCCGACTTTGACGCGCTGGAAGACATCCTCGACGAACTGCGCAGCCGCGACGAGGACGTCCCGCAGTGGGAATTTCTCGAAGGCGCCATCGCGGCGCTGGTCTGCACGCGCCGCGTGGTGCCGCCCAGCGAGTACCTGCCGGTGCTGATTGGTGTGGGCAGCGACCAGCCCAACCACTTTGCCGACGGTGCGCAGGCCGGCCGCTTCATGGCCCTGTGGACGCGGCGCTGGAACGAGGTGGCGAGCGCGCTGGACACCCAGGTCGAGACCCTGGAAGACGAACGCACCTACCACCCCGAGGTGCTGGACGTGCGCGGCGCCATCGCCATGCTGCCCGAGGCCGAACGCGAGGCCGCGTCGGCCGAGCCCCTGCCGTCCTTCGGGCAGATCTGGGCGCTGGGTTTCCTGTCGGTGGTGGAGGACTGGGCGGACGACTGGGCCCCGCCGCGCGACAAGGAAGCCGCCGGCTGGATCGAAGACGCGCTGGACTGCATCGCCGAACTGGCGGGCGACGACACCGGCGAACCGGCGTTCAACATGCACGCCGAGGACGGCCCGCCCAGCGTGAGCGAGGCCCGCGCCAACGCATACGGCGAAGCCATCTGGGCGGTGTACGACCTGCGCCAGGTCTGGCGCAGCCTGGGCCCGCGCACCGAGCCACTGCGCAAGAGCGCCGAGCCCGGACGCAACGATCCCTGCCCTTGTGGCAGCGGCAAAAAATACAAAAAGTGCCATGGCGCCTGAGGCGCTGCAGCGATCCCTGCGGGGGCCGTCGGCGCTCAGCCCTGTTGCAGGGTGCGCAACAGGTCCAGCACGCGCAGGCGTTCCCGTTCGAACGCGGTGTTGAGCAGCGTACAGGCTTGATCGGTTTGGCCTGCGCGGTTGAGCTGCAGGGCCTGTTGCGCCAGGGTGTGCAGTTGGCGCTGGGCCTGGATCAGTTCCGCGAACCGGGGGTGTCGACCCAGTGGCTGCGGTGCCATGCGCACGAACCACAGGCCCAGGTCGCTCAGGTCTGCGCTCATCCAGTCGGGCAGGGTTCGCTGCTCGCCAGGGGGGAGCGTGAGCAGGTTGTTGAACTGCACGCACCATTCCAGGTGGTGGATGACCGCCGATTGCAGGTCCAGGCGTTCCGAGCGGGTCAGGGGTTTGTCCGGCGTGGGCGGTAGGCTGGCGGGCGGCGCGGTGGTCGGTGCTTTGCGGGTGCGCCGCCAAGGCAGGAATCGGTTCAAGGGCATGGCGCCGGCAGCATAGGACGCGTGAGCGGCCTGCCGATGCCCTGGCTGTCGAGATCGGGCTCGAGGGGTGACTTGCATCACGCTGGTGTTGCGGTCATGCCTCGCCCCATTCCGGGGTCCGCTCAGGCGGGCAGGAGCTCGAACGCGGCTTCGGCCACGACCTGGCCGTTGATCTGCAGCTCGATCCGGTGTTCGCCCGGGTACAGGGTGCGGGTGGTCACGGGCCGCAGGCTGTGGCGTTTGGCCAGCGCGCGCTGTTCGCCTGGCGCCAGCGTGAGTTTCCAGCCCTTGAACACCTTGGGGGCGCTGCGGCCGTTGGCTTTGCGGTGGTGGACCGCGTAGTCGATCACCAACGCCTGCGCGCTCGGCGCGCGGCTGTGCAGCGCGACCTGCAGGCCGATGTCTTCGCCGATGCGGGCCTGCGATGCGTCCAGGCTGAGCGTGGCGCTGCCAGCCAGGCCCTGGGCCAGGCCCCAGGCGGCGAGTGTGGGCGCGTGACCCTGTTTGACCAGGCCGCGGCTGGCGTGGCGCAGCAGCGCCTCGCGCTGGGCGCTGGCACCGCGCCGGTACCGCACCACCCAGTCGGCGATCAGGTCGGGGTGGTCCTTGGCGATGTCGTTGAGGTGGTTGGCCACGCTGCGGCGCACATAGCTGCTGGGATCGTCCTGCAACGCCAGCAGCAAGGGCAGGGTGGGCGAGGGGTCGGCCACCAGGGCCTGCAAGCGCAGGCCCCAGGGCAGGCGCGGCCGGCTGCCTTCGCTGACCAGGCGCCGCACGTGCGCACTGGGGTCGTGCTGCCACTGCGCCAGCGTGGCCAGCACCGCAGCGGGCTGGTCGCGCAGGAACGGCCGGATCGCGAACTCGGCCGAGAAACGCTGCGTGAGGGCGTGCAGGCATGCCAGGGCGCGGGCCAGATCGTGCTGGCCGTGGCGGGCCACGTACTCGCCCATGGCCCAGACCGTCCAGCCGGAGATGCCGAGTGCGCTCTGGGCGTTGCTCAGACCCGTGGGCTCGCCCTCGGCATCGATCGCGATCGGCGGCGCCAGGCTGGCTTCGAGCACGTCGGCGGCGGCCGCGAAAGGTGCGGGCAGCGTGGCGCCCAGGGCGTCGGCCAGTTGCATGGCGCGGGCCTTGAATTCCAGCGCGTCCAGGCCGTCCAGGGCCAGGCGTTCGAAATGGTGGCGATCGAATGCCGGCCAGGCGCGCTGCAGGTGGGCGCCGGCCTGCTGCACCGTGCCGGCGTTGATGAGGTTCTTGAAAGGTTCGGCCATCTCGGGAAAGTCAGTCAGTCAGGCGGTCCAGCAGCCCTTGCAGGGCGCGCTGCACGGTGGCCTGGCGCACGGCGTCGCGGTCGCCGTCGAAGCGGTGGTGTTCGGTGAACACACCTTGGGGCGTGGCCCAGCCCAGCCAGACGGTGCCCACGGGCTTGTCGGCGCTGCCGCCCGTGGGGCCGGCGATGCCGGTCACGGCGACGGCGCAGTCCACCGGGGCGTGGGCCAGGGCACCCGCTGCCATGGCGCGGGCGACGGGTTCGCTGACGGCGCCGTGGGTGTTGATCAGGGTGGCCGGCACGCCCAGCAGGTCGGTCTTGGCCGCGTTGGAGTAGGTGACGAAACCGCGCTCGAACCAGTCGCTGGACCCGCTCAGGGCCGTGCAGGCGCCCGCGATCAGGCCGCCGGTGCAGCTCTCGGCCGTGGCCATCCGGGCGCCGCTTTGCCGCAGCCGGGCGGCCAGGGCGTCGACGAGTTCGGGAACGGTCGGGCTGTGCATGGTCAGAACCTCCAGAAGGCGAGCACCAGCAGCGTGCAGAACGCCGCCGCAAAATCGTCCAGCAGGATGCCGAAGCCGCCCCGGGGGCCGAAGCCCTTGAAGCGCTGGTCGGCCCAGGCCATGGGGCCGAACTTCACCGCGTCGAAGAACCGGAACAGGCCAAAAGCGGCCAGCTCGGCCATCAGTCCCTGCGGCGCCGCCACCCACAGCACGAGCCAGAACGCGACGATTTCGTCCCAGACGATGTGGCCCGAATCGGCCACGCCCATGTGCCGGGCGGTGACGGTGCAGGCCCACCAGCCCACCAGGGTACCCAGGCCGATGAGGGTGGCCCAGGCGGCGTCGCCGAACCAGGGTGCGAGCACGGCGTGCAGCGCCCAGGCCCAGAGCGTGCCCACGGTACCGGGGGCCAGCCGCGACAGGCCGGAGCCGCCACCCAGCGCGATGAAATGGGCCGGGTGCGAGAGGGCAAATCGCCAGCCCGGGCGCAGCAGGGGAGGCGGGGATGTTTCGGTGCGGGGCGCGTCGGCAGGGGCCGTCAGATTCATGCGGCGATTATCCCGGGGCGATCCGTCCCGTCGAAATGGTCGTGGCCGCGCAGCGGGATGTCGGTCACCGTGCCGTCGGTCTCCACCCCCCGCAGGCCTGGCGCGGCGTCGATGTGGCCGATGCGCTGCACCGGGGTGCCTGCCTGGGTTGCGGCAGCGGCGACCGCGGCGCGCGCATCAGCGGGTGCGGTGAACAGCAGCTCGTAGTCGTCGCCGCCGTGCAACAGGCATTCGCGCTGCCATTCGGGCGGCAGGTCCGCCAGGGCCGGCGGCACCGGCAGTCGGGCCAGTTCGAGCGTGGCGCCGACCCGGCTGGCCTGCAGCATGTGCCCAAGGTCGCCGGCCAGGCCATCGCTGATGTCCAGCGCCGCGTGGGCGATGCCGGCCAGCGCGCGGCCCAGCGCCAGGCGCGGCTCGGGCCAGTCCAGCCGCCGCTGCAGCGCGGGCAAGGCCGCGGCGGGCAGGGTGGCGGTCCAGGGGCGGCCGCGCCGGTGTTCCAGCGCCAGCCGGGCTTCACCGACCTGCCCACTCAGGTACAGGTCGTCGCCGGCGCGCGCCGAGCGGCGACGCAGCGCCTGGCCGGTGCGCAACTCGCCCAGCACGGTGATGCACAGGTTCAGCGGGCCACGCGTGGTGTCGCCGCCGATCAGCGGGCATTCGTGGGCATCGGCCAGCGCGAACAGCCCTCGCGAGAAGGCGGCCAGCCAGCCGTGGTCGACCTGCGGCAACGCCAGGGCCAGCGTGAAGCCCAGCGGGCGCGCGCCCATGGCCGCGAGGTCGCTGAGGTTGACCGCCAGGGCCTTGTGGCCGAGTGCGACCGGGTCCACGTCAGGGAAGAAATGCCGACCCTGGACCAGCATGTCGGTGGAGATGGCCAACTGGTGGCCGGGCGCCGGTTGCAGCAGCGCGCAATCGTCGCCGATACCGAGTGCGACCTGGGCCGACAGGGCCTTGTCAGACCGGAGGAAATGGCGGCGGATGAGATCGAACTCACCGTTGCCGGGCGGTGGCGTGTCTGGGGCCATGGGGATTCAGGGCTGGGAGGCGGGGGGCACGGCGTCGCCAGAGGCGTCGTCGGGGTCCGGCGGTTCGGCGGCTGGCCGCCGGGGCGGGAAGAGAAAGCTCAGCGGGGCCTGGCGCATGCGCTGGCGCAGGGCCACGTTGATGCGCTGCCGGTTCACGTCGCTGATAGCCTGGGCCTTGAGGGCCAGTCGGAAGGCCAGGTAGAAGCTCACCGCCAGGTTCAGGGGGCCGATGACCAACACCCCGCCCACGGCCCACCAGAACGCCGGCTCCGACAGCACCGGCCAGCCGAGCGTGGCCGCCGCGGCCGTGACCTGGCCGGCCGACAGGGTGACGTGCCGCACTTCCAGCCCGAGGCCGAAGAAGGCGGCAAAGGCCGGCACCAGCCCGAGCATGAACCCCAGGGAAATGTTGGCCGCCAACCCGGAGATGTTGCTGCGCAGGAACGTGGCCCAGCGCGCGGCACGCTCGCTGCCGAGCGTGCGGGTGAAGCGCGGGTTGTGGGCGATGGCCGAATCGAGCCGGTGGAACACGAACCAGTTTTCCACCCAGCCGGCCACGATGCTGGAGGCGAACAGCAGCACACCGGTGAGCGCCGCGAACAGCGCTGTCGGACCGAGCAGGTGCTGGTCGTGCAGCACGTGGCGGGCCTTTTCCTCGCTGAGCATCGGGTGCCCGCTCAGCAGCGACAGCCCCAGGCTGATCAGCAGCACCACCGGGATGACGGCGCCCACGTTGCCAACAATGGCGGCGATCTGCGAGCGCAGCAGGTTGGCCACTTCGTCAACGAACCGCCGCACCGCGCCGGGCGCGCGGATGTCGCGCAGCTTGGCCACCATGGCCGGCGCGGTCACGGCCGGCTGCTTGGTGGCCACCGTCCAGTGCAGCAGTTGCACCAGCACGAACGAAAGGGCGTAGTTCAAACCCGCAGCAAAGCCGCCCCAGAAGGCCGACAGCGCCAGCCCGGTGAGGGCGAACTTCACCCAGGTGGTCACCCCCAGAAGGGCGCCGCCGCCGGCGGCCTTGCCCAGCATCTGCCGGTATTCGGCCCCGTTGCGGGTGATGTAGTGCTCGCCGCTTTCGGCACTGCGCTCGGCCACCTTGGCCGCGGTCAGGTGGGAACTGCTGGCGATCAGGGCGCGGATGCTGCGCCCGTCCTGGCCGACCTGGACCAGATCGGCGAGCAGCGCGGCCGTGGCGCGTTCGGGTTTTTCCGACAGCAGGCAGTCCAGCAGTTGCCGGCTGCGCAGGATGCGGGCGCGCAACTGGCGCAGCAGGAACACGATGCCGACCGAGATGCCGTGTTCTTCGAGGTGGGTGTACACCGACTGGGCCGCCTGGCGGCACAGGTCGAGCTGGTGCGTCAGGCGCTCGGCGGCGAGCTGGGTGGCACCGCTGTCGGGGCCGTGGGTGACGACGGCCTGGCGCAACGCTTCGAAGTGCACGGGCAGGTCGTGGAACGGTCGCCCCGCCTGGGCATCGGCCGACAGGCGGGCGCGGATTTCCGAGGCGAAGCCGGTGGCGCTGATCTGGCCGATGCAGAAGGTCAGCGCGTCCAGCAGCGTGGACGACCAGAACTCGGCGGTGGCCACCGAGGCGGGCGCGCCATCGTCGGCCGGGGCTTCCAGCAGCAGGCTGCGCAGGCGTTGCAGGGTTGCCGTGTCCAGTGCCTGGATCCAGCGCGCGTCGAAGGGTGATGGCAGCAGCAGCCCGAACAGCTCGGCCAGGTCGGTGGTCTCGGGCGTGCCCGGCAGCAGCTTGCGCCGCATGCGGTGGTTGAATTCGCTGAGGAAGGCCGTGCGGGGCGCGAAACCGAAGTCCGCCAGCAGCGGGGTGAGGTCCACCGTCTGCAGGAAGGTGTTCCACCACGGGTGCCAGCGTGCACACCATTCGGGACGGGCCTGTGCGGCGTCGAGCAGCAGACGCACACGGTCGACGCTTTCCTGCGGATCGCGGGCATCACCGCGAACCCAGGCGAGCAGGTCGATCAGCCAGAGATGGCGCTGCGCGAGCGGCGCATCCGGGTCGAGGGTGTCGAGCAGCCGGTGCAGTTCCATGGCGCACCGGTTCAGTGCAGCACGCGCGGGGTCGTCAGGCCCGGATCGTCGCCTTCGGCGAGCAGGGCGAATTCGGGGATCTCGGTTTCAAAGCGTTCTCCGTCTTCGGCCACACAGAAATAGCTGCCGCGCATGCTGCCGGTGGGCGTGCTCAGGTGGGTGCCGCTGGTGTACTGGAACGACTCGCCCGGTCGCAGCAGGGGCTGCTTGCCGACGACGCCCAGTCCTTTGACCTCGTCGGTCCGGCCCCGTGCGTCCTCGATCAGCCAGTGGCGCGCGATGAGCTGGGCCGCGACCTCGCCGGTGTTGGTGATGGTCACCGTGTAGGCGAAGGCGTACACGTCCTCGTCGGGCTGGGACTGTTCGCTCAGGTACTGGGGTTCCACCTCGCAGGTGAAGGCGTATTTCGACATGGGCGGCATGTTAACGCGCGCCTGCAAGACCTGCGCCAGCCTGCGACAATGCGCGCCTGCCCTCTGGCCCGACCGACCCACGCCCCATGACCCCGTACCGCATCGCCCCGTCCATCCTGTCCGCCGACTTCGCCCGCCTGGGCGAGGAAGTGAAAAACGTCATCGCCGCGGGCGCTGACTGGATCCACTTCGACGTGATGGACAACCACTACGTGCCCAACCTGACGTTCGGGCCCATGATCTGCCAGGCGCTCAAACCGCATGCCAAGACGGCGGATGGCACGCCGGTGCCCATCGACGTGCACCTGATGATCCAGCCGGTGGACGCGCTGGCCGGTGCGTTCATCGACGCCGGCGCCGACCTGGTGAGTTTCCACCCCGACGCCAGCACGCACGTGCACCGCAGCGTGCAGGCCATCAAGGCCAAGGGCGCCAAGGCCGGCCTGACCTTCAATCCCGGTGCGTCGCTGGACGTGCTGGACTGGCTGATCGACGACATCGACCTGATCCTGATCATGAGCGTCAACCCCGGCTTCGGCGGTCAGAGCTTCATCGACTCCGCGCTGCGCAAGATCGAGCAGGCGAAGAAGCGCATCGAGGCCAGCGGCAAGGACATCCGCCTGGAGGTGGACGGCGGCATCAAGGCCGACAACATCCGCCGCGTGGCCGACGCCGGAGCCGACACCTTCGTGGCCGGCAGCGCCATCTTCGGCAAGCCGGACTACCAGGCGGTCATCGACCAGATGCGCGCGGCGCTGGCCTGATGCCGCGTCTCGTGGACATCGGGCTCGGCGCCGGTCCCGCCACAGACGGAGCGGGCCGGCAGGCCGCACGGGGCTGGCGCGTGGGGGCGGTGATGGTCGACCTCGACGGCACGCTGGTCGACACCCTGGGCGACTTTGAAGCCGCGCTCAACCGCACCCTGGCTGGCTTCGACCTGCCACCGGTCTCGCGCGCGCTGCTGGAGCGCACCGTCGGCAAGGGTTCCGAGCACCTGATCCGCAGCGTGCTCGCGCACCAACTGGCCCTGCCCGCGGTGACCGGGCTGGCCAATGTGTGTTCGGCGCGCAGCGTGGACACGCTGTACGAACCCGCCTGGCAGGCTTACCAGCAGCATTACCAGGCGATCAACGGCGCGTTCTCGGCGGTCTATCCGGGCGTGCGCGAGGGCCTGCTGGCGCTCCAGGCGGCGGGTCTGCCCATGGCCTGCCTGACCAACAAGCCGCTGGCCTTTGCCCGGGCGCTGTTGCGCGCCAAGGCGCTCGACGGCTTTTTCGGGCCGGTGTTTGGCGGGGACAGTTTTGAGCGCAAGAAGCCCGACCCCCTGCCGCTGCAAAAGACCTGCGAGGCGCTGGGCATGCCGCCGGCGCACACCCTCATGGTCGGCGATTCGCAAAACGACGCCCAGGCCGCGCGCGCGGCCGGGTGCCCGGTGGTGCTGGTGACCTACGGCTACAACCACGGCGAACCGGTGCGCGCCGTGGATGCCGATGGCCATGTCGACCGGCTGGACGAACTGACGGCCCGGCTGGTCTGAGCCGATGGTGGCGCGGGTCAGTACAGCAGCCGGCCGTCGCCCGATACCACGCCGATGTCGACCCAGTCACTGCCCGCGTTGCCGCGGCTGAAGTCGACGCGGTAGCCGCCCAGGTCCCATTCGCCCATGGCGCGCAGGCTCTGGGCAATGCCGGTCGGGTTGATGCTGCGGGCACGCCGCGCCGCTTCGGCCAACACGCGGGCCGTCACGTAGCCCTCCATGTGGAAGGTGGTGTAGGTCTTCAGGTCGGGATGGGTTTTTTCCATGGCTGCGCGGAAGGCCCGTTGCAGCGGCAGCTTGACGCCGGACGGGTTCGGGAAGGTCTGCGCGATGCCCACACCCCGGGCGCCGGCGCCGGCAAACTTGGCCAGCGCGGGCGCCGGCAGGTACGACAGGGTGAAGATTTGCTGGGTGATGCCGGCAGCGCGCAGCGCCGCAATGCTCTCGCCAACGAATTTGGGGGCACCGATCACCAGGGCCGATTGCGGGTTGGCCTGGGCGAGGGCCTTGGCCGCCGCGGTAATGGCCGGGGCATCGGTGCTGGCCGCAGCGGCCACCACCTCGATGCCGTTTTCGGCCGCGGCGGCCGTCCGCGCTGCGGCCAGCCCCGACGTGCCGATGGGAATGTCCTGATGCAGCACGCCCATGGAGCGGATGTTCAGCGTGCGGGCATGGGCCAGAATCTTGCGGATCTGCTGATCGTCGCTGGCGCGGATGTGGAACAGCTTGGGATGGCCGGGCGAGCGCAGCACGCCAGCGCCGGGCACGGCGTTGAGGATGACGATGTCGGTGCTGTCCAGCAACTGGCTGTCGAGCATGCGCTTGAGTGTGACCGACCCCAGCGGTGCCAGCAGGGCCACCGGCTTGCTGTCCATGGCTTTGTCGAGCTGGGAACGGAACCCTTCAAAGCTGTAGGCGTCGTCCAGCGTGATCAGCGACACCTTGCGGCCCTGGATGCCGCCGCGGCCATTGATTTCGGCAAGCGCAGCGGTCATGCCCGCATTGAGCTCCCGGGCGTCGGGGGCGGGCAGCACCGTGAACGGCCCGATGTGGGCGACCACGATGTCGCCAGCGGTGTTGTCCTGGGCGTGCAGGGCGGCGGGCGCGAGGGCCAGGGTGGTCAGCGCAGTCAGCAGCAGGTGGCGTCGGAACATGGCAGGCGGAGGTAAAACCGCCCGATTCGATCAGTGCTGCTGCAATGCAGCAACTGGGGATAACCCGGCCGGGTGCGGCGGGGATCACTTTGTGGTCGGGTTATTGGCCCAGCAAAGCGTCTTTGAGCTTCCAGTCGGCAGGTTTGTCGCCCAGCCAGATGCGCATCAGTGCCTGAAAGAACGCCGGTTCGGGAAACGGAGTGCCCTCGATCTGCCCCTTCACGGTGATCACCGTGCCCGATCCGGGGATCCAGTCGACAGAAAAGGTTTCACCGCTGCGCAAGCGCTTGTGGTCCGAAAAGATCTGGCTCATGCGCAGCACCCCGGGCACCAGGCGCGAGAAGCTGCTGCGGTCCAGGTTGTCTTCCATGCCCCGCGAGAACAGCTTGCCCAGCTCGGCCGAGTCGATGTCGCGCAGCATCGTGATGCTCAGTCGCTTGGGGCCGGGGGCGGCCAGCACGTCATTCGGGGTGGTGGCGCGGGCGCTGAGGTAGAGACCGGCGGCGTACACCTGAAAGACGGCCCGGTAGCGCACCCCTGCGCCGTTGAGCACCAATGGCTGATCGGCCACGGTGATCTGGTCGGGCAGTTGGATGCCGGCCACTTCGACGGCGGTCGCCGGGCCGCTGCCGGCCGACAGCGCCAGCAGCAAGGCCAGGGCGGGGAGGGCGGTGGTCCGGAAGCGCAGAGAAATGGGCATGAACGGGGCATCGGTGGCCAACGGATGACGGCATTGTGTCCAAGCCTTTCCGAAGGTACAAGGCGGTACCGCTGCGGACAAACCCGGGGTATGACACCTTCGACCCTCTGCCCGCCAGGCCCCGGAATGCTTTGCTACACTGTGCGCATCATGTTCGTCACATGCACAGTTCTTCCGGGTTTCGTGCCTGGCCGCAATGGCCGGGGAGCCTGGCCCTGGCGCAAGCCAGCGTAATCGTGCAACTCCCCTCCTGATCGGAGGCGCCGGCCTCGCGCCCGTGCCCTCCTGCTGCCAGCGGCCTGGCGCCTTTCGCGCCGCCGATTCCCAAGAAGGATCGCCCGTCCCCTCTGCCGGACCGGGTGCATCGGAGAAAGAACCGTGATCACCGAACTCGAATTCAAGAGCCTGGCCCAGCAGGGCTACAACCGCATTCCGCTGATGGTCGAGGCCTTTGCGGATCTCGAAACCCCGCTTTCGCTGTACCTCAAGCTGGCCCATGGCCGGGGCGATGGCGCCCACAGCTTCCTGCTCGAATCTGTGGTGGGGGGTGAGCGCTTCGGGCGCTACAGCTTCATCGGCCTGCCCGCCCGCACCCTGCTGCGCGCCAGCGGCTTTGGTACCGACGCCAGGACCGAGGTGGTGCACGACGGCGTGGTGGTCGAGACGAACCAGGGCAACCCGCTGGACTTCATCGCGGCCTATCAGCAGCGCTTCAAGGTGGCGTTGCGGCCGGGGCTGCCGCGCTTTTGTGGTGGCCTCGCCGGTTACTTCGGCTACGACGCGGTGCGCTATATCGAGAAGAAGCTCGAAACCACCTGCCCGCCCGACACCCTGGGCACACCCGACATCCTGTTGCTTCATTGCGAGGAGCTGGCGGTCATCGACAACCTGTCGGGCAAGCTCTACCTCATCGTCTATGCCGACCCGGCGCAATCCGAGGCCTACGCGAACGCGAAAAAGCGTCTGCGCGAACTGAAAGAGGCGCTCAAGTATTCGGTCGCGGCGCCCACGGTCAAACCCAGCCAGAACCATCCTGCGCAGCGCAGCTTTGCCAAGGATGATTACCTCGCCTCGGTCGAACGGGCCAAAGAGCTGATCGCTGCGGGCGACTTCATGCAGGTGCAGGTGGGTCAGCGCATCAGCAAGCGCTACACCGAATCGCCGCTGAGCCTGTACCGCGCACTGCGCTCGCTGAACCCGTCGCCCTACATGTATTACTACCACTTCGGGGACTTCCACGTGGTGGGGGCTTCGCCCGAGATCCTGGTGCGCCAGGAGCACACGGAAGAGGGCCAGAAGGTCATCATCCGGCCGCTGGCCGGCACCCGCCCGCGCGGTGCCACGCCGGAGAAGGACAAGGCGACCGAGGTCGAGCTGCTGGCCGATCCGAAGGAGCGCGCCGAGCACGTGATGCTGATCGACCTGGCGCGCAACGACATCGGCCGCATCGCCAAGATCGGTTCGGTCAAGGTGACCGAGGCCTTCGTGGTCGAGCGCTACAGCCATGTGATGCACATTGTGAGCAATGTCGAAGGCATCCTGAACGACGGCATGACCAACATGGACGTGCTCAAGGCCACCTTCCCGGCCGGCACGCTGACCGGCGCGCCCAAGGTGCACGCGATGGAACTGATCGACCAGCTCGAACCGGTCAAACGCGGTATCTACGGCGGCGCCTGCGGTTACCTCAGCTACGCGGGCGACATGGACGTGGCCATCGCCATCCGCACCGCCATCATCAAGGACCAGACGCTGCACGTGCAGGCCGCCGCCGGCGTGGTGGCCGACTCGGTGCCCGAGATGGAATGGAGGGAGACCGAGCACAAGGCGCGCGCTTTGCTGCGTGCGGCGGAGCTGGTGGAAGAAGGCCTGGAGTGAACACGATGAGCCAAAAAATCAAACTCCTCATGGTGGACAACTACGACTCGTTCACCTTCAACATCGTGCAGTACTTCGGCGAACTCGGCGCCGACGTGACCGTGGTGCGCAACGACGAGATCACCGTGGACGAGATCCAGCGCCGGCTGGACGCCGGCCAGATCGACCGCCTGGTCATTTCGCCCGGTCCCTGCTCGCCGGCCGAGGCCGGCATCTCGGTGCCGGCCATCCAGCATTTCGCGGGGAAGCTGCCCATCCTGGGTGTGTGTCTGGGCCACCAAAGCATTGGCGCGGCCTTCGGCGGCCAGATCATCCGCGCGCAGGAGCTGATGCACGGTAAGACCAGCGTCATCACCACCACGCAGGAAGGTGTGTTCGCGAACCTGCCCGAGCAATTCACCGTCAACCGCTACCACTCGCTGGCCATCGAACGCGAGAGCTGCCCGGACTGCCTCAAAGTCACGGCCTGGACGCCTGATGGCGAGATCATGGGCGTGAAGCACAAGACGCTCGCCATCGAAGGCGTGCAGTTTCATCCGGAAAGCATCCTGACCGAACATGGCCATGCGATGCTGAGAAACTTCCTGGAGCAAGCCGCATGAAGATCGTTGATCTGCGCAGCGACACCGTCACGCAGCCCACGCCGGCCATGCGGGCCGCCATGATGGCCGCACCGCTCGGCGACGATGTGTTTGGCGACGACCCGACGGTCAATGCGCTGCAGGAGCGCATCGCGGCAATGACAGGCAAGGAGGCCGCGCTGTTCATGCCCTCGGGGACGCAAAGCAATCTCTGCGGCATCCTGGCGCACTGCGGGCGCGGTGACGAGTACATCGTCGGCCAACTGGCCCACACCTACCGCTATGAAGGTGGTGGGGCTGCGGTGTTCGGCAGTGTGCAGCCGCAGCCGCTGCTCCAGGATGCGCAGGGCCGGATGGCACTGGCCGACATTGCGGCGGCGATCAAGCCGGACGACCCGCACTTTGCCCGCACCCGCTTGCTGTGTCTGGAGAACACCTGGAACGGGAATGTGATGCCCGACGACTACCTGCGCGAGGCCACGGCACTGGCGCGTGAGAAGGGCCTGTGCACCCATCTGGACGGAGCGCGCGTGTTCAACGCGGCGGTGGCCTCGGCCGCGCCGGGGCAGGGCACGTTGGGCCGTCTGCGCGAGATTGCCGATCACTTTGACAGCTTGTCGGTCTGTTTCAGCAAGGGCCTGGGGGCGCCGGTGGGGTCGGCCTTGTGTGGCTCGAACGCCTTCATCGCCCGCGCCCGCCGCGTGCGCAAGATGGCGGGTGGCGGCCTGCGGCAGGCCGGCCTGCTGGCCGCCTGCGCGCTGCATGCCCTGGACCATCACGTGGACCGCCTGGCCGATGACCACGCCCATGCACGGCGTCTGGCTGAGGGACTGGCCGGTATCGAGGGGCTGACGGTGAAATCGGCCGAAACCAACATCGTCTTCGTCGACGTGGCCGAAGGGCGGGGCCCGGCGCTGCTGGCGTTTTTGCAGTCCCATGGTGTGCTGGCCACCGGCCTGATCGGCTTGCGCTTCGTCACCCATCTGGACGTGGATACGGCGGGTATCGACCGTGCCATCGCCACGGTGCGACGCTTCTTTGCCGAAGCGCCGGCGGTCCCGGCTGGCGCGGGGCGCAACGGCCCGTACTGACGGTCGAGAGGAAGCGCACCATGCCAGACACCCCCCATCTTCTGATGTTCATCGCGGCGGGCTGGCTGCTCAACCTCACGCCCGGCCCCGACGTGCTCTATATCGTGAGCAGTGCCCTCAAGAGTGGTGCGCGCGCGGGCATGGTTGCGGCGCTGGGCATTGTCAGCGGCTGTTTCGTGCATGTGTTTGCGGCGGCACTGGGCGTCGGCGCGCTGCTGGCCACCTCGGCCACGGCATTCACCCTGCTCAAGTGGGCCGGCGCCGCCTATCTGCTATGGATGGGCGTGAAACTGCTGCTGACCCGGGGCGGGGCGCCGGTGATGCCCGCGGTCAGTGGTCAGGCGTCCAGGGCGGTGAACCTGTGGCGCATCTATCGCCAGGGTTTTCTGACCAACGTGCTCAACCCCAAGGTGGCGCTGTTCTTCCTGGCCTTTGTGCCGCAATTCATGGCGCCCGGCACCGAGGACAAGGTGACCGCGTTCCTGTTGCTGGGGCTGCTGTTCAGCCTCAATTCGCTGCCCATCAACTTCGGCTACGCCTGGCTGGCCGGCTGGGCCTCGCGCCGCGTCGGCGCCGTGCAGCGCGCCATGCACAGGATGGACCGCGTGGCTGGCCTTCTGTTCATCGGCTTTGGCCTGAAGTTGGCCCTGTCCGACAATCCTTCCCGCTGATTTCCGGAGACCTTCCATGCCCCACGCCCACAAGATCACCCCGCAGGAAGCCCTGCAGCGCACGATCGAGCACCGCGAAATTTTCCATGACGAGATGCTGCACCTGATGCGCTTGATCATGAGCGGCGAGATGTCGCCGGTGATGATGGCCGCGCTGATCACCGGCTTGCGCGTGAAGAAGGAGACCATCGGCGAGATCACGGCCGCCGCGCAAGTGATGCGCGAGTTTTCGACCAAGGTGCACGTGGCCGACAAGACCCATCTGGTCGACATCGTCGGCACGGGGGGCGACGGCTCGCACACCTTCAACATTTCCACCTGCTCCATGTTCGTGGCCGCCGCCGCAGGCGCCAAGGTCAGCAAGCACGGCGGGCGCAGCGTCTCCAGCAAGAGCGGCAGCGCCGACGTGCTGGAGAGCCTGGGGATCAACCTCAATCTGCCGCCGGACGCGATTGCGCGCTGCATCGCCGAAGTGGGCGTAGGCTTCATGTTCGCCCCCAACCACCACCCGGCCATGAAGAACGTGGCGCCGGTGCGCCGCGAACTGGGCATCAAGACCATCTTCAACATCCTGGGCCCGCTGACCAACCCGGCCTCAGCCCCCAACATCCTGATGGGCGTGTTCCACCCCGACCTGGTCGGCATCCAGGTGCGGGCGCTGCAGCGCCTGGGGGCCGAGCACGCTGTGGTCGTGTACGGCCGCGACGGCATGGACGAAGTGTCGCTGGGGGCCGCGACCATGGTGGGGGAACTGAAGAACGGGGAAATTGCCGAATACGAGGTGCACCCTGAGGACTTCGGTCTGACCATGGCCGGCAGCCGGGCTTTGCGCGTCGAAACACCTGAGGACTCGAAAGCCATGCTGCTGGGCGTGCTGGAAAACCGCGACGAACCGGCGCTCAAGGCCGCCAAGGACATCGTGGCGCTCAATGCCGGCGTGGCGCTGTACGCCGCCAATGTCGCGCCTGACATGGCGCAGGGCATTGCGCTGGCGCGCCGCACGCTGGAATCGGGTGCGGCGCTGGCCAAGCTGCGTGAACTGCAGGCCTTCACCCAGTCGGCCGTGACCGCCTGAGTGCCTGCCATGCCCGCCTGGCTGAACAACGAGGGCGCCTGGATTGCCTTGGGCGTGTCCGCGCTGTTCATCGTGGCTGGCGTGGTCATGCACCGTGTCATCAAAAAGGTGCTCCACGCACCACCTCCGGAAGATCGAGCCCCCCATGAGTGACATCCTGAA
Organism: Hydrogenophaga sp. NFH-34; assembly: GCF_021401345.1. GTDB lineage: Bacteria > Pseudomonadota > Gammaproteobacteria > Burkholderiales > Burkholderiaceae_C > Hydrogenophaga > Hydrogenophaga electricum. The sequence continues at coordinate 45,382 of NZ_JACBGE010000031.1, forward strand.
AAAAATTGTCGACGTCAAGCGCGAGGAAATCGCTGCAGCCCTCAAAAAGAAGCCGCTGGCGGTGGTGCGTGAAGACGCCGAGAGCCGCCTGCTGACGCGCGATTTCGAAGGCGCCTTGCGCGCCAAGATCGCCGCCGGGCAGGCTGCGGTGATCGCCGAGATCAAGAAGGCCAGTCCGAGCAAAGGCGTGTTGCGCGAAGACTTCATCCCGGCCGACATCGCTCAGAGCTATGCCGAAGGCGACGGCCGGGTCAGCGCGGCCTGCCTGTCGGTGCTGACCGACCGCCAGTTTTTTCAGGGCAGCGCGGACTACCTCAAGCAGGCGCGGGCCAGTTGCGGTCTGCCCGTGCTGCGCAAGGACTTCGTGGTGGATGCGTACCAGGTCTACGAGGCCCGGGCCATGGGGGCTGACTGCATCCTGCTCATCGCCGCCTGTCTCGATGACGCCCAGATGGCCGATCTTGAAGCGCTGGCGCGTGGCCTGAACATGGCGGTGCTGGTGGAGGTGCACGATCGTGAGGAGTTGCGCCGCGCGCTCAAGCTGAAAACGCCCCTGCTTGGCATCAACAACCGCAACCTGCGCACCTTCGAGGTCAGTCTGCAGACCACGCTGGACATGTTGCCCGAGGTGCCCGCGGACCGCCTGCTGGTCACCGAGTCGGGCATCCTGGCGCGTGCCGACGTGCAAACGATGCGTGCGGCGAATGTGAACGCCTTCCTCGTGGGCGAAGCCTTCATGCGCCAGCCGGACCCTGGTTTGGCCCTCGCTGAACTGTTCTGCTGAAAGCGTGCCGCGCATGCAGACCGATCTCTGGGAAGCTGACACCCCGGACGGCGCCCGATTGCGGCGGGCGGAGCCGAGCGACTGGGGGGTGCAACCCGATTGGCAGCCTTGGTTGGACCGTTTCTGGGACGGGCAGGCAGGGCAAGGTCTGTTGGCTTACCTGCGCCAGCGCCTGGCCGCTGGCGCGGTGATCTATCCGCCGCAGCCTTTGCGCGCGCTCGCCCTGACGGCGATGGCGGATGTGCGGGTGGTCATCCTTGGGCAGGACCCTTACCACGGCCCGGGTCAGGCCGAAGGGCTGGCCTTCTCGGTGGCGCCGGGTGTGCGCGTGCCGCCCAGCCTGCGCAACATTCGGCAGGAGCTGCAGCGCGACCTTGGCCTGTCCTCGCCGGACGACGGCTCGCTTGTGCGCTGGGCCGAGCAAGGGGTGCTGCTGTTGAACACGACGCTGACTGTGGAGGCGGGGCAGGCAGCCAGCCATGCCGGGCGCGGCTGGGAGGTGTTGACCGACAGCCTGATCGATGCCTGCAATGCCCAGGGGCGTGCCAAGCTGTTTCTGCTGTGGGGCGCTCACGCGCAGAAGAAAGCCGCGCGGATCGATGCGCAGCGCCACCAGGTGCTCACCGCGAATCATCCTTCGCCATTGTCGGCACGGCGGGGCCCCGAGCCCTTTCTCGGCTGCGGGCACTTCGGGGCGGTCAATGCTTGGCTGAGTGCCCATGGGCAGGTACCGATCAACTGGTGAAAGCCCAAAAATGCGTCGGGTTTTGGAAACGACACAAAACCATGGCATAATGCATGGCTTCGCTACGGAGGGGTGCCCGAGTGGCTAAAGGGGGCAGACTGTAAATCTGTTGGCTTACGCCTACGCTGGTTCGAATCCAGCCTCCTCCACCAGCGATCAGTACAGCAAATGTGAGCGATTGGGTGAATTTGCTTTGGCTGGCCGGCTTTGCCGGTGAGCTCTGGCGGGAGTAGTTCAATGGTAGAACCCCAGCCTTCCAAGCTGATGACGCGGGTTCGATTCCCGTCTCCCGCTCCATGGGTGCTGATGGTTGGTTTGTCTCGCATGAGGCGGTGGTGTGTAGAAGTTTCCGGGTGGCTGGCTCAGGCTGGTTGCTCAGGCCCATGTGGCTCAGTGGTAGAGCACTCCCTTGGTAAGGGAGAGGTCGCGGGTCCGATTCCCGCCATGGGCACCAATACCCTGGTGTTTTTTGTGGTTTCGGCAAATTTTTTCAAGCGGAGCTGAAAAATGGCAAAGGAAAAGTTCGAGCGGACCAAGCCGCACGTGAACGTGGGCACGATTGGTCACGTGGACCATGGCAAGACGACGCTGACGGCGGCGATCACCACGGTGCTGTCGCGCAAGTTC
>NZ_JACBGE010000032.1 GCF_021401345.1 Hydrogenophaga sp. NFH-34
CCGAGAAGTACCTGCTGCTGGCCTGCCTCAACCTCGTGGAGTGCGTGGCCTACATCGGTGCAAAGTAGCAGTCCAAATGAGCCGCTTGCGGCCGGTCAAGATGGGTTGACTGGACGCTCACCCCGCTTTCCCCGGCAGGACGTCCCTTTCTGTCCAAGTAAGTCCGCCTTCGTTTCCAGTCCAGAGGAAGCAGGGCGACCTCGCCAACTCGCATACCGGTGAAGAGCAGCACCTTGACCATGACAAAGCGAATCGCATCGTTCAAGGTTTTTGGCTTCTCTGTGAACACGATGCGAACCAGCTCCCAGAACGCCCTTTGCTCCGGCAGCTTTTGCTCGGCTTTGCGTTCCGAGAGCGTCTTGGCCAGCTTGTCTTGTGCCAAGTAGAGTTTCGATCGCTTGTCAGCGCTGTTTTTGGATCGCTTGACCAAGCTCATCAACGGACAGGCGTCTGCGAGATGCAGCCGGTCCACAACTGTAGTCATGATCCCTTGGAGGACGATGGACGTCCCCTTTGAAGGCTGCCGGGCGTCGGCCAACTCGCACGTCAGTTGCACGTCTTCTGCAGTCACCTGCCAGGGTTCTTTATTTGCGACTGCTGCCATAAACCGGATGGCCGTAGATGCGGCTGCGACGAACGGAATACTCTTTCTGCGAACCAGCAAGTATTCGAGCACCACAGATTTCAAGAAGTCCTGCCACTCAACGCCAATAGGACCATCGGAACGGCGAGGCAAACCTGGATTGCGGGCTGCTATGTCGTCGAGTGCGTCGGAGGACAAACTGAAGGTTCGTAGAACAGCAGACTTGGGCCGACCGTCTTTGGCAATCTTGCGAAGATCCCAGGCAGTGCCTGAGAGAGCGATACCCCGGCTATCAAGGGCGATGTCCCAGTCAATGGCGTTCTGGGCCGCCAGCTCTTTCATCGAACCCACGAAGGTGTCGAAGTTTTGGTTCCTTCCTGGGTCGGGCAGGGTGGGGTGATGAAGGGGGAAGACGTTAGTTGTCATCGCCGCCCTCCAGCTGGGCGATGACGCTTTGAACTTCCGCGATAGTTCTTCGTAACTGCAGATATGCGGGGGATTCCTGGTCTCCGGTACCGCTTACCCTGAACTCGTTCACGACTCCGCGGAAGTCATTGAGTACCTGTTCATGCAGAGCAAGATCTCGCACAGGCATGAACTTCGGGCATCCGTAGCAGGCAGTTACTGGGTTATTGGGGCACGAGGGTTGGCCAGTCTTGCAGCCACCGATGCCAGCAATCGGAATGCCGTGGGGTACGCCTGCAATCTGCTGCTCGCCTTTGAGTGCCGACAGCTCGTGTTCTGAGATGAAGCGCTCAGATGCAATCTTTGCCACCGTTTGGTAGGTCTCGGACAGCCCCAGCGCCTTGTTGACCAGCTCCGCCTGGTTCGCTGAAGCACGGAAGTACACAAGACCTGTCTTGAGGTGGGTATGTCCAAGGGCTGCTGCAACTTCTTCTTGACTAGCGCCGGCATCGACCATGCGCTGGACCATGGAGTGACGTAGATCGTATGCAACACGTCCGCGGCCAGGCAGTATTTCGTCCAACTTTGAGATGAGCGCGGCACTGAGCACCTTTCTGTTCCCGAACCCGAAGAAGTAGGCCGAGCTGGGTGCATCCGACAGAAGTCCGTAAGTGGCTGCGATCAAAGGCGCCCACTCCCTTTTCACCTTTCGCAACAGAGGAAGACGCGAAGCTTGGACGTCTTGTTGCTTGAGCGTTCGAAATGTCAGGTAGACCGATGGCATGCCATCTTCCTTGCTGATCCGAATCTCGCAATCGCGCTTGCGCAAGGTTCCCAGTTGCTTTGGACGCATACCGAATTGATATGAGCAGACCACTAGCGCCGCAACTCGAAGGTCAGACTTACTCATTGAGCTGAACGAGGCTGTGGCCTGGTCTATCCAGCGAACCAATGCGGCCTCCTCCTCAATTTCCAGGAAGCAATCTCCTGATCGGACGGCCGCGTAGCTGTCTCTACGAGGAGCCGGAAGCCCTGACACGAGTGTTTGATGCCGGTGATCCCAATGTCCAAAGCCGACCAGGCACAAAAAAGAGACAAATCGCTTGAAGACCGTTGTTGCTTCGTGCGAGAGCCCTGTGGCCAATGCCGGCCATTTGGAACGCAGCGTGGCTGGTTCTGACACGGCTATGGCTACAAGTGATCTTTCGGGGATAACCCTCAAGCCCTTGTAATAGGTGTGCACTGTCGCAGGCGCGTAGTCGACAAGCGAAGTCAGCAGGAAAAGACGGACCAGTGGGCGAACCAGTTCTCCGAAGGCCATGAAATTCAGGCCGACTTGGTCTCCTGCATCAGCCAGCTTCATGCTTGCTTGGGCTTCGTCGGTGTTCACCGAACACATCTTTTCTGAGTAGTCGTCCTCGTACACGATGACGCGGGGCGGCAAGGGAAGCCGAGCTACCTCCGCGGAGAAGTGCTCATCAGCGTTCCACAGATGGGGTGTCGGAAACGGGTTGCTCATTGGGGCAAGCTCCGAAGAAGGGCAAGCCGGTCATCGAGTTTGTCGTTCCAGCTCTCGTTGAGCTGTTCGTCGAGTGCCGCTTTGGCGTAGTGAAGTGGCATGACTGAGTCCTTCGACCAGCCAAAGAAGCTGCGGAGGTTCATCATTGCCTTGTCCATAGGAACACCCGCCGCTTGCATTTGTCGCAAGCGAACCACTGCGCAGGTGTGTCGAAGCGAGTGCGGGCGCAATCGGTCGGATCCAGTGATGTCCAGGAGCTCAGCACGTGCACCCGATGACAACGCCTCTGTGAGTGGGTCAAAAGCCTTGTTGACACCGGCGAGCGAGAGCGGCATGCCTCGGATGCTGCTCAGATAGAACCCATGGTCTACCCGTCCTCTGTAGTTTTCTGAATATGTCTGGAACACCGCAGCGGTTTGTGGAGCAACAGGGATCGTGCGAATAGACGTGTCCGTCTTGATGCCTGGGACATTTGCACGTGGGTCATCTTCAGTTTCAATGGTCCCGACCGAAAGCCTGAAGCGAAATTCTCCAGTCCGAGGCTCTCTCTCAGTTTTCAGGAAATTAGCAGGGAGCAGTAACGCCTCGCCACGTCGCAGCCCTTGATAGAGCATGAGTGATACGAGCGCAAGCATTCGCCACTGGGTTGTTTCCGACCGAAAAGGATTGGTCGGTGAGCCCGGTTGCAGAGCGTCCAACAACTCCAAAACCACGCATCGCGGTAGAGCTTTAGGCCTGAAGGCCTTCTTTGGTCGGTACGGGCGAAGGCCCAAATAGAGGTTGTCAAGACGATTGATCCGACCTAAGACCACCTCCAGGGGTTTGCCTTTGGCGGGGTTTTTTTCGAGCCGCATCAAAGTGGCTCTCACGAAATGAAATGCAGTATTCCAGCGGTTCAGTGTCGATCCGTTCGGGTTTGGAACGTTCCTCAGCTTGATGAAGAAGGACTCCAGGAGGTTGCCGAGCTTGTCCAAGTCCATGTCACTGAGGACATCGTCAAGGCTCCCGCCCAGCTCCTCGACGTGTACGTACAGGGCGTTGATATGAGCCAGTTTTTGACTCAAGGTTGAAGGCGCTAGATCTGTGCCTTCGAACATCGACCAAGTGCTTGCCCAGAACCTGGGCACGGAGTTCTCGTCGACCAGAGTTGGTCCAAGTGGTGTTTGTCTTAAGAGCATGAAAAGCAACAGATTTACTACACAGTTTTACTGTGATGTTGCATATGTGGACCGCATAAAGCAACTCTCGTCTATACTACTCTTTAATTCCACAATGTATATTGCCGCCAATAAATGGCGACAGTTAGAGCAACTATAGGGTCAAATGACCGAGTTAATCGGGTATTTGACCGAAATTCGCAGGCAGGCACGTTGGTTTTCTCTGAACCGGTTCAACCCAGTTCAGCGAGGATCAAATGCTCACTCTCTCAGTTGTCGCCACCAAGGGCGGCGTCGGCAAAACCACTCTCTGTGCCAACATTGGTGGCTTTCTGGCAGACATGGGATACCGTGTCCTGCTCATTGACGCGGACATCCAGCCCGCACTGACCCGACATTTCCAGCTCTCCCACGTCGCAGAACATGGCCTGACGACCATGATCCAGAGAGGTGTGCTGGCCGATGACTGCATCAGCCATGTGTGCCTCCCTCCTGACAATTTCCGTGGGGACACCTCGGTTCTGAACGTGCGCGGAGGTTTTCTGCACTTGGTGCGCTCCGACACCCAGCGGTTTGACGAAGAGCGTGGGGTGTTCACCTATGACAGCGCGCTGCAGGATTGGCTGTCGAGCCGCTTGGACAAGCTGGTTCGCATCCGCCTGGCCATCAAAAACGAGGCCGTCTCCTCCAAATACGATGTGGTGATCATCGACACCCAAGGTGCCGTGGGTCACCTGCAGGATGCGGCCGTCAACGCGGCCGACATGCTGCTCATTCCGGCGAAGCCGGACATCGTCTCCGCACGGGAGTTCATCAGCGGGTCGCAACTCTTGATTGACCGCCACGAATCGGCCGGCAACATGGGCTACACGATCCCGCCGATGCGGGCCGTGATCAATCACTACCAGAACACGGTTGATTCAAAGACCATCACGCAGCACATCCGCGATCAGTTCATCCAGCTCAGCGGCAAGGTCACGGTGATGGACGCGATGATTCCGGCCATTGCTGCCTTCCCCAAGGCAGCAACTGCCCAAGTGCCGGTTCACTGGATTGATCCGGGCAAGTCGAGCGACATCATGCATCGATTGATGTGGGAGCTGATCGCTTCGCTGGAAGGCAAGTTCACTCCCAATCACAAGGGCGAACTGCAGGCCCCCACCGAGCACAGCGCGCTCGACCCCGACACCGATCTGATCCAGGGAGCCTGAGCATGGCGACCAGGAAAACCCCGGAGACGCTCACGGCAGTGGAGCGAGCCGCTGCGCTGGTCCGTCAGGGCGCTCAGCTGCCGGCGCTGAGCGTGACTCCCAACAAGCCGCCGCCGACCGCTCGGGCCGATGCCAGGAACGCGGCCTACAACGCCTTGGTCAGTGCGAACTTGAACCAGGTGGCGCGGCCATCTCGCCCGGCGGTTCCCACGCCATCGCTCGATCCGAAAGCGGACCCGGACGATTCGTTCTCGATGCTGCCCATCAACGAGCTGGAGGCCTACGGTCACAACCCCCGCACGGGCAAGAACCCACGGTACGACGACCTCAAGGCCAGCATCATTGCTGACGGCATCACCAATCCCATCACGGTCACGCGGCCGCACCATGAGGCCAAGTTTCACCCGTATGGCGGGGGAAACACGCGGCTGGCCATCGCCAAGGAGCTGTACGAGTCGGGTGACAACCGCTTCAGCCACCTCAAGGTGATCGTCAAGGCGTGGCCGGGTCACGCAAATGTGATTTCGGCGCACCTTGCCGAAAACGAGAACCGTGGCGAAATCTCGTTCTGGGAGCGCGCCCAAGGCGTGGCCGACTTCAAGGCTCAGTTCGAGGCCGAGCACAGCTCGGTGCTCAGCACAGGGGAACTGGCGCGTGAACTCAAGTCCCACGGCATCAACTTCGGTGTCAAGGTCATCCAGAACTTTGCCTTCGCGGTCGAGCACCTCAAGCCGCTGGGCCAGTGGCTCATGGCCAAGGAGGTCAACGAGATCATCCGACCGGGCCTGGCCGGTGCGATGACCGTGGCGACGTACTTTGGTGTGCGCAACACTGCTGACCTGTTCGAGCCCGTGTTGCTCAAGCACCGGGACCAACTGCTCGCAGGCATGGCAGCGGGCAGCGGACCCAAGGACACCGCCGACGCTGAAACCAAGCCGGTCGAACTCGACGCGGCCGAACTGGTGACCGATCTGCATCAGGCCCTGGCCACAGCGGTGGGTGTCTCGCCCGAGGTGGTGCCCTTGATGATCAGCGCGGTGGAATCCAACAGCCGGATCACAGCAGACGAGCTGCGGGCCATCCAGATCCGTAAGCCCACCGCTGCTGTGACCGACGAAGGCGCCTCAGTGCACGCTCCAGCACCTGCGCCTCAGCAGCGCGCCCTGGCCGGTATGCTCGCTGGCGTGCCGCGCGCGCCGGCTCCTGCTGCCGCGCCGACGGCATCAGCCGCGCCTGCGGGCCATGGGGTCACACCTGCACCGAGCCAGTCTCCTGCACAGGCTGGCGCTCCGACACCTGTCCAGCCGCCGCCAATGCAGCCGGTCGTGTCGGCAGCCAAACGCAATCCGCGTCTGCCCGACCAGGTCAAAGAGGGCGATCCCACCGCCCACGTGCTTAGCCTGGTGCTGGACATCAGCGATCTGGTCGTGCTGCACGACTGCATCCTCCACGTCCCAGAAATGCCCTTTGGCTACCTCATGGACCTTCCTGCATCGCTGGAGAACGTGGGGGACAAGACCTTGCCTTACCCGCAGTTGCGCGCGGCCGCGTGGAAGTTCCTGGCCTCGCTCAGCGGCCAGGTGGACCCGCAATGGTTCACCCTTGCCGATCCCGAGCAGTCGCGTTGGGCCAGCGCAGCAGTGCAGGGTCCTGACGTGTTCCGTCAGAGCTACTCCGGCTCGCTGCGGGCTTGCACCGCAGAAACCGGCGACCCCGCGATGCTGCTCGCGGAGGTCTACCTCATGTTCAACCAGCCCGAGCTGGGCTACCTCACCGTGCAGTTGCTTCGCGCCATGGAGCAACTGCGTCTGGATCACCCCGAACGCTTCGTTCGGACTGTCACACCCGATCCAGACCTGCCCGACTGAGCCTTTTTCTTCAACCAACCCAGGGGATAACCAACATGATGATCAACATCAGCGATCCGACACTGACCAAGATGCTTCTGGAGCATGTGGTCGAACAGGCCGAGGCCGGAGGCCTGGACCAGTTGCTGGCCAGCGGCTTCCGGCCCGAACTGGTCGACGATCTCAGGCAGCGGCCGCTGCGCGATTTCTTCTACGCCGCGCGCAACGGGGGCCTGGCCATGTCGGTGCAAATCGACATCAAGAACCTCGAAGCCTGCCTATGGCGCCGCGACATTGCCAAGCACACCGAGACGCTCAAGGAATACTTCATTCGCCATGGCGCGTCCATCGAGCTGCTGCGCAGTCTGTTCACGCTCTCCAAGCAAGAGCTGCAGCGCCTGCGCACCGAGCTTGATCTGAGCAAGGCCGGGCCGAACGGTCGGCCTCGCATGCCCCCAGCGTCCATCCGCGACAAGATTCACCAGAAATGGCACGACATCGGGCAATCGGCCCCGAACAGCCATGAGCGCGACCGCCTCTCGGCGCTTCACAAGGAGTTCAGTGCGTTCTCCATTGCCGCCCTGCACCGCGTCATCACGGAATTCGACGACTCGAAATCCACCACACCGGCTCCAGTGCAGGAGCTTGGACCTCAGGTGGCGCCTGTCGAATCCCAATACCTCTCGTAACCCCACGCTCACTCAACCACAAGGAGCTGACCATGCCGCAAACCCTGAACATCCCCGTGCCCGAGTCGGCGTACCGCCAACCTCGGCTGGTGCTCAAGAACCGCCGCGCCCGGCGTCGCAGCATGGTCAAGCCTGAGCTGACCCTGGTGGTCACCCAGGCGCCTGCTCAGGAGCTTCCCCCGTTGCCCATGGCGCCCATCGCTGTACCGATGACCGCACCGGGCACGACAGACAAGGCTGCGGCATCCCTGGCGACCACCGGCTTGAGCAATCACCACCTGAGCCAGGCTGTGTTGCTTGACTGGCTGGGCAGCCAACCAGTCGCATTCCATCGCGTCTATGTGGATGTCTGCGGCAGCGTTACCGCCGCTGTGTGGCTCTCCCTGGTCCTGTCGCTGCTGGACAGTCAGGGCAAGAAGCTGGTGGATGCGCAAGGCATCTTCCGTTTTGCGCTCTCAGCGAGCCAGTGCGAAGCGCAAACCGGTTTGACCTATCGGGAACAGCGCAAAGCCCAGCGGCAGCTGATCGAGTGCCAATTGCTCGCAGATGAGGGCAAGCAATCTGGTCAGAACGTTTCCATGTTCGCCCTGGACATGAATGCACTGACTCAGCGACTCCTGACACACAGCGCGGGTCTGGCCGAGTTGATCCAGCAAACCTCGTTGGCGACCGAAGTGGACGTGGCCAGTCTGGAGCGCCGTGCGCAGGCCCGTGCGTCGCGCCGCAGAGCCTGAGCCGCACACCGTCCATCAGAAGAACCGGGCAGCCGTCTTGTTCCAATCCACTGCTTCACTGCGTCAGCCAACGCTACAAGAGCTGGCGCAATCGGACACCCCGACAGAAGGAGTGCCACCAGGCGCTCCTGTCGACATGGGAGACCTGCGCGCCCACGACGTGGCGCTGGGTCACCTCAATGCGAGAGGATTCATCCAGTTTCACCCTCTGCTGGCGCAGCGGCTGGACAGCTTCAAGGCAGCCATCTTCCTGGGACACGCCTTGTACTGGTCGCGCTACCTGGCGCAGGCTCAACCTCACCGCCGAGGCTGGTTCTTCATGAGTGCAGCCCAGTGGCGCGAGGCCACCGGTCTGAGCACGCACGAACAAACCTCGGTGCGAGGCGAGCTGGCCCGGCGCGGGTTGCTGGAAGAAGCCCTGGCCGGTCGTCCCGCCATCCTTCACTACCGGGTCAACCTGCAGGCCACCGCCAGCTTTCTGGGTCTGGAACAACTCACATGGGCGTCCATGGGCGAGCTGTTCCGCTCCTGCATTCGCTTCTACAAGCCGCTGTCGGACATCTGTGGTGGTGTTTCGGCTGGGCTGTACCTGTCCTACCTCCTGCAGCGACAGTCTTTCGCCCTGCGAAATCCGCTGGCCGACACCGCTGCAGTGGAACTGTTCCCCGGTGAGTTCAGCTACCGGCCCGAACAGGCACGCATCGCCCTGTGTCTTGGGATCAAGGCACAGCGCAACGCGCGCGAGAAGCTCAAGGCCGCTGGGTTCATCCGCGAGGGCCGCGCCACCAACGAGGTCGTGGCCACGCGCGTGAACCTGGCGGCGATTGCCTCGTGCCTTCAGGCGCAGGACAAGCCGGTGCGCAAGCGCTCAACGCGCAAGCAGGCTGCGCCTGCAACCCTGGCAGCGGTACCAGCCGTTCCCGCGCCCAAGCAGGGCAAGCCAGTCAAGGGATCGGTGACCGGCCTGAGCCGCTCAGCACTGCCCCAGCAGCAACTGACCCTGTTCTCCCCAGTGGGTTTGGCACGGCCGCTGCCGCTTGGCCCTCGATCCACCACGGCTGAGTCTGCGCCAGCCACCGACGGAGCAACTCCTGCGCCAACTGCACAGGCCGAGCAGCTGATCAGGTCGCTGTTCGCACCCAGTCTGGTTGCGCGCGACGGCTTCCATCCTGAATCTGCGGCAGCTCCTTTGGCGGGCGACTCGGCGCAAAAGTTATCCACAGCGCGCCTGTCAGCTTCTGCTGAATTTGCCCTTTTTGAGAACCCAATTTGCCCTTTTTTGGATGTGAATTTGCCCTTTTTTAAAAACTATAAAGAACAAGGTATTTCAAGGTATTTACAAACGACTACTACAGCGCCTGTGGATAACTCGGCCGGCGGCAAACCCGGTCGTCGTCGGGTTGAAAATTCCGAAATCCAGAAATCCGAAACAGCCGTTGATCAGAAAATCGACGGCAACGGGGTAAATTGCGGTCACGCAGCCGATTTGATGGCTAGCCAAGGGGTGGGTAGCACCGATGCAGAAAAATCGCCTGTAGGCCCGGAAATTCGATCCGACAAGCCGGCAGGCGAAATCCGTTCACAGGCCGCAGAACTGATCCTGCCCGAGCGGTTGGACCACAGTCACCACGCCGGGGTGCTGGCTACCGTGGGTCAGGCACCGCAAGACCTGCAACAGGCCTTCCTGGACGAGCTGGCCGGCCACCTGGCCATCCCCAACAAGGTCATCCACAACCCCACCGGCTGGCTGCACGGTCTCATCCGCAAGCACCAGAGCGGTTTCGTGGCGCTGGCGCTGGCGCCCCAGATTGCTGAACTGCGGCAGCGGCGCCAGCGTCATGAAGAACGGCTGGCCAATGCAGGCACAACAGCACAGCCCGACCTGGACCCCTCTCGCGAGGCTGAGCCTGAATCAGCCGGCGTGGACCACGACTCAGAGGTTCGACGTGAACACCGCCAGCGACTTCAGGAGCTGCGCGCGGCGTTCGTGGCCAAACGCGGAGATGCGTCGTGAGGCCGAGCGTCGTTCTTTCAATCTCGGGGGTAGCGCCGTTCGGTGCTAGCTGCTCATCAAGAAACACGGTGCTCGATATCCGGTTCCACCAAACGGGTGAACTTGGTAACGGGTACCAGGTTTCCCCAAACGGTAGAACAAGGTAAGGCAAACCAACATGACCGACAACACAGAGCTTTTTGTCAATCTGATGTACCGCCTGAAGAGCCTCAGAAACACCTCGGTGCTGATGTTTCTCTTGGAGGTTCAGGCAGATGAAAAAGAGTACGCATGCAGTGCGCTGGTTCTATCGCACCGGTACCTGGGCAATCAAATTTCTCAGCGACAGGTTGAAAAAGCGATTCGGGACTTGGTCGAGTTCGACCTGATCTCTGTTCGGGTCCACGCAAACACGAAGACCTATTTCAAGGTCAACGCCGAACAGGTCCGAGCGCTGCTGTCGCAACCGCTGCCCGAGCATCTGCCGGGCATGGATGACCTGCAGTACCCGTTTCTTCAAAGCTGGAAGGCCGACAGGTCTCCACCTGACGCGCCCCCAAGTCCTGACGCCTGATCGAAGCACCCTCTGAAAGCCATCAACAGGAGCAACCCACCATGGCCACGACCACCACATCCCCCAGCACTGGCAAGAAGGCCGGCAAAGGTGCTACCGCTGCCACCGCCCCTATGGCCAGCAGCACCGTTTTCATTCCTGCTGCCAAGAGCATGATGTTCGAGACCGAGCCGAACTCTCCGTTTTCCGACGGCTACAGCATCGCCAAGGAGCGCGAAGTGTTGGCCGACTTCCTCGCTGACCCCAGCCGCCAGCATGACGAAAACGACCCTCTGTACGACCGCCATATCGAGCTGATCGACCGGGAAGACCAGCTGGACCGGATGAAGGCGCAGTACCAGTCCTCCAAAGGTGCCGACCCGCTGGTCGAGCACAAGGAGGCGGTGGCCATGAACTTCCTGGGTTCGCTGGTCGATGACGGTGTGGATCAGATGGCACTGCACACCAAGGAAGCGTTCAGGATGTTCATGGGGCGCTCGCGTGACCCGGAGAAGAAACTCGAACCCATCATTGGTGGCAAGCGCGTTGCTGCGGCATTGCGCGCCTTGTGGGTGCTGACCGGTAACGACAACCCCTACGCGGACTGGGGACTGCTGCGGCACGAACAGACCATCAAGGAGGTGGGCAAGCTGCTGGCGAAGCACATCGCCGACGCACAGGCGGCGCTGGACCAGCAGAAGGCGCGCGGGCTGACGTTCTCCGTGCTTCAGTCCTCAAGTCCTCAGGTCCTGAACCTGGGCTTCAAATCGCCCTACGGCTATGCGGTGGCCCAGTTGGTCACCGACTTCGATTTTTTCGTCCGGTTGCAGAAAACCCTGGAGCGCAAGAACCTGCGTTCGGATGCGCAGGTGCGGCAGATCATCACCGAGACCACGCGGGTCATCCGTCGCGTGTTCAATGAGACCGCCCGGTTCGACCGCTGGCTCATGCGCGAGGAAATGAAGGGCCTGTGTCGGGCCGACTTCGTTCCCGATGGCGACCCCGAGGGCGCCAAGCGGGTTCAGTTCGCCGCCGAGGTGTTTGGACCTTGCCCTGCCGAGGTGTATTCCGGAAAGCTGCAGCCGCGCCATTCACGCCGCCGCATCCAGATCTCGCAAGCCGAACGCAAGCTGCTGCAGGTGGTCAGCGACGAGATGCTGCGTCGCGAGCGCGAGGCCGACGCGGGTGCGCTGGATGAGGCAGCCGCGCAAGAGATTGCCGCAAAGCTGGTCTGAAGCAATGTTCATGAACCTGCCGCAATCGAACCCTTTGATGGAAAGGGTTGGTGATGAAAGGGCTGTGGTGGAAAGGGCTCCAGTGACGAATCAGAACCGGCTCAAGCCTGTTGTCAATCCAGCCCAGTGGGCAAGGCAGGCTGTGGTTGATCAGGCCTGTCAAAAACAGGCTGACACAAAGGCCTTTACGGGTAGGGGCAAATTGTTGGAGCTGCGCCAACTGTTGACAGAGCTGGATCGGACCGTGGAAGCCATGAAGCAACTGGCCGAGGCGACCAAGGGGGTGCAGGATGGGCAGATGCACCTGGTGCTGCATGTCAAGAACTCGACCGGCCTGACGTTCCTGCGCTGGCGCGAGAGGAGTGGTGCATGCCGGCATGTGCCCTGGCCGGAGGCTCAGCAGCGCTTTGCCGAGTTTGCCCCTAGAACGCGGGACTGGTATGGACTGGCTTCCAGCCAGGCGGTGCACCTCAACGAACGCCACAAGGAGCTGCGCCGCGCGATTGCTACGGCCCGCAAAGTGGTACTCAAGGGTGCCCCAAAGGTTTTCGCTCGCCCGGTGACCTTGGGGGGAGCGCTGTCGTGAAGTCCAGGGACGAGATGCCGGTGAGGCAAGCCGAAGACTTCACGCTGGGCCTGAGCCGTGAGGACTTTGCCGAGCTGATCACTGGTGGCTTTGATGCTTGGTGCGTGGTGCTCGCCAATAGCGCGGCCCAACAACCAGTGCGAATGGGTGGCGCGCGACCGCATCGTTGGGATGCCCTATCGAGTGTTGATGGAGCTGTGGACGCGCGCCGAATCAATGATAGCCGTCTTGCGTGGAGCGAGCGTGAATAGTGCGTTTGATCCAGATGAGGGCGATTTCGGGTCGCCAGGTCGATTGGCTGTGTGGCAATCAAGATCGCAGCGCTTCCGGTTGGCGCATCGCTGGAATGTGCTTCGGGCATTCGCTTCTGGCACTGTTTCGTTCCGGTCGATGTGCCTTGGGTTGCGTTCAGCGCATTGCGTTGTGGCACTGGCCCCCAAAACTTCAGGCGCAGGCATGGTCTATGTTTGCCCTGCGTGGATTTCTCACCTTGATGAACTGGCTGTCGGTCCTTTGACGCAGCAGTTTGATTTCAAACCATCGAAAGGCGAATCATGAGTGACACAGAGCGAATCCCCGGCTCGAATCGCGATACCGGGCATCGAATTATTATTGGGACAACGCGCGAGGGTATGACCCGCCCGTTTCAAGAATCAGCATCCAAGCAAGGGCATACCATGGTGCTTGGGGAAACCCGCACTGGGAAAACCAACCTTGCAACGGATTTGATCGAGTCTTTTATCAAGAGCCGATGATGGCAGAGAAACTGTCAGTTTCAATTTTCGCTTCCACCTGAATAAGGATCGACTATGCTGATGCTCACAACGTCTTTGCCCGCTCACTTGAAGCTGGTCAAATCATTTCCCATGATCTGGTCGGTATCTCAAGTTGAGATTTCAAGCAAGGGTCTGCTCAAGAAAGTGCTGCAAGGCGCAGGCAATGAATACCAAGAAGCTTTTGATGCTCTGAACAGTCAGGTGCCGGCTGAGGCGAATGCAGTGGTCGGTATTCAGGTATCCACCACGTCGCAGGAGTTCTCCAATGGGACATTTCTCTATGTGACGCTGATTGGAACACCTGTCTTGTATGAAGAAAGCTAACCCGATCGTATTTGTCGCCGGAAATTCAATACAACCTGATTGCCAGACTAAAGGAGCATCATGACTTCTTCCCATTCTCCTATTGCAAATTACATGCGTGTCAAACCCGTTGCAACCGAGTTGCGGGATCAGGCTATCGCAGCCTTCTTGCTGACGCGTGCCGACGAATACATCGACTGGGTCAACTCCCATGTCGAAGACCCGGTCATCAAGGATAATTGCTTGGGATTCGTGGCCGGCGTTCAAGCTGAGCTGGACAAAGCGGCATTGATTGCATCGCATGGCCAGAAGATGTTGGCCATTACGGCGACGTCTTCTGGCGCTTTGATGCTCCAGCAAGCCCATGATCGGGCGCTGGCTGAGCACCCGATTTATGGTGGGGTGCTGGGCGTCACCAGTCCATCGAAGGATTCGGTTCGGGCCTGAGCGCCGCCGATTCCAGCCTTCCAGCATGTTCGTGCAGCTTCTCCATCAGGTCGGCCGCGTGATGCGCGAAACGTTCGTCGTTCCGGGTTTCGACGTAGCTCACCAGCGAGCGCAGGCTGTCTGCGATCAGGTGCTGCGTCCAGGCCAACTGGGCCTGGGTAACCGGCTGCGAAGGGTCTTGGATGGTCGCGGGTGTGTTCATGGGAAGGTACTCCTTGAATGTGGTTTGAGTGGACGGACGGCGTGGGCAGCTCCTGCAAGAGCGATGACCCCACGCCGCCAATCTACCACGGGGTACCTTCCCGCCTTTTCTGCCAACTCCTTGATTCGTAAGGAAAAAACACCCAGTTACGGACCTCGTACTTTTGTCCAAGCCGATTTAGGGTATTTTTTCCATTATCAAGATAATGGAGACTTATCTTGATAGCGGAAGTCGCCGAAAAATTGACGCGGCGTGGCCGGCCCTCGGGAAAGGCCCGTGTCGAACGCGAGGCGGGTCTGCGTCTGCACGATCTTTCGTTTGCACGGGCCGTGGTGCAGGGCTTGGCGCCGGCCGCGGCCGCGCAGCGCTACCTGCCCGAGTCGCTGGTGGATGAGCGGGTGGCCAGCGCCCACCTGCGGCAGGTGTTGCAGATCGCGGCCGACATCCTGGACGGCATCGAGGACCAGGCGGCTGCCAAAGCCCTGTCGGGCTACACCGGGTTTCCGAAATCGCAAGTGAATTCAACAGCTTGCGAAAAATCTTCCATCGCGCGGCCGCTGCCAAGCATTCCCAGTCTCGACGAGTTCGCCGAAGAGATCGGCGCAGAGGACTTCAGCGAGCGCGAGATCCTGGAGCTGTACCAGGAACGGTATGGGGAGCAGCTGGCGGCGACACCAGCACCCGCTGCTGAGGCTGCAGCGGTCGACCTCGACGCGGTGCTGAGGGCCTTGAGCATCGTTCAGTCGCGTGGCGTGGTGTTGCCCAAGCCCACAGACCCGGTGCGCCTGTGGTTCAGCCTGAGCCTGACCACCAGGCTGGTGGACGCCCAGATCGTGCTTCTGCAGGATCTGGTGCACTTCGTGAACCGGCACGGGCGCCACTGGTACAAGCACGTCCCCGGCGTGGGCCTGGACCGCGCCAGGCGGCTCGTCGGGTGGCTGGTGCAGCATGAGCCCTTCCTGGAACTGAAAATCGCTTCACGCAGCCGCTGGGACAGCCATGCCGAAGACACGTTGGACCGTATGGAAAAACATACCGTATGGTTTTCCATACCATCCCCGGCGCTGGGACAGAGCCTGGTCGAGCAGCCCGGCACAGCAGCGCTGGCCGAGGGTTCGCTCCCTGCAGGCGGGGGTGACTCGCTGCGTTCGATGGGGCCCAACGCCTTGGGCGTGCAGTCCGACCTCGACGCCGTCAAGGCCTGGCTGGACACGCTGAGCTTCAAATCTCCTCACACCCGCACCGCCTACGCTCGGGACGCGCAGCGCCTGCTGTTCTGGGCGCATGAACGCGGCAAGACGTTGTCCACCCTGACCGTCACGGACGCGGCCGATCACGCCCGGTTTCTGGTCGATCCGCCGGCACACTGGTTGTGCGAGCTGCCGACACGAAGGGCAGACGCTGCATGGCGCCCGATGCGTGGACCGCTCTCGGGTGCCAGCGCGGCACGCGCCCTGGCCGCCATCGGGCACCTGTATGGCTTCCTGGTCGAAACAGGTTTCCTGGTGGCCAACCCGTTCTCGCGCATCCGCAGGGCCTCTGGGCGCGGCAGAGCACCGCAGATCGACACGAACCGCTCGTTCCGGTCCTACCACCTGCAGATGCTCGTCAGCGTCGTGCACGCCATGCCGCCCGGGCCTGCCCGACGTCGTGCGCGGGCGCTGTTGATGCTCATGGCGTCCACTGGTGTGCGGATTGGCGAGCTGGGCGGCACCTGGGGCGATGTCATCACCACCCGGACGGACTGGGAGGAGTGCGATGCCACAGGGGATGCCCAGTGTCTGCGTGTGATCGGCAAAGGTGGCAAGGAGAGGCTGCTTCCCTTGAAGCCCTCCGTTGTGCAGGTGCTGCAGCGCCACCTGGACGACCGCAGGGCGCTGGAGCAGCAAGGCGTGCTGCCGGCCCTGGACCTGAGCAAAACGCCGCTGATTTCTGTGGTGGCCAAGCCGGTGGGGCCGGACCTGGCCAAGGACAACGGCGGGCTGTCGGTAGCGGGCATTCACCGGGTGATCAAGGCGCTGTGCGAGCGTGCAGCCAAGGGCTGTGCGGATGCGCGTTTGGCTGCGGAGTTCCGCGCGGCCAGCGCGCACTGGATGCGCCACACCTTCGCGCATGCGGTGCTGCGGGCCAGCGGTGGTGATCTTCCTGTGACCCAGCAGTTGCTCGGGCACGCATCCATCGCCACCACCGGCATCTACGTCAAGGCAGACATGAGCCAGCGCCTGAAGGCTGTGATGGCACTGCCCGTCATGTTCGATGCGGGCGGTCTGGTCCGACGATGAGTTTCCTGGCCTCGCAGGACTGGTGCACCTGCGCAGCCGATCTACACGCACCACGGAGAACTGCAATGCAGAACATATTTATTGGCAGGGGCAACCTTGGTGGCCCCGTTGAACTCAAGCGCATTGACGGCAAGAACGGGGAATTCGTTGTGGCCTCGATGCGGGTGATGTTTGCCCGCTGGGGTCAGAATGAACAGGGCGACCTGGAACAGGTGGGTGGCTTCTGGCGTGAGGTGGAAATCTACGGTGACAAGGCCGAGGCCTGCGCACGCCACCTGAAGAAGGGTGCCCGCGTTCTGGTGATGGGCGAGGAACGCGACTTCATGGCCACCGACAAGGAAACGGGCGAACAGGTGCAGGTGATCAAGATCGTTGCGGACGATGTGGCCCTGCAGCTCTCGCGCATCGAGTCGATTGTGTTTCAGCCCTCGCGCGCCAAGGAAGAAGTTCCAGCCTGAAATACGCAGGCACCGCCGTCGTGACGATCCCAACAATGAGAAGCGTCGCCAGTACCTTTCATCACGACACGGAGGCCCAACATGTCAGTCAAGCCAAATACAACAACACAGACACAGGGAACCAGGGCAGAACCACCGGTGAGCCAGGAGCGCAAAGACGCCCTGCTCAAACTGATCCAGGTGGAACCCGATCACCTCAGCGGCCTGGTGCACGCCACCGGCTGGGGGGAAGACCAGACGCGCATGGCGCTGTTGCAGTTGACGGTTGATGGCCTGGTACGCCGGCACAACCGATCTGGACGGCAGTATTTCGAGGCCGTTCACCGAATCGAATCCCAGACAGTGAGCCACGCTTGAGCGCGGCGATCCTGCCAGCGCCTGTGGCGCTGCGGCCACCCGAGCTGGTGGTCAAGGCGGTGTTCGATGGCAAGCGCCTGGGCTTGCAGTTGCACTACGTCGAAGGCATGGGCAAAGAGCTGTCCAGGGCGCGCGCATGCTGGTTCGCGCCTGGGCGCCTGTGGGTGAGCGAACAAAGCTCGGACGCTTCGGCCCTGGCCTGGCTCAAACGTCTCTACCGTGGTGAGCACGTCGACGTGGATTCGGGCTTGGCCATCATCACTGCCGCCATCCGGTCACCGCAGCCCGACTACTTCACGCAACGCCTGGATGTGCAGGTGTTCCCGCTGGCCAAGGCCGATCCGGGCAAAGGACGCTACGCGGTCAGCTTCTACTTCGATCCACTCTGCGTCAAGGCCATGCACGCCTTGCGCGGTCAGTACCACCCTGCCGCCAAGGCCTGGCAGGTGCACGGTGACGTCGAGGACATCCTGGACACGCTCAAAGAGGTGGCGTTGGTCGAGGATGTCCATGTCTTTGTCCATGAGAACCCTGTGGTTCTGGAGGACCTGGTGGCGTCTTCCGGCACCGAGTCGCCGATCTCGGTGCCGGCGGCGACCCCGGAGCGCGGCATGGGCGCGGGGAGCGAAGACCAAGAGGGTTCAGGGTTCCTCTCGGCCGAGCTGGAAGAGGCCAGCCGGTTCGAGGTTGACGGTGTGCTCATGAGCCAGGCGTGCGCCGCCGCAGGCCTGCGCGACTACCAGGAGGTGGGTGTTCACCACCTGGTGTCCCAATCGGGCGCTTGCCTCGGGGACGACATGGGCCTCGGCAAGAGCCGTCAGACCGTTGTGGCTACGCGCCTGATCGCGGGGGAGGGCAGGGTGCTCATCCTGTGCCCGGCCAGTCTGCGCATCAACTGGGAGCGCGAGATCCACGCGGTCTACCCGCAGGCGGTGGTTGGCATCGTCGGCGAGGACCGGCACGCCACCCTGTATGGCTGCGACTGGGTGATCGCCAACTACGAGCGGCTCGGTGGCTTGGTGCGCGATCCCGAGCTGGCCTTCGAGGTCATGGCCATTGATGAGGCGCACTACCTCAAGGAACACCAGGCCGGGCGCACGCGCAATGCCTTCGTGCTGGCCACGCGAATACCGAGACGCTACGTGGTGACAGGCACGCCGCTGCTCAACCGAGAGGTCGAGCTGCACACCCTGCTGCGCATGACCGGGCACCGCCTGGGCAGCATGTCGTTGCGCGACTTCCGCAAAGCCTACTCCGGCTCGAAGGAGCGGCGTGCCGAACTGGCCGCAGCGCTCAAGGGCTGGATGCTGCGTCGGCGCAAGGACGTGCTCAAGGACCTGGGCACCAAGTCGCGCCAGGTGCGCTACATCTCGCCGCCGGAGGGCCTGGGTGCCTACAACGAGATCTACGCGGACATGTCGCTCTACGTCATGCCCAAGATCGTCAAGCTGCGCCAGGCGCTGGAGGCCTTGAAGACCCAGTTCCTGATCGAGACGGTCGAGGGATTGGGGGAGGGCGACAAGATCATCATCTTCTGCGAGTACATGGCCACGGTGCAGGCCATGAAAGCCGCTTTCAGCGCGGCTGGCATCCAGTGCGTGACCCTGGTGGGCTCCGACTCGGCCAAGCGCCGCCAGGCGGCCATCGATGCCTTCCAGAACGACCCTGCGGTGACTGTGTTCATCGGCACCACCTCGGCAGCGGGGGTGGGCATCACGCTCACGGCCGCGAACTATGTGGCGTTCGCCTCATTGCCGTGGACCCCGGCGTTGATGCGTCAGGCGGAAGACCGGGCCTATCGGCTGGGACAACTGCGGGACGTGATGGTGATCGTGCCGCTCATCGAGAACACGCTCGATGACGGCGTGTGGAGGCTGCTGCAGAGCAAGCAGGAGACTGAGGACGACGTGGTCGAGTCGGTCAGGGCTGCTCTGCCTGGTGAACTGGCCAGCGCGGTCGACGCGGCCAATGCTGCACTGCTGTTGGAGGCCGCTTGAGCGGTCGGCTGACCAACCACTTTTTCAGGCTTGTGCGTTGCCTGGCCAGCGCGTGCAGGTTCACTCAAACGGCCGTTCAGGAGGATTTCATGAAAGCTCGATCTGTCACATGGGCTGCGCTCGCGGCAGTATCCGTATTGGCGCTGGCCGGATGCGCAGCCACGCAAGTCTCACAGCAGGGCGCTGCCGTCGAGATCGTGACCCAGAAGCCCACAGGCTGTCGCCTGATCGGTGAGGTGGTCGGCAGTCAGGGCAACGTGTTCAGCGGTGACTTCACCACCGACGAGAACCTGTTGATCGGTGCCCGCAACGATCTGCGCAACAAGGCCGCGGCCATGGGCGGCAACGTGGTCCACGCACAGGACGCACTGCACTCGACCCACCCCAACAGCAGTGGAGCGGTCAAGAGCACGGTGGTGGGCAGCGTGTTCGCTTGTCCTCGCAAATAGAGCGCAACCTGTTGCTGGACACGTCATGAACCACAAGAGCCAAATCCGCGCGTCTGCCCTGATTCCGCTGATCATCTTCATTGAGGGCTTTTGCTCGCTGGGTGCTGAAATCGTGGCCCTGCGCCGCCTGGTGCCTCATGTGGGCAGCGCCATCGTGGTCACGGCGCCCACCATCGGCTTCTTTTTGCTCGCGTTGGCGCTCGGGTACGCTGCAGGAGGCAAGGTCACGCAGGGACATATGGCCCGCGTGACCCGAAACTTCCTGCTCTCCGGCGTCATCATCGGCGTGGGTCTGGCCGGGCCGGTGGTCAATGCACTCTTTGCGCAACTGCAGCCGGTGTGGTTGGCCTACTTGTTGTTCATT
This sequence comes from Hydrogenophaga sp. NFH-34, assembly GCF_021401345.1. Taxonomy (GTDB): domain Bacteria; phylum Pseudomonadota; class Gammaproteobacteria; order Burkholderiales; family Burkholderiaceae_C; genus Hydrogenophaga; species Hydrogenophaga electricum. The sequence continues at coordinate 20,148 of NZ_JACBGE010000032.1, forward strand.
GGAGGCGTGTTGTGTCCCATCGCCTGGTTGCTCGGGCAGACCGTGCCGATTCTGAGCAATTTGATGAAGCACGACCATGTGGGCCAGGCCAGCGGCACGGCGCTGTACTGGTCCACGCTGGGCTCGTTCCTCGGTTCGGTTTCACTGTCGGTGATCGTGATGCAGTTCTTCGGCGTGTCCACGGCGGTGCTGGCCTGCACCTTTGGGCTACTCGCAGGTGCCTTGCTGCTCCAACCTCGGCCGCTTGGCCGGACGATGCTGCCTGTGGCGGTCGGGGTGGGGGTGATCGTGGTGAACCTGACGCCCATCGCCGCGGCCGACACGGCCTATGCCGACTACCAGGTCATGCCGCTGGATTCGGTCGGGCATGTTCGCGCCCGCATGTTCATGTCCAACAACTCGCTGTCGTCCCAGATGGACGACAGCACGCCGCCCAAGGTCCATCCCTACATCAGCCACATCCGTCGGACGCTTCTGGATGACCTTGGGTTTCGGGAGCGGGAGGTCCTGGTCTTGGGCGCTGGTGGCTTCACGCTGTCACAGAAGGAGCCCTTGAACCGTTACACCTACGTGGACATCGATCCTGCGATCCGTGAGATCGCTGAGGATCATTTTCTGCGCGGACCGGTTCAAGGTGAATTCGTTGCACAGGATGCGCGGCAGTATGTGCTTGAGACCACGCGCCGGTTCGATGCGGTTGTTGTGGACGTGTTCAGTGATCGTGCGGCCATTCCCAGCCATCTGGTGACACGGGAGTTCTGGCAGGCCACCCAGAAGACGTTGCAGCCCGAGGGGGTCTTGTTGGCCAACCTGATTCTGGACTCGCGCCTGGCCTCGCCCTACGCGCGCCACTTGCTGGACACCATGGAGAGCGTGTATGGCCGCTGCAGTACAGAGGTGCTGCGCAAGGGACAGGCCTTGTCGAACGTCATCGCAGTCTGTCATGCCGGCGGGCGACCATCCCCCAGGGGCATCTACTCGGACGAGCGCAACAGGGTTGACTTTGAGAAGTACGCCACCGGCATTCGATGAATGCCGAGGGGCATGCACACTGGTTCAGCTCTGGTCCCAGGCCTCGATCATCAGTTGCGCGTTTTCAGGGCATGCATTGATGGCGGCAGGGACGAACTTGCCGTCCCGCCAATCGCTGGAGAACTTCGGTGGCACCGAGGGGTTTTTCATGTTGTCGTGCAACTGGCGAAGAACCGGTCCGGCGGGGACAAGGTACCGGTTGGGATAGCCTCCGCCAGAGAGCTTCTGCGCAACGCCTTGAGCCACCAGGTCTTCGATCCACCGCAGCCCGGAGACTCCGGTTTCCCAGCTTGCCAAGTGGTGCGCTTCGCTATTCTGAAGCGCGCCCTCTGTGGTGTGAAGTCGCACGGTGAACCACCAACCAAGCATGTGTCAGTCCTTCCTGTCTGAAGACAAAAAAACGCCCGATGATCGCAAGACCACCGGGCCGGGTAACCGGCAACGTGGCCGGCCCGCCTAGGGAGGAGAAGACGGGGAGGCTCAATGACCTCAAACTCAGTTTAACGCCATGCAGCGCGATTCGTCTGTCCGGGACGTTCTTGGCCGGGGTGGTGCGGGCATACTGCCGATCCTCAGTTTTCGTGTGTGCACATTGTTTTCGCGCCAGGTTGGCGCCCGCTTCTGGCCGGTCGCCAGCGCTAAGAGGAAAAGCAAATGACAGCAAACCTTGATTTGACAAAAGCAAAACAGGTGACGAGTGCATCTCATGCACAAGCAGCAAACGAGTTGATCGCAAAGGGGTGGACTTTGATCGCGACCGCATCGGGAAAAGATGAAACCGAATATCCGATAGTCATTTACTCATTTGCTTGGTTCCACGAAGGGCCACCTCGGTAGTGAGAAGCGGCCCTCATCTGGTAGGGCGCCCGCATGAACTTGTCGGGCTTTCAGAAGTGATAGCACCGACGAGCCCACTTGGCTGCGCGCGATAACACCACGCCGAAAATCAACGCATAGACGCCCGCCACCAGAGCCGCATAGGCAAGGAGTGCGGCCCATGGCGGTACCACCGGAAGGATGGCCTGGTAGTAGTTGCCGGCTCGGCCAGACGAGAGCGCGAGTGCGATCAGCAGCGGGCCACCGGCCAGGATGGCGAGGCCCCCACCGAAAGTGATCCAACCACGGGCCGACTCGCGCATGTGGTGGGAGTCATCGTACCGGCTGGTCAACCACGCATAGATCTCAAGCATTCAAACTCCTTGTCAGGTCGTTGCGAGGATTGTACAAACAGGGCTGTTTATTTGAACAGTATCCCTCCTTGCTTCCTTTAGCATCATGGCTCCGCGTACATCCAAGGTCGGCGACCTCTCTGTGGTGGTGGTAGGTCCACGCACCTTTGTGCGCCGTGCGCCGGTCCTTGCCGTGCTGGAAAAGGCGCACCGGCACAAGCGGATCTCCAGAGTCATCCACGGGGGCACGCCAGGCCCAGAACTGTTCGCGGCACAGTGGGCCGCTGATCTGGGTCTTGAAGCAGTCTGCTGCGCAGCAGACTGGGTGCACCATCAGGAGCTGGCGGCTGTCGAACGCAATCGAAGAATGATCGTGGACTACCAGCCCGATGGGGTGATCATCTTTCCTGGGACCCTGTTCGGCGATGACCTTGCAGCTCGGGCCGGCGCAGCCAAGATCGCAGTGTGGCATCCACGTGTGCGTGAGCGATAGGTGTTGGTGTTGGTGTTGACAGCCGAAATCTGCGCTGTTAATCTTTCTTCGTGATCTGCCCTCGGGCACCACGCGGCACCTCAACTCCTGGAAGGTGCACGGTCTGACCCCCAAGGTCTGACCTGGAGTTTCTGTCCTTCGTAACCCAGATCGGGATGTTCTCGCTTCCCGATCTTGGCCTTACGGCTGGGCTTGGGTATGCGCGTTCTCCTGGTCTTCAACTTTTTGGAGATCTTTGAAATGAACGCCTCTTCTTCTACCCAAGCTTCCCACTTCAATCTGCACGTCTCTGGCATCGGTTACCTCAACCGTGTCCGCTGGGTGCAACCGAAGCAACGTGGTCGCAGCGCTCAACCGTTTCTGGCCTGCAGCGTCTCGGCGCTGCGTGGCAATGCGGAAGCACCGGACTACACCTACTTCGACCTGCGGGTCTCTGGCCAGGAAGCGGCCGAACTCGTCGAGAAGTGCATGGAAGATGTCGATCAAAACCGCAAGGTGGTGATCTCGTTCAAGGTCGGGGACATCTACCCGCACTTGTACGAACGCGATGCGAAGGTGGACGGTCGCAAGACCGGTGAGAAGGAAATGGCGTGCCTCATCAAAGGTCGCCTGCTTCTGATCAACACCATCACCGTCGACGGAACCCGTGTGTACGAGCGTCAGGCCGATGCGCAAGCAGAGCCTGGTGCCGGCGACCATGCCGATGACATCCCGCCGCAAGGCTCGGACGACAGCGGAGTGGACGGCGGCGAGCAATCGCAGGATGAACCCGCGCCAGCGCGTGCAGAACAGGCCCGCCCTGTTCAACGCACCCAGGCACCGGCTCCCGTCAATGCACCTCGGCCTTCTTTCTCGCGGCCCCGCATGGCCGCCCGTGAAACTGCAGCAGCGTAAGCTGATTGCACTCTGAAACCCTCGTACCGCTTCGGCGGTCGGGGGTTTTTCCTTTCAACCCGCGTGGAACGCACTTCCACGCAGGGCGTGAGGTGTGGAGCCGCGCATTGCTCGGAGTGCATCTCATGAAACTGCGACTAAAAATCGACAGGGCAGGCTTTGCCACGGTGTTTCGCACCTTGGCGGCCTTGCTCATTGGCAACGGAATCGTTGTACCTGTCCTCACTGACGGCAGGGCCCACTACTGGTGGGCGTTGCTCCTGCTGGGTCTGTTCTTTATGATCGTGACCAACATCAATGTTGAAAGGGGTCAACCATGACCGGTTTCTTTATTGCAATCGCCCTCTTGGTGGCCATCGGTCTTTGGATCGGGTACATGAACATCAAGTACGGCAACCCTCTGGTGGAATCGGATCGCAAACTGATGGAGCAGGGCAAGCTGCCTGACCTGATGTAAGTCCCGACCACGTCACCCGCACCCTGGCCAACTGGCTGGAGGTGCTCCGTCGAAACCCTCGCACCGCACCTGCGGCCGAGGGTTTTTTCATGGCCTTTTGTTTTTGCAAACCCGCGCGGTGTCGAGATACCGCGCAGGGCGGGGTGTCTCCGAACGCGCTTTCATTTGGAGATATCCCATGGCTACCAACATTGACCGCGACGACGGTGTTCTCGACTTTCGCCGCTACGGCTACCTGACCTACGCTGGGTGCGCACGCCGCGCCGAGCTGCAGGTCCTGAAGTCCCATGCGGGCTGGTACATCGGCACCGTGAACGAAGACGGTCTGCCGTGTGCCCGTGAAAGCCAGGAATACTGGCCCAGCGAAGCGCTTGCGCTGGAGGCTTTGACGAACGACACCTGGACCCAGAAGAACTGGCCATGACCCAAGCAGTCAACGGCAAGCTCACCGGGTATCAGGCGTTGATCCAAGAGGCAACTGGGGTGACTGACCTGGAGCACATCGAGCGCATCGAGGACACGATGCGCCATGTGATCTTCCACAGCACCCTGGACTGGCAAACGCGCGAGCAACTCATGCGAGGCGCGCGCGAGGCCCTGCAGATCATCACTCTCGTCTGAACGACGCTTCTTCAACCAACCCCACGTGCCGCGAGGCCGTGGGGTTTCTTTTTTTGGACATCAGAAATGAAAACTCTCACGCCTCACCTGGGCTACTGGCTCAAGAAACTGGGTTTGCATCGCGGCTCGCCGCGCCTTTGGTTTGAAACAAATCGTCTGGGGTCGGCTGGCCTTCTTCCGGGCAGTCGATTCGATGTGGTGGCACTGGAACATGGCATCAAGCTGGTGCCGAACGCACACGGTCAGTACGGGGTGTGCAGCAAGGAGCGCAATGGCCGACAGCTGCCGGTCATCGACATCAACAGTCGGGAGGTGCTGGCGCCTCTTGGTGAACAGCGGGTGGTCCGTGTGGTGGTGAGGCTTGATGGCATCTTCGTCTTGCGAGTTGCCTCGGAGCAGGCCAAAGTCGAGAGGATCGAGCGATTGCGTGCCAAGCTCGCCACCGGCGAGCTGCTTTCCAGTGCAAGCATTGCCCACGGCGCTGGTGTGTTGTCGAACGCTGCGCACACCGGCTTCTCGGATGCGGGGATCGAGCTGGACTTGAAAGTGCTCTGCGAAATCGACGCGGGCTACGTGGAACAGTCTTTGAACTGCAATCCGGTGAGTGCAAAAGCTGTGCCCCTGTGCGCGCCCATTCAGGAGCTGGTGCAGGACGAATGGCTGATGCGACAGGTGCCACGGGTGGAGGTGCTGGAGATGGGCTTGCCTTGTTCCGGCGCGTCGCGGGCCGGGAAATCCAAGCGTGGCCTGTCCATGATGGAAGACCACCCTGAGGTCGGGCATTTGATCTATGCCGCCCTCGCGCTGATCCAGAAGCTCCAACCAGCAGCCATTGTGCTGGAGAACGTCGAAGACTACCGGGCCAGTGCCTCCGCGCAGATCCTGCGGTCACAGCTGCGGGACATGGGCTACCAGGTGTGCGAGCACATCCTGCGTGCCCGTGACTTCGGGTCGCTGGAGAACCGGGTGCGTTGGGCCCTTGTGGCCACCACCGACGGATTGCCAGCGGTCGAGTCTGTCTCTCCTCTCGGGCAGGTACCAGGCATCACCCTTGGCGCCTTGCTCGACGACGTGGATGCCGACGCACCGTGCTGGTCGTCCATGGAGTACCTCAAGAGCAAAGAGGCCAGGGACTTGGCCGAAGGCAAAGGCTTTGCCATGCAGTTGGTCGACGCGAACTCCACCAGCGTGCCAACGATCCGAAAGGCGTACAACAAGGGCGGCTCGACCGACCCGTTTGTCCGGCACCCCACCGATTCGCGGCTGATGCGCAAGCTGACCCCTGCAGAGCACGCAAGGATCAAGGGCGTTCCAGAAGCGCTGATCAGTGGGATGTCGGCGACAGCGGCCCACGAGGTGTTGGGGCAGGGTGTTGTCTGTGCCCCGTTTCGGGCGTTGTTTCAAGAGCTGGCCAAGTGCTTCAAGCGTCTTCGGGATCATGGGCCGGTTTGGATCGGTGAGTGCGCCAGCGCCCACCGGTTGAACGGCACCATCGGTTAGCGGGCACCAGGCTCCCATAGGCCGTCAGGGCAGGGGGGCCTGGTGCTCTCGCACCACGCTGGCAACTCGGGCGATCAGGCGCCGTCTGGCGCTGTGAGACACACAAAATTGATGCATTGCGGTATCCTCAAGACTTTCCGAGCGTTCACCGGCATCGCTTCAAAGAGCCGGAGCCAGCAAGCCTGGCACATGATCCACGTCAACCCCTGAAGCGTGGACGTTCCTTCGGGAACCGGGGTTTCTGTCCTCACTGGTCGCCTCGCTGATGCACACCTCGACGCCAGACCAGCAAAGCTGCCAGGTCGGAAGCCTGTCAGTTCTGTAAGAAGCTCGGAGGCGCCGACCCGCACCCTTGTGGGTCGGCCGTTTCCTTGTGATCTCACTTCACTGTTTTTCAACCCTGTCGGGATGCATCTCCCGGCACGGTGCTGGTGTGTGCTCCTGGCGTTTTCTCATCAGGAGCACACACCATGATCAAGTGCCAAGGCACGCTTCGCATCAAGAAGATTCGCCAGAGCCGAAACGGCGCGTTCTGCATCGCGGACCTGGCCACCGACTTCGGTGAGTTCAAGGTCAAGGACCCGATGCTCGACCAGTTCGAGGAAGGGGAATACCAGGGGACCGTGTGGATCAGCGAGATCTACATGTCTCAGTACATCTCGTATGGCAAGGCGGTGACCGAGCTGCGCGCTCGGTTGCATGACCTGCAGGTGGACTCCGAAGACCGCAAGCCGGTGCGCTCCAACGAGCACAGCGAGCCCGATCCCATTGACGAGGTTCCGACCCCTCAGGTTCCCGCGAAAGCGTCCCAGAAGCCCGCCAAGCGGACCAACTGGGCCGACATGAAAGGCAACCGGCTGGGCAAGGAGGCCACATCGGTGCCTGAGCAGGACGCTGGCAAAGCTGATACGCAAGCCGGCCAATCGACCGGGGACATTGAACTCTTTGGCCAGGAGCTGGCCACGCAGATCAACAACCGCCAGGCCGTGAAGCTGGACCCGACGGTGGACCGCGTGCTGTTCCGCAAACAAACTGCGGGCTTGAAGGCACGGGGATACACCTTCGACTCGAAACAACAGACCTGGACTCATCCAGGAGCGTAACCATGTCGTCTGACAGCCCACTGCGGTGGGCTGTTCACTGGGGTCGGTGGACTCCAGCGAACAGCCCATCCCTGCGACCGCCTGCGGTCTGCAGGTGGGAAAGAGAACGGCAAACTTGGGTGGCTGCAACCTGATGTGCAGCGGCTTTGCGGCTTGAGCGGACGGGGGGACGCAAACCTCCGACCAGACTCCCGCGCCTTTTTTTGATCGTCTGGACCCCCAGCTTTCGGCGATCCGTGCCTGCCGACACACTGGCAATGCGCGAGGGGGTGAACGTAGAATGATCCTGTTCAAACTCGGAGCCCAGATGGGTTCCCGCAGCATCCCTGACCACAGGGTGTTTCGGGAAACCATCTGACCAAACCCAAGATTGGTTTCAACGCGCGATCAACTCTGGAATCGTGCGCAGCGAGCAACCGCTGGAGTTCATGTCTTTCATCAACCCCCTGGGGACTCTCAAGTCCCCACCGGGGTCTGGGCGTCTCCATTTTTTATGGAGTCAACATGTCCCAACTCTCCCAAGGAAACCGGCGCTCGCTGTATGCGATCTTCCTGGCGTGGCTGTCACAGGCTTCGACGGAGGAGACCGATCAGCTCGACGAGCTGCTGGACAAGCACCCTCCTCAGGGTGCGCGTTCGGTGCTCACGCTGGTCAGCAATTGTCTGGACGATCCGGTTCTTCGGCCGCAACTGCCGAAAAACCTGGCTCTACGACTGCAAGCGGTGAATTGGCTGCAGGGCGGATTTGCCGTCCGAGCCGTTTGAGTTCCTGCCAGGCAGCGTGCCCGTTCGGGTCTTCCAGCAGACGGGCAACCTCGGCCTCCAGGTCGCGGTAGCCGCCTTCAATCACCACCCATTGCGATGTATCGGTCATGCCGAGAGTGTCGCAGGTTCAACCAAGAGAAATCATCATGAGCACCACACTACCGATGCAACCTCGAAACGTAACGATTGAGGTGGACGTGCCTGTCGAGAAGCAGGACCAGTTCCACCGACTCTGGATGCAGATCCTCAGCGATGAGGAAGCACCCATCAACCAACAGATCCGCGCGGAGGATGCCAAGCGCGAGGACGTCATGGCCAAAGGAAAAGCAGCATTGTTTCGGCTGTACGACGTTGCCCAGGGCGACACCGGTCAGTGCCGCGTCATCGCGCGGTTTCTGGCAGGGCTGTACAACGGCACGCGCTTCCCCTTCGACCTGACGGACCTGCGGACGATTGACGGCAAGCTCTTTGAGGACTGCATGGCCACGCTCCGCATGGATGCAAGGCACTGCGTCCAGGAGGTGCACAACTATTTCGACGACGGCAGCCGTCGTTGGGAAAACATGATCCGGGACTGGAAGCTGGAGACCGCATCCAAGACCTGATTCGATAGTTCATCAACCCCCGATGGGATCACACGATCCCTCGGGGGCGGTGGTCCCACCCCTTTTTCGATCAAGGAGAGATCACCATGAACATGAACGACGTTCAACCCACTTTGCCCACCCTGGGCGAGGAAGTGCAGCAAGTGCTGCTGGGTGCCGTGAAAGCGGCATCCCAGAACAAACAGGCTTCGGAGCGTATCGACGCCATGAAGGGCGTGACCCGCCAGGAATGGAAGGACGCTGCGCGCGCGCTGTTGATGTCCCGCAAGACTGCGGTCCTCGAAGCGCTCTCGCTGGCCAGCCTCGAAGCGGTGGCTTTCGGACACATCGACCTGCGCGATGTTCTGCATCGTGTGGTGGACGTGGCCGAGGAGCACGCTGCCGAGAAACGGATTCGTGACATCGCCAGTCGGCGACTGAACATGGACCTCGATGAACAAGGGTCGGCCTTGCACAGCCTGGAGACGGGTCTGCTGCACGACGCCCTGATGGAAGCCTATGTCTCGGGTCAGAACTCCCGTTCTGCCTGAGCTTTTCAACCCACCCCGGACGGGACGCCCCGTCCGGGCGTCCCTTGTCCTCAAGTTCAAGGAGACGCTCATGGCGTTGCTTTTCTCTCGACTGGCCAACAACTACGTCAAGGCCGGTTACTACCCCACCGACGAGGACACGCTCACGCGCGTGATTTCGGCGCTGGCCCCTCCGGCCCAAACCGGCACGGTGCGCCTGCTCGACCCGTGCTGTGGCACTGGTGCAGCCTTGGCCGACATTGCCAAGGGCCTGCAGGATGTGCTGGAAATGTCTCAGTCCCGCAGCCAGGTCGAAACCCTGGGTGTCGAGTTCGACCGCGAACGCGCCTGGGAGGCCAAGAAGCTCCTGGGTCGTGTGTTGCATGCCGACATTCACGATGTGGTCGTCAAACCGCGTTCGGTGAGCCTGCTGTTTCTCAACCCACCGTACGGCTTTGGCGTCAGCGATGCCGCGAACCCGGATCGCAACAACCTCGACGCGAAGGAAAAGGCGGAGCGGCTGGAGCGCACCTTCCTGAAAAAAACCGTAGGCACGTTGATGCCCGGTGGCGTGCTGGTCTACATCGTGCCGTTCTACGCGCTCGATGAGGAGATCAGAACCTACCTGGCGCGCAACTTTCGCAACGTGCGGTTCTTCATGGCCCCTGAGAAGCAGTTTCAACAGTGCGTCATCTTCGGCATTAAGGTCAAGCCCGGACACCCCGACAAGGAAACCCTGGCACAGCTGACCCGAGCCCAAGCCGGCGAACTGGCGGAGCAGGTGCTTCCTGTGGAGTGGTTGGAGCAGCCCTACCTGCTGCCGGCCGCGCCGGCGGAAGAGTTCGACTTCCGGGCCGTTCGGATCGACGCCGAGCAGTTGCAGGAAGAGCTGCAGCGCTTCGACAGCAGCCTTCTTTGGTCGCAGTTCAGCCAACACTTCAACCAGGTCAAGGCGACGCATCGCAGGCCGCTTCGGGACCTCAGCCGATGGCACCTTGCCCTTGCGCTGGCCGCTGGCCAGGTGACGGGGATGGTGCGATCCAAGACGGGCAGGGCGTTGCTGATCAAGGGCGATACCTTCAAGAAGAAGGACCGCAGCGTGAGCATGGAGACCGACGAGAAAGGCAACGTGAGCCAGACGATCACCATGATCGACCGCTTCGTGCCCGTGATCACGGCCATCGAGTTCACACCTGGTCCAGACCTTGGCCGAATCATCCGCATCAGTTGAAGGAGCATGCACATGCCTATGACCATCGACCTGACGCCCAGTTGGGGTGAACTGGGCCAGCTCGTCAAGCGACTGGCTTTCAGTGCAGAGGACAAGGCACTGCGTCACATCTGGCCTGAGGCGGCGAAGGCCTTCGCGTCTGCGCAGGCCCTGACCAATGTGATGGGGAGCCTGACAGAAGCGCAGAGAGCCATCGTTGCCCAGACCATGTACGACGAACTGGTCAAGCAAGGCTACGATCCGAGCCAAGAAGGAGGTCGCCTGTGAGAGATTGGAACGTCTACGCCGAAGGGGAGCACATCGGCACGGTCAGTGAAGACACAGAAGAACTGGCGCGCTGCGCCGCTCTGTCCAAGTACGGCATCAGTGCTGAGGAGTTCGAGGCCCTGGAGGCCGCAGGACTGCCCGTCAAGGGCATCCCGCCCGACTGGGATTTTCATGTGACTCCGGCCTGAGCCGGTACTACAACAAGGCCGGATCGCATCGGCCAGCGGAACCCAGACGGGTTCCCCAAGCGGCCCTGCAGGCAGGGTGTTTGGGGAAACCATCTGACCACAACCAGGATTGGTTTCGACGCGCGATCAACTCTGCAATTGCGCGCAGCGGGCAACCGCTGGAGTTCACGTCATCACCAACCCCGTGGGGCATCGCGTCCCTTCGGGGGCCGTGCTTCACTTCTTCAGGAGAAGCACATGGACGTTGAGTTCACAGAACTGCACAGGCTCCCAGACCGGGAACTGTTGCACCGCGTCGTCGGAGACGGCGCTTTGGGTATCACCAGTTTGGCAAGGGCCTTCGGCCTGCAGCTCGGTGATGACACGGGATACAGAAACGGCAGCGGCCATCAGCTGCTGCTGTGTGCCCGTGAGCTGATGAGTCGGGCCTTGGCCGAGAGCATCCAATGCCGGCCGACGCTGGGACAGCCTCGTGAAGTGCAGGACTTTCTGCGGTTGAAGATCGGAGGCTTGCCCTACGAGAGCTTCTGGGTTCTCTTCATGGATTCCCAGGTGCGGTTGATCCGTGCCGAGGAGCTGTTTCGCGGCACCCTGACGCAAACCTCGGTCTACCCACGGGAGATCGTCAAGCGGGCGCTGCACTTCAACGCGGGCTCCGTCATCTTGGCGCACAACCACCCCTCCGGTATCAGTCAACCGTCCAGAGCAGATGAAGCGCTGACGAATGCCATCAAAGCGAGCCTCGCTCTGGTGGACGTTCGGGTGCTTGATCACATCATCGTCGGAGACGGTGAAAGCGCATCCATGGCCGCCCTTGGCCTGATGTGAGCCCTGCAGTAGTTCTTGAATCCCTGCGCGACTGAGCGCATTTCCGTTTCTTCCCAGCCCGGCGGGCCTCCCGCCTTGGCGGTGGTTCGCCTTTCTTTCATCTCAAAGGAGTACCACCATGCAAGAAGTTCAGTCCCAAACCCAAGTTCAAACCCATACCTACCGCGACCGCGATGGTTGGCACGCCAAGTCGGAGGTCAACGTCAACGCAACCCGGGTGCTCAAGCTCACCACCAGCAAGGTGATCAGCGGCACCGGACTGCGCACCTCCGCCACGGTCTGGAATGCCGATGCCGGCGGCGTGCTGCGGCACGCCATGGCTTTCGGCGGTCCTTCCGGGGACTTCTCGGAGACGGTGGCGTTTTCCAAACCGGCCCGGGTGACCGAGGCCATCGTGACGGCGCAGCACCAGGCGGCGCTGGCTCAACTGTCCCGGGTGCTGGTGGCCATCGAGCGCCACTACGCCCAGGGCAAGACGGCCAGCGAGACCGTTGCGGCTGAGTTGGACCAGGCCGGCGCCACGCCGGTCTGAGTTCGTTTTTCATCAACCCTCACGGGATCACACCCGTGGGGGTGTCCCGTGGTTTCAGGAGAAACCATGTACCAAGTCGAAGAGTTCCCCGAGATCTGGGTCGACGGCTGCCTCAGAAACAGCGACGGCCGGCTGATGTTCCTCTCACTCTACGGCCGAGACGGCTCCATCATGCAATTCCTCTCCGCCCTGGAGCTGGGACGCACGGAGCGCGGTGTCGATCGCTTCCACCTGGTGGGCGCTGGCCAGCGCCATCCCACCGAAGTCGAGAACACGGATCGCCTGGCCAAGCACTCGGTGCGCTTGCCACGGCAGAACCTGTTCGGCCAGTTGAGCCACATGTGGCTCTACGACAAAGCGCTGCAAAAGCCCGACCGGGCCAACCGCATTGCCTGGGTGATGCACCAGCGCCCGCCGGCGGGCGCCAACTCGTCAGAAGCCAATAAGGCAGACCCGAGAGAGGAGCGACTCTGGCGCACCGTGCTCGATCTCTGTCCGGTGGCACTCCTGGAGCATTGGCGGGAGCCATTGCTGACCTGGTGCCGCGAGAAGCGTGCCATTGAAACGCTCGATGACCCGGTGTACCCGGCCATCGGGCGCATTGAAGCCACACGGGTGAGCCTGAGCGATCACTTCGTTCAGTTCGTCGGTGACGGGGTGCGCAGCGGCCTGCTGACCCCCTGAGTCCTTGAAACCACCTTGCCCACCTTCGGGTGCGCAGGGCAGCTCGAACACGCTGGCACCGACTCTGCCGGCATCCCCCTCAACACAAACCACCGCTGGAACGCCCAGAAGGGCTTCCAGCAGCTTTTTCTATGGAGAAACACATGAGCGACACCACCACCCTTGAAAACGCCTCTGACGCTGATTTGGCCGTCCTCGACGATACCGACGAGGAATCGACGGCCGTCAGTCCCACCAGTGCCCAGGTCAGCCTCAGCCAGTTCATCGACGAGTTCGGGGACGGCCTGCTCAGCCAGGTCAAGTCCCAGAACCCGGCGGTCTTTGATCCCGAGCTGGAAAAACAAGGCGAGGTCTATCAGCGCCGGCAGGTGTTCATGGACGCACTCAAACGCAAGCCTTTCCAGGCGCAGGCCGATGCCGTTCAGGCCGTCGTCAAGCTCCTGGTCGAACACAACCAGCCCGCAGCCGTGATCAACGCGGAGATGGGCACGGGCAAGACCATGATGGCCATCTGCGCGGCCGCGCTGCTGCAGCAGACCCACCCTCGAACCATCGTCATCTCGCCGCCCCACCTGGTCTACAAGTGGCGGCGCGAGATCCTGGAAACCGTTCCTGGTGCCAAGGTCTGGATTCTCAACGGCCCGGACACCCTGCGAAAGCTCCTGATGTTGCGCAAGGCCATTGGCCTCAAGACCAGCCAGCCTGAGTTCTTCATCCTCGGCCGTGTGCGCATGCGCATGGGTTTCCATTGGAAAGCCGCCTTCATGACCCGTCGGACCTTGTTCGATGGTCAGGCCCTGGAGGTGGCGGCTTGCCCGGACTGCATGCGGCCGATCACGCGAGAGGATGGCGATGGCCACCCCATGCCGGTCTCTGCAGCGCTGGCCAACGCCATCCTGTCGGACAAGCGCCTGAAGTGTCAGCACTGCGGCAGCGCCCTCTGGACGCTGATTCGCTCGGGCCGTGCCATTGAGTCCATGCACGACCTGGTGCTGGGCGCCTTGAAGCAAATGCCTACCATTGGCGAGAAGACGGCCCAACGGCTGTTGAACGCTTTTGGTGAGGACATGCTGGGCGCCATGCTGGGAGACAACGTCTATGAGTTCCTGAACCTCATGGACGAGAACGGTGACCTGGTGTTTTCTGATCGGCAGGCCTCGCGCATGGAGCGCAGCCTGGCCAACTTCGAGTTCAGCATCGGCGAGGGCGGCTACCAGCCCACCGAGTTCATCAAACGCTACTTCCCGAGAGGCTATTTCGGGTTGCTGGTGGTCGATGAAGGGCACGAGTACAAGAACGAGGGTTCGGCCCAGGGCCAAGCCATGGGTGTGCTTGCCAGCCAGTGCCAGAAAACGGTGCTGCTGACGGGCACGCTCATGGGCGGCTATGCCGACGATCTGTTCCACTTGCTGTGGCGCCTGAACCCGGGCGCCATGATCGAAGACGGGTTCAAGCCGTCCAAGTCCGGCTCCATGGCCAATGCCACGATGGGCTTCTTGCGCGAGCACGGGGTCCTGAAGGACATCTACAAGGAGTCGAGCGACTCGTCGCACCGCACCGCCAAGGGCAAGGCCCTGACGGTGCGCACCAGCAAGGCACCAGGCTTCGGCCCGGTTGGCATCATGCGCTACGTGCTTCCCTGCACGGTGTTCCTGAAGCTCAAGGACATCGGGCAGAAAGTGCTACCACCCTACGAAGAGCGCTTTGTCGACGTCGCCATGACGCCGGCACAGCAGGCGGCATACGACGCCATGTCGCGCAGTCTCATCAAAACGCTCAAACAGGCGCTGGCCCTCAAGGACAGCTCCCTTCTGGGCGTGGTGATGAACGTGCTGCTGGCCTGGCCAGACTGCTGCTTTCGGCCGGAGGTGGTTCGCCACCCACGGACGAAGGCGCTGCTGTACAGCCAGGCGGCGGTGTTCGCGGACGGGGAGGTCACTCCCAAGGAAGCGCACCTGCTGCAGCTCTGCAAGGACGAGAAGGCCCTGGGCCGTCGGGTGCTTGCGTACACGGTGTATTCCGGGACGCGGGACACCACCTCGCGCCTGAAGGTCCAGCTCGAAGCCCATGGTCTGAAGGTGGCGGTGCTGCGCGCCAGCGTGGATGCCGCCAAGCGTGAGGACTGGGTGGCCGACCAGGTCGAACGCGGCATCGACGTGCTCATCTGCAACCCCGAACTGGTCAAAACCGGTCTGGATTTGCTGGAGTTCCCGACCATCGCGTTCATGCAGTCCGGCTACAACGTCTATACCGTCCAGCAGGCGGCAAGGCGGTCGTGGCGGATCGGGCAGAAGCAGGAGGTCAAGGTGTACTTCCTGGGCTATGCCGGCAGCTCGCAGATGGAGTGCCTCAAGCTGATGGCCAAGAAGATCGCGGTGTCCCAATCCACGTCGGGCGACATGCCCGACAGCGGTCTGGATGTGCTCAACGACAGCGGCGACAGCCTGGAAGTGGCGCTGGCCAAGAAACTGCTTGCCGAGGCGTGATGCCTCTTTGACCCCAGCCCGGACCTCACCGTCCGGGCTTTTTCTTTGCTCTTTGACAGTTGGCACATAAAATCACGACAACTGTCAAAACAGAAGGGTGCAGATCATGACCAAAAGCGTTTCTACTGCGGCCAAGCGCAAGGCGGGCAAGGCCTATATACCCGTTGCGATCAAGCGTCAGATAGCCGCCAAAACCCGCGCACTTGCTGCCAGCGGGCTTACCTTGGCCAGGACTGGTGATTTGTGGCACGACGTGATGGCCACGACCATTGATCTGCCTGCCATCGATCAACATGGGCTGGCGCAAGGTGGTGTTCCGACCGAGGTGCTGGACAAGGTGGTTGCCTCGTTCGTTCGCCTGGGAGAGGCCGAGGTGTTGGGGGCCGTGGGAGTGAGCAGCCGCACCGTGCAGCGGCGCAAGGCTGGTGTTCTGAGCACCGAGCACTCTGGCGCGGTGCTGGACCTCATAGCCGTAACGCAAAAGGCCATCGAAGTGCTGGGTAGCCGCGAGGCCGCAGAGGACTGGCTCCACCATCCAGCGCTGGCATTTGATGGACGTCGTCCCATTGAACTGGTCTCCACGCGCCCAGGTGCCGATCTGGTCAAGGACCACCTCACCCGGATGGAATACGGGGTCTACGCTTGACGCCCTTGCCGCCGGCACTGGTCGGCGCGAAGGCAGCAGGCGATCTGGTGGTTTGGCGGCTGGACGCCGCCAAGTACGCCTCGACCTGGGCAACAGGGGAGGGTGCTTTTCAGGTGGGTGGACGCTGGAGTTCTCCAGGACTGCGGGTGCTTTACACCGCGCTGGACCCTGCAACCGCCATCCTGGAGGTGGCGGTGCACAAGGGGTTCGACGCCTTGGACGCCGTGGCCCACAAGCTGCTGAGCATTCGCCTCACGCAGTTGGACAAGGTGCATGTGCTGGACACTGCGACTGTTCCCAATGCCAACTGGTTGCGCCCCGGCGCGGTGAGCAGCAATCAGCAGAAATTCGGAGACGCCTTGCTGGCCGTGCACCCGCTGGTGCTTGTGCCCAGCGTGGTCAGCACGCACTCCTGGAACCTGCTGATCAATATCACGGCGGCTGCCGGCATGTTCGAGCTGGCCATGATGGAGGATTTCGCACTGGACACGAGGCTCTCGGCGCGGCGGTGAAGGGTGTGCGGCGGGACTCCCCGCCAGTCCGGCTCAGCTCAAAAGAAGCTGCTCGGCGATCTTCTTGCCAACACTGAGGACCAGGTCGAAGGTCATGTCCAGGCCCTTGTCACGGAAGGTGTCCTTGATCTTCTTCCAGACCGTCTCGTTTCGGATGGTGTCCAGCAGGTCATGGCCTGAATTCGTCAGGCGCCGGGCGATAGCCGCTGCGATCTGCCCGCTGCCATCGCGCAGCTCCTGGACGTTCGCCTCAATGAATCCAGCTTCGGCCAGAAGGCGCATGTTGTAGGCGACCTCCTGCGCGGGGAGGCTCTCAAAGTGGTCCGGCCGGAGCACCGTATTGGGCGTTGCCGACTCTTCCAGCCGAAGCAGGATCTGGCGGATGATGGTCCAGTCTTTTCTCATGACGGGGACTCCCATGCAGTTTTGTGACTCAAGTAGTCATTGTCTCTGCACAAGGGCCATGGCAGTGGAGGCACGAACACCCCGATTGGGGATCGGACCCTCATGAATTGACAGGCTTATCCGCACGGCGGCTGCGATCCTGTGCGCAGAATCCAGACCAAAGACAGTCGATGGTCAGGAGGGGGGCATGGGTCCAGGTGAAGCGCTGGAGGCGTACCTGTATTTTCTTCGTCATGAAAGAGGCTTGGCCGCAAGATCAATACGTGCCGCAGCATCGGTGCAGCGTTCGTGGGAGCAGTCGCTTCGGGCAAATGCCTTGGAGAGGACCTGGCTCGAAGCAACTCCGCAAGATTTGAGCAGGTTCCTTCAGGCGCGGCACCACTTGGCGGACACAACCATCGGCGTGGTCCGTTGGCACCTCAAGTCCTTGTACGCCTGGCTCCAAAGAGAAGGGCTGGCGCTGGCCAATCTCGCCATGAACCTGACGACTCGGGCGAGATCCCCACGACAGCGGTCACCCTGGTTCGTGCCCTCGTATGTGCAACTGCAGCGCATGCTGGAGTTGCCCAACACCCTCACGCTCGAAGGAATCCGGGACCGGGTCATGCTTGAACTGCTGTACGCCACCGGCGTTCGTTCGCAGGAACTCCTGAGCATGCAGGTGCACACGGTGTGGCCCTCGGAGCGCCGCGCGGCCGTTGTTGGCAAGGGGAACAAGGAGCGCCTTGTGGTGATGAACGAGTCGGCCGCAGAGTGGCTCGCGTACTACCTCAAAGTGGTGCACCCCAGGCTATTGCGGCGACGCCGCCTCGCGGCGATTCCCGCCAAAGGAGATCAATGCGTGTTTCCCTCAACAAGGGCACCGGCCCCGCTGAGCTACGGCACCCTGCGGCTGCGCGTCAAGGGATATGCGGTGCGGGCCAACATGCCGCTGCTGACCGCGCACACGCTGCGACGGGCTTTCGCCACCCATCTCTATCAAGGTGGAGCTGACCTGCGCACGATTCAGAGTTTGCTGGGCCACGCCCACCTGGCCACCACCACCTTGTACACCCAGGCTCCAAGCCCTCGGCTGCACGAGGTGATCGAGCGTCATCACCCGCGCGGGCGCCTGTACACGCCCGGCTTGCAGCGCGCGCTCGACGTTCCTTCGTCGGACGTGGAACCGAGTTACCAGAACTTGGAGTTGTTGCCCTTGTAGCCGCCGACGATCTTGCCCGATGTGCGCCCGTTTTCGATGGTGACGCTCAGTAGCACGTACTGGGCCGACCCACGTCCAGACTCCCATTTGTAGTTGATACGCCGCCCCTCAATATCGTCCTTGCCGGCGTTGTAGTCGAAACCGACGATGTCGCGCACCTGTTCGTAGCTCATGCCCTGGTCGATCTTGTCGAAGGCAGCGTACAGATCTCCATCTGCAGAGTCCGACCCGCCGCCGCCACCTCCACAGGCGCTCAGTCCAAGGGCAGTGGCCGAGATGGCCAAGAAAGCGATGACGCGACGGCGTGAATGGGTCTTGCCCATGATGTCCTCCTGAATGTTGTTGATGAAAAAACCGAGGGATGATAGCGGGTCAAACGAGGCGCTCAGTTCAAGCGCTTTTTGCGCATCTGCTGGGCGCCCAGGTCTTCGATCAGGTGGTCGACCAGGTCGACGAAGCCGCAGGACCGCAGGTAGGCCGCAGCACTGGTGGCGGAGTCCGAGCGAAGGCTCAGTGGCAACACCATCGCCTCATCTCCGTAGCACGCCGGTGCCCGAAAACAGCCAGGAATGACCGGTATCTGTTCGCGGCGCAACGCGAACTTCAGCTCATCCCAAAGGTCTGGATAAGGGACCACGATCAGCGACACGGACTGCTCGATGAAGTGCACCGCATTGGCATCCAGAACATGGTGCTCATGGTCGAGCTGCAGGGGAACCTTGACGCCCAGTTCTCTGGCAATGCGCCGGGCCGTGCTCAAGTGATGCGATCCGCCCTGATTGTTCAGGAGCAAACGCTCATCCCAGCCGAACGAGGTGAAGGAGTCACCCACACACAGAGTGCCTTTGAGGCACCGTACCTGGTCGTGGGCCAGGCAGCGTTGCAGATCGGCGCGACTGCCTTGGCGGTATTCGTTGTTGGGACTGCGGTGTTCAAAAGCCTGAATCGAGGGGAACGACGACAGCTCGCTTTTGGAGAGCAAGATGTTGGTGACTTCCTGGATGTCGAACTCGGCGCCTTTGGTGCGGGTGGTGCGCACCAGACTGGTCAATACCAGGTCGAGCTTGTCCTGGTCGTTCTCGTCCAACCAGCGCTTGCTAGCGCGCAACTGGGTCCAATCGCGGTGCCCGCTCTGACCCAGGGACTGCTGAAACGGGGAGTGACGCGGCCGCGAGTCCTTGGCCAGGGTCAATGCGACCTCCAGGGGTACACCCTCGGCCCGCAATGCACTGCGGTGCCGGCGCGCTGCAACTTCGTCGAGTTGGCGAACCAGGGAATTTTTTACCCACCCCATCATCCCGGAGAGGACCGAGGCTGGGTCAGTGCGCCGAGGGCGGCACCAGGCGCCCGTTGTAGAGAAAGTCTTCTGCGTCATAGATCGTTTCGTCGGAAAACCCCACGGCGGCTTTGACCGTGATGCGGCCGGTGTTGGTCTGTTCGGCCTTGATGTGCGAAATGCCGGCATCGCGCGAGAACGCCACGCGCTGCTGACCGGTGCGAATGTTGCGGACCACCACCTTTTTGATGCCGTCCTCCTTGACCACCGTGATCGGACCCTTGGGGGTGTCGTACAGGTAGAAGCGGTTGCGGAAGTTCGGCTCTTCGGAACCCTTGATCAGGCTCATCTCTAGCCGCGTGGGCAGCAACTGGGCTTTGTCGACGTCGTAGAAACCGATCTCGAAGCGTGCAGGGTCCAACGTCTGAGGTGAATGCCGACGCACGACCACCAGCCGGGAGGCCTCGATGTCGCCTCGCTGCGTCCATGCCAGGTGCCAGTCCGCAGGCAGCAGCCTTGAGGCGATGTTCGTGGTCGGAAAATACGTGAATGCGCTGCTGCTGCGCAGAAGGAGGATGCCGCGCGAGGTGAGGTGGTAGCCGTAGGCGGCTACCGTCGGGCCACCCATCGGCGTGAATCGCCACTCCCCCCGAAATCCCTCCAGATGCCCGATGGTCTCTGGTTGGCCAGACCTGGTGAAGTTGACGCGGCGCACGACGTAGTCGCGGCTGGCATTGCCCTTGACCAGGTACGTTGCCCAACCGGTGGCGCTGAAGCCGCCGACTTCGACAATGGGCGAGAGGGGGTCCACGTAGCGCACGTTCTGCTCGTGCTCCCACCCGAAGCGCCATGCCTTGAAGCCGGACTCCTGTGCGGTGAGGTACCAGACGGTGGGCCGGGTGATGTTGGCCTCTGGCAAGGCGGCGCTTGCCCAGGTTCCGTCAGACCGAAGAACCTGCTTGTCGCCTTTGAAGTCCTGCCGGGTGATGTCCTGGCCAACCCGGACGACCGAGTCTTCCCCGTGAATGGTGACGCAGCCGGACAGCAGCGCAGGAGCGCCCAGCAGGCAATGTCTGCGAGTAATCATGTTTCCTCCCTGATGCAACCCAGAACCTTACCCGATCCATGTTGTTGCAGCGTTCAGGCCACTGTCAAAACTATCAGGATGATGGAGGCAACCATGCTGACCTGGCGAACGCCCATCCACAAATCGGCCGTGGCGATCCGCCCATCGGCGTACTGTCTCCACATCGCCAGCAGCATGCTGGCGCAGATCAGGAAGGTGATGGCCACGGTCAGCATCTGGATGGTGTTCCGAAGTTGCGACATGGAAACGCCCGAGCCGTTCTCGAAGCCTGCTTCCACGGCCGCAGAGATCGACATGCAGTTGCCGTAGCCATCGGTCAGGCAGTTCTGCAGCGCGGTGTTCGGGGTCTGCGGGGTGAGGGTCCACCCGGTGCCTGGTGTAGGTGATGGCGAGGGGTTGGTCACAGGCGGTCGGGTCACACCATCAATGCGGTCGGCCATTTCACAGATGGAGGTGCCGTTGCGGTCGTTGAATCCTTCGCAACGGCCCGAGCGGATCATGGTCAGGCAGTTACCCACCCCCAGCTGCACACAAGCCAGGACCATGCTCGGGGTGACCGGACGGCCGTCGAAGGTGGTCATCGCCGCCAGTTGCGCGGGGGCCGAGGTGCGCAAGGCCTGCGACATCACGGTCGCCCAGGCGTTGACCTGGTCCTGCAAGGGCAGGTTGCGAAACTGCTCGGTGGAGATGTGCAACGTATCGCGAATGTTCGTCCCTGTCATTTGCAGGATGCCATAGCAGCACGAGCCGTTGTAGACATCGAGCCGACCGCCACTCTCGAACATGGCCAGACTGCCAATGGCGTCGGCATAGCCTCTCAGCTGGGAGCTTGCATTGGGCGAGGCCATGATGGCAGCCGCGACCTGGTCAGCAGTGACCCGCGTGTTGCTTTGGGCGCAAACAATGGAGGACACTAGGGCGAGCACCGATGTGGACACCATGAGCGCTTGTCGAACCCAATATAAGAGCGCTGCCATCACACGCCCTCCAGGTGGATGGCACGGCGGCATGCAGACACTTCTTTGCCATACTGGATCACCCGGAAGTATCCGGTGTTCGTTCGCGAGTCGAAGGCGAATTCCGTGTGATTTTTTTCGTTGGGATTGTCTGTACTGCCCACGATGTTCAAGTGGCAGAACCCGACGAACTCAACCACATGCGACTTCTGTTGGGAACTCACAGCCACCCGAGCAAGGCACTTCGAGTACTGATCTACCGAGGATCTCCCACCCATCGGCCTCTCGCATCGCTCAAAGTCAAGCAGATTCAACAGCGAGAAGGTCAGAGACACTCCAGTCGAGGTCGTTGCATTGGCCAACAAGACGAACAAGTTCACTGCTGGGTTCTGTCTCTCAGCCTTCCGAATTTCGTCTGCCCAGACGGCATCAGCTTGAGCTGCGTCCTTCGGACTTTGCGATTCCTTCTGTTTTGTTGGCGTGTACCAATACACGACCTCGCGCATCGTCTCCCATCGCAACCCGTTCGGGAACTTGACCTGGTCGGTGCTCGTAGCGCGCACCTCGGAGCCCTGGGCGCGTGCGCTGGGAGCTATGCCCGAGAGCAAGGCCGCGACGAACATCAGGGACAACAGGGCTCGCAGGCCGCGTTGCGCAACGAACGGGAGCGTGAACGGGATGGTCAGGTGCATGGTTTCCTCCGGCTGAATTGATCTGAAAACCCGCCACTCTACTGAGGCGAGCTGGCGGCTTCCAGTTCGCTCATGAACACCTCAGGGGGGGTAGCTCCGACCAGGCGCTTGCCGTTGGCCAGGAACACTGTGGGCGTGTTCTGGATCTTGTATTTCTCACCGGCCTTGAGGATGGCCAGCAGGCCAGAGGTGTCGCAGTCCTGCTTGCCGCCCATGGGTCTGCTGCCGGCCATGATGGCGCGCCAGGCAGCGCCTCGGTCCGGCGCACACCACGCGGTGCGAGCCAGGGGAACCGACTCGGGCGAGATCACTGGGAACATGAACTTGTAGACGGTGACGTTGTCCAGCTGGTCCACGAACTTGGTGAACACCTTGCAGATGGGGCAGTTGGGGTCCTCGAAGACGGCGAGCTTTCTGGAGCCGTTGCCTCTGACCTCCTTGATCGCATGCTGCAGGGGAAGGTCACCGAAGCCCACCCGGTGCATCTGCTCCATGTGAGCAGCCGTGAGGTCCTGGCGCTGCTGCATGTCGATCAGGGCCGCGCCGGAGAAGCCGTACCGCCCCGACTCATCCACGTAGAAGATCTCCGAGCCGACTTCGACCGCATACATGCCGGCTATCGGGGTGCTGCGAATGGCGCCAGGCTTGACCTTGCCCTGGGTGTTGCGCTCGATGGTGGCGCGCAACTGAGTGGCCTTGGGTTCCGCGACGGCGTTCTGCGCGAGGGCGGAGCAGGCCATGAGAAGACCCGTCACGGACATCAGAAGCGATCTGGTCAGTTTGGAGGTGTGGAGCGTTTTCATGGTGGTGAGCTGGGGATGAACTGGAACTGGGATCGTCAGAAATCGAATGCCCGAACACCGCGCTCGGAGCGGCGAATCTCGACGGCATGGCGAATCTGTTCCGAGACGACAACCGGGTTGGCCACGGCGTTGACGAGAAGGGTGGGGCAGGTGGCGTCGGTGCTCTGGATCACGACCTGCCCACGGCCGAAGACGGACTGCAGCAGGGTGCCTTTGACCGAGATGTCCTTGACCCGGTACAGCTCGACGGACTCGACGTGTTTGACCAGGATGCCGCTTTCTTCGATGAAGCGCTGATCGGTCAGGCTGTAGCGGTGGCGGGCCGTGCGCAGGTAGCGGTAGCCGGCGTAGAGGACCGGCAGCACGAGCCAGAACATGAGAACGGCGATGAGGTAGACGCCCGCATTGCTGACCTGGCCCTCGCTGGCGCTCCAGAGAACGCGGGTCTCGCGCACCTGCGCGGCCGCTGGAGGCGACTCGGGTGTGACGCGGGCAAGGAGGTGAGGATCGGGCTGGTCCATGGTCCCAATCTACGAAGAAGGCCCTTCCCTCGCATCAGAAAACCTGCCGCAGAAAGGGCAGGTTTTCGCTTGACAGACAAGGGGGAATCTGGCACCAAAAAGAAAGCCAACCGATTGCTCGGTTGGCTTTGTGCTGCGGTACGGGGGATCGATCAGGTGTCCTGAACGATCAAGGTTGGCCACTGCAGCTCGGCCTCGCGCTTGCCACTCAGCAAACGCAGGCCAGCACGCACCAGCCCAGTGCCAGCCCGACCGATGCGAACAGGCAGCTGTGCACTCCAGCGGCAGGCCCCCAGGAGCTTCTGCCGGCGCAGGTGAGTGGCCTGCACCTGGAGCTTGCGCCTGCACGCCCGCAGGTAGACGGCGGGGTGCGCGGCCTGCAGGTGCGGATGACGCTCGAACAGGTCCACGATCAGAAGCGCGGTCGGCGCTTCATCGACGTGGTCCAGAACGGCTTTCCAGTGCGGCTGCTCCAGTTGGAACCGGGCAGCGAAAGCGCTGGAGGCGGGTTGGCGGGGCGAGAGGGGCGGTTCGGACAGGGCCGAACCAATGGTCACGGGTTTCGGATTCATGATGGACTCCAGTTGAAGACCAGGAGAACGCGCATACCCGAGCCCAGCCGTAAGGCCAAGATCGGGAAGCGAGAACATCCCGATCTGGGTTACGAAGGACAGAAACTCCGGGTCAGACCTTGGGGGTCAGACCGTGCACCTTCCAGGAGTTGAGGTGCCGCGTGGTGCCCGAGGGCAGATCACGCGGTCATCGTAGCACTACAAACACCACTTGGCCGCAGCATTGAAGCTGCAAGACATCGGCAACACGTTCACCTACCCTGGGCACAGCCATCGAACCAAGGGGCGTTTTCTCGTTCACCCTTCTTCATCTTCCCAGTAGGCCCATGAAGGCGATCCGAAAAGCCTGCAGGTGCGACAGCTGCAGCGACTTCCATTCAATCGGGCCACTTTGTTCAGATACGTTGCACGGCCAAGATGCAACGCGGAGCTGATCTCCAAGATGCCAGTTCCAAGTACGCGTGTCATCAGATACTCCGCCGCAGCCATTTCATTTTTGTACCCCACCAGAAGATGCGCAGCGAGGTCGGCGTCTTCAAGTTGATCGTGCTTCGCTAGAAGCTCCATGGTTTCAGCCGACGTGCCTTGAAACCACTTTTTCCTCGTTTGCCGAACCACCGCGCGAACACGCGACGCACTCAGGGTGAGGAGCGACGCAACGTCCGCTGTCGAAAGACCTGACGAACAGAGGTACCACGCGATGTAGTTGCGCCATGCCGTATCTGAACGCTTGTATTTCAGATTGCGCACGTGAGTGCCCCCATACCATGATGGAAGAAGCAACTCCAAATCTTCACCGCCGGGTTTCAAATGCCGCAGCGTGTTGGGACGAATAAACTGAAGCCCGCCTTCATTCATAGCTTTGGTGACTCCTCAATGATCGGCCTAGGATTTCGACGCTCTGGTACATCAGTAGACACGCGATTCGGCATCTAAGTCACGGCTGTGAAGAGGGTCGGCAGGGATTCATGTAAAAAACCGCAGGAATGGCCCTAAGTCCCTGCCAGCATTGAATATTCGTGGCTGTTGTTCTGTACGGCAGTTTGCCGTAAAATCACATACCGGAGGATCAACCCATGCCCGCAGCCATCTCTACAGCCCGTCTAGAAGCCAGGATCAGCACCGATCTGCATTCGATGCTCAAGCGCGCCGCAGAACTCCAGGGGCGCACCATGACTGATTTCGTGGTTTCGGCCGTTCAGGACGCTGCGCAACAGGCCATCGAGCGAGCAGAAGTTATCCGGTTGTCGCTGGCCGATCAGGAGTGCTTTGCTCAGGCGCTGCTGTCGCCGCCAGAACCGTCCCCAGCCTTGAAGCGTGCGTTCGCCCGCCGCAGCCAGCTGCTGCGCGCTGAATGAGTCGCGCACCGTTTCAGCTCGCGCTGCTCAATGGTGCTCATGATCGGACCACTTTCAACAGTGGTTCGGCGCCGTTGGATCGGTACTTGCGTGAGCAAGTTACCCAAGACGTTCGCCGTCGCGTAGCCGCCTGTTTTGTGGCCACGACCGATGGGAAGCGCATCGCTGGTTACTACACCTTGGCATCGGCCAGCCTGCTGCTGGCCGAGCTTCCAGCCAGCACGGGGAAGAAGCTGCCACGCTATCCGACCGTGCCAGCGGTTCGCATGGGCCGCCTGGCTGTCGATCAAGGTTTCAAGGGGCAAGGGCTGGGCAGTGCACTACTCGCAGATGCTCTCGGCCGGGCCGCCCGCTCCGAGGTTGCCGCCTACGCCTTGATGGTGGATGCCAAAGACGATGCGGCAGCAAATTTCTACCGGCATCATGGCTTCGTCACTCTGCCCGATTCACCGAGAACCCTGTTCTTGCCACTGGCAACCGCCCAAGCTGTTTGAAACGCATCGCCAAGCACCTACGGGTGGGAGTCGTACCGTCTTACGTAATACGCCATTACATACCACGGTCGCTTCATGCGGGTCGATGAATCTTGGGTTTGTCACATTTGATAATTGGGCGTTATTCAGTGTGAGGCCGGTTTTGACCCGTTCTGCCCTGTGCGCCCGGTACGACTGACCGCTGGCTGGTGTTACTGGCGAAGGAGGCCGATGCTGATCCGCGATTTTCTCAATGAAATCATGTGATTAGGCCCAGTTCTGCGGTTTTTTACATGAATCCCTGCCGACCCTCGTGAACGCGGCGTTGCATTCCAAGCACTGGACACGGAGAGATGGTTTCCCCCATATGTTCTGTCCGCAGTCGCAGGTGAACTTTACGCGGTTCGACTTGTTCGCGGCCGACGCGGCGACCACACCGTTGGTCACGGTCGGCCGCACCACCAGGCTGGTGGCCACCGACAATGCCTGCGCCGGCGTCGAGCCGCCGCCGACGGCCGCACTCAACTGCATCGCTTCGCACTGCTGGCCAGCGGCCACCACCTCGGGCGCCGGAAACCGGTCGTACCAGCTGATCCGAAAATCCGCCGTCACCAGTTCCTCACAAGCCCGCAGGAAGCGCCCGCCCTCGATGGCGTAGTCGGCCATGCAGTCGCCGGTCCGTTGGCCACCTGGCTTGCCGGTGGAGGAGGGCATTAGACCGATGGCCTCCATCTTCTCGGCCCACTGGCCGTTGTGGTACCTGCCGCGACCAGGCTTGCCGAAGTGGGCTTGCCACAGGTGGACCATTTCATGGACCAGGGTCTGCATGGTTTCGACCAGAGGGACCACGGCGAAGTAGGCCGGGTTGAGCGCGATCTCGTCGGTGGTGCGGCCGTCCAGATCCGCGAAGCGCTGGTGCGAGAAGTAGCCGCAGGTGCGCTTCTCTCGCTGCAGGGTGATCAGGCATGCCGGCAGCGCGCCCTCGAACAGCGCCTGGTTGAAGTGGTCGTAGGCCCGCTGCAGCTCGGTGTAGTTGGGGTCTCCTCGTTTTCAGTGCAATAAGTGACGGTACGAAAAGCTAGCACTGGCGCGGAGGTGGTGTTGGTAGATCGTTGATTTCATTGACTTTCCTGTTCACTTTCAAATCTGCGATTCGTGGCGTCAAACCGTGGTCGGTTTCATCCATTGGTGCCAGTTATCGATGCATTTGGCCGCGAAGGCAGGATTTGGTCAGCATAGCGGTCAACCGGGAAGCGAAACACACCCCGCAAGTTGATGCTCTCCAGCCTGGTGGGCGCAATCTTCCCGATCAGTTCCGGTGGAATGACCTGGCGGCGGTTCGACCAGCGATCCAGGACCGCCTGCATCTGTGAGGTATTCCACGCCATCACGATGTTGGCCATCAGGCT
>NZ_JACBGE010000033.1 GCF_021401345.1 Hydrogenophaga sp. NFH-34
CACCATCGACCCCGGCGACGGCACCCATTGGCGCGTCGGCTTCGCCCTGCTGCGCCACGTCGTGGACGTCTGAATACCTCCCGTCCTCCTCGTCAAGAGGGTGCTGAGGCGACGCTTACGAACTGGTCGAGTCGGCGTAGGCTGATACGCCAAGACCTGGCTGTGCGATGGGGTTTGACATCCAGTATCCACCAGCAGATTTAACAAGAATAATGAAATGAAAGTCATCGTCCCCGTCAAACGTGTGGTCGACTACAACGTCAAGGTGCGCGTCAAGAGCGACGGCACGGGCGTGGACATTGCCAACGTCAAGATGAGCATGAACCCGTTCGACGAGATTGCCGTCGAAGAGGCCGTGCGCCTGAAGGAGAAGGGCGCTGCGACCGAGGTGATCGCCGTCTCCTGCGGCGTGGCCCAGTGCCAGGAAACCCTGCGCACGGCCATGGCCATCGGCGCCGACCGTGCCATCCTGGTCGAGACCGACGTCGAGCTGCAGCCCCTGGCCGTGGCCAAGCTGCTCAAGGCGCTGGTGGACAAGGAAGAGCCCGGCCTGGTGATCCTGGGCAAGCAGGCCATTGACGACGACGCCAACCAGACCGGCCAGATGCTCGCGGCCCTGGCCGATCTGCCGCAGGCCGCCCTGCATATCAGTCAATGAGTTCCAGACGCGCAAGACTGGGGCAGACCGCGCATGAGAACTGTCGTTCTTGGGAACTGAGGTTGAGAGTTCACACGCGCTTCCAGAAGCTACGCCCAAGTCTCACGGAGCTTGCACGCATTCCGAAAAATTCAAACCTCAGTGACACGTTTTCGGGAAAGTTCAGAACTCAGTGAGAATCGAGTTCAGAACTCCTCTCTGAGCACGGCGCTAACTGCTTGATTTTTCGCCACTTCGTGTTCAGGACTCAGCGACTCACGACAGCTTCAAGATCTCGTTGGCCTTGCGCAGTTCGCGCACCTCGCGTTCCAGTTCCTTGACGCGTTGTGCCTCGGCTGTGCTGGGGCCTTCGCGCAGGCCTGTGTCGCGTTCATGCTGACGTACCCAGTTCAACAGCGTCTGCGGCGTGCTGCCGATCTTGCCGGCGATTGACACCACCGCCGCCCATTGCGATTCGTACTCGCCTCGATGCTCGAACACCATGCGCACCGCGCGCTCGCGCACCTCGGGCGAAAACTTCACTGACTTCCTCATGGCTCCATCCTCTCAAAGATTGGAGCCTCCTCAAAATCCGGGGCGGTTCACACATGGATGATTCTTTTTTTTGGGCCGGGCTTCAGCCGGCCAGCAGGTCTGTCAGGGCGGCGATGTCGGGCGCACACGCTGTGCGCGCAGACGCTTCCAGGGCGCGGTAGTGGCGGACGACGTCGAGGCCGGAGGGGGTCAGGCCGGTGCCGCCGCCGCGGGCGCCGCCTTTGGCCGTATAGACCGCCGGCGCTTTCAACGCGGCGTTCATCTCGCTCACCAACTGCCAGGCCCGGGCATAGGACATGCCCAACTGGCGCGCTGCCGCGGCGATGCTGCCCGACTCGGCGATGCATTCCAGCAACCGGACCTTGCCCGGCCCGATGGCGACGCCGTCGTCGCGGTAGACGCGGACACGAAACTCGACACGGGCTTTCATGGGGCAGGACGGTGGGGCTGGAGGAGCGGATGCAGAGGCTGCCTGGGCAGACGGTGTCCCGGCATTATCGGCAAGCGGTGATGACGGTGCCCGCGGTGGGCGTGAGGGGCATGGATCTTTACTGGTGGGGGTATTTGTTGCCGATGTGGCAGGGACCGGCGGTACCCGCCACAATGGTCCGATGAACATCAACCCTTGGGACCGCAATTTTGCCGGTGACGTCTACAAGTACGGCACCCAACCGAACGCCTTTCTCGCGACCGATGCGCGCGACTGGCCCCCGTCGCTCGACGTGCTGGTGCCGGGCGACGGCGAAGGGCGCAACGGCGTGTGGCTGGCTGTCCAGGGGCACCGGGTGACGGCGATGGACGGTTCGGCCGTGGGGCTGGCAAAGGCCCGGGCGCTGGCCGAAATCCGCGCTGTGGCCTTGCAGACGGTGCTGGCGGACCTGGCCGACTGGGCGCCGCCGCCGGCCGCGTTCGACGCCCTGGTGCTCACCTTCGTGCACCTGCCGCCGGCCATCCGGGCCGGGGCGCACCGCCGGCTGGCTGCGGCCCTGCGCCCGGGCGGTCGGCTGGTGCTGGAGGCCTTTCATCCGCAGCAACTGGGGCACCGCAGCGGGGGCCCGCAGGACGGGGCCATGCTGTACACGCCCGCGCTGCTGCGCAGCGACTTTCACGGTCTGGTGGACGAGGTGTGGGCCTGGGACGGTGAGGTGTCGCTCGACGAAGGGCCGGGGCATCAAGGGCTGGCGCACGTTACGCGCTGGGTGGGGCGTGCGCGCGGCGCGTGAACGCACACGCCATTGCACAATCGCGGCATGTCCGCCGCCGCCACATTCCTTCCCGCCGACGATCCCCTGCGCGAACAGCTGCACAACGAGGTGCATGCCCGCCCACCGGCGCGCATCCGCCTGCCCGTGCTCGTGACCTATGTGGCCGTGGCCAATGCCGGGGTCACGCGCGAACAGGAGTGTGAGCACCTGCGCCGTCTGCCGGGCCAGGCGGCGCTCGCCGTGTCGGCGCTGGAGGGCAGCTTCCTGCGGCTGCGCCTGCCGGGCTACACGCTCAAGTGGGAGCGGCACACCGAATTCACGCGCTACTCGATCGTGCAGCCCTTGCCCGAGGGCGCGGGGCTGGGCGGGCCGACGCCCGATCTGGTCACCCCCCTGGTGACACCGCCGGACTGGCTGGCCGGCATTCCGGGGCGCACCTTCGCCGCGGTGCAACTGGTGATGGTCGAAGGCCCCATCGACCCACCGGCCGATGCGCTGGCGCTGGCCCGCACCTGGCTGGGCGAGCACACGGTGGTGGCCTCGCTCATGGGCAACCAGCGGCATTCGCTGGTGGTCACCGACTTCTGGCTGCGCCCCTGTGGGTTCGAGCGCATGCTGGTCATCGCGCCACCGGGCACGTCGGAAACCCGGGCCGGCCGCATCTCGTCGCGCCTGCTGGAACTGGAGACCTACCGCGTGATGGCGCTGCGGGGGCTGCCGGTGGCCAAACAGCTGGGGCCGCTGCTGGCGGATGCGGAGCAGCGGCTGGCCAGCATCACCGCCCAGCTCGAAAGCAAGGGCACGTCCGACCAGCAACTGCTGGACACCCTGGTGGCGCTGGCGGCCGGTGTCGAACGCGCCACGGCCGAACACTCGTACCGTTTTTCGGCGACCCGTGCCTACGACACCCTGGTGGGCCAGCGCATCGCCGAACTGCGCGAGCAACCCATCCCCGGCACGCAGACCCTGGGCGAATTCATGCAACGCCGCCTGTCACCGGCCATGGCCACCGTGGCCGCGACGGGCCAGCGCCTGGCGTCGCTGTCGGAGCGCGTGACGCGCACCAGCGCGCTGTTGCGCACGCGGGTGGACATCGCCACCGAAGAACAGAACCAGCAACTGCTGGCCAAGCTCACCAAGGGGCAGGAGCTGCAACTGCGCCTGCAGAGCACGGTGGAAGGCCTGTCGATCGCGGCGATCTCCTACTACGTGGTCAGCCTGATCCTGTATGTGGGCAAGGCCGGCAAGGAAGCGGGCCTGCCCGTCAAGCCCGAACTGCTGGCCGGCGCGATGATCCCGCTGGTGCTGTGGGCGGTGTGGCGCACGACCAAGAAGATTCACGAGAAGCTGCACGCGGGGCATTGAGCGTATGCCCCCACGCTCCGCCGCTGCGCGGGTCGCTGCCCCAAACTCCGTCATGCCCGCGCAGGCGGGCATCCAGCAAGGTCATGGCGGCCCGGCGGCTGGCCCGGCTGCCCCCACGCTCTACCGCTGACGTGGGTGCCAAACCCCGTCATGCCCGCGCAGGCGGGCATCCCGCTGTCCGTCCCGCGGGGTCAGTCCGCGGTCGGGTCCAGCGCCTTGAGCTTGCGGTACAGCGAGCGTTCGCTGATGCCCAGCCGCGCGGCAAGTTCGGCGCGGCTGCCGGTGTGTTGCGCCACCAGGGTGCGCAGGGCTTCGCGTTCGAGTCCACGCAGGCTCTGGGGGGCGGCGGGCTCGGCCGCTGCCACGGGGGCGGGGATGAGGGCGACCGGTGCGGTGCTGCGCCGGCCGGTGGCGATGGCGGCCTGCACGTCGGTGGCGCGGATCTGTTCGCCGTCGGCCAGCAGGGCGGCGCGCTCCAGCAGGTTGCGCAGCTCGCGCACGTTGCCCGGGAAGGGCTGCTCGGCCAGCACGGCCAGGGCTTCGGGTGACAGCCGCAGGCGGCGGGGGGCGGCCACGCGCTCCAGCAGCGCGGGGGCCAGCAGCGCCAGGTCGCCTTCGCGCTCGCGCAGCGGCGGCAGCGCGATGGGAAAGGTCGAAAGCCGGTAATACAGGTCTTCGCGGAACGCGCCTTCGGCCAGCAGGCGGTGCAGGTCGCGGTGGGTGGCGGAGATCACGCGGATGTCGGCGTGGCGCAGCTCGGTGCTGCCCACGCGGCGGTAGGTGCCGGTCTCCAGCAGGCGCAGCAGTTTGACCTGCATCGCCAGCGGGATGTCGCCCACTTCGTCGAGAAACAGCGTGCCGCCGCTGGCCGCTTCCACCAGGCCGGCGCGGCTGGTGCTGGCGCCGGTGAAGGCGCCGCGCTCGTGGCCGAAGAGTTCGGACTCGAACAGGTTCTCCGGCAGGCTGGAGCAGTCCACCGCCACCAGCGGCTTGCCCGCGCGCGGGCTGGCTTCGTGGATGGCGCGCGCCACCAGTTCCTTGCCGGTGCCGGATTCCCCGAGCAGCAGCACCGTGGCGCGCGAGGGCGCGACCCGCGCCACCAGCCCGAGCATGCGCTGGAAGGCCGGCGAGCGGCCGATCAGGCCTTGCGCGCCGGGCTGGCTCTGGGCCACGCGCAGCGGTTCCATGCGCTCGACGTAGAAAGCCGGTTCGCCGTCGGCCCCGGGCAGGGGCGAGAGCTCGATGTTCACGTAGGTCTCGCCCTGGGGCGTGTGGTGCAGGTGCAGCACGCGCTCGCGCTGGCCCGACTGGCGCGAGCGCGCCAGCGGGCAGGATTCGCCGGCCTGGTCGCAGGGCACGGCGAAGTGGTGCGACACCTCGTAGCAGGTGCGCCCGACCACGCTGCGGTCGGGGCTGAACTGGCGCCGGTAGGCGGCGTTGGCCGCCAGGATGCGGTACTGCGCGTCGAACAGGATGTGGGGCTCGGCCAGGCCTTCGAGGAAGGCGGTGAGTTCGGGCAGGGGTTTCACGGGGACTCCGGCGCGCCAGGTGGGGGGGCGATGTCTGCCATTTTCTGCCAAATCTGGCAG
The DNA here is from genome assembly GCF_021401345.1 of Hydrogenophaga sp. NFH-34. Classification (GTDB taxonomy): domain Bacteria; phylum Pseudomonadota; class Gammaproteobacteria; order Burkholderiales; family Burkholderiaceae_C; genus Hydrogenophaga; species Hydrogenophaga electricum. Next base: position 5,352 of record NZ_JACBGE010000033.1, read on the forward strand.
ATCGGGGCGGGGTTTCACGGCGGCCCGGCCCCGATCAACGCGGGCAAGTGCTTGTGCCCGTGGGACTTTTGGCGGGTCTGTGCCGGTGGCATGGTTCTTGGAAACGGAGAGGCTGGCAGGTTCCCGGGCCGGGGCCGCGTTTTTTTCCAGGAGACCCCCGTGTTGCGCATGCTTCATGACCCTCGCAGCGGCGAAACCAGCTACCTGCTGGCGGACATGGAATCCGCCGAAGCGGTGCTGATCGATCCGCGCGGCGGCGATCTGCCCGTGCTGACCGCCTTGCTCGACGACGCGCGCCTGCGGCTGCGCTGGGTGCTGCGCACGCACCAGCACGACGACCAGCGGCCGGGCGAATGGGCCGCGCTGTCCCGGCTGGGCGCACCGCTGGTTCAGGGCGAACCCCGCGACGGCGCGCACGTGGCGCGCGACGACGAGCGCCTGGTGTTCGGTCACGAATGCGTGCGGGTGCTGGCCACGCCGGGCCACACCGCCCATTGCCTGAGCTTTCAGTGGCGTGACCGGGTGTTCTGCGGCGGCCTGCTGGTGGTGGGGGCCTGCCCGTACCAGCCGGTGCCGGCCGACGTGGGCGCCCTGTGGGACAGCGCCACCCGGCGCGTGTTCACGTTGCCCGACGAAACCCTGCTCTACGCCGGGTACGACGCGCGCGGGCAGACGGTCAGCACGGTCATGGCGCAGCGCCGCTGGCACCCGCTGCTCGGGGGCTGCACGCGCGACGACTTCCTGGCCCGCGTGGCCACCCCTTCGCTGGAGACCGCATGACCACGCCGACGCAGATCACCGTCATCGGTGCGGGCTTCGGGGCGTTGTCGACGGTGCGGGCCTTGCGGGCGCGCGAGCGCGAGGCGCAGATCACGCTGATCGCGCCGCGAGCCGAACTGCATTACCTGCCCGGCATCATCTGGATCCCCTCCGGCCTGCGCACGCGCGAGCAGCTCACCGTGCCGCTGGCCCCTTTCTTCGCCCGCATGCGGGTGACCCATGTGGTGGCCGACGTGACCGGCCTGGGGGCGGACGGCCGCGTGGTGCACACCACGGCGGGCGACGTGGCCAACGACGCGCTGGTCATCGCCAGCGGCGGGCGTTTCCTCAAGAAGCTGCCCGGCATCGAACACGCCATCACGCCCTGCGAAGGCATTGCTGCGGCCGAGCAGATTCGCGACCGGCTGCGCGCCCTCGAAGGCGGCACCATCGCGGTCGGTTTTGCGGGCAACCCGAACGAACCCAGTGCGGTGCGTGGCGGGCCGATGTTCGAGTTCCTGTTCGGGATCGACCAGCAGTTGCGGCGCGAAGGCCGGCGTGAGCGTTTCGAGCTGGTGTTCTTCAACCCCTCGAAAGAGCCGGGCAACCGGCTGGGCCCGAAGGCGGTGCAGCACCTGCTGGCCGAGATGGCTCGCCGCGGCATCCGCGCCCACCTGGGCCACAAGCTGCAGCGCTTCGAGGCCGACAAGGTGGTCACCGAAGGCGGCGAATTCCCGGCCGACCTGATCCTGTTCATGCCCGGCATGACGGGCAACGCCTGGTTCGACCAGACCGCATTGACCCGTTCACCCGGCGGCCTGCTGCAGGCCGATGCGCAGTGCCGCGTGGTCGGCAGTGAACAGGTGTACGTGGTCGGTGATTCGGGCAGTTTTCCCGGGCCCGACTGGATGCCCAAGCAGGCGCACATGGCCGACCTGCAGGCCGAGGCGGCGGCGCAGAACCTGCTGAACGGCTTGCAGGGCCTGCCGCAGGCCGCGACGTTCCCGGTCGAGCTGGTCTGCATCATCGACGCCATCGATCACGGCACGCTGGTGTACCGCACCCCCCGGCGGCAGCTGCTCCTGCCTTCATCGCGCCTGTTCCACTGGGCCAAGCGCTGGTTCGAACAACAGTACCTGAGACGCTACCGATGACACCTTCTCTCGCGCTCACCCCTTACGAGGCGCTCGGCGGCGCCGACGCCCTGCACCGACTGGTGGACCGCTTCTACGACCTGATGGATGCGCTGCCCGAGGCCTATGCCGCGCGCCGCCTCCATCCGGACAGCCTGGCGGGCGCCAACCAGAGCCTGTTCGAGTACCTCTCGGGCTGGTTCGGCGGGCCGAACCTCTACATCGAAAAGCACGGCCACCCCCGCTTGCGCATGCGGCACCTGCCCTATGCCATCGGCCCGGCCGAACAGGCCGCCTGGATGCTGTGCATGCGCACCGCGCTGGCCGAGGAGGTGGCCGATGCCCCGTTGCGCGCGGGCCTGCTGCAGGCGCTGACGCAGATGGCCGAACACATGGTCAATACCGGTGATCGCGGGGGCTGCGGCCACGGCCAGGCTGCCCACGCCGGGGGCGCGTGTGATGCCTGAGATGGTGGCGCCGGATCACCTGCCCCTGGTGCGCGACGAGCTCGACGTGCTTGCCAGCCTGGTGCCGCTGGACGGTCAGCGTCTGATCGAACTGGGTTGCGGCGCGGCGCGCCTGGCCCGGAAACTGGTGCAGCGCCATGCCGGCAGCGAGGTGATGGCGCTGGAGGTCGACCGCACGCAGCACGCGCAGAACATCGCCCAGCCGCAGGAGCGGCTGGTGTTTCTGGCGGCCGGCGCGCAGGCCGTGCCGGCGCCGGACGCTGCCTTCGACGGCGCGCTGATGCTCAAGTCGCTGCACCACGTGCCCGTGCCCGAAATGGACCAGGCCCTGGCCGAAGTGGCCCGCGTGCTGCGGCCCGGCGGCTGGCTGTACGTGTCGGAGCCGATCTATGGCGGGGCGCTGAACACCCTCGTCCGTCTCTACAACGACGAAGGGATGGTGCGCCGGGCGGCGCAGGCCGCACTGGACCGGGCGCTGGCTTCGGGCACACACTGGGTGGCCCAGACCGAGCGCCGCTTTGCCCAGCCCGTGCATTACGCCGACTGGGACGACTTCGCGCGGCGCATGCTGTACCCCAGTTTTGCCGATCACGGCATCACCGAAGCGCTGGCCGATCGGGTGCGGGCTGCGTTCGCACCGCATGGTGGCCCGCAGGGCGCATCGTTCGTGCGGCCGATGCACGTGCGGCTGCTGCGCCGCCGGGGCTGATGCCCCGGGACGGCGGGTTTCAGGCGCTCAGCGCCGCCACCGCCTGGTGGTGGGTGAGGAACACGCCGCCGCTCAGGTGCGCCAGGAAGTCGCTGCGTTCGAGCCGGTCCATCACCGGGCCCTTGACCTCGCTCAGGTGCAGCAGCACGCCCGCATCGCTCAGGCGCTGCTGGATGGTGCGCAGGCTTTCCAGCGCGCTGGCGTCGATGTCGTTGACCGCATTGCACAGCAGGATCAGGTGGCGCAGGTCCGGGTGGCTGGCCACCTCGGCCGCGATGCGGTCTTCCAGGAAGCGCGCGTTGGCGAAGAACAGGCTGCCGTCGACCCGCAGGCTCAGGATGCGCGGGTGCGTGGTCACGGCGTGGCGACGCACGTTGCGGTAATGCTCGGTGCCCGGCACGTTGCCCACCTCGGCGATGTGCGGGCGGCTGCTGTGCCAGATGTGCAGCGCCAGCGAAGCCACCACGCCCGCCGTCAGGCCGCTGACCAGATCGACCAGCAAGGTGGTGCCGAAGGTGAGCGCCTGCGCAGCGAAGTCGGCGCGCGAAAAGCGCCAGGTGCGCCCGAAGCTGGCGAAGTCCATCAGGCTGCCCAGCGCCAGCAGGATGGTGGCGGCCAGCACCGCCAGCGGCAGGTGGCGCAGCCAGGGCGTGAGGAACAGCGCGGCCAGCCCCAGCAGCACGGCGGTCAGCAGCGCGGCCACCGGGGTGCGGGCGCCGCTTTCGGCCACCACCACGGTGCGCGAAAAGCTGGCGCCCACGGCAAAGGCGCCGCTCAGGCCCGAAGCCAGGTTGGCGCCGCCCATGGCGCGCATCTCGGCGTCGGTGTCCACGCGCTCGCGCCGCTTGGCGGCCATGCCCTGGGCCATGGAAATCTGCTCGACGAAGGTCAGCACCGCGATCAGCAGGGCCGGCAGCAGCAGCAGGCGCAGCATCTCGGGCGTGGTGTCGGTGAAGGCCATCAGGGTCAGGGCGGGCAGGCCTTGCGGGATCTCGCCGACCACCGCCAGCCCGCGCGCTTCCCAGCCGGTGTTCGCGGTGATGGCGATGGCGCCGATCATGATCAGCAGTGGCGCCGCCTTGCTCACGAGGTCGGCCGCGCCGGCCGGTGTGCCCAGGCGCCGCAGGCCGGGTTGGAGCCAGCGCCTGGCGGCCCACAGCGTGGCGACGGCGCCCAGGCCCACGGCCAGCGTCAGGCTGTGCACCTGGGTGTGGTGCTGCCACAGGCTGCGCAGGAAGGCGCCCAGGTTCTGGCTGGCCAGCGGCATGCCCAGCACGTGGGGCAACTGGCTCATGGCGATCAGCAGGCCCGCCGCCGTGACGAAACCCGAGAGCACCGGGTGGCTGAGGAAACCCGCCACGAAGCCCATGCGCAGCGCACCCATGACCAGCAGCATCGCGCCGACCATGACCGCCAGCAGCGCACTGGCGGCGATGAAGGCCGGGCTGCCGGTGGCGGCCACCGCCCCCACGGCGGCCAGCGACATGACGGAACGCAGCGCCGCCGGGCCGGCGGCCACGACGGGGCTGGTGCCCATGAGGGCGTACACCACCAGCGGCAGCATGCTGGCGTACAGGCCCGTGACCGCCGGCATACCCGCCAGCAGGGCGTAGGCCAGTGCCTGCGGGATCAGCAGCAGGGTGACGACGGCGGCCGAGGTCAGGTCGGCCGTGAAGGTCGCCTGCGTGCAATCCCGGCCCCAGCGCAGCACCGGGAACCAGTCGGCCCAGCGGGCCGCAAGCCGGGCGGTGGCCGGGGCGTCAGTCGGGGGCATTGGCAGCTTCGGTGTGAATCACGCCGCCGCCCAGGCAGACCTCGCCGTCGTACAGCACCGCGCTCTGGCCCGGCGTCACCGCCCATTGCGGTTCGGCAAAACGCAGCGTGAAACCGGTGTCGTCGAGCGCGAGCGCGCAGGGGGCGTCGCTCTGGCGGTAGCGGGTCTTGGCCGCAATCCGGGTGGCGGTGGGGGCTGTGCCCGCGGCCCAGCTCACATCCTCGGCGCGCAGGCTGGGCGCCAGCAGCCAGGGGTGGTCGTGGCCCTGCACCACCCACAGGGTGTTCTTGGCGAGGTCCTTGCGCGCCACGAACCAGGGTTCGTGCTCGGCGCCGCCTTTCTGGGCGCCCTGGGCCTTGACACCGCCGATGCCCAGGCCCTGGCGTTGGCCCAGGGTGTAGAAGGACAGGCCCACGTGCTCGCCGATGGTGCGGCCGCTCGGGTCCTTGATCGGCCCCGGTTCCTGGCTGATGTAGCGGTTGAGGAAATCGCGGAACGGGCGTTCGCCGATGAAGCAGATGCCGGTGCTGTCCTTCTTCTTCGCGTTCGGCAGGCCGATCTCGGCGGCGATGCGGCGCACCTCGGTCTTGGGCAGCTCGCCCACCGGGAACATCGTTTTGGCCAGTTGCGCCTGGTTCAGGCGGTGCAGAAAGTAGCTCTGGTCTTTCAGTGGGTCCAGGCCCTTGAGCAGCTCGTAGCGCACGCGGGCGTCATCTGTCATGTGCTGCCCGACGGGCTCGCCCGTGTCTGCTGCGACGCAGCGGACACGGGCGTAATGCCCGGTGGCGATCTTCTCGGCGCCCAGGCGCATGGCGTGGTCCAGGAAGGCCTTGAACTTGATCTCGGCGTTGCACAGGATGTCGGGGTTGGGCGTGCGCCCGGCCTGGTATTCGCGCAGGAACTCGGCGAAAACCCGGTCCTTGTATTCGGCCGCGAAGTTGACGTGTTCGATGTCGATCCCGATCACGTCGGCCACGCTGGCCGCGTCCAGCCAGTCCTGCCGGCTGGAGCAGTATTCGCTGTCGTCGTCATCTTCCCAGTTCTTCATGAAGATGCCGATGACCTCGTGGCCCTGCTGTTTCAGCAGGTACGCGCTCACGGCGGAGTCCACCCCGCCGCTCAGGCCCACCACCACACGTTGCTTGCTCGTCATGGTGTGCGATTATCCCGCCCATCCGATGGCACGATCAGGCGAAGGGACACCAGCGACACCATGGAACTGCGGCAACTGCGTTACTTCGTGCGCATCGTCGAACTCGGCGCCATGAGCCGGGCGGCGCACGATCTGGACATGGTCCAGTCGGCCCTGAGCCAGCAGATCACGCGGCTGGAAGGGGAGCTGGCCACGCGCCTGCTGCACCGCACGCCGCAGGGCGTTTCCCCGACGGCGGCCGGCGCGGCCTTCTTCCGCGAGGCCAAACTGACGCTGCGCCATGCCGAGCAGGCGGTGCGGGCCGCCCAGGCCGCGCGCCTGTCGGGCAGTGTCACCGTGGGGCTGGCGCCCACCACGTCGGCCGTGCTGGGGCTGCCGCTCATCCAGGCCATGCGCGAGCGCTACCCCGACGTGCGCCTGCACATGGTCGAGGCCATGTCGGGCCACATCAGCGCCCTGCTCAATGCCCGCGAGCTGGACATGGCCGTGCTGTTCGACTCGCGGCTGCAGCAGGCGCGGCAGGCCGGTGGCAGCCGGCGCTGGGAAATCCAGCCGCTGCTGGAGGAAGACCTGTTTCTGATGCGCAGCGCGGCCACCCCCCGGCTGCCGGCCGAAATGACCATGGCCGATCTGGCCGACGAACCGTTGATTCTGCCCACCGGCCCGCACGGCCTGCGAAGCACGCTGGACGCGGCGTTTGCCGGTATGGGTCTGGCGCCCCGTGTGGTGCTGGAGGTCGATTCCCTGGCCATGGTGATGGCCGCGGTGGACGCCGGCCTGGCGTCTTCGGTGCAGCCCTGGGCCGCGCTCGGCCGCTACCCCGACGCCGGGCAGCGCTTTCAGTGGGCGCGCCTGACCGACGTGCCCGCGCGCCGGGTGAACCTGCTGTGCAGCCTGTCGGACGACGAACTTTCGCCAGCCGCGCTGGCGGCGCGTGTGGTGCTGGCCGATTGCGTGCGCACCCTGGTGACCAGCGGGCGCTGGTCGGGCGTCACGCCGCTGGACGGCGCCGGGGTCACCGGCCCGCGCCGGGCGGGGCATCGGAAATCGTGATACCCCCATGACCTGACCCCGCTGCACGGCGCGGGGCCGTCTTCCTACATTCGCTCATCCGCCGGGCCTGCGCGCCCGGCGCCCCACGAGTGAAGAGCGAAAAGCGAGGAGACGCATGTCGATGGACCCCGATGTCCTGGTCATCGGTGGCGGCAACGCGGCGCTGTGCGCGGCCCTGATGGCGCGCGAAGCCGGTGCCACCGTGCTGCTGCTGGAGGCCGCGCCGCGCGCCTGGCGCGGCGGCAATTCCGCCCACACCCGCAACCTGCGCTGCATGCATGACGCGCCGCAGGACGTGCTGGTCGAGGCCTACCCCGAAGAAGAGTTCTGGCAAGACCTGCTCAAGGTCACCGGCGGCTTGACCGACGAGGCGCTGGCGCGGCTGGTGATCCGCCATTCGTCGTCGTGCCGGCCCTGGATGCGCCGCCATGGCGTGCATTTCCAGCCACCGCTGTCGGGTGCGCTGCACGTGGCGCGCACCAACGCCTTTTTCATGGGCGGTGGTAAGGCGCTGGTCAACGCCTACTTCCGCAGCGCCGAGGCGCTGGGCGTGCAGGTGCGTTACGAAACGCCGGTCGAGCGGCTGGAGATCGCAGACGGCCGCTTTGTCGCTGCGCACCTCAAAGGCGGTGAACGCATCGCCGCGAAAACCTGCGTGCTCGCGGCCGGCGGCTTTGAATCGAACCGCGACTGGCTGCGCGAGGCCTGGGGCCAGAACGAACGCGGCGAATGGCCGTCGGACAACTTCCTCATCCGCGGCACCGCCTTCAACCAGGGCGTGTTGCTGCGCCACCTGCTGGAAGACCACGGCGCCGAGCGGATCGGCGACCCGACGCAGGCGCACATGGTGGCCATCGACGCGCGTGCGCCGCTCTACGACGGCGGCATCTGCACGCGCATCGACTGCGTGTCGCTGGGCGTGGTGGTCAACCGCGACGGTGAGCGCTTCTACGACGAAGGCGAAGATTTCTGGCCCAAGCGCTACGCGATCTGGGGGCGCCTGGTGGCGCAGCAGCCCGGGCAGATCGGCTATTCGATCATCGACGCCAAGGCCATCGGCCGCTTCATGCCGCCCGTGTTCCCGGGCGTCAAGGCCGACACCCTGCCCGAACTGGCGCACAAACTCGGCCTGCCCGTGGACAGCTTCATGCGCACGCTGGACAGCTACAACGCCGCCTGCCGGGTGGGCACCTTCGACCACACCGCGCTCGACGATTGCCACACCGAAGGCCTGGCACCCGCCAAGACGCACTGGGCGCGCCCCATCGACACCGCGCCGTTCTACGGCTACGCGCTCAAGCCCGGCGTCACCTTCACCTACCTGGGCCTCAAGACCGGCGATACCGCCGCCGTGCGCTTCGGCGGCGCGGCCAGCCCCAACCTGTTCGTGGCCGGCGAAATGATGGCCGGCAACGTGCTGGGCAAGGGCTACACCGCCGGCGTCGGCATGAGCATCGGCACGGCCTTTGGCCGCATCGCCGGCGCCAACGCCGCCCGCGCGGCCCGGCAGCAGCCGGCCCAGCCCCTGGCGACGCTGATCGCCACCGAACAAGGAGCCCTGCATGCCGCCGCTTGACGCCCTGGTGCGCGACGCCCACGCCCTGGCCATGGGCGACGCCGTGCCCGTTTCCGACGCCGAAGCCGAGGTGGCGCGCCAGTTGCAGATCTGCAATGCCTGCCGTTACTGCGAAGGCTTTTGCGCCGTGTTTCCCGCGATGACGCGCCGGCTCGAATTCCCCAAAGCCGACGTGCATTTCCTGGCCAACCTGTGCCACAACTGCGGCGCCTGCCTGCACGCCTGCCAGTACGCGCCGCCGCACGAATTCGCGGTCAACATCCCGCAGGCCATGGCCCGCGTGCGCGGCCAGACCTACCACGACTACGCCTGGCCGCCCGCGCTGGGCAAGCTCTACCAGCGCAACGGGCTCACGCTCTCGCTCGCGCTGGCGGGCGGGCTGGCGCTGTTCCTGGTGCTGGCGGTGGCCCTGAAGGGCGGGCTGTGGCAGGTGCCCGGCGCCGACTTCTACGCCATCTTTCCGCACAACCTGCTGGTGGGCCTGTTTGCGCCGGTGTTTCTGTTCGCCGTGCTGGCCCTGGCGCTGGGCGTGCGCCGCTTCTGGCGCGACGTGACGCCCGCCACCAGCGGCGCGCCCGTGAGCCCGCCGGCCGCAGCCGAAGCCACGCACGACGTGCTGCGCCTGAAGTACCTCGATGGCGGGCACGGCGAGGGTTGCCACAACGACGACGACGCCTACACGCTGGCGCGCCGCCGCTGCCACCACCTGACGTTCTACGGCTTTCTGCTGTGCTTCGCCGCCACCAGCGTGGCCACGCTGTACCACTACCTGCTGGGGCAACCCGCGCCCTACGACCTGCCCAGCCTGCCCAAGCTGCTGGGCGCCGTGGGGGGCGTGAGCCTGGCGCTGGGCACCGCAGGCCTGTGGCGCCTGAACCTGCGCCGCCACCCGCTGCAGGGCGACGCTGCCCAAAAGCCCATGGACCGTGGCTTCATCGCGCTGCTGTTCCTCACCGCCACCAGCGGCCTGGCGCTGTGGCTGGCCCGTGGCACGCCGGCCATGGCGCTGGTGCTGTGCCTGCACCTGGGCGCGGTGATGGCGCTGTTCGCCACGCTGCCCTACGGCAAGTTCGCCCACGGCATTTTCCGCACCGCGGCGCTGCTGCGCCACGCGGTGGAAAAGCGCCAGCCCTCGCCCATCGGGCTGGGCGCCGACTGACGCGTCCCGCTTCCCTTTCCGTTCCACCCACCCATCCACCCCTGCGAGGAGACCACGATGAAAAAACGCACCTTGATATCCACGGCCGTGCTGGCCGGCGCCGCCCTGTTGCTGGGCGCCCCGGCCCAGGCCCAGGACTTTCCGCCCAAGAAGCCGGTGACCCTGGTGGTCGGCTTCGCGGCCGGTGGCGCCGCCGACGCCGCCGCACGCATGATCGCCAAAAAGCTGGGCGAGAACATCGGCCAGTCCGTGGTGGTGGACAACAAGGGCGGCGCGGGTGGCAACATCGCGCACCAGCTTGTGGCCAAGGCCACACCCGACGGCAGCGTGCTGCTGTTCGGCTCGGTCGGCCCGTTGACCATCGCGCCGCACCTGATGAAGGTCGGCTACGACCCGTTCAAGGATCTGGCGCCGATCTCGGGCGGGGTCTACTTCCCCAACGTGCTGGTGGTGCACCCGGGCACCGGCGCCAAGACCCTGGCCGAATTCGTGCAGTTGTCGAAGAAAAAGCCGGGCAGCGTCGACTTCGCCTCCACCGGCGCGGGTTCGGCCTCGCACCTGGCGGGCGAGCTGTTCAACCAGCGTGCCGGCATCGACATGGTTCACGTGCCCTACAAGGGCGGTGCACCGGCCATGCAGGATCTGCTGGGCGGGCGCATCGCGTCGTACTTCGCCGCGCCGCCCACGGCGCTGCCGCAGATCGAAGCCGGCAAGCTGATCCCGCTGGCCACCACCGGCCTCACGCGGCCGGCCTACATGCCCAATATCCCGACGGTGGCCGAAGCGGGCTACCCCGGCTTCGAGGCCCTGAACTGGTATGCCTTCGTGGCACCGGGCAAGACGCCCGAACCCCTGCTGGAGCGCTGGAACCAGGAAATCGTGAAAGCGCTCAACGACCCCGAGGTCAAGGACGCCCTGGTCAAGCACGGCCTGACACCGCAGCCGACCACCCGCGCCGAATTTGCCGCCTTCATGAAGAAGGAGTCCGCGCAGTGGGCCGCGATCATCAAGGAGCGCAAGCTCAGCGCCAACTGAGTGGCGCCCACGCCGCCGGGGCCGCTGCGCCGCTGAACAGCGCGTCGGCCCCGAACCCGGTCAACCGATTCACCAGACCCCTGCGGGCGCCCGCAGGCGCTCGACCGTTTGTCCGCCGACCAGGTGCGTGTCGAAGATCTCGGTCACGTCTTCCAGCGTCACGTTGCGGTAGAGCACCGATTCCGGGTAGACCAGCACGTTGGCGCCCTGGTCGCAGGGGCCGATGCAGCCCGAATAAGTGATGGCCAGACCGTCGTAGGCCTGGCGCTTCTGCTGCTCGGCCCAGAAGGCCTGCAGCACCGCGGTGTTGCCCTTGGCAGCGCACGATCCGCGTGGGTGCTGAGGCGGGCGGTTCTGCGTGCAGACGAAGACGTGGCGGGTGGGGCGGGACATGGGTTTTCCTCGGATTCATGGAGGCGCCAACAGGCAGCCGGAGAGGGCGCAGCCATCGCGAAATGCCGCGGAGCCGGCTTGGCCGGGCCGCTGGCGTTGCCCCTTGAGGGGGATGCGGCGACACGCAGTGAGCAAGCGACGGGGTGGTCAACCAAATTTAAACAGGATGCCGTGGCCGCCGCGCGGATATTCCCAGGCCACGTTGGTGTGCTCGGTGCAGATCACCCGGCAGCTGCCGCACTCCAGGCAGCCGTCGGTGATCAGGGTCACCGTGCCGTTGCCCTCGGCCTTGTAGCAGGCGGCCGGGCAGATGTAGGTGCAGGCCTGCGACTGGCATTCGTTGGCGCAGATCTCGGGCTGCTTGATCTGGATGTGGGGCCGACCGTGGTCGACCTTGTAGCGGTTCTGGAAGAGTTTTTCTTCCACGTTGACAACGGTGCTCATCGCGAAGCCCTCCAGATTTTGAATGCGTCGCCGACCAGGCCGGTCAGGCTGCGCTTGCTGCGGAAACTGCCCAGGATTTCCTTTTCCTTGGAATGCTTGTCCACGCCGTCGACGGTGAAGAAGGTCTTGGCGGCGCGGTTGACCAGTTCGGGGTAGGCGGTGAAGAACTGCGGGCTGCTGTGCAGCACCTCGGGCAGCTTGCGGTACTTCTTCAGGTCCTTCATGACGAAGGACTCGTCCATCTTGTCCTTGTAGGCCTTGAGCGTCTTCAGGCTGGGCTCCTGGCCCGCGGCCTTCATGGCGATGACGGTTTCACCGGCCAGCCGGCCGCTGGTCATGGCCAGGTTGCTGCCTTCGCGGTGCACCGCGTTGACGAAGCCGCCCGAGTCGCCCACGATCAGCCAGCCCGCGCCGTGGATGCGCGGCACGGCGTTGAAGCCGCCTTCGGGGATCAGGTGGGCGCAGTACTCCTTCATCTCGCCGCCTTCGATCAGGGGCGCGATGCTGGGGTGCTTCTTGAGCTTTTCCAGCAGCTCGTAGGGCTTGGTGCGCAGCGGGTTGGCCTTGAAGTCGCTGAGCATGCAGCCCACGCCGATGGTCAGCGACTCCTTGTTGGTGTAGAGGAAGCCGGTGCCCACCATGCCCTCGGTCACCTTGCCCATCAGCTCGATGACCACGCCCTCGTCTTCCTTGATGTTGAAGCGCTGCTGGATCACCTCTTCGGGCAGGAACAGGATTTCCTTGACCGCCAGGGCCACGTTGCCTGCGTCCAGCTCGCCGTGGAAGCCGGCCTTGCGCGCCAGCGTGCTGTTGACGCCGTCGGCCAGCACCACCACGTCGGCATACACCTCACCGCCCAGGCGGTCGCAGCGCACGCCGATGACCTGTTCACCGTCCAGCAGCAGCTCTTCCACGGTGGTCTCGCAGATCAGCAGGGCGCCGGCCTCGCGCACTTTGGAAGAGAACCACTTGTCGAACTGCGCCCGGATGATGGTGTAGCGGTTGTAGGGCGGCTTGTTGTAGTCGTCGCTGCGGTAGTGGGTGCCGACGAAGCTCTCGTCGTCCATCATCCACATGCGCTGCTCGATGATGTGGCGCTCCAGTGGCGCGTCCTCGCGGAAGTCCGGGATGATCTGTTCCAGCGCGTTGCTGTAGAGGATGGCGCCCTGCACGTTCTTGCTGCCAGGGTATTCGCCGCGCTCGATCTGCAGGACCTTCAGGCCGGCCTTGGCCATGGTGTAGGCCGCGGCGTTGCCCGACGGCCCCGCCCCGACCACGATCGCATCGAACTTTTCGTTAGACATCACAGATCTCCTTGAGGTCGGGTTACGCGACTTTTCTAATGCGCTTGTCGAGGTGGGAACGGAAGGCCGCGGTCAGCACCGGCAGCACCTGCATCGCGTTGCCGACGATGCCGTGGTGGGCGAAGTCGAAGATGGGCGCGTTCGGGTCGGTGTTGATGGCCACGATCACGTCCGACGCTTCCATGCCCACCCGGTGCTGGATGGCGCCGCTCACGCCGGCGGCGATGTAGAGCTTGGGCCGCACGGTCTTGCCGGTCTGGCCGACCTGGCGTTCGGCTTCGAGCCAGCCGGCCTGCGTCACGGCGCGGGTGGCACCCACCTCGGCACCCAGCACGCGGGCCAGGTCCCACACCAGCTTGCAGTTGTCGGCGTTCTTCAGGCCCTTGCCGGCGGTGACGATGATGTCGGCGTAGGCCAGGTTGATGTTGTTGCTGGTGGCGTCGGGAATGAAGCCCAGCAGCTTGGTGACGATGTCGGTCTCCACCATGCCCAGCTCCATCGTGATGATGTCGCCGCTGCGGCTTTCGTCGCGCGCCGGCATGGCGGCGGTGCGCGGGCGCATGGTGGCCATCTGCGGCCGGTAGGCCAGGGTCATGATGGTGCACAGCAGGCTGCCGCCGAAGGTCGGGCGGGTGGCGGCCAGCGCGCGGCCGTCGATGTTCAGCTCGGTGCAGTCGGCCGTCAGGCCGGTGCCCAGGGTGGTGGCCACCGAGCCGGCCAGGTCGCGGCCCATGGTGGTGGCGCCCAGCAGCAGGATCTCGGGCTGGTGCTTGTTGACCAGGTCGGTCAGGCCCTTGGTGAAGGGCTCGTTGCGGTAGCCCTGCAGCACCGGGTCGCGCATGAGGTAGCAGTGGTCGGCGCCGTAGACGTAGGCTTCCTTGGCGTAGTCCTCCAGCTTGTCGGCCGGGCCGCCCAGCAGCACGCCGCTGACCTCCACGCCCAGCTTGTCGGCCAGCTTGCGGGCTTCGCCCATCAGCTCCCAGCTCACGCTGTGCACCTGGCCGCGGTCGTGTTCGATGAACACCCACACGCCCTTGTAGACCTTCAGGTGTTCGGGCAGTTCGGTGCTGCGGCCACTGCGGCCGGCGGTCTTGGCGGCGCCTGCGGCGGCAGCGGCAGCCATGGCGGGTTTGGCGGCGTCACTCATGGTGGTGGGCTCCTCAGGCGGACAGGCGCTCGACGGTCTCGTGTTCGAGCGTCGGGTGGGTGGTGAAAATCTTCTGCAGCAGGTTCAGGCAGACGTCGTTGACGTTGGTGCCGTCGCCGACTTCCTGCATCTCGGCGCGCACGCTGCGCGCCTTGGGCGCGAACACCTTGCTGACGATGGTCGGGCTGCCTTTGAGGCCGATCTTGGTGATGTCCTCGATGCCGGCGTCGTCCTTGTTCCACTTGCGCACCTGGCAGCGACCGGCGCGCAGCATGTCGTCCATGGTGGCAAAGCGCATCTCGTTCGTGCCTTCGAGCATGGTGATCAGGCTGGGCAGCGTGGTCTGCAGGCGCTGCACGCCGCCTTCGGCGCGGCGTTCCACCGTCAGGGTCTGGCCGTCCAGGTCCACCTCGTTGATCTTGCTCACGTAGGTCAGCAGGTTCCAGCCCAGGCGCTTGGCGATGCCGGGGCCAACCTGGGCGGTGTCACCGTCGATGGTCTGCTTGCCGGTGAAGACCAGGTCCACCGCCTGCTCCGCGTGGATCTTGCGGATGGCCGAGGTCAGCGCATAGCTGGTGGCCAGGGTGTCGGCGCCGGCGAAGGCGCGGTCGGTCACCAGGATGGCGTCGGTGGCACCGAAGCTGATGCACTTGCGCAAGGCGTCCTCGGCCTGCGGCGGGCCCATGCAGAGCATGGTCACGCGGCCGCCGAACTGGTCCTTCAGGCGCAGGGCCTCTTCCAGCGCGAACAGGTCATAGGGGTTGACGATGGCCGGCACGCCCTGGCGCATGATGGTGTTGGTCACCGGGTGGACGCGGATCTGCGCCGAGTCCGGGACCTGCTTGATGCAGACGACGATGTGCATGGAGAACTCCTTTCAGGCCACGGCGCGTTGCGGCAGGGACGCCTTGAGGTTGTCGATCGAAACGTGCTGGCGGCCGCCCACGTCCTGGAACACCTTGAACACCTTTTCCTGGGCCGGCGTGGAGCGCACGAAGTCGCCGTAGGCCTGGGCCAGCAGGTTGCGGTAGGTGGTGAAGACCTGCAGCTCGTCGTCGGCCGACAGGTTCGGCGCCTGCTGGCGCAGGTACTGGAAGAAGCGTTTGAGGATGTGCAGGCGGCTGACGTTGACCACGGTCTGGTCGAACGGCACGCCGAAAAAGTTCAGGAAGTCTTCGGCGGAAGACAAGGCCTTGAGCTGGTCGAGAAACTGCTCCATGGGGCTACTCCTCGTGGGGGATGGGTGGGCGGAGACGGTCAAAGGCGGGTTCGGCGCAGGCGTCGTCGCACGGGCCGCAGGCGCTGGCGGATGGGGTGTGGCCGGCGGCGCGGGCCTGTTCGGTTTCGAGCTGGGCCACGCGGTCCAGCAGGCAGGCGATGGCCTTGCCCACTGGGTCGGGGATGAGGTGGTGGTCGAGATCGAAGCCGTGGCGGATGCGGCGGCGCGAGGCCACCACCCGGCCCGGAATGCCGACCACCGTGGCGCCGGCCGGCACCGCTTCGATCACCACCGAATTGGCGGCCACGCGCGCCCGGTCGCCCACGCTGATGGGGCCGAGGATCTTGGCGCCCGCGCCCACCACCACACCGCTGCCCAGCGTGGGGTGGCGCTTGCCGGGGTTCCAGGTGGTGCCGCCGAGCGTGACGCCGTGGTAGAGCGTCACGTCGTCGCCGATCTCGGCCGTCTCGCCGATCACCACGCCCGCGCCGTGGTCGATGAAGAAGCGTTCACCGATGCGGGCGCCGGGGTGGATGTCCACGTTCGTGAGCCAGCGCGCGCAGAACGACAGCCAGCGCGGCGCATAGCGCCAGCCCCGGCGCCACAGCGCGTGCGCCAGGCGGTGGCAGGCCACCGCCTGCACGCCCGGGTAGATGGTCCACACCTCCAGCCGGTTGCGTGCGGCCGGGTCGCGGGCCAGCACGCAGCGCACGTCTTCGCGCACCTGCTGCCACCACGCGCGCGGGTGCCCGGCGGCGGGGCCGACATCGGGGGCTGATGGCGACAGCGTGGTGTTCATGGGGTCGTGCTCCGGCTTCATGCGGACGCCCAGCGCGCGCGCGATTCCTGGAAGAAGCGCTGCAGCTCCTGCGGCGACGGTTCGCGCTTGGTGGCCATGGCGTGGTCGCGGATGCGCGCGAGCAGGCTGCCGGTGAGCGCTTCGTCGTCCAGCGCGATGCCCAGGCGCCCATAGGCCAGGCGCACGGCGTGCGAGCCCGAATGTTTGCCCAGCACGGTGCGGCGTTCGCGCCCCAGCTCGGCCGGGTCGAAGCTTTCGTAGGTGGTGGCGTGTTTGAGCAGGCCGTCGATGTGGATGCCCGATTCGTGCGTGAACACCGCTTCGCCCACGATGCTCTTGTTGGCGGCCACGGTGCGGCCCGAAGCGCGCTCGACCAGGCGCGAGATGCCCACCAGCGCCTGCGTGTTCACGCCGGTGTCGCCGTGCATCAGGTGGCGCACGCCCATCACCACCTCTTCCAGCGCGGCGTTGCCGGCGCGCTCGCCCAGACCGTTGACGGTGGTGTTGGCGTGCGTGGCGCCAGCGCGCAGGGCCGCGAGCGTGTTGGCCGTGGCGAGGCCGAGGTCGTTGTGGGCGTGGATCTCGATGTCCAGCTCGGTGTGCTCGCGCAGGCGGGCCAGGGCTTCGTAGGTGGTGAAGGGATCGAGCACGCCCAGGGTGTCGGCAAAACGCAGACGCTGCGCGCCGCAGGCCTGGGCGCGCGCGGCCACCAGGGCCAGAAAGGCGGGGTCGGCGCGCGAGGCGTCTTCCAGACCCAGCGACACGCGGCGCCCGCTCAGGGCCGCGCGCTCGATGACCCGCGTGACCTGGTCGATCACCCAGTCGCGCGGCTGGCGCAGCTTGTGGCGCAGGTGGATGTCCGACACCGGAATCGACAGGTGCACGATGTCGGCATCGCAGCGCAGGGCCGCGGCCAGGTCCGCTTCGGTCAGGCGGCCCCAGACCATGAGCGCGACCGGCAGGCGCAGCGCCGCAATGGCCTGGATGCAGCCGATCTCTTCATCGCCCATGGCGGGAATGCCGATTTCCATTTCCGGCACGCCGGCCTCGGCCAGCGCGTAGGCGATGGCGCACTTTTCGTCGACCGTGAACGCCACACCCGCGGTCTGCTCGCCGTCGCGCAGCGTGGTGTCGTTGATGGTGAGCGAGCGGTTCATGCACAGCGTCCTTTCCAGCCCTTCAGTGCAAAGCGCGTGCCATGTGCCGGTGGGCGTTCAAAGCCGCTTTTCGGGGCCTTCGGGCGCTGCTTTTGTCGTGTCTGCACGGCCCCGGTCCAACGGGGTGGCAGTGGGCTGTCGGGAATGTGGCCTTTCGGACAGGGGCCGAAACGGCTCAGAGCTCGCGCGCGTGGTTGCGTGTGTGGCGTGGCAGTTCCACCACCAGGTCCTGCGTGCCAAGGCGCACGCAGCAGGCCAGGCGCGACTGCGCGTCCAGGCCCCAGGCGTGGTCGAGCTGGTCGTTTTCGTCGTCGTCGATGGCGCTCACCGACGGACCCCCTTCGCGCAGGTGCACGTGGCAAGTGGCGCAGGCGGCCACCATGTCGCAGGCGTGTTCGATGGCCACACCCGCGCGCAGCAGGCCTTCACACAGCGAAGCGCCGCGCCGCAGCTCGAACGCCGTGCCCTCGGGGCACAGATCGGGGTGCGGCAGCACGCGCACGGTGGGCATCAGAGGCTCTCCAGCGTCCGGCCGGCCAGTGCCTGCTGGATCGACGCGTTCATGCGGCGCGCAGCGAATTCGCCCGTGGCCGACGACAGCTCGGCCGCCTGCACGCGCAGAGCCTGGGCGTCGTCTTCGGTTTCCAGCACTTCGGCCAGGCGGAACATCACATGCCGGATCGCGGCGAGTTCCGGCGCCGACAGCAGGCGGCTGTCGGTGGCCAGGGCCGCGTCGGTGGCGTCGAGCAGGCGGCGTGCATCCACCTGGGCCTCGCGCAGCGAGCGCAGGCGCATGTCGTCGGCGCTGGCGGTCACCGCGTCCCTGAGCATGGTGGCGATCTGGTCGTCGGCCAGGCCGTAGGTGGGCTTGACTTCCACATGCGCTTCCACGCCGCAGGTCAGCTCGCGCGCCGTCACCGCCAGCAGGCCGTCGGCGTCGATCTGGAAGGTCACGCGGATGCGCGCCGAACCGGCCACGGCCGGCGGAATGCCGCGCAGATCGAAACGCGCCAGCGACCGGCAGTCGGCCACCGACTCGCGCTCGCCCTGCACCACGTGCAGGCTCATTGCGGTCTGTCCGTCCTTGAAGGTGGTGAACTCCTGCGCCCGCGCCGTGGGGATGGTGGAGTTGCGCGGGATGATCTTTTCCACCAGACCGCCCATGGTTTCCAGGCCCAGCGACAGCGGGCACACGTCCAGCAGCAGCCAACCATCGCCCTGGCTGTTGCCGATGAGCACGTTGGCCTGCATGGCCGCGCCCAGCGCCACCACCTGGTCGGGGTCGATGTCGGTCAGCGGCTCCACGCCGAACAGTTCGCGCACCGCGTGGCGGGCCACCGGCATGCGGGTCGAGCCGCCCACCAGCACCACGCCCGTGATGTCGGCGGTGCTCAGCCGCGCATCGCGCAGGGCGCGCCGGGTGCTGCGCACGGTGCGCTCCACCAGCGGCGCGGTGAGCTGTGCGAACTGCTCGCGGCTCAGGATCGCCTGCAGCGTGGTGCCGCCTTCGGGCAGGACCACGCGCAGCGACGCGCTGTCGTGGCTGGAGAGGGTTTCCTTGGCGGTGCGGGCCGCCCCAAGCAGCGCACGCTGCGTGGTCGGCGCCAGCGCGGCCATGCCGGCGATGCCGTGTTCGCGGCACACCCATTCGGCCACCGCGCGATCGAAGTCGTCGCCGCCGAGCGCGGAATCGCCCCCCGTGGACAGCACCTCGAAGATGCCGCGCGACAGGTGCAGCACCGACACGTCGAAGGTGCCGCCGCCCAGGTCGTAGACCACAAAGGTGCCTTCGGCGGCCTGGTCCAGCCCGTAGGCAATGGCCGCGGCCGTGGGTTCGTTGAGCAGGCGCAGCACGTTCAGGCCGGCCAGCCGCGCCGCGTCCTTCGTGGCCTGGCGCTGCGCGTCGTCGAAGTAGGCCGGCACCGTGATCACCACGCCGGCCAGCGGTCCGCCCAGCGCGCCCTCGGCCCGTTCGCGCAGCGCCGACAGGATGTCGGCCGACACCTGCACGGGCGAACGCTCGCCCGCCGCCGTCTGCAGCCCCACCATGCCGACGCCGTCGGTGAAGTCGTAGGGCAGGCCCCGGGCTTCGGGCAGATCGCCCAGCGTGCGCCCCATGAAGCGCTTGACCGAAACAATGGTGTTGCGCGGGTCTTCGGCCTGCTGTGCCTGCGCTGCCTGGCCCACCACCGGCGCGCCCTCGGGGCGGTAGCGCACCACCGACGGCAGCAGCAGCGCGCCGCCCGCGTCGGGCAGGGCCCGCGCCTGCGCGCTCTGCACGGTGGCGATCAGCGAGTTGGTGGTGCCCAGGTCGATGCCCGCCGCCAGCCGGTGCTGGTGCGGTGCGGCCGATCGGCCCGGTTCAGCGATTTGCAGAAGCGCCATGGTCAGTGTGAACGATGGAGGTCGGGGGCGTGACGTGTCTGGGCCGAGAACACCGCGGAACCGGCTTTGCCGGGCCGCTGGTGTTGCCCCCTGGGGGGTGACGGGCGCAGCCCGGCGCGGGGGGAGTTTTGTTCACACCGCGAAGCTCTCGCCGCAGCCGCAGTTGGCCTTGGCGTTCGGGTTGTTGAACTTGAAGCCTTCGTTCAGGCCTTCGCGCACGAAGTCGAGTTCGGTGCCGTCGAGCATGCCCAGGCTGCGCGGGTCGACGATGACTTTCACGCCGTGGTTCTCGAAGCACTGGTCGTCGGGGTTCATCGCGTCGACGAACTCCAGCGCGTAGGCATAACCCGAGCAGCCGCTGGTCTTGACGGCCAGACGCAGGCCCAGGCCCGCGCCGCGCTTGATCAGCGACTTCTCCACGTGCCGCGCGGCGGCGGGGGTGAGGGACACGCTCATGGGGATTCCTTTCAGCAGCGGGCGTTGGGGTTGCAGGGTGCTGGATGCCCGCCTGCGCGGGCGCGACGGTGGGGCGGCTTTCCGCTCACACGGAAAACGAGCTGCCGCAGCCGCAGGTGGTCTGCGCGTTCGGGTTGTGGATGACGAAGCGCGAGCCTTCGAGCCCGTCTTCAAAATCCACGCGCGCGCCCATCAGGTACTGCTGGCTCATGGCGTCCACCACCAGCGACACGCCGCTGGTGATCACGATCGTGTCGTCCTCGGCCACCTGGTCGTCGAACGCGAAGCCGTAGGAAAAGCCCGAACAGCCGCCACCCGTGACATACAGGCGCAGCTTCAGCGCGGGGTTGCCTTCTTCTTCGATCAGTTCGGCCACCTTGGCGGCGGCCTCGGCGGTGAAGTCCAGCAGCGCGGGCAGGGGGGCCTGGGCGGGATCGCTGGCCAGGGAGGACAGGGCAGACATGGCACGGCTCCTTTGGATGGTGGGCGTGGGCGGGTTTCAGGAATGGCCGGGCTCGCAGGCCGGTTGTTCCACCAGTTCGCTGTCCGCAGCGGCGGTGGCGGTGGCACCCCCGTGGCGCGAGCGGTAGTCGGCCACGGCGGCCTTGATCGCGTCTTCGGCCAGGATCGAGCAGTGGATCTTCACGGGCGGCAGCGCCAGCTCTTCGGCAATGGCGGCGTTCTTGATCGCGAGCGCCTCGTCCAGCGTGCGGCCGCGCACCCACTCGGTCACCAGCGAACTCGACGCGATGGCCGAGCCGCAGCCGTAGGTCTTGAACTTCGCGTCCTCGATCACGCCCTGGGCGTTCACGCGGATCTGCAGCTTCATCACGTCGCCGCAGGCGGGCGCGCCGACCATGCCGGTACCGACGCTGTCGTCGTTGGCGTCGAACGCGCCGACATTGCGCGGGTTCTCGTAGTGGTCAACCACCTTGTCGCTGTAAGCCATGACTAACTCCTGAAGACGAAAGAGGGCGGGCGCAGCGCGCGTCTTGTCCGGCACGCGCCACGGAACCGGCTTTGCCGGGCCGTGGGCGCGGCCCCCCTTCAGGGGGAAGACGCGAAGCGGCGAAGAGGGTGTTCATGGTTCTAGTGCTCGGCCCACTGGATCGTGGACAGGTCGATGCCGGCCTGCACCAGGTCCCACAGCGGGCTCATGCCGCGCAGGCGGGTCACCACCTCGGTGACCTGCGCGATGGTCGAGTCGATCTCTTCGGCCGTGGTGAAGCGGCCGATGGAAAAACGCACCGAGCTGTGCGCCAGCTCGTCGCTGCGGCCCATGGCGCGCAGCACGTAGCTCGGCTCCAGGCTGGCCGAGGTGCAGGCCGAACCCGACGACACCGCCACCCCCTTGATGCCCATCAGCAGCGACTCGCCTTCCACGTAGTTGAAGCTCGCGTTCAGGTAGCCCGGGGCGCGCTGCTCGGCATCGCCGTTGAGCGCCACCGCCTCCAGTGGCGACAGGCCGGCCCACAGGCGCTCGCGCAGCGTGCGGATGCGCGCGTTGTCGCTGGCCATGTGTTCGCGCGCCAGCCAGAACGCCTCGCCCATGCCCACGATCTGGTGCGTGGCCAGCGTGCCCGAGCGCATGCCGCGTTCGTGCCCGCCGCCGTGCATCTGCGCTTCGATGCGCACGCGCGGTTTGCGGCGCACGTACAGCGCCCCGATGCCCTTGGGGCCGTAGATCTTGTGGGCCGAAAGCGAAAGCAGATCAACCGGCAACACGTCCAGATCGATCACCACCTTGCCGGCTGCCTGCGCCGCGTCCACGTGCAGCAGCACACCTTTCTCGCGGCAGATCGCGCCGATGGCGGCAATGTCCTGGATCACCCCGGTCTCGTTGTTCACGAACATCACCGAGGCCAGTACCGTGTCGGGGCGCAGCGATGCCTTGAACTGGTCCAGATCGAGCAGGCCGCTGGGCAGCACCGGCAACACCGTCACTTCAAAGCCCTGGCGCTCCAGCTCGCGCATGCTGTCGAGCACGGCCTTGTGCTCGGTGGCCACGGTCACCAGGTGTTTGCCCTTGCCCTGGCGGAAATGCGCCGCACCCTTGATGGCGAGGTTGTTCGACTCGGTGGCGCCGCTGGTCCAGACGATCTCGCGCGGGTCGGCGTTGATCAGGGCGCAGACCTGTTCGCGCGCCAGCTCCACCGCTTCTTCGGCCACCCAGCCGTAGGCGTGCGAACGGCTGGCCGGGTTGCCGAACTGTTCGGTCAGGTAGGGAATCATCTTGTTCGCCACGCGGCGGTCCACCGGTGTGGTGGCGGCGTAATCCAGGTAGATCGGCAGCGCGGGGCGAGAGGTTGCTGCGGCGGTGCGGCTGGGCGGCATGGCGGGCTCCTGGCAACGGCAATCGTGGGACGGGAACAAAGCGTTTGCGCACCACTTTGCAACTTCGGTGCCATGGGCCCGAGGCCCTGAAAACCCGCTTTTTCAACCGCCTGTCGCCCCCGTTTTGTGGGCTTTGTCTGACCTGCATCAAACCCCCGAGGCGTGGCCTGTCGGGTTTGTTGCAAACGGGCAGGCGCTGCGCTGGGCGGCACAGGGAAGCGCCGTTCTCGGCATGCTTTTTGCACCACGCTCACCGCAGTCGTTGCGTTGTGACCGAGTCACGATGCTGGTGCAGATGATCGACAAAAAAGCCTCTGCTCTCTTTCGTCGCCAGACAGGAAGCCGATGGGGTCCCACGATGAACATGCAAACACATCTGATCCGGCGCGAACTCGACGCGGTGTACGAGGTCGGTAGAACACTGGCCACCTCGCTCGATATCGACAAGACGTTTCGGGAAGCGCTCAACTACCTGTTGCACGCTTTCGATTGGCGCAGAGCCTTCGTGGTCATGGCCAACGCCGAGGGCAGGCTCCAGGGGCTGTGCTCGGTGGGGCTCACCCAGGCCGAGCAACAACGTCTTCACTTCGAATCGGGCGAGGGCATCGTCGGTCGGGTCTTCGCCAATGGCATCCCCGTGTCGGTGCCCGATGTCCGCAACGAACCGCTATTCCTAAACCGAACAGGGGGTGCCGACCAGAGTCCCGACACCCCGGTCGCCATGCTGGCCACCCCCATCCGCGGCGACCACCGCACGCTCGGTGTGCTGGTGATCGACTGCCTCAACCCCGAACAGCGCCGTGTGTTCGCCGAAGACCTGCGGCTGCTGCGCATGGTGGCCACGCTCATGGGCCAGGCGCTGCTGCTGCACCGCAGCGTCACCGCCGCGCACGAAAGCATCCAGGACGAAGCGCGCCGCATGCACAAGGCGCTCAAGCCCGGCCGCCGGCTCGACCAGGTGGTGGGCGTGTCGGCGCCCATGCTCAAGGTGTTCGACCAGATCCACCAGGTCGCGCCCTCGCGCACCACCGTGCTGCTGCGCGGCGAAAGCGGTACCGGCAAGGAGGTGATGGCGCGCGCCATCCACAGCCTGTCGCCGCGCGCGCAGGAACCCTTTGTGGGCGTCAACTGCGCGGCGCTGTCCGAATCGCTGCTGGAGAGCGAACTCTTCGGCCACGAAAGGGGCGCCTTCACCGGCGCGCAGGGCACGCGCAAAGGCCGTTTCGAAATGGCCCACGGCGGCACGCTGTTCCTCGACGAAATCGGCGACATTTCTGCCGCCTTCCAGGCCAAGCTGCTGCGCGTGCTGCAGGAACGCAGCTTCGAGCGCGTGGGCGGCGGCACGGCGGTCAAGGTCGACGTGCGGCTCATCCTCGCCACCAACCGCAACCTGGAGCGCATGGTGCAGGCCGGTGAATTCCGCGCCGACCTCTACTACCGCATCAACGTCGTCAGCATCCAGCTGCCGCCGCTGCGCGAACGGCGCGAAGACATTCCTGCCATGGCCCAGCACTTCCTGGACCGCTTCAACCGCGAAAACGGCCGCAGCACGAAGTTCAGCACCGAAGCCATGCGCGTGCTCACCAGCTGCTACTGGCCCGGCAACGTGCGCGAGCTGGAAAACTGCGTCGAACGCACCGCCACCATGGCCAGCAACGAGGTCATTTCCGACCTGGCCTTCCCCTGCCGCGACAACCGCTGCCTGACGCAGGTGCTGCACCACATCGACCGCGAAGACGCCGTGCGCCCCAGCCGCCTGGCCGAAATCCCCATCACCGAAGTGCCCATGGCGCCCCCGCCGCGCCAGCCTGCGCTGGCCGGCGACGGCGGCGGGTTGGGCGCGGGTGGCGCCGATTCACGGCCCGCCGATCTGGGCCACGACGTGCCCGGCGCAGCGTTTCCCGCCACGGCGGTGGCGGCCCCTTTGCGTGCCGACGACAAACCCGACGGCGAGCGCGACCGCCTGATCTGGGCCATGGAACGCTGCGGCTGGGTCCAGGCCAAGGCGGCGCGCCTGCTCAAGATCACGCCGCGGCAGATGGGGTATGCGCTGCAGAAACACGGCATTGAAGTGCGCAAGTTCTGAGGCTTAGACGCTTGCGGTGAATAGGGCGGATATTCGCCGCAAATAAAGCAGCGAATATGGCGCACAATCGCCGCATGTTCCCCGACAAGCCCCCACGCCGCCGCACCTACCTCTGGCAGCGCCCCGATTGGCCGCAGTGGCGGTTCGACGCGACTGCGCTGGCGCCCGCGCTGGCCCAGGTGCACCGCGCGCAAGGCCATCTGGCGGGCCGCATGGCCGAACTCGGGCTGGCCCAGCGCGACCAGGCCACGCTGCAGGCGCTGACGCAGGAAGTGGTGACCACCAGCGCCATCGAAGGCGAATCGCTCAACCTGGATACTGTGCGTTCCTCCATCGCCCGCCGATTGGGTGTGGACATCGGCGCGCTGGCACCCGCGGACCGCCATGTGGACGGCGTGGTCGACATGGTGCTCGACGCCACCCAGCACCATGCCCAGCCGCTCACCGCCGAGCGCCTGTTCGGCTGGCACGCGGCCCTGTTCCCCACCGGTTTCAGCGGGCACGTGCGCATCCAGGTCGGCCAGTGGCGCAACGACGCGGCTGGCCCCATGCAAGTGGTGTCCGGCCCTGTGGGCCGGGAGAAGGTGCACTACGAAGCCCCCCCCGCCGCCGCGCTGCCCGCACAAACCGCAGCCTTCCTGCGCTGGTTCAACGCGGCCCCGGCCGGCGACCCCCTCATCCACGCCGGGCTGGCCCACCTGTGGCTCGTCACCTTGCACCCGTTCGACGACGGCAACGGGCGCATCAGCCGCGCTGTGGGCGACATGGCGCTGGTTCGGGCTGAGGCATTGAGTGCCGCCGGACCGCCCCAAGGAGCGAAAGCCCCCTTGGGGGGCGGCGACCCTCGCGGCGGCGGAGCGTGGGGGCTTGATCCTGCGCAGCGCTTCTACAGCCTCAGCGCGCAGATCCAGCGCGAGCGAAAACAGTATTACGACCAGCTCGAAACCACCCAGCGCGGCACGCTGGACGTGACGCCTTGGCTGGCCTGGTTCCTGGCCTGCCTGCTGCGCGCCGTGCAGGGTGCCGACGGCCTGTTGGCCGGTGTGCTGGACAAGGCCCAGTTCTGGCAACGCTGGGCGGGCACGCCCATGAATGCGCGGCAGACGCTGGTGCTCAACCATGTGCTGGACCGCCCGCCGGGTGAGGCGGGCGGCAAGCTCACGAACGCGAAGTGGGCAGCGATTGCCCAGTGCTCGGCCGACACGGCATTGCGCGACATCAACGACCTGCTGGCGCGGGGCGTGTTGCGCAAGCTGGGGGGTGGGGGGCGTAGCACTGGGTATGTGTTGAACAAATGAACAGTGAGTAGGTGAACGAGCCTCGTGGACGACGCCGCCATCCATTTGGGAATCTGACAACGAGTGCGTAGGCTTCGAACAATGGAAGAAGGAAACATCGATTCATTGGCGGCGAAGGATCTCGCAATTGATGAAGTTCTCGACTTGAGGACTGGGGAGATCATTGCCGCACGACGCCTGATCGAACCAGACAAGGAAAAGGTCCTGCAACTCCGAATGGCACTCAGCCAAGGGATCTCCGCAAAGAGACCATTGATGGCTTGTCCACTGTGTGGTGTTCCTGTTCACCTGGTGTCGATGATGAAGGAACGGAAGTTCTATTTTCGCCACGAGATCGAAGACGGGCGATGCCCTGCAGAGACGAAGGGAACGCAGACCCCGAATCAGATTCTTGCGATGAAGTACGACGGAGCGCGCGAGTCGGAAGCTCACTACCGAATGAAGCACATCGTTGCTGATAGTTTGGCTGCAGACCCTGACTTTTCAGGCATCGAGATCGAAAAAATATGGCGTGGTTCGGAGTCGAAATCGCGCCGAAAACCCGATGTCCGAGCGATTTGGAAGAAGCGCCTGCCTGTGGCATTTGAAGTGCAACTTTCCACCACGTTTCTTCGAGTCATTGCAGAGCGACGGGAGTTCTACCTCAGGGAGGGAGGGCTACTTTTCTGGGTTTTCAAAGAATTCGATATGGGGAATGCTCGTCTTGCGATGGAGGATGTCTTCTACAACAACAACCGAAATGCATTCGTTGCAT
Source organism: Hydrogenophaga sp. NFH-34 (assembly GCF_021401345.1). Lineage (GTDB taxonomy): Bacteria > Pseudomonadota > Gammaproteobacteria > Burkholderiales > Burkholderiaceae_C > Hydrogenophaga > Hydrogenophaga electricum. The sequence continues at coordinate 31,946 of NZ_JACBGE010000033.1, forward strand.
CCGAGGGAACGCTTGCCGCGTCTCAAGAGGCACGCAGCCTTGTCTTGGACTGTGTCTGGTCTGAGCCAGAACTTGAAGACGGCAAAGTGCTGTGGTCACCGCGATCTGGGCGATGTACGTTCTCCGGTCTGACTAAAGACCAAGAGAAGCAGAGAGTGTTTCACTTCGACGCTGACGCCGCGCGTGCGAAGTGCAAGAGTCAGCTTGTTGAGCAACCGCTGCGGGATGCGTTTCGCCACTTTTGGTTTTTCGAGGTTCACGATCACGCCGTGTGGCTTCGTCTCAGAGCTAAGCTTGCAGACCATGGTGTTCACCTGCCGTTCTATTTGAGCGAGGCAGATGCCCTACGTCCGCTTCTAGACACCTTGTACTCTGCAGAGGCAGGCAAGCCTGTTGCCGGCTGGGGTCAACCGAACATCGTTGTTCTCGCTCATCACGTGTTCACCAAGTACAAGGGCTTCTTGTGGGCATTCCGCATCATGCTGGCAGCACACGAACACGTGGATGTGATCCGGGCAAATGACCCAACAGGCAAATGGAGGTCAAAGGTCGACATATACAAGAAGGCGTGGACAACTGGGAGCACCGAATTCAAACCTGATCGCCGCTATGACCGTCTTGTGTGCTTTCTCTTCCCTGAGATTGCGGACAGGTTGTTACTTGATCCGTCATAGATGTTGAACACGCCTTTGTCGCAACCCCGACGCCACGCCGCCCCCATCCGCCCGTCCTTGTGCCCTTTCCTACACACGACAAAACCTTCAGATCATTGATTTGAAAAGACTTTTCCGGTGGCACGGAAATCGCTGAAGCCCTCCCGAGCGGCCATGGTCGGCCGCGGGAAGGGTCTTCATGTCGTCGACAAGCACCGCTGCGGGTTCCATGCCCGCCAAGACGTACCTGTCCATCGGTTCGATCAGGCCGCTGGGGGCGAAGCTCGATGTGCCCGAAGCCGGCGGGGGCTGCGGCACCTCGGGCGGTGAGGGCAAGGCCAGTTGTGGTTCGTCGGGCGGGCCCGACGACATGCCGGCCGAGATCTGGGAGAAGGTCAAGAACCATCCCTGCTATTCCGAAGAGGCCCACCACCACTACGCCCGCATGCACGTGGCCGTGGCGCCGGCCTGCAACATCCAGTGCAACTACTGCAACCGCAAGTACGACTGCTCCAATGAAAGCCGCCCCGGCGTCGTGAGCCAGAAGCTCACGCCGGAGCAGGCGGTCAAGAAGGTGGTCGCGGTCGCGAGCGAGATTCCGCAGATGACGGTGCTCGGCGTTGCCGGCCCGGGCGATTCGCTGGCCAACCCCAAGAAGACGTTTGAGACCTTCCGCCTGCTGCAGGAACAGGCGCCCGACATCAAGCTCTGCATCTCGACCAACGGCCTGGCGCTGCCGGACTACGTGGACGAGATCTGCCAGTACAACGTCGACCACGTGACCATCACCATCAACATGGTGGACCCGGCGGTGGGCGCCAAGATCTATCCGTGGATCTTCTGGGACCACCGTCGCATCACCGGCTACGAGGCCGCCAAGATCCTGCACGAACGCCAGATGCTCGGCCTGGAGATGCTGACCGCTCGCGGCGTGCTCACCAAGATCAATTCGGTGCTGATCCCCGGCATCAACGATCAGCACCTGATGGACGTCAACCGCGAGGTGAAGAAGCGCGGCGCCTTCCTGCACAACATCATGCCGCTCATCAGCGAGGCAGAGCACGGCACGGTGTTCGGCCTGACCGGTCAGCGCGGCCCGAGCGCGCAGGAACTCAAGGCCGTGCAGGACGCCTGCGCGGGCGGTGCGAACCTGATGCGCCACTGCCGCCAGTGCCGTGCCGACGCGGTGGGCCTGCTGGGCGAAGACCGGTCGGACGAGTTCACGCTCGACAAGATCGAAGAGATGGAGGTCGTGTACGACCTCGACAAGCGCCGCGCCTACCAGGACAAGGTCGAGGTCGAGCGCCAGGCACAACACGCCGCCAAGCAGGAAGCGCTGGCCGCGAGCGCGGCCCTGCCGGCGGACGCCGACATGAAGGTGCTGGTGGCGGTGGCCACCAAGGGCGGTGGCCGCGTGAACGAGCACTTCGGCCACGTCACCGAGTTCCAGATTTTTGAGGTCAGCGCGGCCGAGGCCCTGTTCGTCGGCCATCGCCGGGTGGACCAGTACTGCCAGGGCGGTTTCGGCGACGACGAACAACTGCCCAGCGTGGTCCGCGCCATCAACGACTGCCACGCGGTGCTGGTGGCCAAGATCGGCGCGTGCCCGCGCGACGAGCTGAGTGCGGCCGGCATCGAGCCGGTGGACCAGCACGTGGGCGAGTTCATCGAGAAGGCCGCGCTTGACTGGTTTGGCGACTATCGCGAGCGCGTGGCGCGCGGCGTGGTCATCCACCAGCCGCGCGGCGACGCGCAGATCCGCCAGGGGGCCTTCACCAGCATCGCCGAGGCGGCCTGATCGGCCGCCCTTGGCGGCCCTTTCCAGAACACATTTCGACAGCTTTCTTTGTCCCCCACGTCGCCCCACGACGAAGCCCCAGGAGAACCACCATGGCCCTCAAGATCATCGCCTCCACCTGCACCGGCTGCTCGGCCTGCGAGCCCGAATGCCCCAACGTCGCCATCCGCGAAAAGGGCGGCGTTTTCATCATCGACCCCAACAAATGCACCGAATGCGCCGACCAGTACGACGCGCCGCAATGCCAGGCCGTGTGCCCGGTGGACGGCTGCATCGTCAAGGTCTGACGGTTCCTGTTTGTGAAAGTGAATCCCATGTCTACCTCGTTCACCCTGACCCCGGCGGCGGAGAAGTTCATCGGCCGCATCGTGCGTTTTTCGGGCATTCCCGCTGCGGGCCTGCGGCTGCAGGTGTCGCCCGGTGGCTGCTCGGGCTACAGCGCGGAATTCAGCGCCGAGGCCGTGCCCCAGGACGGCGAACAGGTGTTCGTGGTGTCGGGGCTGAAGTTCTTCGTGGCGGCCGAAAGCCGCCTGCTGCTCGACGGCGTGACGATCGACTTCACCGAAACGCCGACCTCGTCGGGCCTGAGCTTCCTCAACCCGAAGCAGCAGGCCTGCGGCTGCAGCAGCGCCGAAGCGGCCCTGCCGCCGGGCGTGGCGAAGATCAAGCTGGGCGCCATCGGGCGCGGCCGGCCGGCGTCGCTGGTGTCCTGACCGGCCCACCCCGCCGCGTGGAGCGCTGACCGTGATCACCTCGGCCGACCGCGATTTCGACGCCGCTGCGCAGGCGTTCGCGGACCGTGTGCTGGGGCAGGCGTTGCCGGCCGAGGCGGCCGCGCTCATCACGCAGGCGGGCGAGCGGCGCGACCGGCCGGCCGAAGCGCTGGCGCTGCTGGAGCGCGCGCAGGCCCTGGCGCCGCAGCACCCGGTGCCGGTGATCGCGCTCTACCGCTTCCATTTCTATGGCCACGCGCTGGAGCAGGCGCGCCTGCAGGGCGAAAGCGCGCTGGCCCTGGCCCGCGCCGCGCTCGGCCCCGACTTCGGCGACGAACCGCCGGCCGACGACACGGTGCGCGGCGACGCGGCGGTGCGTTTCTACCTGTTCACGCTCAAGGCGCTGGCCTACCTGAACCTGCGCTTGGGCGAGCGGGACGAAGCCCGCCTGATGCTGGGCGAACTGCGCCGCCTCGACCCGCAGGACCACCTGGGCGGTGGCCTGCTCTCGCACGTGATGGCGCGGCACGAAGCGGGCGGCGGCACGTCGCCCTCGGCCGACAGCCCCTCGGGCTACCCGGTGCGCGGCTGGCACCCCCACTGGCGATGAACACCGCCACCACCTCCACCCCGGGCACCGCGCCGCCGCTGGCGGGTGCGCAGCGCCTGCACGCGCGGGCGCCGGCGGGCGACATCGCGGCGCGGCACTGGTCGGGCGGCCCGGTGGATTGCCGTGCCTGCCCGTACCAGGCCCTGCGCCGCCTGCCCGGTGCCCAGGGCTGCGAGCCCGGGCACGCCTGCATGCAGGACGCGTACGCGCGCCGCATCGACCGCTTTTTCCGCTGGCACCCCGAGTGCGCCGACGAACAGCTCGCGCACCCGTACTTCGAGGTGCGCGCCATCGCGGCGCGGCACGCCAGCGTGTTCCGCCTGCCGGTGCTGATGGACGACCCCGACGAGACCGTGCGCCTGCAGGTGGCCGCGCGCCTGTCGCCCGCGCAACTGGAACGCCTGATGCACGACCCGCACCGCGAAGTGCGCCTGCGCGTCGCGCAACGCATCGACCCCGCGCGGCTGGCGGCGCTGCGGCACGACCCGGACTACGGCGTGCGCGAACTGGTGGCGCGGCGCCTGCCGCTGGCGCTGCTGCCCACGCTGGCCGGCGACCCCGAACGGCGCGTGCGCGAATGGGTGGCCGAGCGCCTGGAAATGCCCGCGCTGCTGGCCCTGCTGGCCGACCCCGAACCCGAGGTGCGCCGCGTGGTGGCGCGCCGCCTGCCCGAGCCGCTGCTGTACCGCCTGGCCGGCGATGCCGACTGGCGCGTGCGCTGGGAAGTGGCGCAGCGCGCCGACGCCAGCGTGTTGGCTGCCCTGCGCGACGACCTCGACGCCGAGGTGGCGCGGGCCGCCACCGACCGCCTGGCGCGCCGCGCGCCGCTGCACCTGCAAGCCGTGGCCGCGCCGAGCGGCCACGCCCACCCGGGAGAACCGTCATGACCGACATCGTGCGCGACGACGACGTGATCGAGATCGCCTTCCCGCCGCGCTTCGCGTTCGGCGAACGGGTCGCCGCCCGCTCGGTGGTGCGCAACGACGGCACCTACACCGGCAAGGACATCGGCGACGTGCTGGTGCACAAGGGCGACGTGGGCTACGTGGTGAGCATCAACACCTTCCTGCAGCAGTACTACATCTACGCCGTCGACTTTGTGGAAACCGGGCACCGGGTGGGCATGCGGGCGCGCGAACTGTGCACGCTCGACCACCTGCCCGACGACGTGCTGGCCCAGCTGGGCGAACGCGCGGCCGCACTGGGCCGGCTGGGCCTGCCCCACCCCGAAGAAGAAGGAGCCCGACCATGAACGGCATCGAACCCCGCGCCGCCGCCTTCGCCTGGGGCCAGCGCGTGATCGCGCTGGACGACATCGTCAACGACGGCAGCCACCCCCAGCACCCGGCCGACGCGGTGCTGGCCGTTCGCGGCGCGCTGGGCGAGATCGTCAACGTGGGCCACGCCATGGAACTCAACGAGCCGGTCTACCTGGTGGAATTTGCGGGCGGCGTGATCGGCTGCTTTGAAGACGAGCTGGCACCGGCCCCGCTGGGGCTGCTGCCCGAGACGGAGGCGCAGCCGTGAACACCGGCCGCCCGCTCCCGCCCACCCCGGCGTGCGCCCAGCCCGCCGCGTCGGCCGAGGCGGTGCGCGCCGTGGCGGCGGCGCCGGTGGTCGACTTCGTGCTGCCGCACCTGCGCCGCGCGCTGCGCAGCCGCACGCGCTACCGCTACGTGCGGCCCCGCGTGCGGCGCGAGGGCGAGCACTTCCGCATCGAAGCGCCATGCTGCTCGCGCAACATCGACCCGGCCGGCGGCGTGATCGACATCGCGCTCATCACGCCGCTGCCCGATGGCGCGGGCTGGCAGATCCATGCGCGCGACCACGCGGGTGGCGGCTGGGTGCCGCAGGGCCAGAGCGCGCAGCTCGGCGACCTGATGCAACTGCTGTGCACCGATCCGCAACGGCGGTTCTGGCCATGAAGCCCCGCCGGTTTTCCAGGGGGTGGCGGTGATCTACCTCGACGCCAATGCCACCACGCCGCCGTCGGCCGCGGCGGTGCAGGCCGTGGCCGAGACGCTGCAGGCGGTGTGGGCCAACCCGTCGTCGCCCCACGGCCCGGGCCAGCAGGCCCGGCGGGTGCTGGGCCAGGCGCGGGCCAGCGTGGCGCAGGTGCTGGGCTGCCGCCCGCACGACGTGGTGTTCACCAGCGGTGCCACCGAAGCCAACCACCTCGCGCTGCGCGGCCTGCTGGCCGCCGCACCGGCCGGGCGCAGCCGCCTGCTGGTGAGCGCCGTGGAACACGCCGGCCTGCTGCGGCTGGTGCAGGCGCTGGCCGGGGAAGGCTGGCGGGTCGAGCACCTGCCGGTGCGGCCCGACGGCACGGCCGACCTGGCGGCGCTGGCGGCGGGCCTGGGCCCCGACGTGGCGCTGGTCTCTTTCATGGCCGCGAACAACGAAACCGGCGTGTGCATGCCGGTGGCCGAGATCGCGGCGCTGGCGCACGCGGCCGGTGCGTTGTTCCACACCGACGCCACCCAGTGCGTGGGCAAGCAGGCCTTCCAGTTCGCTGACAGCGGCGCCGACGCGGCCACGCTGTCGGCGCACAAGTTCCACGGGCCCAAGGGCGTGGGGGCTTTGCTGCTGCGCCCGGGCACACCGTTTCGCGCACCCGTGCCGGGTTCGCAGGAACGCGGGCGGCGCGGCGGCACCGAAAACCTGCCCGGCATCGCCGGCATGGCGGCGGCGCTGCAGGGCCTGGGCGATCTGGCGGCCGAAGCCGCGCGCCAGACCGCCCTGCGCGACGCCCTCGAAGCCGGCCTGTGCGCGGCGCTGCCCGCCACCCACATCTGGGCCCGCGGCGCGCAGCGCCTGCCCGGCACCAGCCTGCTGCGCGTGGGCGCGCTGTCGGCCGACGTGGTGCTCCACCGGCTGGAGCGCCTGGGTGTGGCCGCGGCGTCCGGCGCGGCCTGCGCCAGCAGCGGCAGCGAGCCGTCGCACGTGCTGCGCGCCATGGGCGTGCCGGCCGACGAAGCGCTGGGCGCGGTGCGCCTGTCGCTGGGCCGCACCACCACCGCCGACGAGGTGCGCGCCGTGCTCGCCGGCCTGCCGCCGCTGCTGCAACCCCTGCTCGCGCCCGAGGCGCTGAGCGCCTGACCCGTTTTTGACCGACCCACCAGGAGCCGACCGATGAAAGTGATGATTCGCCGCGACAACAAGGGAGCGCTCAGCGCCTACGTGCCGAAAAAAGACCTGGAGGAACCCATCGTCGCGATGGCCAACCCGGCGATGTGGGGCGGCCTGGTCACGCTGGGCAACGGCTGGCAGCTCGACCTGCCCGCCATGGCGGCCGACACGCCGCTGCCCATCACGGTCGAGGCGCGCAAGATCGCCGAAGCGGAGTGACGCCATGAGTCTCAGCACCGAACAACTGCAGGCGGCGCGCGAAGTGGTGGGCTGGGCGCCCAGCCTGCGCGACGCGGTCGCGATCTGGCGCTCGCGCTTTCCCCAGATCCGCGCCCTGACGGTGGACGCCAGCGACATGCGCAGCGAACAGCCCGCGCTGCAACTGGGGCACCGCAGCGTCTACCTGGCGGCGTCGGACGGGCACTGCTGGCACGTGACGCAGCGCCCCGAAGAGGCCACGGCGCTGATCCTCACGCAGCACTGAGCGGCACACCATGGGCTTCCGCCGTCGCCGCCATGTCAGCGCCATCGGTCCGTGCCATTGGTTCACTGGTGTGTCATGCCCATCCCTGCGGGCATCTGGTGGCTGTGCCGCGTGGCGCCTGGACCCCCGCGTTCGCGGGGGTGACGGGGTGGCGTCCGGCATTCGGGGCCGCGATGCCGTTGCCCAACTGCCGTCATGCCCGCGCAGGCGGGCATCCAGTGGTTGTGCCGCGTGGCGTCTGGACCCCCGCGTTCGCGGGGGTGACGGGGTGGCGTCCGGCATTCGGGACCGCGATGCCGTTGCCCAACTGCCGTCATGCCCGCGCAGGCGGGCATCCAGCACCCGTCGGCCCCGTTGAGTTCAATCACTTTCTGGAAAGAACCCCCATGAACATGGACACCATTGCCCTGTGCGAGCCCGACGGCGGCGCCGACGCGCAGCCGCTGCTGGAGGCCGTGCTGGCTTCGGGGCGCTGGAGCGACGGCCCGATGCGCGAATCGTTCGAGCAGGTGCTGGCCGCCTGGGTCGGGCGCAAGCACGCGGTGGCCGTGGGCAGCGGCACGCTGGGCACCTGGATCGCGCTGCGCGCCCTGGGCATCGGCCCGGGCGACGAGGTGATCTGCGCCTCGCACACCTGGCACCAGGTGGCGCAGGCGATCACGCTGGCCGGGGCCACGCCCGTGTTTGCCGACATCAACTACTGGAGCGGCTGCCTGTCGCCCGAGAAGGCGGCGCAGCGCATCACCCCGGCCACGCGCGCCATCCTGGCCGGCAACACCAACGGCCACCCGGCCGCCTGGAAGGCGCTGCGCGAACTGGCCGACGCGCACGGCCTGCGGCTGCTGGAAGACAGCACCGAAGCCCTGGGCTCGCGCTACCTGGGCCGGATGGTCGGCACCTTCGGCGACGTGTCGGTGCTCGACTTCTCCGCGCCTTCGGCGCTGTGCACCGGCGAAGGCGGCATGCTGCTGACCGACGACGACGCGCTGGCGGTGGAGCTGCGTTACCTGCGCCAGCGCCGCCTGGCCGACCGGTCTTCGGTGTCGGTGGGCGCGCGCGTGCCGCTGCAGGCGGGCATGAGCGAGCTGACGGCCGCGCTCGGCCTGGCGCAACTGGCCGGGCTGGACGAGCGGCTGGCGCAGCGCAAGCAGGTGGAGACCTGGTACCACCAGCAGATGCAGAGCTTTGAAGGCATCAAGCCACCGTACCTGGCCGAAGACGTGGACGAGGTGCACTGGATGCTGTACGTGGTGCACCTGGGCAAGCGCTTCACGCGCAGCGCGCGCACCCAGATGATCGACGACCTGCGCGCCTGCGGCATCGAATCCGCCGCCTACAGCCACCCGCTGCACCAGCAGTTTTTCTACATGAACGCCCACGACGGCACCGGCCGCCAGCGCGGCGCGCTGCCGGACACCGACCGCATTGGTGACCGCGCGCTGGCGCTGCCGCTGCACACGGGGCTGGACCCGGCGCAGATCCAGTACATCGTCAAGACGCTCAAGGACACCGCCACCAACGTCGGCGCCGGGGCGGCGATTTATCTTTGAAAGAAACACCATGTCCGACCTGATCGCCGACATCGCCCGCCAGCTCGACGCGGGCCGCGTCATTCCCTATCTGGGCCCCGGCATGCTCGCGCTGTGCGCGGGCGATCCGGTGCCGGCCACGCCGCAGGCCCTGGTGGCGCTGATGACCGCCAAGGTCAGCGTGCCGCACAAGATCCGCCAGCGGCTGACGCAGGCCGCGCAGTACATCGAAAACTTCAAGCACCGCAAGTCTGTGGTGCAGATCATGGACGGCGCCTTCGCCGCCGTGCCCGAACCGTCGCCGCTGCACCGGGCGCTGGCGGCGAGCGCCGCGCCGCTGTGGGTGGACACCTGGTACGACGACACGCTGCTGGCCGCGCTGCGGCAGGCGCGCCCCCAGGGCGGCTGGCGGCAGGTGCAGGGGGTGTCGCAATCCGAACATTTCGGCCAGTGGACCGCGAGCTATGACGCCGACGACCAGCCGACCGACGCGCCCCTGGCCGACGCCGTGCCGCTGCTGTACCGGCCGCTGGGCGGGCGCAGCCCGGCGGGCAACTACCTGGTGTCGGACAGCGACCACGTGGAGGTGCTGACGGAAATCGACATCCAGACGCCGATTCCGGCCGTGGTGCAGGAGCGCCGCAAGGGCCGGCATTTCCTGTTCCTGGGCTGCCGCTTCGACGACCAGCTCACGCGCAGCTTCGCGCGCCAGATCATGAAACGCTCCAGCGACACCCACTGGGCGGTGCTGCCCGATGCGCCCACGCGCATGGAGGCGCGCTTCCTGGAAGAGCAGGGCATCGCCCGCCTGCCCCTGTCGCTGGCGGCGTTTGCCGATGGGCTGACGCAGGCGCTGGCGCCGGCCTGACCCGCTCCGGCCCGGCGGTCCGGCCGCCGGGCTTTCCCTGGGCACTCTCTCTCAACATCACAACACCACAACCACCGCCATGAGCGACATCACCATCCCCACGATCGCCCTCACCGTGCAACCCGGAGACCGGGTGTTTGACGCCGAGAGCGGCCTCACGCTGCTGGAGGCCCTGCGCCGTGCCGGCGTGCTCACGCACGCCTGCGACGGTGGCGCGGGCTGCACCGACGCCTGCCATGTGTTCGTGACCGAAGGGCGCAAGAGCCTGTCGAAAACCACGCGCGAGGAAAACGAACGCCTGGACGCGATCGTCGGTGTCGGGGCGAAGTCGCGCCTGGCCTGCCGCGCCGTGCTGGGCGACCAGCCGGTCACGGTCGAGATGCCGAGCTTCGCCTGAGCGGCTTCCCGCCCGGCGCGCGCCGCCCGGCCACGCTCAGTGGCGCGAGAACAGGTCGCGCAGTTTGCACAGCGTGGTGGTCACGTCGAAGCGCGTGTCGGGCAGGGCTTCGCCGGTCAGCACCTTGTGCAGGGCGGTCTGCGGGTCGCTTTCGCCGGTGAGCAGCACCTCGGTGCCCCAGCCGGCCATGTGGCGCAGAAAGCCGTCGCCGGCGCTGCCCGCGATCATCAGCGCCACGCCGTGCAGCGGGTGCGGCCCGTCGTCGCGGAAATGGTGGGGCAACTGCGCCGTGTCCAGCATCACCGTCTCGGGCGGCGGCACGGGCTGGCCGGGGGTGCAGGTGTAGACCCGCCAGTGGCGGCACTGGCCGGCGTGGCCGGCGACGGTGGCCCCGTCGGGGCGGGTGGCGATGGCGATCTTCATGGCGGGTGCGGCGGCAAGTGGGCAGATACGGGGCGGCATGCCAGAACCGTGCCGCCGGGGCTCAATCGAGTGCGACGAGGAACACACTGGACGCCTTGAACACGGCCGTGACCGCCACGCCCTCGGCCAGGCCCAGGCGCTGCACGCTCTGGTCGGTGACCACGGCGGTCAGCACGTGCTGGTCGCCGGGCAGGCCGATGGCCACTTCGGCGTTGACCGGGCCGCGCTGCACGGCCACGACCTGGCCGCGAAACCGGTTGCGCGCCGAAACGCGGCAAGGGTCGTCGGCGATCAGCATGATCGACGAGGCCTTGACGAAGGCCATCACGTCCTGCCCCGGCGCGAGCCCCAGGCCTTCGGCCGATTCGCGGGTGACGATGGCCGTCAGCTCCAGGCCGGGCGCCAGGCCGATGCGCACCTTGACGTCGACCGGGCCTTCGGTCAGGGCGATCACCGGGCCGGCGAACTGGTTGCGGGCGCTGGTCTTCATGCTCATCCTTCGCAGGGTCTGGCGGAAATCGGCCGCGTCGGCCACGCCGGCGTGGTCCAGGTTGCGGGCCAGGCGGTCCAGCGTGCGCTGGGCCTCGGCTTCCAGCGCGCGGTAGAAGGCGATCAGCCGCCGCGCGAATGCCGTCAGCTCGGTGCCCCCGCCGTGGCGGCCGCCGGTGGTCCGCCGCACCAGCGGCTGCGGCGCCAGGTTGTTCATGTCGTCCACCGCTTCCCACGCCGTCTTGTAGGACATGGGCACCGCGCGGGCGGCCTGCAGGATCGAGCCGTGCCGCTCGATGGCTTCGAGCAGGTGGATGCGGCGCTCGCCAAGGAAGCTGCCCATCGACGTGTCGATGAGCAGGCGGCCGGTGAGTTTGGGGGCCGATGTGTTCATGCCGACCCTTCGCGCCGGCGTTGCGGTTGCCTTTGCGCAACGCCCCGGCGCACCATGGCGCCTGGTCCCCGGCAAAGGGGTGTGTTTTTCCGTCTTTCAACAGGAATCCAGCCATGAGCATCAGCGCCCGCAACGTGTTTCCCGGTACCGTCTCGGCCGTCGTCGAAGGCCCCATCCACGCCGAAGTGGAAATCACCATCAGCGGCGGCGACCGCCTGGTGGCCACCGTCACCACGGCCAGCGTGGCCGCACTGGGCCTCAAGGCCGGTGTGTCCGCGGTGGCGGTGATCAAGGCCCCGTCGGTGACGCTGGTGGCCGGCGAGTCGCCGTGGCGCTTCAGCGCCCGCAACCAGCTCAAGGGCACGGTGGCCGCCGTGGTCGGCGGTGCCGTCAACAGCCAGGTCAAGGTGGCCTTGCCCGGTGGGGCGGTGCTGTCTGCCGTGGTCACCAACGACGCGGTGGCCGACCTCGCCCTGGCCGCCGGGGTGCCGGTGGTCGCCATGTTCAAGGCGGGCCAGGTGGTGGTGGGCGTGCCGGCCTGACCGGGGCGGCCGCGTGGGCGGGAGCGGCCGGGTCATCGCGGCATCCCCGCCTGCACGCTCAGGTGGTGGTGCGCGCGGCCGGCGTCGTAGTCGTCGACGCGCGTGTGCAGCACCAGCCAGCGCTGGTCGGTGAGGCGCCAGGCCTCCAGCGTTTCGGCGTAGACCGGCGCGACGTAGTAGGACTCGTCATCGTCGCTGCGCAGTTCGGTGCGCACGTACCGGTAGGCGCGGTAGCAGGGCGCGTGCTGCGCGTCGTAGCCCTGGATGCGGTCGGCCGTGGTGTCGGGCGCCGGCAGCACGTCAAAACGCACCGGCGCCACCACCGCGTGGGCCATGTGGTCGGGCAGGTCTTGCGACCAAGGGATGTCGTGGCGCCAGCGCACCGGGCAGTCGGCTCGGGTCGGGCGCTGGGTGCGCAGTCGGGTGGCAATGGGCATCGGAACACTCCTGGAGGCCGGCCGGGCAGGGGCCCGGTCCACAGGGCTTGTCGGGTCCGGTCGTTATGGGGTTGTCGAAACAACGACAAACCCGACACGAACGGGACAAAGCCCACCACACGGCCCTTGGACGGGCCCTGCGTTATGGCCTGGGGCAAACAACGTGCCAGCGCTACCGCGCAGGCCGTCTGAGCCCTGATGCAGCAACCCGGCCAGCGCCTGGGCGCTTCAGCTGGATCGCGCCGCGCTGGTGCAAATCCTGCGGCGCAGGGCCTTCAACGTGCTCGCCGTCAACAACGACGACCACACCAAGAACTTCTCGTTCTTGCTGCGCGAGGGCGGGCGGTGGGAGCTGGCACCCGCCTACGAAATCACCCACGCCTACCGGCCCGACAGCGAATGGGTGTGCGAACACCAGATGCCGGTCAACGGCCGGTTCGACGGCACCACCCGTGCCGACGTGCGCGTGGTGGCCGAGCGCTTCGGACTGCTGGCCGAGCTGTCCAAGGAGCTGGACGCCGTGACGAGCGCGGTGCGCCGCTGGAGCGAATTCGCGCGCGAGGCCGGTGTGGCGCCGGAAGAGACCAATTGCGGGGCACATGGCTGAGCGCGGGTGCGTGTTCGGGGCGTAGGGCTGCAACGAAGCGAGTTGTCGGGCAGGGCGGCTGATCACCACAGGGAACTCAAGGGCGGGTCAAGGCTGGATGCTGACGTTCGCTTTGCTCCAAAGCAGTCGCTAGCATTGCGGGTTAGGGCACAAAGCGCAAAGACTGTTGCGGCTATGTTTGACCTGGTTCGCCATCTGCGCTTAACTCTTCCCACTTGCTGCTGGTTCAGGCTCATAGTCCTCGGTCTGCAACGTATCGGGATCAAGCATCAGATAGTTGGTCATCTCGTACTTCAACAACGGCCGGCCCATGAACGTTCGACCCCGACTTTCTTTGGTTGGCCAATACACCGAATATGGCATCGCGTTCATGTGTTTGTAGATTTTCAGCAACTGCGGGGCTCCACCAATGTGGTGACGTCTCGGGTCGCGACAGAAGTCTCGAAGTACTTCAAATGGCTCCATGTTAAAGCCCACTCCCTTGTCTAGACCGCGCGCCTTCGCCAACCTCAGAATCGCGGCCTTTGCGTCTTCCACGTCATCGCCAATAATTGCCACTCGATTCCGATGGAGTGTATTTGGGCGCTCAAACTCGAATCTCTTTCTAGCTGCGTTGAAGTAAAGAATCCAGATCTTGTACTCCGCATTTACCCAAGAGTATCCAGCGAATATAAAGAATGCTTCTGGTGCGTCCTTCTCAGTCTGACCAACGGGAAGATCATGAATCAGCGACTCCATCCCGCGTACTACTCGAAGGATGTGACCCTTAAGATCACAAAGATCCAAAGCTCTGGACGCCGCCTTCGGGTACATTGCAATCGCATTGCGTACCTGCTCCATTATTGGGTAGGCGAATTTCGTGCTACCAGCAAAGCTTATGGCGCAGTCACCACGGACGAGAGGAAAAATTTTCGGGGAGCAGTCCCAAGCGCATCCAAAGCGCAGTCGGCTATCCGATGCTATTACCAACTCTTCGGTCTTGTTGACTTTGCGAATCCAGGCGAGTGAGAGTGTCATTCTTATGGTCTGCAGTTGGCATTTAGCTAAAGCAAGGGTCTAGGTGTTGAGTTGCAATAGGTTGTTCCCGGAGAGCCGGGATGCTGGAGGCTTGTAGCCCAGTGCCGAGTGAGGCCTGCGGGCGTTGTAGTAGGCCAGGAAGGATGGCAGCCAAGCGGTGCGTTC
>NZ_JACBGE010000034.1 GCF_021401345.1 Hydrogenophaga sp. NFH-34
GATTTTCGATAGCGTAACTGTACAGTGAAGCGACAATGTTTGCAACACTGTTTTACGACTTCTGGCTGGCGTGACATACATCAGCCCATTGTTGGCGCCCACCCGCTTTTACGAATACCCGTTTTTTCATGCACGGGCGTCAGCACCGGGGTCGCGCCATAGGCCATTTCGCCTATTGCGAACACTTCGCTTTTGCCACACAGTGACGCACCTTTTGCCACTGGGCGAAGGCGGATGATCTGCAGCCGCCTCACCGCCGCCGCGCTCCGATGAAAAACATACAACTGCTGCAGAACTGCCTGACCGACACCCAGCTGGCCCACCTCATGCCGGGCTTCAAGGCCCTGGATTTTCGCCACAACCCCCGGCCGGAGTGCCGCGAGTTCCAGATCTTCGAAGCCCTGATGGAGGCGGGCGTCCCCCAGTCCCACGACCTGCTCGGGGCGGTGTCCAGCCGGTTCCAGGCCAAAACCCGGTTGAATGGCCTCCAGGTGCGCCAGTGGATCACCGCCCATCCGGGCTACGAGGTCTACGGTGTCCACCCCTGGCCCCAGTGGCAGTACCTGCATTTCAACAGTTTCGAGCGTGCCCACATCATTCACGGGCCGGACTTCACGGCCCGCACCCAGCAGGTGTTGGACGCGGCGCGAATCCCGATCAATGCCACCGCGCCAGGGCGCCAGCACAACCGCAACCTGTGCATGAGCAGCTACTGGTTCGGCACGCCACGTTTCTGGGGCCGGTTCATGTCGGAACTGGTGCTGCCGATCATGCGCCTGAGCCCCCGCGAACTGGGCAGCGAACTGCACGACTACCTGTATGGCAACCCACTGCCTTACTATGGCCTGTCCAATCACCGGGCCGGCGCCCTGCCCTTTGTGTTGGAGCGGCTCACCAGCCTCTACATCGCAGCGGCTTTCCCCGGCCAGGCCCTGTATTACCAGCGCGATCTGCCGCAGATCCTGGAAAGCTGCCTGTTCCCCTTCGAGCGCGACCTGATCACCCAGTTTCACACCCAGGTCGATGCCTGGGATGCGGCAGGCGTCTACGACACGGAAGCCATGCGCTACTTCGACCGGGCTTCCCGGCATGGGGCCCACGGATGGCTGACCTACATGCTGATGCACCCGGTCAGCTTCGACCACGGCGACCCGCGCCCGCGCCTGCCCTGGTTTGCCAGACAGGCACCCGCGAGCACCTCGGTCACGCCGCGCCCGGCAGTCACCACGCCCGAAGAGGCATGGTGACGACAGGATCGCGGAACGGTCCCCGGATCAGGCGTGCGCCGAACGCAGGCGCACGGAGAAGTCCCGCAGCGCCGCGATGCCACTTTCTTCGGCGCGACGGCACCAGGCCTGCAGGTCGGCCGCCATCTGTTCGCGCGTGGCATGGGTGCCCGTCCAGAGGGCACGCAGCTCTTCGCGCATGGTCACCATCTTGTCGAGCACCGGATGCTCGGCACGGACCTGGGCCAGTTGCGGACGCACCTCGGCGGGAACCTTGTCGTCGTCACGGTGCAACCAGCGCCGCGCCGACTTCATCACGCCCGTGTCGGCACTGCGGGCCTTGAGGCCTTCCAGCTCGCGCTGGCAGGCAGCACGCAACTCGACGGCGAAACCGGCCATGACCTCATAGCGGTTGGCGATGATGGCCTCCAGCGTCTTTTCATCCGCCACCGGCTTCACATCGCCGTATGCCATCTTGGGCGGCACCTTCTTGGGATTGGCCAACCCGAGCAGCCCCAGCGCCCGGATATAGAACCAGCCGATATCGAATTCGTAGGGCTTGACCGAGAACTTGGCCGAGGTGGGATAGGTGTGGTGGTTGTTGTGCAGCTCTTCGCCGCCCACCACCAAGCCCCAGGGAAACACGTTGGTACTGGCATCGGTCGCTTCGAAATTGCGATAACCCCAGTAGTGACCGATGCCGTTGATGACGCCCGCAGCCCAGAACGGAATCCAGAACATCTGGACGGCCCAGACCGTCAGACCCACGGCCCCGAACAGGACCACGTCCAGGATGAGCATCAGGCTCACCCCCAGCACCGGGAAGCGGGAGTACAGGTGGCGTTCGATCCAGTCATCGGGCGTACCGTGACCAAACCGGCTCAGCGTCTCGGCATTCTTGGCTTCGGCACGGTAGAGCTCGGCGCCCTCCCACATCACTTTCTGGATACCGAACACCTGCGGGCTGTGCGGGTCGTCCTCGCGCTCGCACTTGGCGTGGTGCTTGCGGTGGATGGCCGTCCACTCCTTGGTCACCATGCCGGTGGTCAGCCAGAGCCAGAAACGGAAAAAGTGCGCCGCCACCGGGTGCAGGTCCAGCGCCCGGTGCGCCGAATGGCGGTGCAGGTAGATGGTGACGCTGGCAATCGTGATGTGCGTGAGCACCAGGGTCACCAGCACAACCTGCCACCAGCTTGCACCGGTCAGACCTTGGTCCAGAAAGTGGACCACGCCGTCCCACAGGGTGGAAACAACGGTATCGGAGGTATTCATTCAGTTCCTAGCAGTTCGCCCAACGACGGCGAGGGGACAACCCGGCAGCGGCGGTCTGCGCGACCGGAAAACCACCGATTTTACCGACGGTACCATTGGGAACCAAATCGGGCCAGCCGGTGGAAAACACGGGTAAGACCCGCCAGTTCCCGAAAAGTGCCGCCTCAAGGTTTGCGCTGCCAGACGGCGGCAAAAAAGCCGTCCGTCGCATGCCGGTGGGGCCACAGGCGCAGAAAACGCCCATCGACGCCCTGGCACAGCCGACCGGCGTCCGCCCCCGGCAGCAGCGCGGCCACCGGCTGCGCCACAAAGTCGGGATGCGCCTGGTCGAACGCCTCGGCCACCGCCTCGTTTTCCTGCGGCAGCAGGCTGCAGGTGGCGTAGACCAGACGCCCACCCGGCTTGAGCAGACGGGCCGCGCTGGCCAGGATGCGCTGTTGCAGCTCTGCCTGGGCAGCAATGGTGTCCGGCGTCTGGCGCCACTTGAGGTCCGGGCTGCGGCGCAGCGTGCCCAGGCCGGAACAGGGGGCGTCGACCAGCACCCGGTCGATCTTGCCGGCCAGGCGTTTGATGCGCTCGTCGCGTTCATGGGCAATGGCCACCGGGTGCACATTGGACAGGCCGCTGCGCGCCAGCCGCGGCTTGATGGCGTCGAGCCGGTGCGCGGAGGTGTCGAAGGCGTAGAGCCGGCCGGTGTTTTTCATGGCGGCGCCAATGGCCAGGGTTTTGCCACCGGCTCCGGCACAGAAATCGGCCACCATCTCGCCGCGCTTGGCGTCCAGCAGCAAAGCCAGCAGTTGCGAACCCTCGTCCTGCACCTCGACCTCGCCGCTGGTGAAGGCTGGCAGTTTGTACAGGGATGGCTTGCCCTGCAAGCGGATGCCCAGTGGCGCATAGGGCGTCGGGTCCGCCACCAGCCCAGCTGCGCGCAACTCGGCCAGCACGGCCTCGCGTTTCTTCTTCAGGGCATTGACGCGCAGATCCAGCGGTGCGGGCGACAGCAGGCTGGCCGCGAGCGCGTCGAATTCGTCGCCCACCTGCTCGCGCAGCGCGGCAGCCAGCCATTCGGGCAGGTTGTGGCGGTGCGGTGCCAGCAGGTCGGCATCACCGGCCTTGGCACAGGCATCGAGCCAGCTCTTTTCGGCGTCGTTGAGCGCACTTTTGAGGAAGTCGCGATCGCCCGGGAAGCCCAGAATGGCCAGGCGCCGCCATTTGGAACCGCTCCCTGAGCGCGCCAGGCCCTCGAATTTCAGCCGCTCGCGCAGCACCGCAAACACGGTGTCGGACAAGGTGGCCCGCTCGCGCGGGCCCAGGGCCTTGTTCTCGCGGAAATGGCGCGCCACCACGGCGTCGGCCGGGTGATCGAATTTGAAGACTTTTTCAATGAGGCTGGCGCTTTCGTCCAGCAGGGCTTTCGGGTGCATCCTGACATTGTCCCACCGGGGATAATCGAAGGCTATGTCCGACATCGCCCAACAGGTGCGCCGCCGCCGCACCTTCGCCATCATTTCCCACCCCGACGCGGGCAAGACCACCCTGACCGAGAAGCTGCTGCTGTTCTCGGGTGCCATCAACATTGCCGGCTCGGTCAAGGCGCGCAAGGCCGCACGCCACGCCACGTCCGACTGGATGGAGATCGAAAAGCAGCGCGGCATTTCGGTCGCCTCGTCGGTGATGCAGATGGAGTACCGCGACTGCGTCATCAACCTGCTGGACACCCCCGGCCACCAGGACTTTTCGGAAGACACCTACCGCGTGCTCACCGCCGTGGACGCGGCGCTGATGGTGATCGACGCCGGCAACGGCGTGGAGCCGCAGACCCGGCGCCTGCTGCAGGTCTGCCGCGCGCGCAACACACCCATCCTCACCTTCGTCAACAAGATGGACCGCGAGGTCAAGGCCCCGCTGGACCTGATGGACGAAATCGAGCGCGAACTGGGCATGACCGTCGTGCCCTTCACCTGGCCGGTCGGCATGGGCAAGACCTTCCGCGGCGTGTACGACCGCCGCGAGGACCAGATGCGCGTGTTCGCCGCCGGTGAAGACCGCCGCGGCGGCGACGAAGAAGTGCTGGCCGGTCTGGACAACCCCGAGAGCGCGCAACGTTTCGGCATGGAGTGGGGCCCCGCCAAGGACGAGCTCGAACTGGTGGAAGGCGCTTCCCCCGCTTTCGACAAAGAAGCCTTCCTCAACGGCCAGCAAACGCCCATGCTGTTCGGTTCAGCCGTCAACAACTTCGGCGTGCGCGAGGTGCTGGACGCCCTGGTGGATCTGGCGCCGCAGCCCGGCGCCAAGGCGGCGATCCAGCGCGTGGTCGAGCCGACCGAACCCAAGTTCAGTGGTGTGGTCTTCAAGATCCAGGCCAACATGGACCCTGCGCACCGCGACCGCATCGCCTTCGTGCGCTGCGCCAGCGGCCACTTCGAGCGCGGCATGCGCCTGAAGGTGGTGCGCAGCGGCAAGGAATTGCGGCCCAACACCGTGGTGAGCTTCCTGAGCCAGCGCCGCGAACTGCTGGACGAGGCCTTTGCCGGCGACATCATCGGCATTCCCAACCACGGCGTACTGCAACTGGGCGACACCCTCACCGAGGGCGAGGCGCTGCAGTTCACCGGCCTGCCCTTCTTCGCGCCGGAAATCATCCGCAGCGTGGAAGTGGCCGATCCGCTCAAGACCAAGCAACTGCGCGCCGGCCTCACGCAGTTGGGCGAAGAAGGCGCGATCCAGGTGTTCCGTCCCATCGCCGGCACGGTGCTGCTGCTGGGCGCCGTCGGGCAGCTGCAGTTCGAGGTGGTGGCGCACCGGCTGGAGCACGAATACGGTGTCAAGGCCCGCATCACGGGCAGCAGCTACAACGTGGCGCGCTGGGTGACCTGCGCGCCCGAGGACGGCGGCGAACAGGAACTCAAACGCTTCATGGACGCCAATGCCCACCGCGTGGCGCTGGACGCGGTGGATGCGCCAACGGTGCTGCTGGACCACATGGCCACGCTGCGTGCGGTCGAAGGCAATTGGCCGAAGATCAAATTCCACGCGATGCGCGAGCACGCGGGCCTGGTGTTCCACAAGGGCGTCTGATGGCAGCGGCAGGCGCGCCCGGCATGCGCCCTGAAGACCTGGAGCGCCTGTTCAGCGTGAAGATGCCCTACGGTAAGTACCAGGGCCGCGCCATTGCCGACCTGCCCGGCAACTACCTGAACTGGTTTGCTCGCGAGGGTTTCCCCCGCGGCGACCTGGGGCGCCTCATCGCGCTGATGCACGAAATCGACCACAACGGCCTGGGCGAGTTGCTCGCGCCACTGCGGGCGCGCCACCGCCCGCCCGGCTGAGGCCGGTTCAGGCCGCGATCAGGCGCTCGACCACTTTCGGGTAAATCTGGTGCTCCTGCGCCAGCACGCGTGCGGCCAGCGCCTCGGGCGTGTCGCCCGGCAACACGGGCACCACGGCCTGGTCGAGGTATTCGCCGTGGTCCAGCTCGGCCGTCACGCGGTGCACCGTGCAACCCGCAAAGCGGCAGCCGGCTTCGATGGCGCGCCGATGGGTGTGCAGGCCCGGAAAGGCCGGCAGCAGGCTGGGGTGGATGTTGACCAGCCGCCCCGCGTAATGCTGGACAAAACCGGGCGTGAGAATGCGCATGAAACCCGCCAGCACCACCAGCGCCGGGTGGTGGCGGTCGATCTCGGCCATCAGCGCCGCGTCGAAGGCCTCGCGCGAATCGAAGGTCTTGTGGTCCAGCGCGGCGGTGGGGATCCGGTGCTCGCGGGCCATCGCCAGGCCGGCTGCATCCGACCTGTTGCTGACGACAGCCGCCACGCGGGCGCCATGGCGCTCGGCCCAGCGCTCTTTGAGGGACGCATTGACGATGGCGGCCATGTTGGAGCCGCTGCCAGAGATGAGAATGACGATGTTTTTGTCCACGGCCCTGATTGCAGCCACCCGCCAGTCGGGGCCGCCAAGTGTAGCGACCCGCCCATGACCCTCGACTTCCGCACCCGCCCCCTTTCCCCCGCCGAAGCCCGCGTGCTGGCCACCCTGATGGAGAAAGCCCGCACCGTGCCCGACAGCTACCCGCTGTCGCTCAACAGCCTGCAAAGCGGCTGCAACCAGAAATCGTCGCGCGAGCCGGTGATGAATCTCGGCGAAGCCGAGATCACCGACGCCATCGACGGCCTGCGCGACCTCAGCCTGGTGATCGAATCCAGCGGCAACCGCGTGCCGCGCTATGAACACAACTTCCAGCGGGCCGTGGGCGTGCCCGAACAGTCGGCCGTGCTGCTGGGCTTGCTGATGCTGCGCGGCCCGCAGACGGCGGGCGAGTTGCGCACCAACGCCGACCGCTGGTACAGGTTCCTGGACATCGCCTCCGTCGACGCCTTCCTCGACGAACTGCAGGAACGTGCCGAGGAAAAAGGCGGGCCGCTGGTGGTCAAGCTGCCCCGCGCGCCAGGCGCCCGCGAACAACGCTGGGCGCACTTGCTGTGCGGCCCGCTGGACCTCTCATCGCCGGCAGCGAGCAGCGCCCCAGCCGGCGATACCGCGCTGGCCGAGCGCGTGGCCACCCTGGAGAACACCGTTGCCACCCTCCAGGCCCAACTGGCCGATCTGCGCGAACAACTGGGCATGTCGCAGCCCGGACAGCCCTAAAACGAACGGCCGTGCGAAACTCCGCGGATCGGGCCGCCACCGCCGGCGGCTGTCGATCACCCGACCACGGAGACAAGCATGGATTTGGCATTCACGCCGGAAGAACTGGCATTCCGCGATCAGATTCGCAGTTGGGTCAAAGCCAACCTGCCTGCGGACATTGCCCACAAGGTCCACAACGCCCTGCGCCTCTCACGCGACGACATGCAGCGCTGGGCCAAGATCCTGGGCAGCAAGGGCTGGCTGGGTTATGGATGGCCCAAGGAATTCGGCGGCCCCGGCTGGACCGCCGTGCAGAAACACCTGTTCGAAGAGGAATGCGCCCTGGCCGGCGCGCCGCGCATCGTGCCTTTCGGGCCGGTGATGGTGGCCCCGGTGATCATGGCCTTTGGCAATGCCGAACAGCACCAGCGTTTTCTGCCTGGCATCGCCAGCGGTGAAGTGTGGTGGAGCCAGGGCTACAGCGAACCGGGTTCGGGTTCGGACCTGGCCTCGGTCAAAACGCGCGCCGAACGCCAGGGCGACCACTACCTCGTCAACGGCCAGAAGACCTGGACCACGCTGGGCCAGTACGGCGAGTGGATCTTCTGCCTGGTGCGCACCAGCACCGAAGGCAAGCCGCAGACCGGCATCAGCTTTCTGCTGATCGACATGAAGTCACCCGGCGTGACGGTGCGGCCGATCAAGCTGCTCGACGGGGAGTGCGAGGTCAACGAAGTCTTCTTCGACAACGTCAAGGTACCGGCCGAAAACCTGATCGGCGAGGAAAACAAGGGCTGGACCTACGCCAAGCACCTGCTCAGCCACGAGCGCACCAACATCGCCGACGTCAACCGCGCCAAGCGCGAGCTGGAGCGCCTCAAGCGCATCGCCAAGGCCGAGGGCGTCTGGGACGACGCGCGGTTCCGGGATCAGATCGCGCTGCTCGAAGTCGACATCGTGGCGCTGGAAATGCTCGTGCTGCGCGTGCTCTCGGCCGAAAAATCGGGCAAGAACCCGCTGGACATTGCCGGCCTGCTCAAGATCAAGGGCAGCGAAATCCAGCAGCGCTACGCCGAGTTGATGATGCTGGCCGCCGGCCCGTTCAGCCTGCCCTTTATCGAAGAAGCCATGGAAGCCGGCTGGCAGGGCAACTTCCCGGGTGGCGTGGTGGCCAACGCGCCGCTGGCGTCGACCTACTTCAACATGCGCAAGACCACCATCTACGGCGGCTCCAACGAAGTGCAGCGCAACATCGTCGCGCAGACGGTGCTGGGATGATTTTCCGCCGGGCCGCCCCTGGGAAAATCGCGCCCCCTTGGGGGGGCAGCGAACCCGGGGTGAGCGTGGGGGCTCAAATTTCTGGAGATTCACATGGACTTCAATTTTTCCGACGACCAGGAACAGCTGCGCGACGCGGTGCGCAAATGGGTCGACAAGGGCTACGATTTCGAGCGCCGCCGTGGCATCGTCAAGGCGGGCGGGTTTGACCGCGCGGCGTACAACGAACTGGCCGAACTCGGTCTGGGTGGCCTGTACATCGGCGAAGACGACGGCGGCCTGGGCATGGGCCCGGTCGAGGGCATGGTGGTGATGGAAGAGCTGGGCCGCGGCATCGTGCTGGAGCCGCTGGCGCAGACCCTGATCACCGGCGGCGTGATCGGCGCTTACGGCGGCACCGAGGTGAAGGCCGCCTGGCTGCCGAAGATCGCGACGGGCGAGGCCCTGGTGGTGCTGGCGCAGCAGGAGCGTGGGGCGCGGTACCGGCTCGACGTCTGCAAGACCACGGCCACCCAGACCGGCAGTGGCTGGACGGTCAGCGGCACCAAGAGCGTGGTGCCCGCCGGTGATCAGGCCGATGCGTTCCTCGTGCCCGCCACCGCCCACGGCAAGATCGCCCTCTTCCTGGTCGAGCGCAGCGCCAGCGGCGTGAGCACACAAGGCTACGGCACGCAGGACGGCGGTCGCGCGGCCGAGGTGACGCTGCAGAACGCGCCCGCCACCCTGGTGACCTCCGACGGCCTGCCGGCGCTGGAGCACGCGGTGGACATCGGCATCGCCGCCATCTGCGCCGAAGCCGTGGGCGTGATGGACAAGACCATCGCGGTGACGGCGGAATACCTGAACACGCGCAAGCAGTTCGGCGTGGTCATCGGCAGCTTCCAGGCCTTGCGCCACCGCATCGCCGACATGAAGATGCAGCTCGAACTGGCCCGGTCGATGAGCTATTACGCCAGCCTCAAGCTCAATGCCCCGGCCGACGAGCGCCGCCGCGCGCTCTCGCGCGCCAAGGTGCAACTGGGCCAGAGCATGCGCTACGTGGGCCAGCAGGCGGTGCAGCTGCATGGCGGCATCGGCGTGACCGACGAGTACATCGTCAGCCACTACTTCAAGAAGCTCACCCAGCTGGAAATGACCTTCGGCGACACCCTGCACCACCTGGGCGAGGTGTCGGCGCGCATGGAGGACACGGCCGGGGTGTTTTCCTGAACACCCCCCTGCGCCGCTGACGCGGCTTCCTCCCGCTCTGGCGCGCCGCAACGCGGCGCTGGGCAGGGGGACGGCGCCTGGCCGGCGAAGCCGGACCCTCGTCGCCCTGGTGGCGCAGACACTTGGCGCCGGACAGGGAGATGGGCTCCTGCGCCACTTTCACCCTGCTCTCTTCGGGGCAGCGGCAGCCCACCTATCATCCGCGCCATGAATTCCGCCGCATCGCCCGCCTCGTCCCGCCAACTGCTGTGGCTGGTCGCGGTGGGTTTTTTCATGCAGACGCTGGACGCCACCATCGTCAACACCGCCCTTCCCGCCATGGCGCGCAGCCTCGGCGAAAGCCCGCTGGAGATGCAGGCGGTGATCGTCTCGTACGCGCTCACCATGGCGGTGGTCATCCCGGCCTCGGGCTGGGTGGCCGACCGCTTCGGCACCCAGCGCGTGTTCTTCACCGCCATCGTGCTGTTCACCCTGGGCTCGGCCGCCTGCGCCGCCTCGCCCAGCCTGCACTGGCTGGTGGCTGCGCGTGTGCTGCAGGGCCTGGGCGGCGCCCTGCTGCTGCCGGTGGGCCGCCTGGCGGTGCTGCGCGCCTACCCGCGCGAGCAGTTTCTGGAAGCCATGAGCTTCGTCGCCATGCCGGGCCTGATCGGTCCGCTGGTCGGTCCCACGCTCGGCGGCTGGCTGGTGGAGGCCGCGTCCTGGCACTGGATCTTCCTCATCAACCTGCCTGTGGGCGTGCTCGGCGCACTGGCCACCCTGCGCTACATGCCGGGTGGTCGCTCGGAACGGCCGCCCGCGTTCGACGCGGGTGGCTACACGATGCTGGTGGTGGCCATGCTGGCCCTTTCGCTGGCCCTGGACGGACTGGGTGGCCTGGGCATGAAACACCTGCTGGTGCTGTTGCTGCTCCTGCTGGGGCTGGCCGCCCTCACCGCCTACTGGCTGCACGCCGCGCGCGTGCCCGCCCCCCTGTTCACGCCCCGGCTGTTTTCGCTGCAGAGCTTCCGGGTCGGGCTGCTGGGCAACCTGTTCGCGCGCATCGGTTCCGGTGCCATGCCTTACCTGATTCCCTTGCTGATGCAACTGGCCATGGGCTACAGCCCGGCCCAGGCCGGCATGCTGATGCTGCCGGTGGCACTCGCCGGGCTGGGCATGAAGCGCCTGGTCACGTCCATCATCGGCCGCTGGGGCTACCGCCGCGTTCTGATCGGCAACACGCTGGCCCTGGGGGCCATGATCGCGGGCTTCGCACTCATGACGCCCGACCAGCCGCTGTGGCTGCGCGTGTTGCAGATGGCGATGTTCGGCGCGGTCAATTCGATGCAGTTCACGGCCATGAACACCGTCACGCTCAAGGATCTGGACCCGGCCCACGCCAGCGGCGGCAACAGCATGCTGTCGATGGTGCAGATGCTCGGCATGGGCATGGGCGTGAGCGTGGCCGCCACGCTGCTGGCCGCTTTCGGACCTTGGCTGGGCGTTTCCGCCAGCGCCGCGGGCCCGGACGCCCTGCCCGCGTTCCGCGCAGCGCTGGGTGCCATCGGTGCCGTCACCATGCTGTCGGCCGGCATCTTCTGGCAATTGCAGCCCGAGCCGCCCCGCCCCGACGACGACCGCCGTGCCGGCGAATCGCGCGCGGAGCACTGAACCGACTCACGGCGACCGAGCGCCCGCCGTCAGGCGTGCAGCCGCGACGACTTGGGCAGATGCGCCATCAGAAACTCCATCTGGTCGGCCAGGATGCGGCGGTTGCGCAGGATGAAGTCTTCCCACAGGCTGGGCACATAGGGCGTGTACAGCAGTGCCATGTGCGCCTGCTCGGGCGTGCGGTTGCCCTTGCGGTGGTTGCACGAACGGCAGGCCGTGACCACGTTCATCCAATGGTCGCGCCCCTGCTGGGCCAGCGGCCGGATGTGCTCGCGCGTCAGCTCGTCTTCGTGGAAAGGGTTGCCACAGTACGCGCACACGTTGCGGTCGCGCGCGAACAGCTTGGGATTGGTGAGCGTGGGATAGAGCTCGAAGGGGTTGATGGCCGGCACGCCCTTGGTGCCGATGATCGAGTTGACGGTGACGATGGACTGCCGCCCGGTGAGCGCGTTGTGCCCGCCATGGAACACCGCGATCTCTGCGCCCATCTCCCAGCGCACCTCGTCGGCGGCGTAGTGGAGCACGGCTTCCTCCAGGCTGATCCACGATTGCGGCAGCCCCTGGGCAGAGAGCTTCAAGACCTTCAAGACCCACTCCTTCGAAGCAGAGACCGGCAAAGCCCGGCTGCACCGACCGGGCAACCGGTGCGCCCGGATCGCCGAAAATTCCGCGACCCGAAAGCGCTGTCTTGTATGCCAATATAGCGTGCTTTGATGACAGGCCTTTGCCTGCGACGATTGCCCCCATGAAAATCCTCCGAGGCCTCTGGAACCGCGACGCAGCCGTCCCGCACGGCTGCGCGCTGACCATCGGCAACTTCGATGGCGTACACCGTGGTCACCAGGCCATGCTCGCCCTGCTGCAGAACGAGGCCCGCCACCGCGGCGTGCCCACCTGCGCCCTGACCTTCGAGCCCCACCCGCGCGACTTTTTCGCCGCCGTGCACCGCAAGCCCGAGCTGGCACCGGCCCGCATCGCCACCCTGCGTGACAAGCTGCTGGAGCTGGAACGCTGCGGCGTCGACCAGTGCGTGGTGCTGCCCTTCAACGCCCGGCTGGCGGCCCTGCCGCCGCAGGCCTTCATCGACGACATCCTGGTCAAGGCCCTGGGCGTGAAATACGTGCTGGTGGGCGACGACTTCCGCTTCGGCGCGCAGCGCGCGGGCGACTACGCCCTGCTCGACAGCGCCGGCCAGCGGCTCGGCTTCGACGTTGCCCGCATGCAAAGCTACGAGGTGCACGGCATCCGCGTCTCCAGCTCGGCCGTGCGCGAGGCGCTGGCCGCTGGCGACATGGACCGCACGGCCGCGCTGCTGGGCCGCCCCTACAGCATCAGCGGACATGTGGTGCACGGGCGCCAACTCGGGCGACAGTTGGCCGAGAGCCGACCCGGTGCGGGCGATGGCTTCCGCACCCTGAACCTGCGCTTCGCGCACTGGAAGCCGGCCGCCAGCGGCATCTTCGCCGTGCACGTGCACGGCCTGCACCCAGACCCGGACGCGCCGCCGCTCAACGGTGTGGCCAACCTCGGCATCCGCCCCTCGCTGGACCCCGACGACGTCAACGGCGGACGGGTGCTGCTGGAAACCCACTGCCTGGACTGGCCCGCCGAACTGGCCGCGCACCTGCCGCAGGGAGAGGCCTACGGTAAAATCATCCGGGTGGAACTGCTGCACAAACTGCACGACGAGCTCAAGTACCCCAGTCTCGACGCCCTGACCCAGGGCATCGCCAAAGACTGCGACGATGCGCGCGCGTTCTTCGCCTCCCTGCACGCGCAGACCCGCCGCCAGACCACGCGCGACCGAATTCAGGGCTGATCGCCGCCCGGTCGCCGCCCCCGACAGACTCAGGGCGAACGGTCCCTTCCTTTGTGCTCGCCTGCCCTGCCGTCCGGGCTTGAGTCTGTCGACACCCCGATCCCGAGATTCGAGACTCATCATGTCCGACCAGAAAACCCCCGCCAAATCCGAGGCGAAAGCCGACCCTTCGGGCGGCGCCTACCGCGCCACGCTCAACATGCCCGACACCCCGTTCCCGATGCGCGGCGACCTGCCCAAGCGCGAACCGGGCTGGGTGAAGGATTGGAACGAAGGCGGGCTGTACCAGCGCCTGCGGATGGCGCGTCGCGGTGCCCCACTGTTCGTGCTGCACGACGGCCCGCCCTATGCCAACGGCCAGATCCACATGGGCCACGCGGTCAACAAGGTGCTCAAAGACATGATCGTCAAGAGCCGGCAGTTGGCCGGCTTCGACGCGCAGTACATCCCCGGCTGGGACTGCCATGGCCTGCCGATCGAGAACGCCATCGAGAAAAAACACGGCCGAAATCTGAGCCGTGATGACATGCAGGCCAAGAGCCGCGCCTTCGCCACCGAACAGATCAGCCAGCAGCGCGAAGACTTCAAGCGCCTGGGCGTGCTGGGCGACTGGGAACGCCCCTACCTGACCATGAACCCCGGCAACGAGGCCGGCGAAATCCGCGCCTTCAAACGCGTGATCGAGCGCGGCTTCGTCTACCGTGGCCTCAAGCCGGTCTACTGGTGCTTCGACTGCGGCTCCTCGCTGGCCGAATTCGAGATCGAATACGCCGACAAACAGAGCGACACGCTGGACGTGGCCTTCGAGGCCGACGATCCGGCGAAGCTGGCCGCCGCCTTCGGCCTGGCCGCCTTGCCCGAGGGCAAGAGCGCCTTCGTCGTCATCTGGACCACCACCGCCTGGACCATCCCGGCCAACCAGGCGCTCAACGCCCATCCCGAACTGGACTACGCGCTGGTCGACACGCCGCGCGGTGTGCTGCTGCTGGCCGAGAGCCTGGTTGGCCCGTGCCTGGAGCGCTTCGGTCTTGAAGGCACCGTGCTGGCCACCGCCAAGGGCGAAGCCCTGGGCGGCCTGGCCTTCCGCCACCCGCTATATGACGCCGACGCCGGCTACCGGCGCCTGTCACCGGTGTACCTGGCGGACTACGTGAGCGACAGCGACGGCACCGGCATCGTGCACTCGGCGCCCGCCTACGGTGTGGACGACTTCAACTCCTGCGTCGCCAACGGCCTGCCATACGACCAGATCCTGAACCCGGTGCAGGGCAACGGTACCTACGCGGCCGACTTCCCGCTGTTCGGCGGCCTGCACATCTGGAAGGCCGTGCCGGTCATCCTGGATGCGCTCAAGCTCGCCGGCCGGCTGATGGCCACCCAGCGCATCACCCACAGCTACCCGCACTGCTGGCGCCACAAGACGCCCGTGATCTACCGCGCTGCCGCGCAATGGTTCGTGCGCATGGACGAAGGCGAAGGCGTGTTCACCCAGCCGGGCGCCAAACCCGCGAAGACGCTGCGCCAACTGGCGCTGGACGCCATCGAGCACACCGGCTTCTACCCGGAGAACGGCCAGGCCCGGCTGCGCGACATGATCGCCAACCGGCCCGACTGGTGCATCTCGCGCCAGCGCTCCTGGGGCGTGCCGATTCCCTTCTTCCTGCACAAGGATTCGGGTGAACTGCATCCGCGCACGATGGACATCCTGGACCAGGCGGCCGACATCGTGGAAAAAGGCGGGATCGAAGCCTGGAGCCGGGTGACGGCCGAAGAGATCCTGGGCGCCGAGGACGCGCCGCACTACACCAAGAGCACCGACATCCTGGAAGTGTGGTTCGATTCCGGCTCCACCTTCTGGCACGTGCTGCGCGGCTCGCACGCCCACGCCTACCCGAACGGCGCCGCGCACGCCGAAGGCCCCGAGGCCGATCTCTACCTGGAAGGCCACGACCAGCACCGCGGCTGGTTCCACAGCTCGCTGCTGCTGGCCAGCGCCATCTACGGCCGCGCGCCCTACAAAGGGCTGTTGACGCACGGCTTCACCGTGGACAGCCAGGGCCGCAAAATGAGCAAGTCGCTGGGCAACGGCATCGACCCGCAGGACGTCAACAAGAAGCTCGGCGCCGAAATCATCCGCCTGTGGGTGGCCGCGTCCGACTACTCCGGCGACATCGCGGGCGACGAAAAAATCCTGGCCCGTGTGGTCGACGCCTACCGCCGCATCCGCAACACGCTGCGTTTCCTGCTGGCCAACACCAGCGACTTCGACCCCGCCACCGACGCCGTGCCGCTGGACCAGATGCTGGAGATCGACCGCTACGCGCTGGCGCGTGCCGCCGAGCTGCAGGCCGAAATCCTGAAGCACTTCGACGTCTACGAATTCCACCCCGTGGTCAGCAAGCTGCAGGTGTACTGCTCGGAAGATCTGGGCGCGTTCTACCTCGACGTGCTCAAGGACCGGCTTTACACCACCGCGCCCAAGAGCCTGGCGCGCCGCAGCGCCCAGACCGCGCTGCACCAGATCACCCACGCCATGCTGCGCTGGATGGCGCCGTTCATGAGCTTCACGGCCGAAGAGGCCTGGCCGGTGCTGGCCGGTGTGCAGAGCCAGGGCTCGATCTTCTTCGAGACCTTCCTGTCCCTGCCCTCGCCGAACGAAGCGCTGCTGGCCAAGTGGTCGCGCATCCGCGCCATCCGCGACGTGGCCAACAAGGCCATCGAGGACCTGCGCGCCGAAGGCCAGGTGGGTGCTTCGCTGCAGGCCACGCTGACCATCACCGCCGGTGCCGACGATGCGGCCCTGCTGCGTTCGCTGGGCGCCGATCTGAAGTTCGTGACCATCACCTCGGCGGTTGCGGTGGAGGACGGTGACGTCCTGCACGTCGTGGTCAGCCCGAGCACGGCCACCAAATGCGAACGCTGCTGGCACTACGCCGACGACGTGGGCCAGCACGCCGCCCACCCCACGCTGTGCGGCCGCTGTGTCGGCAACCTGGCCGAGGCTGCCGGCAACGGGAGCGGCGAAGTCCGCACGGTGGCCTGAACATGGCCAAGAACCGATCCTCCGTCTGGCCCTGGCTGGGCCTGAGCGCGGCCATCGTGCTGCTGGACCAGTTCACCAAGGTGCTCATCCTGGGCAACTACCGGCTCGGCGACAGCACCCCCGTCACCAGCTTCTTCAACGTGGTGCGGGCCCACAACACCGGTGCGGCCTTCTCGTTCCTGGCCAACGCCGGGGGTTGGCAGCGCTGGGTGTTCATCGGCCTGAGCGTGGCCGTGGCGATCTTCGTGCTGTGGATGCTGCGCTCGCACCCGGGCCAGAAGCTGTTCGCGTTCGCGCTTTCGTGCATCCTGGCCGGTGCCATCGGCAACAACCTGATCGACCGCGTGGTGCACGGCTACGTGGTCGACTGGCTGGACTTCCACTGGGCCTTCCTCGGAGGCATCTTCCCAGGGGGTCACTTTCCGGCCTTCAACGTCGCCGACATGGCCATCACGGTGGGGGCGGCCTCGCTGATCCTCGACGAAATCCGGCGCGTGCGCCGCAGCAAATAAGCCCGACCTTGCCCGCGCTGCGGGCTTTTTGGGCAGCTGCAGCAATATTCGAGCGGTTGTATATTCCTTCTGGAATATGAAACATCTGCTCAACTTGCTGGCGGCGATCGCGCTGCTGGTCTGGGGAACCTATCTGGTGCGCACCGGCGTGCTGCGGGTCTTCGGCAGCAATCTGCGCCAGATCCTGGCCATCAGCACCGGGAACCGCTATTCGGCCGCGCTGTCGGGGCTGGGTGTCACGGCGCTGGTGCAGTCCAGCACCGCCACCGCCCTGATCGTGTCGGCGTTCGTCGGACAGGCCCTCATTCCCCTGTCGGCCGCCCTCGCCGTGATGCTGGGCGCCGATATCGGCACGGCCGTGATGGCGGTGCTGTTCTCCTTCGATCTGTCCTGGCTGTCGCCGCTGTTCATCTTCGTCGGCGTGACGCTGTTCATCGCGCGCCAGGGCACGCCGGTGGGCGACGTGGGCCGCGTGTTCATCGGCCTGGGTCTGATGCTGCTGGCCCTGCAGTTGGTGTCGGAAGCCACGCATGTGCTCACCCGCAACCCGGCGGTGCAACTGATGCTGCAGTCGCTCAGCAGCGACCGCCTGCTGGAAATCCTGGTCGGCGCCACGCTGGCCGTGCTGTCCTATTCCAGCCTGGCGGTGGTGCTGCTGACCGCCACCCTGGCCATCAACGTGGTGGGCATCGACGTGGCCATGGGTCTGGTGCTCGGCGCCAATCTGGGCAGTGGCCTGCTGGCGGTCATCACCACGGCCGGCGCCTCGCGCCACACCCGCCAGGTGCCGCTGGGCAACCTGCTGTTCAAGGCCATGGGCGTGGCCATCGCCATCCCGCTCATTCCCTACTGGCTGCGGGCCGCGACGCCCTGGGTCAGCGACCCGGCGACGCAGACGGTGCTGTTCCACTTGAGCTTCAACCTGCTGGTCGGCCTGGTCTTCATCGGCTTCACGGCCCCGGTGGCGCGCTGGGTGGAGAAAGTCTTTCCGGTCCACGCAGGCCAGCAGCTGCACCGGCCCAACCACCTCGACCCGTCGGCGCTGGCCACCCCGTCGCTGGCCATTTCCTGCGCCGCGCGCGAGGCCTTGCACCAGGCCGACGTGGTGGAAACCATGCTGCGCGGCGTGATGACCGTGATCCGCCACAACGACCTGCAGCTCTCGCAAGACCTGCGCAAGCTCGACGACACGGTCGACGGCCTGTATTCGGCGATCAAGTACTACCTCACCAAGCTCTCGCGCGAGCAGCTCAGCGAGGCCGAAAGCCGCCGCTGGACCGACATCATCAGTTTCACCATCAACATGGAACAGATTGGTGACACGGTGGAACGCGCGCTGCTGGACATCGAGGACAAGAAGATCCGCAAAGGCCGCGATTTTTCCGAGGCTGGCCTGGCCGAAATCGCCGAACTGCACAGCCGCCTGCTGGACAACCTGCGCCTGGGCATGAGCGTGTTCCTCAACGGCGACGTGCGCGACGCACAGAAGCTGCTGGAGGAAAAGGCGCGCTTTCGCGACCGCGAGCGCGAATGCGCGCAGGCCCACCTGCTGCGCCTGAGCGACAAGACCCTGCAAAGCATGGAGACGAGTTCGCTGCACATCGACCTGCTCAGCGAACTCAAGCGCATCAACTCCAGCATCTGCTCCATCGCCTACCCGATCCTGGACTCGGTGGGCGCGCTGGCCCCTGACCGCCTGCGCAGGGACGCCGACCCCACAGGCCTGCGGCCCTGACGCCCCTGTGCTAACCTGCCGGCCCCGCCACCGGCGCCGGTGGCCTTTCCCTGGAGACACTCATGCCCGGCCTGCTGCCCCACATCGACCCTGACGGTCTGCTCGAGTTTTCGGTCGTCTACACCGATCGCGCGCTCAACCACATGTCGCGCCGCTTCCAGGGCGTGATGAACGACATCTCCACCCTGCTCAAGCGCGTCTACGGTGCCCATTCGACGGTGCTGGTGCCCGGCAGCGGCACCTTCGGCATGGAAGCCGTGGCCCGCCAGTTCGCCCAGGACCGCCATGTGATGGTCATCCGCAATGGCTGGTTCAGCTACCGCTGGACGCAGATCTTCGACATGGGGCACATTCCGGCCAGCCACACTGTGCTCAAGGCCCGCCCCACCGGCAGCGACGCTCAGGCGGCCTGGGTGCCCTGCCCCATCGACGAAGTGACGGCGGCCATCGCCCGCGAAAAACCCGCGCTGGTGTTCGCCCCGCACGTCGAGACCGCCGCCGGCATGATCCTGCCCGACGACTACCTCCAGGCCGTGGCCGACGCGGTGCACGCCGTCGGTGGCCTGTTCGTGCTGGACTGCATCGCCTCGGGCGCGATGTGGGTCGACATGAAGGCGACCGGTGTGGACATCCTGATCTCGGCCCCACAAAAGGGCTGGAGCAGCTCGCCCTGCTGCGCCATGGTCATGCTCAGCGAGCGCGCCCGCCAGGCCATCGATGCCACCCAGAGCACCACCTTCGCGGCCGACCTGAAGAAATGGCTGCAGATCATGGAAGCGTACGAAGGCGGTGGCCACGCCTACCACACCACCCTGCCCACGGACGCGCTGCAACGCCTGCGCGACACCATGAAGGAAACCGAGGCTTATGGCTTCGAGCGGGTGCGCAACGAACAGATCGAACTGGGCCGCCGCGTGCGTGAACTGCTGGAGCGCCACGGCTTCGCCAGCGTGGCCGCGCCAGGCTTCCAGGCCCCTGGCGTGGTGGTCAGCCACACCACCGACCCGGGCGTGCAGAGCAGCCAGAAATTCCTCGCCGCCGGCCTGCAGACCGCGGCCGGTGTGCCGCTGCAGTGCGACGAAGGGCCTGCGTTCAAGACCTTCCGCATCGGCCTGTTCGGCCTCGACAAGTGGCACGACGTGGACAGCACGCTGGCGCATCTGGAGCAGGCGCTGGCCCAGGTAGCGCCCGCGCCCGCCACGGCCTGAGGTGTTGGCCCGCCCCCACAGTGCGGGGGCGGTTTTTCAGCGCGATGCACAAATAGTGCACAGCCTTCACAGCCCGTTTCAGGCCCGGGTGAAAAACCCTCTTAGGATGAAGAGGCAGTCTCGGCGCACGCCATGGTCCCCATGAAGTCGCCGGGTTTGCGAATGCAATCTCTGCCAATCTTCAAGGAGGATCACATGAAAAAGGCAATCGGCATTGTCGCCACCACGATGATCATGGGCCTGTCGGCCGCTCAGGCGCAAGGTCTCTACGGCGAAATCGCCTACCAATCCCTCGATTTCGACACCAAGACCAACCCGGCGGCGGTGCGCCTGATCGGCGGTTACGAAATCACCCCCCACATCGCCGTCGAAGGCATGCTGGGTCTGTCGGCCAAGAAGGGCAAGGAAACCGTGGACGGCATCCCGGTCTCCCTCAAGGTCAAGGAACTGTGGGGCGTGTACGCCAAGCCCAAGTTCAAGGTCGGTGAATCGCTGGAGCTGTTCGCTCGCCTGGGTTACGCCGGCGCGAAAGCCAAGGCCACGGCGACCGCCTTCGGCTACACCGCTTCGGCCACCGTCAAGGACGACGACTTCTCCTACGGCGTCGGCCTGAGCTACGCGATCACCCCGCAGATGTCGATCACGGCGGACTACCTGAAGATCAGCGATGTCGACGGTTTCGCCATCGGCCTGGGCTGGCGCTTCTGAGCCTGACGCGCTCGGCACAAAACCAAGGGCTGCCACGGCAGCCCTTTTTTGTGCCTGCGGAACGGCCGCAGGTCAGGGCAGCAACACCGTGCAGCCGGTGGTCTTGCGCGCCTCCAGGCTTTCGTGCGCCAGGCGCGCGTCGGTCAGGGCAAAACGCTGATCGATGCGGATCTGCACCTGGCCACTGCCCACCACCTGAAACAGGTCGTTCGCCATGGCCTGGGTGCGTTCACGGCTGTTGATGTGGGTGAACAGCGTCTGCCGGGTCACATAGATTGAACCCTTGGGCCCCAGGATGCCGGGCGCGAACGGCGGCACCGGACCGCTGGCATTGCCGAAGCTGACCATCAGCCCGAACGGGCGCAGGCAGTCGAGCGAACCGTCCCAGGTGTCCTTGCCCACCGAGTCGTACACCACTTTCACGCCCTGGCCCGCGGTGATGTCCTTGACGCGCTCGGCAAAGTTCTCGGTCCGGTAGTTGATGGTGAACTCGGCACCGTGCGCCTGGGCCAGTGCGCACTTCTCGTCCGAGCCCGCGGTGCCGATCAGGCGCAGCCCCAGGGCCTTGGCCCACTGGCAGGCGATGAGGCCAACCCCGCCGGCCGCCGCATGGAACAGCACAAAGTCACCCGGCTCCAGACCCTCCACCGGACGGCAGCGGCGCAGCAGGTACTGCGCGGTCAGCCCCTTGAGCATCATGGCCGCACCGGTCTCGAAGTCGATGGCGTCGGGCAACTGGCAGACATTCATGGCCGGCATCACCCGCAGATCGCTGTAGCTGCCCGGCATGCCAGCGGCATAGGCCGCCCGGTCACCCGCCTTGAGGTGCATCACCCCGGGGCCGACCGCTTCGATCACCCCGGCGCCCTCCATGCCCAGCGTCAGCGGCAACGGGTTCTGGTAAAGCCCCGTGCGCTGGTAGACGTCGATGAAGTTGAGGCCGACGGCCTCGTGGCGGATGCGCACCTCGCCGGGCCCCGGCTCGCCAACCTCCACGGTGTCGACGACGAGTTGCTCGGGGCCCCCATGGGCGTGAATGCGCACGGCACGGCTGGTCTGGGTCATGACAGTCTCCTTGATTCACGGCAGCCCGGAACACCCGGACATCGCCCCCGATGCTGCCATGAATCCGCTGCCGGCCGCGTCGGCTGGCAGCGGCATCCCCAGAAGCCCGGAGGGCTTGTGCAGGTGGTTACAGTTGGGCATGACTTCGAGTGCCCGACTGACACCCGCCACCATCGCCCTGTTGCTGGTGCCGCCCCTGATGTGGGCCGGCAACGCGGTGGTCGGGCGGATGATGTACCAGACCATCCCCCCCATCACGTTCAATTTCGTACGCTGGGTGCTGGCGGGACTGCTGCTGCTGCCGCTGGCGGGCTGGGTGCTCCGGCCAGGCAGCGGCCTGTGGGCACACCGGCGCCGCTTCGCCCTGCTGGGTCTGCTGGGCGTCGGCCTCTACAACACCTTGCAATACCTGGCGCTGAAAACGTCGACCCCCCTCAACGTGACGCTGGTCGCCGCCAGCATTCCCGTCTGGATGATGCTGGTCGGGCGCCTGTGCTACCAGGTGCCGATCTCGCGGCGGGCCGTGGCCGGTGCCTTGCTGTCGTTCTGCGGGGTGGTGGTGGTGCTGACACGCGGCCAACTGGTGCAGCTGGATGCCATCCGCTTCGTGCCGGGCGATGGCTGGATTCTGCTGGCCACGCTGGCCTGGGCCTTCTACAGCTGGCTGCTGGTGCGCCCGCCGGCAGGTGGTTACCCGGCCCACATCCAAGGCGACTGGGCGGCCTTCCTGCTGGCGCAGATCGCCTTTGGCCTGTGCTGGTCCGGCCTGATGACCACCGGCGAATGGCTGTGGCCACAGGGCGATGGCGCCCCGCCTGCCATCCAGTGGGGCTGGCCTCTGGTACTCGCCCTGGTGTATGTGGCCACCGGTCCTTCGCTGCTCGCGTACCGCTGCTGGGGCCTGGGCATCGCGCGCGTGGGCCCTACCGTGGCCAGCTTCTTCAACAATCTGACCCCACTGTTCGCCGCCCTGATGTCGGCCCTGATGCTGGGCGACATGCCCCGCCCCTACCATGCGGTCGGGTTCATCCTCATCGTGGGCGGCATTCTGGTGAGTTCGCGGCGCTGATCCTCAGAAACTGCCGAACAGGCTGCCCAGGGTGATCACCAGCGCCAGCGCCGGCAAAGGAAACAGGATGGTCACGACCGCGATGTCGGCGTACGACTGGCGGTGGTTGAGCTTGCAGATCGACAGCAGCGTGATGATGGCGCCGCAGTGAGGCAAGGTGTCCATGCCACCGGCAGCCATCACGGCCACGCGGTGCAGCAACTCCGGGCCAATGCCCACCTGTTGCGCCATCTGCAGATAGTCGGCGCCCAGTGTCTGCAGCGCAATGCTCAGGCCCCCCGATGACGAGCCGGTGATGCCCGCCAGCACGTTCATGGCGATGGCCTCGGAGATCAGCGGGTTGTGGGGCGACACGTTGAGCACCGCGTCGCGGATGACGACAAAGCCGGCCATGCTGGCGATCACGGCACCGTAACCCACTTCCGAAGCGGTGTTGAACAGGGGCAGCATGAAGCCGAACACGCCCTGGTTCACCGTGTCCTTCAGGTTCGTCCAGTGGCGCAGGCGCAGCACGATCAATGCGGCACAGGCCACCATCAACGCGATGATGAGCGCCCACAGGCCCATCTGCTTGGACGGGCTCAGCGCCGGGAAGCGCTCGGTCATGAACGCCAGATCCAGGCGCGGAAACACCCCGTAGGTGAACACGGCGTTCACACCGATGACCAGCAGCAGCGGCAGCAAAGCCACCCACAGCGGAATCTCGGTGTGGCGGGCCTGGGCCAGGGCGCTGCCCTGCACATCGTTTTCGTCCTTGTGCTGGCCATACCCTTCACCAGCCCGGCGCGCGGCCGCCGCGCGCCGCTGCAGCCACAGCATGCCGGCGGCAAAGATGCACACCGAAGCGATGAGGCCCAAGCCCGGTGCAGCGAACACGTTGGTGCCGAAGTACGGGATGGGGATCGCGTTCTGGATCGCGGGCGAACCGGGCAGCGCCGTCATCGTGAAGGTGAACGAGCCCAGCGCGATGGTGGCCGGAATCAGCCGCTTGGGAATGTTGGCCGACTCGAACAGGCTGCGCGCGATCGGGTAGATGGCAAACGCCACCACGAACAGCGACACCCCGCCATAGGTGAGCAGCGCGCAGGCCAGCACCACGGTCAGGATGGCGTGGCGTTCGCCCACGCTGCGCACGATCGCCATGGCCAGCGTGTAAGCCGCCCCCGAATCGGCCATGAGACGACCGAACAGCGCGCCCAGCAGGAAGATCGGCAGGTACTGAATGACGTAATTGCCCAGGGCCGACATGAAGGTGCTGGTGTACAGCGGCAGCAGGAAGGCGCTGTCGCCCGACAGCAGCACAGCGACCGCCGCCATCAGCGGCGCGAGCAGCAGCACGGTCACGCCCCGGTAGGCGAGCACCATGAGCAGCAGGAGAGAAACCAGGATAGCCAGCATCGTGCGCAGAAAAAATGGCTTTCGCCACTACAAAAAAAAGAGCTCGAATCTAACGCAGTTTGTGGCTTTTGGTCGCATTACCCGGCCATCTCTCAGGAGCACGCCGTCAATGCCCCCGAGTGCGGAGCTCAGAACGTGCCCGGGTACAGCCCGCCGTCGGGCAGGATGTTCTGGCCGTTGATGTAGGCCGCATGCACGCTGCACAGGAAGGCACAGATGGCGCCGAACTCCTGCGGCGTGCCAAAGCGCTTGGCCGGTATCTGCGCTTCCTGCTGGGCCCGCACGGTGTCCACGGGTTGGCCGCTCTTGCTGGCCGCGCCCGCAATGGTGCCGCGCAGGCGGTCGGTGTCGAACTTGCCCGGCAGCAGGTTGTTGAGGGTCACGCCCCGGGCGGCGATGGCGCTGCGCGCCGCGCCAGCCACAAAACCGGTCAGCCCGCTGCGCGCGCCGTTGGACAGGCCCAGGATGTCGATGGGCGCCTTGACCGCGCTGCTGGTGATGTTGACGATGCGTCCGAACCCGCGCGCGGCCATGCCGTCCACGGTCGCCTTGATCAGCTCGATCGGGGTGAGCATGTTGGCGTCCACCGCGCGGATCCAGGCATCACGGTCCCAGTCGCGAAAGTCGCCCGGCGGTGGACCGCCGGCGTTGGTGACCACGATGTCGAAGTCGGTTCCCGGACCGCCGGGTGCGGCAAACACCGCAGCCCGGCCTTCGGGTGTGGTGATGTCTGCGGCCACGGCGACCACCTGCACGCCCGGCGCCGCACGGCGCAGACCGCTGGCCGCAGCCTCCAGCGTTTCGGCACCGCGAGCCACCATCACCACGTTCACGCCTTCGGCGGCCAGAGCGCTCGCACAACCCCAGCCAAGCCCTTTGCTGGCACCGCCCACCAGCGCCCATTTGCCTTTGATGCCCAGATCCATGATGCGGCCTCCTTGCCGTTCTTGACAGTCAGCGGCCCGCGGCCGGCCGGCCGAAACGGGTCACCAGAAACACCCCGGCCACCACCAGCACGGTGCCGGCCACGATCCACCCCGTGAAGGGTTCGTCCAGCAGCAGCACCCCCATGGCGATGGTCGACATGGGGCCGATCATGCCGGTCTGGGCCGTGAGCCCCGGACCGATGCGCTCGATGGCCATCATCACCATGACCACGGGTGCGAAAGTGCAGGCGGTGGCGTTCAGCAGCGACAGCCAGATGACCTCCGGCGCCACCTCCGCCGCCGACAGGGGCCGCAGCAGCACGAACTGCAGCAGGCACAGCACGCAGGCCACCACCGTGGCCAGGCTCACCAGCCGCATGGAGCCCAGGCGCTTGACCATTTCGCCGCTGTAGACCAGATAGATGGCATAGCTGATGGCGCTGCCGAACACCAGCAGGGCCCCCAGGGCCGCGTCGCGCCCCATGCCCGCCAGCGCCTCGTGCCCGAAGACCAGCAGCACGCCCCCGTAACTGACCGCCATCGCCACGCCCTGCATGAGTCCGATGCGGCGCCGGTAGAGCACCCAGCCCAGCAGCAAGACCAGCGTGGGGTTGAGATAGAGAATCAGCCGCTCCAGGCTGGCGCTGATGTACTGCAGGCCCCAGAAATCGAGAAAGCTCGCGAGGTAATAACCGGTCACACCCAGACCGAGAATGCCCAGCCAGTCGCGCTGCGTCAAAGGCGCCAGCTTGGGCGTCTGGTGCCGCGTGGCCCACCAGGCCAGCCCGAGGAACAGCGGCAGCGCAAACAGCATGCGGTACATGATGAGGGTGACCGCATCGACCCCGTAGCGGTAGGCCAGCTTGACGATGATGGCCTTGCCGGAAAAGGCGATGGAACCGGCCGAAGCGAGCAGCAGACCGGCGGCGAGATGTGGGTGGGCAGCAGAGCCCGAAGGCGCGGAAGAGGCGGACATCCAGCCGATTATCGGCAGCCCTCAACGTTTCCGCTGTCGTTTTCCGCGAGGGGCACCTTCGCCCTCAGTCTTTGGGCGAGGCCAGGCGCTGCGTGTCCACGATGCGGTAACTGCGCCCAACTCGGTCCATCGGCTCGATCAGGCCCTCGCGCACAAAGGCGTTCAGCGTGCGGCTGACGGTTTCGAGCTTGAGGTCGAGCATGGCCCCCATGTCCTCGCGCGAAAACAGATGCGCGGTGGAGGGGTCTTCCACCGATCGCATCTTGAGCAACAACCCCGCCACGCGCTGGCGCGCGGTGCCGAAGTTCAGCTCGGCCAGCCAGTCGTCGGCCTCCTTCAGGCTGCGGTGCCAGCGTTCCAGCAGGCGCTGGTGCAGGCGCGGTGTCTCGCGATCGAGGCGCTGCACCACCTGCAGCGGCAGCCGGCACATGCGCGCTGCGGTCAGCGCCACCGCTTCGGCCTCGTAGGCCGACGACATCAGCGCTTCGAGCCCGATCACGTCGCCCGCGCGCAGCACCCGCACGATGCGCTGGCGCCCGTCGATGGTGTTGCGCACCAGCTTGATCATTCCCGAGCGCACGGAATAGAGCGACGTGGCGGTTTCGCCGATGCGCACCACCGTCTGCCCGGGTGCGAACTCGAGGTCGTCGATGGGCGCGTGAATGAGGTTGAAGTCGTCGTCATGCAGGTCGGCGAACAGCACGATGTCGCGAATGCCGCAGTTGCGGCAGTCGGCCGTGCCGCGCCAGGCGGAGTCGGTCCGGGCAGACGGGGTGTCGGGGGTGCGCTGGGGATCGTTCATGGCGCTCAACCCAAAACCGGCGGGGTACTCGCCAGCACTTCGTCCAGCGTGGTGCGCCCTTCGGCGACACGTGCGGCACCGCCCAGGCGCAGCGGTCGCATGCCGTCGGCCACCGCCTGCCGGCGCAGTGCTTCCAGCTTGGGTTCGCGGCTGACCTTGTCCTTGAACGCCTCGGTCACGACCAGCAGTTCGTACAGACCCATGCGGCCGCGGAAGCCCGTCATGCGGCAATCGACGCAGCCCACGGGGCGGAAGGGCTTGTAGCCGCCGCTGACCTGCCAGGGCTTGACCAGCTCTTCCAGCGCCGCCCGCGACGCGGCCTGGCTGGCCTCGTCCTCGCGTTCGCGGCAGGCCGGGCACAGGGTGCGCACCAGGCGCTGCGCCAGCACCCCCAGCACCGTGGCGTTGATCAGGTAGGGGGGCACGCCCAGTTCCATCAATCGCATGATGGCGCTGGGCGCGTCGTTGGTGTGCAGCGTGGTGAACACCAGGTGGCCGGTCAGCGCGGCCTGCACGGCCATTTCGGCGGTGGCCAGGTCGCGGATTTCGCCGACCATGATGATGTCCGGATCCTGACGCATCAGCGCGCGCAGGCCTTGCGCGAAATCGAGCTCCAGGTGCGGCTGCACCTGGGTCTGGTTGAAGGACGGCTCGATCATCTCGATCGGGTCCTCCACGGTCGAGACGTTCACCTCTTCCGTGGCCAGGCGCTTGAGCGTGGCGTACAGCGT
Organism: Hydrogenophaga sp. NFH-34; assembly: GCF_021401345.1. Classification (GTDB taxonomy): domain Bacteria; phylum Pseudomonadota; class Gammaproteobacteria; order Burkholderiales; family Burkholderiaceae_C; genus Hydrogenophaga; species Hydrogenophaga electricum. The sequence goes on from NZ_JACBGE010000034.1 coordinate 27,251, forward strand.
GGTGGTCTTGCCCGAGCCCGTGGGGCCGGTCACCAGCACGATGCCGTGCGGCTGGCGCATGAGCTGTTCCCAGCGCTGCGCGTCGCTGGGCGGGAAGCCCAGCGCGGCCAGGTCCTTGGTGGTGGAGTCCGGGTCGAAAATGCGCATCACCAGCTTTTCGCCAAAAGCGGTCGGCAACGTCGACAGGCGCATTTCCACCTCGTCACCGCGCGCGCCATTGCGGCCCGGGCGCAGCGTTTTGATGCGGCCGTCCTGCGGCCGACGGCGCTCAACCACGTCCATGCGGCCCAGCAACTTGATGCGCGCGGTCATGGCGTTGAGCACGCTCATCGGCACCTGGTAGACGGGGTGCAGCACACCGTCGATGCGGAAGCGGATCACGCCCTGCTCGCGGCGCGGCTCCAGATGGATGTCGCTCGCGCGCTGGTCGAAGGCGTACTGCCAGAGCCAGTCGACCACCTGCACCACGCCCTGGTCGTTGGCGTCGAGCTGCTTGTTGCTCTTGCCCAGCTCGACCAGTTGCTCGAAGCTGGCCATGGCGTTCTGGCCACCGCTCTTGCTGGCCGCACGCACCGACCTGGCCAGCGCAAAAAACTCGCCCGTGTAGCGTTTGATGTCTTCGGGGCTGGCCAGCGCCAGCCGCACGCTCTTGCGCGTCTGGCGCTCGACCTCGGGCACCCAGTCACGCACAAAGGGTTCGCTGGTCGCCACCGTCACCTCGGCCGGGCCCACCTGCACCGGCAGCACGTGGTGGCGCTCGGCGTAAGCGGCGCTCATCACGTCCGCCACCCGGGCCACGTCGACCTTGAGCGGGTCGATGCGCACATAGACCAGCCCGCAGCGCGGCGCCAGCCATTCGGTAAGTGCCTCGATGTCGAGCACCGTGCCATCAGGCCGGCACACACCCACCACGGCCAGCCGCTGCAACGGGTGCAACGTGCTCTGGGCCGACGCGCAGCGCGCCACCGTGCGCGCCGCCTCTTCGGCCGTGATCAGCCCGTCCTCTCGCATCCAGCCCACCAGGGTGCGCCAGTCCAGCGGACCGGTGGTCACGGCGCCGGTTTGCGCCGGCTCGGCAGATAGATTCGTCGTCATGCAGCCCCCTCGACCGGCTTGAAGATGCGCAGCCACTTCACCGCCGGCAGGCGCCAGCGTGACTGGATGACCTCGGCCCGCGCCAACAGTTCCATGCGGGAGGGCCGGTCGGGCGTGCGCTGCGCCAGCACGATGGTGTTGCCTTCGCGCGTCGGGCGGAACGCCCAGACGGCCGCCTCGCCAAACGCCTGGGCAATGGCCTGCAGCGAACGGGCGAAGCTGGCGTCGCGCCCGAAGAGGTTGACCGTCATCACCCCGTCTTCGGTCAGCAACGCGCGGCAATCGGCATAGAACTCGGGGCTGTCCAGCACCGGCGCGGCGGCCTCGTGGTCGTACAGGTCCACCTGCAGCGCATCGATCCGGCCGGCATGGGCCGGGTTGCGGATCTCCAGGCCGGCGTCGGCCAGCAGCACCCGCAACCGGGCGCCGTCGGGCGGCAGCTTGAACCAGGTGCGGCACACCGCGAGCACCTGCGGATTGATCTCGATGGCCGTGGTTTCCGTGCGCAGCAGCTTGTGGTGGAACTTGGTCAGCGCGGCCGACCCCAGGCCGAGCTGCATGGCCCGGCGCCGGGGCACGCTGGCCGGGTCGACGAAGAGCAGCCAGGCCATCATGCGCTGCACGTACTCGAGTTCGATAGCGAACGGGTCGTCGATCAGCATCGACCCCTGGATCCATTCGGTGCCCAGGTGCAGGAAGCGCACCTCACCGTCTTCCGACACCGTCACCGGTGGCAACGCATCCAGGGTGCGCGAAGGCGACCGGACACGGGAAGAAGGCGATACCGTTTTCGACATGAAAGACCCAGAAAGGCAACAAAACACCACAGATCAGCGCAATTTCACACGCAAACGCCCTGGGACCGAGGGGCTCGGCGCCACGGGCAGCGAGCGCGCCAGATACTCCCCGGCATCGCTGAACAGCCACAAGGGCTCATTATGAACACGGAAGTGATCTGGAATTTTCTGACGACGCAGGGGGCTGACTTCGGCCTCAAGATCCTGGGCGCGATCGCGGCCTGGGTGATCGGCCGCTGGCTGATCGGGCTGGCCGTGCGCCTCATCGGCGGTGCGCTCGAAAGAGGCCGCAAGATCGACGCCACCCTGATCCAGTACCTCAAATCCATCATCTCGGTGGGTCTGACGCTGGTGCTGGTGCTGGCCATCCTGGACATCTTCGGCATCAAGACCACGTCGTTCGCCGCGTTGCTGGCCGGCGCGGGCCTGGCCATCGGTGCCGCCTGGAGCGGCATGCTGGGCAATTTCGCGGCGGGGCTGTTCCTGCAGGTGCTGCGCCCCTACAAGGTGGGCGACTTCATCAACGCAGGCGGTGTGACCGGCACGGTCAGGGAACTGGGCCTGTTCGCCACCACCATCCTGACCATGGACAACGTGCTGACCGTGGTGGGCAACAACAAGGTGTTCTCGGACAACATCCAGAACTACAGCGCCGAACCCTTCCGCCGCGTCGACTGCGTGGCCAAGGTGGCCAACGGCGTGGACGTACAGGACGCCATCGCGCGCCTGCGCCCGGTGATCGCCGCGATCGCCCATGTGCGCGATACGCCGGCTCCCGACATCGAAATCCTGCAGTTCACGCCCGAAGGCCCGCTGCTGTGCGTGCGCCCCTACACCCACACCGACCACTACTGGCAGGTGTACTTCGACACGCACAAGGCCATCGTGGCCACCTTCGGCGCCGCCGGTTACCCGGTACCGGAAACCCCGGTGGCGCACCGCACGGTCTGACCTGCCTGGCGCCCGCTCCGTGCGGGCGCGCCGCTCAGCCCAGCAGCCCTGTCGCTTCGAACACCGCCTGCCAGGCCTGGCGCTTGCGCTCGAAGCTCCAGCTCGCGTTGGCCGGGCTGGTGGACGGCAGGCGGTACACCGGCAGGCCCAGCGCCCGGGTGTGCCGCGCGTGGCGGAAGCTTTCGCCGCCGTTGTGCGCAATGGCCTGCAGGCGCGGGCATTCGCGCTGCAGCCGGCCCCAGTCGTTGAGCTCGGCATGGCGGATGTCCGCATCCAGGCTGCCTTCGCGCTCGCAGGCGGCGTACACGTCCCAGATGCCCAGGCCGCGCGAGCGCACCGCGTCGAGCCGGTGTGCATAGGTCAGGGCCACCAGATCGGTGGCCCACAGCGCCGACAGGATCTTCCAGAACTGGTTCTGCGGGTGGCCGTAGTACTGCTGCGCGCGCAGCGAAGCCACGCCGGGAAAACTGCCCAACACCAGCAGACGGGTGTCCGGCCCAATGACCGGCGCCAGACCGACCAGGCGCGTCATGCGCCGCGCTCCGGCAAGGCCGCCAGGCGCGGCAGGGCGGCCAACGCATTGGCGGTGGTGGCCTGCGCCAGCGCCTCGGGCGCCATGGCACGCAACCCGGCCAGCACCGCCCCGATGCGCGGCAACTCGGCCGGGGTGTTCAGCCCCTGTGGCCGGCCAGCGGCACGTTCGGCGGCCGTGGCATAGAGCCACTGGGGCGGAATGTCGGGCGCATCGGTTTCGAGCACCAGCGCCTCCAGCGGCAGGGCCGCAGCCAGCGCCCGCAGGCGCAGGGCCGGCTCGAAGGTGGCCGCTCCGCCGAAACCGAGCCGGAAACCCAGTGCCAGAAAGGCCTGCGCCTGCGCCGGGCTGCCGTTGAACGCATGGGCAATGCCGCCGCCCGTGGGCAGCTCGCGAAGGTGCTTGAGCAGCCCGTCGACGCTGCGCCGGCAGTGCAGGATGACCGGCAGCCCATGCTTGCGCGCCAGTTTCAGTTGCGCGCGGTAGAAGCGTTCCTGGCGCGCCCGCATCGCGGGCTCGGTCAGCGCCGGCACAAAAAAATCGAGGCCGATCTCGCCCACGGCCACCAGCCGGGGATCGTCCCGGTACGCCGTCAGTTCAGCGTCCAGGGCGTCCAGGTCCTGCTCATCAGCTTGCGGCACGTAAAGGGGATGGATGCCGAGGGCATAGGCATCGCCCAGCTCGTGCGCCAGTTGCCGCACGGCGGCGAAGTGGCGGCGCTCGACCGCCGGGATCACGCAGCGCGACACGCCCAGCGCGCGCGCGGCTTCCCGCGCCTGCCGCGCCAGCGCATGGCCGTCGCCGAATTCGGGGGCATCCAGATGGCAGTGTGTGTCGATCCACATGGTCGGCAAGGCAAAGTGCGGCGGCCGCCGCTCCAGCGGGTTAAGCTCGGTCAGGCATTCTGCCCGGTTGCCCGGCCCCGCCAACGTGTGGGGTTGACCCACCAGGCCCGTTCACGGAGGAAGATCATGAAGACCCGCACCCACCTGCTGCCCGCCCTGCTCGCCGCTGCCGCCCTGACGGCCTCCTGCGCCACCCCGCCGCCAGCATCGGTGGTGTGGGGCTCCGAATGGCAGTTGCAGGCGCTGGGCGATCAGCCCGTGCTGCACCGTCCCCTGGCCACGCTGAACTTTCCCGAACCGGGCCGGATCGCGGGCAACGGCTCGTGCAACCGCTTTTTCGGCAGCGCCAGCATCGACGGCGCCAATCTCCGGATCGAACAGACCGGCATGACGCGCATGGCCTGCGCCGAGCCCGTGAACGCCCAGGAAATGCACTACATGAAGGCCCTGACAGCGGCCCAGCGCTTCGAGCTGCTGGGCGATGTGCTGCTGATCCACAGCAGCGCCCTGGACAAGCCCTTGCGCTTCGTGAAGCCGGGCATCCGGGACGAGTGACCCGCTGGCCTCCCAGGTGGAGGAGCGCCAGCCCCCCCGGCCCTGCCCGGGCGGTTCGCTGACCGGTTGCCGGCGTTCCTGGCCGTCAGGCCAGCACACCGGCCTTGAGGCGAAGCACCCGGCCGCAGCGGGCGGCCAGGCTCTCGTCGTGGGTCACCACCACGAAGGCCGTGCCCTGGTCGCGGGCCAGTTGCATCATCAGGTCGAACACCCCGTCGGCGGTGCCGCGGTCGAGGTTGCCCGTGGGCTCGTCGGCCAGCACGCAGGCCGGCCGGGTGACCAGCGCACGCGCGATCGCCACGCGTTGGCGCTCGCCTCCCGACAGCTCGGCCGGCCGGTGCGCCAGCCGGCTGGCCAGGCCCACACGGGCCAGCATGTCTTCGGCCTGACGCGCCGCCTCGGCGCGGTCGGTGCGACGGATCCACAGCGGCATGGCAACGTTGTCGCGCGCGCTGAACTCCGGCAGCAGATGGTGGAACTGGTAGACGAAACCCAGATGCTGGTTGCGCAGCGCGCCCTGCTGCGCCGCGTTCAAGTCCGACAGGCGCTGACCCTGGAGCTGCACAGAGCCGGTGGTCGGTGCGTCCAGCCCGCCCAGCACATGCAGCAGCGTGCTCTTGCCGGAGCCGGAGGCGCCAACGATGGCCACGGTTTCACCGCGGCGCACGGCCAGGTCCACGCCACCGAGCACGGTCACATCGAGCCGGCCTTCGGTAAAGCGCTTGGTCAGGCCCGTGGCCTGCAGAACGAGGTCATTCATGAAACAGAGCTTTCCTTCAGCGGAGCGGGGTACCGCCCGCCCTGCGACCGCGGCCGGCGACAGCCGCGACAGAACCTGACGGCCGGCATGCCGGCGCCTGGATGCCCGCCTTCGCGGGCATGACGGGCACACAACGCCCGTGCCCGGCAAAACGGCGGAGCGAGGAGGCAGACGATCCAGCAGCACCGAGCCACCCCAAGGCAGGTGCAGCCCCCCCGGGGGGCAGCGACCCGCGCCAGCGGCGGAGCGTGGGGGCCTCATTCATACCGCAGCGCCTCGGCCGGGTTCACGCGGCTGGCGCGCCAGCTCGGGTACAGCGTAGCCACGAAGGCCAGTGCCAGCGAGATCAGCGCGATGGGCACGATGTCGCCCTGCTGCGGGTCGCTGGGCATGCGGCTGATGACATAGATGTCCTTGGGCAGGAAGCTGGCCCCCAGCAGGTGTTCGAGCGCCGGCACGATGGTGTCGATGTTGAACGCGATGCCCAGGCCCAGCAGCAGGCCCAGACCGGTGCCGATCACGCCCACAGCCGCGCCCTGCACCATGAAAATGCCCATGATGCTGCGCGGGCTGGCACCCAGGGTGCGCAGGATGGCGATGTCGGCGCGCTTGTCGGTCACGGTCATCACCAGCGTGGACACGAGGTTGAACGCCGCCACAGCCACGATCAGCGTGAGGATGATGAACATCATGCGTTTTTCGAGCTGCACGGCTGCGAACCAGGTGCGGTTCTGGCGCGTCCAGTCGCGCACCAGCAGGCCCGGGTCGAGCTTGGCAGCCAGCTCCAGCGCGACCTCGCGCGCCTCGTGCAGGTTGCGGATCTTCACGCGCACCCCGGTCGGCCCTTCCACGCGGAAGATGCGGGCCGCGTCCTGCTCGTGCAGCAGGGCCAGCGCCGAGTCGTATTCGTAGTGGCCGGAATCGAAGGTGCCCACCACCGTCATCTGGCGGATGCGCGGAACCACGCCGGCCGGCGTGACCTGGCCGCTGGGAGCGATCAGCGTCACGCTGTCGCCCACGCCCACCCCCAGACTGCGCGCCAGCTCGCCACCCAGGATGACGCCGAATGCGCCCGGCACCAGCCGCGGCAGCACGGTCTGCGACAGGTCGGCCGCCAGCTCGGTGACCTGGGGCTCCTGCGCCGGGTCGATGCCGCGCACCATCGCGCCCTTCATGTCCTCGCCACGGGCGATCAGCGCCTGGGCGCCCACGAACGGGGCCGCGCCCACCACCGCGGGGTGGCTGCGCACGCGGGCCAGCACCTCATTCAGCTGCGGCACGGCCTGGCCGCCGGGTTCGAAGATCTCGATGTGCGAGAGCACCCCCAGCATGCGGTCGCGCACCTCTTTCTGGAAGCCGTTCATCACCGACAGCACGATGATGAGCGCCGCCACCCCCAGCGCGATGCCGAGCATGGAAATGAGCGAGATGAAGGAAATGAAGCCGTCCCGGCGGGACGCGCGGCCGGCGCGGGTATAGCGCCAGCCCAGAAGAAGTTCGTAAGGGGTTTGCATGAGCAGGTTCCAGCCGGGCGATTGTGGCATCCCCGACAATGCTGCTCTGACCGTCCGCCCACCTCTCCGGTTCCGTGATCCCCCACCTGCTCATTCCCCATGCCGCCGCCCGCGACCAGCACGACCAGTCCCTGTGGCCGGCGCAGGTGCCGCGCGAACTGCCCCACCTGAGCGCGCTGCTGCCCCTGATGTCGGTGGCCGAGCAGGTGGATGCCGGCCCCGAATGCCCGTCCATGCCCTACGAACTGGCGCTGGCCGCCCTGCTGGGCCTGCCGGCCAGCGAAGGCCAGATCCCCTGGGCCGCCCTGGAAACCCGCACCACCGGCCAGCCCTGCGGCTGGATCCGCCCCTGCCACCTGCAGGTCGGCAGCGACCAGGTCCGGCTGGGGGCCCCGGAACAGCTGGACCTGCAGGAAGCCGAGTCGCGCGCGCTGTTCGAAGCGGCCCAGCCCTACTTCGAAGAAGACGGCATCGCGCTGCGCTACGTCATGCCCCACGCCTGGCTGGCGACGGGGGAACCCCTGCGCGGGCTGACCACCTGGTCGCTGGACCGCCTGGCGGGCCGGCCCATCACGCCGGCGGTGTTGCATTTCAGCGGCCATCCCGAGGCCCTGCGCTGGCGCCGCCTGCAAAACGAGATGCAGATGCTGTTCTACGCCCACCGCGTGAACGACGACCGCCAGCAACGCCGCCTGCCGCTGATCAACGCCCTCTGGGTCACGGGCGCCGGCTTGCTGGAGGCCTTGCCCCCACCGGCACCGCAGGTGCAGGTCGAAAACCGCCTGCAGGCCAGTGCCCTGGCGCTGGATGCCCGCGCCTACGTCGACGCCTGGCAGGCGGTCGACGGCGACAGCGTGGCCCGCCTGCTGGCCGAGGCCCGCCGCGGCACACCGGTCCGCCTCACCCTGGCGGGCGAGCAGCGCGCCATCACCCTGGTGGCCTCGCGCGCCTCGGCCTGGCAGCGCCTGACCCGCCTGTTCGCCTCCCGGCCTTCACTGGCCCTGCTGGACACGCTCTGAACGACACCGCATGAAGATCATCACCCGCGATGTACCCCCCCGCGCCGCCTGGGCGCTTGAACAGGGCGGCCTGCACCCGCTGCTGGCGCGCCTGTTCGCCGCGCGCGGCATCACCGACAAGGCCCAACTGGACGACGCGCTCGCCCTGCTGCTGCCGCCCGGCACCCTGCTCCATGCGCAGACCGCCGCCCGGCAACTGGCCGACGCCCTGCAGGCGGGCCAGCGCGTGTGCATCGTGGCCGACTACGACTGCGACGGTGCCACCGCGTGCGCGGTCGCCGTGCGTGGCCTGCGCCTGCTGGGTGCGCCGCTGGGCTGGGACCGCGTGGACTACCTCGTACCCGACCGCGTGACCGACGGCTACGGCCTCACGCCCGCCATCGCCGAGCGCGTGAAGCAGCGCGGCGCCGACTGGCTGGTGACCGTGGACAACGGCATCGCCAGCGTGGCCGGGGTGCAGGCGGCGCAGGCACTCGGCCTGCAGGTGCTGATCACCGACCACCACCTGCCCGCCGTGGTTGACGGCGCCATCACCCTGCCCACGGGCTGCACCATCGTCAACCCCAACCAGCCCGGCTGCGGCTTCGAGAGCAAGTCCATCGCCGGCGTGGGCGTGATGTTCTACGTGCTGCTGGCGCTGCGCGCGGAACTGCGCGAGCGCGGGGTGTTCGATGCCCGCCCCGCCGCCGGGCCGTCCCAAGGCGAGGCCGCCCCTTCGGGGGGCAGCGAACCACGCGAAGCAGGAAGCGTGGGGGCGCGTGTTCTGCAGCCCAAGATCGACACCCTGCTGCCCCTGGTCGCGCTCGGCACCGTAGCCGACGTGGTGAAGCTCGACGCCAACAACCGCCGCCTGGTCGCGCAAGGCCTGCGCCGCATCCGCGCGGGCGCCATGCCCCCCGGCATGGCCGCGCTGTTCGCCGTGGCCGCCCGCCAGCCGGCCAAGGCCAGCAGCTTCGACTTCGGCTTCGCGCTGGGCCCGCGCCTGAACGCCGCAGGCCGCCTGGCCGACATGACACTGGGCATCGAGTGCCTGATCACCGACGATCCCGGCCGCGCCGACGAACTGGCGCGCACGCTCGACGGCATCAACCGCGACCGCAAGGCCATCGAGGGCGAGATGCGCGAACAGGCGCTGATGATCGTGGAAGAACTGTTCGACGAATCGGAGGAGCCGCCGCCGGCCATCACCGTGTTCGACCCCGACTTCCACGAAGGGGTGGTCGGCATCGTGGCCTCGCGCCTGAAGGACAAACTGCACCGGCCCACCTTCGTGTTCGCCGCCAGCGGCGCCGAAGGCAAGGAGCACGAACTCAAGGGTTCAGGCCGCTCCATTCCCGGCTTCCACCTGCGCGACGCGCTGGACCTCATGGCCAAACGCCACCCGGGCGTGCTGCTGAAGTTCGGCGGCCACGCCATGGCCGCCGGCTGCACCATCAGCGAAGAGCACATCGACACCTTCGAGCAAGCCTTTGCCCAGGTCGCGCACGAATGGCTGGACGCGGCCACGCTGCAGCGCCGGCTCGAAGCCGATGGTGCGCTGGACAAACAGTACCGCCGCCCCGACCTGGTGGACACCCTGCACCAGGAGGTGTGGGGCCAGGGTTTTGCGCCGCCCGTGTTCTGCGAAGAGGTGCAGGTGCTCAGCCAGCGGCTGGTGGGCGAAAAGCACCTGTCGGTCAAGCTCAAGCACCAGGGCGACGCGGTGGACGGCATCTGGTTCGGCCACACCGAACCGCTGCCGGAGCGCGTGAAGATCGCCTACCGGCTCGACGCGGACGAATGGCAGGGCCAGCGCCGCGTGCGCTTTCTGATCGAGGCGGCCGAAGGCTGAACGACTCAGCCCAGCAGGGCTTCGCGCACCGCCGCCAGTTGACGGCGGGAGATCGACAGGCGCTCGTCCACACCATCGAGACGCACCGCCCAGCCTTCGCCCTCGGTCGGGTCGTTGACCTTCTCGACCGCACGCACGCACCGGCGCGCAACCAGCGCATTGCGGTGCACGCGCACGAAGAGGTGGCCGTAGCGCTGCTCCAGGTCGCTCAGTGCGCCGTCGTAGATGTGCTCTTTGTCCGCAGTGCGCACCGTGATGTATTTGAGCTCGGCCTTGAGGTAGAGCACATCGTCCAGGGGCACCCGCTCGCTGCGGCCACGCTCCTGGATCACCAGGCAATCCTGCGCCGACACCGCCGCTGCCGGCACTTCCACGACCGAGCGCGCGCGCAGCACCTTCTGCAACGCCTGCTGCAGGCGCTCCAGCCGCACCGGCTTGGTCAGGTAATCGGCCGCCTCCAGATCGAAGGCTTCCACCGCGTGTTCGGCATGGGCGGTCACGAACACGACCGCAGGCGCCGGCGACACGCGCCGCAGATGGGCACCCAGCGCGATGCCGTCCATGCCCGGCATGTGCACGTCGAGCAGCACCAGGTCGGCCGGCTGCCGCTGCAACTGCTCCATCGCCTGCACGGCGTTGCCCGCTTCCGCGACGACCTCCGCACGCGGATCGGTGCAATCACCCAGCAGGGTGCGCAGGCGGGACCGCGCCAGCGGTTCGTCGTCCACGATCAGTACCTTCAGTGTCATGGGTGCTCCGTCGCGAATGCCGTTGGTTCCCGTTTATACCGGGATTTCGAGGCGAACCTGAAACACACCGTCCACCATGCCGCTCTGGAAGCGTCCCTCCAGATCGTGCAGCAATTGCAGACGCTGCCGCACATTGTCCAGCGCCAGGCCGTTGCCGCGTGCGCCGCTGCCGGCGGGCACGGTGTTGGTCACCTTGATCACCACGACACCGGCGCGGCGTTCGGTGCGGATGCGCACCACGGCGCCCGTGGGACTGGGTTCGACCCCGTGCTTGACCGCGTTCTCCACCAGCGGCTGCAGGATCAGCGGCGGCAACCGGGCGCCGCTGGCGGTCTCGTCGATCTGCCACTCCACCTGCAGGCGGTCACCGAACCGCACCTGTTCGATTGCCAGGTAATGCCGCGCCAGTTCCAGCTCTTCGTCCAGGCGGCGGTTTTCGCCCGCATCCACCAGCGCATGGCGGAACAGCTCGCTGAGGTCTTCGAGCAGGCGCTCGGCCTTGGCCGGCTCTTCCCGCACCAGCGCGATGGCGCTGTTGAGCGAATTGAACAGAAAGTGTGGGCGGATGCGGGCCTGCAGCTCGGCCAGCCGCGCCGTGGCACCGGCCGGCATGCGTGCCCGCTCACGCCACATCAGCGACGCCACCAGCACGGCCGATACCAGCGCCCCGGCCGCGGCGCTGCCCAGCCATGGCGCCGGACTGAGCATGCCCGTCCAGTAGAGCATGGCGCAGCCGTACAGGCCGGCCAGCGCACCCAGCGTGATCGCGACCGCCCACTGCAGGCGGCGCGGCAAGCGGTCCAGCGGGCGCTTGAGCGCACACACCACCAGCAGCCAGATCACGGTGGACGGCTGTACCGCGCCCGTGAGCACCACCACCCCGCTGAACCACGCGGCCGCACCGCGCAGTTCGAACAGCGAAGCCACCAACACCACCGCCTGCACAAACAGCACCGTGCGCAGCACCACCCCCACCTGGCAGGTGTTGAACACCAGCGCGCGGGAAGCGGCCGCCTCCCGGCTGGCGGTACCCGCCCGCGCACGGCGCGTGGCCGTCGGCGGCAGTTCCTGGAAGGTCGATAAAATCCGGGAATCCTTCATGGGTCCTTCTGAGCGTGGGCCTGGCGCCGCACCCGCGACCCCGACTCCCTTTTCCTGACACAGCCTACCCGACCGGTGCACCGCGCCGGGCCTTGCCATGACCTCCAACCAACTCGACAAAAAAGCCGAAGCCTGGTCCGCCCTATTCTCGGAGCCCATGAGCGAGCTGGTCAAGCGCTACACCGCCAGCGTGTTCTTCGACAAACGCCTGTGGCTGGCCGACATCACCGGCAGTCTCGCCCACGCCGAGATGCTGGCGGCGCAGGGCATCATCGGCGCCGGTGACCTGGCCGACATTCAACGCGGCATGGCGCAGATCCGCAGCGAGATCGAGGCCGGCAGCTTCGAATGGAAGCTCGACCTCGAAGACGTGCATCTGAACATCGAGGCGCGCCTGACCCAACTGGTGGGCGACGCCGGCAAGCGCCTGCACACCGGCCGCAGCCGCAACGACCAGGTCGCCACCGACGTGCGCCTGTGGCTGCGCGACGAAATCGACCTCATCAGCGACCTGCTCAAGGAACTGCAGATCGCGCTGGTCGATGTGGCCGAACAGAACGTCGAGGTCATCCTGCCCGGCTTCACCCACCTGCAGGTGGCGCAGCCGGTGAGCTTCGCGCACCACCTGCTGGCCTATGTGGAAATGTTCAGCCGCGACGCCGAGCGCATGGCCGACGTGCGCCGCCGCACCAACCGCCTGCCGCTGGGCAGTGCCGCGCTGGCCGGCACCACCTACCCGCTGGACCGCGAGCGCGTGGCGAAGACCCTGGGCATGGTGGACGAGAACGGGTCCCCCGTGGTGTGCCAGAACAGCCTGGACGGTGTGAGCGACCGCGACTTCGCGATCGAGTTCACCGCCGCCGCCAGCCTGTGCATGGTGCACGTCAGCCGCTTCTCTGAAGAGCTGATCCTGTGGATGAGCCAGAACTTCGGCTTCGTGAAGATCGCCGACCGCTTCACCACCGGCAGTTCCATCATGCCGCAGAAGAAGAACCCCGACGTGCCCGAACTGGCGCGCGGCAAGACCGGCCGCGTGGTCGGCCACCTGATGGGCCTGATCACCCTGATGAAGGGCCAGCCCCTGGCCTACAACAAGGACAACCAGGAAGACAAGGAGCCGCTGTTCGATACCGTCGACACGCTCAAGGACACGCTGCGCATCTTTGCCGAGATGGTGGGCGGCCAGCTCAACCCCGCCACCGGCGCCAAAGAAGGCGGCATCACGGTCAATGCGGCCGCCATGGAAGCGGCGGCCAACAAGGGTTACGCCACCGCCACCGATCTGGCCGACTACCTGGTCAAGAAGGGCCTGCCCTTCCGCGACGCGCACGAGACCGTGGCCCACGCCGTCAAGGCGGCCACGTCGCACAACTGCGACCTGTCCGAGCTGCCCCTGACCGTGCTGCAGGGCTTCCACCCGGACATCGGCAAAGACGTGTTCGACGTACTCAGCCTGCGCGGCAGCCTCAACGCCCGCAACACGCTGGGCGGCACCGCACCGGCCCAGGTGACGGCGCAGATCGCCCGCCACCGGACCCGGCTGGGCTGACACCTGCACCGGCAGGCGGCGCCCTCCGCATGCAGGAGTCCATCGATCTCGGCACCTTGCGCGTGGTGGTCGCAGCGGCCGACCACGGCTCGATCAGTGCCGCCAGCGAGCGCCTGCAGCTCGCGGTGGCCGCCGCCAGTTCGCGCATCACCGCACTCGAAGAGTCGCTCGGGTTCCGCATCTTCGAACGCTCCTCGCGGGGGGTGCAGCTCACCCCCGCCGGGCAGATGCTGGTGCAGCGCGCACGCGCCCTGTTGACCGACGCCGACCGGCTGGCCCAGCACCTCCAGGGCTACAGCCAGGGGCTGCAAGGCCAGGTGCGTGTGCTGGCCAACACCTCGGCGCTGCTGGAAGTGCTGCCCCAGCGCCTGCAGCGCTTCATGACCGAACACCCGCTGATCCGCATCGACATCGAGGAACGCGGCAGCCCCGAGATCCCGCTGGCGCTGCTCGAAGGGCGCGCCGATTTCGGTGTGGTCGACCTGCCGGTGCCCCCGGCGGGCCTGGCGTTCACCCCGTTCTTCCACGACACCCTGGTGCTGCTGGCTCCGGCCACGCACCCGCTCGCGCAGCGTCGCCGCCTGCGCCTGGCCGACGCGCTGGACGAGCCGTTCATCACGCTCAGCGGCGGCACCGCACTGTCCAACCGGCTGATGGCCTCGGCCGCCGAAGTCGGTCGTCCGCTGAACGTGCGCATGCGCATGCGGGGGTTTGACGCCGTCTGCCGCATGGTCGCGGCCGGTCTGGGCGTCGGCGTGCTGCCGCTGGAAGCGATTGCCCCACAACTGGCGCACCTGCCCGTGACGGCCATCCCGCTGGCCGATGCCTGGGCCCAGCGCCAGCACAGCCTGGCCACCCGCGCCGGCGTGCCGCTGTCGCCCGCCGCCGCCACGCTGCTGCAGGCCCTCACGCGCTGACCGGCCGGCTTTCGCGTTTGGCGAAAGCGGCCTTTGGCAGAGGTCATTGCCCCGTCCGCCAGGGGCTTCCTACACTGCGCCGTCCCCCTTCCCAACCACCCGCCGCCCCCACGCGGCGCAGGAGACCCCATGAAGATTGCCCGCGTCTGGGCCACGCCGTTGCACCTGCCTGTGGAAGTGAATGCCACCGGCCGGACCAAGACCACCAGCCTGTCCGTCTGCCTCGTCTCGGTCGAAACCGACACCGGTCTGGTCGGCACCGGCATGACCGCCATCACCGAAGAGGAGGTCATCGGCAGCATCGTCAACGACATCGCCGCCCACCACCTGGTGGGGCTGGACCCGTTGCGCCACGAGCAGATCTGGGAGCGCCTCTACTGGCTGCTCACGCCCCGCGGGCAGTCGGGCTATGCGAGCCACGCCATCGCCGCCATCGATCTGGCGCTGTGGGACCTCAAGGGCCAGGCGTTGGGCCAGCCCTGCTGGCGCCTGCTCGGCGGCGCGCGCGCCGAAGTCCCGGTGTACGCGACTTTCGGCTTTGCCTTTTTCGACCGCGACGAGCTCGCGGCGGCCGCGCTCGACTGGGTGGGCCGCGGCTTCACGCGCCTGAAAATGACCGTCGGCCACCACGCGCTGCAGCGGCGCGACGAGCCCCGGCCGCTCGACGCGGTGATCGCGGAGGACGTGCAGCGCATCCGCGCCGTGCGCGAGGCGGTCGGGCCCGACGTGCAGCTCTACATCGACGCCAACTGCAGCCTGGACTATTTCCACGCGCTGAGCCTGGCCCGCCAGGTCGAGCCCTATGGCATCAGCTTCTTCGAAGAACCGGTGTCGCACAACGACATCCCCAACCTGGTGAAGCTGCGCGGCAAAACCGATATCCCCCTGGCCGCCGGGCAGAACGAGGGCCTGGCCACCCGGTTCCGCGACATGCTGGTGGCCCAGGCGGTCGACGTGGTGCAGCCCAACGCCTGCATCAGCGGCGGGTTCACCCAATGCACCCGCATCGCCGGCATGGCCGCCGCCTTCAACACCCGTTTTGCCAACGGCGGCGCCTGGCCCCACCACAACATGCACCTGCACGCGGGGCTGGCCAACGGCTCGCTCGTGGAATACCACTCGGTGGCCGTGCAGTGCTGCGAACTGGTGTTCGACAACCTGCCCAAACCCGTGGCAGGCACGCTCCACCTGAGTGAGCAACCCGGGCTGGGTTTCCGACCCGACCCCGGGCGGCTCGCCGAACTGGCACGACGACCAGGGTCACGAGGGGCAGGCAAAGCCTGACCTGCCGCCGCCCCTGCCACGATCACGACAACAAACACCGGAGACAAGCATGCACCACCCCCAGCCCCCCTTCTCGGCGGACCGCCGCCACGCCCTGATCACCGCCTTGCTGGCCACCGTGGGCAGCGCCACCACGCCCCTGGCCTGGTCACAGGACTGGCCCAGCCGCCCCGTGCGGCTGGTCGTCGGCTACTCGGCCGGCGGCGGCGTCGACGCCATGGCACGCCTGGTCGCGCCGCGCCTGTCGGAGCTGCTGGGCCAGCAGGTGATCGTGGAAAACCGCACCGGGGCTGCCGGCCTGATCGCGGGCGACACCGTCGCGCGCGCCGCGCCGGATGGCTACACGCTGATGCTCGGCGACAGCTCGTTGTTCATCGCGCAGCACCTGCAGTCGCGCATGAGCTTCGATCCGCTCAAGGCCTTCACCCCGGTGGCCAGCCTGTTCACGCTGCCGCTGATCATCGTCACCCACAACGACTTTCCGGCCCGGACGCCGGCCGAATTTGTCGCCACCCTGAAAAAGAACCCGGGCCGCTATTCGTACGCCACCTCCGGCGTGGGCACCGTGCACCACCTCGGTTTCGAAATGCTCAAGGGCCGCACGGGCTCCTTCGTGCTGCACATCCCGTACCGCGGCGCCTCGCAGATCGTGCCCGACGTGATGAGCGGCCAGGTGCCCATCGGCGTGGTCAGCGCGGCCTCGGCCATCGCCCAGGCACGGGCCGGCCGGCTGCGGGCCCTGGCGGTGATGAACCCGGTCAGGCTGTCCGGCGGCGAAGACATTCCCGCGCTGTCCGACGCGGTGCCGGGCTTCTCCGCCGTGCCACGGCTGTACGTGCTGGCCCCGACCGGCACGCCCGCGCCCATCGTCGAGCGGCTGAGCGAATCGCTGCGCAAAGTCATGGCCGCCCCCGACATCGCGCAGGTCGCGGCCCAGCAGGGTGCCGTGCCGGCCTACATGCCGGCCGCGGCCCTGGCCACCGACCTGGGGCGCGAATCGGCCGAATGGGGCAAGGTCATCCGCGAACAGAAGATTTCCGCGCAATGAGCGCGTGCCACCCGGTGCCCGGCCACCAGCGGGAGAGCCCCCCGTGCCCGTGATGACGAACATCGAAGACCTGCGCCGCCTGGCCCGGAAACGCGTGCCGCGCATGTTCTACGACTACGCCGACTCCGGCTCCTGGACCGAAAGCACCTACCGCGCCAACGAGAG
>NZ_JACBGE010000035.1 GCF_021401345.1 Hydrogenophaga sp. NFH-34
AGGCCCCCAGCATGTACAGCGAGCCGTGCGCAAAGTTCACCACCCGCCGCAGCCCGTAGATCAACGCCAGCCCCGAGCACATCACGATCAGCAATGACCCGTACACCAGACCGTTGAACAAATTGATCGTCAACATGCGCTTGTCTCCGTGTTGTTGTGGGATGCGCGGAAAGCTCCATCGGCTCGCCGTTCGCATCAGGAATCTGTTGACACAAAGCCGGCCAACAAACGGGACAAGTATTCAGACAAACCTATGCCATGAACAATGACTTATTCATCTAATCCATATTGAAAAACGCATACCTCCCGCTGAGCAGGACGCACGGGCACAAAGCCAGAGACAGGTGGCTTGCCGCCACCGTGGTGGGCGAAGGGGGGAAATCAGGCCATCCCCGTTCGGCCGCCGCACCGGGAAAACCGGTACGCAGCACGCGACGGGATCGGCTTGTCGGTCAGGCAGCAGGGCTGCCCGGGCGCCGACGGGTTCCTCAGTGCACGAAACCCATGCTCCGGGCTTCGCGCACTTCCGGTTTGATGCGGTGTTCGGCCTCCAGCTGGGCCAGAAACTCCTCGGGCGGCAGGGCTTCGGCCAGGATTTCCACCTGGCGTTTGACGGCCGCGAAATCGCCAGGGCAAAGCTGGTCCAGCCGGGCCAGCCGCGCGCGCCAGGCGGTCGTGAGTCCGGCCTCGTCGCCACCCAGTGCCTCGACCACGAACATGCGCTCGCGCTGTTCGACCCGCAGCGGCTTGAACTGGATCTTGAAGGTGAAGCGCCGCAGGGCGGCCTGGTCGATGCTGTCCATCAGGTTGGTCGTGCACACGAAGATGCCGCGAAAGCGCTCCATGCCCTGCAACATCTCGTTGACCTCGGTCACTTCGTAGGTGCGCTGCGCATGCCGGCGGTCCTGCAGGAAGCTGTCGGCCTCGTCGAGCAGCAGCACCGCCTTCTCGGCTTCGGCCTCGCGGAACATGGCGGCCATCTGCTGTTCGGTTTCGCCCACGAACTTGCTCACCAGATCGCTGGCGCGGCGGATCATGAGCGGGCGTTCCAGTTGCTGGGCGATGTGTTCGGCCAGTGCCGTCTTGCCGGTGCCGGGTGGGCCGTGAAAACACAGGGTGCCGTGGCCGCGCGCCTTGAGCGCGGCAATGATGCGCGGCACGTCGTAGCGCGACTCGACGTGCAGCATGTCCAGGCTGTAGCGTGTGGGCGTGGGCCGCGCGGTGGCATCGGGTTGGCGGCCCAGCGCCTGGTCGGCATTGCGCAACTGGCGCTCGATCAGATCGTCCAGCAGCGGCACCGCTGCCGGCGCCTTGCGCCGGCCTGGCGCGCGCACCGGCGCACAGGCCAGTTGCGCGAAACGCACCGCGGTGCGGATCTGCGCCGGCGTCAGGCCCTTGCGCGCGGTCAGCCGCGCCACCAGCGCGTCGGACACGGGCACGCCTTCGAGCGTCTTGCGCACGAGCTGCTCGCGCGCCCCCGGCGGCGGGCTTTTGAGTTCAAGGTGGTAGGCGAAGCGGCGCCGGAAGGCCGGGTCGATCTGCTCGATGCGGTTGGTCACCCAGATCGTGGGCACCGCGTTCGATTCGAGGATCTGGTTGACCCAGGCCTTGCCGCTGACGCTGTGACTGTGCGAGGCCGGCACCTGCTCGGCGCGCGCCATGAACTGCGCCGCCTCGCTGCTGATGGGCGGGAACACGTCCTCCACCTCGTCGAACAGCAGCGCCGAATGCGCCGTGCCTTTGAGGAACACCTGCGCGATCTGCAGCGAGCGGTAGCGGTCGCGCCCGCTCAGGGCGTTGCCATCGCGGTCGGCGTACTCGACCTCGAACAGCTCCAGCCCGGCGGCGGCGGCCACCACGCGCGCCAGCTCGGTCTTGCCGGTGCCCGGCGGGCCGTACAGCAGCACGTTCACGCCCGGCTCCTTGCGCGCCACGGCTTCGCGCAGCAGGCCCACCAGCAGCCGCACATCGTCGGCCACGTAGTCGAAGTCGCCCGCCGCCAGCGCCGAACGCGCCGCCGGCCGCGTGAACACCGCCATCAGCTCGCTTTCGCTGCGGTATTCGCGCATCAGCACCGGCGGCAGCTTCTCGCTGACCTTCATGAGGTCGGCCAGGTCGGTGATGTTGTGCTCGGAGATCAGGTTCTCCACCATGCCGATGCGCTCCAGCCGCGAGCCGGCGCGCAGCGCCTCGCCCACTTCGCTGGCCTTCACGCCGGCCACCTCGGCCAGCGCGGCGTAGGCCTCGGGCGCGTTGTTGACCTTGAATTCGACCAGGATCGAACGCAGGTCGCGCTGGTAGCGTGCCAGCGTGCCGTACAGCAGCAGCGCGCGCTCGGCGCGGTTGAGTTGCAACAGGTTGGCCAGTGCGTCGATGTTTTTTTCCACCAGCGTGGACTGCTTCTTCAGCGCCTGCGACAGCCAGTCACCGGTGGCGGCCAGCACGGACAGCAGGTCGCGTGGCGTCTCCTTGGCGTACTCATCCAGATAGAAGAACAGCGTGCCCTCTTCGTAAGGGCCGCGCCACACGCCATAGCGTTCCATGAAGCCGCCGGTGGACAGCCGTTCCTGTCCCTGCCAGAGTTCGTTGTCCTTGCAACGGCGCACGAGGAATTCGCGCAACCGCACCAACACCGTCTGCGGCCAGACCAGGTGCCGGCCCGCCAGCGCCAGCAGGGTATTGAGGTCGCGCCGCACGTTGAAGCGCGGCCCCTGGCGCGCCGCCAACGTGAGCACGAAGTGCGAGCACATGAGGTCGAGCACCGGCGCCTGGCGCAGGCCCGGTGGCACGAACACCCGGGCGTCCAGCGAACCCGCCAGTCGGGGCTCGCGCGGCTCGGCGACGCGCGCTCCCGCGCCCACACGGGGCACGGCCATTCCGGGCGGCGGCAAGCGTTTGTTCATGCGGACACCTCCAGCAATCAACCGGTAGAGATGCCACGCCAGACACCTCACAGGGGTTGACGGCACCATAACGCAGCTTCATGAAACAGGGAAGAGCCGAACGGGCCGATGCCGAGGTGGCCGTGGGGCTTTTCCGGTTGCCCGCCAGCGCCCTGGAAAAGCCGACAATGCCGAC
Organism: Hydrogenophaga sp. NFH-34; assembly: GCF_021401345.1. GTDB lineage: Bacteria > Pseudomonadota > Gammaproteobacteria > Burkholderiales > Burkholderiaceae_C > Hydrogenophaga > Hydrogenophaga electricum. The sequence goes on from NZ_JACBGE010000035.1 coordinate 3,079, forward strand.
ATGCTGCAACTGAGTGACATCGAAAAGGCGGCCGCCTTGCTGGCTGGCCAGGTGCTGGAAACGCCGTGCGTGGAGTCGCGCACCTTGTCACAGATCGTGGGCTGTCAAGTGTTCCTGAAATTCGAGAACCTGCAATACACGGCGTCGTTCAAGGAACGCGGTGCCTGCAACAAACTGGCCCAGCTGGATGCCTCCGAACGCCAGCGCGGCGTGGTCGCCATGAGCGCGGGCAACCATGCGCAAGGCGTGGCTTACCACGCCCAGCGCGCCGGCATCCGCGCGGTGATCGTGATGCCGCGCTTCACGCCCGGCGTGAAGGTGGAACGCACCCGGGGCTTCGGGGCCGAGGTGGTGCTGCACGGCGACACGCTGGAAGAAGCCCGCGCCCACGCCCACACCCTGGCCGAAGCGCAGGGACTGGTGTTCGTGCACCCGTACGACGACGAGGCCATCGCCGCCGGCCAGGGCACCGTGGCGCTGGAGATGCTGCGCGCGGTGCCCGATCTCGACGTGCTGGTGGTCGCGGTGGGCGGCGGCGGCCTGATCGCCGGCATGGCCACGGCAGCGCGGGCATTGCGCCCGGCACTGCAGATCGTGGGCGTGCAGACCGAGCGATTCCCGTCCATGTATAACGCGGTCAAGGGCACGCACCTGCCCCAGGGGCAAAGCACCATCGCCGAGGGCATCGCCGTGGGTCAGCCCGGCCGGCTGACCGAAGCCGTGGTGCGCGAGCGGGTCGACGACCTCCTGCTGGTGGACGAAGGCGACATCGAGCAGGCCATCGTGATGCTGCTGGAGATCGAAAAGACCCTGGTCGAAGGTGCTGGCGCCGCCGGCCTCGCGGCGCTGCTGCGCCACCCTGGCCGCTTTGCCGGTCAGCGCGTGGGGCTGGTGCTCAGCGGCGGCAACATCGACCCGATGCTGCTCGCCTCCATCATCGAACGGGGCATGGTGCGGGCCGGGCGGCTGGCCCGTGTTCAGGTCAGCGCCCGCGATGTACCCGGCAACCTGGCCCGCATCACGGCCACCGTGGCCGCCGCCGGCGCCAACATCGACGAGGTGCACCACCAGCGCGCCTTCACGTTGCTCGCTGCGCAGAACGTGTCCATCGAACTGGTGCTGCAAACGCGCGGCCATGCCCACGTGCAGCAGGTCATCGAGGCCTTGCACAGCGCCGGTTTCGAGGCGCAAGCCCTCTGACGGGAGGCGCCAGCCGCCTCACGAAACCCTGATCTGTGTGCTACCGCACGCATTGAACCACCATTTCAGGCAATTTGCCGGGAATCTGTAGTCATTTGCTGTCTTGACGCCGTCACAGGTTGACGCAACCCCGCTGCGTTTGCATCATGCCCCTGTTGCCAACTGTGAACAGGAGTAAAGAATGAACATGAACACGTTGTGGGAGTCGCTGCAAAGCACGATGGGCGGGCACATCCCCCAATTGCTCGGGGCCCTGGGCATCTTTGTCCTGGGCTGGTTCATCGCGGTGGTCGTGCGCGCCGGTGCCCGGCGCAGCCTGGGCGCGGTGGGTGTCAACCGGCGCTTCGGTCAGCTCACAGGAACCCAGGTCGACATCGAAGGCGCCGTGGGCCTGGGCCTGTTCTGGGTCGTGCTGCTGTTTGCGCTGGTGGCCGTGTTCAATTCGCTCGATCTGGCCACGGTATCGGGGCCCTTCTCGGCCTTCACCACCGAGCTCTTTGCCTACGCACCGCGCCTGCTGGGTGGCTTGGCGCTGGCGCTGGTGGCGTGGCTGCTGGCCAGCGTGGTCCGCATGGTTTCGCAGAAGCTGCTGGACCGAACAACCCTGGATGAAAAGCTATCGGCCCACGCCGACATGGCCCCCATCGGCGAAAACCTCGCCGGTGCGCTGTTCTGGCTGGTGATCCTGCTGTTCGTCCCGGCCATTCTGGGTGCCCTGGGCCTGCAGGGCCTGCTGGACCCGCTGACCCAGATGGTGACCAAGGCGCTGGACATGCTGCCCAACGCGGTCGCGGCCCTGGTGATCGGCGGTGTCGGCTGGATCCTGGCCACCGTGCTGCGCAACCTGACCACCAACCTCAGCCGCACCGCCGGCATCGACAAGATCGGGCACCGCGCCGGCATCGGCGAAACCGTGCGCCTGTCCAGCGTGGCCGGCCTGCTGGTGTTCGTCGCGGTCTTCGTGCCCTCGCTGATCGCCGCGCTGGACGCGCTGAAGATCGAAGCCATCTCCAAGCCCGCCACCGACATGCTGGGCATGCTCATGGCGGCCGTGCCGCACCTGATCGCCGCCGCGCTGATCCTGGTGGTGACCTGGCTGGTGGCCACTTTCGCCAGCCGCCTGCTGGCCAGCCTGCTGGCCACGCTCGGCTTCGACACGCTGCCCGAACGCATCGGCCTGTCCCACGCCTTCACCCAGGTCAGCGCCTCCGCCTTCGTGGGCCGCGTGGCTTTGTTCTTCGCCATGCTCTTTGCCACCGTGGAAGCGGCCAACCAGCTTGGCTTTGACCAGGTCGGCGGCATCGTCGAAACCTTCATCCGCTTCGGTGGCGACATCCTGCTCGGCTCGGCCATTCTGGTGATCGGCTTCTGGCTGGCCAACGTCGCCTACCAGGCGATCGACCAGGCCAGCGGCGCCCACACCAAGGGCCTGGCCCGCATCGCACGCTTTGCCATCCTGGCGCTGGTCATCGCCATGGGCCTGCGCGCCATGGGCATCGCCGACGACATCGTCAACCTCGCCTTCGGCCTGACCCTGGGTGCCGTGGCGGTGGCCGTGGCGCTCTCTTTCGGACTCGGTGGTCGCGAGGCGGCCGGCAAGCTGATGGACCACTGGCTGGCCCGCTTCCGCAAAGACGGGGGTCAGTGATCCCATGACCCACCCGGCGACCACACCGTCCAGTCCGCCGGACATGGCCGCCCTGGCGGAATGCCTGGCGGCGTGGTTCGCGCCCTGGGTCCAGGACCTGGGGCTGGCCGTGGTGAGCCATGGGGACGGAGAGGTCACGCTCCGCCTGCCGTTCTCGGACCGACTGGCCCGGGTCGGCGGCATGGTCTGCGGACAGGCCCTGATGGCCGCGGCCGACACCGCCATGGTGCTGGCCATCGTCACCCGCCTGGGAACACGCCAGCCCATGACCACCGTGCAGCTGAACACCAGCTTTCTCAAGCCCCTGTCCGGCCAGGACGCGCTGGTGACCGCCCGCGTCGTGCGTGCAGGCAAAAGCCTGGTGTTCGGTGAAATCGACATCGTGGCCGCCGGAGACGGCAAAAGCGTGTGCCGCGCCAGCACCACCTACGCCCTGCTGTGAGCCGCGCGATTCTGGCGGAGCCGGCCAAGCTGACCTAGAATGCCTGTTGATTTTCGTCAAACAGTCCGGAGACCGACCATGGCCCACCCGCAAACCGACTCTCACAGCCAGCCGCCCGAGGACGTGATCGAAGCCATCACGCCGCTGATGCCCATCGTTCTGCCCGTGGCCGGTGCCGTGCTGATGTTCCTGCTGGCCTTCATTGCCGTCTTCATGGCCTGAAAGCCCTCCAGCCCGCCAGCCGGCTCCAGGGGCCGGCTTTTTTTTGGGTGTCTTCGGGTCAGGCATCCATCCAGCGCCGATGGGCGGCGGCACCACCCCCTTTGTCGGCGGCATCAGGTTATGCATGTTTTGCATGTAACCACCCAGTAACCAGCCCGGCCCTTCCCTAAAATTCCGGCATCAGGCCGACACACGGACCAGAACCCGGGTCAAACGCCCCGCTTCTGCCGCCACGCTGCAAGCGTCACCGCCCCGCAGCCCCGCGCGCCGACCGCCCCGATCCCGCTCCAGGGACCCAGCCGCCCACCCTCGCGTGGCCAGCGGCTGTTGGTGTCGCTGGAGCCCGCTGGTTTTCAACTTCTGGAGTCTTGACCGATGAACTCTCCCGTGATGCAGGGCCTGAACCTGAACACCCCCGCCTATGTCAAAAACGCCAAGCTGATTGCCTGGGTGGCCGACATGGTGGCCCTGTGCAAGCCCGACAGCGTGTACTGGTGCGACGGCAGCCAGGAAGAATACGACCGCCTCTGCCAGGAACTGGTCGACGCCGGCACCTTCAAGAAGCTGAACCCGGCCAAGCGCCCCGGCTCCTTCCTGGCCTGGACCGATCCGTCCGACGTGGCCCGCGTGGAAGACCGCACCTACATCTGCTCCGAAAAGAAGGAAGACGCCGGCCCCACCAACAACTGGATGGCCCCGGCCGACATGCGCGCCACCCTCAACCCGCTGTTCGACGGCTGCATGAAGGGCCGCACCATGTACGTGGTGCCCTTCAGCATGGGCCCGCTGGGTTCGCACATTGCCCACATCGGCATCGAACTGACCGACAGCGCCTATGTGGCCGTCAACCAGAAGCTGATGACCCGCATGGGCAAGGCCGTGTACGACGTGCTGGGTGACAGCGGCGAATTCGTGCCCTGCATGCACACCGTGGGCGCCCCCCTGGCCGAAGGCCAGAAGGACACCACCACCTGGCCCTGCAACCCCCAGGTCAAGTACATCGTGCATTTCCCCGAAACGCGCGAGATCTGGTCCTACGGTTCGGGCTACGGCGGCAACGCGCTGCTGGGCAAGAAGTGCTTCGCGCTGCGCATCGCGTCCAACATGGGCCGCGACCAGGGCTGGCTGGCCGAGCACATGCTGATCCTGGGCGTGACCAACCCCGAGGGCAAGAAGTACCACGTCGCCGCCGCCTTCCCCAGCGCCTGCGGCAAGACCAACTTCTCCATGCTGGTGCCGCCCGAAAGCGCGTTCCCCGGCTGGAAGGTCACCACCATCGGTGACGACATCGCCTGGGTCAAGCCCCAGTCCGACGGCAAGATGCTGGCGATCAACCCCGAAGCCGGCTACTTCGGTGTCGCACCGGGCACCAACATGCACACCAACCCGAACTGCATGCGCTCGCTGGACAAGAACGTGATCTTCACCAACGTCGCCCTGACCGACGACGGCGACGTGTGGTGGGAAGGCATGGAAAAGGACACCGGCACCCTGCCCGATCACCTGATCGACTGGCAAGGCAATGACTGGACGCCGGCCATCGCCAAGGAAAAAGGCACCAAGGCCGCGCACCCGAACTCGCGCTTCACCGTCGCCGCCACCAACAACCCGGCGCTGGACCCGCAGTGGGACGACCCGGCCGGCGTGGCGATCGACGCCTTCCTGTTCGGCGGCCGCCGTTCGACCACCGTGCCGCTGGTGACCGAGGCCCGCAGCTGGACCGAAGGCGTCTACATGGCCGCCACCATGGGCTCCGAAACCACCGCCGCCGCCTTCGGTGCGCAAGGCGTGGTGCGCCGCGACCCGTTCGCCATGCTGCCCTTCTGCGGCTACAACATGAGCGACTACTTCCAGCACTGGCTCAACGTCGGTGAGACCGTGGCCAAGACCGGCGCGAAGCAGCCCAAGATGTTCTGCGTGAACTGGTTCCGCAAGAACGCCGACGGCAAGTTTGTCTGGCCCGGCTACGGCGACAACATGCGCGTGCTCAAGTGGATGATCGACCGCATCGAAGGCAAGGCCCAGGGCCAGGCCACGATGTTCGGCACTGCTCCGGCCTACGCCGAGATCAACTGGACCGGCCTGGACTTCAGCGCCGAGCAGTTCCAGCAAGTCACCAGCATCGACAAGGCCGCCTGGGCCGACGAGTTCAAGCTGCACGACGCCCACTTCGAACAGCTGGCCTACCACCTGCCGAAGGCCCTGGTCGACACCAAGACCGATCTGGAACAGCGCCTGGCCGCCACGGCCTGACGCAGGCACCGGGGCTGTGGCCCCGGCGTGCGCCCACAAAAAAGCCCCGATGAATCGGGGCTTTTTTTATGGAGCGGGCCCCAGCGGTGGGCCCGGATCAACGTGTGCTCACAGGTACGGCAGGTAGCCGGCGTGGCGGCGCATGGCGGTCTGGGCCATCAGGCGCGCGCTGACCGGCGAGACCACACCCGAGTCCAGTCCCATCGGCGCCAGCGCTTCGCTGAAGACTTCAGCGCTCTTGGCGACCGGTGCGACGGCCGCGGCATCGACCTCGGCCGACTCGCGGATGCGGGCCTGGATCAGTTCGGAGCGCAGACGCGGGTCCTGCTTGGCCAGTTCCCAGAGGCGGGCTTCGGCGCGGGCTTCGGCCAGGGAACGCGACCAGCCGTCCAGCGCCTTCAGCGTGCGCAGGGCCAGCGAGCGGGCGGTGCTGCCGAACAGGGCGAGGCCGGCGAAAACCACGACCCAGAGGCTCACCCAGGCCAGGAACAGGTGCCCGTCGGCCCAGGTGCTGATGAGGTGATCGGCCAGCACGACCATCGCGGCCACGGCGGCGGCCAGCAACATGGCGGCCAAACCCCGGGCACTGTCGAAGGAGCGGCGGGCGCGGTAGACACCCTCGGACCGGTGGCCCAGGGCGGAAGAAGAGGAAATTGCAGTGCTCATGGCGTTACCCCCGAAACAAAAAGTCGGAATGTCTTGTGGACGGAACGAATACTAGGGTTAACCCCGATGTCACGCCAGTTTATTTTTGTGATGAATTACATTCACCATGGAAATGATTGATCGCAACTTTCGCACCCTCGACCTGAATCTGCTGCGGGTGTTTGACGAGGTCATGGCCGAACGCAACCTCACGCGGGCCGCCCACAACCTCGCCATGACGCAACCCGCCGTGAGCAATGCCCTGCGCCGGCTGCGCGAATCGCTGGGCGACGAGCTGGTGCGCCGCAGCGGCTACGGCGTCGAACCCACGCCGCTGGCCCTGGCCGTCTGGCCCACGGTGCGCGACGCGCTGCAGCGCCTGCAGGAATCGCTGGCGCCCGGCGGCTTCGACCCGGCCCATGCGCGCAATGCCTTCGTGATCGCCATGGCCGACGCCACCGCCGCCAAGATCGTGCCGGGGCTGATCCGCCTGCTGCAGGACGAGGCCCCGAACGTGAACCTGCGTGTGCTTCCCCTGACCACACGCGACCCGCGCGACCTGCTGGAGTCGGGCTCGGCCGACCTGGCCATCGGCCACTTCCCGGGCGTCATCACCGAACTCAGCGCCATCCATCTGCAGGAGGATTCGCCGCGCTTCCTGCACCAGCGCCTGTACGACGGCGAATACGTGGTGGTCATGCGCCGGGGCCACCCGCTGGCCACCGCGCCGCTGGATCTCGACACCTATTGCCAGGCCCGACACCTGTTGGTCAGCTTTTCGGGGCGGCCTTTCGGTTTCGTCGACGAAGCCCTGGCCGCGCAGTCGCGCCAGCGGCGGGTGGTGCTCACGGTCAACCAGTTCTTCACCGCCGGGCGCGTGGTGGCCACCACCGACCTGCTCACCGTGCTGCCACGCCACTTCGTGGGCGCCACCGGCATGGAACACGAACTGGCTTTGCGTGAGCTGCCGCTGGCGGTGCCCGCCGTGCATGTGGACGCGCTGTGGCACCGCCAGGCCACCCAGCAGGGCGCGCACCGCTGGTTGCGCGAACTCGTCGAACGGGCTTCCGTGCAGGGCTTCCAAGCCGATAACATACGGCGTTCCGTTCCGTGATGTCTGCAGGGAGATTGCCATGGCCTTGCCCATGAAATTGCTGTTGGCTGTCGATGGCAGCCGGTACACGCGGCGCATGCTCACCTACATCGTGTCGAACGAGCTGCTGTTCCGCCCCCAATACGACTACGTGCTGCTGCACGTGGTGCCTGAAAACGCAGAAACCGCCGCCGCCGACTCGGTGCTCGATGAGGCTTGCGATTTTCTGAGTTCGCAAGGCCTGGAGGCGCGCCGGCTGGCGCGGCGCGGCGCACCCGCCGATCTGCTGGTCAAGGTCGCCAGCGAACTGCAGAGCAACCTGATCATCATGGGATGCCGGGGACAGACTTCCCTGGAAAACATGATGCTGGGCTCGGTCACGGCCGCGGTGCTGGGCCGATCCCACGTACCGGTGCTGGTCATCCGCTGACGCTGGCGCCTGTCCCACAATCGGGGGCATGCGTTTTCAGTTGCTCAGCGACCTTCACCTCGAAACCGACCCCACGTTCCAGCCCCAGCCGGCCCCCGAGGCCGAACTGCTCGTGCTCGCGGGCGATGTGGGCTCCTACCAGCAGCGCAGCGACGGCAGCGTGATGGCCGAGCCCGACTGGGGCCTGCGCCGCTTCTCGCCCCTGCCGCAGTACGCAGGCTGGCCCGTGCCGGTGCTGTTCGTGCCCGGCAACCACGAATACGACGCCCTGGATGTGGACGATGCCCACCAGCGCCTGCGCGAAACCTGCGAGCGGCTGGGCATCACCTGGCTGGAGCGTCGCAGCATCGAGATCGCCGGCGACCGCTGGATCGGCGCCACCCTGTGGAGCGACTACGACGCCCTGGTGCCGGCCGGCGCCACCCTGACCGAGCGCCTGCGGCGGCGGGAGAAGGCCTTTCGCGCGGCCAATTTCTATCTGAACAAGATGGGCGGCCAGCGCCGGGGCCGGCTGTTCGACGCGGCGGCGATGCGCGAACTGGCCCTGGAATCCCAGGACTGGCTGCGCGCCGAGCTGGCCCGCCCGCACGCCGGGCGCACCGTGGTCGTCACCCACTTCGCGCCCACGCTGCACAGCGCCGACCCGCGCTACGGGCTGACGCCGGGAACCGCGGGTTTTTGCAATGCGCTGGACGATCTGCTGCCCCAGGTCGACCTCTGGCTGCACGGCCACCTGCACTGTCCACAGGACCGGCAGGTCGGGCGCTGCCGCATCGTGGCCAACCCGCTGGGGTACGCCGACAAGGGCGAGCAGGCCGGCTTCCTGCCGCAGCAAACCATCAGCTTCTGAACCGCGGGCGGGCGTGCGTGGAAGGCCGTATGTCCGGCGCTTCGCCAGAAGCTTAAACTCAGCAGCTTCACACCCGAAGGAGTATGTGCCCATGAAGATCCTGCTTGCCATCGACGGCAGTGCCTACACCAAGAAGATGCTGGCCTACCTGACCACGCACGAGGAGACGTTCGGCCCGGCCAACGAATTCACGCTGTTCACCGTGCAGAACCCGCTGCCGCCGCGGGCCCGCGCCGCCGTGGGCGCCGACGTGGCCAATGGCTACTACGCCGAAGAGGCCGCCAAAGTGACCGCGCCCGTGGTGAAGTTCCTCGCCCGCCATGGCATCGACGCCAAGGTCGTGAGCAAAGTCGGCACGCCGGGTGAGCTGATCGCCAAGCAGGCCACCGCCGGCAAGTTCGATCTGGTGATGATGGGTTCGCACGGCCACAGCGCGCTGGGCAACCTGGTCATGGGCTCCGTGGCAACCCAGGTGCTGGCGCACTGCAAGGCGCCCGTGCTGCTGGTGCGCTGATCCAGCCCCGTTGGCACCCCGCCCAGACGGCCCCGCGAGGGGCCGTCTGCGTTTGGAACCCGCAAAGCGCCTCTCGCCTCGCCGCATAATCCGGCCGCCATGCTGTTCAACTCGGCCGTCTACCTGTTCGCCTTCCTGCCCACGGCACTGGTGGTGTATTTCGGCTTGTGCCGGCTGCGCTGGATTTCGGCCGCGCAGGGCTGGCTGGTGCTGGCCAGCCTGTTCTTCTACAGCTACTGGAAACTCGAATACCTGCCGCTGCTGCTGGGCAGCCTGGTGGTCAATTTCCTGGTCGGACAGGAACTCGCCCGCCCCCGCGCCGCGCGCTCCGACGTGCCCCGGCAGTGGCTGCTGGGCGGTGCCATCGTCGCCAACCTCGGCCTGCTGGGCTACTACAAGTACGCGCACTTCCTGGCCGACAACCTCAACGCCCTGACCGGTGCCCAGCTCGACTGGCCCCAGGTGGCCCTGCCGCTGGCGATCAGCTTCTTCACTTTCCAGCAGATCGCCTATCTGGTCGACAGCTACCGGGGGCTCACGCGCGAATACGACTTTCTGCGCTACGCGCTGTTCATCACCTTCTTCCCGCAGCTGATCGCCGGGCCGATCGTGCACCACCACGAAATGATGCCGCAGTTCGCGCGGCGCCGGAACTGGGTGATCCATTCCGGCCACGTGCTGACCGGGCTGTGCATCTTCGCCATCGGCCTGTTCAAGAAGGTGGTGATCGCCGACGGTTTCGCGCCCTGGGCCGACCAGGGCTTCGACGGCAGCCAGGCCCTCGGCTTTTACGAAGCCTGGGTCACCAGCCTGTCCTACACCTTCCAGCTCTACTTCGATTTCAGCGGCTACTGCGACATGGCCATGGGCGCCGCGCTGCTGTTCAACATCCGGCTGCCGCTGAACTTCCGCTCGCCCTACCAGGCACTGGACATCCAGGACTTCTGGCGCCGCTGGCACATCACGCTCGGCCGCTTCCTGCGCGACTACGTCTACATCCCGCTGGGCGGCAATCGGGGCGCGGCCTGGCACACCGGGCTCAACCTGTTCCTGACCTTCGTGATCGGCGGGCTCTGGCACGGCGCGAGCTGGATGTTCGTGATCTGGGGCGCGCTGCACGGCGCGGCCCTGGTGCTGCACCGGCTCTGGCAGGCCACGGGCCTGCGCTTGCAGCGCTGGCTGGCCTGGCTGCTGACCTTCCTGTTCGTGAACGGGGCCTGGGTGTTCTTCCGCGCGCCCTCGCTCGACAGCGCCTGGCGCGTGCTGCGCGGCATGGCCGACTGGCGCGGCGCCCTGGGGCCGGCCGCCGCCGATCTGCCGACCGCGGCGTTCGCCTGGGGCGGCTCGTCGGTGGACCTCTGGCTGCGCTGGCTGCCGCCCGCGCTGGTGGCACAACTGCCGCAGTACGCCGCGCTGGCCGCCGCAGCCTTCGTGCTCACACGCGGCCATGCGGGGCGGTTGATCGACGCGCCGCCGCGCTGGCGCACCACCCTGGCCTGTGCGGTGCTGCTGGGCGTGGCCTTTTACGCCACGCTGGCCTCCACGTCCACCGTGTTCCTGTACTTCAACTTCTGACATGAACCGCAAGGCCGGCATCGCCACCTTCCTGGCCATCAGCCTGGCGCTGCTGGCCGCCGCGCCGCTGGTCAACCTGCGGGACGACAACGTGCGCACCTACGCGCGCAAACTGCTGGCCGAGCGCAACTACCCGCGCCTGCAGCGCCTGCTGTTCAACGCCGACTTTCTGGTCGCCGAGTTTTCGGCCCTGACCTGGCGCACCGGACTCAGCACCTCGCCGGCCAAGGTGGTGGTCGGGCAGGACGGCTGGCTGTTCCTGGGCGACGCCTATGGCGACAACGTGAGCCAGCACCGCTTCGGTGAACAGCCCGGCGACCCGGCGCTGGCCGCGCGCATCGCCACCAACCTGCTGGCCTGGCAGGCCTGGCTGCGCGCGCAGGGTGTCCAGGGTTTTGCCCTCGTCATCGGCAGCGACAAGCACCACATCTACCGCGAGGCCCTGCCGCACTGGGCCGACCTGGGGCGCCCGCCGCGCGTCCGCAGCCTGCTCGACGGGCCGGCGCGCGCGCTCATCGCCGATCCCGCGCCGGCCCTGCGACAGGCCTCGGCCCAGGGGCCGGTACCGACCTACTACCGCTCGGACACCCACTGGAACCTGTACGGCGCGGCCCTGAGCCTGGACGCGCTGCGCCAGACGCTGGCGGGCCAGGGCGTGGCCCTGCGCTGGCCGACGGCCAGCCCGCCGGCGATTGAACGCGTGGGCAGCCGCATCGGCGGCGATCTCGGCCGCTTCCTCTACATCCAGGAACGGCTGGAAGAGCCCGAGCCCCACCCAGCCGTCACCAACCGCGAGGCCATCGACGGCAGCGACATCCGCGTGCTCGAAACGGGCGAGCGGCTGGAGCCCGGCGCCTTCGGCCAGTTGCAGTTCCCGCGCCACACCGTGCGCGTGGTCACCCCCGGCGCGCTCAACCCCCTGAAAGTGCTGTGGCTGCGCGACTCTTTCGGCATCGCGCAATCGCCGCTGATGGCCGCGGCGTTCCGCGAAACGATCCAGCTGCACTGGGGCACCGGCTTCGAAAATGGCGCCCAGCGTCTGGTGGAACTGGTGCGCCAGCAGCGGCCGGATCTGGTGGTGCTCACCGTGGTCGAGCGCGGGCTGCTCAGCGACGTGTTCCTGACGCCGCCGCCGCAGGACTGAGCCCCGCCCGCAGCACCCTCAGCGCACCGGCGGCAGCAGGCTGTGCGAAGCGGCCTCGCGCAAAGTGGCCGAGATGGCCTCCAGCACGTCGGAGTTGAGGTTCCAGCAATGCCAGAACAGCGCCACCCCCAATTGGTGGCGCGGCGCGATGTTCACCAGTTCCCCGCGCGCCAGCACATCGCGCACGATGAGTTCGGGCACCACGCTGACGCCCCAGCCGGCCCGCACAGCCCGCACCTGGCCTTCACTGGACGGCACGAACAGCTGCTTGAGCATCACCCGCGGCAGCCCGAAGGCCCGGCTCACGAAGCCGTGCTGCAGGTGGTCCTTGCGGTTGAAGGCCACGAACGGCATTTTGTGAAAGTTGTGCGCCGTCAGGCCCGCCGGGCAATGCACGGCGGCATAGGCGGCCGAAGCCACCGCCACGTAATTCATGGTGCCCAGCGACTCCATCTTGCAGCCGCGCAGCGACTGCCCCAGCGAGGTCACGCAGCCCAGCACCTGGCCTTCGCGCAGCCATTCGTGCGTGAACTCCTGGTCGTCGGTGATGATCTCGATCGGCAGCCCGCCCTGCGCCAGCGCCCCCAGCGCGGGCAGCGCCCAGGTGGCGATGCTGTCGGCGTTGATGGCCACCGAAATGCGCTCTTCCTCGCGGCTGCTGCCGGCCGAGCTGGGCGCCAGTTCCTTGAGGTCGCGCTCCAGGTCGGCGCGCAGCAGCCGCATCATCTTGGCGTGCTTGAGCATCAACTGCCCGGCCTGCGTGGGCTTGAGCGGGCGGCTGCGCACGATGAGCACGGTGCCCACCTGGGCCTCCAGCGCCCGCAGCCGCTGCGACACCGCCGACTGCGTGATGGACAGGCGCTGGGCGGCGCGCTCGAAGCCGCCCTCTTCGATGATGGCGGCCAGACATTCGAGCGCGTCGGGGTCGAAGGTGCTCATGTTTGAGTATCAGTTATTCTGATGTTTCTCATTTTAGTTTAATTCGTCTTCACTTTCAGAAGGCTTTTTTCCATACTCGCGCCCATCGTCCTTTCTGGCTGGAGCGCCACATGCAAGTCGTCGTTTTGGGTGCGGGTGTCATTGGTGTCAGCACCGCCTGGCACCTGCTGCAACGGGGTCACGAGGTCACGCTGGTGGACCGCCAGGCCGACGCGGCGCTGGAAACCAGCTTCGGCAATGCGGCGCAGATTTCGGTGAGCTACTGCGAACCCTGGGCCAACCGCGAAGCGCCGCTGAAAGCGCTGAAGTGGCTGTTCGATCCCGAGGGCCCGCTCAAATTCCGGCCGCAGCTCGACCCGGCCCAGTGGCTCTGGGGCCTGCAGTTCCTGGCCCAGTGCAACGACGCCGCGTTCGAACGCAACGTCGCGCAACTGGTGGCCCTGGGCAGTTACAGCCACAGCGCGCTCAAGGACATGATCGCCACCACCGGCATCGAATTCAACCGCCTGACCAAGGGCATCGCCCACTACTACACCAGCCAGCAGTCGTTCGACGCTGCCGGCAACGCCGCCGACCTGATGCGCCGCCACGGTGTCAACCGCCGCGTGGTCGACCGCGACGAGTTGCTGCGCATCGAGCCGGCGCTGCGCGCCTTCGGCGACCGCATCGTGGGCGGCACGTACACCGAGTCTGACGAATCCGGCGACTGCCGCGTGTTCACCCAGGCGCTGCTGCAGCGCGCCCAACTCAAAGGCCTGCAGACGCAGATGTCGCACGACATCGTCCGCCTTCAGGCGCAGGGCGGACAGGCCCGGGGCGTGGTGGTGCGCGACCGCACCAGCGGCATCACCCGCACACTGCACGCCGATGCCTACGTGGTGGCCTGCGGTTCGTACTCGCCGGCCCTGCTGCGCCAGGTGGGCGTGCGCGCGCCGATCTATCCGGGCAAGGGCTACAGCGCCACGCTGCCGCTGCTGCGCCCGCAGGACGCCCCGCAGGTCAGCCTGCTGGACGACCAGCTCAAGGTGGCGATGTCGCGCCTGGGCAACCACCTGCGCATCGCCGGCACGATCGAGGTCGGGGGCTACGACCTCTCGCTGGACACGCCGCTGGCGCGCACCCGCGCCCGCATGCTGGTGCGCCGCATCGAGGAGGTGTTCCCCGGCGTGGCCGACACGCGCACGCCCGAAGAAGGCGGCGATCCGCAGTTCTGGTGTGGCCTGCGCCCGGCCACCCCGACCAACATTCCGTTGATCGGCCGCACCGCGGTGCAGGGCCTGTGGGTCAACGCCGGCCACGGCACGCTGGGCTGGACGCACGGCGCCGGCTCCGGCAAGGCCCTGGCCGAGCTGCTCAGCGGCGAGGTGCCGGCGATGGATTTCCGCTTCTGCGGCATGCCCCCCTCCGGCGCGAACGGCTCGCGCATGCGCCTGCACCAGGCCTGAGCCGATCCGGCCCACCGGAGCGGCTCAGCACCGGGTGTCAGCCGGTCTTGCGCAGTTGGACCGGCAGCGGCTGGGCCGCCGGCTCGGTCGGCCGCACGCGCTCGCTCATCCAGCGCAGCAGGTCCAGCCACATCTGGCGCATCTCGGCGTCCAGCGGCGTGCGGAACGCACTGGGCAATTCGATCGTGACCACCGGCATGCCTTTGTGCACGCCGCCGTAGTTGCCCAGGCTGCCGGGAAAGATGCCCACCTGGTCCAGGTAGAGCCGGCCCAGCCGCGCCGGCGGCACCGTGGGGCCATCGAAGTCGAGCACGCCGTAGGGTGCATGGATGCTGACGATGAGGTCGGGCCGGAAGCGCTGCATCTCGTCGTGGAAGAACCGCGATTCGGGCTCCGACAACGGACTCGGGCCGGGCCAGCGGCGCGGGTCCTTGCGGGTGCGCTTTTCCCAGTAGACCTTGGCGTCGCGCTCCCAGTTGGGCGTGGGGAAGTTGCGGTTGAGGTCCACGCCGCGGGCGTTCATGCGACGGGCGGGCCGCGTCATCAGGCCATCGGGGTTGAGCGCGGGAATGAAGCGCCAGTGCGCGTTGGACGGCGTCTCCACCGCCCGCTGTATCCAGTGCAGCGCCAGCGAAGCCGAGGACAGCTCGTCCCCGTGCATGGCCCCCACCACGAGCACGCGGATACCGGGATCGGGGGCCACGACGTCGCGGTAGTAGAGCGTGCGCCCCTGCACCGACCGGCCCACGGTGGGCTTGAGCTGCGCCGACTGGCACAGCGGCGCCTTCACATTGGGCAGGCGTGCCACGAACTCGTGGCAGGGATCGCTGCCCTGCACGTCGGCCAGGGGATGCCCGGGGCCCCGCGCCAGCGGCTCGGCGCCCGGGCCCGCGGCCCAGCCGGCCACGGACAACAAGGCACCGGCCGCCGACACCAGCGCGCGGCGCGAAAAAGAGGGGGTCGTGAACATGGCCGCATTCTAGGGGCCGACCCGGTGCACACCGGCGCCCGAGACCCGTTGCGACCCCGCATGGAACGGGGAAAAAGAGGCGCTCAGTGCAGGCCCGGCAAGGGCTGCGGCGCGCGCTCGCGCAGGAAGTCGAGCAACAAGCCGTCAAACCGGTCGGGCGCTTCGAGCGGCATCAGGTGGCCGATGCCTGGCATCTCCACGCAGCGCCCGAGCGGGATCGCCGCCGCCATGGCCTGCAACCGCGCAGGTTCGGTCTCGCGGTCGAACGCCCCCGCCACCAGCAGGGTGGGCACGCGGATGTGGGCCAGGTCGGCCCGCCGGTCGAAGGTGGTGAAGCAGGCCAGCGCCCGCCGGTAGGTTGCCTCCGGCACTTCGGCCCCGGTGTGTTCGGCCAGGCGCAGGCCCTCGGGCAACGCCCCGGGGCCCACCAGTTGCGGCACCCGCTGCTGGGCCAGTTGGGCCATGTTCAGGCCGGTGGCGAGCGGCGCCAGCCGTGCGGTCACGAAGGCGTCGGCATCGCCGCTGAAGGCATCGGGACAACCGCACAGCACCAGCTTGCGCACCTTGTCGGGCCGTCGCGCCACCACCTCCTGCGCCACCATGCCGCCCATGCCATGCCCGACCAGGACCACGCTGTCGCACTGCAGCGCTTCGATCAGGCGCACGCAGGCCTGGGCCAGGCCTTTGAAGGTGTAGGGCTCGATGGGGGCACTGCGACCGTAACCGGGCATGTCCCAGGCCACCGCGCGGTAGCCGACTTCGGCCAGGGTCTCGACCTGGGGCGCAAAGGCGAGGTGCCCGCCATCGATGTCGTGCAGCATCAGCACGGTCGCGCCGCTGCCCAGGGTGGTGAAGGTCGGGATCATGGCCGCGCCCGGCTCCGCAGCCCGGGGATCGCCGTTGCTGGCATGTGTGCTCCTGGATTGGTGGGCCGCCCACAGGGAAAGCCGAACACAGGCATTATTCACCCCTTGCCGATTTCAGCACCCATGTCACCCGCCCGCCTGCCCCACCCTTCCGCCCGCCCCCCGGCGTTTTCCCTGCCCGAATTCCGCGCTTCTCTGGGCATGTTTGCCACGGGCGTGACCATCGTCTCCGCGCGCGACGCCGATGGCCAGTTGGTGGGCCTGACGGCCAGTTCGTTCAATTCGGTGTCGCTGGACCCGCCGCTGGTGCTCTGGAGCCTGGCCCACACGGCCAGTTCGATGGCGGCGTTCGAAACCGGCCGCCACTACGCCATCAGCATCCTGGCGGCCGACCAGCAGGCGCTGGCCGAGCGCTTCGCGCAGCGCGGCGCCGACCGCTGGGCCGGTGTGGCCTTCACCGAAGGCGCCAACGGCGCGCCGCTGATCGACGGCGCGGCCGCCACCTTCGAATGCTTCAACCGCAGCCGCTACACCGAAGGCGACCACGTGATCTTCGTCGGCGAGGTCGAGCGCTGCGCCCACCGCGCCGGTGCGTCGCCGCTGCTCTACCACGGCGGGCGCTTCTACGCCGAACACCCGCTGTGAGCCAGCGCGCGGGCGCGCCGCTCAGGCCAGACCGGTCTGGCGCTTCACCGCGTCTTCGTGCAGCGACTCGTTGAGCTGATCGACCACCAGGCTCCAGGACGCATCAGCGCGCAACTGCTCGCACAGCAACTGGCGCTGGCCGGCGTTCCAGTACGGTGCATCGGCGATCTCCACGTCGGCCGGCAACTGGTGCGTCCGGATGAAGTCGGCAATCGCCGGCTCGCTGGCGTCCAGACCGAGCTGCAGAAAAAGGTTGGTCATGCGGGGGGTGGCGTCGTTCACGAAAGGCTCCTGGCATCAACACGGCATACGCCCGCCGCGGCGGACGGGCATGAGAACAGACCCACCATTGTGCGACGGCGCGCCAGCCCGGGAAAACCGCGACAGCGCCCGGCGGCGGCCCCGGCTACCATCGCCCGCCATGACCGCCCGCAAGCCCCATCTCGACACCCTGGCCATCACCCTGCTGGTGGTGTGCTGCGCCTTCTGGGGCTTCCAGCAGATCCTGATCAAGTTCGCCGTGGCCGAAATCCCGCCGCTGTGGCAGGCCTCGCTGCGCATGGGCGGCGCCACGGTGCTGCTGGGCCTGTGGTGCGCCGTGCGCGGCGTGCCGCTGTTCCGGCGCGACGGCAGCCTGGGCGCCGGCCTGCTGGCCGGGCTGCTGTTTGCGGGCGAGTTCTGCTTCATCTACCTGGGCCTGCAGCACACCAGCGCATCGCGGCTGACGGTGTTCCTCTACACCAGCCCCTTCGTGGTGGCGCTGCTGCTGCCGCGCGTCGTGCCCAGCGAAACTCTGCGCCGCGTTCAGTGGATCGGGCTGGTGCTGGCCTTCGCGGCCGTGGCCTTGGCCTTCAGCGAAGGCTTCCTCCACCCCTCGGCCCAGACCGGCCAGTGGCGCGGCGATGCCATGGGCCTGGCCGCCGGCATCCTCTGGGGCCTCACCACGCTGACCATCCGCGCCAGCGTGCTGGCCAGCGCCAGCGCCGAAAAAACCCTGTTCTACCAGTTGGCCGTCACCGCGGTGGTGGCCCCCTTGCTGTCGCTTGCGCTGGGCGAGACCTGGTCGCTGGCCTATTCGCCGCTGGCCTGGGGCTCGGTGCTGCTGCAAACCACGGTGGGCGCCTTCGCCAGCTACCTGACCTGGATGTGGATGCTGCGCCACTACCCGGCCACGCAGATGGCCACCTTCACCTTCCTCACGCCCGTGTTCGCGCTGGTGTTCGGCGTGGTGCTGCTGGGCGAGCCGCTGACGGGGCAACTGCTGCTGGCGCTGGGCGGCGTGGCCGCGGGCATTGTGCTGGTGAGCCGAAGGGGGTGAGCAAACCGACGGCTGAGGCCGTCACCCGCCGCGGGAGCGCACCCATGGCCCCACCGCGACTGAGCGCGAAAAGGCCCCCAGGGCTGAGCGCTGGCGCCGGGTTTGGTGCCATAGTGCCGTGCATGACCGATGCCCTGCACACCCTGACCGCCACCGAACTGATTTCCGCCTATCGCGCCGGCAGCCTCTCGCCGGTGGACGTGACCCAGGCGGTGCTGGCACACATCGACCGCTGCGAGCCCGTGCTGTGCGCCACCTACGCGCTCGACGCCGACGCCGCCCTGGCCATGGCCCGCGCCTCGGAGGCGCGCTGGCGGGCTGGCCAGCCGATCACCGCCAACGGCGCGTGCATCGACGGCGTGCCGGTCACGATCAAGGAAAACATCGCCACGCGCGGCGTGCCGGTGCCGCTGGGCACGGCAGCCACCGATCTGGTGCCCGCCGCGCAGGATGCGCCCCCGGCAGCGCGTCTGCGCGAGGCCGGTGCGGTGTTCATCGCCAAGACCACGATGCCCGAATTCGGCATGCTGTCGTCCGGGCTGTCGAGCTTTCACGCGCTCGCGCGCAACCCCTGGAACCCGGCCATGAACCCCGGGGGCTCCAGCGCCGGCGCGGGGGCCGCCGGCGCCGCCGGCTACGGCCCGCTGCACATCGGCACCGACATCGGCGGCTCGGTGCGCCTGCCGGCGGCGTGGTGCGGGCTGGTCGGGCTCAAACCCAGCCTGGGCCGCGTGCCGATCGACCCGCCCTACATGGGCCGCTGCGCCGGCCCGATGACCCGCACCGCGGCCGACGCCGCGCTGATGATGGCCGTGCTGGCCCAGCCCGACGCGCGCGACCACATGAGCCTGCCGCCGGCCACCATCGACTGGCTCGATCTGGACCGCCTGGACCTGCGCGGCCTGCGTCTGGGCCTGCTGCTCGACGCCGGCTGCGGCATGCCGGCCGACCCGTCCGTGATCGCGGCCACGCAGGCCGCGGCACGCCGGTTCGAAGCCGCGGGCGCCACCGTGGAACCGCTGCGCCCCTGGATGACCCCGGAGCTGCTGGCCGGCATGGACCGCTTCTGGCGCATCCGCTCCGGCTGCGACCTGCAGGCCATGCCGCCCGAACGGCGCGACCGCGTGCTGCCCATCGTGCGCACCTGGGCCGAAGGCGGCCTGGGTTTCAGCGGCGAACAGGCCTTCGCCGCCTACAGCCAGGCGCTGGCGATCCGCGCCACCACCGTGGCCGCCACGCAGGCCTTCGACTACGTGCTCTCCCCGGTCTCGCCCAACACCGCCTTCCCCGCCGAATGGGCCTACCCCACGAACGACGTGCAGCGCGCCATGGACCACATCGGTTTCACCGTGCCGTTCAGCATGAGCGAACAGCCCGCCGTGTCGGTGGGCTGCGGGTACGACCCCCACGGTGTGCCCATCGGCCTGCAGATCGCCGGCCGCCGCTTTGACGACCTGGGCGTGCTGCGCATGGCGCATGCCTTCGAGCGACTGCGCCCCGCGCAGCGACCCTGGCCGATGGCGGTGCCGGTTCCCGCCTGATCCGGCACCGCCAGGGGCTGACGGCCAGTGCCATCGGGATTACCCGGTGTCGCGACCGGGTGAATGATTATTTAATGTAATCATAAAAACACTGGAGACTGTCCGATGCCTTTTCTGCCGTCTGCTCGCTGGCTGGCCCCCTTGTCGCTGGCCGCCCTTGCCAGCGCCTGCTCCACCACCCCTTCTCCCACGCTCGCTCCCGCCAAGCCGGCCGCATTGGCCGGCGGCTGCGACAGTCTGGCGGCGCGCCTGACCGGGTTGCCCGACACCCGCATCACCGGCGTGGAAACGGTGGCGGCCGGCACGCTGAAGGCCGGTGCGCAGCCGGTGGCCGCCCATTGCCTGGTCAAAGGCAGCATGCGCGAACGGATCGGTGCCGACGGCAAGACGCCATACGCACTGGGCTTTGAAATGCGCCTGCCCCTGGCCTGGAACGGGCGCTTCCTGTACCAGGCCAACGGCGGCATCGACGGCAGCGTGGTCCCCGCCGTGGGCGCCTTCGGCGGCGGCCCCGTGACCTCGGCCCTGCACCAGGGTTTCGCCGTCATCAGCTCCGATGCCGGGCACGACAACCGGCTCACGCGCGGACCGCTGTTCGGGCTGGACCCCCAAGCCCGGCTCGACTACGGCTACCAGGCCGTGGGCACGCTCACCCCCATGGCCAAGGATCTGGTGCAGCGCGCCTACGGCAAGGCCCCCGACCGCTCCTACATCGCCGGTTGCTCCAACGGGGGCCGGCACGTGATGGTGGCCGCCAGCCGCCACCCGGACATGTTTGACGGCTTCCTGGCCGGCGCCCCGGGCTACAACCTGCCCAAGGCAGCCGTGGCCAACATCTTCGGCGCGCAGCAATACCGGAAAGTGGCCACCGATCCGAAAGACCTCGGCACCGCCTTCACCCAAGCCGAGCGCCAGACCGTGGTCCGGGCCGTGCTGGAGCGCTGCGACGCGCTCGATGGCGCGCGCGACGGCATGGTGCAGGACAGCACCGCCTGCCAAGCCCGTTTCGACCTCGCCCGCGACGTGCCCAGTTGCACCGGCCCGCGCAACGGCCAGTGCCTGACCGAGGCCCAGAAGACGGCCATCGCCCCCATCTTCCGCGGCGCCACCACCCGCGACGGCCGCCCCTTCTACGCCAGCTTCCCCTACGACACCGGACTGGCCAGTCCCGGTGTCGCCAACTGGGAGTTCCGCGCCCCGATCGAGCGCGACGCGGGCGCCGTCGCCTTCATCTTCGGCGCGCCCCCCCAGAACCCGGCCGGCTTCAACGGCGAGGCCTTCGCTCTGGAGGGCGATATCGACGCCATGCTGGCCAGCGTCCATGCCACGCAAGGCGCTTACAGCGAATCGGCCATGGCCTTCATGACACCGCCCCGGCCCACCGAACTCGACGCGGTGCAACGACGCGGCGGCAAGCTCCTGCTCTACCACGGCGTCAGCGACGCCATCTTCTCCGTGCACGACACCCAAGCCTGGTACGACACGCTGGACCAGCGCCAGGGTGGCCAGGCTGCGCGCTTTGCCCGCCTGTTCCGCGTGCCGGGCATGGACCATTGCCGCGCCGGCCCGTCGACCGACCAGTTCGACGCCCTCACCCCCCTGGTGCGCTGGGTTGAAGAAGGCATCGCGCCCGAACGCATCGAGGCCAGCGCGCGCGGCGCGGGCAGTGCCGGGGAAGTCAACCCCGACGTGCCCGCCGACTGGGCGGCCAATCGCAGCCGGCCCTTGTGCCCCTCCCCGAAGGTGGCCACCTACCGGGGCACCGGCAGCATGGAAAACGCCGCCAGCTTCGTCTGTCGCTGAACCACGCGGAGCCGGGGCAGGTCGGCCCCGCCCCGCTCAGGGCTTGAGCTTTTCCAGCCCGGCGAAATCGATCCGGCCCAGCGCGTCCAGGCATTGGGCTTCGGTGGCTTCGATGCAGCTCAGGCTCACCATCCAGCGCCCGCCCACCTGGGTTTCGATGTTCATGCTGGTCGCCGTGCTGCGGGTCAGCAGAAAGCGGCGGCCGCCCTGCACCAGGCTTTTCTGGGTGTCGTTCCGGACGTCCTGCTTCAGGTAATCGGCGCCGTAATCGCGGTACATGCGGGCCGCGTTGGCGCCTTCGTCACCGATGCGAACCACCAGTTCGAGCCGGGCGGGGCCGTTGAAGGCCGCCTTGTAATGCGCCTGGGCCTGGCTGGTCTTGCCTGTGAACATGTCCCGACCGGCCTCCACCTTCAACCGTTCCACGCCTTTCCAGGCCAGCGGCAGAAAGGGTTTGAGGCGCCCAGGGTCGACCGGTTGCGCGGGATCGGCCCAGGCCAGGGGCATCGACAGCGCGGCGGCCAGGGCCAGCGCGCAGGTTCGGACGGGCATCGGCATGCGAAGACTCCGGAAAAGGGGAACGGGACAGTAGGCAGCATGCTAGGGCGGCGTTACATTGGGCGCATCCTTCACATGAACGAGAGCCCCCATGCGGGTCCTGCCTTCCGAGGCCACCGGTCGATCCCCGTCGACGCCCCCTTCGGCGGGCGGACGCGGCGCCATGCCATGAGCGCGCCGAGCCCCGACACCTTGCTGCTGGAGGCCTACCAGGCGGTGGGCGACCCGTCGCGCTGGGACGGGCTGATCGCGCGCTGGGCAGACGCCCTGGAGGCCGACTCGGGCCTGCTGTTCACCCCCGGTGACCAGTTCAATCACCAGCCGATGCACGGTCATCGGTACGACTTCGAAACCGCCCAGTCCTACGGCGCCTACTTCCACCTGCACGACGACTGGACCCTGACGGCGCGCAGCCGCGGCCTGTTCCAGGCCGGCCACACGGGCTGCGGCGAGGCCATCGTGCCGCAGAACCGCCTGCGCCGCTCGCTGTTCTACAACGACTTTCTGCGCCGCATGGGCCAGGAATGGCTGCTGTGCAGCGTGCTCTTCCAGGCCGGCAACCGCCAGGCCATGCCCGAGACCGTGCTCTCGTTCTACCGCCGCACGGGCCGCCGCGCGTTCGGGCGCGGCGCCACGGCGGCGCTGCAGAAAACCGTACCGCACTTGCAGCGCTGCCTGCTGCTGCACCACGAGTTGCTGCGCGCCCGCGCCGACCGGGCGCAGATCGAATCGGGCCTGGACCAACTGGGCCTGGGCATGCTGATGCTGCAGGCCGACGGCCGCGTGCAGTTCGCCAACCGCCAGGCCGCCGCCGTGCTGCGCGCCGGCGCCACGCCCGCCGTGCTGCCCATCCTGCAGCAACTGGACCGGCGGGCGCGGCTGGGGCAGTACACCGGCCAGCGCCTGGCGACGGCACTCGGCCCGGTGTTCGCGATCAGCACGCCGGGCCAGCGCCCGGGCAGCACGCAGCCGGCCGGGGCGGTGATCTGGCTCATCGGCGCGCGGCACAGCGGCCAGGGCGCGCTCACCCTGGCCGCCAACCTGTTCGGCCTCACCCCTGCCGAACAGAAAGTGCTGGCATTGCTGATGCAGGACCAGACGCCGAAACAGATCGCGCAGGCGCTGGGCATTCAGCTGAGCACGGTGCGCACGCAGCTCTCGGCCCTGTTGCAGAAAACCGGCGTTCGGCGCCAGCAGGAACTGCTGCGCCTGATCGCCGCCTTCCCCGGCGGCTGAGCCCGGCCGGCACCGCCGGGGAAGGCCGTCCTTCATCTGAAGGATGCGGCGCGCCGGAGCGCTCCCTAGCATCCCGGACATCGCCGCCACAGGGAATCCGGATGCACCTCCCCACCGCTGCCGCCAGCGTTCTGGCCGGGCTGCTCGCCTTCGCGGCCCGGGCCGACACGGCCGTGCCCACGCAGGATCTCAAGGGCCTGAGCGACCCGCCGGGCCTCTCGCGCTACACCGGTTCGGTGCTGCTCTACCGCAACGACGCGGACTACGACGAAGTGCGCCTGCCGACCTCGAAACCCGTGGACAAGAACGGCGAGCCGGTGGCGCCCAAGGCGCTGGCCGTCGCGGGCCAGCGCAGCGCCCTGCAATACCTCGTGCCACCGGGGCGTTCACCGCTGGAGGTGCTGCGCAACTACCAGCAGGCCTTCAAGACACAGGGATTTGAAACCGTCTACGAATGCGCTGGCCCAGCCTGCGGCGCGTCCGACATCAGCCTGCACGGTTACGACCTCGGGCGCCTGCTGGTGCCCGCGAACTACGCCAGCGCCATCGGCGACAACAGCCCGGCGGCCTGTGCCGGCGGTGCCTTCGTCGGCGACCTGCGCTACGCGGTGCTGCAGCACAAGGCCAGCGGCGCGGCCATGGCGGTGATGAGCTGGAAGCCGGGCAATGTGTCGGTGTACTGCGACGAGGCGGCGTTCAAGAAGCACACCAGCGTGTTCCTGGTGCGTGTGCAGCCGCAGGCCCGCGCGCAGACCATGGAAACCCTCTCGGCCAGCGAACTGGGCCAGTCGCTGACGGCCACCGGCAAGGTCGCCGTCTACGGCATCCTGTTCGACACCAACCAGAGCGACCTCAAGCCCGAGAGCCGGCCCTCGCTGGAGCAGATCGGCGCGCTGATGAAGCAGCACCCGGCGCTCAAGCTGCACGTGGTCGGCCACACCGACAACGTCGGCGCCTTCGAGGCCAACCTGGGCCTGAGCAAACGCCGCGCCGAAGCCGTGGCGGCCGCGCTGGCGCAGGACTTCGGCGTGGCCCGCGCGCGCCTGACGGCCAACGGCGTGGCCAGCCTGGCGCCCGTGCAGAGCAACGCCGACGAGGCCGGCCGGGCGAAGAACCGGCGCGTCGAACTGGTGCTGCAGTGAGCGCGCCCACCCCGACCTCGCCAGGGCACCCCATGAACCCGACGACCGGCCCCCGCCCCACCAGCCTGCGCTGGCGCAGCGCTCTGGCCTGCGCAGTGCTGTTGCTCGCACCGACGGCCCAGGCCGGCCCCCAGGCGGCGGCCGAAGCCGCCTGGGGCTGCATCAAGGCCAACGGCAAGGCCGTGGCCCAGGGCGCGCAGACCGGCGTGCGCGTGCTGACGTTCATCGCCACCAAGCCCTTGTGCGTGGCGCAGCTGGTGACACCGCCGCCCGCCGTGCCGCAGGTGGCCATGGGCATCACGGTAGGCGTCGCCACGCAGCAGCAGTTGACCAGCTACAGCGCCTGTTCCGACCGCATCTACGGCTTTGTGGCCCACCCGGTACTGGGCGCGGTCAAGAGCGCGCTGGACCAGGCCCCGCAGGTGCCGCCGCCCCTGGACCACCTCAAGGACGGTCTGGCCGACCTGGCGGCCGACAACGCCGTGGAGTTGCTGACCAGCATTCCCGGCGCCGAGGTCGTCACCGGTGGCATCGACTGCGGCTGCGCACTGGTCGACGCGGGTCTGCAACCCGATACCGTGGTCCAGATGGTCGCCACCACGAAGCAGGTCGCGCAGCAATGCACCGATGTGCTGGAAGAACTGGGCCCGGCCGGCCAGGGCATTGCCGCGGTGGGCGGTGCGGTCTCGACCGCCTGGCGCGACTCGGTCAAGAACCCCCAGCACATGCCCTACCAGCAGTACTACGACCGCTTCTGGGCGCCGCAGGTCGAGGGCCTGGCCCAGAAGCTGATCCAGCCCGGCTCGCAGGACTGGACCCCCACCGTCAAGCCGCTGTGGGACCGCTGCGTCGACTATTTCGACAGCCACAACCAGTACCGCGACACCGCCCGCGTCACCTGCGATTCGATGCGCGACGGCGTGCACATTTTTCCGCAGCGGGGTTTCGTGCAGGCGGTGAACCTGCGTACCTGGCAGCTGGCCGTGCCCGGCGCGGTCGAAAACTACGCCCGCTACCTGGCCCAGCAGCAGGGCGACTACGCCCGGGCCAACAACCTGGGCCACAACCGGCTGACACTGGCCCTGTCGGCCGTCATCTTCCGCGACTTCGGCCTCACGCCGGCGGGCGCAGCCCCGCGCGACGGCCACGGCAATCCGCAGTGGATCGGCGGCGGCGCCAGCCTGGGGGCCAAGGCGATGGCTGCCGTGCCCCAGGCCAAGATCGCCAGCCCGGCCGTCCTGGACGCCCACACCGTGGCCATGAGCAGCGTGATCGCGGGCGCCTACAACGGCAGCGCGCTGCTGCAGAAGGTGCTGCGCTGGCAGGCGGCCTACCCGCTGATCAAGGCCGCGCGCTGTGCCATTCCACCGGCCATCCGCATTCCGGGCAGCGCGGGTGATGCCGGTGTCCCGCCCAAGATCCGCATTCCCGGCACCGCCCTGCCCCGGGTGGCCCTGGGCTGCCACGACCCCAACGTGCCCGACGAAGCCCGCGCCGCGGCCGTGAATGCGTGCCAGACCCTGTCCGTCGACCTGCAGGAGTTCCTGGTCCTGAGCTGCCCGGCGCCCCGCCCGGCGGCGCCCCTGGCGTCGGTGAACACGCCCCCCGTGGTGACAACCTCGCCCCCCACCTTGCCCGTGCGGGTGCGGCCGGCCCTCAGCGAGGAAGCCACCCCCGCGCCCGCACCGGACAACCCGCCCGCCGCTCCGCCGCCCATCCGGCTGCGGGTGCGGCCGACACTGCCCGGCCACTGAGGCCACCGGCCGGCCTCGCGGAGCAGCGCCTCAGCGCGCCGCTGCGAAGGCCACGTACCAATCCAGGCAGCCCGGGTTGGCCATGGCCTCCTTGTTGATCACCTTCTCCAGCGGCTGGCCCAGCAGCAGCTTCTTGATCGGCAGCTCCTGCTTCTTGCCCGAGAGGGTGCGCGGGATTTCGGCCACCTGGAAGATGGCGTCGGGCACGAAGCGCGGCGACAGCGAGTCGCGCACCGCCTGGTTGAGCCGGCCGCGCAGCGCATCGTCCAGCACCACCCCGGGGCGCAGCACCACGAACAGCGGCATGTAGCTTTCCCGGCCCAGGTATTCGAGATCGACCACCATGCTGTCGAGCACCTCGGGCAGGGCCTCGACGGCGCTGTACAGCTCGCTGGTGCCCATGCGCAGGCCGTGGCGGTTGATGGTGGCGTCGCTGCGGCCGTAGATGACACACGAGCCGTCGGGGAAGATGCGCAGCCAGTCGCCGTGGCGCCAGACGGCGCCGGCTTCGGCAGACAGGTCACCGCCGCCGGGCTTGCGGCCGTGACCCGGCGGGAACATGTCGAAGTAGCTGCCGATCAGGCGCTGGTGGTTGATGTCCCCGACGAAGTACAGCGGCATGGAAGGGATGGGCTGGGTGCAGACCAGTTCGCCCACTTCGTCGATCACGGGCCGGCCCTGTTCGTCCCAGGCTTCGACCGCCGAGCCCAGCTGCCGGCACTGCATGCGGCCGGGCGTCTGCGGCAGGTCGCGCAGGCCCCCGATGAAGGAGCCGGCGAAATCCGTCCCGCCAGAAATGTTGCACCACCAGATATCGCCCCCACGCTCCGCTGGTGGCACGGGTTGTGGCCCGGTGGCGGGGTCGCGGTCATCCCCGTCATGCCCGCGCAGGCGGGCATCCACCGCCGCCCGCACCCGGCGGAACTGTTCGGTGCCCCAGTTCTGCGCGTCTTCCGACAGCGGTGAACCGGTGGTGCCGAGCACGCGCACGGCCGACAGGTCGCCGCAGGCGGTGAGGTCGACACCGGCCTTGAGGCAGTTGGCATAGAAGGCCGCACCGGCGCCGAAGAAGGTGACACCCAGATCGGCCGCAAAGCGCCAGAGCGTGGTCCAGTCGGGGTGTTCGCGGCTGCCGCCGGGGTTGCCGTCGTAGAGCACGCAGGTGGTGCCGCCGAGCAGGCCGGCCATCTGCGCGTTCCACATGATCCAGCCGGTGGAGCTGTACCAGTGGTAGCGCTCGCCCCAGGTGTTGGGGTCGTAGCTGCAGCCCACGTCGTTGTGCAGCGCGCCCATGGCACGCATCACCAGCAGGATGCCGCCGTGGCCGTGCACGATGGGCTTGGGCAGGCCGGTGGTGCCGCTGGAATAGACGATCCACAGCGGGTGGTCGAAGGGCAGCCACAGGGGCTCGAACGCCGCCACGTCCGCGTCGTCGCGCGCGGTCACCGCCGCCAGGTGCGCGCACGGCGCGGCCGCGTCCAGCGCGGCCTGCCGGGCGGCCGGTTCTTCGGCCAGGTTGGTGTGCAGCAGCACGTGGCGCACGGTGGGCAGGGCGGCGCGCAGCTCGGCCACCACGCCCAGGCGGTCGTGGTCCTTGTGGCCGTAGGTGACGCCGTCGCAGGCGATCAGCACCACGGGTTCGATCTGCCGGAGGCGGTCGAGCACGGCGTGCGTGCCCATGTCGGGCGCGCACACGCTCCACACCGCGCCGATGCTCACCACCGCCAGGAAGGCGACCATGGTTTCGGGGATGTTGGGCAGGTAGGCCGCGACGCGATCACCTGGCTTCACACCCTGCGCGCGCAGGTGCAGCGCCAGCGCCGCCGCCTGGCGCTGCAGATCGGGCCAGGACAGCTCGGTGTGGCGCCCTTTTTCATTGCGGGCGATCACCGCCGGAAAGCCCGCCGCGTGCGCCGGCGCCACATGGCGCAGCGCCTGTCGCGCGAGGTTGACCTGGGCCCCCGGGAACCACACCGCGCCGGGCATGACGCTCTTCGCCAGCACCGCCGTGTGCGGTGTGGGCGACTGGATGTCGAAGTAGTCCCAGACGCTTTGCCAGTAGGCGTCCAGGTCGGTCACCGACCAGCGCCACAGCGCGTCGTAACTGTCGAAAGAAAGCCCGCGCTCGCGGGCCAGCCAGGCTTGGTAGCGACGGATCTGGGGTTCGCAGGCCGCCTTGTTCGGGGTTGTCTCCATGCGCCATAGGGTATCGGCCGCCCGGTGGATTTCCAAGGCCCCGGACCTAGGGTTTGTACGAGTGTTCAAGTTTTTTGTACGAACGTCCAATACCGGCCATGGAGACACGCCCCCCGAAGCGCCGGGCCCCGGCCAGAGCCGCCGAGACCGCCGCACGCCCCGACCGCAAGCAGGCCATCCTGCTGGCCGCGGAGCGCCTGTTTGCCGAGCACGGCTACCACGGGGTTTCGATCCGCCAGATCGCCGACGAGGCCGGCGTGCCGCTGGCCCTGGTGGGCTACTACTACGGCCAGAAGCACGAGCTGTTTCACGCCATCTTCGAGCACTGGCGCCACACCATCGACGAGCGGCTGGCCCTGCTGGCGCAGGTGGGCGAGCTGCCAGCCGAAACGCAGACGCTGGAGCGTGTGGTGCGCGCGTTCGTGGAGCCGGTGATGCGCATGCGCGCCAGCCCCGAAGGCGAGTACTACGCACAGTTGGTGGCGCGCGAGCTGGCCTACCGCACGCCGGAAGCCGACCGCGTGCTGTCCCACTATTTCGACCCCATGGCGCACGCGTTCATCGACGCGTTGCTGCAGGCCTGCCCCGGCAGTGACCGGAGCCAAGCCGCCTGGGCTTACCAGTTCGCGCTGGGCGCGCTGATCCACCATATGAGCGATCGGCGCGTCGAGCGTCTGTCGCTGGGCGCGAACGTGCCCAGCGACCCCGCGGCCCAGCCGCAACTCGTGGCCTTCATCACAGCGGGCATTGCCGCTGCCATGAAGGCCGCCGAGCCTGTTTCCCCTCCCACCACAAAACCGTCCGAACCCCGAAGGAGACCCGCATGACCATCCCACGCACCATCCGCCCCGCCGTCCTGGCCACCGCCGTCTGGCTGGCCTTTGCCGGCGCACCGGCCCACGCGCAGCAGACCATCAAGCTCACCGCGGCCGCCGGCCACCCGCCCGTGTTCCTGTGGGTCAAGACGCTGGACGAGGTGTTCATTCCCGAAGTCGACCGCAAGCTCGCGGCCGGTGGCAAGTACAAGATCGAGTGGACCAAGGCCTTCGGCGGCACCCTGGTGAAGCTGGGCAGCGAGTCCAAGGGCATTGCCGACGGCGTGGCCGATCTGGGCGTGGTCAGCACGCTGTTCGAGGCGGCCAAGTTCCCGCTGCAGAACGTCTCGTACTACACGCCCTTCGGCACCGACAACATCGAGCTGATGAGCCAGACCATCGCCGGTCTGCAAAAGAACATTCCGGCCATGGCCGACGCCTGGAACAAGAACGGGCTGACCTACCTGGGCGGCATGGCGCTGGACTCGTACCACATCTGGACCAAGTTCCCAATCACCCGCATCGAGGACCTGAACGGCAAGAAGATCAGCGCCCCCGGCCCGGCCGCCAACTGGATCCGCGGCACCGGCGCGGTCGGCGTGGCCGGCTCGCTCAACACCTACTACGAGGACATCAAGTCCGGCGTGTCCGACGGCGTGGTGGTGTTCACCACCGGCGCCTGGGGCGCCAAGGTTCATGAAGTGGCCCCGTACGTGACCAAGGTGAACTTCGGCGCCCAGTTCGCCGGCGGCATCGCGATCAACAAGCGCCGCTTCGAAAAGCTGCCGCCCGAAGTGCAGGCCGCCATCCGCGAAGCCGGCGACAAGTGGACGGCCGAATACGCCAAGGCCCAGTCGGCCCTGGTGGACACCCGCTTCAAGGAAATGGCCGCGGCCGGCGCCAAGATCAGCGAACTGCCCGAGGCCGAGCGCAAGCGCTGGGCCGATGCGCTCTCGCCCGTGGCCAAGACCTGGGCCGCCGATGCCCAGAGCAAGGGCCTGCCCGCCGACCAGGTGCTCAACGGCTACATGAACAGCCTGATCAAGGCCGGCACCAAGGTGCCGCGCGACTGGAGCAAATAAGGTGACGGCTTCCCGCAACGAGCCGGGGGCCTCCGGGCCCACCGGCGGCGCTTTCGCGCCCGACGCCTACAACCAGGCGCTGCCCTTCGGCCTGCACCACCTGTTCGGTGCCATGAACGCGCTGGGCACGCTGTGGATCCTGGGCCTGATGGTGCTGATCAACCTGGACGTGTTCGGCCGCAACCTGCTGTCCACGCCCGTGCGCGGCGTCACCGAAATGGTTTCGCTGTCCATCGTCGGCATCGTGTTCCTGCAACTGGCCGACACCCTGCGGACCGGCCGCTTCACGCGCGCCGACGTGCTGATGGACCGCCTCAAGCGCCAGCAGCCCCGCGTGGCCGACGCCCTGCAGGCGGTGTTCCACCTGGTGGGCCTGGTGCTGATGCTCATCATCCTGCAGGCCAGTTGGGAGCCGCTGGTGGAGTCGATCCGCATCCGCGAATACGTCGGTGCCGTCGGTGACTTCCAGGCCCCTGTGTGGCCGATCCGGCTGGTCACCCTGCTGGGGCTGGCCACCACCGCGTTGTGCTTCGGCCTGCTGGCCTGGATGGACCTCAAACGCATGGCCGCGCGCGGCCGCCTCGCGGGAGACGCCGCATGAGCAGCGAAATCATTGCCCTGGGTTCGCTGGTGCTGATGCTGGCGCTGATCTACGCCGGCATGCACGTGGCCATCACCCTGGGCCTGCTGAGTTTCGTGGGTGTCTGGCTGATCCGCGGCGACATGGACATCGCGGCCAACCTGCTGGCGCAGGCGGTCAGCGACTCGATCGCCAGCCACATCTTCGGCGTGGTGCCCTTGTTCGTGCTGACGGGCTTTCTCGTCGCCTACGCCGACGTGGGCAAGGACGCCTTCGAGGTCGCCAACCAGGCCTTCCGGCGCATCCGCGGCGGGCTGGGCATCGCCACCGTGGCGGCCAACGCGGTGTTTGCCGCCATCACCGGCATCTCGATCGCCTCGGCCGCGGTGTTCACGCGCGTGGCGGTGCCGCAGATGCTGCGCTTCGGCTACCAGCCGCGCTTCGCGGTGGGCGTGGTGGCCGGCTCCTCGGTGCTGGGCATGCTGATCCCGCCCAGCCTGCTGATGATCCTCTACGGCTTCCTGTCGGACCAGTCGGTGGGCGACCTGTTCACCGCCGGCATCGTTCCCGGCCTGATCCTCGCCGTGGCCTTTGCCGGCGTGATCCTGCTGATGGCCTGGTGGCGCCCGGGCATGGTGTACGTGGGCGAGCCCCAGCCCGTGGACGACGAGGCGCTGATGCCGCTGTCGGAAATGCTGCTGAAGATGCTGCCCATCGTGCTGCTGATCGGCTCCATCCTGGGTGGCATCTACACCGGCCTGTTCACCGCCACCGAAGCCGGCGCGGTCGGCGCGCTGGTGGCGCTGCTGATCGCGCTGGTGCGGCGCAAGCTCACGCTGCGCAGCTTCTGGGGCGTGCTGACGGAAACCGGCCACGTCACGGTGTCGGTGAGCTTCCTGATCATCTGCGCCAACATCTACACCCGCATGCTGGCCATGAGCGGCACACCGCAGGCCATGCTCGAATGGATGGGCGCCGCCGGTCTGGGTGTGGTGGCGTTCCTGGTGATCTACGTGGTGGTGGTCGTGCTGCTGGGCACCATCATCGACTCGTCGTCCATCCTGCTGATCATGCTGCCGCTGATGCTGCCCATCGCCCAGCAGTTCGAGCTGAACCTGATCTGGTTCGGCGTGATCACCGTGGTGGCGGTCGAGATCGGGCTGCTCACACCGCCCTTCGGGCTGAGCATCTACGTCATCAAGAGCACCTTGGGGCGCACCGTGGACATCCCGCTGGGCGAGATGTTCCGCGGCACCGCGCCCTTCACGCTGACCATGCTCGCGGTGCTGGCGCTGCTGATGGCCTTCCCGCAACTGAGTCTGATGCTGCTGAAATGACGCCACGGCCCAACCCCCTGGACGGCTTCACCGTCGACCGCGCCGCCATCCGCTACGTCGGCGAAGGCCTGCAGCGGCCCGAGTGCATCCTGGCCGAGCGCGACGGCTCGCTGTGGGCCGCCGATGCGCGTGGCGGCGTCACGCACATCGCCCCCGACGGTGCGCAGCGCTTCATCGGCCAGCGTGCCGACGAGCGCTTCGCCACCGCCGCCGAGGGCAGTGCCGACGGCTTCGAAGCCAAGTACACGCAGGGCACGCTGCCCAACGGCCTGGCCTTCGCCGCCAATGGCGACATCCTGATCTCCAACTTCGGCACCGACCTGTTGGAGGTCATGACCCGCGAGGGCCAGACCCGCACCCTGTTCGACCGCATCGACGGACAGCCCATCGGCAAGGTCAACTTCGTGCTGCGCGACTCGAAGCAGCGCATCTGGCTCACGGTGTCCACACGCGTCAACCCCTGGACCACCGCTGCCGCCAGCCGCGTGCGCGACGGCTACATCGCCGTGGTGGACGAACGGGGCATCCGCGTGGTCGCCGACGACTTCCACTTCACCAACGAGATCCGACTGGATGCGAAGGAAGAGTGGCTCTACATCGTGGAGACCACCGGCCCGCACATCAGCCGCATGCGGCTGGACGAATCGCACGCCGACGGCGTGCGGCTGACCGACCGCGAGCTGTTCGGCCCCGAGCACCTGGGCGGCTACCCCGACGGCATCGCCTTCGATAGCTTCGGCAACCTCTGGTGCACGCTGATCATGGTGGACCAGCTCATCGCGCTCACGCCCGAGGGCGACAAGCGTCTGCTGCTCGACGACGGCAACCCCGAAGCCAGCCGCCACCTTCTGGCAAAGATGGACGCCGGCACCGTGACCGCCGAGGACATGCAGCGTACCCACGGCAGCCTGGCGCCCTGGATGGCCAGCATCACCTTCGGTGGCCCCGACCTGCGCACCGCCTACCTGGGCAGCCTGCTGGGCACCCGCATCCCATACTTCCGTTCACCCGTGCCGGGCCTGCCCATGGCGCACTGGTAACCCACCCCACCACAAAGACCCAAGGAGAACCCCATGCCCCGCCGATTTGTCGACCTCTCGATCTACCTGGAAAACGACGTCATCTCCGACCCGCCGGCCTTCGCGCCCAAGATCCAGTACTTCGACCACAAGAACTCCTTCGAACAGATGGCGCCCTTCTTCCCGGGCCTGAAGCAGGAAGACCTGCCCGATGGCGACGTCTGGGCGGTCGAGATGATCCAGCTGTCCACCCACAACGGCACCCACCTGGACGCGCCCTACCACTTCCACAGCACCATGGACAAGGCGCTGGGCGAGAAGAAGCCGGCCATCACCATCGACGAGGTGCCGCTGGAATGGTGCTTCCAGCCCGGCGTGAAGCTGGACTTCCGCCACTTCGCCGACGGCTACGTGGTCACCGCGGCCGACGTCGAAACCGAGCTGGCCCGCATCGGCCACACGCTGAGCCCGCTGGAGATCGTGGTGGTCAACACCCGCGCCGGCAGCCGCTATGGCAACAACGACTACGTCAGCGCCGGCTGCGGCATGGGCTACGACGCCACCATGTACCTGCTCGAACGCGGCGTGCGCCTGACCGGCACCGACGCCTGGAGCTGGGACGCGCCCTTCGTCTACACCGCGCAAAAGTACGCCGAATCCAAGGACGCCAGCCTGATCTGGGAAGGCCACAAGGCCGGCCGCGACATCGGCTATTGCCACATCGAGAAGCTGCACAACCTCGAAGCCATCCCGGCGACGGGCTTCTACATCAGCTGCTTCCCGCACAAGATCCGCGGCGCCAGCGCGGGCTGGACGCGCGCCGTGGCGATCTTCGACGATGCCCTGATGGCATCGAAGTGACCTTGCCTGCGGGCCGCACCCTGCCAACCACAGCGCCCTCCACCGTCACGCCCGCGTTCGCGGGCGTGACGAAGGCCCGGACTCGCCAGACCGGTCCGCTGCGGCCTTCATTTCATCCGAACACGGAGCCACACCCATGACCCTGAACCACACCCACGACCCCGCTGCCCGCAGTTGGCTCGAATCGGCCAACGCCGAAGGCAGCGACTTCCCGATCCAGAACCTGCCCTTCGGCGTCTTCCGCCGCCGTGGCACGAACGAGGCGTTCCGCGGTGGCGTGGCCATCGGTGACCAGGTGATCGACCTGGCCGCCGTGGCCCGCGCCGGTGCCGTCTCGGGCCTGGCGGCGCAGGCCGCCAGCGCCGCCGCGCAGCCCGCGCTCAACGAACTGCTGGCCATGGGCCCGGCCGCCTGGAGCGCGCTGCGCCACGCGCTGTTCGACGCCCTCCAGGCCGGCGCCACCGGCCCGGGCGTGGACGCGCTGCGCGCCAGCCTGGTGCCGCAAAGCGCCGTGGAACACACCGTGCCCACCCGCATCGGCGACTACACCGACTTCTACACCTCCATCCACCACGCCCGCAACGTCGGCCGCGTGATCCGGCCCGACAACCCGCTCACGCCCAATTTCCAGTGGATCCCCATCGCGTACCACGGCCGCGCCTCCAGCGTGGTGATCAGCGGCACGCCCTTCCACCGCCCCAGGGGCCAGGCCATGGCGCCCGGTGCCCAGGCCCCCGTGTACGGCCCCTGCCGCCGCCTCGACT
The DNA here is from genome assembly GCF_021401345.1 of Hydrogenophaga sp. NFH-34. Lineage (GTDB taxonomy): Bacteria > Pseudomonadota > Gammaproteobacteria > Burkholderiales > Burkholderiaceae_C > Hydrogenophaga > Hydrogenophaga electricum. The sequence continues at coordinate 37,966 of NZ_JACBGE010000035.1, forward strand.
ACGAGCTGGAGATGGGCTTCTACGTCGGTCCCGGCAATGCCCTGGGCCAGCCCATCCCGATCGGTGAGGCCGAGCAGCACATCTTCGGCATGTGCCTGCTCAACGACTGGTCGGCGCGCGACCACCAGTTCTGGGAAATGGACCCGCTGGGCCCCTTCCTCGGCAAGAACTTCTGCACCACCGTCTCGCCCTGGATCGTCACCATGGAAGCGCTGGCCCCCTACCGCGTGCCCTTCGCCCACCCGGCCGACGAGCCCCAGCCCCTGCCCTATCTGGACAGCCCCGCCAACAGCGCGCAGGGTGGCGTGGACGTGCAACTCGAAGTGGTGCTGCAGAGCGCGAAACACCGCGCCCAGGGCCATGGCGGCGACCGGCTTTCGGCCACGAGCTTCAGCCACCAGTACTGGACCATCGCGCAGATGCTGACGCAGCACACCAACAACGGCTGCAACCTGCAGCCCGGTGACCTGCTGGGCACCGGCACCATCTCCGGCCCCGCCTACGAGGAAGCCGGCGCCATCGTCGAGCTGTCGCTGGGCGGCACCAAGCAGATTCCCCTGCCCGCCACCGGCGAGACCCGCACCTTCCTGGAAGACGGCGACACCGTGGTGCTGCGCGGCTGGTGCGAAAAGCCCGGCGCGGCGCGCATCGGCTTCGGCGAAAGCCGGGGCGAGGTGCTGCCGGCCGTCGGCGGCGCCTGATCCGGTCCCGGCCATGACGCCCGCCACGCCCACGCTCACCCCGGTCTTCGACCTCACGGTGCGAGTCGCGCCGCCGCTGGAAGCCGGCCCGGTCAGCGGGCGGGGCGTGCAGGGCCTGCGCCGGGTCATTCCCATCACCGGCGGCACCGTCTCCGGCGGCCTCAACGGCGAGGTGCTGGCGGGCGGTGCCGATTTCCAGCTCGTGGTCAGCGACACCACCGCCGACCTCGACGCCCGCTACCTGCTGCGCCTGCACGATGCCGGCTGGGCCGGTGCCCACGTGATGGTGCACAACCGGGCACTGCGCCGCGCCAGCGCCGCCGACACCGCGCGCCTGGTGCGCGGCGAACCGGTGGACCCGGGTGCGGTCTATTTCCGCTGTGCGCCCACCTTCGAGGTCTCGCACCCGGCGCTGGCCTGGATGACGGAACACCTGTTCCTGGGCAGCGGGATTCGCCGCCCCGATCACGTCGCCATCCGCGTGTTTCGCGTCGACTGACGCGGATCAAACCGGCGCGCCACCGGCAGCGCCATCATCCGCCCCGCCCGGCAACTGTCCTGCCCGCGGCGGCGCTGTGCTGCAACGCAGCTTGAGCCCAGTGCCGGCGACCCGGCAGAATCTCGGCCGGCCGCGCGGCCATTCGCGTGCGCCCACATCACAACAACATTTACATCCAGGAGTTCTCATGGGCTTGTTCCAATGGAGCGAAAAATCATCGGCCACACTGGCGGGCGGCGGGGTCATCGGCCCTGACGAAAGGCTGCCCTGGCCACAGACCGCCGCCATGGGCGTGCAGCATCTGATCGCCATGTTCGGCGCCACGGTGCTGGCCCCCATCCTCATGGGCTTCAACCCCAACGTCGCCATCCTCATGAGCGGCGTCGGCACGCTGCTGTTCTTCCTGTTCACCGGCGGCAAGGTGCCAAGCTACCTCGGATCGAGCTTCGCCTTCATCGGCGTGGTGATCGCCGCCACCGGCTACGCCGGCCAGGGCCTGAACGCCAACATCGGGGTGGCGCTGGGCGGCATCATGGCCTGCGGCGCGCTGTACTTCGTGATCGGCGCCGTGGTCCAGGCCATCGGCACCGGCTGGATCGAGCGCTTCATGCCGCCCGTGGTCACCGGCGCCGTGGTGGCAGTGATCGGCCTGAACCTGGCCGGCATCCCGATCAAGAACATGGCCCCGACTGACTTCGACAAGTGGATGCAGGGCATCACCTTCGTCTGCGTCGCGCTGGTGGCCGTGTTCAGCAGCGGCATGCTGCAGCGCCTGCTGATCCTGGTCGGCCTGATCGTGGCCAGCATCGTCTACGCCGTGCTGACCAACGGCCTGGGCCTGGGCCAGCCGTTGGACCTCAGCGGCATCGCCAACGCGGCCTGGTTCGGCCTGCCGAGCTTCAGCGCACCGGTGTTCCAGGCCAACGCCATGCTGCTGATCGCGCCGGTGGCCGTCATCCTCGTGGCCGAGAACCTGGGCCACATCAAGGCCGTGACCGCCATGACCGGCAAGAACCTCGACCCCTACATGGGCCGCGCCTTCATGGGCGACGGCCTGGCCACCATGGTGGCCGGCAGCGTCGGCGGTACCGGTGTGACCACCTACGCCGAAAACATCGGCGTGATGGCCGCGACCAAGATCTATTCCACCGCCGTGTTCCTGGTGGCCGGCCTGATGGCGCTGCTGCTGGGCTTCTCGCCCAAGTTCGGCGCGCTGATCCAGGCCATCCCGCTGGCCGTGATGGGCGGCGTGTCCATCGTGGTGTTCGGCCTGATCGCGGTCGCGGGCGCGAAGATCTGGGTGGACAACCGGGTGGATTTCTCCGATAACCGCAATCTGCTGGTGGCCGCCATCACGCTGGTGCTGGGCACGGGCGACTACACGCTCAAATTCGGCGAATTCGCGCTGGGGGGTATCGGCACCGCGACCTTCGGGGCCCTCCTGCTGTGGGCCCTCATCGGTCGCCGAAAGGCCTGAGCCCGTTCAACTTGGCGGGTCACCGGCCGATAGGAAAAACAACGCCCGCACGCTTTCCGTCGGCGGGCCTTCAGGAGAAAAGCCCCCCATGACCGCGACCCGCCGCCCCGACGACCTGGCCCACTATCTGCAGCTGATGGTGGCGCACGGGGCGTCCGACCTGTTTCTCTCGGCGGGCACGCCCGCCGCCCTGAAAGTCCAGGGCGTGGTGCGGCGCCTGCCCGAGCCCCCGCTGGAGTCGACGCACACCCAGCAGCTCGCGTATTCGGTGATGCGCGAGACGCAGATCCGCGGCTTCGAAGCCACGCTCGAATGCGACCTGGCCATCGCCCTGCCCGGCCTGGGGCGCTTTCGCGTGAACGTGTTCCGCCAGCGCGGCGACGTGGCCGTGGTGGTGCGGCACATCAATTCGCGCATTCCCTCGCTGGACCAGCTCAAGCTGCCGCCCATGACCAAGAAGCTGGCCCTGCTCAAGCGCGGGCTGGTGCTGGTGGTGGGCGCAGCGGGATCGGGCAAGTCGACCACGCTGGCGGCCATGATCGACCACCGCAACCGCAATGCCAGCGGCCACATCCTGACGGTGGAAGACCCGATGGAGTTCGAGCACAGCCACGGCAGCTGCATCGTCGACCAGCGGGAAGTGGGGCTGGACACGCAGAGCTTCGACGAGGCCCTGCGCCACGCCATGCGCGAGGCGCCCGACGTGATCATGATCGGCGAAATCCGCGACCGCCAGACCATGCAGCACGCCCTGGCCTACGCCGAGACGGGCCACCTGTGCATGTCGACCCTGCACGCCAACAACGCCAACCAGGCGATCCAGCGCATCCTCAACTTCTTCCCCGAAACGGCGCACAAGCAGATCCTGATGGACCTGTCGCTCAACCTCAAGGGCGTGATCGGGCAGCGGCTGATCCGCGGCCAGACCGAGAAGCTGGTGCCCGCCGTCGAGGTGATGCTGCTCTCGCCCTACGTGGCCGACCTGATCCAGAAAGGCCAGACCGACGAGATCAAGGACGCCATGGCCCGCAGCAACGAAGTGGGCATGTGCACCTTCGACCAGTCGCTGTACGCGCTGTTTGCCCAGGGCGAGCTGTCGGCCGAACAGGCCATCGAACACGCCGATTCGCGCACCGATCTGTCGCTGCGCATCCGCCTCCAGCACGGCCAGCCGCCCGACGCCTCGGCGCTGCGCATGAGCCCCGACTGAGGCCACCGCCAGCGCGCACCGGGCGCTGTGCACACCGCGGTTGTGCGGGCACGACAGGCGCGGCAATCGCGCACACAAAGCCGGAAACCCGCGCGCACCGGGGCCGCGCCACCGGCGCACCGCCCTATGCTGACCCCAGGGCCGCCGCGCGGCCTGGTCCCCTGTCCGCTTTCTGCCGCACCATGAACCGATCCTTCGCCCTTCGCCTGGCCGTGCCCCTGCTCGCGCTCGCTGGCCTCAGCGCCTGCCAGACCCCGCCCACCCCGGCGCCCGTTGCGCCCTACACCGGCCCGGTGCTGCCCATCCAGCAGGCCGAGCGGGGCGTGGAAATCTTCCTGCCCAGCGCGGCCCTGTTCGACACCGGCAAGAGCACGCTCAACGCCACCGAATCGGGCCCCTACCTCGACCGCATCGCGCACCTGGTGACCACCAAGAGCGACAAGGCCATCGCCCTGGAAGGCCATGCGGACAACACCGGATCCGCCGAGCTGAACCAGCGCCTGTCCGACGAACGCGCGGCCGAGGTGGGCCGCGCGCTGGAAGCGCGCGGCGTGCCCGCCGCCCGCCTGCGCACCGCCGGCTTCGCGGCGCGCCGCCCGGTCGCCTCCAACAGCACCGAAGAAGGCCGGCGCCTGAACCGGCGGGTCGAGGTGGTGCTGCTCGACGAAAAGGTCGAAACCCTCACGCGCGGCGAACCCGCCGGCGCGTTTGTGTCGGCCTGGGAACAGCTCAAGTCGCTGATCGATCAAGGGCTGGTCCGCCCGGTGGGCCAATGAGCATGAACCCGCAACGCAGACAATGGCTGGCACTGGGCGCCGGCCTGGCCGCCACCCGCTGGGCCTCGGCACAGCCGGCCAACCGCACCCGACCCGATCCCCGCGCACCCGCCCCGCGCCGCATCGGCCTGGCGCTCGGTGGTGGCTCGGCACGCGGCTTCGCGCACATCGGCGTGCTGCAGGCGCTGGACGAAGCCAAGGTGCCCGTCGACGTGGTGGCCGGCACCAGCGCCGGTGCCCTGGTGGGCGCGTTCTACGCGGCCGGCATCTCGCCCTGGAAGATGCAGGACATCGCGCTCAAGGTGCGCGACATCGACGTCGCCGACTTCGCCTCGGGCAGCAAGCGCGGCATGCTCGGTGGCATGGCGCTGCGGCGCCTGGTCAACAGCCTGCTTGGCGACGTGCCGATCGAAAAAATGCCGCGCCGCTTCGCCGCCGTGGCCACCGACCTGGCCTCCGGCGACAAGGTGGCGCTGCAGCGCGGCGACACGGGTGCCGCCGTGGCGGCCTCGTGCGCGATCCCCGGGGTGTTCATCCCGGCCCAGCTCAACGGCCGCGAACTGGTGGACGGTGGTCTGACCAGCCCGGTGCCCGTGGGCGTGGCGCGCCAGCTCGGGGCCGAGGCCGTGATCGCGGTGGACGTGGGCGGCAAGCCCAGCGCCAAACCGCGCAGCGGGCTCTATGAAATCATCCTGCAGTCGTTCGAGATCATGGGCCGTTCGCTGGCCGAGATGGAAGGCCAGACCGCGAACGTGCTCATCCGCCCGCGCACCGACGCCTTCGACAGCTCGGACTTCAACGCCCGCAAGGAAATGATCGAAGCCGGCTATCTGGCCGGCCAGTCTGCCCTGCCCGAGCTGCGCCGCAAGCTTGGCCTGGGCTGAACCACCGGACGGCCCCAGGGCTTGTATCTTCATATCTGACTGGCGCGGTAGAGTGTGGCCGCCGTTGAGGCGGCCAGACCGGCCCGTGCAGTTTGGTAGCGGCTGGGGTGATCGAGCCCGTGACTGAGTACAGAACGC
>NZ_JACBGE010000036.1 GCF_021401345.1 Hydrogenophaga sp. NFH-34
CGTGCACCAGCGCGCCGCGCGTGCGCTGCAGTTGCGCCTTGAAGGCCCGCGCGCACAGCAGGTAGCCCGTCAGGTTCACCGACAGCACCGTGTTCCAGTCCGCCACGCTCACGCTCTCCAGTGTCCCAGCCTTCAACAGGCCGGCGTTGTTGATCAGGGCCGAAACATCGCCCATCTCGGACTGCACTTTTTGGGCCGCCTCCAGGGTCTGCGTTTCGCTCGAGATGTCGCACGCGATGGCCAGGATGCGTTGGCCTTGAAGACCCCATTCCTGCTGCAGGACATCGGCCTGGCGTCGTGCGCCTTCGGCGTCGCGGTCGATCAGCGCGACATGGGCACCGGCTTCGAGCAGCTGCCGGGCAACAGCGGCGCCGATGCCGCTGGCCGCTCCGGTGACGGCGCAGACGCGGCCCTTCAGGCCAAGCCAGTGGGGGGGTGTTGATGACATACCTGTCTCCTGATTGGAATGCGGTTCATTGTTCGGTCCGCGCCGTTTTTCTGGTTTGACGATCTCGGCCACCAACAGGACAATTCATGCATCAACCGGATCTGCTCATGGCCACCCGCATTCCCAACTACGCGCTCTACGGCGACCAGGACGCACCGGCCTGGTCCAACTCGTTCAACTTCGAGTGGATCCCGCAGCGATCGGCCCCCTACCAGTGGGAAATCCAGGTTCACCGCCACGACGCTTTTGTGCAGTTGCTGCTGCTGACCGCCGGGTCGAGCGAGGTCCGCATGAACGGTGCGCGCATTCCCGCGCGCGCGCCCTGCCTGATCATGGTGCCGGCCGGGGCCGCGCACGGGTTTCACTTCTCGCCGGATGTGGACGGCCCCGTGGTCACCGCGACGCAGAAGGTGCTGGAGTCGCTGTCGGCGATCCTGATGCCGGACTTGGTCGACACGATCCGCACCCCGCGCGTGATCGCCCTGTCGGAAGACCCGGGCGCGCAGGCCTCGCTGATGCCGCTGTTTCTCGCGATCGAGCACGAATCGCGCACGCACAACACGGGACAGACCGCCGCGGGCATGGCCCTGCTGACCGCCCTGCTGGTGCAGGTGGCGCGGCTGGCAGGTACCGGCGCTTCCACCGGGATTGCGGGGCCCACCACGGGCTCGCGCAAGCAACGGCAGATCCAGCAGTTCCGGGCCCTGCTGGACCGCGACTTCCGGCACCACCGCCCCGTGCAGGGTTATGCCGACGCGCTGGGCCTGACGGCCGGCCAGCTCTCGCGCATCTGCCGCGAAGTGCTGGGCATGTCGGCACTGGACGTCATCAACGCCCGGCTGGTGCACGAAGCCCAGCGCGAACTGGTCTACACGGTGAGCAGCGTCAAACAGCTGGCAGCCGAACTCGGCTTCGAGGACGACGCCTACTTCAGCCGCTTCTTCAAACGCCACACCGGCCTGAGCCCGCGCGAGTTCCGCGCCCAGGCGCTGGCGCAGCTCGCCAACCCCTCGACCGCCTGACAGCCCGTCCCCGGGCACCACAGGCCCGGGGGTCTTCAAGCTGCGCAACCGCACGAGACTTACCGATTTCTCAGCCGCTTGTACCAACCGGTCTGGCTGACCACCGTGAACACCAGGGCGGCCAGCAGGATGGCCGACAGCGGCGTGGTGAAGAACTCGGTCACGAACAGGCCGACGTCTTCGCCGGTGGACAGCATGGCCTGCCGGTAGCTGCGGTCCATGATGGGGCCGAGGATCATGCCCAGGATCACCGGCCCGACCTGGAAGCCGTACATCTTGAGCAGGTAGCCCAGCAGGCCGAAGCCCAGCATCCAGTACACGTCGACCGGGTTGTTGTTGATGGCGTAGGCCCCCACCGCCGACAGCACCAGGATCAGCGGCAGCAGGATGGGCTTGGGCGTCTCGACGATCTTGGCGAAGATCTTGATGCCGGTCAGGCCAAAGATCAGCAGGAAGATGTTGGCCAGGCACAGCGAGCCCACCACGAACCAGAACAGGTGCGGGGTCTCGATCATCAGCATCGGTCCCGGCTTCAGGCCGTGGATGTAGAGCGCACCGATGATCACGGCGGTGACCGCGTCCCCTGGAATGCCCAGGGTCAGCATGGGCACGTAGGCGCCGCCGACGGCGGCGTTGTTGGCCGACTCGGGCGCCACCAGGCCTTCGTAAGCGCCCTCGCCAAACGGGCGCGACGGGTTTTTCACCGAGCGCTTGGCGTGGTCGTAGGCCATGAGCGCGGCGATGTCACCACCGGCACCGGGCAGCGCGCCCACCACCACCCCGATGGTCGAGGTGCGCGTGGCCAGACCCAGGTGCTTGCGCACCAGGCCCCACGGCGGAATGATCTTGCTGACGTTCTGCTTGATGGCCTTGATCTTGAGGTCGTGGATCTGCGCGATCACCTCGGCCACGCCGAAGAAGCCGATCATGGCGGCGATGTAGGAGATGCCTGCCGAGAGCTGCAGGCTGCCGAAGGTCAGGCGCTGTTCCCCCGTCATTGGGTCGAGACCGACACAGGCGATCAGCGCGCCCAGGGCGCCGGAGAAGATGCCCTTGGAGAGCGATTCGCCCGACAGGCTGCCCACCAGCAGGATGCCCCAAAGCGCCAGCAACAGGTATTCGCGCGGGCCGAATTTCAGCGCCAGGCTGGAGACCGCCGGGGCGGCCACGGCCAGCGCCAGGATGCCGATGAAACCGCCGTAGACTGAAATCACCGTGGTCAGGCCGATGGCCTGGCCGGCTTCACCGCGCTTGGCGAGGGGGTAGCCGTCCAGGCCCGTGGCGATGGCCGAGGGCGCGCCGGGGATGTTCAGCAGGATGGCGGTGCGCGAGCCTCCGTAGACACCACCGAGGTAGATGCCGGAGATCAGCGCCAGGGCTTCGTTGACGTCCCACTTGAAGGTGAACGAGATCAGGATCGACACCGCCATCGTGACCGACAGGCCCGGGATGGCGCCGATGTAGATGCCGGCGAAAGTGCCCAGCGCTGTCAGCGCGAGCATCCTGATGTCCAGCCAGGACATCAGAAAGTAACCCAGGGCTTCCATCATTTGAGCAACTCCGGCAGGTAGGGGCCGACCAGGCTGCCCGCGGGCAACACGACCGAGAAGGCGGTGCGGAACACCACGAAGATCACCGCCAGCGTCACCAGGCTCACCAGGAAATTCAGGCCGATGCGGCGACTGCCCAGCACGGGCATCGAGATCACGAGGAACAGGTAGGAGGCCACCAGGAAGCCCAGCACCTCCAGCAGCAGCATGTAGGCCACGATGAGGCCGGTGAACAGCACCAGTTGCAGCGGGAACAGCTTGCGCACCAGTTGCTGCACCCAGCCTTCGCCGTCATCGAGCACCAGGCGGGCCCGGGCGGTTTTGACCAGGCTCATCAGTCCGGTGACCAGCATGGCCGCCGCGCACAGCATGGGAAACACGCCGGGTGAGGTGATGGATGTGAACTGTGAAATGCTGTAGGAAGCCCAGAGCATGAACGCGCTGAAAAGCACGACCAGGGCCATGAAGGTCAGCTCACCGGGCAGCCGCGGATGGCTGGTGTGCATGGTGTTCTCCTCGTTGTGGTGATCAAAGGGTGCCCAAGGCGGTCCGGGCGAACCCTTCGCCCCGGACCGCCTGAACCCGCTGCCGCGTCAGGGCTTGGCAATGCCCAGCGTGGCGGGGTCCTTCTTGGCCGCGCCGGCACCCTGGTAGAGCCACGCCGTGGTGGACTGGAACTTCTTGATGAAGGCCTCGGCCTCGGCACCGCTGATGTTCAGCATGGTGGTGCCCCGGCCTTCCATCATGCTGCGGTACTGCGGGTTCTCGCCCGCCTTCTTGAACGCGGCGATCAGCTTGGCCTTGACCGGCTCGGGCGTTTCCTTGCGCACGAACACGCCGTACCAGGAGCCCCAGGGCAGGTACTTGGTGATGCCACGCAGCGACGGCGCGTCGGTCATGGGCGCAATGCCCTGGAAGGGCTTGTCGCTGAGCACGCCCAGCGCCTTGAGGCGGCCGGCCTTCACGTGTTCGATGGCGGAGCCGGAGGCGATGAAGCCGAAGTCCACGTGGCCACCTTGCAGGGCGGCGATGGCCGGACCGTCACCGTCGAACGGCACCTGGATGGTTTCGAACTTGGTCAGCGTGCTCATCATGGCGTTGATGGTGAAAGGCACGGTGCCCTGGCCCGCCAGGTACTGCTTGGCCTTCTTCGGGTTGGCCTGGACAAAGCTCAGCAGGTCCTGGGTGTTGGCCCAGGGCGCGTCCGGACGGGCCACCAGCAGGATGGTGTTGGCCACGGCAGCGATGTTGATGGGGGTGAACTTGTCGTAGTCGAAATCGGCCACGCCCATGACACGGAACAGCGACTGCGGCTCGGCCCCCATCAGGATGGTGTACCCGTCGGCTGGCTGCTGCAGCACGAAGTTGGCCCCGATGGCGCCCGAGGCACCCGGCTTGTTCTGCAGCACGATCTTGCGGCCCAGCGCCTCTTCGGCATAGGGCGCGTAACCGCGCATGGCCACGTCTGTGCCACCGCCGGCGCCCCACTGGATCACGGCGGTCACATCGCGCTCGGGGTAGTTCTGGGCCTGCGCCGGGGCGCTCAGACCGACCAGGGTGGCGGCGGCCAGTGCGGCGCCCAGGAATTGACGTTTGAACGGCTGCATCGGATGTCTCCTTCGAGTGGTGAGGGGTTTCAAGCCCTGAATGCCCGGGCTCAGGGGCTGGAATGTAGAACCGGGGTCTTGGTCCGGTCCATGGAAAACGGTTTGAATTGATCGTCAATCAGACAAACCTGATCGAATATCGATCAGTTTTAGGGTTTCCCCGCAAGCCGGGTCCCCGCGTGCCGCGCCGCCAGCGACGCGAACACCAGCCCGGGGCCGATGGTGATGCCCGGCGCCGTGTAGACGCCGCCCATGATCGAGTGCATGTCGTTGCCCACGGCGTAGAGACCGGGGATGGCCTGGCCATCGGCGTCCAGCACGCGGGCATCGCCGTCGGCGGCAAAACCGGTGGCAGCCCCGATGTCGCCGGGGTAAAGCTTCACCGCGTAGTACGGGGCCGTGGTCAGCGGGCCGATGTTGGGGTTCTTCGTGCCGGCGGTGGCATCGCCGATGTTCTGCTGGTAGGCCGTCTCGCCGCGGTGGAAGCGCGGGTCGACACCCGACGCGGCGCAGCGGTTGATCTCGTCCACGCTGGCTTTCAGGCCCGCGGCATCGATGCCCAGCGCCTGCGCCAGCTCGTCCAGCGTGGCGCCCTGGATGAGGTAGCCATCGGCGAGGAAAGGTGCCAGATCCTTGGCACTGGCCCCGGGGCGCACCATGCCGATGCCGTACCGGTTCAGCGCGGTCGCGTCGCACACCAGATAGGCCGGGATGCTGGGCGAAACCTGGTTCGCCGCCTGCATCGCCAGACCGAACAGGTGGTAAGACGTGCTTTCGTTGACGAAACGCTGGCCCGCCTGGTTCACGGTCAGCATGCCGGGCTTGGCACGGTCCATCACGAAGTGCGGGAAGACGGCCGTGCTGCCGTCGGCGCGTTGGCGCAGCGACACGGGCGCCCAGAAGGCATTGCTCAGGGCGCCCTGGCCGTAGGCCGCGCCAACCGCCTGGGCCGGCGCGTGGGCCGTGCCGGTATGGCCCGGTGCGGCGGGGCACCAGCCCATGTCGGCTCCGGGCAGCATGCGTGCGCGCAGCTCGGGATGGCGGTTGAAACCGCCCGAAGCCAGCACCACCCCGCCCTTCACCGCCACGGTGCGGCGGTCGGCGCCGGCCTGCAGGGTGAGCCCGGTCACGCCCTGGTCGCCGCGTTCGAAGGTTTCGACCGTGGTGTTGAGCAGCAGGGTCACACCCGACTGCTTCGAGAGCGAATACAGCAGGCGCGCGACGAGGGCATTGCCCATCACCAGCCGCGTGCCGCGCGGGTACGACAGGCGGTCCATGCCGTGGCGAACAATGATCTTCAGCGCATGCCGGAACGAGGCGAAGGACTTGCCCAGCGCCAGCAGGTGGTTGATGTCGGTGCGGTCGACCATCATCCCGCCAAGCACGGTGAATTCGGGGATCGGCGGGCGCACCAGCTTGAACAGGTCACCGAGCAGGCGACCGTCGAAGGGCAGCGGTTCAAGCGCACGGCCAGCCAGGGTCGAGCCCCCCAGGTCGGAGATGTAGTCGGGGTGCTTGGGGTACGGCCGGAACTTCACCTCGGTCCGGGTTTCCAGGCAGCGCACCGCCTCGGCCCCATGGTCGAGAAAGGCCTGGCGCAAGGCCGCGGGCGTGCGGTCACCGATGGCGTTGGTCAGGTAGCGGGCAGCGTCGGCCAGCGTGTCGCTCGGGTTGACCTGGGCCGCGTGATGCGTGCCCGGCACCCAGGTGGTGCCGGCCGACAGCGCCGTGGTACCGCCCACATGCCCGGTGCGCTCGACCAGCAGCACTTTCCGGCCATCGAGCGCCGCAAACAGCGCCGCCGCCATGCCGGCGCCGCCGGCGCCGACCACGACCAGGTCCTGCGCCGAACCGGCCGGCAGCGCCTGAAGGGATGAAATGACTTGCATGGTCAGGCCCCCAGCAGGAAAGCGACCATGAGATCGCGCACACGGGCAAACATGTCGGCACCGGTCATGGTGGCGCAACCCTTTTCGCGCGCGGCGGCGATGAAGCGGGTGACCGCCGGCGCGGTGATGACGCAGCCGCAGAACATGGCAGGCGTCAGCTTCGCCACATCCAGCGGGTAGGGGTCGCCGGCTTTCATGCCCACCGGGGTGGCGTTGAGCACCAGATCAAACCCGGTCGGGTCGGCGCTGCCGTGGCCCACCGGGCACCGGCCCAGGCCGGCCAGGCGATCCACCAGCGAACCACGGCGCTGGTCATCGGGGTCGTGAATGGCCAACTGACTCACACCGGCCATCACCAGCGCGTGGGCGATGGCCGATCCGGCGCCGCCGGCGCCGACCAGCAGGGCCTTCTTGCCCGCGGGCTCGCACCCCTTTTCCTGCATGGCGGTGACGAAACCCAGGCCATCGAACATGTCGCCGTGCCACGTCCCGTCGGCGTTGCGGCGCATGGTGTTGACCGTGTGCAGGAAGGCGGCGCGCTCGGAGGTCGTCGCGCACAGGTCGGTGCAGGCGAATTTGTGCGGCACCGTCACGATGATGCCGTCCACGTTCTGGGCCAGCGAAGCGCCGCGCACCCAGTCGGCCAGATGGGCCGGCGACACGTGGGCCGGCACGCAGACCGCATCGCGGCCATGGTCGGCAAACGCCTGGCTCACGCCCGCAGGGGATTTCACCTGGGCAATGGGGTCGCCCACGATGTAGTGCAGGCGCGTGGCGCCGCTGAGGTTCTGTGTCATGTGTCTCGCTCGGATCTGCAAGGGATCGGGTGGTTGATCTGGATCATATGCAAAAGTGGAATTGTGTTCAAGTATTGAATGTTGTTCTTTTTTTGACTAAACTTGGTGCCGGAGACAACACACGACCATGCACACCGTCCGCCTTCTGGTCATCGGTGCCGGCGCCATCGGCCGCACCCACATCGACCGCATCCAGCGCACCCCCGGGCTGACCCTGGCCGGCATCGCCGACCCGTCGGACGCCGGCCGCCAGCTCGCCGAGTCCCTGGGCGTGGACTGGGCACCCGACCACCTCGGCGCCCTCGAACGCTTCCAGCCACAGGGTGCCGTCGTCGCCACACCCAACCCGGCCCACGTGCCCATGGCCCTGGACTGCCTGGCGCGCGGTGTCGCGGCGCTGGTCGAAAAACCGGTCGCCGACGCGGTGGCCGAGGCCCAGCAACTGGTCGACGCACAGGCCACCACCGGCGTGCCGGTGCTGGTGGGACACCACCGCCGCCACAACCCGATCAACCGGCAGGCGCGCGAGACCATCGCCAGCGGCCGGCTCGGCCGCATCGTCGGCGCCAACGCCATGGCCTGCTTCTACAAACCGCAGGGTTATTTCGACATGGCCTGGCGACGCGAGCCCGGCGGCGGCCCGGTGCTGATCAACCTGATCCACGAAATCGACATGCTGCGCTTCCTGTGCGGCGAGATCACCCAGGTGCAGGCACTCGCCAGCAACGCGGTGCGCGGCTTCGCGGTGGAGGACACGGCGGGCGCCCTGCTCCGCTTTGCCAGCGGCGCGCTCGGCACGCTGCTGCTGTCCGACACCGCGGTCGCGCCCTGGTGCTGGGATTTCTGCGCCAGCGAACAGGACCAGTACCCGCGCCAGGATCTCAACACCTTGTTCATCGCCGGCACCGAGGGCTCGCTCTCGCTGCCCGACCTTTCCCTCTGGCACTACGAGGGCGAGCGCCACTGGCACCACCCGATCACGCGCGAGCAACGCACCGCCCTGAAGGCCGACCCGTACACGCGCCAGTTGCTGCATTTCGCCGCCGTGATCTGCGGCGAAGAGGCCCCGCTGTGCAGCGCGCTGGACGGCCTGCGCACCCTGCAGGCCACGCGCGCCGTGCTCGACGCGGCCGCCAGCGGCACCGCGGTTTCCTGTACCGTCTGAGGTTTTCCTGCACCCACGGAACACCCACCATGAACGGCGTCCTCGAACGAACCCTCGGCATCCTCGAACTGCTGTCGCAACACGGCGAAGGCATGGAGCTGGCCGCGATTGCCGACCGGCTTGACATCCCGCGCAGCGGTGTGCACCGTCTGCTGGCCGACCTGGTGCGGCTGGGCTATGTGCGCCAGACCCGCGGCCATGGCGACTACCTGCTGACCACCAAGCTGGTGAGTATGGGGCTGTCCTACCTGAGCAACTCCGGCATCGTGGACATCGCGCAGCCGCTGCTCAACCAGTTGGCCGAGGTTTCGGGTGAACTGGTGCGCCTGTCGGTCGTCGATGGTGAGCGCCTGACCTGGGTGGCCCGTGCCCAGGGCGCCCGCCAGGGCCTGCGCTACGACCCGGACATGGGCTCCGACGCACGCCTGTCCTGCTCGTCCTCCGGCTGGGCCTGGATGTCCACGCTCAGCGACGACGCCGCACTCGCCCTGGTCGCCAAACAAGGGCTCGGCGCGCCCGAACAGTTCGGCCCCAAAGCGCCCACCAGCCTGCAGGCGGTGCTCGACGCCGTGCACCAGACGCGCGAGCAAGGCTACAGCCTCACGGTGGACACCTACAGCCTGGGCCTGTCGGCCATGTCGGCACCCGTGCGTTTTGCCGGCCAGCCCGCCATCGGCGTGCTCACCATCGCCGGCCCGACGGTGCGCTTCACCGCCGAACGCATGCAGTCGCTGGTGCCCGAGCTGCTGTCCATCGCGGCCCAGTTGGCCGCCGCCAGCGGCGCTTCGCCCTTCTTCAACCTCACGGCCGAGACCGCCGCCCCGGGCGACGTCAAAGGCCGCAAGCCCATCTACGCCGTCTGACGGCGCTCACCCCTGTTCATGTCCGAGCGATCACCCGACACTGCCCTTTCCTGTGATCTTCTGGTGATCGGCTCCGGCGCCGGCGGCCTGGCCGCCGCCGTGACGGCCGCCCACCTCGGACTGAACGTCATCGTCGCCGAAAAAGACGCCCAGTTCGGCGGCACCACCGCGTGGTCGGGCGGCTGGATGTGGCTGCCCCGCAACCCACTCGCGGTCGAGGCCGGCATCACCGAGCCCATCGACGAGCCGCTGGCCTACCTGCGCCACGAACTCGGCGACCGCTTCGATGAAGCCCGCGCGCGCACCTTCCTGGAAGCGGCGCCGCGCATGGTGGAGTTCTTCCGCTCGAAGACCGCCCTGCGCTTCATCGACGGCAACGCCATCCCCGATTTCCACGGCCGCACGCCCCACGCCGCGCTCGGCGGCCGCTCGCTCTGCGCCGCCCCGTTCGACGGCCGGCGCCTGGGTGGCCGCATCGCCGACCTCAAGCCGGCCCTGCCCGAGACCACGCTGTGGGGCATGGGGATCGCCTCGGGCGCCGAACTGCGCCACTTCCTCAACGCCATGCGCCAGCCGGCCTCGTTCTGGTACGTCACGAAACGCGTGCTGGCGCACTGGAAAGACCTGCTGGTCCACCGCCGGGGCATGCGTCTGGTCAACGGCAATGCCCTGGTCGCGGCGCTGGCCACCTCGGCCCTCGAAGCCGGCGTGCAGATTCGCACCGCCAGCCCGGCGCGCCGGCTCCTGCGCGACGGCGAGCGCGTGACCGGCGCGGTGCTCGCCACCCCGGACGGAACCGTCGACGTGCACGCGCGCTGCGGTGTGCTGCTGGCCTGCGGCGGCTTCCCGCACGACAGCGCCCGCAAGGCCGCGCTGTTGCCGCACGCGCCCACCGGCAAAGAGCATTGGTCCGCCGCCTCGCCCGGCAACACCGGCGACGGCCTGCGCCTGGGCGAAAGCGCTGGCGGCCAGGTCGGCACCACCGCGCTGCAGGCCGCCGCGCTGGCGCCGGTTTCCCTGGTGCCGCGCCCCGACGGCTCGTTCGCCCACTTCCCGCACCTGATCGAGCGCGCCAAACCCGGCCTGATCATGGTGCGTGCCAACGGCCAACGGTTCACCAACGAGGCCGACTCGTACCACGACGTGATGCAGGCGCTGATCCAGGCCACCCCTGCCGGTCAGCCGGTGCAGGCCTGGCTGGTCTGCGACCATCACTTCATGCGCCACTACGGCCTGGGCGCCGCCAAACCCGCTCCCATGCCTCTGGGCCCGATGCTGGCCAACGGGTATGTGAAACGCGGCCGCACCCTGCCCGAACTGGCCCGCGCCTGCGGCATCGCGGCCGACGGCCTGGAGCGCACCGTGCAGCGCTACAACGCCATGGTCAGCACGGGCAAGGATGCCGACTTCGCCAAGGGGGAAACGCCCTACAACCGCATCCAGGGCGATGCCGCCTTCGCCGCCGAACGCGGTTGGCCCAACCCCTGCATGGGGCCGGTCGAACGCGGCCCGTTCTACGCCGTGCGCATCGTCGCCGGCAGCCTGGGCACCTTCGCCGGGCTGCAGGTCAACGCCAGCGCCCAGGTGCTCGACGCCACGGGCCAGCCCATCCCCGGCCTCTACGCGGGCGGCAACGACATGGATTCCATGATGGCCGGCCACTACCCCGCAGGCGGCATCACGCTCGGCCCCGCCATGACCTTCGGCTGGATCGCCGCGCACCACGCAGCCGGCCACCCCCTTCCCCTCTGACTTCCACAAGGACGACCCATGTTCTACGAACTCGCCACCCTGACCCTGCCTTTCGGCACCGTCGGCACCGCCGCCCAGAACGTGCAGGCTTTCTGCACCGCGCCCGAGGCCCAGGGCGAACTGCTGGCCTGCTGGTTCACCGACATCGGCCCACTCAACCAGATGATCGTGCTGCGCGGTTTTGCCGATCTGGCCAGCCTCCAGACCGAACGCGAGCGCACGCAGAAAAGCGCTTCGCCCTTCGGCTGCGGCGAGATCTTCCAGAAGCTGGAGCAGCACAGCTACCAAGGGTTCCCGTGGATGAAGCCGGTGCGCCCCAGCGCCGACAGCGGCATCAGCGGCCCGGTCTACGAGATCCGCACCTACGGCATCAAGCCGGGCGGCGTGCAAGCCACCATCGACCTGTGGGAACAGTACGTGCCGCCGCGCGAAAAGCTCTCGCCCTGCGTGGTCGCGATGGTCGCGCTCGACGGTCCGCTGCGCTTCACCAACATCTGGGCCTACCCCACGCTGGACGCGCGCAGCAAGGCCCGCGCCGACGCGGTGGCCCAAGGCATCTGGCCGCCCAAGGGCGGACCGGCGCACCTGACCACCGACATGGTCTCGACCATCGCGCTGCCGACCGCCGTCTCCCCGCTGAAATAAGACCACCCCCATCGCTGGCTGGCTGCGCCCAGCCGCCCCGCCCCTCAAGGGGAAACACCAGCGGCCCGGCAAAGCCGGTTCCGCGGTGTTCTCGGCCTCAGACACCTTGCTCCGGATCCACCATGCGCCCCTACTCATTGGCTTACCTGAACGCCCACCGCTGCACACCCCCTGAAGCCGTTCGCGTGGCCGCGGCCACGGGCTACCAGTTCGCCGGCCTGCGCCTGTGGCCCAACGGCCCCAGCGCGCCGCAACAGTTCCTGATCGACCGGCCCGACGTGCTGCGCGAGACGCTGGCCGCCATGGCCGACACCGGCGTCGGCATCTTCGACGTGGAGATCATCCGCATCGGCGACAGCTTCGATCCGCACACCTGGGACTCGCTCTACGACGCCTGCGCTGCCCTGAAGGCCAAGGCCATCCTGGTCGCCGGCGACGACACCAACGAAGCGCGGCTGACCGAAAACTACGCCCGCCTGTGCGAGGTGATGGCGCCCTACGGCCTCACGGCCGACCTGGAGTTCATGCCCTGGACCGCCGTGAAGGACGCCAACACCGCGCTGCGCGTGGTGCAGAACGCCGGCATGCCGGCCAACGCCGGCATCCTGGTCGACGCGCTGCACTTTGGCCGCTCGACCACCACGCTGGACGACATCCGCGCCCTCCCGCGGCAGTTGCTGCACTACGCACAGATCTGCGACGCCACCGCTGGCACGCACTTCAGCACCGAAGACATGATCCACACCGCGCGCTGCGCACGCCTGCTGCCGGGTGAGGGGAACATCGACGTGCGGGGCCTGTTCGCCGCCCTGCCCGCCGACCTGCCGGTGAGCGTCGAGGTGGTGCACCACGAGCGCGAGAAAACCGCCGACCCGACGCAATGGGCCGCCACCTGCCTGGCCGCCAGCCGGCCGTTCACGGGCTGAACACCCCTGCGCCGATCGCCATGAGGAATTCCCGCCAACACCTGTCGCGCCTGCCGTTTTTCTTCGGGGCGCGCTGGTTCAGCAGTGCCTGATGGGCGCACCCCCGCGCCGCGTTGCGGCACCCCCTCCAGGGGGGCGACACCTGCCGGCCGGCGGAGCCGGACCGGTGGTGTCCTGGGTTCAGTCACCGCACTCCCCGCGGTGGACTGACGGCTCACATCCCATCTGAAAGACACTATGGACTTCTCTCTCAACGACGAACAGAAAATGATGATCGACACCGTGCGTCGATTCATCGCCGAAGAACTCAAACCCCTCGAAGACGAGGTGGAGAACACCGGCGCGCTGCCCCAGGACAAGGCGCTCGCCATCCACACCAAGGCCAAGGCCCTGGGCCTGTATGGCATGAACATGCCGGCCGAACTCGGTGGCGGCGGCCTGTCGAACCTGGACCGCATCCTGTGCGAGGAACAGTTCGGCCACACCACCGACATCCTGATCCGCCGCGCCTTCGGCAACGTCTACGAGCCGCTGCTGCACTGCAAGGGTGAGCAGGTCGAGCGCTGGCTCAAGCCCGCCATCGAAGGCACGCGCACCTGCGCCATCACCATCACCGAATCGGGTGCCGGTTCGGACGCGGCCGGCATCAAGACCCACGCCAAGCGCAACGAGCAAGGCCAGTGGGTGCTCAACGGCGCCAAACACTTCATCAGCGACGGTGAGTGGAGCGACTTCTTCCTGGTCTCGGCCAAGACCGGCGAGAAGGAGATCAGCATGTTCATGGTCGACAAGGGCCTGCCCGGCTTCACCGTCGGCAAGGACCAGAAGATGATGGGCATCCGCGGCACGCCCCACCTCGAACTCTTCTTCGACAACGTGGTGCTGGAAGACGCCGCCCTGCTGGGTGAACAGGGCCAGGGCTTCAAGTTGGCCATGGGCGCGCTGAACGTGGTGCGCCTGGCCCAGGTGGGCGCGCGCGCCGTGGGCAAGGCCACGCACGTGTGCGAGCTGATGCTGGAATACGCCAACGACCGCAAGCAGTTCAACACCCGCATCGGCGACTTCCAGATGGTTCAGCAGATGCTGGCCGACAGCGTGATCGAGATCAACGCCGCGCGCTGGATGGTCTACCACGCCGCCTGGATGCTGGACCAGGGCCTGGACGCCCGCGAACAGATCGCCATGGTCAAGGTGCACGCGGCCGAGACACTGGGCCGCGTGGTGGACCGCGCAGTGCAAATCTTCGGCGGCATGGGTTTCTGCAAGGAGCTGCCGATCGAACGCTACTACCGCGACGCGCGCATCTACCGGATCTTCGATGGCACGTCGGAAATTCACCGCGGGGTGATTGCCAAGTCGGCGCTCAAGAAGGGTGCGCAACTCTTCGATGTGAACCGCTGACATCCCTTCGTTGAACGAGATCTGAGCGGCGGCCGACGATTTCTGGTACCCCAGCATGAGGAGGCCGCCACAGGCATTCGTCGGTGCGAGCGAAATGATTTCACGAATATCAAAGAGACAACCATGAGCAAATTCATGACCGCTGCAGAAGCAGCGAACCTGATCAAGGACGGCGACACCGTGGGCCTGATGGGCGGCGGGGGCGGCCTGGTGGAAGCCACGCACGTGTTCGAGGCGGTGCAGGCGCGTTACCTGTCCACCCAGCAGCCGCGCCACCTGACGGTGATGCACGCCCTGGGCATCGGCGACAAGAAGACCAAGGGCATGAACTGCTTCGCGCACGAAGGCCTGGTGAAGAAAGTCATCGGCGGCCACTGGGTCTGGTCACCCGCCATGCAGCAACTCGCGCTGTCCAACAAGATCGAGGCCTATATCCTGCCCGGCGGCGTGAGCAGCCAGCTCATGCGCGAGATCGGTGCGGGCCGGCCGGGTCTGATCAGCCACATCGGCCTGGGCACGGTCTGCGACCCGCGCTTCGGTGGCGGCCGCATGAACGACGCGGCCCATGAAGACCTGGCCGAGGTCATCACCATCGCCGGGCGCGAGTGGCTGCGCTACAAGCCCTTCCCCATCCACGTCGCCATCGTGCGCGCCAGCGCCGCCGACGAGGACGGCAACATCAGCTTCGAGCACGAGGCGGCCAACCTCGACGCCCAGTCGCTCGCGCTCGCCGCGCGCAACAGCGGCGGCACGGTGATCGTGCAGGTCAAGGAACGCCTGCCCAAGGGTTCGCTCAAGGCGCGCGAAGTGCGCATTCCCTCGGCCTGGGTCGACGCCATCGTGGTCGACCCGGACCAGCAGACCAGCTACGCGATTCCCTTCGACCCGGCCTTCAGCGGCGAACTGACCGGCGCGGCCCGCGCGGCCAGCGAGGCCGAGGACCATGCGCGCGAAGTGGCCGCCACGCAGGAAGCGTTCAGCGAGCGCCAGGCCGTGGCGCGCCGTGCCGCGGTGGAGCTGTTCAACACCGGCAAGGCCCGGCCCGTCATCAACTACGGCGTGGGCGTGCCCGACGCGGTGGCCAAGCTGATCGCGGCGCGCAACGAGCAGCACCGCATCTACCAGACCATCGAACACGGCACCTACGGCGGCACGCTGATGGACGGCGTGCTGTTCGGCTACGCGCGCAACGCCACCGCCATGCTCGACGCCGCGACGCAGTTCGACTTTTACGGCGGCGGCGGGCTGGACGTGGCCTGCCTCGGTTTCGGCGAGCTGGACGAAGAAGGCAGTGTCAACGTCTCGCGCCTGGGCGGCGTCACCGTCGGCCCCGGCGGCTTCATCGACATCGCACAGAACGCGAAGAAGGTGGTGTTCTGCGGCACGCTGGCGGCCAAGGGCGTGAAGCTGGCCACCGGCGACGGCCAGATGCGCGTGCTGCAGCAGGGCGCGGTGCAGAAGCTCGTGAAGCAGGTCGACCAGATCACCTTCAGCGGCCCGCAGGGTCTGGTGCGCGGCCAGGAAGTGCTCTACCTGACCGAACGCGGCAGCTTCCGCCTCACCCCCGAAGGCGTCGAGCTGTTCGAGATCGCGCCCGGCATCGACCTGCAGCGCGACATCCTCGACCAGATGGCCTTCACCCCACGCGTGGCGGCCGATCTGAAGGTGATGGACGCGGCGCACTTCCTGGCCGCCTGAGGAATCGCCGGCTGGTTCTATACTGGCCGAATGAACCAGACGGTACAAAAGGTCAAGCCGGCGGCGACGCGCAAAACGCCGCCGGCGCGCGGTGCGCGCAAGGAACCGCTGCGCACCAACGACCCCGACCGCACCATGGCCAACATCCTCGACGTGGCCAAGCAGGAGTTCGCCGAAAAAGGGCTGGCGGGCGCGCGCATCGACGAGATCGCCGACGCCACCCAGACCAGCAAGCGCATGATCTACTACTACTTCGGTAGCAAGGAAGGTCTGTACACCGCGGTGCTGGAAGCTTCGTACCGGGAGATGCGGACCCATGAGGCGGACCTGGATCTGGAAAACCTCGACCCGGTCGAGGCGCTGCGTCGCCTGGTTGAATACACCTTCGACCACCACCGCGAGCACGAGGACTACATCCGCCTGGTGATGAACGAAAACATCAACCGGGGCCAGTACCTGGCGCAGAGCCCCGAGATCCAGGCCCTGAACGTGCCCGCGATTTCGGCCATCGAATCGCTCTACCGCCGCGGCCTGGCCAGCGGGGTGTTCCGCCCGGGCCTCGATCCGCTCGACATCCACGCCTCCATTTCGGCGCTCACCTTCTTCAATGTGTCCAACCGGCACACCTTTGGCCTGATCTTCAAGTTCGACGCGGCCTCGCCCGACTGGATCGCCCTGCGCCGACGCAGCGTGGTCGAAACCATCGAACGCTTCCTGCTCGCGCTCTGAGGCGCGTGCTCACGCCCGGCCGCCCGCGCGGCACCCCGACACCGCCTAGGGAAAACACCAACGCGCTTGTCGTTGACTGAATTAACTGGTTCGTACATTATTTCCTGAAGACTGAAACCGCTTGCCGGGCGCCGCTTTCAGGCCATCCCTTCCTTCAGGAGATACACCATGCCCCATCGCCTCACCCGCCGTGCGCTGCTCGGCGCCACCACCGCCCTGTGCGCAGCCACCCTGCCCTCTTGGGCCGCGGCACAGGGCAAGGTCGAGCTGATCTATTCGGACACGCTGGTCGAATCGGACCCGCGCGCCGCCATCCTCAAAGACGTGTTCGCCAAGAGCCTGGGGGCCGATTTCGACTTCAAGCCCTATTTCGGCGCGACCCTGTTCAAGCAGGGCACCGAGCCGGTCGCCATGCAGCGCGGCAACCTGCACATGGCCAACCTGGCGGCCTTCGACGTGCAGAAGCAGATCCCGGCCTGGGGCATCGTGACCACGCCCTACATGTTCCGCGACCACCTGCACATGAAGAAGGTGTTCGACGGCGACGTCGGCCAGGAGCTGTTCGCCATGATGGAAAAGCAGATGGGCATCAAGGTCCTGGCGGTGCCCTACATCGGCGTGCGCAACCTGGGCCTCAAGCCCAAGAAGAAGATCATGGTGCCGGCCGATCTGGCCGGTATCAAGCTGCGCATGCCGCCCGGTGAGGCCTGGCAGTTCGTCGGGACCGCCATGGGCGCCAACCCGACGCCGCTGGCCTTCACCGAGGTCTACACCGCGCTGCAGACCGGTGCCATCGACGGCCAGGACAACCCCATGGGCGCGGTCCGCAGCATGAAGTTCTACGAAGTCACCTCGCAGATCGTCAAGACCGGCCACCTGATTGCCAACAACCTGTTCACCATCAGCCTGTCCAAGTGGAACAGCCTGACCCCGGCGCAGCAGAAGACGCTGCAGGCTGCGGCCGACAGGTTCGCTGCGGCCGTGACGGCGCAAGCCCTCAAGGACGACGCCGAACAGGAAGTCTTCATGAAGCAGCAGGGCCTGGACGTCTACACCCCCGACCTGGCGGCCTTCCGCCAGCACGTGCTGGGCGTCTACAGCAAGAGCAAGTTCGCCGCCGACTGGCCGGCCGGCATGCTCGACCGCATCAACAAACTCTGACACCCCCTGCGCCGCTGCGCGGCTTCCCCATCTCTCGCCTGCGGCGGGAGGGGGACGGCACCTG
Organism: Hydrogenophaga sp. NFH-34; assembly: GCF_021401345.1. GTDB lineage: Bacteria > Pseudomonadota > Gammaproteobacteria > Burkholderiales > Burkholderiaceae_C > Hydrogenophaga > Hydrogenophaga electricum. The sequence goes on from NZ_JACBGE010000036.1 coordinate 17,718, forward strand.
AGGCCCGGCTCTGAGCCGGTTCCTCGGTATCCCTGGAGGGGGCACCTCGCGCGCAGCAGTTGGCACCATGCCATTCACCCATTGCCCGGTTCTGCACTTCTCGGACTCACCCCATGAGCGCTTCCCCCTCTTCACCGCCCGCCCCCCGTCTGCTGCGTTGGCTGCAACTGGGCGCCAACCATGTGCTGGTGCTGATGATGGCCACGATGTTCGTGTCCTTCATCCTGCAGATCGGCTTTCGCTACATCTCCAACAAGCCACTGGCCTGGACCGACGAGGTCTGTGTGCTGATGTGGCTCTGGGGCATTCTCTGGGGCGCGGCCTTTGTCATGAGCAACCGCGACGACATCCGCTTCGACGTGCTCACCAGCCACGTCCCACGGGGCGTGCGGCGCGCACTCACCGTGGTGGTCAGCGCGGCCGTGGTGGTGATCCTGCTGCTCTCGCTGCCGGCGAGCTGGAGCTACGTCAGCTTCATGAAGGTCGAAGACTCGGCCGCCCTGGGCATCCGCATGGACTTCTTCTTCTCGATCTACATCGCCTTCGTGGTGGCCATGGTGGTGCGCCACGCCTGGCTGGGCATCGACGCCCTGCGCAACCGCCTGTTTGACGACGAACCCGCTGCCGAAGTGGCCAAGGAGGCCGCATGAACCTGTTCTCTCCTTTTGCGATGACGGTCTACCTGATCATCGCGCTCAGCCTGATGGGCCTGCCCATCGGCCTGTCGATGCTGGTCAGCTCCATCATGTACCTGTTCGTCACCGGCCAGGACATGGGCATCGCCGCCGAGCAGTTGCTGCAGGGCCTGAACAACTCCTACACCCTGCTGGCGATCCCGCTGTTCATTCTCGCGGCCGAGATCATGAACATGGGCTCGCTCACCGACAAGCTGCTCGGGTTCTGCAACGCCATCGTCGGGCGCTTCCGCGGCGGCCTGGGCCACGTGAACATCCTGTCTTCGCTGATCTTTTCGGGCATGTCGGGCTCGGCGATTGCCGACGCTGCCGGCGTGGGCCGCATGGTCATCAGCATGATGACGCGCGGCGGCCGCTACACCCCCGCCTATGCCGCGGCCGTCACCGCGGCTTCAGCGGTGATCGGGCCCATCATTCCGCCCTCGATCCCGCTGGTGCTCTACGGCCTGATCTCGGACGCTTCCATCGGCTTCCTGTTCATGGCCGGTATCGTGCCCGGCCTGATCCTGGCCGTGGTGCTGATGGCCATGAACGCCTACCTGGCCCGCGTGCGCAACTTCCCGGTGGAGCCGCCGGTGCCGCTGCGCGAGCTGCCGGGCATCACCTTCCGGGCGCTGCCGGCGCTGCTGATGCCGGTGGTGCTGCTGGGCGGCATCTACAGCGGCGTCATGACCCCGACCGAAGCCGCCGCCGTGGCCGCCCTCTATGCGCTGGTGATCTCCACCGTGCTCTACCGCTCGGTCTCCCTGCGGGGCGCCTACGGCGCGCTGCTCTCCAGCGGCCGCTCCATGGCCACCATCGGCATCCTGATCTCGGGCGCGCTGGTGTTCAACTACGTGGTCACGCGCGAGAACATCCCGGTCACCGTGAGCCAGATCCTCACCGCCATGGAACTCACGCCGCTGACTTTCCTGCTGATGGTCAACGTGCTGCTGCTGATCCTGGGCGCGCTGCTCGAAGGCGGCACCATCCTGCTGGTGATCGTCCCGATCCTGATCCCCACCGCCAAGCTGCTGGGCATCGACATGGTGCACTTCGGCCTGGTCGTCACCGTCAACCTGATGATCGGCCTGATCACCCCGCCCTACGGCCTGCTGCTGTTCATCATGGGCAACATCACCGGCGAGCCCCTGCGCCGCATCGTGGCCGAAACCCTGCCCTTCCTCGCCGTGATGATCGGCGCCCTGTTCTTCATCACCTACGTGCCCGACGCCGTGCTGTGGCTGCCCCGCCTGTTCGGCTACCAGGGCTGAGCCCTTTCTGAAAGTCCCGAATGATCCATCCCGACATCCACCGCTTCCTCGTCGACTGGGACGCCGCCTGGGCCATGCTGGCGCCCGGCGCCGGCCCGGCGGCGCGGCGCGGCCACTTTGAAGGCGTGGCCGCAGCGATGCGCGAGCCGCACCCGCCCGGCATCGGTACCCGCGAACACCATGTGCCCGTGCCCGAAACCGGCACCACCGTGCGCGTGCGCGAATTCCGGCCGCAAGGCGCCACCGCGGCGCTGCCCGCACTGGTCTACCTGCACGGCGGCGCCTGGATGCAAGGCAGCCCTGAAACCCACTGGGATATCACGGCCGGTTTCGCCGCGCTGAACCAGCAGGCGGTGTTCAGTGTCGACTACGCGCTGGCGCCCGAACAGCCCTTTCCCCGCGCGCTGCACGAAACCCTGGCGGTCGCGCGCTGGGTTCACGACCACGCCGCCGCGCTGGGCCTGCGCGCCGACGCCATCGCGATCGGCGGCGACAGCGCGGGCGGCAACCTGGCCGCCGCGGCCACCCTGGAACTGCGCGGCACGCCGCAGGCCCCGCGCGCGCAGTTGCTGATCTACCCGGCGACCGAGTTCACGCTGGACCGGCCCTCGCACCGCGAGAACGCCAACGGACCGCTGGTGACCGTGGCGTCCATGCCCATGGTCAACGCCATGTACTGCCCTGACACGAGCCTGCACCTCACGCCCCCCGTCTCGCCCCTGCGCGCGGCCAGCCACGCTGGTCTGCCGCCGGCCTTCGTGGCGGTCGCGCAGCACGACCCGCTGCGCGACGAAGGTATGGCCTACGCCGAAGCGCTGCAGGCGGCCGGTGTGGCGGTGGAACTCGACCGCGGCGAAGCGCTGATCCACGGCTACCTGCGCGCCAAGGCCTACTGCGCGCCGGCGCGCGAGCGCTTCGAGCGCATGGCCGCCTGGCTCCAGAGCACGCTGGCCTGAGCCTTTGAGTTTCTGAACACGAGACCCCGCTTTCCGCATGAAAAAAATCCTGATCCTCAACGGCCCCAACCTCAACCTGCTGGGCACGCGCGAACCCGCCCAGTACGGCCACACCACGCTGGCCGACGTCGAAGCCTTCTGCAAGGCCCATGGCGAGAAGCTCGGCTACGCGGTCGAGTGCTTCCAGAGCAACTGGGAGGGCGCGCTGCTGGACAAGATCCACGAATACGGCCAGCTTTTCAAGGCCGGTGAGGTGCTCGGCGTGGTGATCAACCCCGGCGCACTCACCCACACTTCCATCGCCCTGCACGACGCCATCAAGGGCGTCGACCCCATGCCCGTGATCGAGTGCCACATCTCCAATGTGCACGCGCGCGAGGCCTTCCGCCACCACTCCTGGGTCTCCCCGGCCGCCGCCGGCATCGTCATCGGCTTCGGCGTCGACGGCTACCTCGTCGCCATCGACGGCTTGGTTCGCAAGTTCGTGCATTCGGCCGCCACGAAGCCCGCCTGACGCCCCGTGGCGGGCGTCGATGACAAAGGGTTTACCCGCAAATTGAGCGATCAACGCACAACCGATTTCGATCAACGAACAACGGGATCTTTGAAAACAGGGCGTATCCGGGGCGGCGTCCCTACAGTCGCCACCGCACGCCGGCCTTCTTTTTCCAGCGCCCCCATGCCTGCCAGCCACCGCCGCGGCCCGGCTTCGCCGGCCCCCCCAGACAAACGCCTCCGGGGGTTGCACAGGCACGGCGGCGGTCACATCGCATCGTCATGATCAACGGCCACACCGAACTCATCGCCCACATCGGCTACCCGACACACAGCTTCAAGTCGCCGATGATCTACAACCCCTTCTTCGAAAAGATGGGGATCAACGCCGTCGTCGTGCCGTTCGGCTGCCGGCCCGACGACTACCCGGCGCTGCTCCGGAGCCTGTTCTCGCTCACCAACATCCGCGGGGCGCTGATCACCATGCCGCACAAGGTGGTCACCGTCGGCCTGCTGGACGAGGTCACGCCCACCGTCAAGGTGGCGGGCGCCTGCAACGCGGTCAAACGCCTGCCCGACGGGCGGCTCGTCGGCGACCAGTTCGACGGCGCCGGTTTCGTCCGTGGCGTGCAGCGCAAGGGCCTGGTGCTGACCGGCGCGCGCGTGCTGGTGGTCGGCAGCGGCGGCGTGGGCTGCGCCATCGCGGCGTCGCTGGCGGGCGCAGGCATCGCCCACATCAGCCTGTACGACGTGCAGGCCGCGTCGGCCGAGGCCCTGGACCGGCGCATCCGCGAACACTACCCGGCCATCAGCGTGAGCACCGGCAGCAACGATCCGGCCGGCTTCGATCTCGTGGTCAACGCCACCCCGATGGGCATGAACGAAGGCGACCCCCTGCCACTGGACGTGGCCCGCCTGGACGCCGCGACCTTTGTCGGCGAGGTCGTGATGCGCACCGAAATGACCGCCTTTCTCGCGGCCGCTGCGGCCAGAGGCTGCCAGGTGCAAGTGGGCTCTGACATGCTGTTCGAAATGATTCCGGCTTATCTGGAATACTTCGGCCTGCCCAGCACCACGGCCGACGAGCTCCGTTCCGTGGCGCGCCTGAGCTACTGACTCCCGAGCCCCGCTTGCCCTCCCCCGACCATCCGCACCCCGGCCAGGGCGTCGCCCTGGCCATCCTGGCGACCGCCTGCTTCGCCCTCCTCGACACCCTCTCTCAATTCGTCGGCAGCGCCGTACCCGTGCTGATGGCCATCTGGACGCGCTTTCTGGTGCAGACCGGCATGACCGTGGGCCTGCTGCTGCCCAGGCAGGGCCGCTCGCTGTTCGCGACCCGGGCGCCGGGGTGGCAACTGCTGCGCGGCGCCCTCATGACCACCTCGGGGGTGGGCGCCTACCTGAGCCTGCAGCATGTGCCGGTCGGCGAGTTCACCGCCATCCTCATGCTGGTGCCGCTGGCCGTCACGCTGCTGGCGGCCGTGCTGCTGCGCGAGCGGGTCAGCGCGCTCACCTGGGCCCTGGTGGCGGGCGGCCTGACCGGCGCGCTGATCATCGTGCGGCCCAAGGGCAGCGACCTCAACCTCGGCATGTTCCTGCCGCTGGTGCTGGTGGTCATCAACGCCTGCTACCAGATCGTGACCAGCCGCATGGTCAAGACCGAAGACCCCGCCACCATGCACTTCTACACCGGCCTGTTCGGACTGGCCATCGCATCCCTGGCCCTGCCCTGGAGCTGGACGCGGTTGCCTACACCCGGACTCTGGCTGCTGGTGGCCCTGCTCGGCGTGTTCGGTTCGCTCGGCCACTATTTCATGATCAAGGCCTACCAGAAGGCGCCAGCCTCGCGCATCACGCCCTACATGTACAGCCAGATCGGTTTCGCCACGCTGGCCGGCTGGATCGTGTTCGGCCACGCCCCCGATGTCTGGACCGTGCTCGGCATCGCGCTGGTGGCGGTGTGCGGTGTGCTGGGGGTCCGTGCGCGGTAGGCAGCACCGCCGCTTCGCCCACCTGCTTGGGCTGGGCCGGCGCTGACGCGCGACGTGCTCAGGCCGGGTCGCCCAGCCCCGCCAACCGCCGGTCGAGCTGGAAGCAGGCGCTGAAAGCCTGCGTGTCCACCGCCTCGGGCAGCCCCAGCCCCAGGACGGGCAGCACCGCGAGCGCCGCCTGCGCGGCGGTGGTGTGCAGCGCTTCGATCACCAGCACGCCGTCGAACACGCCTTCGGCACTGCGGCGCATGGACTTCTCCCGGGTCTGTACCCCGGTACCGGCGGCATCGACCTGCACCAGCCAGACCTGCGCCACGGCGTCCAGCGCGGCGATGCGCTGCACCAGCGCCTGCCGGGCCGCAGCCTCGTGCAGGCCGGCCGCCGCCAGGTCCAGCCGCAACGGCAGGACCACCGAGCCGCTGCCCAGACCCGCCCGCGCCACCACCGGCCCGCCGCCGCGGGCGAAGTTCTGCAGGATGGGCATGGTGCGCTGCGACCAGGGCGTGGGCGCGTTCAGGCGCGCCAAGTACGACGCACCGGCCAGCACGCCCGCGTCCTGCAGTTCGTAGGTGATGAAAAAACGGCGCTTGCCGCTCGCCTCGGCGCGGAACACCCGGCCCGCGAGAAAGCCGTCCACCCCCACCCGCTCCAGCACGTGTTCGCGCGTGAGCCAGTGCAGGTAGTCGGTTTCCTGGTCGGGTTCGATGTCGCTCCAGATGGCGAGCTGGGCGGTTCCGCGAAGCGTCATGCGGGGGCGTCCTTTCAGCTCAGGGCGTTGATTTTTTCCAGCATGCCGGCCGGCCAGTCTTTGGCCTGATCGGAAGACAGGTAAACCTTCTGCGCGTATTCGCGGAACGCGTTGACGTTGGGCGCATACACCTCCAGGCCGGCCTTGCGGAACTCGTCGGCCAGAGCGGCTTCGCGCTTGACGTGTTCGGCATTGCTCCAGGCAATCGCCTTGTCGGCCGCAGCCTGGAAGGCCTGCTGTTTGGCGGGCGACATCGCCTGCCAGCGCTTGAGGTTGATGGTCAGCAGGTCGTACCCCACCAGGTGCGAGGTCAGCACGATCTGCTGCATCACCTCGTAGAACTTCATGTTCTGCACGTTGGGCAGCGGGTTGTCCTGGCCGTCGATGGCACCGGTCTGCAAGCCGGTGTAGGTCTCGGCATAGGCCATGGGCGTGGGGTTGGCGCCCAGCGATCGGCCCAGCAGTTGCCAGGCATCCCCCGGCGGCATGCGCAGCTTGACGCCGGCCAGGTCGGCCGGCGTGTTGATCTTCTTCTTGCCCTTGAGGCCGACGTGGCGGGTGCCGAAGAAGGTGGGGCCGAGGATCTTCACCTTCACCTGGTCTTCGACCATCTTCTTCATCTGCGCGCCCAGGTCGCTGGCAAAGAACCTGGTGAGGTGGTCCGCGTCCCGGAACAGGTAGGCCGAGGTCAGCAGCGACCAGGCCGGCACCTGCTTGGAAATGTCTTGCGGGCCGATGTTGCCCATGTCCAGGTTGTCGCGCTGCAGCGCCACCAGTTCGGTGCCCTGCTTGTAGAGCGAAGAGTTGAGGAAGGTCTCGATCTTGTAGTCGGCCGCCACCGCGGTCGCGAGCTGTTTCATCATCTCGGCGCGGATGTCGCGGTCGGAAAACACCGCCGCGAAGCGCAGGGTCTGCGGTGTCTGCGCCCAGGCGGGCAGCATGGAAGCGGCGGCGAGCGTGGCGCCGGCACGCAGGACGTCGCGGCGTGGAATCTGGAAGCTCATGAAGGTCTCCTGGGTGGTTGTCGAAAGCAAGAATCAGTGACCGGCACCGAGCCGTTCGGCCGCGGCGCGGATGGCCATCTCGTAGCCAAAGGGGCCGAAGCCGCAGATGACCCCGGTGGCGGCCAGCGAGACCAGCGAGTGCTGGTACAGCGGATCGCGGCGGTGGATGTTGGTGATGTGCACTTCCGCCAGCGGGCAGTCCAGCGTCTTGAGCGCGTCCAGCAGCGGAATGGAGCGAAACGACAGGCCGGCTGGGTTGATGACCACAGCCGCGGCCTTTTCACGCGCTTCCTGCACCCAGTCGACCATCACGCCTTCGTGGTTGGTCTGGCGGAATTCGCAGGCCAGGCCGAGCTCGGCCGTCACGCGCCGGCAGCGGGCTTCCACCCCGGCCAGGGTTTCGCTGCCGTACAGGTGTGGCTCGCGCAGGCCCAGCAGGTTCAGGTTGGGGCCATTGAGCACATAGACGGTGGCGGGTTCAACAGGCATCGGGCGGTCTCCGGGACTTTCAGGGGTGAGGGTCCCCGCAGGGACCGGTTGTGCGACGATTGTTCGGTGACCGGAAGAAATTCTTTCCTTTTCAGAAAGTCATTTCTCAATACAAAAAGGAGACCGCATGAGCATCGCGCTGGACCGGGGCCTGTCCCTGCTGGAACAGCTCGCCGCCCACCCCGAAGGCCTGCCGCTGGCCCAGATGGCGGGCGACCTGGACATGCCGCTGAGCGCCTGCCACCGCCTGCTGGCGGAACTGCAGCGGCGCGGCTACGTGCGCCAGCAGCGCCGGCAGGGCGACTACCAGCTGACCACCAAACTGGTGTCGCTGGGGCTCGGCTACCTGAGCAGTTCGGGCATCGTGGACGTGGCCGAACCCCTGCTGGAACGGCTGGCCCAGCGCACCGGCGAGCTGGTGCGGCTGTCGGTGGTGGACGGCGACCGCCTGACCTGGGTGGCCAAGGCCCAGGGCTTGCGCAAGGGCCTGCGCTACGACCCGGACATGGGGCAGGACGCCCGCCTGTCCTGCACCGCGTCGGGCCACGCCTGGCTGCTGACCATGAGCGACGAGGACGCGCTCACGCTGGTGATGCGCCAGGGGCTGGGCGCCCCCGCCGACTACGGCCCCCGCGCGCCCACCACGGTGAAGGCCCTGCTGGGTGTCCTGCACGCGGCGCGGGTGCGCGGCTACGCGGTGATCGACGAGGTGTTCGCGCCCGGCATGAGCGCGATGGCGGTGCCGGTACTGCGCCGCAATGAACCCATCGGCGTGATCAGCGTGGCCGGGCCCCGGCTGCGCTTGACCGTCGAGCGGATGCACGAGCTGGCGCCCGAACTGCTGACCGCCGCCGCCGAACTGGGCCCGATCCTCAACACCAACAGCCTCATGGGGCGCCCGCCCCTGGGCAAGGGCTGAGGCTGCGGCACAGGTTCAGTCCCGGACCGCGTCGCAGCGCTTGAGTGCGGCCTTGAGCATGTCCACGAAGGCGCGGGTCTTGGGCGGCACGAGCTTGCGCCCCGGATAGACCGCCCAGGCCGGCGCCTCGGGCAGGGACCACGCGGGCAGCACGCGGCGCAGTTGCCCTTCGCGCACGGCCGCCGACGCGAAATGGTCGGGCAAGGCCGCAATGCCGGCCCCCGCGCGCGCCAGCCGCATCAGCAACTCGGGCGAATTCGCGCTCGCCCGGCCGGACGGCACCGAGGTCCACCGTTCCTCGCCCTGGCTCAGCGGCCAGGCGGCGGGCTCGCCATTGCCGCGCATCAGCCGCAGCGCGGTGTGGTGGACCAGTTCGTCGGGGTGCCGGGGTTCGCCATGCGCTTGCAGATAGGCCGGTGCGGCGTACAGGCCGTTGGAGAACACCGCCAGCCGCGTGGCGACCAGCAGGTTGTCGTCGGGCAGGTCGCCCATGCGCAGCACCACGTCGAAGCCCTCGCCCAGCAGGTCGACGCGGCGCGGCGACAGGTCCAGATCAAGCGTGATCGCCGGGTGCAGCGCCACGAAAGCGGCCAGGCTGTCGACCAGCACCAGGTTCGCGAAATCGCTGGGCATGGACACGCGCAGCCGCCCGCTGGGCGCGGCGCGGCGCTGCTCGCGCAGGCTGTGCACCGCCTCCAGCTCGGCCACCACCTGGCGGGCGTGCTCCAGCAGCTGCAGGCCGAAATCGGTGAGCGACTGGCGGCGCGTGGTGCGCAGCAGCAGGCGCTCGCCCATCAGCCGCTCCAGCGCCGCCAGACGCCGCGAGACGGTCGATTTGGGCAGACCCAGGCGCACGGCCGCCTGGCTGAAACTGCCCAGTTCGGCCACCCGGGCAAAGATCAGCAGATCGGTCGGATCGATGGCATCGGGCCCGCATTCGCGCGTTGATTGTTCCATATGGAGAACAATCTTATCCAATAAGGCGGATTTTCAAAGGAATTGTTTTTCCATAAAGTCGAGTCCATCGATCAACTTTTCGCTTTTTCCCTTTCCCCCTTTTCAGGAGCCCACCATGAAGATTCTGCAGATCAACGCCTCCGCCCGCCGCGAAGCCGGCAATTCCACCAAGCTGGCCAACAGCGTGAGTGAGCGCCTGGTCGCCGCCCACCCGGGCAGCACCGTCACCGTCCGCGATCTGGGCACCCACCCCGTGACCGTGCTGGACGAAGCCGCGCTGGGCGCCCTGTTCACCCCGGTCGAGCAGCGCAACGCCGAGCAAGCCGCCGTGGTGGCCGAGTTCGACGCCCTGATTGCCGAACTGCAGGCACACGACGCCATCGTGCTGGGCGTGCCGATGTACAACTTCGGCGTGCCGGTGCAGCTCAAGGCCTGGATCGACGCCGTGGCCCGCGCCGGCGTGACCTTCCGCTACACCGAGAAGGGCCCCGAAGGCCTGGTCACCGGCAAGACCGTCTACCTGGCGCTGGCCCGTGGCGGCCTCTACCGCGACCAGCCGCACGACAGCCAGATGCCCTACCTCAAGACCGTGCTGGGCTTCCTGGGCCTGACCGACCTGCGTGCGATCTACGCCGAAGGCCTGAACATGGGCCCCGAGGCCGCCGCCAAGGGTTTCGCCCAGGCGGAAGCCGACCTGGCCGCCGCCATCGGCTGAGCGCGCCTCCACAACGGCTGCGCGGGGCGGCCGCTTTTTTCACACCCCGCACCTTCAGGAGAAGTCCATGACCGCCACCTCAACCACCCGCCTGCAGCAGCCGCGCCGCGTCGAGCGGCTGGTGGCGGGCATACCCACCTCCGACGGTGCGGGCGTCAAGCTCACCCGCGTGCTGACGCAGAACCTGCAGCGCCGGCTGGACCCGTTCCTGATGCTCGACGCCTTCGGCAGCGACCAGGCCGACGACTACATCGCCGGCTTCCCGGACCACCCGCACCGCGGCTTCGAGACCATCACCTACATGATCGCGGGCCGCATGCTGCACCGCGACAGCGCCGGCCACGAAGGCCTGCTGGAAAACGGTGGCGTGCAGTGGATGACCGCCGGTCACGGCGTGATCCACTCCGAAATCCCGCAGCAGGAAGAAGGCCTGATGGAAGGCTTCCAGCTCTGGCTGAACCTGCCTGCGAGTGACAAGCTGTGCCACCCCTGGTACCGCGACTTCACCAACGCCGACCTGCCGCAGTTCACCACGCCCGAAGGCGTGGCGGTGACGGTCATCGCCGGTGACAGCCACGGCGTGACCGGCGCGGTGACCCGCGAAGGCACGCAGCCGCTGTACCTGGACCTGCACCTGGCCGCGGGCTCGGCGTTCGAGCAGGCGCTGCCCGGCACGCACAACGCCTTCGTCTACGTCTACCGCGGCGAGGTGAGCGTCAACGGCACGGCGGTCCCGGTGCAGCGCATGGCGCTGCTGGCCAACGACCCTGACAGCGACGGCGTGCGCATCGAAGCCGATGCCGATGCCGATGCCGATGCCAAGGTGCTGCTGATCGCCGGCCGGCCGCTGAACGAACCCATCGCCCAGTACGGCCCCTTCGTGATGAACACCACCGAAGAGATCTACCAGGCGCTGGCCGATTTCCGCGACGGCCGCCTGGGCGAACGCGCCACGGCCTGAACGGCCTCCACCGCCAGCGCCGCCGGGCCGGGCGCTGGCCGCAGTGGCAGAATGCCGGTCCCCGCGTGGAGCCCCTGGCTCCGCGCGCCCATTTCTGTTCCCACGCTCCATGCAAGCAGCCCCCCTGGCCGGCACCCTCGGCATCGACTTCGGCACCTCCAACTCCGCCATGGCCTGGGCCGAGCCCCACGGCACGGCCCGCCTGATTCCACTCGAAGGCACGGCCGTGGCCATGCCCACGGCCGTGTTCTTCAACGCCGAAGACCAGCGCATCCATTTCGGCCGCGATGCGGTGGCGCAGTACCTGGCCGGCACCGAAGGCCGGCTGATGCGTTCGCTCAAAAGCCTGCTGGGCAGCCCGCTCATCCACGAAAGCACCGAGGTCAACCACCGCTCGGTCAGCTTCCTGGAGATCGTCACCACCTTCCTGGCCGAGTTGCGCGAACGCGCGGCGCAGTCGCTGGGCAGCGCGCCGCAGCGCGTGGTGATGGGCCGGCCGGTGCACTTCGTCGACGACGATGCGGACCGCGACGCTGCCGCGCAGCAGTCGCTGCTGGAAGCGGCGCAGGCGGCGGGTTTCGGCGAAGTGCACTTCCAGCTCGAACCGATCGCCGCCGCGCTCGACCACGAACGCCGGCTGAGCCACGAATCCCTGGTGCTGATCGCCGACATCGGTGGCGGCACCTCCGACTTCACCGTGGTGCGCCTGGGGCCGCAGCGCATGGCGCGGCCCGACCGCGCGGACGACGTGCTGGCCACCACCGGCGTGCACATCGGCGGCACCGACTTCGACCAGCGGCTCAGCCTCGAACAGGTGATGCCGCTGATGGGCTACCGCCACCTCGGCCCGCAAGGGCGCGAAGTGCCCAGCCGCATCTTCTTCGACCTCTCGACCTGGCACCTGATCCAGTGGCAATACCAGCCGCGCGCGATCAGCCAGGCGCAGGCGCTGCGGGTCAACTACCGCGACGTGCGCCTGCACGAGCGCCTGATGCGCGTGCTGCGCGAACGCCACGGCCACCACATCGCCCACGAGGTGGAACAGGCCAAGATCCGCGCCTCGATGACCAGCGCCGACACCACGATCGACCTGTCCATCGTCGAAGCCGCCCTCACCGCCCCGCTGGGGGCGGCTGCGCTGCGCGACCACCTGGACAGCCTGCTGGCCCGCACCGTGGCCTGCGCCCGCGAATGCGTGCAGCGCGCCGGCCTGGGCGAGCGCCGGCCCGACGCGATCTACCTCACCGGCGGCTCGTCCGCCCTGCGGCCGTTCCAGCAGGCGCTGGGCGCGGCCTTCCCCGGCGTGCCCCTGATCGAGGGCGACCTGTTCGGGGGTGTGGCATCGGGGCTGGTGTACGGCGCCGTGCCGCCCGCACCCTGACCGCCCGGAAACGGGCTCAGCCCACGGTCTTGAGCCGCATCTGGTTGGGCAGCGGCACCGAACGGCGCAGCACGTCTTCGGCCAGCCACAGCGCGGCGCGCTGGCCGCGCTCGGCCACCATCGGCAGCGGCATCTGCTGGTAGTCGTCGTTGAAGACCTCGAAGCTGTAGTCGCCCTGGTAGCCCAGCCGGTCCAGCCGCTGCACCAGGTCCACCAGCTGTTCGCTGTGCACCCCTTCGCCGGGGAACACCCGGAAGGTGCGCGCCGTGGTCATGCGCTCTTCAAACGTGCGGGTTTCCTGCCACATGAAGTCGGCCAGCTGGACCAGGAAAATCTTGCTCGGGTCGAGATAGTCGATCTCGTCCAGGCTGGTCTTGGCCGCGAAGATGTGGAAGGAGTCGAGACCCAGGCCCAGATTCGGACAGTCGGCGCGGCAGACCACGTCCCACGCGGTGGTGAACTCGTTGACCGTGCGCCCCCAGGACAGGCCTTCGTAGGCGATCTTGATGCCCAGCGGCAGCGCCAGCATGGCGAGCTTGCGCAGGTCGCGCGCGATGTGGTCCAGATCCTGGGTGGCGTGCACCGAGGTGGACGAACAGGCCAGCAGCACCTTGCAGCCCAGCGCGGCACACATCTCCAGCATGGCCTTGGCGATGTCCACCTTGTATTGGTGCAGATGGCCCGAAAGGCCTTCGAAATCGCGCAGCACCTGAAAGCCCGTGCCACGCAGGCCGCTGGCCTTGACCGCCGCGACGGCCGCGCCCAGGCCGCCCGGATGGCCATTGATGTCGTTGGCCTTGAGCATGACCTGCGAGAAGCCGGCGGCCTTCATGGCGGCGAGCTTGGCCTCCAGCGGACCGGCCAGGGTGATGGTGTCCATGCCAAAACCATCGATCGCTTCGCGGATCGCAGCGGGTGTCGAACGCATGTCAGACCTCACCGCGCTGGCTGTGCACCAGCTCGAACACCACCGAGCCCAGGTAGGTCTTGGTGATGGCGCCGCGTTGCCCGGTGTGGGCGGCCTCGGTCTCGACAAATTCCACGCCCAGCGCACGCAGGGCGCGCACCGCCGCCAGCACGTCGGGCACTCCCAGACCGATGCGCTGCAGCTTCTCGTCGACGTCGTACACGTTCACCGGCGGCTCCACCAGTTGCAGCATGAAGCGCTGCGACGGGTCCAGCGCCGGGGTGCGCAGCAGCGTGCCCTTGGGCATGATGCCGAAACGCTGTTCGTCGGGAATGATCTCGGTGCCGAACAGCTCGTCGTAGAACGCGATCCAGTCGTTGCTGCGCTCGGGCCCGATGTACTGCACGACACCGAAGAAGTGGATCCCGGCCGTGGCCGGCGGGTGCTGGTCGACGGTGGGAATCGGCACGAAGTCCACGTCGTAGATCGAGAACTCCTTGTAGCGGTCGACAAAGTAGATGCGGCTGCCACCGGCCCCATGGATGGCCGGGATGTTCAGCTCCATCACTTCGGCGTGCGTCGGCACCGACCAGGCACCGCGTTCGATCACATAGTGGTAGGCCGCACGGGCGTCGCGCACGCGCAGCGCCATGGCAGAAATCGAGGGCACGTCGCTGCCGTGGCTGGCGCCCTGCGCGTCGTTGGGGTGGGCGTTGACAACGATGTTGAGCGCGCCCTGCCGGTAGAGCAGGATCTCGCGCGAGCGGTGCCGCGCCACCGGGCGAAAGCCCATCATCTCCAGCACCTGGCCCAAGGCCTGGGGCTGGGTCGTCGCATATTCGATGAACTCGATGCCGTCCAGCCCGAGCGGGTTGGCCGCATCGCTGAACGACGCCTGCAGCGGCTCGCGGTCGGTGGCGGTGTTGAGCAGCAGATCACTCATGTTCCAGTCTCCAAGGGTTGCGGGCACGGCCACGCCGGGTGCCGCGCCGATGCCACCCGACACTGTAGGGGTGCAAAGGGCGGTGATTCTTCCAGGCCGGCGCAAGTCGTTCGATAATCGAACGGTGTCCCGCGTTGATCGCACGTAATCAGGGTTATTTTCCATGCCACTGAACCTGCCTGCCCACCACACGCCGCCGCTGGAGAAGCGCGACTGGATCGCCGGTCTCGAAAAAGGCCTGGTCGTGATCGAGGCCTTCGACGACCAGCACCCGCGCCTGACCGCGAGCCAGGCCGGCACGCGCTGCGGCCTCACCCGCACCGCCGCCCGGCGCTACCTGCTGACCCTGGCGCACCTGGGCTATGTCGGCACCGACGGCAAGCTGTTCTGGCTCACGCCGCGCATCCTGCGGCTGGGCCACGCCTACCTCGAATCGGCGCGGCTGCCGCGCCTGGTGCAACCCTTCCTGCAGCGCATCGCGGGGGGCACGCAGGAAATCGCCTACCTGGGCGTGATCGACGGCGACGACGCGGTCTACATCGCGCGCAGCGGTTCGCAGCGTCACATGTACGCCGGCTACATGCTGGGGTCGCGCGTGCCGGCGCAGGTCACGGCGGCGGGCATGGCCATCCTCTCGGCCGTGGACGAAGCCGCTTCGGACACCTGGCTGGCGCAGCACACGCTGCGGGCCTTCACCTCGTTCACGGTGTCCAGCAAGGACGCGCTGCGCGAAGAGCTCCAGCGCAACCGCCGCCGGGGCTGGGCGCTGTCGGAGCAGCAGCTCGAACTGAACCACCGGGGCATCGCGGTGCCCCTGCTGGACCGCAACAACGAGGTGCACGGCGCGATCAGCATCACCATGCCGATCAACCAGGAAACCAGCGACGACGCGGTCAAGCGCGTGCTGCCGGTGCTGCAGGAAGCGGCGCGCGGACTGCGCAACCTGATCTAGCTGTTGAGTTGCAATAGGTTGTTCCCGGAGAGCCGGGATGCTGGAGGCTTGTAGCCCAGTGCCGAGTGAGGCCTGCGGGCGTTGTAGTAGGCCAGGAAGGATGGCAGCCAAGCGGTGCGTTC
>NZ_JACBGE010000037.1 GCF_021401345.1 Hydrogenophaga sp. NFH-34
GGTCGCCTTGGTCGCTTGCATGCGCAAGCTGCTGACCACGCTCAATGCCATGGTCCGAACTGGCAAACCTTGGGACAAATCGCTTCACAGCGCTTGACTTCCAAGACGGTTACTCAGTCGATGTGGTCCACCGTGTCGGGGTCGGGCACGTCGCCGATGGCCTGCCGCGTGCGCTCGGCCTCGCGCAGCAGCCAGTCGCAGAAGGCCTTGACCTCGGGGCGCTGCGCGCTGCGCGGCGCCACCAGGAGCCAGTAGACCAGGGGCGAGTCCAGCCGGGCCCGGGGCAGCGGCTCGACCAGATCGCCGTTGGCCAGGCTCTCGGCCACCAGGGGCAGCCGCGCCAGCGCCACGCCCTGGCCGGTGAGCGCGGCCTGCACGATCTGGTTGGCGTAGTTGAAATAGAGCCAGCGCTTGGGGCTCAGGCGCGACCGCGTCTTGCCGCGCGCCGGGGCGGCTGGGGCGGGCGGGGTGTGCAGTTCCAGCCAGCGCTGCCAGGTCAGCCATTCGAGGTGGCGCGTGCGGTGGGCGTCGCCGGCTTCGATGAGCGTGTGCCGCGCCAGGTCGTCCACCTTGTGCAGCGGCTGCTCGCGCAGCAGCCAGGGGCTGGCCACGGGGGTGAGCTGTTCACCGAACAGCCGGATCGCGCCCGCGCTGATCGACTGCGGCACGGCGTAGCGCAATGCCAGGTCGACGTCGGCCGTGGCCAGGTCCACCGCGGCGTCGGTGGCGTCGATGCGGATGTCGATGTCCGGGTGCTCGCGCTGGAAGGCTTCGAGGCGCGGAATCAGCCACATGGACGCGAACGACGCCCAGGTGGTGATGGCCACGTTGCGGCGCCCGGCGCTCTGCCGGATCTGGCGCACCGCCGCATCAATCCGCTCCAGCGCCACGCCGGTGGCACGCAGCAACTGGGCCCCCGCGCTGGTGAGTTCCACGGCCCGGGTGTGGCGCAGGAACAGGGGCGTGCCGACCTCGTCCTCCAGCGCCTGGATCTGGCGGCTGACGGCGCTTTGTGTGAGGGACAGCTCCTCCGCCGCCGCGCGGAAGTTCAGGTGCCGGGCCACGGCGTCAAAGGCGCGCAGATGGCCGGCCGAGATCGGGCGGGTGCGGGGGTGGCTGGCGGGCAGCGACATCGGGGGTCTCCGGCGGATTGATGCGGAACTCGAATCAATAGCTTATCGCCATTTCATTGGACGCGGCGCGCGCAGCGGGCGAAGATCGGTGCCATATTGATGCTGCCTGAGGAGTCTGTCATGTCCACCGATCGTGTTGTTTCGTTGTCTGTTCCGGCCCACGCCCGCGCCGGTCAGTGGCGTCTGCATCCCGGGCATGCCATGACGCTGCGCCCGCAGAAGACGGCCCAGCTCCGCGTCCGCCACGGCCGGGTCTGGGTCACCTACGCGGGGATCGAAGGGGTGGCGCCCGAGGCTGCGGGCGACCATTTCCTGGGCGTGGGCGATGTGCTCACCGTGCCGGCGGGTGCCCGCCTGGTGATGGAGCCGCTCGCCACGCCGGGCGATGCGTCGCCCGTCTGCTTCGACTGGCACGACAGTGCGCTCTCCGCCGCACCGGGGCGCTTCGCCCGCGAGGTCGGGGCACCGGCCCGCGATCTGGCGGCCGCGCTCGGACAGTCGGTGCAGGCACTGGCGCGTCTGCTGCGGGGGCTGGCCGGTTACGGCGATGTGCTGGTGGCCGGGCGCGGCCGCGTGCTGTCGCCGCTGGAATCGCTGCGTCCCTGACGACCGGCTTTTTGCCGCTTCAGCGCGCCGCGGACCGCCGGGTTCGGCGCGGCGGGGTGCTGCGCGCTGCCACGGCGGCCTGCAGCGCCAGCCGCGCCCAGGGCGCCATCAGCGCGGGCGATTCCAGCGCCTCGTCAGGGGGCGTGTGGTAGTGCAGCCGCAGGGTCTTGCCCTTGGCCTCGTAGGCAAAGGGGCGGGCACCCGCCGCCAGCCAGGTGGGCTCGGTGTCGGCGTTGGTCTTGAGAAACAGCGTGTCCCAGGCGATGATGCCCACGTTCATGCCGTCCACCGACAGCCCGTAGCCGCCGAACATGCGCGTGGCCTTGCACGGCCCCAGGCAGGCCAGCAGTTCGCAGGCGTGCAGCGCGAAGGGGTCGGTGACGGGGCGGGTGGCCATGCGGACATCGTAGCCGGCCCGCACATCGCATGCCAGCAGAGACGGGGGGCAAGTCTCTTCCAGTCAGGGCACGTGGGGGCCTGCTGCGCCGGACCGGCCAGCGCCGCGCCCTTCAGGGGTGACACCACTGGTGGCGCAGGGGTGGACAATGCCCCTCATGGCCCGCCCCAAATCCGCCTTTCACGACCTCAAGCGCGACGAAATCCTGGACGTCGCCGCCCAGTGCTTCGCCCGGCAGAGCTTCCCGGCGGCCAGCATGAACGACATCGCCACCGCCTGCGGCACCAGCAAGGCCCGGCTCTACCACTATTACGAGAGCAAGGAAGCGATCCTGTTCGACCTGCTCGACCGCTACACCCAGCGGCTGCTGGCGCTGATCGGTGAGGCCGAAGCGCGTGCCCAGCGCAAGAACCTGAACGAACGCGATGCCCTGCACGAGCTGGTGCGGGCCTTTCTGGCCGAATACGAAACCTCGGCCACGCGCCACGTGGCGCTGCTGTCGGACACCAAGTTCCTGGGTGAGGTGCAGCGCGAGCTGATTCTCAACCGGCAGCGCGATGTGGTGGCGGCGTTCACCCGCTTCCTGCGCCGGGCCTACCCGCAGCGGGTCACGCCGGTCAACCAGACCGCGCTGACCATGATGCTGTTCGGCATGATCAACTGGACCTTCACCTGGTTGCGGCCCGGCGGCGAGATGAGCTACAGCGCCTTTGCCGAAGAAGTGGTCACGCTGCTGGAAAAAGGCCTGGGCTGAGCGGCGGAACGGGCCTGTGCGCCACAGGGTTATTGTTTACCCATTCGTAATGAATTTCGATTAAGTAAAATAATCCGCATCAGTCCTTGCTACCCCACCTGGAGACACCCCATGAGCAAAGCCTTCGCTTCCCAGGCCGACCTGGCCGACAAAAAGATCACCTTCGAACAGCTCAGCGCGCATTGCTGGGCCTACACCGCCGAAGGCGACCCCAATTCGGGCGTGATCATCGGTGACCAGTACATCATGGTCAGCGACGCCACGGCCACGCCCGCCATGGCGCAGGACCTGATCGCCAAGATCCGCACCGTCAGCGACAAGCCCATCAAATACGTGCTGCTCACGCACTACCACGCCGTGCGCGTGCTGGGCGCGAGCGCCTACAAGGCCGAAGGCGCGACCGAAATCATCGCCAGCCGCGGCACCTACGAACTGATCGTCGAGCGCGGTGCGCAGGACATGCAAAGCGAGATGGAGCGCTTCCCGCGCCTGTTCCGCGGCGCCGATTCCGTTCCTGGCCTGACCTGGCCGACCCTGGTGATCGGCGACGGCCAGCCTGGCCGTCAGGGCACGCTGGAGGTGGACCTGGGTGGCGTGAAGGTGCAGATCTGGCACCCGGGCCAGGGCCACACGCGCGGCGACACCATCGCCTGGGTGGAGGCAGAGAAGGTGCTGTTCAGCGGTGACCTGGTGGAATACGAAGCCGGCGTCTACACCGGTGACGCCCAGCTCGAAGAATGGCCCGCCACGCTCGAAGCGCTGCGCGCCCTCAACGCCGAGTTCATCGTGCCGGGCCGCGGTGAAGCCATGAAGGGCAACGCCGACGTCAACAAGGCGCTCGACTACACCCAGCGCTGGGTCACCACGCTGTTCCAGGCCGGCAAGGAAGCCGCTGCCGCGGGCATGGACCTCAAGGCCGCCATGGCCCATACGCGCAAGAGCATGGATCCGGTGTTCGGCCATGTGTTCATCTACGAACACTGCCTGCCGTTCGATGTGAGCCGGGCGTACGACGAAGCCCAGGGCATCAAGAACCCGCGCATCTGGACGGCCGAGCGCGACAAGGAGATGTGGGCGGCGCTGCAGAGCTGATGCCCGGCAGCGGCGGGCGCTTCAGGCCAGCCGCTGCAGCAGCCCGAGCAGGGCGCAGACGCCGATCACCTCGATCACGCCGCGCCGGAACCGGATGAGGGCCAGCGCGGCGCCCAGCGCCAGCGCCATGGCCGCCAGATCGGGCGGCCCCGACACGCCCTGGGGCCAGAACACGTGGCCCGCAAACAGCAGCGCCAGGCTGGCGATGACGCCCACCACGGCGGCGCTGATGCCCGCCAGTGGCGCGGCAAAACCCAGGCGCCCGTGTGTGGACTCCACCAGCGGGCCTCCTGCCAGGATGAACAGGAACGACGGCAGGAAGGTGAACCAGGTCACCAGCAGGGCGGCCAGCGCGCCCGCCAGGAACAGGTGCTCGGGCCCGAGCAGGGCCTTGCCGTAACCGCCCACGAACCCCACGAACGCCACCACCATGATCAGCGGGCCGGGCGTGGTTTCGCCCAGTGCCAGCCCGTCCATGACCTGCACCGGCGTGAGCCAGTTGTACTGCGCCACCGCGCCCTGCACCACATAGGGCAGGGCGGCGTAGGCTCCCCCGAAACTCATGAACGCCGCCTTGGTGAAGAACCAGGCCATTTGCGTGTAGTCGTGCTGCCAGCCCAGCACGGCCGTGAGCAGGCCCATGGGCAAGCCCCAGAGCAGGGAGCCGGCGGCCAGAACCCGGGCCAGCCCCCCCAGGTGAAAGCGGGCGTGCGGCGGGGGTGGCGTGTGGTCGTCGATCAGTGCCGCTGGCGCTGCGGGGGCCGGGGCAGCCGCGTGCGGCGTCGGCCCGCCGGGCAGGAAGGCTGCGGGCGCCAGGCGCCCGCCGATCCACCCGGCCAGGCCGGCGGCCAGCACGATCACCGGAAAAGGCAGCCGGAACACCGCCAGCCCCAGAAAGGCGGCCAGGGCCAGGCCCCACAGCCAGCGGTTGCGCAGCGTGCGGCCCCCCAGGCGCAGCGCGGCCTGCAGCACGATGGCGGTCACAGCGGGCTTGATCCCGTCGAACACGCCCGCCACCCAGGGCTGGTCGCCGAAGGCCAGATAAACCCACGACAGCCCGGTGAGTAGCAGCAGCGACGGCAGCACGAACAACACCCCAGCCCACACACCGCCCCAGGTGCGGTGCATCAGCCAGCCCAGGTAGGTGGCCAGTTGCTGGGCTTCCGGTCCGGGCAGCAGCAGGCAGTAGTTGAGCGCGTGCAAAAAGCGCTTTTCCGACATCCATCGGCGCTGCACCACCAGGTCGTGGTGCATCAGCGCGATCTGGCCGGCCGGTCCCCCAAAGCTGATGAAGCCCAGGCGCAGCCAGTAGCGCAGGGCCTGCGAAAGCGGCACTGGCGGCGGGGTGTCGGAAGGGGCAGGGTTCATGGTGATCGGGTGGACGGTGCGGCATCTTATCGGCGCCCTGTGTCAGCGGCATGGCGGGCGCTGGGGCCGTCGCGCTTGCCGGACAATGCGGGTCCCTTTACCCCGTTCCTGACGCGGCCCATGAACCTGCCCGAATCCCTGGTCACCCATCCGCCCACCGACTGGGGGGTGGTGGCTGTTTTCGCCATCGTCTATCTCGGCATGTTCCTGGGGGGGCTGCCGCGTCTGCGGCTGGACCGCTCCGGCGTGGCACTGCTGGGCGCCATTGCCGTGATCGCCATCACCGGCGAAGGCGTGGAGATGGCCGCGCGCGCGGTCGACGTGCCCACCATCGTGCTGCTGTTCGCCTTCATGGTGGTGTCGGCGCAGATGCGCCTGGGCGGCTTCTACACCGAAGTCACCCGCCGTGTGGGCGCCTTGCCGCTGTCGCGCCGCGGGTTGCTGGCGGCGATCATCGTGGTCGCGGCCGGCCTCTCGGCCGTGTTCTCCAACGACGTGATCTGCCTGGCCATGACACCCGTGGTCGCGCGGCTGTGCCTGCAACGCGGTCTCAATCCGCTGCCCTTTCTCATCGGGCTGGCGTGTGCGGCCAACATCGGCTCGGCCGCCACGCTCATCGGCAACCCGCAGAACATGCTGATCGGGTCGGTGCTGAAACTGCACTTCGGCGACTTCGTGCGCCAGGCGCTGCTGCCGGTGGGCGTGAGCCTGGGGCTGCTCTGGGCCTGGCTGGCCTTTGGGCCGGGCGCACGCAGCGGTGCCCCCGAGCTGGCGCGGCCGCTGGCGGTGCCGGTGGCGCCCCTGGCCGAAGAGCCGCCCTACGACCGCTGGCAGACCGTCAAGGGTCTGAGCGTCGCGCTGGCGCTGATGGGGGTGTTCCTGTTCACCGACTGGCCGCGCGACGTGGCCGCGCTGGTCGGGGCCGCGCTGCTGCTGCTCAGCCGGCGTCTGCATTCGGCCGACGTCATGGGTTTCGTCGACTGGCAACTGCTGCTGCTGCTCTTCATCGGCCTGTTCGTCGTGAATCACGCCTTCCAGGACACCGGCCTGGCGGGCGAGGCCGTGGCCTGGCTGGCGGCGCACGGCGTGCACCTGAGCGATCCGGGCGCGTTGCTGGTGGCCAGCGCGGCGCTGTCGAATCTGGTCTCCAACGTGCCCGCCGTGATGCTGCTGCTGCCGCATCTGGGCGGCGACCCGCAGCAAAGCGGCGTGCTGCTGGCGCTGGCCAGCACTTTTGCCGGCAACCTGCTGCTGGTCGGCTCGATCGCCAACCTGATCGTGGCCGACCTCGCCGCCCGCGAAGGCATCACGCTCGACTGGCGCCGCCACGCGCTGGTGGCGATGCCCGTGACGCTGCTGTCGCTCGCGGTGCTCTGGTTCAGCTGGTGAGCCTGTCAAGGCGACTTGGGGCGCGTTCTGGATGCCCGCTTTCGCGGGCATGACGGTAGGGCTCGGGGGCCCTTCGCCGGCTTGACGGTGCGGAGCCTCAGTCCTTCAGCGACGACAGGAACTGCTGCAGCTCCGGCGTCTGCGGGTTGCCGAACAGCACCTCGGGCGGCCCCATTTCGTGCACGCGGCCCTGGTGCATGAAGATCACGCGGTCGGCCACCTTGCGCGCGAAGTTCATTTCGTGCGTGACCATCAGCAGCGTCATGCCCTCGTTGGCCAGGCTCTCCACCACGCGCAGCACCTCGCCCACCAGTTCGGGGTCGAGCGCGCTGGTGATCTCGTCGCACAGCAGCACGGCCGGCTCCATGGCCAGGGCGCGGGCGATGGCCACGCGCTGCTGCTGGCCGCCCGAAAGCTGGTCGGGCATGGCGTCGAATTTTTCGGCCAGCCCCACGCGCAGCAGCAGCTTGCGCGCGTGCTCGGCGGCGTCGACCTTGTCGGTCTTTTTCACCAGCGTGGGGGCCAGCATGATGTTGCGGCCCACGCTCAGGTGCGGGAACAGGTTGAAGCTCTGGAAGATCATGCCCACGTGCTGGCGCAGCTCGCGCATGGCCATGGGGCTGTCGTAGAGCAGCGGCTTGCCGTCGACGGTGAGCGCGCCTTCCTGGAACACCTCCAGCCCGTTGATACAGCGCAGCAGTGTGCTCTTGCCCGAGCCGCTCTTGCCGATGATGGCGATCACCTCGCCGCGCTGCACGTTCAGGTCGATGCCCTTGAGAACCTCGTTCGTGCCGTAGGACTTGCGCAGCGCCGTGATCTGGACGATGGGGGCCTGGGGTTCGGTGGAAGTGGAAACGTTCATGGCTGAGGTGCGCGTGGCGCGCCGGAGAGGATAAGACGGGGGGAAGCCGCGAAGCGGCGCAGGGGGTTCATCGTGTCTTCCGCTCCAGGAACTTGGCGTAGAGGCTGATGGGGTAACACAGCACGAAGTACATCAGCGCCACGCAGGCGAAGACGGTGAAAGGCGCGTAGGTGACGTTGGAGATCATGTTGCCGGCGCGCGTGAGTTCGACGAAACCCACCACCGACGCCAGGGCCGTGCCCTTGATCACCTGCACCAGGAAGCCAACGGTGGGCGGGATGGCGATGCGCAGCGCTTGCGGAAAGATCACGTGCTGCAACTGTTCGCCGAAGTTCATCGCCAGGCTTTGCGCGGCTTCCCACTGGCCTTTGGGAATGGCGGCCACGCAGCCGCGCCAGATTTCGGTGAGGAAGGCGCTGGTGTAGAGCGTGAGCGCCAGCGTCACCGACACCCAGGGCGAGACGTTGATGCCGAACAGCCCGATGCCGAAGTAGGCCAGGAACAGCTGCATCAGCAGCGGCGTGCCCTGAAAGACCTGGACATAGCCGGCGACGAAGCGCTCGGCCCCCGGCAGGCGCGCGATGCGGGCGATCAGCAGCAGCAGGCCGACCAGGCCGCCGCCCACGAAGGCGATGAGCGAGAGCACCACCGTCCAGCGCGCGGCCAGCAGCAGGTTGCGGACGATGTCCCAGAGCGTGAAGTCAACCATGGGGTGTTTCTTTCAGGTTTGCGCGAAGCCCCCGCTCAGCCCTCTCCACCGGCCTGTGACGCAGGGGGCCGTCCTGCCCGCGAAGGCGGGCATCCAGGGCATGGCTTTGGTGGTGCTGGATGCCCGCCTGCGCGAGCATGACGGCGGTGTGGAGCGGCATCGCGGTCATCGGCCGAAGACGAAGCGTGGCCCCGCCCAGTTGAGCGCCTTGCGCAGGCAGATCGCCAGCAGCAGGTAGATCACCGTGGCGACGATGTAGGCCTCGAAGGTGCGGAAGTTCTGCGCCTGGATCACATTGGCCGAATAGCTCAGCTCTTCGGTGGCGATCTGGCCGCACACGGCCGAGCCCAGCATCACGATCACGATCTGGCTCACCAGCGCCGGCCACACCCGCTTGAGCGAGGGCGGCAGCACCACGCGGGTGAACACCTGCACGCGGTTGAGCGCCAGGCTCAGCGCTGCTTCGATCTGGCCGCGCGGCGTGGCTTCGATGCCGGCGCGGATGATCTCGGTGGCGTAGGCGCCGAGGTTCAGCACCATCGCGATGATGGAAGCCGTCTCGGGCGAGAGCTTGACGCCCAGCGAAGGCAGGCCGAAGAAGATGAAGAACAGCTGCACGATGAACGGGGTGTTGCGGATCAGCTCCACATACGCCCCGCACACCCAGCGCAGCCAGGCGGGCCCGCTCGCGCGGGCCCAGGCACAGCCGACGCCGACCAGCAGGCCCAGCACCAGCGCGATCGCGGTCAGGCCCAGCGTCCACAGCACCCCCTGGAGCAGGAAGGGCCACTGGCTGAGTACCGCGCCGAAGTCGAGTTCGACATGCATGGTCGGCTTTCGTCCGGGCGGGCGCTTATTCGCTCAGCGGCAGGTTGCCGGCGGCGCGGCCCAGCCACTTCTGCGCCATCTTGTCGAGGGTGCCGTCGGCCTTGGCGGCGACGATGATTTCGTTGACCTTGGCGCGCAGCGCGGCTTCGCCCTTGGCCACGCCGATGAAGTTCGGGCTGTCCTTGATGAGCAGCTTGAATTCGGCGCCCAGTTGCGGGTTCTTCTGCGCCATCAGGCCGGCGTTGGAGACGCTGGTGGCGATCAGCTGCGTCTGGCCGGCCACGAAGGCGGCGGTGCTGGCGGCCTGGTCTTCATAGCGCTTGAAGTCCATGCTGGCCGGGCCGACCTTGACCAGTTCCTGCTCTTCCATCGCGCCCTTGGCCACCGCGATGGTCTTGCCGCCCAGGTCGGCGAAGCTCTTGATCGACAGGCTCTTGGGGCCGTACACGGCCTGGAAGAAGGGCGAGTAGGCGTGCGTGAAGTCGATCACCTTCTCGCGCTCGGCGTTCTTGCCCAGCGTGGAAATCACCAGGTGCACCTGCTTGGTCTGCACATAGGGAATGCGGTTGCCGCTGATGACAGGCACCATCTGCAGCTTCACGCCCAGCTTGTCGGCGATCAGCTTGGCCATGTCGATGTCCAGGCCCTGGGGCTGCAGGTCGATGCCGACGAAGCCGTAAGGCGGGTAGTCGGTGGGCACCGCGATCTTGATCGTCTTGGCCTTGAGGATGTCGTCCAGCGCGGACTGGGCGTGTGCGGTGCCGGTGACGGCCAGCGCTGCCAGGGCGAGGGCAGAGGCGGTGAAGGCGCGTTTGTTCAGGGTGATCACAGCAGGGCTCCTAGGTAGGTTTCGGGAGGGGTGGGGGAAGCGGGCGCGGCCACGGCCGCGACAGAAGGGGGGGTGACCGGCGCCAGTGCCTGCCGCAGGTCGGCCAGCGGGTCGTCGGCGGGGGCCAGGCGCAGTGCGGCCTGCACCTGGCCGATGTGTTCTTCCATCAGGGCCTCGGCGTGCGCGGTGTCGCCGCGTTCCAGCGCTTCGACGATGGCCACGTGGTCCTGGCAGGACTGCACCGCGTCGTGCGTGCTCTGGTAGAGCATGGCGATGAGCGTGGTGCGTGCGGTGTAGTCGCGCAGCGTGTCGGCCAGCAACTGGTTGCCCAGGCATTCGGCCAGGCAGACGTGGAAGTCGCCCAGCAGGTAGCTGCGCTGCCCGATGTCGCTGCCCTTGAGCGCGGCCTGCTCCTGCTTCACATGCTGGCGCAGGCGTTTGATGGCGCTCTTGTTGACGGGGGACTGGCGGCGGATCAGCCCGGTTTCGATGACGCGGCGGGCCTCGAAGGCCTCGCGCGCCTCTTCGTGCGAGGGCTGCACCACGAACCAGCCGCGGCGCGAGCTGACGGTGACGATGCCGCGCGCCGCCAGCCGCACCAGGGCTTCGCGCACCAGGGTGCGGCTGCAGTCGAACAGCATCGACAGGTTCTGCTCGCCCAGGCGCGTGCCGGGGGCCAGGCGCTGCGCCAGGATGGCTTCGATGATGCGTTGGGCGATGTCGGTGGAACTGACCATGGTTTCGCTGCTTGCGAGAACCGTGCCATGCCATGCAGGCCTTGTATGCAAGATTTGCGCATCAGATGTGTGCGCAGAATTGACCAGGCAGGTGCGTGCGCACCACCAGGGACAGGTTGGCTGGTCCGAAACGGGGCGGGCACCCGCACGGACGAGGGGCGCCGGGGCGGGTTCTGGTGCGCCTCAGGCGGGTGCGGCGAGGGCGCGCAGGTCGGCCTCGTAACCTTTGAGCACCTGCACCGCGCGTTCGCGCTGGGCGGCGCTGGTGCGGTTGTGCAGCGCCGCGTACTCGGCGCAGCCATGGGCGATCCAGGGCGCGCCCGGGTCATCCGCCTGGGGCAGACCGCGCACGAACCAGTCGCGCAGCGCGGCCACGGCGGGCGCGGGCACGGCGGCGCCGTTGGCGAGCGGCCCGCCCTGCGCGGCCTGGAGCTGGCGGATCAGGCGCAGCAGTTCGTCCTGCCGGGCCCGGCGCTCGGCCAGCAGGCGTTCGGCATCGAACGGGGCGTCACGCAGACCCTGGCGCACCTGTGCCACCTGCTCGGGCGAGAGCCGGCCGTACAGCATTTCATAGCGGTCCACCGCCTTGTCCACGCGGCGCTGCAGGCGCTGGGTGGGGGTGCCGCGCAGGAAATCCTTTTCAAATTCGCGGTTGCGCTTGGCGTGGTGCCGCTCCAGGTGCTGCAACTGGGCGGGCGAGAGCTGCAGCGCGACGCGTGCCAGCGGTTCGGCGCCCTGGTCCGCCAGCCGCACCACGGCCGCACGCAGCGCGCCGTACTGTGCGCAACTCTGGGCGCCGGTGGTGTTCTGAGGGGCCATGGCCTGCCAGGTGCCCAGCAGGCCGATGTAGGCGGGCAGCTCGTCCTGCCGGTGCCAGGCCGCGAAGCGGTCGATGTCCTGGCGCAGCGCCGCGCTCTGCGCGTCGTTCAGGTCGACATAGCCGTCGACCCACCAGTACAGCGCGGCGGGGGCCTGGCTGTAGGCCAGCCGCAGCACGCTGCAGCCCGTCAGTGCCAGGGCGGCCAGCAGCAGCGCGGCCAGGCGCCAGCGCGTCAGCAGGCGGCGGGCGGCCGCCAGTGGGGGCGCGATAATCCGCCCCACGATGGCAAAGGGGTGCATGGGCGCCCCGTAAGAGGTGTTCATGTCGTTCCCTGTGGATGTGGTGGTGATGGCGGCCGGCAAAGGCACGCGCATGAAAAGCCGGCGGCCCAAAGTTTTGCACCGTTTGGGCGGACGTGCACTCGCGCAGCATGTGATTGACACGGCCGTGCGGCTTTCCGCCCGCCAGGTGGTGGTGATCACCGGTCACGAGGCCGCGCTGGTGGAAGCGGGGCTGGCGGCGCCGGGCGGTGCGGGCACGGCCCTGGGCTTCGTGCGCCAGGAGCCGCAACTGGGCACCGGCCACGCGGTGCAGCAGGCGGTGCCGGTGCTGGCCGACGACGGCGTGACCCTGGTGCTTTCGGGCGACGTGCCGCTGACCCAGGTCGACACCTTGCAGGCGCTGCTGGCGCTGTGCGGCGGCCAGTGCCTGGCGCTGCTGACGCTGGACCAGCCCGATCCCTCGGGCTATGGGCGCATCGTGCGCGGCACCGACGGCGCGGTGCAGGCCATTGTGGAGCAGAAGGACGCGAGCGAGGCGCAGAAAGCCATCACCGAGATTTACAGCGGCATCATGGCCGTGCCCACGCAGCTGCTGCGTGGCTGGCTGGCGCGGCTGGACAACCGCAACGCCCAGAACGAGTACTACCTGACCGACGTGGTCAAGTTCGCCGTGGCCGACGGCGTGCCGGTGCAGGCGCACCGCATCACCGACGCCGCGCAGGTGGCGGGCGTCAACAGCCCGAAACAGCTGGCCGAGCTGGAGCGCGCCTACCAGGGGCGCCGCGCCCACGAACTGCTGGAGCAGGGCGTGCGCCTGGCCGACCCGGCACGTTTTGACGTGCGTGGTGAGCTCCAGTGTGGGCCCGACGTGGAGATCGACGTCGGCTGCGTGTTCGAAGGCCGCGTGGTGCTGGGCGAGGGCGTGCGCATCGGCGCGCACTGCGTGATCGCCAACGCCACCCTCGCCGCGGGGGCGGTGATCCACCCATTCACCCACATCGACGGCGAAAAAGCCGGTGTGAGCGTGGGCCCTGGCGCGCTGATCGGCCCGTTTGCCCGGCTGCGCCCGGGCGCCCAACTGGGCGCCGAGGTGCACATCGGCAACTTCGTCGAAGTCAAGAATTCGACCCTGGCCGACGGGGCCAAGGCCAACCACCTGGCCTACCTGGGCGACGCCACGGTGGGCGAGCGCGTGAACTACGGCGCCGGCAGCATCACCGCCAACTACGACGGCGCCAACAAGCACCGCACCGTGATCGAGGCCGACGTGCACGTGGGCAGCAACTGCGTGCTGGTGGCGCCCGTGACGCTGGGCGCTGGCGGCACGGTGGGCGGCGGCTCCACCATCACCAAGGACACGCCGGCCGGCGCGCTGAGTGTGGCGCGCGGCAAGCAGGTGAGCATCCCGAACTGGCAGCGGCCGCGCAAGAACCCGCCCAAAGGCTGACGCGGCGCGCAGGCCGCCGCGCCTCAGTGCCGCTGGTGCAGCGTGGGCACGCGCTTGCTGTCGGTGGCCGGTGCGCGGCCGGGGCGCTGCGCCGGTCGCACGGCCGGCTCCGGGGGGCGTGACGAGGGGCGCTGAGGCGCCTCGCCGCTTTGCGGCCCCAGTTCCATCAGGCCGCTCAGGCCCAGCACGTCCGAATCGCGGAAACCGGTGGTGGGGTAGAGCTGGTCGAACTGCGAAAAATGCGATTCGAGCTGCTGACGCGGCGTTTCGGGTTCGGGCTCGCGTTCGCGCTGGATCGGGCGGGGCAGCTCCGCCAGGTCGAGTTGGCGGCGGAAATCGTTGGGCGAAGGCATGCGGTGGATGCCGTTCTTGAGGAACACGAAACGCACCCCGGCCGTCTTGAGCATGCGGTTCTTGAGCTTGAGCTTGTGCGCCTTGGCCTTGGCGTTGCTCAGGTGGTATTGCTCCACGTCGAACGCAAAGACGGCGCGGCCGTCTGCGCTGCAGACCACGTAGTCGACCCGGTGCCCGTCGAGCCGTTTGACAGCGCGCTGCCGGTCGCTGGCGCGGCGCACGCCCAGCAGTGCACTCAGGCGCACATCGGCCAGGATCTCTTGCCCGGGAAAGCTGTCGTGCAGGTAATCCAGCATGGCCAGCTGTTCGGCGGTCAGCAGGGGTTGCGGTTCGTAGCGATCGTCGCGACCGCTGTTTTTCGGGAAATAGCGGCGGTACAGCCACACGCCCAGCGCTACCAGCGCTACGGCGATCAGCAGTCCCAGGGCCAACGGCAGCATGAGCAGTCCTCCTGAAGCATGAATACTTTCGTGCGGTCGATTCTAGGAGCCGGTTACGCGTCGGTTCTTCAATTAACCCTTTGTTACTACGGCGTGTGAGGCGGAGGGGTCATCCGGGCCGGCAGTGGCAGGCGCGGGTCGAACTTGGCGCGCTTGACGCTGAAGAAAGCCTTGACGTTACGCACATTGGCGTCGGCCGTGAAGAGGCGTTGTGCCAGGGCCAGATAGGCGGGCATGTCGGGCGTGTGCACCACCAGCATGAAGTCGGGCCCGGGGCTGACGCGGTAGCACTGCTGCACCGCCGGGTCGGGCACGACGCGCGCTTCGAACGCGTCCAGGTGCTCGGCGCCCTGCCGTTCCAGCGTGATTTCCACCATCGCCGTGAGGCCGTGTCCGATCAGCGGGGCCAGGCGGTCCGGGCTGAGCACGGCCACCACCCGTTCGATGGCGCCGATCTCGCGCAGCCGCTTCACGCGCCGCAGGCTGGTGGGCGGCGACACGTGCGCCAGCGCCGCCGTGTCCTGGTTGCTGCGGCTGGCGTCGGTCTGCAGCAGGTCGAGCAGGCGCAGATCGGTGTCGTCGATGAACTCTGATTCCATAAAATTGGAAAAATTGAAATAATAAATCTCTATGATGGAGTTGTGAAATTATCGTTCATATGGAAGGAGATTGAGAGTGCTTATTCCGAAATGATGTGCCTACCATCACGGCACCTCATCTCTTGGAGCAAAACCCATGTGTGGCATCGTCGCAGGCGTTTCGGGTCGTGACATCGTTCCTGTGTTGGTTCAGGGTTTGCAGCGGCTGGAATACCGGGGCTACGACTCCTGTGGCGTGGCCATTCACGACGGCAGCCTGCGCCGCGCGCGCAGCACGGCCCGCGTGGCCGAACTGGTGCAGCAGGTGCAGCAGGAAGCCATCGCCAGCGGCACCGGCATCGCCCACACGCGCTGGGCCACGCACGGCGCGCCCGCCGTGCACAACGCCCACCCGCACTTCAGTCACGGCCCGGCGGCGGCCCAGGGCGCAGCCGGCCGGGTGGCGCTGGTGCACAACGGCATCATCGAAAACCACGACGAACTGCGTGCCGCCCTGCAGGCCAAGGGCTACGTGTTCGAAAGCCAGACCGACACCGAAGTCATCGCTCACCTGATCGACTCGCTCTACGACGGCGACGTGTTCGCCGCCCTGCAGGGCGCGGTGGCGCAACTGCACGGCGCCTACGCGCTGGCCGTGTTCCACAAGGACGAACCGCACCGCGTGGTCGGTGCGCGCGCCGGCTCGCCGCTGGTGCTGGGCGTGGGCGACGGCGGCAAGGAACACTTCCTGGCCAGCGACGCCATGGCCCTGGCCGGCGTGACCGACCAGATCGTCTACCTGGAAGAGGGGGATCTGGTGGACCTGCAACTGGGCCGCTACTGGGTGGCCGATGGTCAGGGCCGCAGCTTCGACGCCGCACAGCGCCCGGTGCGCACCGTGCACGCGCACAGCGGTGCGGCCGAGCTGGGCCCCTACCGGCACTACATGCAAAAAGAGATCTTCGAGCAGCCGCGCGCCATCGGCGACACGCTCGAAGGCGTGGAAGGCATCACCCCCGAACTGTTCGGTGACGGCGCCTATGGCGTGTTCAAGCAGATCGACCGCGTGCTCATCCTCGCCTGCGGCACCAGTTACTACAGCGGCTGCGCCGCCAAGTACTGGCTGGAGGCGATCGCCCGCATTCCCTGCGACGTGGAAGTGGCCAGCGAATACCGCTACCGCACCAGCGTGCCCAGCCCCAGGACCCTGGTCGTCACCATCAGCCAGAGCGGCGAAACCGCCGACACCCTGGCCGCCCTGCGCCACGCGCAAGGCCTGGGCATGACGCACACGCTGACCATCTGCAACGTGGCCACCAGCGCCATGGTGCGCGAGTGCGAGTTGGCCTACATCACGCGGGCCGGCGTGGAAATCGGCGTCGCGTCCACCAAGGCCTTCACCACCCAACTGGCCGGCCTGTTCCTGCTCACGCTCGCACTCGCGCAGGTGCGTGGCCAGATCAGCGAGGAGCAGGAAGCGGCCCACCTCAAGGCCATGCGCCACCTGCCCGTGGCACTGCAGGCCGTGCTGGCGCTGGAGCCGCAGGTCATCAGTTGGGCCGAAGACTTCGCGCGCATGGACAACGCCCTGTTCCTGGGCCGCGGCCTGCATTACCCGATCGCGCTGGAAGGTGCGCTCAAGCTCAAGGAAATCAGCTACATCCACGCCGAGGCCTACCCGGCCGGCGAACTCAAGCACGGGCCGCTCGCCCTGGTCACCAGCGCCATGCCGGTGGTGACCGTAGCGCCCAACGACACCTTGCTGGAGAAGCTCAAGAGCAACATGCAGGAAGTGCGCGCCCGCGGCGGCGTGCTCTACGTGCTGGCCGACGCCGACACCCGCATAAGCAGCAGCGAAGGCATCCACGTCATCCGCATGCCCGAACACTACGGTGCACTCTCTCCCATCCTGCACGTGGTGCCGCTGCAACTGCTGGCATACCACACGGCCCTGGCCAAGGGCACGGACGTGGACAAGCCGCGCAACCTGGCCAAGAGCGTGACGGTGGAGTGAGGCGGCTGGGGCGGCGGTCAGCCACGGACTTCGTCGCCCCTGTTGGTGCCACCCTGTGGACGCCTCAAAGCCGCAGCGGCGCGGATAATGATTTGTAACGATTGAGGCCGGCAAAACCCGCACCAACACTCCGTTCCATCCAGCGCCCAGGGAGTTCGATGAACAAGAAGAACCTCTCCGAGAGTGATATCTGCGACAAGTTCGTCCGACCGGCCATGGAAGCCGCCGGCTGGAATGGCATGGACCAGATCTATCGCGAATTCCCCTTGCGGGCTGGCCGCGTGGTCGTTCGCGGCCAGAAGGCGTATCGCGACAAGACCACGGTGCTGCGCGCCGACTACGCGCTGTTCTACAAGCCCAACATTCCGCTGGCCGTGGTCGAGGCCAAAGACAACCACCACGCCGTGGGCGCGGGCATGGCCCAGGCCATCAACTACGCCCAATTGCTGGACGTTCCCTTCAGCTTCTCTTCCAACGGCGACGGATTCGTCTTTCGCGATGCCACGCTGGCCACCGGCGTGCTGGAGCAGACCATTTCGCTGGACGGGTTTCCCAGCCCGGCCGAGCTCTGGCGCCGCTACTGCACCTGGAAGGGCTGGACGCCCGAGGTTGAGCGCGTCGCCGGGTTTGACTATGCCCCCAGCAAGACCCCGCGCTACTACCAGCTCAACGCCATCAACCGCACCGTCGAAGCCATCGCCGCCGGGCAAAACCGCGTGCTGCTGGTCATGGCCACCGGCACCGGCAAGACCTACACCGCCTTCCAGATCATCTGGCGCCTGTGGAAGAGCGGTGCCAAAAAGCGCATCCTGTTCCTGGCCGATCGCAACATCCTGATCGACCAGACCATGGTCAACGACTTCCGACCCTTCAAGGGCGCCATGGCCAAGCTCAGCCCGAATGCCAAGGGTGTGGAGCGGGTTGACGCGCAAGGTACGGTCACGATTGACGACGTGGAGCTGGCGGTCAGCAAGTCCACCAAGCAGGTCGACAAGAGCTACGAGATATACCTCTCGCTCTACCAGGCCGTCACCGGCTCGGAAGAAGAAAGCAATATCTACAAGCAGTTTTCGCCCGACTTCTTCGACCTCATCGTGGTGGACGAGTGCCACCGCGGCAGCGCCGCCGAAGATTCGGCCTGGCGCGACATCCTCACCTATTTCAGCAACGCCACCCAGATCGGCCTGACCGCCACCCCCAAAGAAACCGACACCGCGTCCAACATCCACTACTTCGGCGAACCGGTCTACACCTACAGCCTCAAGCAAGGCATCGAAGACGGTTACCTGGCGCCCTACAAAGTCATCCGCATCGATCTCGACCGCGACACCTTCGGCTGGCGCCCCACCGAAGGCATGACCGACAAGGCCGGCCACCTGATCGAGGATCGCGTCTACACCGGCGCCGACATGAACCGCAAGCTCGTGCTGGAAAAGCGCGACGAAGCCGTGGCCGCCAAGATCACCGAATACCTCAAGGCGACCGACCGCCACGCCAAGACCATCGTTTTCTGCGAAGACATCGACCACGCCGCGCGCATGCGCCAGGCCCTGGCCAATGCCAACGCCGACCTCTGCGCTACCCAGCCCAAATACGTGGTCCAGATCACCGGTGACAACGCCGAAGGCAAGCGCGAGCTCGACAACTTCATCGACCCCGAGAAGCCTTACCCGGTGATTGCCACCACCTCCAAGCTCATGAGCACCGGGGTAGACGCCCAGACCTGCAAGCTCATCGTGCTGGACCAGAACATCCGGTCGATGACCCTGTTCAAGCAGATCATCGGCCGTGGCACCCGCCTGCGCGAAGACCTGGGCAAGAGCTGGTTCACCATCATGGACTTCAAGCGCGCCACCGAGCTCTTCGCCGATCCCGCGTTTGACGGCGATCCGGTGCAGATCTACGAACCGGGCGAAGGTGGCCCCATCGAACCGCCCGTGGTCGATGACCCGGTCGTGCCACAGGCGCCGGGCGACGGTCTACCCCCCCTCGGTCCGACCACCGCCGGCCCTGGCGAAGGCGGCAGCATCGAGCCCAGGAAATACGTCGTCGGCGGCATGGTCACGGTATCGGTTGCCCGCGAGCGCGTGCAATACCTCAACGCCGACGGCAAGCTCATCACCGAGAGCCTGCGCGACTACACCCGCATCAACCTCACGCGCCAATACGACTCGCTCGACAAGTTCCTGCAAGCCTGGAACGACGCCGACCGCAAAGCCGTGCTCATCGAAGAACTGGAGCGCCAGGGCGTGCTGATCGAAGCGCTGGCCGACGAAGTGGCCCACACCGGCCTGAAAGACCTCGACCCGTTCGACCTGCTGCTGCACGTGGCCTACAACAGGCCGCCGCTCACCCGGCGCGAGCGGGCCAATCGCGTCAAGAAGCGCAACGTTTTCACCCAGTACGGCCCCATGGCCCGGCAAGTGATCGACGCCCTGCTCGACAAATACGCCGACGAAGGCATCACCACGCTGGAAGCGAACAACGTGCTCAACCTGCCGCCGGTCAACCGGCTGGGCCTGCCGGTGGAGCTGATCCGCAGCTTCGGCGGCCGCACGCAGTACCTCGAAGCCCTGAGCACCCTGGAGCGCGAGCTGTATTCGCCCACCACGCCCTGATTTCCTGGGTCACCCGATTCCCTGAACCCCCGACCGCATGGCCAACCTTTCCCCCGTCATCAAATCCATCCAAGACATCATGCGCCAGGACTCTGGCGTGGATGGCGACGCCCAGCGCATCTCGCAACTCACCTGGCTGCTGTTCCTCAAGGTCTTTGACGCGCTCGAAGAAGAGCTCGAACTCACCCGCGACGCCTACAAGAGCCCCATCCCGGAAAGCATGCGCTGGCGCAACTGGGCGGCCGACCCCGAAGGCATGACCGGCGATGACCTGCAGGACTTCGTCAACACAGAACTCTTCGTCACCCTCAAGAACCTGCCGGCCGACCCGGTGCGCAACCCACGCGGCTATGTGGTGCGCGGCGTCTTTGAAGACGCCTACAACTACATGAAGAGCGGCCAACTGCTGCGGCAGGTGATCAACAAGCTCAACACCATCGACTTCAACCGGCAGAGCGAGCGCCACCAGTTCAACGACCTGTACGAAAAGATCCTCAAGGATCTGCAGAGCGCCGGCAACGCGGGCGAGTTCTACACGCCCCGCGCCGTCACCCAGTTCATGGTGGACATGGTCAACCCCCAGCTGGGCGAAACCGTGCTCGACCCCGCCACCGGCACCGGCGGCTTCCTGGTCTGTTCCATCGAACATCTGCGCAAGCAGGTCAAGACCACCGAAGACGAAACTGTGCTCCAGCAAAGCATTCGCGGTGTCGAGAAGAAGCAGCTGCCCCACATGCTGTGCGTCACCAACCTCATGCTCCACGGCATCGAGGTGCCCAGCCACATCCGGCACGACAACACCCTGGCCCGCCCGCTGCGCGAAGTCACCCCGGCCGACCGGGTGGATGTCGTGCTGACCAACCCGCCCTTTGGCGGCATCGAAGAGCCGGGTATCGAACAGGGCTTTCCGGCCGATGTGCGCACCAAAGAAACAGCCGACCTGTTCCTCGTACTCATCAAGCACATCCTCAAGGCCAACGGACGCGCCGCGCTGGTGCTGCCCGACGGCACCCTGTTTGGCGAAGGTGTCAAAACCCGCATCAAGGAACAGCTGCTGACCGAGTGCAATCTGCACACCATCGTGCGCCTACCCAACGGCGTTTTCGCACCCTACACCGGCATCAAGACCAACCTGCTGTTCTTCACCAAGGGCCAGCCCACGCAGCACATCTGGTACTACGAACACCCCTACCCCGAGGGCGTGAAGAGCTACAACAAGACCAAGCCCATCCGCATCGAAGAGTTCGACGCTGAGAAGGCATGGTGGGGCACTGAGGCCGATGGCTTTGCCACCCGGGTCGAGAACGAACGCGCCTGGAAGGTGGGCATCGACCAGATCAAGGCCGCCAACTACAACCTGGACCAGAAGAACCCGCACGCCCCCGAGCAGGAAAGCCACGACCCAGAAGAACTGCTGCGCCGCTACGCCAGCCTGCAGGCCGAAGCGCAGGGCCTGCGCGACCAGCTCAAGGCCATATTGGCCGAATCGCTGAGCGGAGCCCGCGCATGAGTGTGGTGATGGAAGCCCGCGAACCCAGCGCGAAATACCTCAGCGCCCTGCAGCCACCGCTGGTGCAGCACTTTGAGTTGATGGCCACCGCGCCCGGTGGCGTGGCGCGCCTGCGTGAACTGATCTTGACGTTGGCAGTGCAGGGCAAGTTGGTGCCGCAAGATCCGAGTGCCGAACCGGCAAGCGAACTGCTTAGGAAGATTCGGACGGAAAAGGATCGGCTGATTGCCGAGGGCAAGATCAAACGGGACAGGCCGCTGTTACCGATCGAAGAAGAGGGACAGCCGTTCACTTTGCCTAGTGGGTGGAAGTGGGTACGACTTGGGACTCTGCTGCCGTTTCGTATCGGGAAGACACCGCCCAGCAAAGACCCGCAGTACTGGTCCGATGAAGGATGCGCATGGGTCAGCATTTCAGACATGACTCACTTCGGCGAGGTCTTTGACACCGATCGGAAAATCACGGCAAAGGGTGCCAGTGTCTTTGGCTATGAGCCATTGCCGGTGGGGACGTTGATCATGAGCTTCAAGCTCACTATCGGCAAGATCGCCACACTACAAGTGCCCGCGTATCACAACGAAGCCATCGTCTCTTTTTTGCCGCTTGCTGGTCTTCAGCCGGAGTTCCTGAAATACGTGCTCCCCACGGTTTCCAAGACGGGGGCCTCCAAAGATGCGTTGATGGGGGCGACCCTAAACACAGAGTCGCTCTCAAATCTACTGATCGCTTTGCCTCCTGAAGCAGAGCAACCTCGCATCGTCACCCGCGTCGAAGAACTCATGCGCCTGTGCGATGCCCTCGAAGCCCAGGGCCAGCTCGAAGCCGCGCAACACGCACAGCTTGTGCAAACCCTGCTGGGTGCCCTGACCGCCAGCGCCACCCAAGACGAACTGGCCGACAACTGGCAACGCGTTGCCACCCACTTCGACCGCCTGCTCGACCGCCCCGAAGCCATCGACGCCCTGGAGAAAACCATCCTGCAACTGGCCGTGCGCGGCCTGCTCGTGCCGCAGGACCCCAAGGACGAACCCGCCAGCGAACTGCTGAAGACGATTCGCGCTGAGAAGGACCGGCTGATTGCAGAGGGCAAGATCAAGCAGGATAAGCCGCTGGCGAATATTGAAGTGGAAGAAGAGCCGTTTGAGGTTCCGGGGAGCTGGGAGTGGGTGCGGTTGGGGGAGGTGGTGTCTATCTCCAGCGGCGTAACACTAGGAAGGAAGGCAGCCCTTCCTGCGCCTACCTCGTACCCCTATTTGCGCGTGGCCAATGTCCAGCGTTGGCATTTGAATCTGGACTCGATGAAGGAGGTTGTGATTGACAGAGCGGAACTCGAACGGTTCCAGCTTGTAAGAGGCGACCTGTTAATCACCGAGGGCGGCGACTGGGACAAAGTTGGTCGCACCACCATCTGGCGTGATGAGTTACCCGTGTGCTTGCATCAAAACCACGTCTTCAAAGCGCGTGGCATGAGTCCAGGATGGAACCCGGTTTGGGCAGAGCTGTATTTGAATTCAACGTTTGCACGCGCCTACTTCGCTTCTTCGGCGAAGCAGACTACGAACTTAGCGTCAATCAACATGACCCAGTTGAAGGGGTGCTGTTTTCCAGTTCCTCCCCTCGCGGAGCAAGCCCGCATCGTCGCCCGCGTCGCATCCCTGCGCCGCCTGTGCGCCGACCTGCGCCAGCGCCTAGCCGCTCGCCAAACCACCCAAGCCCACCTGGCCGAAGCCTTGATCGACGAGGTGGCCTGAGCATGTCGATCGTTGGCGAAGCCACAGGTGTGATCGGTCTGCTGGGCAAAGCCTGGAACCTGCTGCGCGACCGCCTGGACCCGGCCCGCGCCCAGGCCAAGCGCCTCATTGAAACCTTCGAGGCCTACGGCATCGCCCGCCAGCAGATCCCCCGCCTGCTGCCCGCAGCACTGAAGCTGCCGAACGCCGCGTTCTCGACGCCCGACAAGCTGAAGGACCAGCTCACACCCGAGCTGCTGGACTGGGCCGCAAAGTATCTGGCGATCAACCGCGCCTGGCTCGACGGCGTGAGCCCGCAACCGCACCTCAGGGTGGACCACTACAAGCACCCGACCCTTTACCGCGACTGGCTGCAGGAACGCCAGCGAACAGCACCTGATGACCGGCGCTTGTTGTTGGTGTGGAAAGCCGCGGGTTCACCGGTGGGGCCGGATGCCAATGGCCCGCTGTGCCTGGTGTACGAGGAGATCAGCGATGGCCTGGACGGCTCCGATCAGTCGCGCTACTGGTTGCTGTCCGAAGGCTGGCGCTGGGACCACACGCCCTGCGTGTCGAACATGGTGGCCGCGGTGGCGGTGGCCCAGTCGTTGGGGGTGACGGTGCTTGGTGTGGATATTCCGCGCCCTTGGCTGCTGCAACTGGAACGCGGAGAAGCGCTGGCACCCGAGGTGGCCTGCAGGCGCCAGGGGCTGTGGCACCCGGACGATCTGATCACGCCCTTGCCCCAGACCGACACGCCATGGCGGCAGGCCGTGTGGAAGGACGCGCAGGGCTGGCTGGCGGACGAAGGGTGACGGGATGGGGCGCCGCTGTGGGGGCGGAGCTGTGTGAGCGGTTTCACCCCCGCGCACTCGATCCCCGCACCATCAGCGCCCCCTCCAGCACGATGCGGCGCGGCGGCCGCGCAGGTTCGGCCATGCGTTGCAGCAGCAGTTCGGCCGCGCTGCGGCCGATGTCGGCGGTGGGCTGGGCCAGCACGGTGACGGCAGGCTCGGGCAGGGTGGTCCAGTCGTTGTTGTCGAAGCCGGCCAGGGCGATGTCGGTGGGCATGGTCAGGCCGGCGGCGCGGATGGCTTTCCAGGCGCCCAGCAGCAGCAGGCCATTGGTGGCGAGCAGGGCGTCCGGGCGTTCGGCCGGGTCAGTGGCGAGCAGTGGCGCGGCGGCGGCCTGGCCTTCGTCGGCGGTGGGGCGCAGCGGCAGCACCTGCGGCGCCAGCCCGCGCTCGCGCAGCGCCGCTTCGTAGCCGGCCTGGCGTTCGCGGCCGGTGCTGCTGCGCGATCCGGCCAGCAGCACGATGCGGCGGCAACCCTGGTCGAGCAGGTGCTCGGTGAGCCGGCGCGCGGCGTGTGCGTTGTCGAGCAGCACCAGGTCGGTGGGGGTGTCGTCGGGCGCGCGGTCGACCAGCACCACCGGGAACGGGTGCTGGTCGGCGCGGAAGCGCCGCGTCAGTTCGGGCGTGGGCGAGAGGATCACGCCGCTGGCCTGTTCGTCGGCCATCAGCTCCAGGTAGGACTGTTCCTTGGCCGGGTCTTCGTCGCTGTTGCACAGGATCAGGCGCAGGCCGTGGCGGTAGGCCATGTCTTCCACCGCGCGGCTGATGTCGGTGAAGAAGGGGTTGCGGATGTCCGAGACGATCAGCCCGATCAGCGACGCGCGCTGCTGGCGCAGCCGGCGTGCCGCGAGGTTGGGGCGGTAACCCAGTTCGGCAATGGCCTGCTGCACGCGCTGGCGCAGGTCGGGCCGGACGGCGTCGGGCTGGCTGAGCACGCGCGAGACGGTGGTGGTGGAGGCGTTGGCGCGCCGGGCCACGTCTTTGATGCTGGGCGGGTGCGGGCTGCTGGGGTCGGCTGGCATGGGGCGGAATATGGTATCGATTCCTGAATTCTGCCTCCGGTAGCCGCTTGATCCGCATCAGAAGTGGGCTGATTTCCTGGGGTTAACCCGCATAAATGGCCCAAAAACAGCGCTCTACAGTGGACAGGGTGGCGGCAAATCGCATAATCCGCGAAATGGTATCGATACCAAAATTTTAGGAGACATCATGGATCTTCCCGTGCAAGTCCAACTCGGGGCGGTGGTTGCCGACCGCGACAGCGCCATCCGCGCCGCCGGCGCCCTGCTGGTGCAGGCCGGTTTCTGCGACCCCGCCTATGCCGACAGCCTGCTGCGGCGCGAGCAGGTGGCCACCACCTGGATGGGCCAGGGCCTGGCGGTGCCGCACGGCATGGTGGAAGACAAGGGCCTGGTGCGCCGCACCGGCCTGGCGGTGCTGCAGGTGCCTGTGGGCGTGGCCTGGGACGAGCCCAGTCACACGGTGCGGCTGGTGGTGGCGGTGGCCGCCGCGTCGGACCAGCACATCGCGGTGCTGCGCCGCCTGACCCGCCTCATGGCCGACGGCCCGCGCCTGCAGGCGCTGATGGCGACGGCCGACGCCGATGAGATCGTGGCCGCGCTGACCCGTGACGCCGCCGCACCGGCCGCTGCGCCCGCGGCGGTGGCCGATGGGCCTCTGGCCGAAGACCTGGTGCTCGACTACCCGAACGGGCTGCACGCCCGCCCGGCCACGCAGTGGGCCCAGGTGGCGGCGCGCTTCGGCGCCGAACTGCGCGTGCGCCATGGCGACGCGGTGGCCGACGCGCGCAGCATGCCGGCACTGCTGAGCCTGGGGGCGGGGCGGGGCGCACGCCTGCGCCTGTCGGCAGGCGGGCCCGATGCGCCGCAGGCCCTGGCCGCGCTGCGCGAAGTGATCCTGCGCCTGGGCCACGAAGAAAAGCGCCAGGCCGAGCAGGCCGCGGCGCGCCAGAAACAGGTGCACGGCCTGGGGCGCGAGCTGGAAGGCTGGCAGCCCGCCGCGCGGCAGGTGATTGCTGGCATCGCCGCCAGCCCGGGGCTGGTGATCGGCACGCTGGTGTCGGCCGAGGCGCCCGCGCTCGACGTGACCGACCGGCCCGAGGGCGTGGCGTCGGCTGCTGCCGCGCTGGACGCGGCCCTGGCCGACGCCGACGCCGAACTGGCCGAACTGACCGCCGGCGCGCAGCGCCGGGGCGCGTCGGAACAGGCGGGCATCTTTGCCGCGCACCGCCAGTTGCTGGCGCACGCCGAGCTGTTGCGCGATGCCACGCGGCTGGTGGTGCAGGGCCACGGCGCGGCCTGGTCGTGGCGCCATGCGCTGGCCGGCCATGTGGCCGCGCAACGCGCCCTGCCCGACGCCGTGCTGGCCGCGCGCGCCGCCGACCTGCAGGACGTGGGCGAGCGCGTGCTGCGCCAACTGGTGGGCGCCGCCGGGCCGGTGGCCGACCCCCGGCGCTGGCCGGCCGACAGCCTGCTGCTGGCCGACGACCTTTCGCCGTCGGTGACGGCGCAGATCGACGTGCAGCGCGTGCGGGGCTTCTGCACCGCGCGCGGTGGTCCGACGGCGCACACCGCCATCCTGGCGCGCGCGCTGGGGCTGCCCGCCGTGGTGGCCGCCGGGCCGGGCGTGCTGGCCGCGCCGGCGGGCGAACGCGCCATCCTTGATGGTTTCCGCGGCCAGCTGTTCATCGGCCCCACCGACGCGGCGCTGGCCGAGGCCGAAGCCATGATCGCGCGGCTGGCGCGGCGCCAGGCCGAAGAGGCGCGCAACCGCCTGCAGCCGGCCGCCACGCTGGACGGCCACGGGCTGGAGATCGCGGCCAACATCAACCGCCCCGACCAGGTGGCGCGCGCGCTCGACCAGGGCGCCGAAAGCGTGGGCCTGATGCGCACCGAATTCCTGTTCCTGGAGCGCGAGCACGTGCCCGACGAGGACGAGCAGTACGCCGTCTACCGCGAGATGGTGCGGGCGCTGGACGGGCGGCCGCTGATCGTGCGCACGCTCGACATCGGCGGCGACAAGCAGGTGCCGCACCTGAACCTGCCGGTGGAAGACAACCCCTTCCTCGGCCTGCGCGGCGCCCGCCTGTGCCTGGAGCGCGACGACCTGATGTGGCCGCAACTGCGCGCCCTGGTGCGGGCGGCGCAGGAAGGGCCGCTGTCGCTGATGTTCCCCATGATCAGCACGGTGGACGAGGTGCGCCGCCTGCGCGAGCGCCTGACCGAGGTGCAGCAGTCGCTGGGCCTGGCGCCCGAACAGGGCGGACGCCCGATTCCGGTCGGCATCATGATCGAGGTGCCCTCGGCCGCGCTGATGGCCGACCGCCTGGCGCCGCACGTGGACTTTTTCTCCATCGGCACCAACGACCTCACGCAGTACACCCTGGCGGTGGACCGCCAGCACCCGCAACTGGCTGGCATGGCCGACAGCTTGCACCCGGCCGTGCTGCGCCTGGTCGCGCAGACGGTGGCCGGCGCGCGCCGCCACGGCCGCTGGGTCGGCGTGTGTGGTGGCCTGGCGGGCGAACCGCTGGGCGCCGCGCTGCTGGCCGGCCTGGGCGTGCAGGAGCTGAGCATGAGCGTGGTCGACATCGCCGCCGTGAAGGCGCTGCTGCGCCGCCACAGCCTGGCCGAGCTGCAGGAACTGGCGCGGCAGGCGCTCGACCTCGACGACGGCGACGCGGTGCGCG
Organism: Hydrogenophaga sp. NFH-34; assembly: GCF_021401345.1. Taxonomy (GTDB): domain Bacteria; phylum Pseudomonadota; class Gammaproteobacteria; order Burkholderiales; family Burkholderiaceae_C; genus Hydrogenophaga; species Hydrogenophaga electricum. Next base: position 27,059 of record NZ_JACBGE010000037.1, read on the forward strand.
CGCTGGGCGCCCAGTTGCGCGACGAAGCCCTGCAAGGCGAGACCGGGGTGGCGGCATGAACGCGCCGCTGCAACTGATCACCCTCACGCCCAACCCGGCGATCGACCACACGGTCTCGCTCGACCGGCTGGAGCCGGGTGCCGTGCACCGCGCCCGCGCCGAGCAGTTCGAGGCCGGCGGCAAGGGCATCGGCGTGGCCGCGGTGGCGGCGGCGCTGGGCCTGCGCACGGCGGCTTCGGGCTGGCTGGGCGACCAGAACCCGCAACTGTTCGAGCGCGCGTTCGCCGAGCGCGGCATCGCCGACGCCATGCTGCGCGTGCCGGGCCGCACCCGCACCAACATCAAGCTGGCCGACGCCGCGCGCGGTGACAGCACCGACATCAACCTGCCCGGCATCGCCTTCGACGCCGATGCCCTGGCCCAGGCCGAAGCCGGCCTGCTGGCGCGCCTGGTGCCGCTGGTGGGTGCCGGCACCTGGTGCACGCTGGCCGGCAGCCTGCCGCCCGGCGTGGGTGTCGACAGCCTGCTGCGCCTGGCCGCCGCCCTGCGCGCGCGCGGCGCCCGCCTGATGGTGGACACCGGCGGCGCCGTGCTGCGCACGCTGCTCGACCGCCTGCCCGCACCGCCCGACTTCATCAAGCCCAACCGCGCCGAACTGGAAGAACTGGTCGGGCGGCCGCTGCCCGCGGTGGCCGACGTGGCCCGCGCCGCGCTGGCGCTGCAGGCGCGCGGCATCGCCCTGGTGGTGGTGTCGCTGGGTGGCGAGGGCGCGGTCATCGCCAGCGGGGGCGCCTGCTGGCTCGCCACACCGCCGGCCGTGCCGGTGGCCACCACGGTCGGGGCCGGCGACGCGCTGGTGGCCGGCACGCTGGCCGCGCTGGTGGCCGGGCATGCCGCGCCAGAGGCGGCGGTGTTCGGCATGGCCTGCGCGGCCGCGCGCATCCAGCGCATCGCGCCCGGGCTGCCGCCGCGCGAGCAGATCGACGCGTTGGCCCGCCGCATCGCGATGCACCCGCTGGAGCTGCCCGCCCGTTCCTGACCGACCGATCCGCTTCCCACACCCCCTACGGAGACATTCATGGCATCCCTCATCGCCATCACCGCCAGCCAGAGTGGGCCCGCGCACAGCTTCATGCTGGGCGAGGTGCTGCTCGATGCCGCCCGCCAGGCCGGGCACGATCTGCGCTTGCGCGTGCACAGTTCGCTGGGCACCCAGGGCCAGGTGTTGCCGGCCGATCTGGCCAGCGCGGCGGCCGTCATCGTTGCCGCCGACCCCGGCGCGGCGGTCGACCGCCGCGGGCTGCCCGCCGGCCGTGTGCTGGAGGTCGCGCCCGACGCCGTGTTCCGCGATGCCGGGGCCGTGCTGCGGCAGGCGCTGGCGCTGGCCGGTGCGCCCGCTGCGGTGCCGGCGGTGTCCGCAGCGGCCGCCAGCCGGCCGCTGAAGATCGTCGCCATCACCTCGTGCCCCACCGGCGTGGCCCACACCTTCATGGCGGCCGAGGCGCTGGAGCAGGGCGCCAAGGCGCTGGGCCACCAGATCCAGGTGGAAACGCAGGGGTCGGTGGGCGCGCAGAACACGCTCAGCGCCCAGGCCATCAGCGACGCCGATCTGGTGCTGATCGCGGCCGACACCCAGGTCGAGCGCAGCCGCTTTGCCGGCAAGCGCCTGCATTCCTCAGGCACCAAGGCCGCCATCCACGATGCGCAGGCCCTGATCGCCAAGGCGCAGACCGAGGCTGCCGTGTGGGGGGGCGAGGGCGCTGCCGCCGCAACGACCACCACCGCAGCCGGTGCCCCGTCCGCAGGCAAGGGGGCCACCACCGGCCCGTACAAGCACCTGATGACCGGCGTCTCCTTCATGCTGCCCTTCGTGGTGGCGGGAGGCCTGCTGATCGCGCTGGCCTTCGCGCTCGGCGGTATCTACGTGTACGACGACGCGCACAAGGGCACGCTGGGCTGGGTGTTGTTCCAGATCGGCGCCAAGGGCGGCTTCGCGCTGATGGTGCCGGCGCTGGCCGGCTATATCGCGTTTTCCATCGCCGACCGGCCCGGCATCGCGCCCGGCATGATCGGTGGCCTGCTCGCGGGCACCGTGGGCGCCGGCTTTCTCGGCGGCATCGCGGCCGGCTTCATCGCCGGTTATTCGGTCAACGCGCTCAACCGCTGGATCCGCCTGCCGCGCGGGCTCGACGGCCTCAAGCCGGTGCTGATCCTGCCGCTGCTGGGCGCCGCCATCACCGGCGTGGCGATGATGATGGTCATCGGCCAGCCGGTGGCGGCCATCATGGCGGCGCTGACCGAATGGCTCAAGGGCCTGCAGACCGGCAGCGCCATGCTGCTGGGCATCACGCTGGGCGCGATGATGGCGGCCGACATGGGCGGCCCGATCAACAAGGCGGCCTATGTGTTCTCGACCACGCTGATCGCGTCGGGCGTGGCCACGCCCATGGCCGCCGCCATGGCCGCCGGCATGGTGCCGCCGCTGGGCATCGCGCTGGCCTGCTACCTGTTCGGCAGCCGCTTCACCGCCGAAGAGCGCGAAGCCAGCAAGGCGGCGGCCGTGCTCGGCCTGGCCTTCATCACCGAAGGCGCGATTCCCTACGTGGCGCGCGATCCGCTGCGCGTCATTCCCGCCTGCGTACTGGGCGCGGCCACCACCGGTGCGCTGTCGATGATGTGGGGCATTGCGCTGCAGGCGCCGCACGGCGGCGTGTTCGTGCTGGCGATTCCCAACGCGGTCAACCACGTCATCCTCTACGCGCTGGCGATCCTGGCCGGCACCGTGGTCACCGCCCTGGCCCTGGGTGCCTTCAAGAAGAAACTGGCCTGAGCATGCAAGACGACCCCCGTTTCACCATCAGCCGCGACACCCGCCTGTGCATGTCGCTCGCCGGCCGGCCGGGCAACGCCGGCACCCGGCTGCACAACCATCTGTACCGGCAACTGGGGCTGGACTGCGTCTACAAGGCCTTCACCACCACCGACCTGCCGGCCGCCATCGGTGGCATGCGGGCGCTGGGCATCCGGGGCTGCGGCGTGTCGATGCCGTTCAAGGAAGCCTGCATTCCGCTGCTGGACGAGTTGACGCCGTCGGCCGCGCGGCTGCAGTCGGTCAACACCATCGTCAACGACGACGGCCGGCTGGTCGCCTACAACACCGACTACATCGCCGTCGCCGCGCTGCTGAAGGCGCATGGCGTGGCGCCGGGAACGCCCTTCGTGCTGCGCGGCAGCGGTGGCATGGCCCGTGCCGTGCTCGCCGCCCTGGTCGACCACGGCCTGCACCAGGGGCTGGTGGTTGCGCGCAATCCGCAGGCCGGCGCCGCACTGGCCGCGCAGCACGGACTGGGCTGGCAGCCCGATGTGCCGGCCGCGGCGCCGGGGGCGCTGCTGGTGAACGTGACGCCGCTGGGCATGGCCGGTGCGCCGGAGGCGGCGACCCAGGCGTTCCCCGATGCGCTGGTCGGTGCCGCGTCGTGCGTGTTCGATGTGGTGGCCCTGCCGCCCGACACGCCGCTGGTGCAGGCCGCCCGGCGCCTGGGCCGGCCGGTGATCAGCGGGGACGAGGTGATCGTGCTGCAGGCGGTGGAGCAGTTCGCGCTCTACACCGGGGTGCGCCCGACGCTGGCGCAGGTGGCCGCTGCGGCGGCCCATGCCCGCGCCGCGTAGGCCGGGCTGGCTCGGGGAATGGGGTGAGGCCGGGCGTCAGCTGCAGCTGACGCTGCCGCAACCGCTCATGGTGGCGGGGCGGACCTTGCCCGGGTCGGCCAGGGTTTCGGTGCGCGAATCGAAACCCACTTCCTTCATGTGCAGGGCCAGGCCCGCGTCCATGGTGGCCGCGTGCTGCGGGAACCATTCCACCAGCGCCTCGGCCAGGCGGTTGATGATGTCGGTGTCGCCCTTCTCGTAATGCTCGGTCACGGCGCGCAGGGTTTCGAGGATGGTGGCGTGGTGGCTGGCGTGGCAGTTGTCGGGGGCAAAGCCGATCGCCACCATCCAGCGCTCTTCCTGCGCAAAGTGCTCCACCGTGTGGTCGACGAAGCGCAGGTACAGCGGCAGCTGTTCGCTTTCCGGCAGGGCCAGCAGTTGATTGAGCATCTGCACGAACTCTTCGTGCGTGTCGTCCATGCGGCCGTCGCCGGTGCGGAACTGGTCGGACCACGGCAGGCCCTGGGACGGCGACACGGCGGCGGGAGCTTCGGGGGTGGCGGTGGCGTTCATGGTGCGGGACTCTAAGCGGCGGCTGGCGGCAAGGGCTTGACGGGCGTCAAGCGCTTCCGGAAAACGCGGACAGCCGCCATTGTGCCCCGGCGCTGGCGGGGCAGCGCTCTCAGACGCCGACCGCCGGGGGCGTGACCTGACCGGTGGCCAGGCGCATGGCGGCGATGAGGTCGGGCGCCTGCAGCGCGGCGGGCAGTCCGGCGAGCACCGGGTCCTGCGCGATCGCGGCACGCAGGTGGTGGGTGTCGGGGCCGTCGCCCAGGCCCAGGGCCTGCTCCACGGGCAGCGGCTCCAGGGCCAGGCGTTCGCCCAGGCGCACACACAGGTAGCCCAGTGCGATGCGCGCCAGGCGGGCCGGCTGGATGGCCAGCGGCGGCGTGATCAGCAGGCGGCCCATGTCGCTCACGTCGTTCACCAGCGCGTTGGGCAGCTCCCACGAACGCATGAGCATGCCGCCGATTTCCACCGCGTTGAGCCCGAGCAGGTCCTGTTCCAGGCGGGCGCGCGCGAGCCGGTCGCGGTGCAGCCAGGCCGGCAGGCCGGCGGCCGGGATCAGCGAGGCGGTGGCGAGCTGGCCCACGAAACCGAGCACGACCTGGGTGGCCAGGGCGCTCTGGTCGGGCAGGTTCAGGGCCTTGCCCAGGCGCACAGCCAGTTCGCTGGCCAGGCCGCTGGCCTGCCAGATGCTGTCGAAGGCTTTCTGGGCTTCGGCCAGCGTGGGCTTGAAGGCGTCGGCCAGCATGTACTGCAGGCAGATGCTGCGCACGGTGTTGATGCCCAGGAACGTCACCGCCTGCCCGATGCCGGTGACGGGCTGGCGCAGGCCGTAATAGGGCGAGTTGACCTTGGCCAGCACCTTGGCCGCGATCAGCGGCTCCCCCATGACGAGCTCGCTCAGCTCGGTCGAGCTGGCGCGGGTGAGGAATTCGGGCGACAGCAGTTGCTGCATCGAACGCGGTGGGCGGGGAATGCCGCGCACCGCCGTCTCCAGGGCCTGGCGCCGGTCGCTGTCGAGCACGGCTTCCGGCCGCCACTGGAAGCTGGCCAGCTCGGGCGGGACCGGGCCCAGCGCGGGCGGCGGCGCGGTCACGACCACGGGGGCCGGGGGCAGTGTGGGCGGCGGGACGGGCGGAGACGCCGATGGGGTCTGGCGGGGCGTCGCCTCGGGGCGGGCTTTGGGCGGCGCCGGTGGCGGCGGGGCCTCGCCGGGGCGGTGGGCGGGGGGCTTGCGCCACCACCACCAGGCCAGGGCGAGGACCAGCACGGCGGCCAGCCAGAGCAGCAGGGGGGACATGGGATGGATCTCCGGCCGGCCGGTGGCCGGGTTTTCTGGGACAGATGGACTCATCCCGGATATCGGCGCGCGGCCGGAGAGCTTGAACGCCGACCTCAGGCGGTAGGAAAAGAGCCCGGGAGGAGCACGGAGGCATCGACGTTGTCGATCTGCGTGTGACCGCAGAAGGCCATGGTCAGGTCCAGCTCCTTGTGGATGATCTCCAGACAGCGCGAGACCCCGGCCTCGCCCATGGCGCCCA
>NZ_JACBGE010000038.1 GCF_021401345.1 Hydrogenophaga sp. NFH-34
CGCTGTCGCGGACCTGCTTGTTGATCGGGGATAGTGTTCACGAGTCCACCAAGAGTTGAAGTGGACTCGAGGCTCCTATGAACCGCCTCGGCTTTCAAGATGGGCTGACTGGACGCTCACTCAGAAAGTACCAAACGCCCGAAGGAATGGCATTGAACGCCTGAGCGATCTGGGGACCGTTGGGGATGCACCCGCACCCTGTGATGAACCGTATGAACTCACTGCTGATGTAGAACATCAGCGTGAACAAAACGAACTTGAGGGTGAGGCTGCTGAAAACGAAGTACGAAACCGCATTGATCGCGGAAACGATGATGCCGAACATGCTTGCTCCTACGCGCTGAAGATGATGAGGAAGGCTGCGACCACGAACGCCGCCGACATGACAGCCGAGATCACGGGTCGGAGCGTCTCGAAGATGTCGCAGTGCTGGGTCATGTGAAGCTGTGTTTCAAACACGCTAAAGACAGGCTTCGGGCACTCACCAGCCGGTGCGTTGACTTGGAAGTTGATGAACGGCTGTACCAACTCCACGAATGGCGAAAAGATCGAGTCGGCCGTCGGCGTCACAAGTGTTGGAGGACCGATGTTTGGATCGACACCGAGGTTCACTTGCGGTTGTTCCTGGACGGGATTGGTTGCAGTCGGCGGCGTTTCAGAGGTCACAGGCGCAACTGGGGTTGAAGGCTGTGTAGACGTTGATGGTGTGAGGTCGGTCGAAGGGTTCGCGACGGGGGTGACCAGGCTCTCGACGGTCGGCACCGAGCCAGGATTGGCTTGTGTCCATGCCTGCACTTCCGCAGCGGTCACGGGGTTGGAGGCTGGGTAGGGGATTCCGTCGTAACCGGGCTGGGCTGCGGCTTGACGCCAGTATTCATTGACCAGCATTGCCAATGCCTCCGGAGAGACTGGCTGTGTGCGCTGCTGAGCAGTCAGCAAAGCTGCAGCTTGATCAAGGCTCCTGGAAGGCGCATTGATCGGCTGACTGGTGGTGTTGGTCTGGATTTTGGGAAGCAGACTTAGGCCATCAGCCCAGGACGTGGCTTGGCGAGTCGCGCCGGTCTGAGCGAAGTTGCCCGTGCAGACGAGGGTTGGATTTGGCTCAGAGGAGCAAGTGGTGATCTGAAGATCTGGATTGCTTGTTTGGCCAACCCCACACCAGTTGTAAGTTGAATATGTCCCATAGGTGGGGTCGGATGAGTCGCAGTTCGTGTTGGTGTAGCCTGCAGCGACTTGGGCGGTGCCTGTGACGTTGATGGTGCCGTCACTGTTGAAAGCCCAGCGGACGAGCGCATCAATGCTGAGATCCACTGCGTAGTACACGCCAGCCGAAAGCGCCGCCATAGCCAAGGCAGTACCCCAGGCCGGGGCAGTGCCGCCAACGAGAATTGCAGCTCCCGCACCGGCGACACCTGCCACGACCTGCTTTCCGGTGTGATACATGGTCTTGTACGTGCGAGGATCGTTTGGAACATAGCCACGCGATGCTCCAGCGGCTTGGATGATGCCGCCCATGGCGCGCTGCATGTTGGCGTAGGCCGGGTCTGTTCCCACGGTCTGAGCCCTGACCATCGAGCATGTGGCGATGGCTGACACGGCGAGCATCAACGACAAGACCAAACGAGTGACCGGCCAGAACGCAGCAGCGACCAGAAGCGGTGCAAGAGCAATGGTTGTCAGACTCGGATCGGCGTCTGTAGCCAGCACGAAAACGACGGACAGCGCCCAGGCTATACCGACGATGGTCAGCAGGTAGAAGAGCATGTCAGCCCTCCAGCCCAGTGATCACGGCCCACGCGGAGAGCAAGCCCCATGCAAAGCAGAAAAGATACCAGTATTCGTTACTCATTCACTCATCCCCTCAACTACTCAAGTGAGCAAAGCTTCAAATGAAAAAGGGGTGTGTCGGCCGCCACACCCCTTGCGCCTTTGACCGCGAAGGGGTTAACCGCCGCGAATCATGGCCAGCACGATCTTGCTGGCGCGGATGGCGACGTAGACACCAGCCAGGAGTGCGGCGATGGCCAGGACAGCCGTCAGCGTGGTGCCGAAGTCGACCGAGCCGGTCAATGCCGACATGTCGGGACCAGCGGACTGGGCGAGTGCCAGACCGGAGCCGGTGGCGGCAGCGATGGCAGCGAGGTGCTTGAACAGTTTTTGCTTCATGAGAAGACTCCTTTTTTGAAATGCAGGTGGGCGACCTGCGGCGCTATCCTCGTCTGATAAACGAGAGAATCAGGCCGGCGTTTTTGGCTACGAGCCAGAGGCCGACGACGAAGGTGAATGCGAGAGACCAGGCGGCAGTCGCATGGGCGTAGTCGAACGGTTCCTGCTCTTGCTGCATGCCCGCGAGAACCTCGGTGGTGGTTTGAACTTGCACGCGTTCAGCGGGAGGGCACTGCTGTTCAAGCGTGGTGCCGGATGCATTCGCGGGCTGCTGGCAGACGAGAAACCAAACGGTGGTGGCCATCACTCGTCCTCACCAAGAAGGCCAGGGAAGTTGGAGTCGAATAGCTCATAGATGACATCCTGTTTCCACTCGATGTGATCTTCGTAGCCTGCCTGTGCGAGTTGATCCGCCTGACTCTCAGCGAGGATTTCAAGAGCACGATCCAAGAGAGCAGCCGTTTTGTTGGCTGCGTCGTCATAGATGGCATCCAAAGGCACAATGCCAATGTCATGTGTGCGAGCTGCATGCAGCGCGGCGTACCATTTTTTGAGGGCGTTGAGTGCCTGCCGGGCTTCGAGTTCAGCGATCTTTGCCATGTCACTTTTGCCTTCCTTGTTGGTTAAAGCTCGCCGACCACTTCAGTTCCCAGTAGAAAAAGTGGTGGGCGTGAAAAGAGGTACTCAGGCTGCTTTCTTGACTGGCTCAGCCTGCACCAGCCGCATAGGGCCGAGGTACCGAAAATCGAGAATCTCTTCCAGCTCTTTGCCCAGACTGCGTGCGCTCTTACGAATCTTCAACTCCACCATGGCGGGGAAGATGCGCCCTTGTGCTGCAAGAGCCTTGCAGTTAGCACTTGGCCCCCACACCATCTGGGTTGCGGTGCCGCCGAGCGCGTGCTCGCCAGAAATCTCAGCAAAGATGCTGACCCTGGTTCGGTCGATGGGATCGCCCTTGTCGGGGGTGAACTCCAAAACGTCGACACCAAGCACGAGGGCGGTTTTGGTGTAGCTGTCGTCGAAATCAAAAAACTTGCTCATTGGGTATCCTCTCGTCAAACAAAAAGCCGGGAACTCGGGTCGCGGCTGGAGAGTCCCCGCACCCAATCAAGCGCGCTCTCGTGGCCGGCCGACTCCACGAGGCGCAAAAACATCTCATAGCCTTTATGCTGAGCAAGCAATCGGAACTCAGCCGAGCTCAACGTGCCTAAGAGCTCAGCATCGGAACCAAGCCGAGCAGACAGGTGCATGTCATCGGACGCCGTCAATCCGAGCTGCTTAATGGCGTAGGCAAGCCGACCACCGACATGCACGCTCGATGGAGATACTGACTTGAGAGCGTGCGCGTACTCGACAAAGGCAAGCCGGGACACCTCGTCGCCATAGAGCGAGTTTTCCAAGAGGGTCCACGGACCGACAGTCCTGGTTTTGCCGTGTCCGGCTGCGAGCTCGTACTCGGGGCCCCAGCTGCGTGTCTCGGCGCCAAACTTGGACAGATACTCGGAATTGCTGTACATGCGGCGGAGGTCCACGCCGTTGGCACCCGGGCGACGAAGCCACCAGTCCTCACAGGCGTCGGCCCAAGCCTCAGGAAGACGATCAAACAGGCCGCGCCTGTCATGCGGGACCTCGCGATCAAACACCCACATCTCATGCAGATGCGGATGCCAGCCGTTGGCGCTGGACCAAGTGATCTCAAGCGTGCGCATCCGACCGATGTAGATATCGCCCAACCTGTAGGAGGTCTTGGCAGTCTTGCCTGCTGGGCGTGTAAGCGATTTACCCCAAGCCCCATCGGCCAAACGGTCGCGGGCATACAGCATCTGGCGCAGCAGATCCTCCAACCGGTCAGACCGATGATGCGGAACAGTAAACGTCACAAGGTAGGCCACTCCTTGACCTGGCCCGGCGACTTGGTTGTAGATGTCCGAGATTTCGGCGCGGCGACCCATCGTGATGCGATGGGAACAGATCGGGCAACGCCAGTAGTCGCCGCACTTGATAACCCCGTGGTACAGGGCTCGCCCCTGATTGCGGATATCGCGCCAGACCTCGACCTCGCCACCGAGCGATCCGTGGCAATTCATTACGCGAAAAACAGACTCACGATCCACAGCACCAACAGGTGAAAAGTCACGTCCGCGGACGGCGGCTGATCGCTTGGACTTGGCATTGAGGTACACCGGACCGCACGGAAAACTTAACGTGGGAGGAACTCGGTCAATAAGCTCATGAGTAACAGGAGAGGCATAAGGTTGGGGCCAATCCATGTACTCAGGACGCCATTCCCAGTACTGCCGAAGAACATCGCGAGCGTGATGGAACAACATCCACCGTAAGCTGACTCGCGCGTCCCCAATGTCCAGGTCGGAAAGCATGGGGCCTGCTTGAGTTATCCGGAGAACCTGAAGCTCACCAGAGTGGGTGACGACTTGTTGACCGTCACGCCAGGCCACATCCGACCATCCGAGATCAAGCACGCCGACCTCCAAAACTGTCCGGATTTACAGGATCAAATGCGTCGGCATCAGAAGCTGAAAGGGCAAAACTGTCCGGATTTAGCGCAGGATTACGGACGGCCGCACGGCCGGCGCCCGCGCGGCCGTCCTCGTACCTGCGGGCGGACGCGCGGGCGCCGGCCAACCTTGCAAGGGTGACCATCGACTTACTGGCCAGCTCAGGCCAAAAATCAGACTGGTAAGACGAAGCTTTTGAAAGGGTACGGCTCATAGCTTGAACTCCTGAGCTCGCTCAAGCGCCTTGAGCCGGACGGCCTCCACGTTGATGAAAACTCTTTTGCCGACCGTGATCTGTGGCCAGTAACCACGCTCGGCCTGCGCAGTGAGAACGCCAAGAGGGAGACCCACGGCGGCGGCGAAGGCCTCGCGGGTCATGAGTGGCACTTGTAAACTACCGCCAGAAGGTGCATTTTTTGTGCTTTCCATGCGTAAATACTGCATCGCATGCAGTATTTACGTCAAGCACTTTTTGAAAAGAGGTACGCAGTGGCAGAGGAACAACAACGCAGGGGCACTGCCCTTATCGAACAATTTCAAGAATGGGCAAAGGCGCAGAAGCCACCGGACCCAGACACCGCCTTACGAGAACGTGCGATCTACACCGCAATGGAAGTGACCAGAGGAGCGCGGGGCGTGTACTCAACGCTGGAAGCAAAGACCGGGATCTCTGGCACGAAATGGCAAAACCTGATGATCAGAAGACAGCACCCCACAGTACCGATGGTTGCGGCGCTGGCGAGACTCAAGCCCGACTGGGCCTTGTGGATGTTGATCGGAGACTACCCAGGCGAACCACTACGCCTTCCAAATGGGAAGGTAGATATGGTCCATGCGCCAGACTGGTTCGCTCAATACAGGCCCACAGACGAAGCTTGGAAGGACTTCGCCGATCAACACGGCTACAAGCTTGAAAATGGCAGTAAAGAAGACTGACTCTGGATGGCTGGTCGATGCCCAACCGGCTGGACGCGGTGGCAAACGTTTTCGCAAAACCCTCAAGACCAAGGCCGAGGCTCTCGCCTGGGAAGCCTGGCTCAAGACGCAGATCAACCAGGACGAGAAATGGATGCCGGAGCGGCGCGACCTTCGCAAGCTGTCCGGCCTGGTCGAACTGTGGTTCACCCATCATGGGTCTGGTCTGCGCGCTGGCCAGGACATGCACCGCAGGTTGCAGGCGATGGTCGAAGCCATGGGCGATCCGGTCGCCGACCGATTCACCGTGGACATGTTCGCCACCTACCGCACCAAGCGCCTTGATGCCGGTCTGACGGCCAACAACATGAACCGCGAGCATGCGTACCTGCGCGCCATGTTCAACGAATTGATCCGCCTGGGGCACTGGACCAAGGACAATCCGCTGGCCAACCTTCGCCAGTTCAAGATTCAGCAGTCCGAACTGAGCTACCTCACCCTGGAGCAGATCACGGCCCTGCTGAACGCCCTCAGCGCGTCCAGAAACCCGCATGTCCGACTCATCAGCCGCATTTGCCTGGCCACCGGCGCCAGGTGGAGCGAGGCTGAGGAATTGCGGGAAACGCAGGTCAGGAACGGCATGATCGAGTACGCCCGCACGAAGTCCGGCAAGACGCGGGCCGTTCCGATTGACGAGGCCCTGGAAGACGACATTCGCGCACACGCCAAAGAACACGGGCAAATGGGCCGCATCTTTGGGTACAGCATCTCGGCCTTCAGGGAAGGCGTAGAGCGGGCCGGGCTGGTGCTGCCAGACGGTCAGATGACCCACGTGCTGCGCCACACGTTCGCAAGCCACTTCATGATGAACGGGGGCAACATCCTGACGCTACAGCGCATCTTGGGGCACGCCAACGTGACGATGACAATGCGCTACGCCCACATGTCGCCGGACCACCTGCAAGAGGCCAAGAACCTGAACCCTTTGGCGCGGTTGACACTTGGTTGACAGCACAAAGAAAAACGGGTCACGCCGTTAAGCGTAACCCGTTGATTTCTTGACTTAATTTTGGTGGCCTGGGGCGGAATCGAACCACCGACACGCGGATTTTCAATCCGCTGCTCTACCAACTGAGCTACCGGGCCTAGAGAAATGGAATTATAGCATCTTCTGAAGCGGTTTCAGGCCGTGCTGCGTTTGCTGCGTGCCAGATCGACGCCCAGCTGCTTGAGCTTGCGGTAGAGGTGCGTGCGCTCCAGCCCGGTTTTCTCGGCCACACGGGTCATGGAGCCGGACTCCTTGGCCAGGTGGTATTCGAAGTAAGCCTTTTCGAAGCCATCACGCGCCTCGCGCAACGGGCCTTCCAGGTTGAACGACTGCAGGGGCAGCGGACCCAGATCGAGCACGGGCTCGGGCAGGGTGCCCCCCGTCATCGCGGCTTCCACGGTCAGCTCCACCACCGGGGCTGCTTTGGGCTGTGCCCCCGCCTTGGGCGCGGACCGGTTCAAGCCCTGGTCCACCGCTTTCAGCAGTTTTTGCAGCGTGATGGGTTTTTCCAGGAAGGCCGTGGCACCGATGCGGGTGGCCTCCACCGCCGTGTCGATGGTGGCGTGGCCGCTCATCATGATGACCGGCATGCTCAGCAAGCCCGCGCTGGCCCACTCCTTGAGCAGGCTCACCCCATCCGTGTCGGGCATCCAGATGTCGAGCAACACCAGATCGGGGCGCAGCTGGCTGCGCACCTGGCGCGCCTGCGCGGCGTTTTCGGCCAGTTCGACCGTGTGTCCTTCATCGTTGAGGATTTCCGAGAGCAGGTCCCGGATGCCCAACTCGTCGTCGACGACCAGAATCGTTGCCATGCGAGCGTGTCTTCCCTTCGCAAATGTTGTCAATTAGCAACTGCGAATGATAACGACACTTGCGCCCCCACCACTTTGCCGTCGATCAATCGGTTGCCCACGTCGACGCGCCCCCCGTGTTCGTCCATGATTTTCTTCACCACGGCCAGGCCCAGACCAGTGCCTTTGGCCTTGGTGGTGACATAGGGTTCGAAGGCGCGTTTGAGAATGGGCTCGGCAAACCCGGGCCCCTCGTCCAGCACGGACAGCCGCACCCAGGCGCCCGAATCCGAACGGCGCGTGCGCACCAGCACCGAGGCCTGCGCATGGCCGGCCATGGCATCCTGCGCGTTCTGCACCAGGTTGTGCAGCACCTGGCGCACCTGCTGGGCGTCGGCCAGCACGGGCGGCAGGTCGGGCGCCAGTTCGCGGTGCACCGGCACCGCGGCGTTGTCGTAAAGACTGAGCACATCCTTGAGCAGCGCATTGAGGTCCAGCGGCACGAGCTGTGCGGCTGGCAGCCGCGCAAAGTCGCGGAATTCGTTGACCAAGCGCTTCATCGCATCCACCTGGTCGACGATGGTGCGCACGGATTTGTCGAGGATGGCCTGCTCGGCCGGCTGCACCTTGCCGTCGAGCTTCATCGCCAGTCGCTCTGCCGACAGCTGGATGGGGGTGAGCGGGTTCTTGATTTCGTGTGCGAGCCGCCGGGCCACCTCGCCCCAGGCCTTCGCACGCTGCGCGGACACCATCTCGGACACGTCGTCGAACACCAGCAGGCGCTCGCCATTCGGCAGCATCGCTCCGCGGGCAATGAGCGTGATGCCTTGCTGGAACGGGGTCTGCCCGTCGGCGGTCAGCTCGAAGGACTGCTGCCAGTGCCCGCCATCGTGCTCGTCCGCGCGCAGGCGCTCGAACTGCTGCAGCACCCCTTCGGCCAGCGGTTCGAGCCCGGGCAGGTTGGCCAGCGGCTGCCCGATGTAGGGGGCCAGGGACAGGTGCAGGATGCGTTCGGCGCCCGGGTTGACGCTGTGGATGCGGGCCAGGTCATCGAGCACGACGACGCCCGCCGTCAGGTTGTCCAGGATGGTCTGAAGGTTCTCGCGCGCGGCATCCACCTGCGCCATGCTGTGCTGCACAGCGGCCCGCGCATCGGCCAGATCGATGGTCATGTGGGCAAAGGTGCGGGTCAGGCCGGCGAGTTCGTCGCGCGACGTCAGCGCCGTCTTGGGCCGCAGGTCGCCCGCGGCCACTTCGCGCATGCCCTCGGCCAGCACCAGCAGCGGCCGCACGATCTGGTTGCCCAACAACACGGCAATGAGCACGGCGCCGAACACCGCCAGGAACAGTGTCAGGGTCAGCGTGCCGATGTACATGCCACGCAGGCCCTGCCTGGCCAAGGCACGCTCCTGGTACTCGCGGTTCGCCACTTGCACGGCCAGCGCGTCGGTCACCAAGGCGCTGGGCAGTGGCGCGATCACCTGCAGAAAGCGGGGCTCGGCGCTGAAGCCGAAGGCCGACGACGGCACCAGCGCCAGCACCTGCACCCGGGCACGGCTGGCCGAACCGCCCTCGACATCGACACCCTCCTCCAGCCCTTCGATCTGGGTCAGCACGCGCGAACTGCGCACGGTGCGCAACTGCGCCAGCGACGGGCGATCGGGGCTGAGGTCGTAGCGCGACGTGCCCGCGCTGGCCAGGGATTGCCCGGTCGCGCTCCAGAGCAGCACGTCGGAAGCCGACAGCTGCTGGCGCAAACGCTCCAGCAGCAGCACCGCCGAAGCATCGGGCACGCGCACCAGGTCCTCGGCCGCCAGCCGGGTCTTGGCGCTCAGGTCTGCAGACAGGGTGTCCAACGCCGTACGCCCAAGATTGAGCCCGGCGGCCAATGCCGACTCGACCCGCACATCGAACCAGCTTTCGATGGATCGCGACACGAACTGGTAGGACACGGTGTAGATCAGCAGGCCCGGCAGAAAGCCCACCACCGTGAAAATCGCCGCCAGCTTGGCCAGCAGCCGGCTGCCGAACTTGCCCCGCCGCCAGCGTGCGGTCAGGCGCACCACCAGCCAGAGGATCACCAGCAACAGCAGGCTGGCCACCCCCACGTTCACCCCCACCAGCCAGGCGAAATGCCGTTCGTAGAGTTCGCTGTTGCGCGTTGCCAGGGTGAGCAGAAACAGCAGCACCATGGTCAAACCGGCCATGAAGACCAGGGCCGTCACCAGCGCCCAGCGCGCCTGGCGCCGCCGGTGAAGATCGGCGGCGAGGGCTTCCGATTCGGTCGATCGCTGCATGGCCCTCAGCGCGGCGCGCCGCTGCTCTCATCCGCCGCTTCGCCGCCGTCCTCACCCGGCTCGGTGGCCTTGGGGTCATGGGCGCTCGGGGCGGGAATTTCCACTTCGCGGCGGATGTCGATCACCCAGTCTTCCTGGTTGGCAATACCCAGTTGGAAGGGCCGCGGCAACAGCGAGGGGTCGAGCCGGAAGCGCCACTCCACGAGATGCGAACCCCCATCGGCCAGTTGCACCGAGTTGGCCACTGTCCAGTGGGTCATGCGGCTGATGCTGGCCAGCGCGGTTTCCAGGCTGTCATGGTTCTGGTGCAGGGCATAGGGCAGGCTGGCGCCCGCCCCGCCCCCCACTTCGTTGGACACACTCAGTCGCCAGCGCCGCGTCAGCGGCTGATAGGCCAGGCGCAGCACCCGCGTGGCCCGCGACACCCGTTTGTTGGTCCAGTACCACCGCTCGCGGAACACCTCGGCCTGCCAGACAAAATACAAAGGCACCCCGCGGTGCAACACATCTTCGACAGCCGGCGTCAGTTCCAGCCCCAGTCGCACGGTGAGTTGCACAGCGTCGGCCGTGCGCCGCAGTTGGAACTGTTGCAACTCGGGCTCGCGCGCCAAGGCGGGTGCCGCGCCCAGCGCCCACCAGAGCAGGCCGAGCGCCAACCAGCGCAGCCAGACGGGAACGCCAACGGCATGGTCGCGCACCGGTTCAGGGCGCGCGCTTGTCCAGCCGGGCATAGAAAAATCCGTCTTGTCCACCAGAAGGATTGTCGGCGAACTCCCCGTTCCGGCCGGCATTTCCGGGCAACAGATGACCAGGGGCAGGCCCCGCTACGGCGTCGCTGTGGCGCGCAAGGAACGCCGCCACCTGCGACGCCCCTTCGGCCCGGAAGACCGAGCAGGTGGCATACAGCAGCCGCCCCCCGGGCTTGAGCAAGGGCCAGAGCGCCTCCAGCAAGGTCTGCTGGATCTGCGCCAGCTGTTCCACATCACCGGGACGGCGCAGCCAGCGCACGTCGGGATGGCGGCGCACGATGCCCGACGCGGTACAGGGCGCGTCCAGCAAGATGGCGTCGAAGGGCCGGCCGTCCCACCAGTCGGCGGGCCGGCCGGCGTCGGCGGCCTTGACCTCGGCCGCCAGCCCCAGGCGCTGCAGATTCTCGCGAATGCGCTCGCAGCGGCGGGCATCCACGTCCAGCGCCAGCAGATCGAGATCGGCGTGCTCAAGCAGATGGGCGGTTTTCCCTCCGGGGGCGGCACAGGCGTCGAGCACCCGATCGGCCGGGCTCCAAGTGCGACCGGCCAGCAGCAGGGGCGCAGCCATCTGGGCCGCCGCGTCCTGCACCGCAAACCAGCCTTGCTCGAAGCCTGGCAAGGCCGACACCGGCCGGGCATCCAGCAGTTCGAGCCCGTCTTCGCCCACCACCCGCGACGCCAGGCCTTGCTCGGTCAACCGTTGCTGGTAGTCGCTGCGAGCGATCCGGCGCCGATTGATCCGCAAGGTCATGGGCCCCGGCCGGTTGTTGGCGGCCAGCACGGCCTCCCAGCCGTCCGGGTGGTCGGTTCGCAGGCGATCGATCCACCACGCCGGGTGGTTCCACCGGGCCACCGGCTGCTTCTGGAGACGCACCAGCAGTTCGCTCCGCTCGCGCAGCCAGCGGCGCAGCACCGCGTTGACAAAACCCGCCGCGCGTTGCGTCCCCCGGCTCAGCTTGGCGGCCTCGACCGCCTGATCGACCACCGTGTGGGGGGCATAGCTCGCACCCGGCGTGGGCTCATCGCTCACCAGCAGCGCCAGCGCGCTGTGCAGCAGCGCTTGCACCGGCGCTTCGGGCTTGCGCGGTGCCAGCGCCTGCAAGGCAGCTCGCGCCGCACCCAGATGGCGCAGCACATGAAAAGCCAGCGCCTGCACGCCGGGCCGCAAAGCTTCCGGGACGCGCGGCAAGGCGTCCCCCAGCGACTGCCCCTGTTCGACCGCCCGCACGCAGTCCGCGGCATGGCGCAACTGGACGGCCAGCGTCGGCGCCAAAGACGGGGAAGCGGTCACCACCGAAGAATGCACAGACAAACTTGAAACCCTTCAAACAATGCGCCAGCCTGACGCATCGCCAGCGGGCGCCGTCGCGGGCACCACCTCCGGCGTCGCCACTGGCGGCCTTTCATCCGGCCGCGTCAGGGGCATGGGCCCCATGCTGCGGCCATACAACCGACGCACACGCTCGGCCAGCGGCGGATGGGCGTCGAGCCAGCCGGCCATCCGCCCCGTCTCATTGCCCACCAGCAGCAGATGCTGCACGAGGGAGTCCGTGGTCGGCAGCGCCAACCCGTCCAGGCGCTGCCGCCAGACCTTGCGCAGCACACCGCCCAGCCCGTCCCGGCTGCGGGTCCACTGCACCGCGCGGGCGTCGGCCAGGAATTCGCGCTGTCGCGACACGGCCGCCTGCAGAACGTGCCCGGCCAGCCAGCCGAGCCAGCCGGCGGCCATCAGCGCCAGACCGAGTGGCACCAGCAGCGACCGGCGCCCCAGCTCGTCGGGCTCGGCCAGGGTCTGCCCCATGCGCCAGATCATCTCCAGCCCGAACACCATGCCGATCAGGCGCATGTTCAGGCGCGTATCGCCTTCGCGGATGTGGCTGAATTCGTGCGCCACCAAGCCTTGCAGCTCCTCGCGCGAGAGGTGGTCGAGCGCCCCGCGCGTCACAGCCACCACCGCGTCACGCTGGTCCCAGCCCGTCGCGAACGCGTTGATCCCGCCATCGCGCGCCACCACCATGACAACCGGCCGGGCCATGCCCGACGCAATCGCCATTTCATCGACGATGTGGGCCAGACGGTGCTCGTCGAAATCGCTGCCCGGCTGGAGCGGGCGGGCGCCCATGCGCTCGGCCAGCCGCTGCGCCCCGCCATGGCTCAGCCGCGAGGACTCGACCCACCAGCCGCCCAGCACAAACAGCAGGGTGACACCGGTATTGACCGCAAAGAAGTGCCGCGGGTACCCCAAGGAGACCGGTACCCAGAAGGCCCAGGTGATGCCCCAAGCCAGCGCCAGCGCCGCATTGACCGCCAGCACCAACAGCAAGACCGTCAGCAGGAACGCCAGCAGCAATTGCCGGGTACGCGCGCGCGCTTCGCGCTGGGATTCGAAAATCAGCACCCGCTGGCCCCGCCGTCACCCTTACAGCGCCACCTTCACCGGCTCCCGCTCGACCTCGTCGCGCGTCGACGCCAGCATCGCCTGGGCCGAAAAGCCGAACAGCCGCGCGATGATCAGCGCCGGAAACTGCGTCGCCGCATCGTTGAATTCGAGCACGTGGTCGTTGTAAGCCTGGCGTGCAAAACCAATGCGGTTTTCGGTACTCGCCAGTTCCTCGCTCAATTCGCGCAGCGTCTGATCGGCCTTGAGCTCGGGATAGGCCTCGGCCACGGCAAACAGCCGGCCCAACGCACCGCCCAGCGCCTGCTCGGCGCCCGCCAGAGCGGCCAGCGCCCCGGCATTCAGCGGCCGGCTCGCGGCGGTTTTCTCGGCCCCTTGCGCCTGCTGGCGCGCCGCGATCACCGCTTCCAGCGTCTGCGCCTCGTGCGCCAGATACTTCCGGGCCACGTCCACGAGATTGGGAATCAGGTCGTAACGCCGCTTGAGCTGCACATCGATCTGGCCAAACGCATTCGTGATCGCGTTGCGCAGCCGCACCAGGCGGTTGTAGGCCCCCACCCCCCAGAACAGGGCCGTCAGGCCCAGGGCCAACAAGATCCAGATCGTGATGTTCATCGCTCGCGTCTCCAGACGGCCGACCTGACGGACGTCCAAACCAATATACCGCAGGCCTCTGGCCCGTCTCTGCCATGCGCCCAGCAAAAAAGCCCCCGCCCGGGACGGGCGGGGGCTTCCAGCCAGCGGGCGGCAAGGCCCGCCGGCAGTGCTTGACGGCCTTACTCGGCCGCGCTGCCCGGGACTTCGCTGGTGTCGCCTTGGGTATCGGCGGCCAGAGCCAGGGCATCGGCTTCGGCAATCGCCCGACGCTCTTCGTCGTCCATCTTTTCCTTGACGCGGCGGGCATCGTGGTACGCCATGCCGGTGCCGGCCGGAATCAGGCGGCCGACGATGACGTTTTCCTTCAGGCCACGCAGTTCGTCCTTCTTGCCCATGATCGCGGCTTCGGTGAGCACGCGGGTCGTTTCCTGGAAGGAAGCGGCCGAGATGAACGAGTCGGTCGACAGCGAGGCCTTGGTGATGCCCAGCAGCACGTTGCTGTAGGTGGCAGGAATCTTGTTGTCGCCACGCAGCGCGTCGTTGGTGTTGAGGATCTCCGAGCGCTCGACCTGTTCGCCGGCGATGTAGGACGAATCGCCCGGGTTTTCGACCACGACGCGGCGCAGCATCTGGCGAACGATCACCTCGATGTGCTTGTCGTTGATCTTCACACCCTGGAGGCGGTAGACGTCCTGCACCTCATCGACGATGTAGCGTGCCAGCTCTTCCATGCCCAGCAGGCGCAGGATGTCCTGCGGATCGGCCGGGCCGTCGACGATGCTTTCGCCCTTGTTGACCACCTGGCCTTCGTGCACCAGGATGTTCTTTTCCTTGGGGATGAGCTCGTCCCAGACCTTGCCTTCGGGATCGGTGATCTGCAGGCGCACCTTGCCCTTGGTTTCCTTGCCGAAGGACACGGTACCGGTCATCTCGGCCAGCATGCCCTTGTCCTTGGGGGAACGGGCTTCGAACAGCTCGGCCACACGCGGCAGACCGCCGGTGATGTCGCGGGTCTTCTGGCCTTCGACCGGAATCCGCGCCAGCACTTCGCCGGGGCCCACTTCCTGGCCGTCGCGCACCTGGATCAGGGCACCGACCTGGAAGCCGATGGTCACCGAGTGGTCGGTACCGGGGATCTTGACCTCATTGCCCTGGGCATCGATCAGCTTGACCTGCGGACGCACCACCTTGGCGGCACCGCGGCGCTTCGGATCGATCACCACCAGCGTGGACAGACCGGTCACGTCGTCGACCTGCTTGGCCACCGTCAGACCTTCTTCCACGTTCTCGAACTTCACCGTACCGGCGAATTCCGTGATGATGGGTCGGGTCAGCGGGTCCCAGTTGGCCAGGATGGTGCCGGCCTTGATCGACTGATCGGGCTTGATCGTCAGCGTCGCGCCGTAAGGCACCTTGTGACGCTCGCGCTCGCGGCCGTGTTCGTCCTGGATGATGATTTCACCCGAGCGCGAGATCACCACCAGGTCGCCCTTGGTGTTGCTCACGTAGCGCATCGTGCTGTTGAAACCGATGATGCCGTTGGACTTGGCTTCCACGCTGGAGGCCACGGCGGCGCGCGAAGCCGCACCCCCGATGTGGAAGGTCCGCATCGTCAGCTGCGTGCCGGGCTCGCCGATCGACTGGGCAGCGATCACACCAACGGCCTCGCCGATGTTGACCTGACCACCACGACCCAGATCGCGGCCATAGCACTTGGCGCAGATACCAAAACGGGTTTCGCAGGTGAGCGCCGTGCGCACCTTGACTTCGTCCACCCCAGCGGCTTCCAACTCGTCGAGCATGTCCTCGTCGAGCAGCACGCCGCCGCCCAAGATGGGCTGGCGGGTTTCCGGGTGGATCACTTCCTCGGCCGTGGTCCGGCCCAGGATGCGGTCGCGCAGCGATTCAATGACTTCACCACCTTCGACGATGGCGCGCATCAGGGTGCCGTTGGTCGTGCCGCAGTCGTCGTGCGTGACCACCAGATCCTGCGTCACGTCGACCAGACGACGGGTCAGGTAACCCGAGTTGGCCGTCTTCAGCGCCGTGTCCGCCAGGCCCTTCCGGGCCCCGTGGGTGGAGATGAAGTACTGCAACACGTTCAGGCCTTCACGGAAGTTCGCCGTGATGGGGGTCTCGATGATGGAGCCGTCCGGCTTGGCCATCAGGCCCCGCATGCCGGCGAGCTGACGGATCTGGGCGGCAGAACCCCGCGCGCCCGAGTCGGCCATCATGTAGATGGAGTTGAAGGACTCCTGGTCGACTTCCTTGCCGTGGCGGTCGATGGTCTTTTCCTTCTTCAGGTGTTCCATCATGACCTTGGAGATCTCGTCACCGGCCTTGCCCCAGATGTCCACCACCTTGTTGTAGCGCTCGCCAGCGGTCACCAGACCGGAAGCGTACTGCTGGGCGATTTCCTTCACTTCGCTCTCGGCGCGCTCGATGATCTGGTGCTTCTCGGCCGGCACCAGCATGTCGTCCACGCAGATCGAGATGCCGGCACGCGTGGCCAGGCGGAAACCGTTCTGCAGCAGCTTGTCGGCGAAGACCACGGTCTCCTTCAGGCCGCACTTGCGGAACGAGGCATTGATCAGCTTCGAGATTTCCTTCTTCTTCAGCGCCTTGTTGAGCACTTCGAAAGGCAGGCCCTTGGGCAGGATTTCGGACAGCAGCGCACGGCCGACGGTCGTGTCCACCAGCGAGGTGCTGGGCACGAATTCACCGGTGACCTTGTCCTTGTTCCACTGCGTCAGGCGCACGGCGATCTTGGCGGTGATCTCGACCACGCCGTTGTCCAGCGCGCGCTGGACTTCGGCCACGTCCGCGAAGATCATGCCTTCGCCCTTGCCGTTGGTCTTCTCGCGGGTCGTGTAGTACAGACCCAGCACCACGTCTTGCGACGGCACGATCGACGGTTCACCGTTGGCCGGGAACAGCACGTTGTTGGAGGCCAGCATCAGGGTGCGGGCTTCCAGTTGCGCTTCCACCGACAGCGGCACGTGAACGGCCATCTGGTCACCGTCGAAGTCGGCGTTGAAGGCCGCGCAGACGAGCGGGTGCAGCTGGATGGCCTTGCCTTCGATCAGGATCGGCTCAAAAGCCTGGATACCCAGACGGTGCAGCGTGGGCGCGCGGTTCAGCAGAACCGGGTGCTCCTTGATGACCTCTTCCAGGATGTCCCACACCACCGGCGTGCCGGCTTCCACTTCCTTCTTCGCGGCCTTGATGGTGGTCGCGATGCCCATGGCTTCCAGGCGCGAGAAGATGAAGGGCTTGAACAGCTCCAGCGCCATCAGCTTGGGCAGACCGCACTGGTGCAGCTTCAGGGTCGGGCCCACGGTGATCACCGAACGGCCCGAGTAGTCGACGCGCTTGCCCAGCAGGTTCTGGCGGAAGCGGCCGCTCTTGCCCTTGATCATGTCGGCCAGCGACTTCAGCGCGCGCTTGTTGGCGCCCGTCATGGCCTTGCCACGGCGGCCGTTGTCCAGCAGCGAGTCCACGGCTTCCTGCAGCATCCGCTTTTCGTTGCGGGCGATGATTTCAGGGGCCTTCAGTTCGAGCAGGCGCTTGAGACGGCTGTTGCGGTTGATGACACGGCGGTACAGGTCGTTCAGGTCCGACGTGGCGAAGCGGCCACCGTCCAGCGGCACCAGCGGACGCAGGTCCGGCGGCAGCACCGGCAGCACTTCCATGATCATCCACTCGGGCTTGATGCCGGACTTCTTGAACGCCTCCAGCACCTTCAGGCGCTTGGCGTTCTTCTTGACCTTGAGCTCGGAGCCGGTCAGGTCGTTGCGCAGCTTCTCGATCTCGATGTCGAGGTCGATGCTCTCCAGCAGGTCCTTGATGCCTTCGGCGCCCATCTTCGCAATGAATTCGTCGCCGTATTCCTTGCGCTTGGCGTCGTAGTCGTCCTCGCTCATGATGCCGAACTTCTTCAGCGGGGTCATGCCGGGGTCGGTCACCACGTAGGCTTCGAAATACAGCACGCGTTCGATGTCGCGCAGCGTCATGTCCAGGATCAGACCCAGACGCGAGGGCAGCGACTTCAGGAACCAGATGTGGGCGCAAGGCGCGGCCAGATCGATGTGGCCCATGCGCTCGCGGCGCACCTTGGTCTGCGTGACTTCAACGCCGCACTTTTCGCAGATGACACCGCGGTGCTTCAGGCGCTTGTACTTGCCGCACAGGCACTCGTAGTCCTTGATGGGGCCGAAGATCTTGGCGCAGAACAGACCGTCGCGCTCGGGCTTGAACGTGCGGTAGTTGATGGTTTCGGGCTTCTTGACTTCACCGAAAGACCACGAGCGGATTTTTTCCGGCGAAGCCAGACCGATGCGGATGGCATCGAAATGTTCGTCGGGCGTGAACTGCTTGAACAGGTCGAGCAAGGATTTCATAGTGAACTTCCTTAATTTCTTGAGACAGCGTTAGGAAAGAAGTGACTTGCCGAAAACACCCGCAGCCGGCCGAGCCGGGCCGCGGGCGGTATCAGCCGGGGGTCAGTTCCTCTCCAGTTCGATGTCGATGCCCAGCGAGCGGATTTCCTTGACCAGCACGTTGAACGACTCGGGCATGCCCGCATCGATCGCGTGTTCGCCCTTGACGATGGATTCGTACACCTTGGTACGGCCCTGCACGTCGTCGGACTTGACGGTGAGCATTTCCTGCAGGATGTAGGAAGCGCCGTAGGCTTCCAGCGCCCACACTTCCATTTCCCCGAAACGCTGACCACCGAACTGCGCCTTGCCGCCCAGCGGCTGCTGGGTGACGAGCGAGTACGGACCGGTCGAGCGGGCGTGCATCTTGTCGTCCACCAAGTGGTGCAGCTTCAGATAGTGCATGTAGCCGACCGTGGTCGTGCGCTCGAAGGCTTCTCCGGTACGGCCGTCGTACAGCTGGGCCTGGGTGCGCGTCGCGGTCAGACCCTTGGCCTTGGCGATGTCGTCCGGGTAGGCCAGCTTCAGCATGTCCATGATTTCCTGCTCGGACGCGCCATCGAACACCGGCGAAGCGAACGGCACGCCGTGGGTCAGTTCCTTGGCCATGGCCATCAGCTCTTCGTCGCCCAGGTCGGCCAGGCTTTCCTGGCGCCCCATGCTGTTGTAGATCTGCTCCAGGAAACCGCGCACCTCGGATGCGGCCGCTTCACGCTGCAGCATGTCGCCGATGCGCTGGCCCAGGCCCTTGCCGGCCCAGCCCAGGTGGACTTCCAGCACCTGACCGATGTTCATCCGCGAAGGCACGCCCAGCGGGTTCAGCACGATGTCGACCGGCGTGCCGTCGGCCAGGTGGGGCATGTCTTCCACCGGGGTGATCTTGGAAACCACCCCCTTGTTGCCGTGACGGCCGGCCATCTTGTCACCAGGCTGCAGGCGGCGTTTGACGGCCAGGTAGACCTTGACCATCTTGAGCACGCCAGCGGGCAGCTCGTCGCCCTGGGTGAGCTTCTTGCGCTTTTCTTCAAAAGCCAGGTCGAAACTGTGGCGCGTCTGCTCCATGGAGTTCTTGATGGACTCCAGCTGCGTGGCGACGTCGTCTTCCGCCGGGCGGATGTCGAACCAGTGGTACTTCTCGACATCGTCCAGATAGGCCTTGTCGATCTTGGTGCCCTTGGCCAGCTTCTTCGGGCCGCCGTTGGCGATCCGGCCGGTCAGCAGCTTCTCGATCCGGTCGAAGGCATCGGCCTCGACGATGCGCAGCTGGTCGTTCAGGTCCAGGCGGAAGCGCTTGAGTTCGTCGTCGATGATCTGCTGGGCGCGCTTGTCGCGCGTGATGCCTTCACGGGTGAAGACCTGCACGTCGATCACGGTGCCCGAGGAGCCCTGGTCCACACGCAGCGAGGTGTCCTTCACGTCGGAAGCCTTCTCGCCGAAGATGGCGCGCAGCAGCTTCTCTTCAGGCGTGAGGGTGGTCTCGCCCTTGGGCGTGACCTTGCCGACCAGCACGTCGCCAGGCAGCACTTCGGCGCCCACGTAGATGATGCCGGAGTCGTCCAGACGGTTGAGCTGCTGCTCGGCCAGGTTCGGGATATCTCGGGTGATTTCTTCCGCGCCCAGCTTGGTGTCGCGGGCCATCACCACCAGTTCCTCGATGTGGATCGAGGTGTAGCGGTCGTCGGCCACCACGCGTTCGGAGATCAGGATCGAGTCTTCGAAGTTGTAGCCGTTCCAGGGCATGAAGGCGATCAGCATGTTCTGGCCGATCGAGATTTCACCCAGATCGGTCGACGCACCATCGGCGATCACGGCACCCTTGTGGATCAGCTCGCCCTTCTTGACGATGGGACGCTGGTGGATGTTGGTGTTCTGGTTGGAGCGCTGATACTTGATCAGGTTGTAGATGTCCACACCCACTTCACCGGCCACGGCTTCGTCGTCGTTCACCCGGATCACGATGCGGGTCGCGTCCACATAATCGACCACGCCACCCCGGTTGGCGGTGACCACGGTGCCCGAGTCGATCGCGGCCACGCGCTCGATGCCGGTACCGACCAGCGGCTTTTCCGGACGCAGCGTCGGCACAGCCTGGCGCGACATGTTGGCGCCCATCAGTGCGCGGTTCGCGTCGTCGTGCTCCAGGAAGGGCACCAGCGAAGCGGCCACCGACACAATCTGGGCCGGCGACACGTCCATGTACTGGATGGTTTCCGGGGCCGTGAGGATGGATTCGCCCTTTTCACGGGCAGACACCAACTCGCCGGTCAGGCGACCGTCGGCGTCCAGTGCCGCGTTCGCCTGCGCGATCACGTACTTGCTCTCTTCGATGGCCGACAGGTAGTCGATTTCGTTGGTCACCTTGCTGTCCACCACGCGGCGGTACGGCGTTTCGATGAAACCGTACTCGTTCAGGCGGGCGTACAGGGCCAGCGAGTTGATCAGACCGATGTTCGGGCCTTCCGGCGTTTCGATCGGGCAGACGCGGCCGTAGTGGGTGACGTGCACGTCACGCACTTCGAAGCCGGCGCGCTCGCGGGTCAGACCGCCCGGGCCCAGGGCCGAGACGCGGCGCTTGTGCGTGATCTCGGCCAGCGGGTTGGTCTGGTCCATGAACTGCGACAGCTGCGACGCACCGAAGAACTCCTTGAGCGCCGCAGAAATCGGCTTGGAGTTGATCAGGTCGTGCGGCATGAGCGGCTCTTGTTCGGCCTGACCCAGACGCTCCTTCACAGCCTTCTCGATCCGTGCCAGGCCGGTGCGGTACTGGTTTTCAGCCAGTTCGCCCACGCAGCGCACGCGGCGGTTGCCCAGGTGATCGATGTCGTCGACTTCACCACGGCCGTTGCGCAGATCCACCAGGATCTTGACCACGGCCAGGATGTCTTCGTTGGACAGCACCATCGGACCGGTCGCTTCGTCGCGGCCCACACGGGCGTTGAACTTCATGCGGCCGACGCGCGACAGGTCGTACGTGTCCGGGTTGTAGAACAGGCGGTGGAACAGGGCCTGCACCGCGTCTTCGGTCGGCGGCTCGCCAGGGCGCATCATGCGGTAGATGGCCACGCGCGCCGCAAACTCGTCGGCGGTTTCATCGATCCGCAGGGTCTGGCTGATGTAGCCGCCCTGATCGAGTTCGTTGGTGTAAATGCAAGGCAGATCCTGCACACCGGCCGAACGCAGTTTCTTGAGCAAGGTTTCGGTCAGTTCGTCGTTCGCCTTGGCGATGATTTCACCCGTATCGGGATCGACGATGTTCTTGGCCACCACACGGCCAATGAGGAAGTCCTCGGGCACGGTGATGTGGGTCGTGCCCGACTGTTCGAGCTCGCGCGTGTGGCGCACGGTGATGCGCTTGTCCTTGGCCACCACCACCTTGCCCGACTTGTCGGTGATATCGAAACGCGCCACTTCGCCACGCAGGCGTTCGGACACGAAAGCCATCTGCGCACCACTGTCCATCAGGCGGAAGTGGTCGTTGACGAAGAAGTTGGCCAGGATCGCTTCCGGCGTCAGACCGATGGCCTTGAGCAGGATCGTGACCGGCATCTTGCGGCGGCGGTCGACACGGAAGAAGAGCACGTCCTTCGGATCGAATTCGAAGTCCAGCCAGGAACCGCGGTAGGGGATGATGCGGGCAGAGAACAGCAGCTTGCCCGAGCTGTGCGTCTTGCCCTTGTCGTGTTCGAAGAAGACGCCGGGCGAGCGGTGCAGCTGCGACACGATCACGCGTTCGGTGCCGTTGATGATGAAGGAGCCCTTGTCGGTCATCAGGGGCACTTCGCCCATGTAGACCTCTTGCTCCTTCACCTCCTTGACCACCTTGGACTGCGCGGTCGACGACTCGCGGTCATAGATGATCAGCTGCACGCGGGCGCGCACGGCCGAAGCGAAGGTCAGACCACGGGTCTGGCACTCGCGCACGTCGAACGCCGGCTTGGCCAGGTTGTATTCGACGAACTTCATTTCCACGAAGCCGTTGTGCGAAACGATCGGGAAAGCCGAGTCGAACGCGGCCTGAAGGCCTTCGTTGGTGCGCTTCTTGGGGGGGGTTTCCGCCTGCAGGAACGCGGTGTAGGCGTCCTTCTGCATTTGCAGAAGGTAAGGAATCGCGAGCACATTTTCGCGACTGCCAAAGCTCTTGCGGAGGCGCTTGCGTTCGGTGTACGAGTATCGGGATGCGGATGCCATGAGATCTCCGGGCTTGAGGTCTGCGGCGACTGTCTTGCCGGCTTGGCCGGCAGACTTGGCGGCAGGCCACTACCTGCCGATGGCGGACGGCCCGCGCGTTGCACGCGGGCCCGAACCAAGTGGTCTTCTGCAGTCGGGATCAGAAAACACTCAAAAATCGCTTCAGTGATGTCCACCGGAAGGAGCGATTTTTGGGTGCGCTCTGAAAGCGCCAAAGGCTGGAGGCCCCAGCAGGGCGCTCCAGCCTTGGAAAGGAACCGAATTACTTGAGTTCGGCCTTGGCGCCGGCTTCCACCAGCTTCTTGACAGCGGCTTCGGCGTCGGCCTTGGGCAGGGCTTCCTTGACGGTCTTGGGAGCGCCGTCGACCAGGTCCTTGGCTTCCTTCAGACCCAGACCGGTGATTTCGCGCACGGCCTTGATCACGGACACCTTGTTGGCGCCGGCTTCGGTCAGCACGACGTTGAACTCGGTCTTCTCTTCAGCAGCGGCAGCGCCACCGCCAGCAGCGCCACCAGCGGCCGGTGCGGCCATGGCGGCAGCGGACACGCCGAACTTCTCTTCAATGGCCTTGACCAGGTCATTGAGTTCCATGACGGACATGCTGTCCAGAGCCGTCAGAAATGCGTCTTTATCGAATGCCATTTTGATTTCCTAACAATTGGTTAAAACGAACTCGCCACGCCGATCAGGCGGCAGCGGCTTCGGCTGCCGGTTGTTCGGCAGCGCCTTCGCCCTTCTTGGCCGCCAGGGCACCCAGCACCACGGCGGTGCGGGAGATAGGCGACATCAGCAAGCCACACAGCTGAGCCAGCAGCACTTCCTTGGTGGGAATGCTGGCCAGTTGCTTCACGCCGTCCTGATCCAGGACCTTGCCCCCGTAGACACCACCGCGAATCACCAACTTGTCGTTGGTCTTCGCGAAATCGGCCACCACCTTGGCGGCGGCCACAGCGTCTTCGGAGAAGCCATAGATCAGCGGACCGGTCATCTGGTCGCCCGCCACTTCGAACGAACTGCCAGCCACAGCGCGGCGGGCCAGGGTGTTCTTCAGAACACTCAGGCTGACACCGCTGCTGCGTGCCTTCACGCGCAGTTGGTCCATGGCAGCGACCGTGATGCCGCGGTATTCCGCCATCACGAGCGTTTGAGCTTTAGCGGCGAGGCTGGTCACTTCATTGATGACCGCTTCTTTCTCACTGCGATTCAGACTCAAGGTCTACTCCTTCAATATGCTTCGGGCTGGCGCCCTCCACACGCTTCATTGCAGCGACCAACTGTTTCGGAACGGATTCCATCTGCAGCGGGATCGCCATCTGCGCTGGCTTTCTCGATTAAGCCCGGGAGCGGGAAGCCCCTGGGCACCAGCGGTCTTGGATGGCCCCAGGTAGCAGTCTTTCAACCGCCACCTGGGCCCACCACACCCGGGCACGCCTTGCGGAGCGCCCGAATTCTTTCAACGATTACGCCGCGATGGACTGGGTGTCCACACGGACGCCCACACCCATGGTCGACGAAACCGCCACCTTGCGCAGGTACACACCCTTGCTGGTCGCCGGCTTGGCCTTGTTCAGCGCATCGACGAGTGCCGACAGGTTGCCCTGCAGCTTGTCGGCGTCGAACGAGCGGCGGCCGATCGTGCCATGGATGATCCCGGCCTTGTCGACGCGG
The DNA here is from genome assembly GCF_021401345.1 of Hydrogenophaga sp. NFH-34. Classification (GTDB taxonomy): domain Bacteria; phylum Pseudomonadota; class Gammaproteobacteria; order Burkholderiales; family Burkholderiaceae_C; genus Hydrogenophaga; species Hydrogenophaga electricum. The sequence goes on from NZ_JACBGE010000038.1 coordinate 23,774, forward strand.
AACTGCACCTGACCGGCCTTCGCGTTCTTCACGGCCGTCGCGACGTCGGGCGTCACGGTACCGACCTTCGGGTTCGGCATCAGGCCGCGCGGGCCCAGGATCTGACCCAGGGTACCCACGATGCGCATCGCGTCGGGCGAGGCGATCACGATGTCGAAGTCCATCTTGCCAGCCTTGATGTCGGCAGCCAGGTCGTCGAAACCGACCACATCCGCGCCAGCGGCCTTGGCTTCTTCAGCCTTGGCACCCTGAGCGAACACCGCCACGCGCTTGGTCTTGCCGGTGCCATTGGGCAGCACCACGGCGCCACGCACCACCTGGTCAGACTTCTTGGCGTCCACGCCGAGCTGAATGGCCACATCGATGGACTCGTCGAACTTGGCGTTGGCGAATTCCTTCACCAGCGCCAGCGCATCGGCCAGCGGGTAGAGCTTGGTGGTTTCGATCTTGCCTTGCTGGGCTTTTTGCTTCTTGGTCAGCTTGGCCATGTCACACACCCTCCACGATCACACCCATCGAACGGGCAGAGCCGGCGATGGTCTTGACGGCTGCATCAATGTCGGCAGCGGTCATGTCCTTCATCTTGGTCTTGGCGATTTCTTCCAGCTGAGCGCGGGTGATCTTGCCGACCTTCTGCTTGTTGGGCACCGGAGAACCCTTGTCCAGCTTGATGGCCTTCTTGATGAGGGTCGTCGCCGGGGGGGTCTTGATGATGAACGTGAAGCTCTTGTCCGCAAAAGCGGTGATCACCACCGGCAGCGGCAGACCGGGCTCGACGCCCTGGGTCTGGGCGTTGAACGCCTTGCAGAACTCCATGATGTTCAGGCCGCGCTGACCCAGCGCCGGACCGATCGGGGGAGAGGGATTGGCCTTACCAGCTGGCACTTGCAGCTTGATGAAGCCGACGATTTTCTTCGCCATATTTCAGCTCCTGCGAGTCCAAACGGCCGCAGTGCATGCAGCCTCCTCGCGATGGGGGGTCCGGATGAAAACGGAGAAACAGGCGCCGGACCGAACCACCTGCTTCTGAAAACTCAGGCTTTTTCGACCTGACTGAATTCCAGCTCCACGGGCGTCGCGCGACCGAAAATGGTCACCGACACGCGCAGCTTGCTCTTTTCGTAGTTGACCTCGTCCACCGTGCCATTGAAGTCGGTGAAAGGGCCTTCCTTGACGCGCACGTATTCGCCCACGACAAATTCCACTTTGTGACGCGGCTTGTCGGTGCCTTCCTGCATCTGGTCGACGATCTTCTGAACATCCTCTTCAGAAATCGGCACGGGCCGGTTGCGCGCACCGCCCACAAAGCCCGTGACCTTGTTGGTGTGCTTCACCAAATGCCAGGTGTCGTCATCCATCACCATTTCCACGAGCACATACCCGGGGAAAAACTTGCGTTCGGTGGTGCGCTTCTGGCCATTCTTGACCTCGACCACCTCCTCGGTCGGCACCAGGATGCGACCAAACTTGTCCTGCATGCCGGCGCGGTTGATGCGCTCGACGATATTGCGCTCAGCGGCCTTTTCCATACCCGAATAGGCATGCACCACATACCAGCGCATGCCTTCGGTCGGCACGCCCAAAGACGTTTTTTGGTCGCTCATTACTTCCTCCAGCCGAGAATCAGGTCGTAGAACGCCCACTCGACCGTCTTGTCCGTGAGCCACAGGAACAGCGCCATGACCACCACGAACACAAACACGTAAGCCGTCATCTGGATGGTTTCCTTGCGGGCAGGCCAGACCACTTTTTTGGTCTCGCGCCACGCATCGCGAAAAAAGGCCACCAGCTGGCGCCCGGACTCCGACACGACAAACATCCCCACCGCCGCGGCAACCGCCACCAGCAGAACGCCCCACTGTGCAAGCGCACCTTTTCCCGACAACAGGTAGAACGCCACAAAACCAGCCAGCAGCAAGGCCACCGAGCCAGCCAGCTTGGCCTTGTCGGCTCCGGTGTTGACGGTTTGAACTTCGGAAGTGGCCATGAGGATCCAGACGATTCAGTACGGAAGGCGTGCCTTACAGCGAGCAGGAACGCGCCCAGCTTCAGACACGCAAGCCCACCAGAGGTCTTGACGACTTCGGCGGGCTTGTGAACACAGAACGAGGCAAAAAATCAGACTTTGCCGGCTGACTGTCCTGTGGCAGGGGCAGAGGGAATCGAACCCCCAACCTTCGGTTTTGGAGACCGACGCTCTGCCAATTGAGCTATACCCCTACTTGGCTTTCAACCCTGACGAGCAGGAAAATCAGGCAATGATCTTGGCCACGACGCCGGCGCCGACGGTACGGCCGCCTTCACGGATGGCGAAGCGCAGGCCTTCTTCCATGGCGATCGGGGCGATCAGCTTGACGGTGATCGACACGTTGTCGCCAGGCATGACCATTTCCTTGCCTTCGGGCAGCTCGATGGAGCCGGTCACGTCGGTGGTACGGAAGTAGAACTGCGGGCGGTAGTTGTTGA
>NZ_JACBGE010000039.1 GCF_021401345.1 Hydrogenophaga sp. NFH-34
TTCTGGCATTCTTGTGGCTGTTCATCCGGGGGGATTCCTCTGAGAGTTCTGAAGCGTCGTAACTCCAGTCTCCCAGACCCTTCCGGGTTAACAACCTATTGAGACATCACAGCTAGGCCGCACTCTTGGTAGTGTGAAGATATGTGGCAAGCAGGGAGTTCACAGCGCGAAAAAGGTGAACTTGGGTGTGGAGCATCGCGACGTCTTTCTCTCCGTGGAAAAGGTTATTTCGGATTCGGTGAGCAATGAGCAGAAGAGCATGAATCGCATTATTTGGATCGGTTAGCGTTCCTGCGAGAACACCACCCACAAGGTGTCGCGCGCTTGCATTTGTCATCTTCAGTGCATTAAGGTATTGCTCGATAGTCAATTCACCTCGTTGAGAGCGATCTTGAAAGTACTGCAGATGCTCTTGGAACGGAGCGAGCGATAGCTTTCCGGCTGCGAACGCTGATTGAACCGCTTTCTCGATACTGGATGGAGTTGCCTCCTTGCCGCAGGCGTCTCGTTCAAACAGATTCCACATCAGGGAGAAGTGTAGGATCGGTCCGAAAACCTCCTGATCGATGCGCATGGCTGGCTGCGTGTATTCGTTCACCCATTCTAGCGGCTCAAAGGTTGCTATTGCGAGTTCAGCTGGCATTGCGTCTCCTGTGTAGTCAATTTATTAGCATGTGTCGCAAAATCTGTAGGCCAATCTTCGCGTGTAGGATAGGTTGAGCGCGCAAACATCCTGCATGTGTTTTGTAGTCTTGGTTTCAGAGACTTTTACGAATTATTTTACAGGCATAGAAACTCCGAAACATCACCCAAATCTCTTTTGGTCGATTCTACGGGACTAGAGACTCAACCCCAAATCTGAGCGAGTATGTTGAATGGCTGCAACCGCTGCGGACCTGCCCGTCGATACTCGGAGGGCAGGTCAAGGCTGAGAGCGGTCTTGTTGAGCAGCCCATTCCCGGCCGAGAGTTGAAGGCCCGTGTTGGCAAAGGCCGACGCTCATTCGAATGACGTTACCGCCGAGGATTCGCAAGTGACCTAGACCCCGAACGCAGCGTCGATCTCACTGGTCCACTCTGCCCACTGTCGCAAGGCTGTCCCGCAGCGCCTTTGCGATCCTTCGGACCATTTCGCGCCAAATCTCTCGGCGAGTTCGCAACCCAACTCCAAGCCCGACATGCTTCCCTTCACGCGCAGCAGCTCGGTTGCCGCAGAAACGGTCGGCGTCGCTTTCGCACGCTGCGCCACTATGCGTTCTGCGTCGGATGTAGGTACGCAAACCAGTGATTCTCCGTCTGCCCGCATCAAACCAAGTTTGATCAGCACGTAGCACGTGTTTCGTCCGTGTTTGGCTTCCATATCAGCACGTGTTACGGGACCTGCGCACAGCGACCGGAACCCCTCCACAACCTTGCTCGGTGGAGCTTCTCCAAGGAAAAAATCCGAATGCCGCGGCCTCATTGACCCCGCTTCGTCAAGCGATCGAACTGTGCTCTGCGCAAGGTCCCGGAGCATGTACGTCTTACCAATCTGAGCAATGATTCCAAGGCCGCGGAGCCATCCGACAACTCGGACTAAGTATGTGTGGACAGTGCGTTCTCCAAGCTCAGTGCGCTTACTTGCAGAGCGATAAATGTCTTCAAATTCCTGATCTGTCAGCGATCCATCTGTAGGGCTGCTCGCATTTAAGCGCCGCACAATGTCGTGTGATCGCCAGAACGCAAACGCAATGTCGATAGCTTGCTGCTCGTCTTTGAACAGAGGAACAATCCGCGCTTCCTTTCGGTTCGCTTCAACGTGCCCCACATTCGCCAGATCCCGCACAAGGTTGTCAGTAGCACCCAGGCTTAGGTGCATACGGGACCCGAGGTCTGCATAGGTTAGTTCTGCCTTTCCGACCATATATGCGAGCGCGTTGGCGTAGCGACCGAAATTCGCCTGCGGCACATACGTAACTGGGATGTACGGGATCTTCTCGGTCAGAATGTAGTCGCGAAAAATGTCCCAATAGATTGTCAATCGCGTGCCGCTTCGAATGACTAGTCGCTTATCGACAAGACGCGAAACGACTTCATCACCAAAGTTCTGCACAATCTTGAAAAATTCTGCAGGCGACTCCTGGGCAATTTGCTTTAAGCATCCACCTTCCGATGAAGAAAGGTTTTCTAGATCTTTCTTAAACAAGGATTGAATGTTAATCGATCGGTTAAGAATATCGAGCTGCTCAATCCCACTCTTTGATAATTCAAGTATGTGGATGCAAAGTTTCTTTAAGAGCCACGGGAAACCTTGGCAGTGATCTTGAAGCACTCGCCGGAGCTGTGGAATGACTGGCTGCCCAAGCTCTTTAGCGAATCGATTTATCGCGAGCGTCACTTCTCGTTCAGTGAAGGGCGACAACTCAATCTCAAACCGGCGATCCGAGAGGGAATGCCACATGTGATATGCATTGTGTTCGGTTGGTATAACGCCGTCAGTCTTCCACGAGAAACCAATAACCAAGTTTGTTTGGGCCTCCTCAACGGCAGCACAGATGCGCCGCATTTCGTTGAAAACCTCGCCCAAGTCGGCCTTATACAAAAGCTCCTCAAATTGATCGAAGAACACGCACAAAACCTTTTCTTCACTCTGAAGCATCTCGGCAAGCCCTTGCATGACGGGCGTTGAAAAGAGGCTTGAGGCCCCCCCGAACTCAAGTGATTTGTCTGCTCGAATGAATCCACTGTTAACGGCTGCCTTAACAGCCGTGATTACCGCAAGTTCTGGAAATCTGCTAGTCGTGGCCGCTCTTGAATCGACGGTGAAGACAAAGTACTTTCCCTTGTTTCGTACATTCGCCGCACGAGAGGCGATCTTCAATACACTCGAACTCTTACCCCATCCAGACGGTCCTTTCAACGCTATCAATCTTGTACCTGTAGTGCGGTCTCGGACCGAATCGAAGAATTGGAAGACACCCGACTGGACGGTTTCACGCCCAACAAAGTCCTCTGGTCTGGCTGGTCGATAGTCGGCCCAGTGATCCGCCATAGGTACTCGCACTATGCTTTCAAGATCAGATCGAAGTTTGTTTGTTGCAACCGCCTGAGAGTCGGCCGCTTCTGATATCCATGGCAGAGCCGCTAGCGATGTATCCGTTCTCCCGATCCGCTCTAAAGTTGCTGACTCCGTTACGCGTGCGCCCGTTTGGGCGTGAAATAGGAGTGCGGAGCTTCTGACGCCAATCACAGGCTCTAATACAGGCAATGCCCAGAATTCCCCGTTCTGCGTTAGAAGCAAGAATGCTTCACTACCCACCCTGAATCGAGCCCGGTCAACCTGTAGAGTGGATGCGTCCACAATAACTCGGGCTGATACGAGACGCTCTATGAGGCGCTCCGGCGGATAGATGCGGAGCTTTCGCCTTTCTTCTGGGGTTTTTTGGTTCCATTCGTCCTCGAATCCCTTCGCATCCTTTCCCAGGGAAAACGTGGATAGCAACCACCCAGATGAATGCCCTTTGAAGTACACGTTCCCCAGCAGCTTTTGTAGTACTTCACTTGAAATTGTGGAGCGATGTGCCTTGCATTCGACAAAGATCCGCTCGGCAGTTGTCTTCTCTGTTCCTAACAGATCGACCTCTGATGCAGTCAGGCGGACTTCTTCCTGCACGCTGTAGTTCTGCGTTTCAAGAAAACTCCGGGCGAACCGTTCCAGGATACGGCCTCGCTCCGTGTTTGTCGTCTCAGCAGATACGGCAACCTCAATGAAGTAGTTGAGTGACATGACGGAAGATTTGAGAAATTTCGTTGTTCGATCCTGCAGTATGCAGCGACTGACAATTCGCTCAAAGCGAGTGTGTCGCGGCGGCTAGCGGCGCAGCAGGTGCAAGCGCTGAGGTACGCGAATTTCAGAAAGGCACCGCCCCATCGGCTTGCCGCTATCTGGCAGGACGGAGTGAGCCCGGCAGACTACCGTTTCGTACCCGCGAAGTGGACTTCCGCTATCGCTGCAGAACAGTCCTTCAACGCAGCGCGTTGAATCGACAACGGGTCGTCCGCAGCCCCGCCTTCACCGCCGCATCTCATCAAACCCCGCCGCCATCGCCTCCCGCAGCTCCAGATCCGCCGCCGCATCGGCCAGCGGGTCTTCGCCCTGTTGCCACGCGGCCTGCGCGTCGGGCCGGTCCAGCGCCAGCACCAGGGCGTGGTTGAGTTCGTAGGCGCCCCAGGCTTTGCCCTGGTCGCGCAGCGCGGCCTGCAGGGCGGCCTGCAGCAGCAGGCGGACCGTGCGGTGCGGGCCGGAGAAGGGCACTTGATCCACGCGGCCGGCCGCGGCGTCGGCGCAGGCGCGCCGGTCGTGTGAGGCGTGGCCGCGGCAGGCCAGGGGCCGCGCGCGGTGGATGAGGCACACACCTTGGACGACGAAGGCGCAGCGGCGGCGGGCGGCGACGCGGGCGGTCTCGTCCAGTCCGCGGGTGGCGGCGTCGGCTTCGCGCACGGCGCCGATGAGGTCGATGCCGTGGCGCTGCAGGGCGGGGGCGGTGGCGCGCAGGCAGTCGGCCAGCACAAACACTTCGGGCGCCAGCGCGGTGACGCGCAGCGCGCAGCAGCTGGCGCAGCCTTTGGCGCAGTCCACCGGGGGCTGGCCTTCGCACTGGATCGCCACATTGCCGTCGAAGCTGTCCCAGGCCTGCAGCAGGGCGGCTTCGGGGCCCTGGGTGTCCAGGGTGTGCGTGAAGGCGTCACGCTGTTCGCGGAAGAAGGCTTCGGGCCCTGTGTCGGACGGGGCGTTCACTGGTCGGGGTTTCGTGAAAGGGGGGGGGCCCTGCCGATGCAAGAGGCATGCCCCGCCAGCGGGCCTGGGCGGTGGGGTCAGAAGCACTCGTTTTCGAGCTGGTCGAGCCAGGCCAGGCCGGTGTCGTCGCCCTGGTCTTCGAACAGCTCGCGGATCGGGTTGACGAAGCTGGCCAGCAGCAGGAGGTCGTCGCAGCGCATGCCCCGGGTGGCGGCGCGGCGCTGGAAGAAGTAGCGCCAGAACGGATCGTCCAGACCGTCGGTGTGGCTGCCGATGCGCGCCATCATGCGCTGGCACTGGCCATCGACATCGATGCCTTTGAAGCTGAGGTAGCGGTCACTGGGGGCGGTGGTGGCGTGCATGGGGGCGGGTGGCTGGGACTGTGGTGCGGCCAGTCTGGGGTTGCGCGGCGTTCGTGTCTGCCGGCTGATTGCCTGGCCGCGCCGGATCGGGCGCTGCTGGAACGCCGCCAGCAGGGGCGCGCCGTCGGGGCTTTCGAGCCAGCACAGGAGATCGGTGGGGCCCACTACACCGATTTGCCCTTGAGCAGGCGCGCGCGCTCGGACGGGCTGTAGTTGCTGAACATGCCGGCGGCGTCGGCGGCGCGCCGGTGGGCCAGGCGGATGGCTTCGATCTTGCCGGCGGGCGCGATGCGCGAAACGGTTTTGTCCAGCGCGGTGCTGCCGCAGTGCGGGCAGGTGGGCGTGGCGCCGCTGCGCACCAGCCGCTCGAAGTCGGCGTGGCAGGCGGTGCAGTGGTAGTCAAACAGGGGCATGGGTGGCTCCTTCGGTGGGGGTGTCGGCCGCGGGGCAGCGGTGGCGGGCCGAGGGGCAGGTGTCGAGCGACGCGGGCGGCACCGGGCTGGCCAGGCCGACCCAGGCGTGCACGGCAGCGGGGTCGAAGCCGGCGAGGCGGCTGCCGTCGTCATGGCGCTGCATCAGCGGGCGGTGGATGAGCAGCGGCTCGGCGATCAGCAGGGCCAGGGCGGCGTCGGCGTCCAGCGCTTCGGGCAGCACCTCGCCACTTTTGACACGCGGTGCCGAGCGGTTGAACCAGTCGGCCACGGGCAGCGGCGCCAGAAACGCCAGCAGGGCTTCGCGTGTCCAGGGAGCGGTCAGCAGGTTGCGCCGTTCCAGCGTGTGGCCGGCGGCTTCCAGCGCGGCGCGCTGGCGGGCGTTGCCGCCGCAGCCGGGTTTTTCGTAGAAGACGATGTGGGCCATGGGGGGCTCCGGGTCAGGCGGGGGTGGGTGTGACGAGCTGGTCGGCCAGGGCCAGCAGGCCGCTGGTCTGGTCGGTGATGGCGCGCACCGTGGCCGGCTGCAGGCGGTGCAGCCAGCGCGCGGGCAGGCGCGCCGCGCCGCAGCGGGCGCCGGCCAGCATGCCGACGAGGGCGCCGGTGGTGTCGGCGTCGTCGCCCTGGTTGACGGTGGCGATCAGCGCGGTCTCGAAGTCGTCGTGCGCGCTGGCGAAATGCAGCACGGTCTGCACCGTGTCCACGACGTAGGCGGTGGCGCGGCCCGGGTAGGGGGTGAAGCGGAAGGCGGGCACGGTGGCCACCCAGTCGCGCAGGCGCTGGTGCCAGGCAGCAGAGGCTTCGCCCGCCAGCGCCGCGCGCAGCAGGTGGCCCACGCCGATCACGGCGGCGTCGGACAGCGGGTGGTGGTGTGTGAGGCGCGCCTGCGCCAGCGACACGCGCTGGAAGGCCGCGTCGTCGCCCAGGGTGGCCAGGGCCACGGGCAGGTTGCGCATGAGCGCGCCGTTGCCGCCATCGCCCGCGTTGGGCGGGCCTTGCAGGCTGCCTTCGTGCAGAAAGCGCAGGATGCCGCGGCGGCAGGTGTGGCCGCAGTCGACCGGGCGGGCGCGCAGCCAGTCGGCAAAGCCCTGGCCGATGGTGTGCACCAGGGTGTGGTCGCCGTGGGTGCCCAGGCGGGCGATGCCGGCCGCGCCGCCACGCAGCAGGGCGTCGCCCAGGGCCAGGCTCAGGGTGGTGTCGTCGGTCACCTGGCCGCGCGCCAGGCGCAGCCAGCCGCCGCCGACGATGTCGCGGTGCACGCCGTGGCAGGCCTGGATCTCGCGCGGGCGCATGAACTCCACCGTGGCGCCCAGCGCGTCGCCGATGGCCAGGCCCAGGTAGGCGCCCAGCGCTCGGTCGAACAGGGTGCCGGCGGGGGTTTCCTGCGCGGAGCGGTGGGGGCGGGCCTCAGTCATACCGTGCCACCACGTCGTAGTCGCCACCCAGGGCCAGCACCTCCTGCTCGCCATGCAGCCAGTGGCCGGGCAGCAGGCCGGGGAAGAACAACACCTTGCAGGCGGGCACCAGGGCTTCGAACACCCAGTCGCCGAAACAGCCCGCGTCGTCGGCCGAGAGGCTGAACGAGACCAGGCTGTTAAGCCGCACGGTGCAGCGCCGGCCCGGGCCCCGGGGCGCTGTGGCCGCCGGGCGCAGGCTGCCGGCGACGATCTGCTCGTCGCAGCGGGTGCTGCCGCGCCACAGGCGCAGGTGTGCCGCGCCCGCCGCCGCGTGCCCGGCCAGGCCGAAGCGCTGCAGGGCCCACTGGCAGAAGGTGTAGAGCAGGTCCAACTGCTGGTGGATGTTGTTGTTGTGCAGGCGGCTGGCGGCCTTGTCTTCGAGGTAGGCGATCCAGCCCGGCGACGGGAAGCGCGCCAGCGGTACGCGGTGGTGGGTGGGCACCAGGCCGAAGCGGCTTTCGACCCAACCCTTGAGCACGGCGCCGGCCTGGCTGCCGGTGTCGATGCCCCAGCCCTGCAGCAGCCGGCGCCAGCTGCTGCGCCAGCGGCGGCGTTCGGCCGCGCCGAGCGTGGCGGCTTCGGCGGGTGCCGGGGCGCGCAGGCCGAAGGCGATGTCCAGGTAGTGCACGAAAACCTCGGCGGCGGCGGGCAGGTCGGGCGAACGCTCCATCAGCTGGAACAGGCCGGGGTGGGTTTCGCGCACCCCGGCGATGGCCAGGGCCAAGGGGTGCGCGTTGAACGCGGCGCTGGCCAGCACGGGCGCCGGCACGCCCACCAGGTTGGTGGTGTACCAGCGGTGGGGCTGGGCCTGTTCCGCGTCCATGACTACCGGCGGGCCACTCAGACGGGGCGGTTCTCGTTCGGGTTGCGCACCGGGCCCATGAGCTGCAGGCCCTCTTCGTAGGTGATGGTGTCGAAGGTGACGTCGAACTTCAGCGCGGCGTTAGCCACGGCGTCGAGCTTGCCGGCGGTGTCCTTCTTCTTGAGCTCGGTCTTTTCCAGATAGAGCAGCTCGAGCATCTCGTTGTAGACCGTGTTCTCCAGGATGGGCAGCACGTAGAACATCGCGCCCTTGTAGGGCACCTGGTACTTCTTGCTCAGGTCGATGTTGTCGCAGTAGAGGAAGTATTTGCCGCCAGCGCTGAGCGTGTCGCCCAGGGCTTCGGCCACGTCCTTGAGCGATTCGAAGGACAGCAGCCAGCCGCAGAAGAACGGGAGCTTGTCGTCGCCGCGCGTGGCGATGGCCATCACCTGGTCGCAGGTGAGTTCGGGCGGGCGGGCCTCGTCGGCGAGCTTGGCGGCAAAGCGCAGCGCGAGTTCGCCCCGGAAGCCGAAGCGGCCGGCCACGTGGGTCGGGGCCTTGAGCACGGGGTTGAGCAGACGGCCTTCGGCTTCGAGGCGGGCGAAGGCGGTTTCATCGATCTCATTGAGCACGGTCGAGTCGGTCATGGCGGTTCCTGAGCGGGGTTGAGGGCGGCCGGATGGCCGGTGTCCTGGAAGCGCCTGTCTGCAATGAACGTACCACCCGCCCGCAGCGCCCGCAGGGGCTGCAAACCCGACACAAACGGCGCCGGCCCCGTGCCGTTTGCGACGCAGGGCGCGGGCTTTGTCGGATTCGGAACAAAGCCCGGGCGCGGCTTGCCCTGCCATGCGGAGAGCCTTGATTTCACTGGGAAATCGGCACGCGAAACCCCGTGGATAAGGGCCGCTGAAGTGGCCGAAAAAGCATGGCACGGAAGCTGCGATGGACGGGCTGCGCGGACACAAGTCCGGCCGATGCGTGATCCGATAAGAAGACCTATAGGCACGTCAGGCTGACCTGGTCGCGGAGTTTCGCAACCTTGGTTTCAACCCTTCCTTTCTTGGAGTACTGACATGGCTAAGCTTCGTCAAATCGCCTTCTACGGCAAAGGTGGCATCGGCAAATCCACCACCTCGCAAAACACCCTGGCCGCCCTCGCCGAAATGGGCCAGAAGATCCTCATCGTCGGCTGCGACCCCAAGGCCGACTCGACCCGCCTGATCCTGCACGCCAAGGCGCAGGACACCATCCTCTCGCTGGCCGCTGAAGCCGGTTCGGTGGAGGATCTGGAGCTGGAAGACGTGATGAAGATCGGCTACCGCGACATCCGCTGCGTGGAATCCGGCGGCCCGGAACCGGGCGTGGGCTGCGCCGGCCGGGGCGTGATCACCTCGATCAACTTCCTGGAGGAAAACGGCGCCTACGACGGCGTGGACTACGTGTCCTACGACGTGCTGGGTGACGTGGTGTGCGGCGGCTTCGCCATGCCCATCCGCGAAAACAAGGCGCAGGAAATCTACATCGTGATGTCGGGCGAGATGATGGCCATGTACGCGGCCAACAACATTTCCAAGGGCATCCTGAAGTACGCCAACAGCGGCGGCGTGCGCCTGGGCGGCCTGGTCTGCAACGAACGCAAGACCGACAAGGAATACGAACTGGCCGATTCCCTGGCCGGCATGCTGGGCAGCCGCCTGATCCACTTCGTGCCGCGCGACAACATCGTGCAGCACGCCGAACTGCGCCGCATGACCGTGCTGGAGTACGCCTCCGAAAGCAAGCAGGCCGGCGAATACCGCACGCTGGCCCAGAAGGTCCATGCCAATGCCGGCAACGGCACCATCCCGACCCCCATCACCATGGACCAGCTCGAAGACCTGCTGATGGAGCACGGGATCATGCAGGCCGTGGACGAGTCGCAGGTCGGCAAGAGCGCCGCCGAACTGGCCGCTGCCTGAGTTTCCCGAGCGCCGCGCCCGCCGGACCCACAGGCCGGCGCGGCGCGGCCCCAGACCCCACCATCCAATGGAGTGACCCATGACCGCCACCGTTGAAGAGCGCAAGGCCGCCAACAAGGCCCTGATCGAAGAAGTGCTCAAGGCCTATCCCGAGAAGATGGCCAAGCGCCGAGCCAAGCACCTGAACCTCTACGAAGAGGGCAAGCCCGATTGCGGCGTGAAGTCCAACATCAAGTCGCTGCCCGGCGTGATGACCATCCGCGGCTGCGCCTACGCCGGCTCCAAGGGCGTGGTCTGGGGCCCGATCAAGGACATGGTGCACATCTCGCACGGCCCGGTGGGCTGCGGCCAGTACAGCTGGGCGGCGCGCCGCAACTACTACATCGGCCAGACCGGGGTGGACTCCTTCGTGACGATGCAGTTCACCTCCGACTTCCAGGAAAAAGACATCGTCTTCGGCGGTGACAAGAAGCTCGACAAGATCATCGACGAGATCCAGGAACTGTTCCCGCTGAACAAGGGCATTTCGATCCAGTCCGAATGCCCGATCGGCCTGATCGGCGACGACATCGAAGCCGTCTCGAAGAAGAAGAGCAAGGAGTACGAAGGCAAGACCATCGTGCCCGTGCGCTGCGAAGGTTTCCGCGGCGTGAGCCAGTCGCTGGGCCACCACCTGGCCAACGACGCCATCCGCGACTGGGTGTTCGACAAGACCGACCCCAACAAGCGCCCCGACTTCGTCTCCACCCCGTACGACGTGGCCATCATCGGTGACTACAACATCGGTGGCGATGCCTGGTCGAGCCGCATCCTGCTCGAAGAAATGGGCCTGCGTGTGATCGCGCAATGGTCCGGCGACGGCACCATCGCCGAGCTGGAGAACACGCCCAAGGCCAAGCTCAACGTGCTGCACTGCTACCGCTCGATGAACTACATCAGCCGGCACATGGAAGAGAAGTACGGCATTCCCTGGTGCGAATACAACTTCTTCGGCCCGACCCAGATCGAGAAGAGCCTGCGCGAAATCGCCAGCCATTTCGACGACGCCATCAAGGCCAAGACCGAAGCCGTGATCGCCAAGTACAAGCCGCTGATGCAGGCCGTCATCGACAAGTACAAGCCACGCCTGCAGGGCAAGAAGGTGATGCTGTACGTGGGTGGCCTGCGTCCGCGCCACGTGATCGGCGCCTACGAAGACCTGGGCATGGAAGTGGTCGGCACCGGCTACGAGTTCGGTCACAACGACGACTACCAGCGCACCACGCACTACATCAAGGACAGCACGCTGATCTATGACGACGTGACCGGCTACGAGTTCGAGCACTTCGTCGACAAGGTCAAGCCCGACCTGATCGGCTCGGGCATCAAGGAAAAGTACGTGTTCCAGAAGATGGGCGTGCCCTTCCGCCAGATGCACAGCTGGGACTACAGCGGCCCCTACCACGGCTACGACGGCTTCGCTATCTTCGCCCGCGACATGGACATGGCGATCAGCTCGCCGATCTGGAGCCTGACCAAGGCGCCCTGGAAGAACTGACACCACACCGTTTTCAAGGAGAGCGTCATGCCCCAATCCGCCGACAAGATCCTCGACCACGAACTGCTGTTCCGTGAGCCCGAGTACCAGGAACTGTTCAAGAACAAGAAGGAGCAGTTCGAATACAACCACAGCGACGACAAGGTCGGTCAGGTCATCGAATGGACCAAGACCGAGGACTACAAGGCCAAGAACTTCGCCCGCGAAGCGCTGACCGTCAACCCGGCCAAGGCCTGCCAGCCACTGGGCGCCGTCTACGTCGCCAACGGCTTCCACAAGACCCTGAGCTTTGTGCACGGCTCGCAGGGCTGCGTGGCCTACTACCGCTCGCACTTCTCGCGCCACTTCAAGGAACCGACGTCCTGCGTGTCCTCGTCCATGACGGAAGACGCAGCCGTGTTCGGTGGCCTGAACAACATGGTCGACGGCCTGGCCAACGCCTACAACCTGTACAAGCCCGACATGATCGCGGTCAGCACGACCTGCATGGCCGAGGTGATCGGTGACGACCTGAACGCCTTCATCAAGACGTCCAAGGAAAAGGGCTCGGTTCCCGCCGAGTTCGACGTGCCGTTCGCCCACACCCCGGCTTTCGTCGGCAGCCACATCACCGGCTACGACAACGCGCTGGTGGGCGTGCTGCAGCATTTCTGGGACGGCAAGGCCGGCACCACCGAGGCGCTGACCCGCGTGCCCGACGACAGCATCAACTTCATCGCCGGCTTCGACGGGTTCGTCGTTGGCAACATGAAGGAAATCCGCCGCATCTTCGACCTGTTCGGCGTCAAGGTGAACGTGCTGTGCGATCCCTCGGGCTCGTGGAGCACGCCCACCGACGGCGAGTTCCGCATGTACGAAGGCGGCACGACCAAGGAAGAGGTGATCGCTGGCCTGCACGCCAAGGCGACCATCGTGTTCCAGGAGTACTGCTGCGAGAAGACCAGCAAGTACCTGGTTGAAAAAGGCCAGGAAGTGGTGGCGCTCAATGCCCCGGTGGGCGTGGCCGGCACCGATGCGTTCGTGATGGCCATCAGTCGCCTGACCGGCAAGCCGGTGCCGGCCGAACTGGAGCGCGAACGCGGTCTGCTGGTGGACGCCATGGCCGACAGCCAGGCCCACCTGCACGGCAAGCGCTACGCCCTGTACGGCGATCCGGACCAGATGCTGGGCTACACGCAGTTCCTGCTGGAGCTGGGCGCCGAGCCGGCCCACGTGCTGGCCACCAACGGCAACGACGCCTGGGCTGCCAAGGTGCAGGCGGTGTTCGACAGCTCGCCCTATGGTGCCGGCTGCAAGGTTTACCCCAAGCGCGACCTGTGGCACCTGCGCAGCCTGCTGTTCACGGAGCCGGTGGACTTCCTGATCGGCAACACCTACGGCAAGTACCTGGAGCGTGATACCGGCACGCCGCTGGTGCGCCTGGTGTTCCCGATTTTTGATCGCCACCACTACCACCGCTTCCCGACCTGGGGCTACGAAGGCGGCATGCGCCTGCTGGTCAACCTGCTCGACGAGTTCTTTGAAACCCTGGACGCGAACACCATCGTCACGGGCAAGACCGACTACTCGTACGACATCATTCGTTGAATGGGTCCCCCCGCGCCGCGCTGCGCGCGTCACCCCCCCAGGAGGCGATGCGTGTGGCCCGGCGGAGCCGGTTCCACTGGATCCTTGCCTTGTCAATGTCTTGTTGCCTGGAGATGGTCATGGACGTCGCTCACGAAGCAGAGGATCCGATCTCGACAGCCATGCCTTGGTACGTGCGGCTGTGGCGCTGGATGTGCAACGGGCGTGACGAGATCAACTGGGAGTTCGACACATGGACACCACCCTGGTGAAACACACGCGGGACGGTCGCGCGGTCGAGGTGACCGGCGGCTGGGTCTGCCTGGCCGGCGCGCCCGAGGCCGACCGGCTGGTGCCGGTGACCGAGCACCCCAACCGCCAGGCGATCCTGGTGGCGGTGCCGGACGCCACGCACATGGCGGGCCGCCTGCCGCTGACCGCTGCCGAGGCGTCGGTGGCGCGGGCGGCGCTGATGGCCGCGCAAGCGGCCTTCGACGCCAGCCCGGCGGGCATCGCCCAGCGCCTGCGCCAGGTGCTGTGGGACAAGGCGGCTGCCGAGGGGGTGGAATGAACGGGCGCGGTCTGGAGCGGGCGCCGTGATCCATGTCGTGTCCATCGGGCTGGCGGAAGACCACGCCACGGCCTGGTTCGCCTACGACGACGCCGATTTCGCGCGCAAGGTGGCCGCCACCGACCCGCTGGCCGCGTGGGAAATCCACGATGTTGCGACGGTGGCCGAGCTGCTGGCCGACCAGGGGCACGACACGGTGGACGCCGCCGCGCAGGCCGCCTGCCCGGCCCTGTGCGCACTGGGTGCGCGCTACGGCTGGGAACACCCGCTGTACCGCGCCGACCACCTGCTGGGCCGGGGCGTGCTCAGCGAGGAACCGGTCAGCGTGCGCTCCGCGTTCGAAGCGGCGCTGCAGGTCCGGCCGGGCACGCACCGCCTCTACTGGACGGACACCGAAGCGGTGGGCGCGTTTGAAGGGGCCGACCCCTGGCTGTGCGCCCCCGCGCACTGGCGCGCCCGGCATGCGCTGCACCAGCAACTGCTGGCGTTGGACGTGCTGGCCGACAACCTGTGACGGGAAGGCGCCCATGCTTCACCGCCTGCAAAGCGACATCCTGATCCACAGCGGCCAGGCCATCGAGACGCTGCTGCAGCCGATGCAGGCCGAGCACGAACTGTTCGACAGCACGGCCACGCTCAACGCGGTTGAAGCCCACCTGCTGGTGATGGCGCAGACCCTGGCGCACCTGGCGCCGCCGCTGGTGTTGCGTCTGGACCGCATCGACTGGCAGGGCTGGGGGCGTTTGCAGCGGCTGCTGGAAAGCGACGACCCCACCCGGCAGGAAGCCGTCTGGTACGGCGTGCGTGCCCTGGTGCCCGCCACGCTGGCGCTGGTGGCCGACCTGCGGCGGCGCGAGCCGGGCTGGTTCGGCCTGCATGTCTGAAGGTGCCCCGCCGTGGACCGTGTCGGCGGGCCGATGCGGGCCCGCGGGGTTGGCATTTTTTCTTCTCCACGAGGAACATCATGGAATCCGTTGAAGCCTTTCTGGCGCACGCCATCCGCATCGAACAGGAGGCGGCGCTGCGCTTCGGCCAATTGGCCGATGCCATGACCACCCAGGGCAACCGCGAGGTGGGACGCCTGTTCCGGCAACTGGCGAACTATTCCTTGCTGCACCTGGCCGACGCGCGCGAGCGTGCCGGTTACCGCGAACTGCCGCCGCTGCGTCCCGAGGACTACACCTGGCCCGACATCGAGAGCCCCGAGGCCGCAGCGATCTGGGCGGCCGACCCGATGCTGGGGCGCGAGCAGGCGCTGCAGGTGGCACTGGCCGCCGAACAGAGTGGGCTGGATTACTACAGCGATGTCATGCAGCAGACCGTCGACCCCGAGCTGCGGGCGCTGGCCCAGGAGTTCGCCGACGAAGAGGCGGGGCACGTGGCCGAACTCCAGCGCTGGATCGCCCTGCACCAGGCGGGCCAACCTCTGCCCACGGATGTTTAGCAACAAGCGCCAAAGCGCTGAACACGCCGCGCACGCCGCGCACGCCGCGCATTTCACCCCGTCACACCCGCGAAAGCGGGCGTCCACCGTTGGCGGCGGCGCAGATCGCTGGTCGAGCGGCTGAACCGGCTGGGGGGCCGACGCCGGATCTTCTTGCCTTGTCGCAAACCATCCGTCGGGATTGCTTCAAACCCTTCACAGAACCACCGCCAAACAGCCTGAAAACCGCCCAATGAACCTGGCATCAAATCTGCAAAGAGCCCTGCAACCCCATTGACAGGAGCGCGCCATGTCGGTTTCCCTCAAAGCCAAAATCGCTGAAGTGTTCGAGGAGCCTGGGTGCGACATCAACCAGGGCAAGAGCGAGAAGGAACGCAAGAAGGGCTGCACCAAGCAGCTTTCGCCCGGCGCGGCCGCCGGCGGGTGTGCGTTTGACGGCGCCAAGATCGCGCTGCAGCCGGTGGCCGACGTGGCCCACCTGGTGCACGGGCCGATCGCCTGCGAGGGCAACAGCTGGGACAACCGCCACAGCGCGTCCTCGCACTCGCAGATCTACCGCACCGGCTTCACCACCGACATCAACGAACTCGACGTGATCTACGGCGGCGAGAAGCGGTTGTTCAAGTCGATCCGCGAAATTATCGAGAAGTACGACCCGCCGGCGGTCTTCGTCTACCAGACCTGCGTCACTGCGCTCACGGGCGACGATGTGGAGGCGGTCTGCCAGCGCGCGGCCGAAAAGTTCGGCAAGCCGGTGATCCCGGTCAACGCGCCGGGCTTTGCCGGCCCCAAGAACCTGGGCAACAAGCTGGGCGCCGAGGCGCTGCTGGACCACGTCATCGGCACCCGCGAACCCGCGTTCACGACGCCGTACGACATCAACATCATCGGCGAGTACAACCTGGTCGGCGAGCTCTGGCAGGTCAAGCCGCTGCTGGATGCGCTGGGCATCCGCATCCTCTCGTGCATCAGCGGCGACGGCAAGTACAAACAGATCGCTTCGGCCCACCGCGCCAGGGTGAACATGATGGTCTGCAGCAAGTCGATGATCAACATCGCGACCAAGATGCAGCAGCGCTACGGCATCCCGTATTTCGAGGGTTCGTTCTACGGCATCAGCGACATGAGCGAGACGCTGCGCCAGATCGCGAAGCTGCTGGTGCAGCAGGGGGCCGACGCCGAACTGCTGGACCGCACCGAACGCCTGATCGAGGTGGAAGAGGCGCGGGCTTACAAGCGCATCGCCGAATACAAGGCGCGCCTGGCCGGCAAGCGCGTGCTGCTGATCACCGGCGGCGTGAAGTCCTGGTCGGTGGTGGCGGCGCTGCAGGAAGGTGGCATGGAGATCGTTGGCACCAGCGTCAAGAAGAGCACCAAGGAAGACAAGGAAAAGCTCAAGGAGATCATGGGCGAAGGCGCCGACGCCCACATGATCGACGACATGACGCCGCGCGAGATGTACGCCATGCTCAAGGACGCACGCGCCGACATCATGCTCAGCGGCGGCCGCTCGCAGTTCGTCGCGCTCAAGGCGCGCATGCCCTGGCTGGACATCAACCAGGAGCGTTATTACGCCTACGCCGGCTACGAGGGCATGGTCGAGCTGGTGCACCAGATCGATCGCACGCTGGCCAACCCGGTCTGGCAGCGCGTGCGCATCGCCGCGCCCTGGGGCGACGACGGTGAGACCCTGGGGGCCGTGGCGCCGACCGCATCGACGGCGCACCTGGCGTCCGTGGCAGCCAAAGCCATGGGTCTCGAACCCGAAGAAGTCCCGGTCTGAACGGAGCGCGCCATGGCACACGTCGTCGAATCCAAGAAAGCCTGCACGGTCAACCCGCTCAAGATGAGCCAGCCGCTGGGTGCGAGCATGGCCTTCCTCGGGCTGGATGCCTGCATGCCGGTCATGCACGGCTCGCAGGGCTGCACGTCCTTCGGTCTGGTGCTGCTGGTGCGGCACTTCAAGGAAGCCATCCCGCTGCAGACCACGGCCATGAACGAGGTGACCACCATCCTCGGCGGTTACGAGAACATCGAGGCCGCGCTGCTCAACATCCGCAAGCGCGCGGCGCCCAAGCTGATCGCGATCTGCTCCACCGGTCTGACCGAGACCAAGGGCGACGACGTCAACGGCTTCCTCGCGCTGGCGCGCCAGAAGCACCCCGAGCTGGCCGACACCGAAATCATCTACGTGTCCACACCCGACTACGTGGGCGCGTTCGAGGATGGTTTCAAACACGCCATCACCGGCATCGTGAACTCGCTGGTCAAGCCGCTGCCGCTGGTGCAGGATCAGGTGACGCTGCTGCCGGGCAGCCACCTGTCGCCGGGCGACATCGACGAACTGCGCGAGATCATCGAAGCCTTCGGTCTCAAGGCCATCGTGCTGCCCGACCTGTCGGGTTCGTTGGATGGCCACATCCCGCCCGACTGGCGCGGCACCACGCTGGGTGGCACCTCGCTGGACGACATCCGCGCGGCCGGCGCCTCGTCCTGGACCATCGGTGTCGGTGAGCAGACCCGCGAAGGCGCCGAGGCGCTGCAGGCCATCAGCGGCGCGCCGTTTCAGATCTTCGAGCGCCTGACCGGCATCGAGGCCAACGACCGTTTGCTGATGCGCCTGTCGCAGCACAGCGGCCGCCCGGTGCCGGCCAAATACCGCCGCCAGCGCAGCCAGTTGCTGGACGCCATGCTGGACGGCCACTTCTACACCGGGGGGATGACGGTGGCCATCGGCGCCGAACCCGACCTGTTGCTGGCCATCGGCGCGCTGCTGCACGAGATGGGCGCCGAACTGCGCTGCTGTATCAGCACCACGCAGTCGGCGTCGCACGCGCTGTTGCCAGCCGAGACCGTGCTGCTGGGCGATCTGGAAGACCTGGAACGGGGCGCGAAGGACTGCGACCTGATCGTGACCCACGCGCATGGCCGGCAGGCGGCGCAGCGTCTGGGCAAGCCGCTGCTGCGCATGGGCTTCCCGGTGTTCGACCGCATCGGCAACGCGCACCGCGTGCAGGTGGGTTACCGCGGGACGATGAATCTGATCTTCGAGATCGCCAACCTGATGATCGAACAGATCCCGCACCACCACGCGGGCGACTGGCCGCTCACGCCCGAGGCGCACCGCGCTGCCCTGGCCCGCACGGCCGCGCCCCAGTCCATCCCCCCCAGCCCGCTGGCCGAGGCCAGTGCCTAGCACATGGACCAGCCCTTGCGCCGCTCCGCGTCATGGGGCCGCATCGGGTGGTCCGGCGAAGCCGGCTCCGTTGCAGCCCTGGACCCTGCCCGTGACCCTGACTCACCAAGGAGAACCCCATGAAGATCGCCTTCGCCACCCAGGACCAGGAGCGCGTGGACGCGCACTTCGGCTGGGCCAAGCACATCCTGGTCTACGACATGACCGGGGGCCAGCACCGGTTCGTCGAACGTTTCGACTTCGGCGACACGCTGCAGGAAGACGGTGACGAGGACAAGCTCGCGCCCAAGCTGGCCGCCATCCACGACTGCGCCATCGTCTACGTGGCGGCCATCGGCGGCTCGGCTGCGGCGCGCGTGGTCGCCAGCAAGATCCACCCCATCAAGGTGGCGCAGCCCGAACCCATTGCCGAGATCCTGGACAAGCTCCAGGGGGTGCTGCAAGGCACCCCGCCGCCCTGGCTGCGCAAGGCGCTGATGCGCGATGCCGCACCGGCCCACGATTTTGAAGACGAGGAACTGAGCCATGGCTGAAACCCTGGAAACCCCGCCCGAGGCCGACAGCGACGCGGTCTGGCTGGCCACGCCGTTCGTGCAGCAACTGATCAAGCAGATGCGGGCGCAGGACAGCCACGGCCACTGGGACGGCAAGAGCGATCTGCAACTGCTCAAGCCCTTCATCCTCACACCCGAGGAGCGGCGCGCGATTCCCCTGCTGGGCGACCCCGACCCCGAAACGCTGTGGCACCTGGAAATCTTCTACAACGCCATCGCCGTGGCGATCGAGCGCGAGACCGGGCAGATGGTCTCGCCCATGATGAAGATGCACCACGAGGGCTTTGGCCGCATGGTGCTGCTGGCCGGTCGGCTGGTGGTGGTGAACAAGCAGTTGCGCGACGTGCACCGCTTCGGCTTTCCGTCGCTGGCCAAGCTGGCCGAGGCGGGGGGCAAGTTCCTCGACGAGGCGGTTGCGATGATCCGCACCTACCCCGACGTCGCGCAATACGGGGCCTGATCGCGGCGCCCCAACGGAGAACCCCATGAGCGAAACCGCCGACGAAATCAAGCAACGCCTGAAGAAGCTCAACGCCCAGGCGACGCAGGCCAAGATGGACCTGCACGACCTGTCCGAAGAGCTGCCGACGGGCTGGGAAAACATCCTGGCGGTGGCGCAGCGCTGCCACGACGCCCACGCGGCGCTGATGGCCGCCCGCCAGGCGGCCGCCGCAGCAACCACGTAACCCCCCTGCGCCGCTTCGCGTCTTCCCCCCAGGGGGACGCACCTGGTGGCCCGGCGAAGCCGGTTCCACGGGTGCCCTGGCCGCTGCCGCATCCACCGCCAAGGAGTCTGTCTCATGAACGCCTTTTCCGTCACCCTGCCCAGCGGCGCCACCTGGACGCCGACCTTCGTGGCCGGACTCGACGAAACCAAGTGCATCGGCTGCGGCCGCTGCTTCAAGGTCTGCCCGCGCGGTGTGCTCGAACTCGTGGGCCTGACCGAAGACGGCGAGCGCATCGGGATCGATGAGGACGACGACGATGACGACGAGTACGAGCGCAAGGTCATGACCATCGCCCACCAGGCACTGTGCATCGGCTGCACCGCGTGCTCGCGCATCTGCCCGAAGAAGTGCTACACGCACGCACCAGCCCAGGCCTGAGAGGGCGCACCATGAGCCTCACCACCCGCACCGCGTCGGCCTGGCCCAGCCTGAACTGGGGCTTCCTGGAAAGCCGCATGCGGTCGCGCCAGGACGAGATCGACGACGTGGTCGCGCTGCTGCTGACGCATGCCGACTGGGGCGCCGGCCGCAAGGCCGACGTTTACCACGTGGCCTGGTTGCTGGCCTGCGCCTGCCTGGGCGACCGACACCTCTGGCAGGACATGGGCCTGCCTTCGCGCGACGCGCTCTCGGCACTGATCGCGCACTGGTTCCCCTCGCTCAAGGCGTTGAACGCCAGCGACATGAAGTGGAAGAAGTTCCTCTACCGGCAGCTGTGCCTCCGCGAGCAGGTGCTGATCTGCAAGTCGCCCAGCTGTGCCGACTGCGGGGACCACGCGCAGTGCTTCGGCCCGGAGGACGCCGCGGTCCACTGAGCGGCGCGGCGCTCAGCGCTGTGGCATGTCCTTCGCACCGTAGCCCAGGCTCACGGTGGCGTCGGCCGGGATCGGCGGCAGGCTCGCGTCCCAGGCTTCCCAGCGGGTGCGCATGGCGGCCAGGCGCTGCGGCTCCAGCGGCGCGCGGTTGGCGCGCTCGCGCGGATCGGCCGCGATGTTGAACAGGTATTCGTGGCCGTCCACCTTCAGGTACTTCCAGTCGCCTTCGCGCAGCGCGCGCTGGCCGCGGTGGTTCATGCGCCAGGCCATGGGCCGGTCGAAGCGGTGCGCCGGATCGCGCAGCAGCGCTGCCAGCGACACGCCGTCCAGCAGGTAGTCGGGATGCGGCTGGCCGCCGCCGACGTCGAGCAGGGTGGCCGACCAGTCCATGGTCAGGGCGTGCTGACCGCTGACCGCGCCGGCCGGAATCACGGCCGGCCAGTGCGCGATCCAGGGCACGCGGATACCGCCTTCGGTCAGGTCCATCTTGCCGCCCACCAGCGGCCAGTTGTCGGAAAAACGCTCACCGCCGTTGTCGCTGGTGAAGACGATCAGCGTGTCGTCCAGCAAGCCTTCCTCGCGCAGCGCGGCCACCAACCAGCCGATGCCTTCGTCCATGTGGTGGATCATGCGGCGGTAGCTTTCCACGTTGCCGCCGTGCAGGTGGAACAGGTTCTTCGCCACCTCGGGTGCCACGTGGGCGTCGTCGCGCGTCTCCCAGGGCCAGTGCGGCGCGGTGTAGTGCAGGCTCAGGAAAAACGGCGTGCCGGCGCGGGCTTCGGCGGCGCGCGCCTTGACCTGTTCCACCGCTTTGTTCGAAAACACGTCGGTCAGGTAGCCGACTTCCTGGTGGCTCTCGTCGTTGAGGTAGAGGTCGTGATCGCCGTTGGACGAACAGTGGGTGAAGTAGTCCACCCCGCCGGCCATGATGCCGAAGAATTCTTCATAGCCCGAGCGCAGCGGACCGAAGTGCGGCGGGTAGCCCAGGTGCCACTTGCCGATCAGGGCGGTGCGGTAGCCGGCCTCTTTCAGCAGCGAGGGCAGGGTCGGAATCTCGGGCGGCAGGCCCAGCGTGGTGCTGCCTTTGCTGCGGCTGTTGATGGGTTCTTCCAGCGCGCCGCGCAGGCGGTACTGCCAGCGCATGGTGGCCATGGCAAAGCGCGTGGGCGAGCACACGGGCGAGTTGCTGTAGCCCTCGGTCAGGCGCAGGCCGCCGGCAGCAAGCGCGTCGATGTTCGGCGACACCGCGCCGAAGCCGGCTTCGCGGCCGCCGTAGCAGCCGAGGTCGGCGTAGCCGAGGTCGTCGCTGACGATGTAGATGATGTTGGGGCGTTGGGGCATGTCAGTCCAGTTGCACGCCGGTGGCCTTGATCGGGCCTTCCCAGCGCTGGAGGTCGGTGGCCTGCGCGGTGGCGAGTTCGGCCGGCGAGGAGCCCACCGGTTCGTAGCCCTGCTCGATCAGGCGGTTGCGCAGTGCGGGACTGCGGACGGCCTTGGCCACGGCGCTGCTGATCATGTCGCGCACTTCGGGTTTGAGCCCGGCTGGGCCGTACATCGCGAACCACGCGGTGGCGACCATGTCCACCCCTTGTTCCTTCAGCGTCGGCACCTCGGGCACCTGCGGGTCGCGCTGCGGGCCGGTCACACCGATGATGCGGACCTTGCCGGCGCGGTGCAGTTCGGCGGTTTCGGTCACGACGTCGAACTTGTAGTCGATGTGGCCCCCCAGCAGCGCCGTGTTGGCCGGGCCCCCGCCCTGGAAGGGCACGTGCGTCAGCTCGGCACCGGCCTTCTGCCCGAACATCACGCCCATGAAGTGGGGCAGCGTGCCCGAACCCGGCGTGCCGTAGGTGCTCTTGCCCGGCGCGGCCTTGGCCTTGACCAGCATGTCGGCCACGCTCTTGACGCCGGAGGCCGGGCCGGCCACCACGCTGAACTGGAAGTGGGCGAGCAGGGAGATCGGCGTGAAGTCGGTCACCGCGTCGTAGTCGAGCTTCTTGTAGACGTGCGGGAACAGCACCATCGGCCCGCTGGGCAGCACGATGACGGTGTGGCCGTCGGGTGCCGCGCGTTTGACCTGGCCCAGCGCGATGCGGCCGCCGGCACCGGGCTTGTTTTCCACAATGACCGAAGCGAAGTCGTTCTTCAGGCCCTCGGCCAGCAGGCGCGCCAGCAGGTCGGCCGAGCCGCCGGGCGGAAAGCCCACCACGATCTTGAGCGGGGGCTTGTCCTGCGCGAGCGCGGGCAGGGGCAGGGCGGTCAGGGCCGCGAGCGCGGCGGCGCCGGCCAGCAGGGTGCGTTTGTGCATGGCTTGTCTCCAGGGTGGGCGGGTGTTTCCCCGCTGAAGCCCTGCATGGTAGGGAGAGACAATCAATTGCAGAAATCAATCGTTTTGGGTGTTTTCCCGAGGCCTCATGACCCGCCACGCTTCCATCGACACACCGCTGCAGCAGAACGACCTGTTTCTCTACCGGCTCTACCGCATCCACGCCACGGCCTCGCCGCTGGTGGTGCGCATGTGCGAGCGCGACTATGGCATCACCCGGCGCGAATGGCGGGTGCTCTCCTGCCTGGCCGCGGTCGAAGGCGTGCAGTCGTCCGAGCTGGCCCAGCGTGCCATGCTGGACCGGGCCCGCACCTCGCGCGCCATCACCAGCCTGGTCGACAAGGGCTTGCTGCGGCGCGAGCCCAGACCTTCGGACCGGCGCGAGGTGCACGTTTTCCTGACCGAGCGCGGGCGCGCGCTGCATGGCGAGGTGTTCCCGCGCATCGTGGCCCTCCAGCGCGAGCTGCTGGCCCCGTTCAGCGAGGCGGAGCGGCAGCAGTTCAGCGCACTGCTCGAACGCTTGCAGGACAGCGCGTCGCGGCTCAACCCGGGGGACGAACCGCTGCCGCCACTGGACGATTGAACGGTGTGCGCAGCCCTTAATGCAGCGCTAATGTGCGCGGCTTTCAATGCGCAGGCCGGCATGTGCCGGTGTCATCGAAAGCCCCCACATGAAATCGATCGCCCGCCTCACCGCCCTGTCCGCCCTGTTGGTCGCCGTCTCCGGCGCCGCCATCGCCGGCCCGGCCTGCAACGCGCCCAAGGACAAGTGGGTGCCCGAAGCCCAGTTCAAGAAAGACCTGGAGACCCAGGGTTACCAGATCAAGACCTTCAAGGTCACCAAGGGCAACTGCTACGAAATCTACGGCCATGACAAGACGGGCAAGAAGGTCGAGATCTATTTCGACCCCGCCACCGCTGCGCCGCTGGAGAGCAAGTGAGCACCGGCGCCAGCCCGCTGGCGCC
The DNA here is from genome assembly GCF_021401345.1 of Hydrogenophaga sp. NFH-34. GTDB lineage: Bacteria > Pseudomonadota > Gammaproteobacteria > Burkholderiales > Burkholderiaceae_C > Hydrogenophaga > Hydrogenophaga electricum. The sequence goes on from NZ_JACBGE010000039.1 coordinate 23,490, forward strand.
CGAACAGCGCCGCGTGTGGGACCCGCTGGTGCGGGTCTTCCACTGGACGCTGGTGGGCTGTGTGCTGCTCAACGGCTTCGTCGTCGACGATGGCGAGACGCTGCACCAGTGGCTGGGCTATCTGGCCACCGGCCTGGTGCTGGCGCGCATCGCCTGGGGTTTCGTCGGTTCGCGCCACGCGCGGTTTGCCGATTTTTTCCCCACCCCGTCGCGCGTGGTCCGGCACGTGCGTGGCCTGCTCAGCGGGCAGACCGAGATGCACTGGGGGCACAACCCGCTGGGCGCGCTGATGATGCTGCTGCTCATGGCGCTGGTGCTGTCGCTGGGCCTGACGGGCTGGCTGCAGACCACCGATGCCTTCTGGGGCGTGGACTGGATGCAGGAACTGCACGAAGCCCTGGGTGACGGCCTGCTGATCGCGGCCGGCGTGCACGCCGCGGCGGCCCTGGTGATGGGACGCCTTGAACGCACGCGCCTGATCAAGGCCATGGTCACGGGCGTGAAAGAGCGCTATTGACGCGATGCATCGCATGGCCCCGGCCCGCTGGCCGGCCGCCGGCTTGTATCTTCATATCTGACTGGCGCGGTAGAGTGTGGCCGCCGTTGAGGCGGCCAGACCGGCCCGTGCAGTTTGGTAGCGGCTGGGGTGATCGAGCCCGTGACTGAGTACAGAACGC
>NZ_JACBGE010000003.1 GCF_021401345.1 Hydrogenophaga sp. NFH-34
CCGCTGTCGCGGACCTGCTTGTTGATCGGGGATAGTGTTCACGAGTCCACCAAGAGTTGAAGTGGACTCGAGGCTCCTATGAACCGCCTCGGCTTTCAAGATGGGCTGACTGGACGCTCACGCCCGAACTGCATAGTCGATAAAACCAGGCACCCCCCCAGCATCAGAAAGCGCGGACAAATGCAGTACCGACATCGCTCTGCTCGCACCCAAGTAAAAGAGCGAGAGTCCACGCCTCTTATCTCTCACTCCAACGGCCTCCCCACTAAATAAAACAGCATCACTCACATCAATTAGATACACCTCATCAAATTGAAGTCCAGCGACAAATTCAGGCATTGACAGGACAAATCTAACCCCTCGGCTAGGGATTAAAGTTATATCCTCCCTAGATTCAACCGGAATAAATAGGTCGCGATGCTGCCCTGCCAGTAAATATCTCTTGAAGTTATCATAATCACAGGAAAGAACAGCAACAGAACGCCCACTTTTGCGCTTCTTTGCACTTAGAGACGCCTCTGGGAAAATAGAATCATACTGGGATCTCAGATCATTAAACAGCCTCACATCAGGCACCGGACCTGAGGGCAACTTACTCTCTTGACTGTAACTAGGCCAATCCTCTTGCAAATTTAGAGTTGGAGCAAATTCATCGACGGCACGAAGCAAGCTATTGATCTGCGGAGTATATCGAAACACCTCATTAAGATCGAAATTCTCCATTCCATCAAGACCCCTTTGCCAAGACCTAAGTCCTTGCCCAACTCGTCGAACATCCTGTTTAGTATCTTCCGCCATCACCACAACGGGGCGCGAACTAGGATCTCGCTGCAAAGAGGTGATCAACATCCGCTCCATACGATTCAAAAGATGCAATTCATCAACAAAAATCACATCAAACCCAGAGACACCCCTAGTCAACTCCCAAGCATTTGAATCGAGAAATCGATCAAAATCCGAAACCAACTGGTCCATACTAATAGCTTCAGCCTCCCGCATCTCCTTACGGAATCTGGCATGAAGGTCAATCATAACCCTCCGTTCATCCATTGCTCCAAGCTGAAGTCGCCAAGCTTCGCGCGCAGCCTTCGAGATGTATTCGGTTCTTTTTTGTGCCGATCTTGCAACCCCTTCGGGCTCAAGAACACAAGCAAATTCGTTAAGAACTTCATATAGAAATTGAGCACCCCCCTCTCTCTGTGCAGCGGCCGCCTCCATCAGTTCGACAAACGCATTTGAGCAACCACCCTTGCGAGCAATCCAATCAGTTGCAACATAGTCCTTTACAACACTTTCAAGAAGCTCATACTGCATTTCCCTACCTTGACGACCATCAAGAGATAGAGGAACCACCCCCCTTAGCTCGGTACCAAGGGTGTCATATGCAAGTGAATATAGAGTCCCGATATATAGCAAAGAGCCGTCGCCAGCAATTTCTGATGTTTTTTCATCGCCAATCATTGTTCGGACCATCGACTGAACGACTTCAACTGTGGCTTGACTATGAGTTAGAAATCCGTATCTTGTACTCCTCTTTGCAGCTTTATCTAACTCAAGTTGCCGCAGCGTCTTAACAACCATGGCAACGGTTTTTCCACTCCCTCCTGGCCCTCGAACACGGATACTTCTGCTCAACGGAAAGTCGACAAACTTGCGTTGGGTTTCCGTGAGCTTTGATTCATACCACACATCCAAAGAAGGCCCCAAACCCAAGGATCTATTCGTAGCCTCGAGATCGAACGCGCCATCATCAAACCCTCGGGGAATGTTTTTTGGCAGATCTTTCAAAACACCGGCAAGGCAACTCAGAATGGCTGTTTCAGGCGGGACCTTTGGCAATCGATCCATGAGGTCGACATCATCATCGATGACACCGTAAGAAACACCAATAATTTTCGCAAACTTCTTGCGATCAAACAGAACTCTTGCCCTCTCACCCTTAGCACGCGGACTCGACTGGATGCTAATTAAACTATCCGAATTAAAAGACCTCCAAAGCGAAGGAATTGAGGTTGATTGATCCACATTTGCTTGAACCAATCTCAACACTCTATTGAACGCCTCTACTTTCCTAGCAGCTGCCAATCCCTCGAACAGTCCGGAGTCAGTAAGAGCAAATGCAGCACAATACGACTCATTGACTGCCACAGCCTCATCTGGCGTCCACACAATTAACGACCCATCACCCATCCGGAAAGATGGCAATGGAAGAAGGGAAGGCAATAGCGAATCAAACCACTCAGCCGGAGGCGGTCCATATATCTGAAAAAAACGACACGCTTCCAAAGTAACAAACGCATACTGAGTCATTTCAAAATCTCCATCATTGTTTTCACAATCGTTTCTTGCTCATCTTTAAAACTATCAGTCAAACCAATTCTAGCAAAGTAGTTTGTCATCTTCTGAATCAAAGACTGAAGCAAAACGGGACGGCAGGTTGCCACTGGAATAAACATCCCTACCTCCTTTGCATCGAAACTTAACTCCACTTTAGACATCAGTTTTAGCGATTTAAACGGAACCACATGACCAAGAGTTTCAAACTCTCCCGGCAGGGCAGGCAAAATGTAATGATCAACTCGCGTTGACAGCAATCTCGATTGCAACTCTTTTTTAATTTTTTTGTTAATCCCATCTACTTTTCCAGAAAGCTGTAAATTATCGCACTTCAGCAGAAAATCGGAAAAATCAGTGGCACAGTCTACCGACGAAGACTCACGACGACTCAACCATTTCTTTATCGACTCAAGGAGATCTTTTTCATTCGAATGAATACCAGGCAAATCAATCGCCCATCTAGATGAATCACCATTAAGAATCCATTCATTCAAAACCTCATCAGACACCGAAGCAAAATTGGGTTGCTTGGCGACTGCAATTTCACGAGCCGACTGTAAGACTATCTTTTTAATTTCGATAAGAGCAGCGCCTCTTGCCGTATGGATTGCGAATTCCTCAATCGGAACAACATCAAGCACAAAGAACTCCTGATGTCCTTTTTCATCCGTAAGATCACAATCAGCACTAACGACCATTCTTCGATGCAGCTGGCTCTTCTCTTTTTTGCAAATGACTGTCCCTTGCCAAATAGTGGTTAGCTGTCCTCGATAAGGATCAATGCCAAACCTGTGTTTACGATCTTCCACAAAACAACCCTTCCTACTTAATGTCTTTAGTTCATGTTTGAGAGCTTGCTAGAGAAAGCTCCACCCCCTGCAAGACCAATCACCAACCGCTGCGTCGCCCGCGTTGCCCCCACATAGAACAGCCGCGCTTCCTCGCGCTCGTCTTCGCCCTCGGCGGGCATGCGCCCGGCGCCCACCAGCGCCACCACCGGGAACTCCAGCCCTTTGCTGACGTGCAGCGTCATCACCTTGATGCTGTCGTGCGCGGGGTCGAACACGCTGGACGAGTTGCGGCGCAGCTGGTGCGGCAGCTTGCGTTTGCGCAGGAATTCGGCGCACATGTCCATTTCGCTGTGGTGGCGGCAGAGGATGGCCATGTCGGCCCAGGCGTGGCCTTCGCGGTGGGCGGTGGCCAGCAGCTCGGCCACCTGGGCCACCTCTTCGCGCAGGGTGGGCAGACGCACGATGAGCGGCGCCTCGCCGTCGCGCCCGCAGCTCACGGGCTTGAGCAGGGGCACGCCGTCGTCGTCCTTGTCTTCGGCCGTGAGTAGATCAGCTGCAACAAGGCTCGCGGTCTGCAAGATTTGCCGCGTGTTGCGGTAGTTGATCTTGAGGATGGTGGTGCGCCCCTGCGCCTGTATGCCCACGCTCTTGAAGCTGAAGTTTTTGCTCTTCTGCGTGCGTTCGTAGATGCTCTGCGCGTCGTCGTACAGCACGAGCAGGCTGTTGGTGGCGGGGTCCACCATCTGCACCACCAGGCGCAGCCATTCGGGCGCGAAGTCGTGGCCTTCGTCGATGAGCACGGCCTGGTATTGGCCGCTGGGGATCTGGCGGCGGTCCACGCCGGTGATGACGCGCTGGACCATGTCGGCCATCTTGTCGGTTACGGGCTGGTTGTTGTCGGGCAGGCTTTGCCCGTAGGCCACCAGCTGGTCGCGACACCATTTGTGGAAGTGCACGGCGTGCACGCGGTCGGCGATGCCTTTGGCGCCCATCACGCGGGCAATCTGCCGGGCCAGCGGTTCGTTGTAGCAGAGGATGAGGATGGGTTTGCTGGCCCCCTCTGCCTGTGACTTCTGCGCCTTGGCCAGGTGTTCGGCGCGGTAGCCCAGCAGCATGGTCTTGCCCGACCCGGCCACGCCGTGGATGACGCGGTGCCCATCGCCCAGGCTGCGGGCCAGCTGTTCCTGCTGCAGGTCCATCACGCGCATGATGCTGGGCAGTTCGGCGGCTTCGTCGCTGTCGTCAAACAGCTGGTCCTGCACCTGCACGCGCACCTCGGGGAACATGATCCAGCGCACCCGGTCCATCTGCGGCAGCGACATGACGCCGCCCATCATGAAGGGGAACATGTCCCACAGCCGGCTTTGCAGCGCCTCGGGCTCCACCTGTTCGCCCATCTCGTCCTGGCAGATGACGCGGTGCGGTTCGATGGCGTGGGCGAGTTCGGCTTTGTCGAACTGCGCGCGGGTGATGTTGGGCAGCACCACGCCGTAGCTCCACGGAAAGGCCAGCTTGCCCTGGTGCCGGCCTTCAGGCTGCACCAGCTGCGGGTCGCGCTCCAGCGCGTGGACCACCTGGTGCGCGTACTGCCGGGCCTGCTCCAGCGGGTTGGGAATGGTCTTGGGGCCGAGCTCGCCGTGGATGTCCCAGGTCTGCTTGTTGGCCTGGATGAGAGTTGAGAGCCGGAAGTCCTTGACCTCCAGGATCAGGATGCCCCGGCGCGGGTGCATCACCACAAAGTCCGGGTGCTGGTGCTTGGGGCCGACGGCCACGTCGTACCAGAGCAGGTAGTCGGCGTCGAGCTTCTGTTCAAGCCGCTCGGCGGTGCGGCGTTCGCCGGGCGTCATGCGTGCAACGCAACTGCCCAGGGCGGGTATCAGTGTGGCCATCTGACTTGTGTGTATTTGTTTCCCTGGGCGGCATGATGCACCAACTCGCAGGAAACACAGCCGCACTCGCTGTCAACAGTGCCCATCGGTACACTCGCGCCCATGCACCCCGCCATCACCCAACACCGCGCGTCCATCGCGGCCATCTGCCAGCGCTACGGCATCCGCCGGCTGGAGGTGTTTGGCTCGGCCGCGCGGGGCGACGACTTTGTGGCCGAGAGCAGCGACGCGGACTTTCTGGTGGAGTTCGCGGCGGACGCATCACCCGACCTTCGCAGCTTCTACGGCGCCAAGGCAGAGCTTGAGCAGTTGCTGGGCCGGGGTGTGGACCTGGTAGAGCCGGGCGCGGTGCGCAACCCCTACGTGCTGGCCAGCATCAACCGCCACCGCGAGCCTGTGTATGCAGCGTGACCCGCGCCTTCCTGTGAGATGTGCGCGAGGCGGCGCAAGCGATCCAGTCGTTCACGACGGGTCTGGACGTCAAGGGTTACGTCAGCAATGAGCTGGTGCAGGCGGCGGTCGAGCGCAAGTTCGAGGTGATCGGTGAAGCGCTCAACCAGTTGGCGAAGTTGGACTCTGCGATGGCCGCCCGCATCCCGGACGTCCCGCAGATCGTGGCCTTTCGCAACCAGCTGATCCACGGGTACGCAACGGTCAACCCGGACACGGTGTGGAACATCGTGCAGTACGCGCTGCCGGGACTGCTGGCGGCGGTGCAGCGCTTGTTGGACGATTTGGCATAAGCGGGTGAGCCTTACCAGCGTACCTGCTGAGAGAGTCCGAACAGGCCCAATAAATGTCAAGCATATTTGACATTTATTGGCTCCGGTGCTCCACTCCAGCCCATGAACCTCGCAGACATCGGCCAACTCGTGCAAGCCCGCCGTGAGGCGCTGGGCCTTTCGCAGGCGCGGCTGGCGCGGCTGGCCGGGTTGTCGCGCGCGACCATCAACCAGCTGGAAAACGGCTCTCTGGTGGACCTCGGCGCGGCCAAGCTGTTGGCGCTGCTGAACCTGCTGGGCATGGATCTGGCCGCGCAGCAAAAGACGCCCCAAGTGCACGCGCTGGCCTTGCTGAGCCAGACGGCCAGCGTGAGCTACAGGCAGGCGCTGTCGCCGGGCGCGCTGGCCGATGCGCTGGTGGCCGGTGACCTGCCCCCGGCGCTGGTGCCGCAGGTGGCGACGCTGCTGGACGAAGCACCTTTGCCACTGATCGTGGCCGGTGTGGCGGAAGCGGCCGAACGCACCCACACGCCGCCCAAGACGCTCTGGAAGCACTTGGCGGCTTGGGCACAGGCGCTGCAGTCGCCACGGGCCGCCTGGTCATGAATGGCAGCAAAGGTGTCATCGACATGAACCCGTCCAACCCACCCAAGAAGCCGACCGTGGTGGTCATTGCCGGCCCGAACGGTGCCGGCAAGTCGACCGCTGCGCCGTTTTTGCTCAAGGGCGCCCTGGGCGTGTTGGAGTTCGTGAACGCCGACCAGATCGCGGTGGGGCTGTCGGCGTATGCGCCTGAGACGGTGTCGTTCGAGGCGGGGCGCATCATGCTGCGGCGTTTGCACGAGCTGGCGCAATCGGGCAGCAGCTTCGCGTTCGAGAGCACGCTGTCGAGCCGCAGCTTCGCGAAGTTCCTGCGCGACTGCAAGGCCACCGACTATCAGGTGGTCTTGTTTTACGTGACGCTGCCCACCTCCGATCTGGCGGTGCAACGGGTGGCACTTCGCGTGAAGCAAGGCGGGCACAACATTCCGACTGACGACATTCACCGCCGCTTCCGACGCAGCCTGAGCAACCTGTTCGAGCTGTATTTGCCGCTTTCTGATCGCTGGTCGGTGCTGGATAATGCGAGCGGTCGCCTGGAAACCATTGCGTCCGGAACACCGCGCCGCACCTCTGTGAAAGACTCTGAAAAATGGCTTCTGCTTCGGTCCATCGCCCCATGAAATCCAAGCAAGCATCCCAGGCCACAAATGAGCAGGCGCGCATCGATGCAGCGCTCAAGCAAGCAGCTGCGCATGCACGCAAGCAACTGGCCGCACAGGGCCTGAAGTTGCCGACCCAAGGCTGGAAGCGCGGAACCATCAGCAACCCCGTGGTCTGACCCGCCCTCGGCGGGCATGCGCCCGGCGCCGACCAGCGCCACCACCGGGAACTCCAGCCCTTTGCTGACGTGCCCTTGCGTTTGCGTCGGTACACTCGCGCCCATGCACCCCGCCATTGCCCAACACCGCGCGTCTATCGCGGCCATCTGCCAGCGCTACGGCATTCGCCGGCTGGAGGTGTTTGGCTCGGCCGCGCGGGGCGATGACTTTGTGGCCGAGACCAGCGACGCGGACTTTCTGGTCGAGTTCGCGGCCGACGCCCGGCCGGACCTGCGCAGCTTCTACGGCGCCAAGGCCGAGCTGGAGCAGTTGCTGGGCCGGGGTGTGGACCTGGTGGAACCCGGCGCGGTGCGTAACCCCTACGTGCTCGCCAGCATCAACCGCCATCGCGAGCCCGTGTATGCAGCGTGACCCGCGAGTCTTCCTGTGGGATGTGCGCGAGGCGGCGCAGGCGATCCAGTCGTTCACGGCGGGTCTGGACGTGAAGGGCTATGTCGGCAACGAGCTGGTGCAAGCGGCGGTGGAGCGCAAGTTCGAGGTGATCGGCGAGGCGCTCAACCAGTTGGCGAAGCTGGATGCGGCGCATGATCCTCAGCCGCACGCCCGAGCAGCAGGCCGCGCTGCTGGCGGTGGCCACGGAAGGTGACTACCGGCGCCCGACCTGCGCGAGCTGCGGCGTGAAGATGGTGGAACGCACGCCGAAGAACGGCGGCTCGGCATTCTGGGGTTGCGTGCATTCCCCGCGCTGCAGAGCGACGCTGTCGATGCGCTCTGCGCCCCCCTGACGCACCAGCACCAGCACCAGCACCAGCACCAGCACCAGCACCAGCCCCTGCGCCCATGCCTCGCCGCCCCCACCACCACGTTTACGTCATCGAGCTGCACCCGGACGTGCTGCAGGAACGCAGGTTCCGCCAGTGCAATCCGGGTTATGTCGAGGGCAAGCCGTGTGTGTACGTGGGCATGACGGGGCTCGACCCGGATGTGCGCTTTGACAAGCACAAGGCGGGCATCCAGGCCAACGCCTACGCCATGAAGTACGGCCTGCGGCTGCTGCCCGACCTGTACGAGGGCTTCAACCCGATGAGCTATGAGGCGGCGCAGCAGCGCGAAATCGAGATCGGCATCGATCTGCGCTCGGCCGGGTTCGGGGTGTGGCAAGCGTGAGGGCGCGGCGCGTGCGTCCATCACCTCTTCTCTGAGCACGTAATCGTGGACCTGCGCGAAGCGGATGCTGCTGCGCTTCGCCGGTGCGACCGGGCTTTCCGGGCTGGTGCGTGCCCAAGAAGAACAGTTGTGGGTGTAACCCCAGGTTTCGTTGGCCTTGAGCAGGCTGTCGAGTTTGGCCACCTGCTCCGGGGTTAGCCGGTAGTAGCGGCTCGCGGCCGGCGTATCGCCATCCTCCATCCCGGTCCGGATATCGCTACCGTCTCCGTTGTCTTCCACGTTGGGATGTGCATCGGGCCAGAGACCGTAGCGGGTGGTTTTGCCGTCGCGGGTGACAGAGATCCAGGCATGCCCAGCGTCAAAGCCATAGGGATCACCAGTTTCGGGATCCATCTGCCCTTTACGAACGTTGCTATGAACGCCCAGGATGACGTCTTCTGACATGGTTCCGACCTCCCCTCGAAACGGCTATCAACAATGACGTTCAGCGCGAAAGCGGTACCACTTCCAGCACATCACCCTGCCCCTGGATCATCACGGTCTCGCCTTGGTAGGGCAGTACCACGCCGTAGGTAAAGCGGTCGGGCGAGCCTGGCACCGGCTGCGCCGGGCTCATGGCGGTGCAATGCGCGTTCACCAGACAGCTCTTGATCGTGACCCAGAGGGTTTTGCCATCGCTGCGGTAGTCCGCGCCCACGTACTTCTTCGCACTGGACACCAACGGGCGGAAACTCAGCCGCACCTGTGCGTCACCGGCAGGGCGGAGCTGGATATGCCAGGCCTGGACGAGAGAGGACGTGGTGTTGGTATTCATGGCGTCCTTGGCGTTGGGGGTTCCGGAACAGGCCGTCCCGGTGAGCAGGAGCAGGCAAAAGGAAAGGCCACCGAGCCAACGTCGGCGAACCTGGGAAGAAAGATACGGTGTCATGGAACCTCCTTGATGCAATCCTGCGGCAGGAAGAGGGAGACCATGATGGCGAGTCAACGGCCCGGCAAATGCTCGCGGGTCGTGCCTTCTTGACCCTCCCCCGGGCATTTTTTGGCGGAGTATAGCCAGCCGCTGGCCGTATCCGCAGCGGCGTGGCGGTTTCAAGGGTAGATTCACTCTGTTCCGTTCGCCAAGTGCTGGCGAACACGCTTGCCACCATCCATCTGTCGCACCATGCTCGCCAACCTCACCCCCTTCCTCCTCCACTGGGCCATCACCGCTTTCGCGCTGTGGGTGGCCAGCCATGTGTTCAAGGGGCTGCGTTTCGGCAGCACGGGTGCGCTGGTGGTGGCGGCCCTGCTGCTGGGGCTGGCCAATGCGGTGGTGCGGCCGCTGCTGGTGCTGCTCACGCTGCCGCTGACGCTGATCACCTTCGGGCTGTTCCTGCTGGTGATCAACGCGCTGGTGCTGATGCTGGTGGCCAAGCTGGTGAACGGTTTTCACCTCGACGGTTTCTGGACCGCGTTCTGGGCCAGCATCTTCATGGCGTTGCTGAGTCTGGTGCTGGGCGCTTTCGTGCTGGGCGGCACGCCCGAATTCACCATCCAGACAGACCCCGCGCCAGGGCAGCTCTGGTTGTGAGGGAGCGGCGGCGCAACCTGCGGGCGCGCCTCATTCCATCCAGTCGAACAGGTCGGTCAGCACACCGAACAGCCAGGCGGCAAAGCCTGCGGCCATGAGGGCGATGAGGGACATTGCCAACAGTGTCCAGGTCATGGAAGTCTCCTCGGGGTGAAAAGGGGTTGAAGGAATGCGGGGCGGCGCAGGCCACTCAGCGCGGGGTTGTGGGGTCGGGGTCGATTTCGACTTCGATCTCGCGAATCACGCCGCCACCTTCGACGCTGCCACTGGCCTGCCCTTCACCCTGGGCCATGCGCTCGCACAGGGCGCGGTCGATCACATCCTTGTGCACGGTGCAGCGCAGCAGCGCGTTGCGTTGCCACTGGGCGGCGTCGCCTTCCTGGCCGGTCAGGGTGCCGCGCAAGGCTTCCTGGCGGGCGGCGCCGGCGTCGCGCAGACAGGCGTGGCGGCTGTCGGGGTCGGCCACGCTGGCGCAGGCCTGCCGTTCGCGCTGGTAACGTGCATCGATACCGGCCCGGTCGCCGGCGGCCAGTGCGGAAGCCATCGGCGCGGCCACCACCAGGGCGGCAATGAGGGGGGCGATTCTGGGGGTCATGGGATGCTCCTCTGAAGCGGGCCGCGAGGCCCTGGCCTGACATGGGTTCATGGTAGGCAGGCCCCCGGCGCGGCGGCATCCGACAGCGCCGCCACCGCATGTAGGACGGCCCCTACAGGCGCAGCGCCGTGGCAGGCAGTGTGCGCGTCAAAGGGGCAGCACGGCGTGCACGGTGGTGCCGCGCCCGGGCGCGGAGCGGATGCCCACGTCGCCGCCGCTGGCGCGGATGCGAAAGCGCATGCCCTGCAGGCCGTGCCCGCCCCGCCCGGCCACGGTCGAGGGGTCGAACCCCTGGCCGTCGTCTTCCACCGTCACCGTCACCTGCTCGCCCTCGCGCTGCAGCACCACGCGCACCTGGCGGGCTTGCGCGTACTTGGCCACGTTGGTGAGCGCCTCCTGCACCAGGCGGTACACGGCGAGCGAACGTTCGGGAGACAGCACCACATCGTCAAGCTGGACGTCGACGGCCACTTCGGCACGCTGCGCAAACTCGGCGCACTGGATCTGCAGCGTGCGTTTGAGCCCCAGGTTCGACAGCGACGAAGGGCGCAGGTCCTCGATGATGCGCCGCTTGAGCGCGATGCCGGCGTCGAGCGATTCGCGCAGGTGTTCGACGAGTTGCTGCTTGGTGCCGGTCTCGTCCTGGATGCGCTTGCGGATGCGCGCCAGGTCGAGCTTGGCCGCGGTGAGCAGCCCCCCCAGTTCGTCGTGCAGTTCGCGCGCCAGGCGGGCGCGCTCGTCTTCGCGCACGCGCTCCATGTGGCGCGCCAGCTCGATGGTTTCTTCGGTGCGGCGGCTGACCTCTTCGTCCAGCCGGTCGCGTTCGGCGTGCAGTTGCAGCATGTAGACGCGGCGCTCACGTTCGCGGTGGCGGCTCAGGTGCATGAGCGCCACCGCACCCCCGATGCACAGCAGCACCAGCAGCCAGATGCCGGCGCGGCTCCACAGCAGCACGGAGCTGCGGCTGTGGTTGTAGGCGACCGAGCGGGCCGCTTCCTGCCGGATGATCTGGTCGGTCAGGTCGTTGAGCTGGGCCATCATCTCGCGCCCGAGGTCGGTGAGCGTGAGTTCGATCGCGCCATCGCGGTCGCCCGCGTCGAAGCGCTGCAGCACGGTCTGCATTTCCGAATGTTTGCGGCGGGCCAGTTCCACCAGTTGCAGCAGCGTGTCGCGCTGCTCGGGCACCTCGGCGGCCAGGTGCTCGGCGTTGCCCATCATCTGCAGCAGCGACCGCTCCTGCTCGTGGTAAGGCTTGAGATAGTCGGGCCGGCCAGTGAGCATGTAGCCGCGGCTGGCGCTCTCCATGGACAGCAGGGTGCGGCGCAGGCCGTCGACCACCATCTGGGTGCCGATGCTGGATTCGCGGTTGTCGCTGATGTCCTGGAGGCGGTAGAAGCCCGCTTCGCTGATCACCAGCACCATCACGGCCAGCGACACGGCCACCGGGCCGATGAAACGGCCCGACACCCACTTGGTCAAACGCTCCAGATTCAACGCCATGCACCCCCCTTATACTGAATCGATCCGTTCACGCACCCGCACCCCATGATCCGCATCGGCATCGTTGACGACCACACCATCGTTCGCACCGGCCTGAGCCAGTTCATCACCGAGCACGTGGATTTGCGCGTGGCCGCCGAAGGCGCCAACGGCAAGGACGCGCTCGAGATCGCCCGCAGCGGCGACGTCGACGTGCTGGTGATGGACCTGTCCATGCCGGACCAGAGCGGCGTGGACGCGCTGGCCGCCATCCGCGTGCGCTGCCCCGATCTGCCGGTGCTCATCCTCAGCGGTTTCCCCGAGACGCACTACGCCACCACGCTGCTGCGCCAGGGCGCCAGCGGCTACCTCAACAAGGAGTGCGATCCGTCGGAGATCGTCACCGCCATCCGCACCGTGGCCCGCGGGCGGCGTTACATAACGCCCCAGGTGGCCGAGCTGCTGGCCGACGGGGTGCTGGGCAACGCCGAGAAGCTGCCGCACGAAAGCCTGAGCGAGCGTGAACTGCAGGTGTTCCTGCGCCTGGCCAAGGGCGAGACCGTCGGCCACATCGCCGAACAGATGTTCCTCAGCGTCAAGACGGTAAGCACCTACCGGTCGCGCGTGCTGGAAAAGCTGGCGCTCGGCTCCAACAGCGACCTGACCTACTACGCGCTCAAGAACGGCCTGATCCAGTGACCGGGGCGGCGGTGGCCGCAGCGGTCGCGCGGCCATCGGCAAGTGCTGGGTCACCACCACCGGCTCAGTCGGTGGCCATGTCGTTGCAGTAGTCGACCAGCGCGTCGATGTCGCGCGACTTGTCGAACACCTGATCGGCGCCCAGCGCCAGGCACTCGGCACGGATGTCGGGTGTGGCGTAGTTGGTCAGCACCACGGGCCGGATCGGCCAGTCGTGCCGGGACACATGGCGCAGCACGTCGAGCCCGGAGCCGCCGCGCAGGAAGATGTCGACGATCACCAGATCGCACCGGCCTTCGTTCACCAGCGCTTCAAGCCGCTCCTGGGCCTCGGCCGCCGATTCCGCGTGGCCCACCACCTCGACCGGCGCCAGGTCTTCCAGGGCAGCAACGAGGTTGGCGCGGATCACCGCACTGTCCTCGACAAGAAAGGTTTTGAGTTTCGGCATCGCTGGGCTCGGATCGCCCACCGACATCGCCTGGGCAACCGGCGGATTCGGGGGCGCGCCCATTCTAGGTGCGGAAGCCGGCAGCGCCTGTAGGACTTGTCTGACAGCGCGATGCACCGGCCCGGCCCCACCGGGCGCATGCAGCGCCGGGCGGAGCCCAGGCCGGCGGCGGTGCGCGGCCTCAGTTCTGCAGAATGATGTCGTTCTTGACATCCTTGACCCCGTGGATCGTGCGGGCCACGTCTTCGGCGCGGGCGCGTTCGCCGCCGCTCTTGGCAAAACCAGCCAGTTGCACCACGCCGTTGAGCGTTTCGACCTTGATGGCCAAAGCGCTCACCGTCGGGTCTTCGGCGAACTTGGCTTTCACGCGGGTGGTGAGCGTGGCGTCGTCGATGTAGGCCCCCACGGTCTGCTGATCGCGGGCGACCGCGCAGCCGGCGGTGGTGACCACAGCGGCCACGGCGAGGGTGGCGGCCATGACGAGGCGGGAAGGTTGCAGCGTTTTCATGGTGTTCTCCTGGGCTTTCGGTTCGTTGAAGGTCTGCCTCAGCGGCAGTGACTTCACTGTAGAAAACCCGGCCCGTGCGGCGTATCGGCCAGCAGCGCAACGCCGTGTCAGACAGCGCTGACACGGCCGGCTTCAGAAACCTTTCAACCCCGGGGCGAATGGCCCCGCAGCATTCGCACAGAACGGGACATCAATGCGGGGCATCAGTGCGTAGCATCAATGCGTGGCGCCAGCGGCCAGCCCGGGCGGCGCACCGTCCGGGACCGTGAGCGCACAACGCACCGCGATGCGCAGGCCACGCACCATGTCGTCCAGCGCCATGTGGGGCGCGCCCTGTTGCGGCAACCAGGGCACGTGAATAAACCCACCCGGGGTGTGGCGCAGCGCCGGCGTGCTGGCCAGCGCGTGCATGAGCCCGAAGAACACGTGGTTGCAGACAAAGGTGCCGGCCGTCTGCGACACCTCGGCCGGCAGCCCCGCCTGTTGCAGCGCGGTCAGCATGGCCTTGATCGGCAGCCCGCTGAAGTAGGCCGCTGGCGCCCCCGGCACCACGGGCCGGTCCACCGGCCGGGCGCCCGCGTTGTCGGCAATGGGCGCATCGTCCACGTTGATGGCCACACGCTCCAGCGACAGCGCGGCTCGGCCGCCAGCCTGACCCACAGCAATCACCAGCGCCGGCTGGTGGCGCTGCAACAATCCTTCAAGCACCTGCACAGCCTCGCCAAACACCGTGGGCAACTGCGCCGCGACGACCCGGTGCCCGGCCACCTGCCGACCGTGCAAAGCGAGCACCACCTGCCAGCTCGGGTTGATAGAGGCGCCAGCGAAGGGGGCGAAGCCGGTGAGCAGAACCTGCGGCTGTCGCGGCGACAGCGCAAGCATGGGCGAAGGTTCGCGAGCAGGCATCGGGGCACTGTAGCGCAGCCTCAAGCAAACCCTCCGGCGCCATCTCACACGCATATCGTCAACTTTTTCACCAAACCGACCGGCTCCATCGCCCGCTGGCTCCTCGGCCGATTACCCTTGCAGGGCGCAGGGTTGTACCACCCGCTGGCGCAGTCTTGAAACCCAGGGAGTGATGAACATGATGATGAAAGATGCCGGCCGGTTGGCCATGGCAGCCGGTGCTGCCGGCGTGTGGATGGTGCTTGCCGGGTGCGCTGCGGCGCCCACACTGACACCCCAAGCGCGAAACCACTACGACCAGACCCAGCAACAGGTGGCCCAGGCCGGGGCGGCCCTGCTGGTCGAAACCTGTCTGTACCGCCTGGAAGTGGGCACCAGCCACGTCTACCCCGCCTTGAGCGAAGCCGGCGCCACCCGCTTGGCCCAGGCCGTCTCGAAGACGTTGACCGAAAAGGGGGTGAAGGTGGTCTCGACCCAAACCCCGTTCGTCTGCTCCGTCCTGGAGCCGGACTACCTGCAGACCCTCACCCAGGTCGACAAGCCGGGCGGTGAACAGAAGCCCATCACCAGCTACCCGCTCAAAAACACGGGGACCGCCCTACCGGCCGATCAGGAAACCACCACGCTGGGACTGCTGAAAAAGCTGCGCGCGCTGGCCCCCACGCGCGATGTTGCTGCCGACACCGAGGTGAAGGCGATGGCGCTGGACATCACCCCGGAAGAGGCAAGCGCGCTGGCCCGGCAATTCGGCGCCCCGTACCTGTGGGTCGTGGACATCCAGGAGCAAGACGTGTCCATGGGCCGCAGCATCAGCATGGTGGCCCTGACCTCTACCCTGACCCTTGGCCTCACGGGCGGCGCCTTTGCCTCCTGGAGCACCAACGAAGACGCCGTCGGCAACATGGTGGCGCTGATCGACCTGACCCGGCGTGAAGTGCTCTGGAAGAAGCAGTCCAGCGCGGTGGCACGGGGCCTGGTGGATTTCGAGCGACCGGTGGGCACCGAGGAACAGGCCCGCGTTGGCGCTGCGGTGCTGCTGCAGCCCTTCTACCCGCTGCCTGTGGCGGAAACAACCTCGGCCACGACACCGCCCCCGGCGGCCACCACCGCCGCTAAGTAGGCGCCTGGGCTGCGCCAGCGGCCTCGCCCGGCTGGCGCAGACGATCCGCGACCACAAAGCCCAGCACCGCCTGCACCGCCGCCGCCTGCGCGGCCACGCATTGTTCGGGCGTGGTCCGGGGGCTGTCGGGGTAGACCTCGGTGGTGGTGGCGTAGCGGGCGCCGGTCAGGCCCGCGCACAGCCCCAGGGCCGTGAACGGGTAGCGGATGACGCCGGGCGCCACCGCCGGTGAGCCGATGATTTCGCCGCGCGCGTCCGCAGGGGCGATGTGCGTCACCTGTGCCACCGCCTCGATGATCGCCTGCTGAAAGGCCGGCTGCGGGTTCGCGGCATCGTCCACCAGGTAGAACCCGTCAGGGATGCTGCCGGGCACAAAGGGCTGGCCATCGCGGGCGGCCAGGGCCGGGCGGAATTCGCTCTCGTCGGTGTCGGTGGTTTCGTGCAGGTCGATGTGGGCGCTGAACTGCCCACGCCACGGTGCCACCAGCCGCATCAGCGCGGCCGCTTCCGGCGCCGGGCTGGGTTCGCGGAAGGCGCGGTTGGGGTCCACCGCGTCGGCATTCCAGCGCTGGATGCGTTCGTAGCCCCAGGGGCTGACGCAGGGCACCACCAGCAGGTTGACGCGGCCGGCCCAGGCCTCGGCCTGGTGGTCGAGGACATGCAGCGCGCCGCGCACCCCGCTGGTTTCGTAGCCGTGCACGCCACCAGTGACCAGCACGCCCGGCAAACCGGGTTGCCAGGTGCCGACGCGCACGGCCATCAGCGGGTACCGGTCGTCGCCCACCACCAGCTCACCGTAGCGGAACGCGTCGAACGGCGCAGGCAGCCGCGCCAGCGGCGCGAGCACATCGTCGGCATGGCTGCGCTGGCGCACCTGGCGCGCACGCCAGCGGGCGATCTCGGCCGGCCCCCAGGGCTGGCCCGGGGTGCCAATGGAGTCGGCAAAGGGTGTGGGCATGGGTGGCACTGTAGCCCCACCGCCCAGGCGCGGCCGCCTGGACAGGGCGATCCGCGTGCCCGCAGTGTGGTGGCTGCCGCCCTCTGCGGGCGACAATCGGCGCATGAATTTTGCCGAACGCCTCCAGTCCCTGCCCGCCGTCGACCACCTGGCGGCACTCGACCTGCTCAGCCCCGAGGGCACGGTGGTCGCCACCATCGAGAACAAGCCCGGCCAGGCCGGATCGCTGGCGGTGTACCACGCGCTGGCGGCCCAGCACGGCGGTGCCATCACGCCCGAGGCCGCGGCACGGGGCCTGCAGTGGTACGCCGAGCACACCGCCGACGCGCTGGCGCACCCAGGCAAGCACCCCAACATCGACCGCCTGCGCGTCTGGTCGCAAGGGGCGTTGACCCACGGCGTGCGCCTGCGCCCCCGCGCTGGATGAAAACCCGTCGCTGGCACAGCGGGTGGGCCTGTGGGAACATGCAGCCATGAGCACGCCCTCCACCCCGGACACCCTGCCCACCATCCACGGCTACCACGCCCACGTCTATTTCAACGCCGAGACGCTTGCCCAGGCCCGGGCGCTGTGCGAAGCGGCTGCGGCGCGTTTCCCGCTGAAGATGGGGCGGGTGCATGAAAAGCCGGTGGGCCCGCACCCGGACTGGAGCTGCCAGCTCGCGTTCAAGGCCGCGCTGTTCGGCGAGGTGATTCCCTGGCTGGCGCTCAACCGCCGCGGGCTGGTGGTGTTCATCCACCCGATCACCGGGCAGGACCTGATCGATCACCGTGACCGCGCGCTGTGGATGGGTGCCGTGCGTCCGCTGGACCTGAGCGTGCTGCCCGAGACCTCGGTCGACTACGACCTCTGACCGGCATCCTCCCTGCGGTTCACCGACATCCCGGGCGTCAGGCCGGGGGCGCCGGGCCGGTCCCCTCCGCTTCGCCAGCCTCCGCCACGGGCACCCGCCCGGTGAGCGCGGCCAGCCGCGCGTGCGCGGAGGTATCGCGCGCCAGCCGGAGGTTGCGCCGGGCGCTCAGGTAGTGGTGGCTGAAGACGTCGAACCAGGCGTCGAGCAGCTCGGCCGCAGCGCCCTCGCCCGCCAGTTCGAGACACAGGGCCGCCACTTCGGCGGTGCAGAAATGGTCTTCCCGCGCCGAGCGCCGCAGGCGGTAGCGCGAGAGCTGGCCTGGCTGCAGGCTGAGCACCGGCAGGCCATCGAGGTAGGGGCTCTTGCGGAACATCTTGCGCGCTTCCGACCAGGTGCCGTCGAGCAGAACGAACAGCGGACGACGGCCTCCGGGTGCCTGAACCGGCACGGAAGCGACCACCCGCGCCGGTTCGACAAACTCGCCGGGAAACACCACGTAGGGCTGCCACTGCGGGTCGACCAGCAGGGCCAGCAGCGCGGGATCGACCTGGGTGCGTTGCCAGGCAAAGGCCCAGGTGTCGGGCACCACGTCGGCGATCAGCCAGCCGGTGTTGCTGGGCTTGAGCATTTCGATGTCGCCCATGAGCAGACACACCCCGGCCCGCGCGGCCGCCCGCGGCTGCAGGTCGCACACGCACCAGGCGTGCGGCAGGCGGCAGCCACCGCAGCGCCCACCGGCGCCGCCACGGGCCACGAAGGGTTTGGAACTGGCGGCCAGGCGGGCGGCACGCAAACGGGCGACGGCGTGGCTCATGCGGCAAAGAGGTTCATGGGCAGCGATGGGAGCGGCCGGCAAGGCCGCACAAAACCCGCCATTGTTCCGCATCCGGCCGACCGCGCCTTGCCCCCACCCGGCGCTTGCCCGCGACGGCGACGGGGCTGCCGCAAAACCGGCACACTGACAGGCCCACCGCCTCCTGCTTTGTCTGCCCGCCGTGACCACGACCCCGCCGCTCTTCGCCTTCGACAACCGCTACGCCCGCGAGCTGGACGGGCTTTTCGCCCCCTGGCAACCGGCTGCCGTGCCCGCGCCACGCTGGCTGCGGCTGAACCACGCGCTGGCCGACGAGTTGGGACTGGACGCGCAAGCCCTGGCCTCGGACACAGGCTTGGCCGTGTTCGCTGGCAACCAGGTGCCCGACGGCGCGCAACCGCTGGCCCAGGCCTACGCCGGCCACCAGTTCGGCGGTTTTTCGCCCCAGCTTGGCGATGGCCGCGCCCTGCTGCTGGGCGAGGTGATCGACCGCCAGGGCCAACGCCGCGACATCGCGCTCAAAGGCTCGGGCCGCACGCCGTTTTCGCGCGGCGGTGACGGCAAGGCCGCCGTGGGCCCCGTGCTGCGCGAATACGTGATCAGCGAGGCCATGCACGCGCTCGGCCTGCCCACCACCCGCACACTGGCGGCCGTGGCCACGGGCGAGACCATCCGCCGCGACCGCGCGCTGCCCGGCGCCGTGCTCACCCGCGTGGCCGCCAGCCACATCCGCGTGGGCACCTTCCAGTTCTTCGCCGCGCGCCAGGACACCGACAAGCTGCGCCGCCTGGCCGACCACACCATCGCCCGCCACGACCCGGCGCTGGCCGGCCGCAGCGACCGCGACCTTCAACTGCTGCTCGCGGTGATCGACCGGCAAGCGCGGCTGGTGGCGCAGTGGATGGGCGTGGGCTTCATCCACGGCGTGATGAACACCGACAACACCACGGTCTCGGGCGAAACCATCGATTACGGGCCCTGCGCCTTCCTCGAAGCCTACGACCCGGCCACCGTGTTCAGCTCCATCGACCACCACGGCCGCTACGCCTTCGGCAACCAGCCGGGCATCGCGCACTGGAACCTGGCCCGCCTGGCCGAGGCCCTGCTGCCGCTGCTGCCGGGCGACACCGATGCCGCCGTGGCGCAGTTGACCGAAGCGCTCGACACCTTCGGCACGCGCTTCGATGTGCACTGGCTGGCGGTGCACCGCGCCAAGCTCGGGCTGGAGGCCGGCGCCGACGACCGTGACCGCGACGATCACGCCCTGGCCACCGACTACCTCGGCCTGCTGCAGCGCCACCGGGTCGACTTCACGCTCGGCTGGCGCCGGCTGTCCGATACCCTGCGCGGCCAGCCCGGCGCGCTGCAGGCGCTGTTCGGCCCGGCCGGCGCCGACGACCTCACGGTCTGGCTGGCGCACTGGCGCACGCGCCTGCAGCAGCAGGACACGGCGGACGACGCCGTCGCCGACCGCATGGACCGCCACAACCCGATCCACATTCCGCGCAACCACCTGGTCGAAGCCGCGCTCCAGGCGGCCACCGATGCGCAGGACCTGCAGCCCTTTGAACAACTGCTCGCCGCGGTCACCCATCCTTGGGACGAATCCGCGGCCGACGCCTTGTACGCGCGACCGGCCCGCCCCGAACAGCAGGCCGGCTACCAGACGTTCTGCGGTACCTGAACATCGCGGCCACGGCACCGCACGGTACAGCTCAGCCGGCGCCGGGGGCCGCCTCTTCACGCTCCGACGGCTCGTACACCAGCAGGTCGCCTGGCTGGCATTGCAGGTAGTCGCAGATGCTCGACAGGGTCTCGAACCGCACGCCCTTGACCTTGCCCTGCTTGAGCAGCGACAGGTTGGCTTCGGTAATACCGACATGCTCCGCCAGCTCGCGCGACTTGACCTTGCGCCGCGCGAGCATGACATCCAGTTGGACGACGATGGGCATGCTCAGACAAAGCCCTGGTTCTCTTCGGCCAGCGCCTGGCCCTCACCGATCACGGCGGCCATCAGCCACACCAGCCCGGCAAAGAACAGCGTGAACACGTGGTCAGAGCCGATGCCGATGGCCAGATGCCGCTGGCCCAGCGGGTTGTTCCACGTCAGCACGACCGAGGCCACCACACCTGCCAGCAAAGCCCCCAGGGCCGCTGCGGCCACCCAGCCGGCAAAGCGGCGCAGACGGGCCGTGGCCTCGGCCGTGAACACCTGCCCCTGCGCAAAACGCGCGAAGCAGCGCTGCGCGTGCCACACCCCCACCAGCAGCAACCCCAGTGGCACGGCCATGACCACGCCCCCGACCAGCCGCTGCCACGGTGCCAGAGAAGCCACCGAGGGAATCACCTGCGCCGGTAGCTGGCTCAACGCCAGCAACTGCGCATCGCTGGCCACCACCCAGTAAGCGGCAAAAGCGACCGGCAGCAACACCAGCAACGCCCGGCATGCCCACACCATCCCGTGGCTGATGCGGCGCACGCGCAGGGCCGGCCGAAAAGCGGCCGCGACCGGGGTTCGAGACGAAGAAGCGAGTGAGGGAGGCATGGCGGCTCCTGAAGAAAACATGAATATTGAAAATACAATAATATATTATTGTTTTAAATAAAAATTTTCTTGCAAGACAGGATCCACATGCCAACAACCTCTTCCGCACGCCGCACCCTGCTGCTGGGCCTCTCTTCGGCCGCCCTCATGGCCGGCTGCAGCGGCATCCCCCTGCGCTCGCTGCCGCGGCTGGCCCGTCTCTCGAAACAGTTGCTGGACGCAGACCCGGCCGAATTCGGCATTGCGGTGCAACTCGATGTGCGCATGGCACCGCCCCCCCAGGCCCATCCCTGGCTGTTGCTCAAGCTCACGCCCCGCAAGGCAGGCAGCTTTGACCCGGTCGACGCTCGCCTGCCGCTGCGCGCCGGCCCTCCCACCGGCGGGCTGCAGGGGCTCGACCCCGCCCCACGGGGCCGCCGCTGGCTGATCTACAGCCTGCCACCCGAGACCCAGGCCGAGCTGCGCCGCGTACAGGCCCAGATCCGCCAGGCCCGGCCATCGCCCGGCGAAGATCGTGGCGGCTCCCTGAGCATCGGCATCGAACAGAACGACCTCGCCACCGCCATGGCCGATCCCGCCCTGGTGAACACCCCCTGGCAGACCTGGGTGCAGACACACCGCAGCGAAGGTTTTTTCATGCTCTGGGAAGGCACCCCCGCGCAATTGCTGGCACAAGCCCGGACCGCCCCGCCCACACCGCGCTGACCCGATTTTTTTCCGCTCGCCAGCGGCCGCCAATCCCCCATCGGACGGTAAACTCGCCCCCCATTCGATGCATTGAATTCGAGGGTGAAATCGCAATGAGGAAGCCGTCTCCTCATGGCCATCGACGCCGAATCGCCGGCGTCGTCATCATTTGGGTGGCCATGGGCATTTACTGGGCATATTGGGTGCGGCAACAGCCTTGGCAGGCCGATGTTTTCGCCTCATCGCTGGCGCCCGATGCCGGCGAACACGCCGTGCCCCGCGAGGTCCGGGCCATGAAGGCCCTGGCTCAGCGGCACCCGGCACCGGCCTATCGCCTTGATCAGGCATTTGTCGAACATCCCCTGATTTTTCAGCGCGCCACCGAATTTCTTTATTCCTTCAGAATTGCCCGCCATTCCCCCTGGCTATTGGCGCCCGATACCCATTCACCGGCGAATTGCCGCCTGATCGATCAACAACAGAATGTGGCGCTGTATGAATGCCCGCGCTGAAATCCGGCGCGGGGGTTTCTGGTTGGCGGCCTTGCTCCTGGCGATCCCGCTGATCAATCTGGCGGCGTGGCACGTCGGCGCGTTTCTCAATCCGCTGATCCCCGCCGCGCTGTGGCTGGTTGCCCTGGGCTACGCCGCCCGCCATGCCCACACCCTCTGGCCTTTGCTGCTGGTATTGCCCGCTTTCGGGATCTTGCTGCTGGGACACCCCGTCGTCGACTGGGACGCGCGATCGATCTGGTTCTTCCACGCCAAACGCATCTTTCTCGATGGCTCCGCGACCGCGCCCCTGGACAACTACGCCGCCTGGAGCCACAACGACTACCCGGTTCTGGTGCCGGCGATGGCCGCTTCGTTCGCGCGCGGGCTGCGGCACTGGAACGAAATCTTTCCGAAGCTGGCCATCTTCGCCACCACCGCACCGGTGCTGCTGCTCATGGGGCTGCTGCTCAGGAATGCCCTGGCCTGGGGCCTGTGGTTCACGGCGGTGCTGGCACTCGCCGGCCCCTTGCTGATCAATGGCTACGTCGACGCGCTGACCGGGCTGTATTTCGGCGCCGCGCTCGCGGTGGCGGCCCATTTGCAAACGCCGGATGTGCCCCCGGCCCAACGGCCGGTGTTCACTTGGCTGCTGGCGCTCCTGATCGCCGCCCTGACGCTGACCAAGAACGAAGGCCTGCCCGCAGCAGGCCTGGTGGCGCTGATGGCCTTCACCGGCCCGCGCTGGCGACGCGTGCTCGCGGCCTGCGCCGCCGGTTTCCTGGTCTACCTGCTGCTGTGGAAGCTGCACGTCTGGCAAGCCCGGATCGGCAACGACCTGTTCGTCCGGAGTCCGCTGCAGCAGGCACTGGAGCGGCTGCGGGACGGGACTTCGGCCCCCCTGATCCTGGCCCAGTTCCTCCGCCACAGCGCGCCGTTCCTGATGGCGGCACTGGCGCTGGCCTGGTTCGGCCGGCAGCAGCGCCCTGTGCTGGGGGGCGCGCTGGTGGTGCTCGGCTACGCGGCGCTGCTGTTCGGCGTCTACCTCATGACCCCGCACAACCTCGACTGGCACCTGGGCACCAGCGTGTCCCGGACGCTGCTGGTGGTCAACCTGGCGCTGGTGACATTCCTGGCCTGGGCGCTCACACACTGGCGCGCAGCCCCGGCCGTCGCCACCCCTTCCCTGTCCCGCCTGACGGAGCCCACCGCTTGAACCGCATCGCCAACCGCCAACGCATCCTGGTCACCGGCGGCGCCGGTTTCCTGGGCTCCCACCTGTGCGACCGACTGCTGGCCGACGGCCACGACGTGTTGTGCGCCGACAACTTCTACAGCGGTGCCCGCGACAACGTGACCCACCTGCTGGCGCACCCGCACTTCGAGCTGATGCGCCACGACGTCACCTTCCCGCTGTACGTGGAGGTCGACGAGATCTACAACCTGGCCTGCCCGGCGTCGCCCATCCACTACCAGCGCGACCCGGTGCAGACCACCAAGACCAGCGTGCACGGCGCCATCAACATGCTGGGGCTGGCCAAACGCACCAAGGCGCGCATCCTGCAGGCCTCCACCAGCGAGGTCTACGGCGACCCCGAGGTGCACCCGCAGGTCGAGGGCTACTGGGGCCACGTTAATCCCATCGGCATCCGCTCCTGCTACGACGAGGGCAAGCGCTGCGCCGAAACCCTGTTCTTCGACTACCACCGCCAGCACGGCGTGGACATCAAGGTGGTGCGCATCTTCAACACCTACGGGCCGCGCATGCACCCCAACGACGGCCGGGTGGTGAGCAACTTCATCGTGCAGGCGCTGCGCGGCGAGGACATCACCCTCTACGGCGACGGTTCGCAGACGCGCAGCTTCTGCTACGTGGACGACCTGATCGAGGCCTTCGTGCGCATGATGGCCACCCCCGCGGGCTTCGTGGGACCGGTCAACATCGGCAACCCGGGCGAGTTCACGATCCGCGAACTGGCCGAAACCGTGCTGCGCCTGGTGGGCGGTCCCTCGAAGCTGGTGTTCAAACCCCTGCCCTCGGACGACCCCCAGCAGCGCCGGCCCGACATCGGCCTGGCGCGGCAGCATCTGGGCTGGGAGCCCCGCATCGCGCTGGAGCCCGGCCTGCAGCGCACCATCGACTACTTCCGCACCCTGCTCGCCCGATGATCCCCGCCGACCGTACCCTGATCGTCGTCACGCCGGTCTTCGAAGACCGCGAGGCCAGCGCCCGGCTGTTCCAGGAGTTGGCCGCCCAGTTCCCGCAAGGCCTGTTCGTGCTCGCCGTGGACGATGGTTCCGTGCGCCAGCCGCTGGACATTGACAGCCTGCGCGCGGCCGGCGTGCAGGGGGCGGTGCTGCGCCTGCGGCGCAACGTCGGCCACCAGCGGGCCATCGCCATCGGCCTGGCCCATGCCTGCGAATCGCTGCAAGATCACCAGCGCGTGGTCGTGATGGATTCCGACGGCGAAGACCTGCCCGCCACCATGCCCGCGCTGCTGCAGGGCCTGGACGACGCCGAGGTCGACGTGGTGGTGGCGCAGCGCAAGCGCCGCGTCGAAACCCTGCGTTTCAAGGCCTTCTACGCCATCTACAAGCGCTTTTTCCGCCTGATGACCGGCCGGCCGATCGCGTTCGGCAACTTCATGGCGCTCAAGGCCGCCGCCGCGCGGCGCCTGGTGGCCATGCAGGAGCTGTCGATCCACGTGGCCGGTGCGGTGCTGGGTTCGCGCCTGCGCACCCGGGCCTGCCCGCTCGACCGCGGCCCGCGCTACGCCGGGCAGTCCAAGATGAATTTCGTGGGTCTGGTGCTGCACGGTTTCAAGGGCCTGATGGTGTTCGCCGAAGACGTGCTGGTGCGGGTGGGCATCGCCTGCGGGCTGATCGCCGGGGCCGCGCTGGCCGGCATCGTGGCCGCGGTGTTGCTCAAGCTGGCCGGCTACTCCACGCCGGGCTGGTTCTCGGTCGCGCTCGGGCTGCTGGTGCTGATGCTGCTGCAGACCGGCGCCCTGGCCCTCATGACGCTGATGCTCACCGGCGTGGTGCGGGGCGGCACCGTCACCACCGCCATCGGCTACCGCGACTTCGTTGCCGCCGTCATTCCCACGCACCCGGCCGATGACGCTGATCGCGCCTGAACTGCTGCGCTTCGTGGCCAACGGGGTGCTCGCCACCACCGTGCACTATGCGGTGCTCAGCATCGGCCTGAAGGTGCTGGGCCTGCCGTCGGCGGCCCTGGCCAACATGCTGGGCGCGGTGTTCGGCATCGGCGCCTCGTTCCTGGGCAACCGCTATTTCGTGTTCCGGCAGGCCCAGGGCACGCTGGCGGGCCAGTTCCTGCGCTTCTCCGGTCTGTACGGTGCCATCGCCCTGCTGCATGGCCTGGTGCTGCTGCTGTGGACCGACTGGCAGGGCTGGGACTACCGCCTCGGCTTCGTGCTCGCCACCGGCCTGCAGGTGACACTGAGCTACCTCGGCAACAAATTTCTGGTGTTCAAGACATGAAACTGATCCAGTCGCTGGCCGCCTCGGTGCTGTTCGTCGCGCTGCTGGTGCTCACCTACGCGGTGCACATCCGCTTCTTCCGCGTCGACGTGGTGTTTTACGCCGCCCTGGGCGACGCCGTGATCGCGGCCGCGGCCACCGCGCTGTTCCTGATGACCAGTCTGTTCCGGCGCCTGGGTGGTTTCGAGAAATGGCTGCTGTTCGTCATCTGGCTGCTCGCCGGCTATGCCGCCGCGATCTCGGTGCCCACGGTGATCGACCGCTCGCTCTCCTTCTACATCCTGGAAAAACTGCAGCAGCGCGGGGGCGGCATCCGCCAGGACGCCTTCGCCCAGGTATTCACACAGGAATACGTGAAGGAACACCGCCTGGTGGACGTGCGCCTGACCGAACAACTGGCCTCGGGCACCATCGACATCCGCGACGGCTGCGTGCAGCTCACCCCCAAAGGGGAGCGGCTCGCGCACTTCAGCCGCTATTTCCGTGCGCACTGGCTGCCGCACCAGCGGCTGCTGATGGGGCAGTACGCGGACGACCTGACCGACCCCTTCCGCCACAGCGAAGCCATCACCGACTACCGCTGTCAGGCACGCCCTGAGGTTCCGGCGAACCGCGCTGACGGCGCTGCCGGGAGCGGTGGATAGACCGGACCGCTTTCGAAGCGCCCCCACTGCCCGCGTTGGCCTTCTCTCCTGGCGTCTGGCCCCTTTTGCATGACCGAGATCCCCGTCCCCCATCTGCCCCACATGGAGCCCGAAGGGCTGGCACGCTTCCAGACGGCGTTGGCCCAGAGCCGCTGTTACCTGGAGTTCGGCAGCGGCGGCAGCACCGTCCTGGCCTGCCGGACACCGGGCCTGAACCACATCGTGACGGTCGAGACCGACCCGGCCTGGCTGCAGCGCGTGCAGCAGGCCACCGACGGCAGCCCCTGCGACCGCTCTCTCCTGCATTGCGACCTCGGTCCGGTAGGCCCCTGGGGAACCCCGCTCAGCCGCGACCACGCGGCCGATTTCTGGCGCTACCCGACCCTGCCCTGGCAGACCGCCCGCGCACGCGGCCTGCACCCCGATCTGGTGCTGATCGACGGGCGCTTCCGCGTCGCCTGCTTCCTGCATTCGCTCATCAGCGCCGACGCAGGCACCACCGTGCTCTTCGACGACTACTTCGACCGCGCCCACTACGCGGTGGCCGAAAAGTTCTGCCAGCCCTGCGAACGCCACGGCCGCCTCGCCGTCTTCCGGGTCGATGCCCCCGCGAGCGGTCCCCTGATCACGGAAACCCTGCTCGAATACAGCACCGTCTGGCACTGAGCGGGCGGGAACGGCTCTTGCATGGCCCCGCACCGGGCGCACGGCGGCAGGCGTGTCGGAGCCGGTGCCACCGCCTGGCGTTCGGTCGGATCGAAAATGTACCCGTCATGTAACTTAATTACATTAAACTCGGCCACCAAGAGGTAACCCGTGCGCACCCAGTCCCCCCATTCCCCTGCCACCCTGCCCGACAACCCGCTGGACCTGGTGATCTTCGGCGGGGTCGGCGACCTTTCCGTGCGCAAGCTGCTGCCCGCGCTGTACATGGCGCACCTGCACAACAACCTGCCCGAGCAGACCCACATCCACGCCCTGGGCCGCCAGGGCTGGGACCGGGCCGCCTTTCTCCACTTCATCCAGGAGAAGGTGCCGGCTTTCATCGAGCCCAAGGCCTACAACGACCAGACCTGGGCGACCTTCCTGCGCCGCCTGACCTACCTCTGCATCGACGCCACCGAACCCGGCGACTTCCCCGAGCTGCGGGCCCATCTGCAGCCCGGCTCCGACCGGGTGTACTACCTGGCCACCGCGCCCAGCCTGTTCGTGGGCATCTGCGCCAACCTGCACGGGGCCGAACTGATCGACGAACGCTCGCGCGTGGTGCTGGAAAAACCGCTCGGACACGACCTGGCCTCGGCACGCCAGATCAACGACGACGTGGGCCAGTACTTCGAAGAACACCAGGTCTTCCGCATCGACCACTACCTGGGCAAGGAAACGGTGCAGAACCTCATGGTGCTGCGCTTCGGCAACAGCATCTTCGAGCCGCTGTGGCGCGCGCCCACCATCAAGAGCGTGCAGATCACCGTGGCCGAAAGCGTGGGTGTGGGCAGCCGTGCTGGCTTCTACGACGGTACCGGCGCCATGCGCGACATGGTGCAGAACCACCTGCTGCAGCTGCTGTGCATCGTGGCCATGGAGCCCCCGGTATCGCTCGACCCGGATGCGGTGCGCGACGAAAAGCTCAAGGTGCTGCGCTCCCTGCGGCCCATGCTCGCCGCCGACGTGGCCCGCGACACGGTGCGCGGCCAGTACACCGCCGGTGCCTCGGCCGGCGAGGTGGCCATCGGCTACCTGCAGGAAGAGAACATTCCGCCCGAAAGCACGACCGAAACCTTCGTCGCGCTCAAGGCCTACATCAACAACTGGCGTTGGGCCAACGTGCCGATCTTCCTGCGCACCGGCAAACGCCTGGCCGAGAGGCGCTCAGAAATCATCATCGAGTTCGCCGACCAGCCCTTCTCCATCTTCAACGAGTCGCCGCACAAGTCGGTCAACCGCCTGCAGATCCGCCTGCAGCCGGAGGAAAGCATCCAGCTGCAGCTGATGGCCAAGGAGCCGGGCAGCGGCATGCGGCTGCGGCCCGTGGGCCTGAACCTCGACCTGCAGTCGGCCTTCACCGAACGCCGCGCCGAAGCCTACGAGCGGCTGCTGATCGACGTCATCAAGGGCCGGCTGACACACTTCATGCGGCGCGACGAACTGGAAGCGGCCTGGGCCTGGGTCGAACCCATCATCCAAGGCTGGGAACAGCTGGGCGACAAGCCCAAGCCCTACACCGCCGGCAGTTGGGGGCCCGCCGCCTCGTCGGCGCTGATGGCGCGCGAAGGGTCTTCGTGGGTGGAAGAATCATGACCACCCCCGTCGCTTGCTCGCTGCGCGTAGCCGCATCCCCCCTCAAGGGGGCACACCTGTGGCCCGGCAAAGCCGGTTCCACGGTGTTCTGACACAAAGCCATGGACATGTCATCGTCTGCCGTCTCCGAAATCCCCAACGCCACATCGGCGGCCATTGCCGCGCACATCGCCGACGCGCTGCGGGCTGCCATCGCCGAACGCGGGCAGGCCAGCCTGGCGGTGTCGGGCGGCAAATCGCCGATTCCGGTGTTCGAGGCCCTGCGCGGGCAGGAGCTGGACTGGTCCCGCGTGACCGTGGTGCTGGTGGACGAACGGGTGGTCCCGCACGGCCACGCCGACAGCAACACCGGACTGGTGCAGCGCCACCTGTTGCAGGGAGCGGCCGCCCAGGCGCGGTTCCTGCCGTTCTTCGGTGAAGTCACGCCGCAACTGACCGCGGTCGTGCTCGACGCGCTGGTCGACGACGCCACCGCCCGGATCGACACCCTGCCCTGGCCGCTGGACGTGGCCCTGCTCGGCATGGGCGAAGACGGGCACACCGCGTCGCTGTTTCCTGGCGCTGCCGGCTTCGCCCGCGCGATGGCCACCGACAAGCAGTTGGCCTGGGTGGTGCCCGACACCGCGCCCCACGCGCGCCTGACCTTCACCCTTCACGCCCTGCTGAGTGCGCGCGAACTGCTGCTGGCGCTGGCTGGCGAAACCAAGTACGCGGTGTACCGCCGCGCCCGCGAACAGGCCGACGTGGCGCTGCCGGTGTCGCTGGTGCTGAACCAGGACCGCACTCCGGTCTGCGTCTGGCTGGGCTGAGCCCGCCCACGAGCACCCGCGTCCGCAAGCCCCGCTGCCCTGGCGCCCCACCCCTGAAAGCCCCCGATGCCGTCCCTCCACCCCATCCTCGAACACGTCACCCGGCGCATCACCGAGCGCAGCGCCGGCCCGCGCAGCCGCTACCTGCAGACCATGGACGCGCAGGCCCATCAAGGCACGCAACGCGCCGGCCTGGGCTGCGCCAACATGGCCCACACCACGGCCGCGCTGCCCGCGGCCGACAAGCTGGTGATCCACGCCGAGCGCGCACCGCACATCGGCATCATCACCGCCTACAACGACATGCTCTCGGCGCACCAGCCGTTCGAGCACTACCCCGAACAGCTGCGCGCCCACGCGCGCACCGTCGGCGCCACCGCGCAGGTGGCTGGCGGCGTGCCCGCCATGTGCGACGGCATCACCCAGGGCGAAGCGGGCATGGAACTGTCGCTGTTCTCGCGCGACGTGATCGCCATGGCCACCGCCGTGGGCCTGTCGCACAACGTGTTCGACGCCGCGCTCATGCTCGGCGTGTGCGACAAGATCGTGCCCGGCCTGTTCATGGGCGCGCTGCAGTTCGGCCACCTGTCCACCGTGTTCGTGCCCGCCGGCCCCATGGTCAGCGGCCTGTCGAACGACGCCAAGGCAAAGGTGCGCCAGCAGTTCGCGCAGGGCCTGGTGGGCCGCGACGCCCTGCTGGAAAGCGAGGCCCAGGCCTACCACGCACCCGGCACCTGCACCTTCTACGGCACCGCCAACAGCAACCAGATGCTGATGGAGATCATGGGCCTGCACCTGCCGGGCTCGTCCTTCGTCAACCCCGGCACGCCGCTGCGGCGGGCACTCACCGAAGCAGCGCTGGAGCGCGCCGTGGCCAACACCGGCAAGACCGGCCAGCCGCGCATCCGGCTGGCCGACATCGTGACCGAAAAAACCCTCGTCAACGGCATCGTCGGCCTGCTGGCCACGGGCGGCTCCACCAACCACACGCTGCACCTGGTGGCGATGGCGCGCGCGGCCGGTATCGTGATCGACTGGAACGATTTCGCCGAACTCTCGGCCGTGGTGCCGCTGCTGGCGCGTGTCTACCCCAACGGCAAGGCCGACGTGAACCACTTTCACGCCGCCGGTGGCATGGGCTTCCTGATGCGCGAGCTGCTGGCCTACGGCCTGCTGCACGCCGACGTGACCACGGTCATGGGCCCGGGCCTGACCGCCTACACGCAGGAGCCCTGGCTGCCGACGATCGACGGCCAGAGCCAGCTCGCCTGGCGCGATGTGCCCGCCACCAGCGGCGACACCGCCGTGCTGCGCCCGGTGGCCGACCCGTTCAGCGCCGACGGTGGCCTGCGCCTGCTGCAAGGCAACCTGGGCCGCAGCGTGGTCAAGGTCTCGGCCGTCGCGCCAGAGCACCGCGTGGTGCGCGCCCCGGCCGTGGTGGTGCACGACCAGCAGGAACTGCAGGATCTGTTCAAGGCCGGCCAACTGGAGAAGGATTTCGTCGCCGTGGTGCGCTACCAGGGCCCGCGCGCCAACGGCATGCCCGAGCTGCACAAGCTCACACCGCCGCTGGCGGTGCTGCAGGACAAGGGATTCAAAGTGGCGCTGGTCACCGACGGCCGCATGTCTGGCGCCTCGGGCAAGGTGCCCGCCGCCATCCACCTCAGCCCCGAAGCCCTGTGCGACGGCCCCATCGGCAAGGTGCAGAACGGCGACCTGATCACGCTCGACTGCGAGCGCGGTCTGCTCGAACTTGAGGTGGACGCCGCCACGCTCGCGGCCCGCAGCGTCACCCACCCCGACCTGTCGCACAACGCCCACGGCACCGGCCGCGAGCTGTTCGGTCTGTTCCGCGCCCATGCGGGCGAAGCCGAATCGGGCGGCTCGCCGCTGTTCGGCTGATCTCTTTTCAGGAACCCCGCCCCATGACCACCACCTGCTTCACCCGCCCCGCGTTCACCTCCCGCGTCGTGCCCGTCATCGTGCTCCAGGACCCGGCCCATGCCGTGCCGCTGGCGCACGCGCTGCTCGAAGGGGGCATCGACGTGGTCGAGATCACCCTGCGCTCCGGCGCTGCGCTGAAAGCCATCGAAGCCGTGGCCAAGGCCGTACCCGACATGCACACCGGCGCCGGCACCGTCACCCGCGTGGCCGAGGTGCAGCAGGTGATCGACGCCGGCGCCACCTTCGCGCTCTCGCCCGGCGCCACGGACGCGCTGGTGGCCGCCGTCGAAGCGGCCCGGCTGCCCTTCATTCCCGGCGTGATGACGCCCGGCGAAGTCATGCACCGGCGCGAACAGGGCTTCTCGCTGATGAAGCTGTTCCCGGCGCAGCAGGCCGGCGGCCTGGGCATGCTCAAGGCCCTGGGTGCGCCCCTTCCCGACGTGATGTTCTGCCCCACCGGCGGTGTCAGCCCCGACAACCTGAAAGACTTCCTGGCACTGCCCAACGTGGCCATGGCCGGTGGCTCCTGGCTCACACCCGCCGACGCGCTGGCCGCAGGCGACTGGAAACGCATCACGCGCCTAGCCCGCGAAGCCACCGACATCGCCGCGACGCTGGCCTGAGCACCCGCCTCACCACCTTCGCCCTTGCGGCGCGGCCCCCGCCGCGTGCGACACTTGCCGGACTACCGATTCCGCCCATGAACGCGCCCGTCCCGTCCCCGACCACCCTGCCCGCGTGGCAGCAACTCGCCCAACTGGCCGCGGCCCCGCAGCCGCACCTGCGCGAGCGCCTGGCCCAGCCCGGCCGCGCGGCGCTGCAGGCCGCCGCCGAAGGCACCGGCATCCGCATCGACTTCACGCGCCAGGCCTTTGACGAGGCCATCTGGTCCGCCCTGACCACCCTCGCCCGCGAAGCCGGCGTGGAAAGCCAGCGCGACGCCATGTTTGCCGGCCAGGCCATCAACACCAGCGAGCAGCGCGCGGTGCTGCACGTGGCCCTGCGCGGCACGCCTTGCGCCAAGGGCGATGCCGCCCCCTGGGGCACCGAGATCCAGGGCCTGGTGCAACGCGAACTGAACCGCGTGTGCGAGTTCGCCGACTGCGTGCGCGCCGGCGACCTGAAAAGCAGCACCGGCGCCGCCTTCACCGACGTGGTGAACATCGGCATCGGCGGCTCCGACCTCGGCCCGCGCATGGCGGCCGACGCGCTGGCGCCGCTGTGCAGCGACGGCCAGACCGGACTGCGGGTGCACTTCGTCAGCAACCCCGATGCCTGGGCGGTCTATCACACGCTGCGCGGCCTGGACCCGGCCACCACGCTGCTGATCGTCGCGAGCAAGACCTTCACCACCCAGGAAACCATGACCAACGCCGCCACCGCGCGGCGCTGGCTGGACGACGGTGGCATCACCGGCGCGGCGCAGAGCGCGCACCTGGTGGCCATCACCGCCGCGCCCCGGAAATCGGCCGCCGCCGGCTATCCCGAAGCGCACACCTTCACCTTCTGGGACTGGGTCGGCGGCCGCTATTCCGTCTGGTCCGCGCTGGGGCTGCCGCTGGCCCTGGCCATCGGATCCAGCGCCTTCCGCGAATTCCTGGCCGGTGGCCAGGCCATGGACGCGCATTTCCGCAGCGCTCCGCTGGCAACCAACCTGCCCGCCATCCTGGCTCTGAGCGGCATCTGGAACCGCAACTTCCTCCACTGCCCGACGCAACTGCTCGCGTGTTACCCCAGCCGCCTGGTCCGTTTTGCGCCCTTCGTGCAGCAGATGGACATGGAAAGCAACGGCAAGCGCGTGCGCAAGAACGGCCAGCCCTGTGACAGCGGCACCGGCCCCATCCTCTGGGGTGGACTGGGCATCGACGGCCAGCACGCCTACTTCCAGTTGCTGCACCAGGGCACGCACCGCGTGCCGGTGGAGTTCATTGGCGTGGAAACTGAAGACACGCCCTTGCCGCTGGCCGCCGAACACCACCGCGTGGTCAACCTCAACCTGCGCGCGCAGTCGCAGGCACTGGCCGTGGGCCGCGACGAAGCCGCTACGCTGCAGGCCCTGATCGCCGAAGGCCAAGACCCCGAACAGGCCGCCGAGTTTGTGAGCCAGCGCAGCTTCCCCGGCAACGTGCCCAACAGCGTGATCTGGCTCGATGCCCTGACCCCACACCGCCTGGGAGCGCTGATCGCGCTGTACGAACACAAGGTGTTCGTACAGGCGGCCATCTGGGGCATCAACGCCTACGACCAGTGGGGCGTGGAGCTGGGCAAGACCATGGCCAAAGCCATGGAAAACGGGTAATGGCCCCCACGCGCCACCGCTGCGCGGGTTGCTGCCCCCCGAGGGGGCTGACCTGGCTCGGGAGCGGCCCTTCGCTGCGGTCGTCGGCCCCCACGCGCCACCGCTGCGCGGGTTGCTGCCCCCCGGAGCTGACCTGGCTCGGGAACGGCCCTTCGCGGCGGTCGTCGGCCCCCACGCGCCACCGCCGCACGGGCAGCGGACGCCGCACACCCGTCATGCCCGCGCACGCGGGCATCCAGAAGCGGGGAAGTGGCGCGCACCACGCCCGGCACCGCACCCCACCCGGACTGACACCATGAAGATCGCCCTCATCGCGCACGACCACAAGAAAGACGACATGGTGGCCCTGGCCACCGCGTTCGCCCCGCTGCTGCGACAGCACACCCTGGTGGGCACCGGCACCACTGGCGGCCGGTTGCAGGCCGAAGCCGGGTTGCCGGTCGAGTGCCTGCTCAGCGGCCCCCTGGGCGGTGACCTGCAGATCGGCGCCCGCCTGGCGATGGGCGAGGTGAATCTGGTCATCTTCCTGCGCGACCCCATGACCGCCCAGCCGCACGAGCCGGACATCAACGCCCTGGTGCGGGCCTGCGATGTGCACAACGTGCCGTGCGCCACCAACGTGGCGTCCGCGCGGATCCTGTTGCAGCACCTGGCGGCCACCGGCAGCCGCGCTTGAAGCAGCGGAACCGCCCTGACCACTTGCCCCGGAGCCAGCCGCCATGAGCCGTCCCATCCGCGTCCTGTTCGTCTGCATGGGCAACATCTGCCGCAGCCCGACGGCCCACGGGGTGTTCCGCCAGCAGGTGCAGGCGGCGGGTCTGACCGGTCGTATCGCGGTGGTGTCGGCCGGCACACACGGCTACCACGTCGGCGCCGAACCCGATGAACGCAGCCAGCAGCATGCGGCGCGCCGAGGCTACGACCTGTCGGACCTGCGCGCCAGCCACCTGGGTGCCGACGACTGCGTCGCCGCCGACCACGTGCTGGTGATGGACGAGGCCAATCTGCGCGACGCACTGCACGTGTGCCCGCCCGAACACGCCCACAAGCTGCGTTTGCTGGCTTCGCACGCGCGGACGCTGAAAGCGCGCGAGGTGCCCGACCCGTACTACGGCGGTGCGGCGGGTTTCGAGCGGGTGCTCGACCTCATCGAAGACAGCTGCGCCGGCCTGCTGGACGCGCTGCGCCGCGAGCACGGGCTCTGAAAGCGCGGCGCGGCCGCCGCGCGGTGGCCGTGTTCAGCCGTTGAGCACGCGCAGTTGCTGCGCGATGATGTCGTGATCGAGCCAGAGCACCGGGCCCGACGGCGCGGCCGAGGCGTTGAACATCAGCGGGCCGGTGGCCTCGATCACGCGGGTGCTCAGCAAGTCGGTGATGAGCGCGCTGCGGTCCTTGTGCAGGCCGGTGATGGTGTCGGACGCCCCGATCATCAGGTCGGCCAGGCCCTGGCTGTTGGGCATGGGCCAGGCGGCGAAGTTGCCGTAAGCCTGCATCACGTCGCTGGCGTAGAAGTCGGCAATGGTCTGCATCACCGTCTCAATGCTGGCCGGGTCGGTCAGCAGTTCGCGGCAGGCGTCCCACTGCGACTCGGTCCAGGCGCCCGGGGCTTCCCGGCGCAGCGCGCGCAGCAGCGAAAACAGCGGCAGCTCCACGCCCACGAAGATGTCCGACGAATTGGTACGGATCTCCGGGCAGTTGTAGACGGTGGCGCGGATGCCGCGCGCCCAGGCGTCCTGCGCGATGCGCTCCAGGCGCATCTTGGCGTAGCCCTGGGTGTAGTTGCTGTAGGTCTGCCAGCGGTATTCGTCGCCGATGAGCACGCGCGTGCCGTGGTAGCCGTAGGCCGAATAACACACCTGCCCGCCGGTGCGCTCCATGCGCTCGCGGATCGCCGCGCTGCCGTCGATGAGATGGCCGAAAGTGTTGGCCGACACTTCGTCAAAGTTCTGCAGGATCAGCTTGCCCAGGTCGCTGTCGAGCAGTTCCTGGGACGACTGGTGGCGGTCGCCACGGCCCTTGTAGACGCGGTTGGCGATGGCCAGAAACACCTTGGCCTTGGGAATGCCGCCGGCCATGGTGTGGGCAAAAAACACCTTGGCGCCGTCGGGAATCAGGCCGTCGAGCGTGGCCATCACCTGCGCCACCGAGGCCTTGAAGCGGTTCACACCGACCTCGCGGCA
The DNA here is from genome assembly GCF_021401345.1 of Hydrogenophaga sp. NFH-34. Lineage (GTDB taxonomy): Bacteria > Pseudomonadota > Gammaproteobacteria > Burkholderiales > Burkholderiaceae_C > Hydrogenophaga > Hydrogenophaga electricum. Next base: position 35,644 of record NZ_JACBGE010000003.1, read on the forward strand.
GCGCGCAATGTGGTCCCAGTCCAGCTTGTCTTCGGTCCAGGTCTTGATCGACAGCGCGCCCAGCAACTCGGTCGGCGTGGGGGTGCCGGCCGGCGCATCCATGTCGAAACCGGCCATCAGCGGCACGTTGATGATGCGGCCACCCAGGTTGGCTTCTGCCGCAGCCAGCTCTTCACCGGTCAGCGGGCGCAGGCTGCCGTCGGCCTCGCGGCGACCAACGGTCACGCCGATGATGGTCATGCCGGCCTGGCGGGCCTCGGCCACCAAGCCGTTGGCGTAACCGCGGCCGAACAGTTCGCCGAACAGCACGAACACATCGCCGGCGCGGAACTGGTGGGGCTGGGGGAGTTGGGTCAGGGGAATGGGACCGTTCACGGTGTCTAACTCGCTGTTGTTATCGGTGTCCGACAGGGGCTGGCGCACGGCGCCAAACCGCGTACTCTAACGGAGCCGGGCCGGCCACGCTCAGCCGCCGGCCGCCAGCAAGGCCTTGGCGGCCTCGATGCGCAGGGCCATCGGCACCGAGGCATCGTTCATCACGGCCAGCAGAAACGGCCTCGGCCCGGTGTGTTCACCCAGGGCGGCCGGGCCGTCCGTAGCGTTCGCAACCGGTGCCACCCGCGGAGCTTCGGCCACCATCGACAGCAGCGGCGCCCATTGCCCGGGCTGCAGCGGCGCCAGCCGGGCCAGCACGTCGGCCTGGGCGTCCGCACCGGGCGGCAGGTCGAGTGCCGCCTCGTCCCCGAACACAGCCGCCAGATCGGGCGCCACAAAGGCCGACCAGCGCTCGCCATCGGGCATGGCGCGGGGCACGGGCGGCGCGTGCTCGACCGCCGGGGCCGCTCCTTGCGGCCACAGGCCCAGGCGACCCGGGGGCACTTCGGGCAGGTAGCGCTGCACCAGCGCGTGCAACAGGGCCCGGCCCTGCGCCGGCGCCACCGGTTGTGCGAGCGAGAACCAGAGCTGGTAGCCGTCGCGCCCGTTGACCGCGATGGCCGGAGCGGGCCAGTCCAGATCGGCCTGCACCCCGCGCCACAGCGCGCCGATCAGCGACCAGTCGGCCGGCCGCGCGAGTTCGAGCACCAGGGCACGCACCTGCCCTTGCGCACCCACCAGGTCGGCCCCATCGGCCGCGCCGCCGGGCACGGCGTACAGGCGCTGCCATTCTTGCGTGTATCGATCCATGCCGCGATGGTAGCGAGCCCCTGGCGCCGCCGCGCCCCCGCCATCCCCGAAAAAGCCGGCCCCGGAGGGCCGGCTGGGCGGTGAGGGCGTGCGGTCGAGCCCGCCAAGTCAGTGGCCGCGGGCCTGCGCCACGGCGGCCTGCACCTCTTTCCACAGGCCTTCACCCACCTGGGCGGCAATGCCGGCGTTCACCGCAGTGAGCTTGTCGCGCATGCGGGCGGCTTCGGCGGGCGGCAGCTCGTTGACCTGCATGCCCTTGCCCTTCAGGTCGGCCAGCGCCTTGGCCCCTTCGGCGCGCGTGTCCTGGCGCTCGAAGTCGCGGCTCTTGACGGCCGCATCCTGCAGCACCTTCTTCTCGGCAGCGCTCAGGCCGTCCCACCACTTCTTGCTCACGGTCACGATCCAGGGGCTGTAGACGTGGTTGGTCACCGTCAGGTATTTCTGCACCTCGTAGAACTTGGACGACACGATGGTGTTGTAGGGGTTCTCCTGGCCGTCGACGGTCTTGGTCTCCAGCGCGGTGAACAGTTCGGAGAACGGCAGCGGCACGGCATTGGCGCCCAGGGTCTTGAAGCTGTTGAGGAACACGTCGTTCTGCATCACGCGCAGCTTGATGCCGTCCAGGTCTTCCAGCTTGGCCACCGGGCGCTTGTTGTTGGTGAGGTTGCGGAAGCCGTTTTCCCAGTACACCAAGCCCACCAGCCCCTTTTCCTGCAGCTTGTCCATCACTTTCTGGCCCACGGGGCCGTCGAGCACGGCGTCCGCTTCCTTGGCGTTGTTGAACAGGAAGGGGGTGTCCCAGATCGCCATTTCCTTGGTGATGCCCACCAGGGTGGCGGTGGAGCCGACCATCATTTCCTGCGCGCCACCGATGAGCGCCTGCTGCATCTGCGTGTCCGGTCCCAGCGCGGCCGCACCCACGGCGCGCACGCGCATCTTGCCGCCGGAGGCCTTTTCCACCTCTTCGGCGAACAGCTTGACGGCGCGGCCCTGGTTGGACTGCTCGTTCAGGCCGTAGCCGAAGCGGATCAGGCGGGGCTTGATGTCCTGCGCCAGCGCGGCAAAGGGCGCGGCCAGGGCGGCCACGGCAGCGGCGGCCAGTACGGTGCGACGGATCACTTTCATGCGAATGTCTCCAGAAGAGGATGGGGAGCGGAGGAAAAGCCTCAGCGCAGCCACGCGACGGGCGCGATGACGATCTGCGGAAAGGCGACGAAAACCAGCAGGATGGCCAGATACACGACCAGGAACGGGTTGACCCCGCGGATCACCTCGTCGAGGCGCAGGCGGCCGACGCCGGCCACAACGTTGAGCACCGTGCCCACGGGCGGTGTGATCAGGCCGATGGTGCCGTTGAGCACGAACATCAGGCCGAAATAGACCGGGTCGATGCCCGCCTTGACGGCGATGGGCAGCATGACCGGCGCAAAGATCAGGATGGTGGGCGTGAGGTCCAGCGCGGTGCCGACCACCACCAGCAACAGCATCATCACCAGCATGAGCAGCTTGGGGCTTTCGGTCAGGTCGCCCAGCCAGCCGGTCAGCACCGTGGGCAGGTCGGCCAGCGTGACCATGTAGCTGGCCACCTGCGCGCCGGCGCACAGGAACATCACGATGGCGGTGGTCTTGGCGGCCCGCGACAGCACGCCGTGCAGTTGCACCAGCGTCATTTCGCGGTGCACCAGGGTCGCGATCACCAGCGCGTAGAAGGCGGCCACCACGGCCGCTTCGGTGGGCGTGAACACCCCCGTCTTCATGCCCCCGATGATGATGACCGGCATCAGCAGGGCCCAGAAGGCCTTGGCCGTGGCCCGCAGGCGACCGGCCAGTGGCATGGGCGGGTCCTGCCGCACCGTCAGGCGCCGGCACTCGACCTTCCAGGCGATCACCAGGCCCAGGCCCATGATGACGCCCGGCACGATGCCGGCCAGGAACAGTTGCGAGATCGAGGTGTTGGTGGTCACCCCGTAAATCACCAGCGGCATCGACGGCGGGATGATGGGCGCGATGATGCCGCCGGCGGCCATCAGGCCCGCCGAGCGGCCCATGGGATAGCCGTGCGACTTCATCATGGGCAGCAGGATGGTGGCCAGCGCCGCCGTGTCGGCCAGGGCCGAACCGCTCATGCTGGCCATCAGCATGGCCGCACCGATGGTCACGAATCCCAGGCCACCCTGGATGTGGCCGACCCAGGCGCGCGCCATCTCGATGATGCGGCGGCTGATGCCGCCCGCGTTCATCAACTCACCGGCCAGGATGAAGAAGGGCACGGCCAGCAGCGGAAAGCTGTCGACCCCGGCCACCAGGTTCTGCGCCAGCAGTTGGGTGTCCCAGAACCCGAGCACCCAGGCCATGCCGGCCCCGGTGAGCACCAGGGCAAAGGCCATGGGCACACCGATACCCATGAACACCACCATGCCCAGGCAGAAGACGATGAAGGCTTGTGCTTCCAGTGTCATGGCCGTTCACTCCACCTCGGCTTCGTGGCCGAAATCGGGCAGACGCCCACGCAACAGGTTCCCCAACGCCATTACCCCGATGGCCGCGGTGCTCAGCAGCGCCGGCAACGGCAGCAGCGCGGTCGGGTACTTCAGGATCACGCTGTGGCTGTCCAGCCCCACCACCACCTGCTGCCAGGCCCCCCAGGCCACGAACCCGCAGGCCAGCAGCACCAGCGCGTGGATCAGCCGCGCCAGCACCGGCATGAAAACCCGATGGCGGAGCGGCCGCAGCAAGGCGGTGAAGGCCATGTGCTCGCCCCGGGCGTAGGCCGCCGTGGCACCGATGAACACCATCCACACGAACAGCAGGCGCGACAGCTCCTCGCTGGCGGCCACACCACTGCCGAAGCCATAACGCAACACGACATTGAGGAACACGGCCAGCGCCATGACCGCCAGGCAGGCGGCCATGGCATGGCTGGCCAGGGACTGGAATCGGGAAACAGGTTGGTCCATGGCTCAGGCCTCCACCCGCTCGCCGGCCAGCCAGCGGGTCACGGTCAGGGTCAGCGCGTCCAGCGGCTGCGTCGCATCCACGCGCAGCACGCCGGGCTCGCCGCTCGGGTCTTCCAGGGTCTGGAACTGGCTGTCCACCAGGCTGACCGGAAAAAGGTGTGCGGTGCGCGCGGCCACACGCTCGCGGGACTGTTCGGGCGTCAGGGTCAGAAAGGCGAACCGCAGATCCGGCACCGCCTGGCGCAAGCGATCACGGTAGCGCTGTCTCAACGCCGAACAGGTCAGCACCATGCCGCGCGGATGGGCCGCGAACTGCGCAGCCAGCCGGTCCAGCCAGCCTTCGCGGTCGGCATCGGTCAGCGCCTGGCCGGCCCGCATCTTGGCCACGCTCTCGGGCGCATGGAAATCGTCGCCCTCGATCAGGGGCAGCGCCAGTCCGGCAGACAGCCGCTGCCCCAGGCTGGACTTGCCACAACCGGCCACACCCATGACCACGAGGTGCACAGGATTGGGTGATATCGACATATTGGTAGCGCTATCCAAACAACATCAAAAAAATGCCCCATCGTTGCGGGCCCATTTTTTTGTTCCTTCAAGGGATACAACCGGCGGCCCAGCTTGTGCGATGAAACTGGTAGCGCTATCCTACCGACAGTCTTTCACCCAGTCATACGGGAAAACCCTTGAGCAACACCGAACGCCGCCGCCGTCACAGCGGCCGGACCACCCTGGCCGACGTGGCCCGCGAAGCCGGCGTGAGCCCGATCACCGCCTCGCGCGCGCTGCGTGGCGAGCGCGGCGTGGCGGCCGAGCTGGCCGACCGCGTGCGCCAGGCCGCCGAGTCACTGGGCTACGTGCCCGACCCGGCGGCGCGCGCCCTGGCGTCGCAGCGCAGCCATCAGGTTGCGATCCTGGTGCCGCTGCTGTCCAACGCCCTGTTTGTCGACGTGCTGGAAGCGGTGCAGTCCACGCTCTGGCCCCACGGTTACCAGACGCTGATCGGGGTCACCCACTACCGCCCCGACGAAGAAGAGCAACTGCTGCGCACCTACCTGGCCCACCGGCCCGCCGGCCTGCTGCTCACCGGCTTCGACCGCACCGAGGCCGCGCGCCGCCTCATCGGCCACGTGCCCTGCGTGCACCTGATGGAGCTGGCGCGCGCGCCGGGCGTGTACTGCGCCGGTTTCTCGCAGCAGGACGCTGGCGAAGCCATCACCCGCCATCTGCTCGACCGCGGCCGGCGGCGCATCGCCTTCGTGGCCGCGCAGCTCGACCCTCGCACGATGCAGCGCGCCGAGGGCTACCGCCGCACCCTCCGGCAGGCGGGCCTGTACGACCCGCGGCTGGAGCGCCTGAGTCCGGAGCCCTCGTCGATGCGGCTGGGCGGTGAACTGTTCGCCGAACTGCTGCAGCAACACCCGGACTGCGACGCCATCTTTTTCTGCAACGACGACCTGGCGCAGGGTGGCCTGCTCACCGCCCTGAGGCTGGGCGTGGCGGTGCCGGGGCGCGTGGCGGTGGCCGGTTTCAACGACCTGTCGGGCAGCGACCAGATGCTGCCGCCCCTGACCACGGTGCGCACGCCGCGGCGCGCCATGGGCGAAGCCGCGGCCCGCATGCTGCTGAGCCTGATGCGCGGTGAAACGCCCGCCACCACGGCGCTGGACCTGGGTTTCGAACTCACGGTGCGCGAAAGCACCTGAGGGCGGTGCCCAGGGCGATCGGTCAGGGCAGCAACCAACCCGACAGCGCCTGCCCGACGGGCGCGTGCCAGCCCTCCCACGCGAAGTAGCCCAGCACGGCGAGCAACAGCCAGGCGGCCAGCCAGCGCCGGTCGTTCGGCACGAGGTCCGGCCCCCGGCCTTCGACGCGGCCGTTGAGCATGGGCCGCGCCAGGTTGCTGCCACGCAGCAGGCTCAGTCCGGCCAGCAACGCCAGGTGCGCAAACACCGCCATCAGCATGGCCTCAGCCAAAAATTCGTGCAGCTCTTCCAGCCAGTGTCCGCCCCAGTCGTTGTAGGTGGCGTAGCCGCTGAGCGCGACCGGCAGGGCCAGCAGCAGCAAGGCCCCCATGACCAGGGCCATCAGCAGGTTCTGGCCCTGCCGCATCGCACCCGTGGCGAACGCGCGCTGGTGCCACGCCGCCATCAGCGAGCGCCCCCAGGCGGGCGTGCCAGCCAGCCGGCGCCAGAGCAGGCCCAGGCGCGCATGGCGGGGGCCGATCGTGCCGTACAGCACGCGGAACACCAGCAAGCCTGCCAGGGCGTAGCCCAGCGTCACGTGCACCCGTCGCCAGTGCTCGCTGTCGGCCGTGAGGTAGGCGCCCAGAAAACACAGTGCGAACAGGGCATGGAACAGGCGCGTGGGCGCATCGGTCACGCGGCGGGTGGGTGCGGCAGCACGCGGCGCCGCGGTCGGTGCCGGCGCGCCGGCCAAGGTGTCGGATGAAGGGGTGTGCATCGCCATTCGCCTTTCAGTCGCGCCACGCACGGCGCTGGCCGTCACTCAGGCCGGCGGGCATGCGCAGGAAGTCTTCGTCGTAGTCACCCCGGTCGGCGCGCGTGTGGCAGGCCCCGCAGTTCGCCGCACTGCCCACACTGGGCAGGCGCCACACGGCAGGCGCGACCTCGTCGTGTTTGCGTAGAAACCAGCGCGAACGGGTGATGCGGTCCTCCGGCGGCGCCTCGGCCACCCGGCGGTGGCTGCCGGCATGGGCCTGCAGCCAACCACCGATCTGCTTCACCGCGGCTTCGTCAAGCGCAGCGTCGGTGCCGTAGTGCCGGTCCAGGCCTGCCATGACACGCTGCCACGAGGCAGCGGGCAACATGCCAGGCGGATACGCGGTGTGGCAGGCCGCGCACTCCTGCACATAGGCCGGCGGCATGCCCGGCGGCCAGCCGCGTGGGCCGTCGGCGTGCGCTGACGCCACCAACAGCACGGTCCCGGCAGCGGTCAGCAGCGCGGTGCGGAAAAACGGGTCAGTCACCATGAGGGGCTCCCAGATTGCGTGGCGCCATCAGCGCAGGGTGTAGAGATAGGCCAGCACATCGGCCTTCTCGGCCGCGCTGCATTCGCGGGACAGCACATCCTTGCAATTGCGGCGCAGCCACTTGTCCACCTTGGCCGTTTCGGTGAAGGCCTTGGCGTTGAACGCCGGTGCCAGCGGCGCGATGGACTTGGCCGTGCTGGCGTGGCGGCCTGTGCCGGTGGGTGGCATACCGTGGCACGAGGCACACGACCATTCACCGCCATGCCGGCGGTCAAAGAAAACCTGGCCCCGTGCCGGGTCGCCCCCCGCACCTGCCTGCACACTCCAGCGAATCAGTTGGTCGGCGGCGGTGGTGTCACCCGCCTGTGCCCAAGGCGCACCCAGCGCAGCGGATGCGGCCACAATCAGCCCGGCGATGCGGGCTCTTGTCGGAAATGGCATGACATAACTCCTGATGAAAGCCCCTGAAGGCGGTGGAAGGCATTCTTGAAAACCCTGCTTGAACCCGTGCTGAAGCCCGCATTCATCTGCCATTCAGGGCCGTCAACGACAATGGCCGCATGCCCGCGTCACCCCCTGCCCACCGCACCCCGCCCCGGCGGCGCCGGCTGCCGGCGGTGCTGATCGCGGTGGCGGCCCTGGTGCTGCCACCGGCCTGGGCCGACCGCGACGACCACGAACGTGCCCGCCAGGCGGTGACCGCGGGCGAGGTGCTGCCGCTGCGCACCGTGCTCGAACGCCTCGAACGCGACCACCCCGGTCAGGTGCTGGAGGTCGAACTGGACCGCGAGGACGGCCGCTGGGTGTATGAGATCAAGCTGCTGCAGACCAATGGCCAGTTGCTCAAGCTGGAAATCGACGCCCGCACCGCCGAGACCCTGCGCAGCAAGCAGCGCGAAGACCGCGGCCGCCACAACCACCGCTGAGAGAGCCGCCATGCGCCTGTTGCTGGTCGAAGACGAACCGACACTGCGTGCCCAGGTGGGTGCGGCGCTGACCGACGCCGGTTATGCCGTGGACAGCGCCGACAACGGCCGCGATGCCCACCACCTGGGGCACACCGAAACCTACGACGCGGTGGTGCTCGACCTCGGCCTGCCGGTGCTCGACGGCCTGACCGTGCTGCGCCGCTGGCGCGACGAAGGCGGCACCATGCCCGTGCTCATCCTTACCGCACGCGACAACTGGCACGAGAAGGTGGCGGGCATCGACGCCGGTGCCGACGACTACCTCACCAAACCCTTTCACATGGAAGAGCTGCTGGCCCGCGTGCGAGCGCTGATCCGCCGCGCCCATGGCCAGGCTTCGCCCGTGCTGCAATGCGGCGCGCTGGCCCTGGACACACGCAGCGGCCGCGTCACGGTGGACGGCGTGGCGGTGACCCTCACCGGCCACGAATACCGGGTGCTGGACTACCTGATGCACCGGCCCGGACAGGTCGTCTCGCGCACCGAGCTGACCGAACACATCTATGCCCAGGACCACGACCGCGACTCCAACACGATCGAAGTTTTCGTGGCCCGCCTGCGGCGCAAGCTGCCCGCCGACTGCATCGAAACCGTGCGCGGTATGGGCTACCGCCTGACCACCGACAGCCCTCTCCAGCCGTCGATGACATGACGGGCGCCCCGCCCCGCCCCACCCCTCGCTGGCGCAGTTCGCTGCGCTGGCGCCTGCTGGCCGCGACGCTGGCAGCGCTCGCCGTGGCGCTCACGCTCGCCGGCCTGATGCTCGCCAGCCTGTTCCGCGAGCACGTGATGAGCCAGTTTGAAAACGCGCTGCGCCGGCAGCTCGATCAACTCACCGCCCAGCTGGAATTCGACGCCAGCGGCCAGCCCCAGATCGATACGCAGACGCTGACCGACCCCCGCTGGCAGCGGCCCTTCGGCGGGCTGTACTGGCAGATCGACCGCCTGGCACCCGCCGCCGATGGCATCCGGCCGGCCGTGCTGCGTTCGCGATCCTTGTGGGACACCACGCTGCAGATGCCGGACGACGCGGTCGCCGACGGCGTGGTGCATGTGCACGAGGGACACGGTCCCCGCAGCGTTCCGGTGCTGATGCTGGAGCGTTCGCTGTCGGTGGCCGAGCAGCCAGGCACCCGCTGGCGGCTCGTGGTGGCATCAGAAACCCAGGAGGCACACGAGGCCGTGGCCCGCTTCAACAGCGTGCTGGCCGCCTCGCTCGGCCTGCTCGGGGCCCTGCTGGCCATCGCCGCCCTGGCCCAGGTGAGCATGGGCCTGGCCCCGCTGCGCGCCCTGCAGACCGCACTCAAACGCGTACGGGAAGGGCAGGACACCCGCCTGCACGGCGACTTTGCGGCCGAGATCCAGCCCCTGATCGACGACTTCAACGGCGTGCTGGACCGCAACGCCGAAATTGTGGCCAGGGCCCGCACCCAGGCCGGCAATCTGGCGCACGCGCTCAAAACGCCCTTGACCGTGCTGTCGCAGGCCGCCAGCCAGCAGGGCAACGAGGCCTCTGCTCCGCTGGCGCGGCTGGTGCAGGAGCAGACCGACACCGTGCGGCGCCAGGTCGACTGGCACCTCGCACGCGCCCGCGCAGCCGGCGCCCAGCGCCTGCCCGGCCTGCGCACCCCGCTGGCGCCCACCGTGGCGGGGCTCGTCCGGGTGATGCAGCGCGTGCATGCCGACCGGGACCTTTCCATCGACATGGTCGGTATTCCGCCCACCCTGAGCTTTGCCGGGGAAGAGCAGGACCTGCAGGAAATGCTGGGCAACCTGCTGGACAACGCCTGCAAATGGGCCCGGCACACCGTTCGCATCCAGGCACAGAAACACGCCCCCATGCCGGGTTCGAACGGCCCTGGCCTGCAACTGGAGGTGGTGGACGATGGTCCGGGGATTGCACCCGACGTCCGCCAGGCGGTACTGGCACGCGGTGCCCGTCTGGACGAGTCGATGGCCGGCTCCGGCCTGGGCCTGGCCATTGTCGACGAACTGGCCCGGCTTTACGGGGGCCGGCTGGCCCTGGAGACGGCGCCCGGCGGCGGCTTGCTGGCACGCCTGACGCTGCCTGCAGCCGCCTGACCCTCAGGCGGCCGGCAAAGCGGCTGGCTCGGCCTGCTCGACACGGCGCCGGTACACCCGGATCGACCAGGAGTGCCCGCCATGATTCACAGCGCGCGACGCTTCCAGCAAGGCGTAGTGACCATCCAGCTCACGCCAGATCTTGCGCGACTTCAGCATGTCGAACATCGACACGATGAACACACCGCCGGGCTTGAGAAAGGCCTCGTAGCGCTGCACCGCCTTCAACGGATCGGTCAGGTAGTAGAGCACCTCGTTGAAGATGATCACGTCGCTGGGTTCGGGCGGCTCAAAGACCTCGATATCGGCAGCCACAAAGCGGCTCTTGCCATCGGCCGGCATCTGCTGGGCCTTGCCGATGGCCTCGCTCGAAAGGTCGACCCCGTCGTAGCGGGCATAGGTATCGGGATTGAGGTGCAGCTTCAGAATGCCCTCTCCGCACCCCAGGTCCAGCACCGGCCCCCCCTGGGTGAAGCGATGGCTGAAGCTGACGATCGTTCCGTAGCGCGCCAGTTCGCTGGATCGGTACAGGTAGTTCCAGTGCCCCTGTCCGTAGGCCACATCCCAGTCCGTCACGCTGTGGCGTTGTACCTCGTAGGGCAGGAGCGCCACCACCGATTCGGGCATGTAAGCGGCCAAGGTGCATTTGGCCAGTCGTTTCCAGCGCTTCAGAGCAATCGACATTCCGTACCGTGTCAGCGTGTGTTGTTCACGGCTGCCGCCATGTGGCCGGCAACCCCCCGCCCTCCCTCCAGAGGCTGGCGTATTGTGGCACCACGCTTACGGGCACTTAATTAAACACAACGGATTTGGCGGCGATGCAACGACCAGACTTGACAGGCTGACCCGGCACTCGGGTGCAAAAACGGGACAGTGCCCCGCTCCAGCCAGCCGTCCTCTTTGTGTTTTTTTGACCGGCCTGCAAAAGTCCCGAAAAACACGCTATAATTCAAGGCTCGACGGGTTCTTAGCTCAGTTGGTAGAGCAGCGGACTCTTAATCCGTAGGTCGTAGGTTCGAATCCTACAGGACCCACCAAAATGCAAGGCCTGCAGTCTCCGGACTGCAGGCCTTTCGTCTATGGCGCTCGAGGGTCTTGGTTTACAGGCCGTTACAGACCGCCTGGCGCCACCGCCCACACGCTTCACACACGCACCGGACAATCCCGGCCATGTCTTCCAAGCTCTCGCGACGCGCGCTGCTCGCCCTGCTACCAGCAGGCTGGGCTGCGGGCATGGCGCTGTCCCCGGCGCCTGCGCATGCGGCCCTGGTGGACCTGCCGCCGATCGACCGGATCGTCCACTACACCCCCAAGCTGCCCCTGCAAGTCCTCACCGCCGACGGTGAGGAAATCGCGCAGTTCGGCACCGAGCGCCGCATCTATGTTCCGCTGACCCGGATTCCCCAGCGCCTGCAGGACGCGGTCCTGGCGGTCGAGGACGCGCGCTTCCGCGAACACAGCGGGGTTGACCCGAAGGGCATTGCCCGGGCCGTGGTCGCCGCCCTGACCGGCGGGCGGCGCCAGGGCGCTTCGACGATCACCCAGCAGTTGGTGCGCACCATGCTGCTGACGCACGAATTCAGCATCGAGCGCAAGACCAAGGAAATCCTGCTGGCACTGCAGGTCGAGGACGAACTTTCCAAAGATCGCATCCTGGAGATCTATCTCAACGAGATCTTCCTCGGACAGCGTGCCTACGGGTTTGCCGCTGCCGCACAAACCTATTTCGGCAAGTCGCTCGACCAGTTGTCGCTGGCCGAAACCGCCTTGCTCGCCGGTCTGCCGCAGAACCCCTACTACGCCAACCCGGTGGCCAACTTCGACCGCGCCGTGGCCCGTCAGCGCGTGGTGCTGCAACGCATGCGCACCGTCGGCGTCATCGACGACGCCCAACTGGCGGCCGCCAAAGCCGAAAAGCTGGTGATTCGCCCACGCAACCAGCGCAGTGTCGAGGCCCCTCACGTGGCAGAGATGGCGCGCCGCACGGTGGTCGAGCGCTTCGGCACGGAAGCCTATTCCAGCGGCATCCGCGTCTACACCGCCTTGCGCGCCGAGGATCAGCGCGCCGCGCATGCGGCGGTACAGCGTGGCGTCCTGGCCCAGGATCGCCGGGCACCCTGGCGCGGCCCCGAGGCACAGGAAACCCTGGCGGCTGGCGGCGGTGCCGAACTGGAGCGCGCGGCGGCCGAGGCGCTCAAGGATCACCGCGACGACGAAGTGCTGCGCGTGGCCATCGTGCTCTCGGCATCGACCCGCGAGGCCCGGGTGCAACTGGCCACCGGCGAGCAACTGCGCATCACCGGCGAAGGCTTGCGCGCCGCCCAGGCCGGGCTCGCAGCCAAGGCCAAGGAGGCCTTGCGCATCCGCCGGGGCTCGGTGGTGCGGGTCGTGCAGGAGGGCAAGACCTGGCGCCTGACGCAATGGCCTGAAGCCGAAGCGGCCCTGGTCGCGATGGACACCCGCACCGGCCGCGTGCGCGCCCTGGTCGGCGGATTCGACTTCAGCCGCCAGCCCTTCAACCACGCGACCCAGAGCTGGCGCCAGCCAGGCTCGGCCTTCAAACCCCTCCTGTACTCGGCGGCACTGGAAGAGCGCGTCATGCCCGCCACCCTGGTCGACGACCTGCCCTTCACCGCGGCGAACGGCTGGAGCCCGAACAATTCCGGAGGCACCATGGCAGGCGGTCCGATCTCGGTGCGCGAGGCACTGGCCCGCTCCAGCAACCTGGTGAGCGTGCGCGTGCTGCAGCACACCGGCACGCACCGAGCGCGCGATTGGGTCACCCGCTTTGGCATCGATGCCTCGCGCCAGCCGGACAACCTCACGCTGGCCCTGGGCACCGGCCTCGTGACGCCGATGCAGCTGACGCGCGCCTATGCCACGTTCGCCAACGGGGGCTGGCTGGTCGACCCCGTGGTGGTGGAAAAAATCACCGACGCCCAGGGCAAGGTGCTGTTCGAAGCACCGCCGCCGCCCGCCCTCAACGAGGAGACCCGCGCGATACCGGCCCGCAACGCCTTTGTCATGAACAGCCTGCTGGCCGATGTGACCCGTGTCGGCACCGCCGCGCGCGTCCAGGCCACCCTGCAACGGCCGGACCTGCACGGCAAGACCGGCACCACCAACGATGTGGTCGATGCCTGGTTCGCCGGCTACCAGCCGTCGCTCGCCACCGTGGTCTGGATGGGCTACGACAAACCGCGCAGCCTGGGCGATCACGAATCCGGTGGCCGTCTGGCGATGCCGATCTGGCTCGACTACATGGGCACCGCACTGAAGGGCGTTCCGGTGGTCCCGGAGCCCGCCCCGCCGGCCGGGGTGGTCCGGTCCGAAACCGACTGGCTCTATGCCGAATGGCAACAAGGCGGTGCGGTGGCCGACATCACCGATGCCGGAGGCACCCAGTACGCAGGGCCGCCGACGCTGCTGGAACACCTGAAAGACTGGTTCCGGCCCTGACAAAAAAAGCCGACCTCAGGTCGGCTTTTTGGGTGTGATTGCCAGTCGTCCGGTCGCGCTTCTCACGCCCCGCAGATCCGGGCCTTGGCTTCGGCATATTCGCGCCGGAAGCGTGCCACCAGATCCCCCGCAGGGACCACCTCGCGAATCGCGCCGATGCCCTGGCCACAACCCCAGATGTCGCGCCAGGCCTTGGCCGAATTGGAGCCTTCGCCGGTGGCGAAATTCATCTTGCTCGGGTCGCTTTCAGGCAGGTTTTCAGGGTCCATGCCGGCATTGCGGATGCTGCCCTTGAGGTAGTTGCCATGCACGCCGGTGTAGAAGTTGCTGTAGACGATGTCGTCCGAGTTGCACTCGGTGATCATCTGTTTGTAGCCATCCACGGCACGCGCCTCGTCGGTGGCGATGAAGGCCGAACCGATGTAGGCAAAGTCGGCACCCATGGCCTGCGCCGCCAGAATGGCACCGCCCGATGCGATGGAGCCCGACAGCGCCACGGGCCCATCAAACCACTCGCGTATCTCCTGGATCATGGCGAACGGGCTCTTGACGCTGGCGTGCCCTCCCGCGCCTGCAGCCACCGGAATCAGGCCGTCCGCGCCCTTCTCGATCGCCTTGTGCGCGAACACGTTGTTGATCACGTCGTGCATGACCACGCCACCCCAGGCGTGTACAGCCTGGTTCACGTCTTCTCGCGCCCCCAGACTGGTGATGATCACCGGCACCTTGTACTTGGCGCACAGTTCCATGTCGTGGTCCAGGCGATCGTTGCTCTTGTGCACGATCTGGTTGATCGCGAACGGGGCCGCCTTGTTGTCGGGGTTCGCCTTGTCGTGCGCCGCCAGCGCTTCGGTGATCTCGGCCAGCCACTCGTCCAGCTGCGAGGCGGGGCGCGCATTGAGCGCGGGCATGGAGCCGACCACCCCGGCCTTGCACTGGGCAATGACCAGCTTGGGGTTGCTGATGATGAACAGCGGCGAGCCGATCACCGGGAACGGCAGGTTCTGCAGCACCGGGGGCAGGTAGCGTTGGCGGGGGGTCATGTCGTCTCCTGGATTGAAAGTTGCCATCGATTCTGGGCGAGCGCCACCCGCCGGCCTGTCGATGCGGGGACAGGCCGGTGGTGACAGAGCACAAGCAAAAACTTAGAAGGCTTCGGCCGGCAAAGCGGTCGCGGCGTCAGCGCCTTCGACCACCGCGTCGCGCACACCCGGGGCGCGGCTGAGAATGTGGTCGGCATAAAACCGGGCGGTGATCACCTTGGCCTGCATGAAGCCGGCATCGTTGCCGGCTGCCGCCTGGGCTTGCGCCACCAGCAGCGCGCGCGCCAGTTGCCAGCCGGCCATGAGGTTGCCGGCCAGCAGCAGGTAAGGCACGCTGCCGGCAAAGGCGGCGTTGGGGTTGGCCTTGGTGTTGGCGGCGATGAAGTCCACCACATCGATGAACGCGAGCCGCGCGGCTTTCAGGCGCTTGGCCACGGCCAGCGCATCGGCGCTACCGTCCGCGGCCAGCTCGGCTTCGGTCTTTTCGATCTGTGCCGCAATGGCCTTGGCGGTGGCACCACCGTCGCGTGCGGTCTTGCGGCCCACCAGGTCGTTGGCCTGGATGGCGGTCGTGCCTTCGTAGATGGTCAGAATCTTGGCGTCGCGGTAATACTGCGCGGCGCCCGTCTCTTCGATGAAGCCCATGCCGCCGTGCACCTGCACCCCCAGGCTGGTGACCTCCAGGCTCATCTCGGTGCTGTAGCCCTTGACCAGCGGCACCAGGAATTCGTAGAAGGTGGCGTTCTGTTTGCGCACCTCGACGTCCGGGTGGTGGTGCGCCGCGTCGTAGGCCGCTGCGGCCACACTGGCCATCGCACGGCAACCTTCGGTGGCGGCGCGCATGGTCATGAGCATGCGTTTGACGTCCGCATGGTGGATGATGGGCGCGGCGGTGGTGAAGCTGCCGTCGACCGGGCGGCTCTGCACGCGATCCTTGGCATAGCCGACGGCCTTCTGGTAGGCACGCTCGGAGATCGCGATGCCCTGCACACCCACCGCGTAGCGAGCCGCGTTCATCATGATGAACATGTATTCGAGGCCACGGTTCTCTTCGCCAACCAGATAGCCGACAGCGCCGCCGTGGTCGCCGTACTGCAGCACCGCGGTGGGCGAGGCCTTGATGCCCATCTTGTGCTCGATCGACACGCAATGCACATCGTTGCGTGCGCCCAGCGAGCCGTCGGCGTTGACCATGAACTTGGGCACTACGAACAGGCTGATGCCCTTCACGCCCTCCGGCGCACCCTGCACCCGGGCCAGCACCAGATGGACGATGTTGTCGGCCATGTCGTGCTCACCGTAGGTGATGAAGATCTTGGTGCCGAAAATCTTGTAGGTGCCATCGGGCAGCGGCTCGGCGCGCGTGCGCACCGCCGCCAGGTCCGAACCGGCCTGCGGCTCGGTCAGGTTCATGGTGCCGGTCCACTCGCCGCTGATCAGCTTTTCCAGGTAGGTCGCCTTGAGGTCGTCGCTGGCAGCGGTGAGCAAGGCCTCGATGGCCCCATCGGTCAGCAGCGGACACAGCGCGAAACTCATGTTGGCGCTGTTGAGGATCTCGCCACAAGCCGCACCGATGGTCTTGGGCAACCCCTGGCCGCCAAAATCCACCGGATGCTGCAGCCCCTGCCAGCCACCCTCGGCGTACTGCTTGTAGGCCGCCTTGAAACCGGGCGTCGTCGTGACCTGGCCGTCTTTCCAGAACGACGGGTTCTTGTCGCCTTCGAAGTTCAGCGGCGCAATCACCCCTTCATTGAGCTTGGCGCACTCCTCCAGCACCGCCTGGGCAGTCTCCAGGCCGGCCTCCTCGAAGCCCGGCAACTGCGCGACCTGGTCGATGCGGGCCAGATGCTGAATGTTGAACAGCATGTCTTTGAGGGGGGCGACGTAGCTCATGAGGTCTCCTGGAACACCCCCGCGCCGCTTGCGCGTCACCCCCTCTAGGGGGCACAGCCAACGGCCCGGCAAAGCCGGTTCCGTGGCTGTCGCTGGATCGGGGCCTTGGCTCCAGCGTTGTGGTTGAAGGGAATGCTTAGAGTTTGGAGACCAATTCCGGCACAGCGGAGAACAGGTCTGCCTCCAGGCCGTAGTCGGCGACGCTGAAGATCGGGGCTTCGGGGTCCTTGTTGATCGCCACGATCACCTTCGAATCCTTCATCCCGGCCAGATGCTGGATCGCCCCAGAGATGCCCGCGGCGATGTACAACTGCGGCGCCACGATCTTGCCCGTCTGGCCCACCTGCAGATCGTTGGGCGCGTAGCCCGCGTCCACCGCCGCACGGCTGGCACCGATGGCCGCGCCCAGCTTGTCGGCCAGCGGCGTCATCACTTCCTGGAACTTCTCGCTGCTGCCCAGGGCCCGGCCACCGCTGACGATGATCTTGGCCGCCGTCAGCTCGGGCCGGTCGCTCTTGGCGATCTCGCTGCCCACGTAGCTGCTCTTGCCGTTGCCGGCTGCGGCCGCGACGGTTTCCACCGCCGCACTGCCACCCTGGCCCGCGGCGTCAAAGCCGGTGGTGCGCACGGTGATGACCTTGGTGGCGTCGCTGCTTTGCACGGTGGCGATGGCGTTGCCGGCGTAGATCGGGCGCTCGAAGGTATCGGCGCTGATGACTTTGGTGATGTCGCTGATCTGGGCGACGTCGAGCTTGGCGGCCACGCGCGGGGCCACGTTCTTGCCACCGGCGGTGGCCGGGAACAGGATGTGGCTGTAGTTACCGGCGATGGCCAGCACCTGGGCGGCGACGTTCTCGGCCAGGCCGTGGGCGAAGCCTTCACCGTCGGCGTGGATGACTTTGGCGACACCGGCGATCTGGGCCGCTTGTGCTGCGGCAGCACCGGCGTTGGCGCCGGCCACCAGCACGTGCACCTCAGCGCCACAGGCCGCGGCGGCGGTGACGGTGTTGAGCGTGGCGCCCTTGATCGTTTGGTTGTCGTGTTCGGCAATGACGAGTGCGGTCATGACGTGAATTCCTTGAAATCAGATACGGATCGAGCAAAAGGTCTTTGACGAGGCGCCCGTGGAGCCGGCTTCGCCGGGTCACCAGGCGCGCCCCCTGGGGGGTGACGCCGCAGGCGGCGCGGGGGGGTCAGATCACTTTCGCTTCGTTCTTGAGCTTGTCCACCAGCGTGGCGACATCGGGCACCTTGATGCCGGCGCCGCGCTTCGGGGGTTCGGTCACCTTCAAGGTCTTCAGGCGCGGAGCAACGTCCACCCCCAGGTCTTCGGGTTTGACCGTCTCCAGGGGCTTCTTCTTGGCCTTCATGATGTTGGGCAGCGTCACGTAGCGCGGCTCGTTCAGGCGCAGGTCGGTGGTCACCACCGCCGGCAGCGTGATTTCCAGGGTTTCCAGGCCGCCGTCGATTTCGCGCGTGACCTGGGCTTTGTCGCCAGCGACTTCGACCTTGGAGGCGAAGGTAGCCTGGGGCAGGTCCGCCAGCGCCGCCAGCATCTGGCCGGTCTGGTTGGCGTCGTCGTCAATGGCTTGCTTGCCCAGGATCACCAGGCCGGGCTGTTCCTTGTCGACCAGGGCCTTGAGCAGCTTGGCCACCGCCAGGGGTTGCAGGTCAAGCTCGGCCGGGGTCTCGACCAGAATCGCGCGGTCGGCACCGATGGCCATGGCCGTGCGCAGCGTCTCCTGGCACTGGGCCACGCCGCAGGAGACGGCGATCACTTCCGTGGCCACGCCTTTTTCTTTCAGGCGCACCGCCTCTTCCACCGCGATCTCGTCGAACGGGTTCATGCTCATCTTCACGTTGGCGATGTCCACGCCGCTGCCGTCACTCTTGACGCGCACTTTCACGTTGTAGTCCACCACGCGTTTGACGGGGACGATGACCTTCATGTTGACTTGCTCCTGTTTCGATACTGGTTGTGGCGATGCCTGTGGCACCGGCGAATTGACGTGCGCGTCAACACCGATTGTAGGGGGACCGACTGCCGCACCTCGGAGAAACCGGCTACTTTCGCGGGAGAAAATAGAACGATCGTGCTTTTTTCCGATTATAAGAGACAAGTGGCCCGCGTGATTGCGTTCAGTGGCCGACCAGTGCGCCGCCTCGATGGCATAACCCGGCACACCCTGAGTCCGTAAGTCTGGCGCCAGTCACGGCGCTTCTGATCCGGTACGCCGATTGCTTGCACCGCCCGGCTTCCGCCTCCTACCCCTCCCTCCATGCTCTACCCCCTTGACCGATGGCTGCGCTGGTCATCCGGCCTGTTGTCCGCCACCGCCCTGTTCACCTTCCTGTGCCTGACACTGTTCGACGCAGCGGGGCGCAGGGGGTTGGGTGCACCGTTCCCGGGAGCCGCTGAACTGGGTGCCCTGCTGATGGTGCTGGTGGTGTTCTCGGCCTTGCCACTGGTGTCGGTGCATGGTGAGCCCATCACCGCCCCACACATCCGCCTGCCCATCTGGCTGCGCCCCGTGATGGACCGGCTGGTCCACCTCGCCAGCGCCGTCACCTTCGCGGCCCTGGCCGTCCTCCTGGTCCGCCAGACCCCTTTGCCAATGGAACCAGCGCTCCCTCTTCAGCTCGCCTTGACACCGCTGACCCGGTTCATGGCCGGCTGGCTGCTGCTGACCGCCGGGGTCCACGCCGTGCGGATGTTCTGCCGCCCCTGCGCGCCCGTTGCCCGATGCGGCCAACGGCCCTGCACCATGAGTCTCGCCCTCTCGGGATGGCTGACCCTGCTGCTGCTCAGCCGCTGCGGGGTGCCCGTGGCCATGGCCATGGTGATGACCGGGGTGGCAGGCCTGGCGCTGATCACGCCCGGGGCGCTGCCGGAGCAGATCGGTCTGGTGCTGATGGGCACGTCACTGAATCCCTTGATCGCCGCCATCGCGCTGTTCAGCCTCATGGGACATCTGTGTCAACGAGCGGGACTGGCCGACGACCTGTACGCCGCCATCGCTGGCCGTCTGGGCCACCGGCCCGGCGGCCTCGCCCTGGCCGGCGTTCTCGCCTCGGGGGCTTTCGGTGGTCTCTGCGGGTCTTCCATGACCACCGCCCTCGCCACCTCGGCGACCGCCTATCCCCGGATGCAGGCCGAGGGCTATCGCGAGAGCCTGGCCACTGGCGCCCTGGCATCGGGCAGCGCCATCGCCAGCCTGTGGCCGCCTTCATCGACCCTGCTGCTTTACGCCCTGGTCACCGGCACATCCCCCTACGCGCTGTTCACGGCGGCGCTCGTGCCTGGCCTGCTGGCGCTGGCGGGCCTGTGTGTCACGGTAGTGATCCTCGTCTGGCGCGACCCTTCCGCTGGGCCAGCACTGCCCGGCCTGCCGGCCACGTTGGCGCAGACCATGCGGTCATTGCTGACGCCGCTGGTCCTGCTCGTGCTGCCCATGGGCGGCCTGCTCAGCCGCACGTTCAGCCCGGTCGAAGCGGCGGCACTGGGCGCGGCGGCAGCGCTGCTGCTGGCCTCCTGGCGGAGGCGCATGACGCCGCGGGGGCTCATGGAGTGCCTGCTGGAAAGCGTGCAGACCACGGCCGTGCTCTTCACCTTCGCGGTGGGCAGCCTGTGGCTGATGGCGTTTCTGGCCGCCACCGGCCTGCCCGACTGGCTGGCCGACACCGTGTCGGCAGCCGCCAGCCCGACGGCGGCGGCCTTGCTGGTGGCCTTGCTGACCGCATTCGCCCTGTGCTGGCTGCGCCATCCCCTGGCCGAAGCTCTGGCCGGTCTGGGCCTGCTGGTCCCTGCGATGACCGCTGCCGGCGCTCACCCGGTCTGGCTGGGCGTGCTGTTCGCCACCTGGGTGGCCTTGGGTTCGGTCCTCTCGCCGGGTCGCCCGGTTCCGGCAGTGCTGCAGCGCCGATGGCCGGGCATGAGCCAGGTCGCCTTGCAACAGGGCCTGCGGCCTTTTGCCCTGTCCCTGGCCCTGCTGGGTTTCTGGCTGCTGGCCTGCCCATGGCTCGCGCTGTACCTGCCAGCCCTGCGGGCGTGAAGCTCAGCCAGGTCGCGCCGGCGCGTCAATCACCTTGGTCGTCACCACGCGCTGCGGGTACGGAATGTCGATGCCGTGTTCGCGGAACGCGGCCAGGATGGCAAGGTTGATGCCCGAGCGCAGGCCGAGCTGGCCGTTTTCGGGGTCGGCCATCCAGTACCCCAGCGTGAACTCCAGGCCATCGGCGCCGAAAGCCGACAGCGCTGCGCTCGGCCCGGGGTCGCGCAGCACGCGCGGCTGGCTCAGCGCAGCCTCGACCAGCAGGCGCCGCACCAGGTCGACATCGCTGTCGTAGCCCACCGAAACCACGGTGGACTGCCACACGCGCGGGTCGGCCAGCGAGAGGTTTTCGACCCGGTTGGTGATCAGCATTTCGTTCGGCACGATGGCTTCGCGCCCCGAGCCGGAGCGCACCAGGGTGTAGCGCGTCTTGATGTCGGTGATACGGCCTTCGAAATCGCTGACCCGCACGTTGTCGCCAATCCGCATGCTGCGCTCGGCCAGGATCACGAAGCCGCTGACGTAGTTGGCGGCCAAGCGCTGCAGCCCAAGGCCGATACCGACCCCCAGCGCCCCGCCGAACACCGACAGCGCCGTCAGATCGATACCGACCGCCGACAACGCAATGATCAGCCCCATGAACAGCAGCAACGCCCGCGTCGCGTTGCTCAGCGCCTTGCGCAGCGAGAGGTCACCACCCACCGCCGTGCGCAGCAGCCGCGCCTCGATGACCGAAGACAGCCACAGCGCCAGGATCAGCACGCCGCTGGCGGTCACCACCCCTTCCACCAGGGTTCGCAGACTGATGGTGCTGGTGCCGAGCTTCCAGGTGATCTGCTCCATTTCTTCCAGCACCAGCGGCAACAGCCCGCTGACCCAGAGCACCATCGAGCCCCAGGCCATCCAGGACAGGGTGCGCTCGAGCACCCGCACCCAGGGCGCGGCCGGATAGGCCAGTTGCAGCACCTTGACCCCCACGCGGATGATCACCAGCGAAACCAGCACGGGCATCGCGACCCGGAACACCGCCAGCGGCAGGTGGGCGATGAGGGCCGCGCGGGCCATGTAGCCGAAGAGCAGCCAGAGCATCGGGAACAGCGCGCCGTCCACGATGCGGCGCCCGAACAGCACGGAATTGCGGCTTTCCCGCTCGGACAGGGCGCCGCGCAGCACGCGCGCGAGCCCCCAGGCAAGCAGCGCGCAAACCGCCAGCGCAGCCAGTTCGATCAGCACCGTGGGTTGTCCAAAGGCCAGCAACCAGCCCTGCAGGTCGTCGATGGGGCGCGGTGCCAGCATGGGCGAATCGGTCATGGGCATGGGCGTTCTCAGGATTTCCAGGCCGGCGCGCGCTTGTCGATGAAGGCCTGCACACCTTCCTGCGCCACGGCGTGCATCATGTTGCAGGCCATGGTCTGACCCGCGAGTTGGTAGGCCGACTCCAGGCCGGTTTCAAGCTGGCGGTAGAACAGCCCCTTGCCCATGGCCAGGGCCTCACGCGGCTTGCCCAGCAGGCGGACCACCAGCCGTTCCACTTCCGCCGCCAGATCATCGGCCGCCACCACGCGGTTGACCAGGCCGCGCTCCCGGGCCTGCTCGGCACTGATGAAGTCGCCCGTGAGCAGCATTTCCATCGCCTGTTTGGTGCCCATGTTGCGCGACAGTGCCACCCCGGGCGTGGCGCAGAACAGGCCCACGTCGATGCCGTTCACGCCAAACGTGGCACCATCGGCCGCGACCGCGAGATCGCATTGCGCCACCAGTTGGCAGCCGGCCGCGGTGGCCAGCGCATGGACCTGCGCGATCACGGGCACTTCCAGCTTGCGGATCGTCAGCATCAGGCGCGAACAGGTGGCAAACAGGGCTTGGTAATAGGCCAGTTCGGGCCGAGCCCGCATCTCCTTGAGGTCGTGCCCGGCACAGAAAGCACGGCCACTGGCGGCCAGTACCACGGCCCGCGCCTGCGGATCGGCCGCCACCGCGTCCAGCGCCCGCTGCAGCGCTGCCATCATGGCCTCGGACAGGGCGTTGAAGGCACGCGGGTTGTTCAGGGTCAGGGTGTGCACGCCCCGCGAATCGCGGGTGTGCAGCAGGATGTCGTCGTTCATGCGTTCGGTTTCCACGGCAGACAGAGAAACGGCGCCCGATGCCCGCCGGCGCTCAGACTCCGGCCAGCACCCGCAGGTGGGCCTCGACGCTGCGCGCCAGCGCGCTCAGCGAATAGCCACCCTCCAGGCAACTGACGATGCGCCCTCCGGCATGGCGGCGCGCCACCTCCATCAGCCGCTCGGTGATCCAGATGTAGTCGTTCTCGACCAGGCCCAGTTGGCCCATGTCGTCTTCGCGGTGCGCGTCGAAGCCCGCGCTGATGAACAGCATCTGGGGCCGGTGGGCATCCAGGCGCGACAACCACATCATGTCGATCAGCTCCCGGATCTCCATGCCCCGGGTGTAGGCCGGCACCGGCAGGTTCACCAGGTTGGGCGCGTTCGAGTGCTCGCATTCCGGGTAGAACGGGTGCTGGTAGAAGCTGCACATGAGGATGCGATCGTCGCCGGCCACGATGTCTTCGGTGCCGTTGCCATGGTGCACATCGAAGTCGATGATGGCCACGCGCTTGAGGCCGTGCCGCTCCAGCGCGTACTTGGCCGCCACCGCCACGTTGTTGACGAAGCAGAAGCCCATCGCCTTGTCGCGCATGGCATGGTGGCCGGGCGGCCGGACGGCGCAGAAGGCGTTGGCCAGTTCGCCGGCGATCACCGCGTCGGTGGCATCGATGGCGGCACCCGCTGACGCCAGGATGGCGTTCCAGGAATGCACGTTGACCGAGGTGTCGGTATCGATGTGCGCATGCGGAGGCCCCCCGGCATTGATGTCCGCCTTCAACGCTTCACACAACCCGCGCAAGGCCGCCAGATGCATGCGCCCGTGCGCCAGTTCCAGGTCGGCCAGCGGCGCTGGCGTGGCCTCACGGCGCTCCAGCGCGGCGTCCAGCCCGGTGATGAGGATGCGGTCTTCGATGGCGTCCAGCCGCTGGGGGCATTCCGGGTGACCGGCCCCCATCTCATGACGCCAGCAATCCTTGTGGGTGTAGTAGCCCGTTGCTTGTCCCATGGTCGTTTTCAGGTAAGGTTGGCAGCCATGACCGCCAACGACAACATCCGCAATCTCCTGAGCCAGCTTAACACGGTGATTGTGGGCAAAACAGCGCAGGTGGCCGACTGTGTGGCCTGCCTGCTGGCGGGCGGCCACCTGCTGATCGAAGACGTGCCCGGCGTGGGCAAAACCACCCTGGCGCATGCCCTGGCGCGCAGCTTCGGCCTGCAGTTTGCCCGGGTGCAGTTCACCGCCGACCTGATGCCGGCCGACCTGGTGGGCCTGTCGATCTACGAACGCGGACGCGAAGGTTTTGTCTTTCATCCGGGGCCAGTGTTCGCCCAGGTGCTGCTGGCCGACGAGATCAACCGCGCCAGCCCCAAGACCCAGAGCGCGCTGCTCGAAGCCATGGAAGAAAAGCAGGTGACGGTGGAAGGCGAAACGCGCCCGCTGCCCGAGCCGTTTTTCGTCATCGCCACGCAGAACCCGCAGGATCAGCTGGGCACCTACGCCCTGCCCGAATCGCAGCTCGACCGCTTCCACATGCGGCTGTCGCTGGGCTATCCCGATCGCGCCGCCGAACGGGCCTTGCTCAGGGGCGAAGACCGGCGCGAACTGCTGAACCGCCTACCGCCCGTGCTGACCCCGGCGGAGCTGGCCCGGCTGCAGCAGCAGGTGCTGGCGGTGCACGCGGCCGATCCGGTGCTGGATTACCTGCAGGATCTGGTCAACGCCACCCGCAGCGGCCGCTGGTTCGTCCAGGGTCTGTCGCCGCGGGCGGCACTCGCCGTGATGCGGGCCGCCAAGGCGCAGGCCTTCCTGCAAGGGCGCGACTATGTGGCCCCCGACGACATCGCGGCCATCCTGCCGCAGACCACGGCGCACCGGCTGGTGCCGGTCAGCGACGCCGGGCGCGGCGCCCTCGAACAGGTGCGTGCCATGATCGAGGCGGTCCCCCTGCCGTGAAGCTGCCCCGGCCTGCCTGGCGGGCGCGCCTGCGCGCCTGGTTCCACGAACGCCTGCCGCGTACCGACACGCTGACGCTGACGCAGCGCAAGGTCTACATCCTGCCCACCCGGGCCGGCGGCATGCTGGCCCTGACGCTGGTGCTGCTGCTGATCGGCAGCATCAACTACCAGCTCAACCTGGGCTACCTGCTGACCTTCCTGCTGGCCGGCTGCGCCGCCGTCGCCATGCACGTGACCCACAGCAACCTGCGCGGACTGACCCTGCACCTGCAACCGCCCGCCGCGGTGCACGCCGGCCAGGCGGCGCTGCTGGACATCCGCCTGACCAACGACCGCCGCAGCCCGCGCCCCGGCATCGCGCTGGGCGTGAGCGACGACGCCACCCGCGACCATTGGGCCTGGATCGACGTGCCGGCCCAGGGCAGCGCCCAGCTCCAGGTGGCCTGGCCCACCCCCGCACGCGGCTGGCAGCCGCTGCCGGCCCTGACCGCGATCACCCTGTTTCCCCTCGGCACTTTCCGCGTCTGGACGGTCTGGCGGCCGGCGTCGCCCGTGCTCGTCTACCCGGCGCCCGAAGCCCATCCCCCGCCATTGCCACCCAGCCTGCCCCAGCCCGGCCAGAGTGGCAGCACCCACGCCCAGCCGGCCGGCGAATTCGACGGCGTGCGGGCCTACCGGCGTGGCGACCCGCTGAAAACCGTGGTCTGGAAAAAAGCCGCCCAGTCGTTTGCGGCCGGCCGCAACGACCTCGTCAGCCGCGACGCCCAGACCAGCCAGCAGCACCAGCTGTGGCTGGACAGCGAGCAGTGCGGCGCGGCCGGTCTCGAAGCCCGCCTCTCGCGCCTGACCGCCTGGGTGCTGCTGGCCGACCGCCTGGGGCTGGACTACGGCCTGCGCATCCCCGGCCGGGAAATCCCCCCAGGCCAGGGCACCCCCCACCGCAACCGTTGCCTGGAGGCGCTGGCGCTGTGCTGAAACTGCTTCCCCGCGACACCCGGGATACGCTTTTCATCCTGGCCGTCATCGGCTGGATCGTTCTCATGCAGGTGCCCCACCTGCCCTGGTGGACCTCCACCATTGCCGCCGGCGTGCTGGTCTGGCGCGCGGTACTGACCTGGTACCAGCGCCCCCTGCCACGCTGGACCTGGCGCGTCTTGTTGCTCGCACTGATTCTGGGCGCGACCTGGTGGACGCACCGCACACTTCTGGGGCGCGATGCCGGCGTCACGCTGATCGTGACCCTGCTGGCGCTCAAGACGCTGGAACTGCGCGCCCGCCGCGACGCCTTCGTCGTCTTCTTCCTGGGCTTCTTCACGCTGCTGACGCACTTCTTCTACTCGCAGTCGTTGCTCACAGCGGCAGGCATCCTCATCGCCCTGCTCGGTCTGCTGACGGCCCTGGTCAATGCGCACCTGCCGGTGGGCCGTCCGCCGCTGTGGCAATCGGCCCGCACGGCCGGCGGCATGGCGCTGCTCGGCGCCCCGATCATGCTCGTGCTGTTCCTGCTGTTTCCGCGCATGGCACCACTCTGGGGCATGCCGAACGACGCCATGACGGGGCGCAGCGGCCTGTCGGGCGAGATGCGGGTCGGCGAGGTCGCCAGCCTGGCGCTCAACGACGACATCGCCTTCCGCATCCGCTTTGACGGCCGGCCGCCCCCCCAGCAGGCGCTCTATTTCCGCGGCCCGGTGCTCAGCGACTTCGACGGCCAACGCTGGCGCGCGCTGCGCATGCCCTTCCCGGCCCGAACCCCGGCCGCCGCCGATCTGCAGGTCAGCGGCCCGCCCGTGCGTTACGAGGTGACGCTCGAACCCCACCAGCGCCCCTGGCTGTTCGTGCTGGAGGCCACGCCCGAAGCCCCCACCCTGGAAGGCGACCAGGCCCGCATGCTGCACAGCCTGCAATGGGTCACCGAACGCCCCGTCATGGAACGGCTGCGCTACCGGGCAGAAAGCTACCCCGATTTCCGCCACGGCCCCCTGCAGGCCAGCTTAGGGCTGCAAGCCTTTGTCGAGCTGCCTCCCGGCTACAACCCGCGCACCCTGGCCTGGGCCCAGACGCTGCGCGAACAAGTGGGCAAGGGCCCCGACTTCAGCCGCCGCGCCGTGGCCGCCGTGATGGACCACCTGCGCACGGGCGGCTACACCTACACCCTGGAACCGGGGGTTTACGGCACCCACACGGCCGATGAATTCTGGTTCGACCGCAAGGCCGGCTTCTGCGAGCACATCGCCTCCAGCTTCGTGATCCTGATGCGCGCGCTGGACATTCCGGCCCGCATCGTCACGGGCTACCAGGGCGGCGAGATCAACACCGTGGACGGCTACTTCACGGTGCGCCAGCGCGATGCCCATGCCTGGGCCGAGGTCTGGGAATCCGGCCGCGGCTGGGTGCGCGTGGACCCGACCAGCGCGGTCGCGCCCGGTCGCACCGGCAGCTTCGACCGCCTGCTGGCCCCCGAAAACGCCTTCACTGGCGCGCTGCGCAGTCTCAACCCCACCCTGGCCGCCCAGTGGCGCAACATGTGGGAAGCGGTCAACAACCGCTGGAACCAGTGGGTGCTCAACTACACCCAGGGCCGCCAGCTCGACCTGCTGCGCCAGCTCGGCTTCAAGACCCCGAACTGGCAGGATCTCGTGACGGTGCTCGCCGGCCTGCTGGTGCTGGTGTCGCTGGCCGGCGCCGGCTGGCAGCTCTGGGAACGCCAGCAGCATGACCCCTGGCTGCGCCTGCTGCGCCAACTGCGCCAGCGCCTGCAGCGGCTCGGGCTGGACACGGCCGACCACATGCCCCCGCGCACCATCGCCCAACTGGTGGCGCGGCATTTTGGCGACA
The DNA here is from genome assembly GCF_021401345.1 of Hydrogenophaga sp. NFH-34. GTDB lineage: Bacteria > Pseudomonadota > Gammaproteobacteria > Burkholderiales > Burkholderiaceae_C > Hydrogenophaga > Hydrogenophaga electricum. The sequence goes on from NZ_JACBGE010000003.1 coordinate 63,168, forward strand.
CCGATTTCAGCCGCAGCGTGACGCAATGGCTGATGCGCCTGGAGGCCTTGCGCTATGCCCCGCAGAGCGCGGACTCGCTCGGTACACTGCGCCAGGCCTACCGCCAGATCGTCTGGCCTTCCCAGGCCCCCGACTGATGCCAACCCTGTCCGCTTCCCTGCCCCCCTTTCCCGCCTGGCGGCCGGCCCAGGCCGGCCTGCTGGCCCTGCTGCTGACGCTCACCGGTCACACTTCGCAGGCGCAGACGCCGCGCGGCAGCGCCGGCAAGACGCCGGTGGCCGCGACCTTCACCTACGACCACCACGAAGCCGCCATGGCCTTCGCGGACGACCTGGCCCAGCGACGCGGCCTGGACCCTGCCTGGGTGCGGGCGCAGATCGGCACCGCGCAGCGCCTGCCCGGTGCGATCCGCCTGGTGCAGCCGGCGCCCGGCGGCACGTCCAAGAACTGGGCCGCCTACCGGGCGCGCTTCATCGAACCGGTGCGCCTGCGCGCGGGCCAGGCCTTCTGGCTCGCACACCGCGAAACCCTGGCACGGGCCGAGCAGACCTATGGCGTACCCGCCAGCCTGATCGTCGGCGTGATCGGTGTCGAATCGCTCTACGGCCAGCACACCGGCACCTTCCGCGTGATCGACGCGCTCACCACCCTGGCCTTCGACTTCCCGCCCCAGCACCCGCGCGCTGCGGCGCGGACCGAATTTTTCCGCAGCGAGCTGGAGCAGTTCCTGAGTCTGACCCAGCGCACGGGCATGGACCCGCAGGCCCTGCTCGGCAGCTACGCAGGGGCCATGGGCTGGCCGCAGTTCATGCCCAGCAGCTGGGCGCGCTACGCCATCGACTTCGACGGCGATGGCCGCATCGATCTGTTCAACAGCCCGGCGGACGTGATCGGCTCGGTGGCCCACTACTTCCAGGCCTTTGGCTGGCAGCCCGGCCTGCCCACGCACTACCCGGTGCGTTTCGACGACAGCCGGCTGGACCTGTCCACCCTGCTGGCGCCCGACATCCTGCCCAGCTTCAGCCTCGACAGCTTCGCGGCCAAGGGCGCGCTGGTCGACGTCGGCGCGGCCCGCCACACCGGCAAGCTGGCCCTGGTGGAACTGGAGAATGGCCAAGCCCCACGCAGCTACGTGGCCGGCACCGAGAATTTCTACGTCGTCACCCGCTACAACTGGAGCAGCTACTACGCGCTGGCCGTGATCGAGCTGGGGCAGGCGATCGAAGCGTCGCTGCCGCCGCCGTGAACCTGGCGCCGGCTCCGCGACTCCATAGCTTCAAGCCGAACTTTCTGCGCCATGTTGATGGACCGACTCAAGCGCCTTCTGCCCCGACCTGAACAGCTCCAGCACAACCGCTGGCTGCGCTGGATGGGCCCCGCCCTGCTGCAGCCCCGCCTGTGGCGATTCAGCCGCCGGGGCACGTCCATCGGCCTGGCGCTCGGCGTGTTCTTCGGCCTGCTGATCCCCCTGGCGCAGATTCCCTGCTCCGCCGCCGCGGCGATCGTCCTGCGCGCCAACCTGCCTGCCGCCGTGGCCAGCACCCTGGTGACCAACCCGGTCACCTTCGGCCCCATTTATTACGCCGCCTACCGCCTCGGCCGCTGGATGCTGGGCGATCCGGCCCACGCCGACGACGAGGTTCCACCCATGGACGTGCCGCTGGAAGCCGCCGACCCGTCCGGCACCGGTTGGCTGTCGGCCCTGGGCGCCGTGGTCGACTACGCCACCACGGTGGGCAAACCGCTGATCCTGGGACTGGCGGTGCTGGCTTTTTCCTTCGGGCTGCTCACGTACTGGCTCAGCAGCGCCGTGCTCGCCTGGCGCGTGCGCCGCCAGCGCAGTGCCCGTGTCTCGGCCCGCCTGGGCACGGCCAAAGCCTGACCCCCTCGCTGCCCGCCCAAAAGCACCGGGGCCCTCAAGGGGCCCCGGTGGCATTTGCGGACGATCAGCGTTCGGCGCTCAGTGCGTCGGCACCAGGAAGTCCTGGCTGATGCGCCAGCCAAGATCGTTGACGCGGTCCAGGAACTGGGTCAGGAACGCATGCAGGCCGGTGGCCAGAATTTCGTCGATGCGCGCGAACTGCAGGTCGGCGCGCAGCTTGCCGGCCCGGCGCTGGGTTTCCTGCGAATGGTCATTGCCCACCACCGCCAGGTTGTTGACCACTTCGTTGAGGCTGGCCGCCAGGCTGCGGGGCATGTCGGGCCGGATGATCAGCAGCTCGGCCACCCGCTCGGGCGTGATCACGTCGCGATAGACCTTGCGGTAGACCTCGAAGGCCGAGACCGACCGCAGGATCGCGCTCCAGTGGTAGAAGTCGTACTCTTGGTCTTCCTCACTGGCGGCGCCGAAAAAGTCGCTCTGCACGGCGTGGAACTTCACGTCCAGCAGCCGCGCGGTGTTGTCCGAGCGCTCCAGGAAGGTGCCCATGCGGTAGAAGTGGAAAGCCTCGTCCTGCAGCATCGTGCCGATGGCCACGCCGCGCGAGAGGTGCGAGCGGAATTTCACCCACTCGAAGAATTCGCTCGGGTCGCGCTCGAAACCGGTGCTCTTGAGCACACGGGTCAGCTCCAGCCAGGTCTGGTTCTGGGTCTCCCACAGTTCCGTGGTCAGCGCGCCGCGCACCGCACGGGCGTTCTCGCGCGCCGCGCGCAGGCAGGAGATGATGGACGAGGGGTTGTTCTCGTCGCGCACCATGAAGTCGAGCACGTTGCGCGGCGTCATACCGTCTTCGCCATATTTGGCCCGGAACGCCGGCATGAGTTCGCTGATGGTCAGCAGGCCTTCCCAGCCCACCTGGGCCACGGCGGCTGATTGCGGCAGCAGCGAGGTCTGGTAGTTGACATCGAGCATGCGCGCGGTGTTCTCGGCCCGCTCGGTGTAGCGGGACATCCAGAAAAGGTGATCGGCGGTACGCGAGAGCATGCTTCAGTTCTCCAGGATCCAGGTATCTTTTGTGCCACCACCCTGTGACGAGTTCACGACCAGGGAGCCCTCCTTGAGCGCCACCCGGGTCAACCCGCCGGGCACCATCTGCACCTCCTTGCCGCTGAGCACGAAGGGCCGCAGGTCGATGTGGCGCGGGGCGATGCCGCTCTTGACGTAGGTCGGGCAGGTCGAGAGGCTGAGCGTCGGCTGGGCGATGTAGCCCTCCGGCTTGGCCACCACGGCCTGGCGGAATTCCTCGATCTCGGCCGCGGTGGCCGCCGGGCCGACCAGCATGCCGTAGCCCCCGGCGCCGTGCACTTCCTTGACCACCAGGTCCTTGAGGTGGGCGAGGATGTACTTGAGGTCTTCCGGGTCGCGGCCCATGAAGGTGGGCACGTTGTTCAGGATCGGTTTCTGGCCAAGGTAGAAGTCGATCATCTTCGGCACGTAGGGGTAGATCGACTTGTCGTCGGCCACGCCGGTGCCGATGGCGTTGCAGATGGCCACGTTGCCGGCGCGGTAGGCGCTGAGCAGGCCGGCGCACCCCAGCGTGGAATTGGGGCGGAACACCAGCGGATCGAGGAAATCATCGTCCACGCGGCGGTAGATCACGTCCACGCGCTTGGGGCCGCGCGTGGTGCGCATGTAGACGAAGTTGTCCTTGACGAACAGGTCCTGGCCCTCGACCAGTTCCACGCCCATCTGCTGCGCCAGGAAGGCGTGCTCGAAATAGGCGCTGTTGTACATGCCGGGCGTGAGCACCACCACCGTGGGCTCGGCCGTGGTGGCCGGGCTGACCGCGCGCAGTGTTTCGAGCAGCAGGTCGGGGTAGTGCGCCACGGGCGCCACGCGGTTTTCGGTGAACAGCTCGGGGAACAGCCGCATCATCATCTTGCGGTCTTCGAGCATGTAAGAAACGCCCGAGGGCACGCGCAGGTTGTCTTCGAGCACGTAGTACTCGGCCTCGGTGCCGTCACCGCCGGGCACCGGCGCGCGCACGATGTCGATACCGGAGATGTGGGAATAGATCTGCTGGGGCACGTCCACGCCCATCATCTCGGGGCGGAACTGCGCGTTCTGGAAAATCTGGTCGGCCGGGATGATGCCGGCCTTGATGATTTCCTGGTCGTGGTAGACGTCGTGGATGAAACGGTTGAGCGCCGTGACGCGCTGGACCAGGCCCTCTTCCATGCGCCGCCATTCGTGCGCGGGAATCACACGCGGAATCAGGTCGAAGGGAATCAGGCGTTCCGTGCCGGAGCCGTCTTCGTCCTTGGCTCCGTACACGGCAAAGGTGATGCCGACGCGGCGGAAGATCATTTCCGCCTCTTCGCGCCGGGAGAGCATCACCTCTTCCGGTTGTTCCGACAGCCACCGAGCGTATTTCAGGTAGTGGGCCCGAACCTCGCTGGGCGAGGCGTTCATTTCGTCAAACATCGGTCGGCTCATGGGCTTTTTCTCCTGACCACAGCATAGCAAGGACCGGGCCAGCCGCAAGCTACCACCCCCATGCCGAGGGCCTTCGCGTCGAAAAGTGGACAGGCGCGTGGCCACCGCGCGCCAGCGCCTTCGCACCGCCTCAACCCGCGTCCCCTTCCGGCACAGCCGTGGCGCCCGCCGGATCGGTCGGCTCCGCGCGGTACTGCCAGTAGCGGGGTGCCCGGGCGCGCTCGCAGGCCACGCCGTCGGGGTGGTCGCTGCGCCAGGTGATGGCGCCGCATTCGGGCGTGGCCGCCCAGCGGATGCCCCGGGCCCGGTAGCGGTCGAGCACCTCGGGCGCCGGGTGCCCGAACCGGTTGCGATAACCGGCCTGCACCAGCACCCAGGCGGGCCGCAGCGTGTTCAGCAGCACCGGGCTCGATGAGCTGCGGCTGCCGTGGTGGGGAGCCAGCAGCACGTCGGCCCGCAAGGACGGCCGGGCCAGCGCCAGGCGGGTTTCCTGCGCGGCATCCAGGTCACCGGCCAGCAGCGCGGCCTGGCGGCCATTGCTCACGAGCAGCACACAGGACAGCGCGTTGGAAGACAAAGACCGCCCCCCGGCCGGATCGCCATAGAGCGCAGCCCGCGGGTGCAGAACCTCGAACACCACCCCGTCCCATTCCCAGCGCTGGCCGGCTTCGCAGCGCGGATGCGGTGCCGCCGACGAAAGCCACTGCGCCGCCGGCCAGGCCCGGGCCAGCGAGGCCGCCCCGCCGGCGTGATCGCTGTCGCCGTGGCTGACCACCACCCGTTCGGGCTGCTCGCCCAGCGCGCGGAGCGTGGGCAGGATGACCAGGTCGCCGGCATCGCTGCCCGGCGAATAACGCGGCCCGGTGTCGTAGAGCAGGCTGTGCGAGGCCGTGCGCACCAGCACCGCGCCGCCCTGGCCCACGTCCAGCGCCAGCAGCTCGAATCCGCCCGGCGCCGGGCGGGCCGGCGCCCAGGTCAGCGCCGGCCACAGCAGCAGGCAACCCGCCAGGCGCAACCAGGGCGGCCAGCGCAACACCAGCAGCACGCCACCGGCCACAGCCGCCAGCGCCAGGGGCCAGGGCACCATGGGCCGGTACACCACCGCCCAGGACCAGCCCGCCAGCCACTGCAGCCAGAGGTCGAGGATCTGCACACCCCAGGCCGCCAGCGACCACAGGGGCGGCAGCCCCACACCGAGCAGCGCCAGGGGCGTGACCAGCAGCGTCACCCAGGGAATCGCGATCAGGTTGGCCAGCAGGCCCGCGACCGAGAACTGCCCGAAAAGCAGCAGCGTCAGCGGGGCGAGCGCCACCGTCATGACGGCCTGCTCGCGCACCAGCGTCCCCACCCGCCGGGCAGCCGCGCGCCAGCCCCCGGTGTTCGCATCGTTCGGCCCGGCGCGGCGCCCGCCGGCCGGGTCGGTGGCAAACAGCACGGCCACCGCCACGAAACTCAGCCAGAAGCCCGGCTGCATCAGCGCCATCGGGTCCATCAGCAGGACCAGCACCATCACCGTCAGCCAGGTCACCGGCCAGGGCCATTGCCGCCCCAGCAGGCGCAGGCCGACCACGATCGCCAGCATCAGCACCGTGCGCTGGGCCGGCACGCCCCAGCCTGAGAACACCGCATACCCCCAGGCCAGCGCCAAGCCGCCGAGGCCACTGGCCACCGGCGCCGACACCGCCAGCAACACCTGGGGACGCCAGCGCGCCAGGCGGCGCCAGAGTGCCCCGATCAACAGCGTCGCCAGCCAGGCAAACACCGTCACGTGCAGGCCCGAAATGCTCATGAGGTGGGCGACACCCGTGGCCCGGAACAGGGCCCAGTCATTGCGGTCGATGGCGCTCTGCTCACCCACCACCAGGGCCGCCAGCACCCCCGCGCGGCGCGGGTCGGGCACGGCGTCTGCGATGCGCCCGGCCACCGCCTGCCGGGCCACAGCCACCGGGTGCCACGCGCCGCCAGGCAAGGGCTGCGGCGCTTCGACCCGGGCGCCGGTGCGCACGTACCCCGTGGCCCCGATGCCGCGTTCCCACAACCAGCGCTCGCGGTCGAACCCATGGGGGTTGGCCGCCCCGTGCGGGCTGCGCAGCCGCACCGTCAGGCGCCAGCGGTCGCCGGCGCGCAGATCGGGCGCCGGCACCGGCTCCGTCGGGTACCAGGTCAGCAGCAGGCGCTCGGGCAGCACCAGTGCGCGGGCATCCCCGGCAGGCGTGGCCGACTCGACCAGCAGCACGAAGCGCGGCCCGCGCTCACCGCGCTGTGGCAGCCCTTCGATCTGCCCCGTGACCCGAATATCCTGTCCCTGCAGGGACGGATCGAGCCGCTGCGCTTCCTGCGCCAGCGCCCGCCACCCGGTCCAGCCGAACGCGAGCGCCGCGGCGGCGATCATGCTCACCACGATCAGCACCTGGCGGCGATACCGGCGCACCGGCACACGCGCCCAGCCGCGCAACGCGGCCAGCCCCAACACGCCACCCAGCGCCGCCGCGGCCCAGATTCCGACCGGGTTCAGCGACGCCTGCTGAAGCTGGACCCAGACACCCAGCACCCCCGCCAGCGCGGCCAGGGGCCAGACGGCCATCCACCGCAAGGCCGGCCCCTAGCGCAGGGTCGGCCATCTCGACCGGCAGGTAACACGCCCGGCTGTCACGCCGGCATGCGATGATGGCGCGGGACTTGCTAGGGTGCGTAAGCACCGTGGCAGCCTCCGGAAATTCTGCGGTGTCATCGTTGTTCTCCCTGTTGAAAGCCCGAGCATGGCCATCCACGTTGCCCTGAGCCACATCACCCATTATCGGTACGACCGCCTGGTCAAACTCGGCCCGCAGGTCGTGCGTCTGCGCCCCGCCCCCCACAGCCGCACCAAGGTGCTGTCGTACTCGCAGAAGATCGAGCCCGGTAACCACTTCATCAACTGGCAGCAGGACCCCTTCGCCAACTACCAGGCCCGCCTGGTCTTCCCCGAACCCACCACCGAATTCAAGGTCACCATCGACCTCGTGGTCGAAATGGCGGTCTACAACCCGTTCGATTTCTTCCTCGAACCGCGCGCCGAAACCTTCCCGTTCACCTACGACGAGGCGCAGAAGCAGGAACTGGCACCCTACCTTGCGGCCGCGCCGCTCACGCCGCTGCTCAAGCAGTACCTGGACGAAACCGACCGCAACGAGCAGCGCACGATCGACTTCCTGGTGGCGATCAACCAGCGCCTGCAGCGCGACATCGCCTACACCATTCGCATGGAGCCGGGCGTGCAAACGCCCGAAGAGACCCTCACGCTCAAGAGCGGCTCCTGCCGCGATTCCGGCTGGCTGCTGGTGCAACTGCTGCGCCACCTGGGCCTGGCCGCGCGCTTCGTCTCGGGCTACCTGATCCAGCTCGCCCCCGACGTCAAGGCCATCGACGGCCCCAGCGGCCCCGAAGTCGATTTCACCGACCTGCACGCCTGGTGCGAGGTGTTTCTGCCCGGTGCCGGCTGGATCGGCCTCGATCCCACCTCGGGCCTGCTGGCCGGCGAAGGCCACATCCCGCTGGCCTGCACGCCGACGCCCTCCAGCGCCGCGCCGGTGGAAGGCGCGATGGACAAGTGCGAGGTCGAGTTCGAGCACCACATGGGCGTGACGCGTGTTTACGAATCGCCACGCGTGACCAAGCCCTACACCGAAGACCAGTGGGCCGACGTGCTCAAGCTCGGCGCGCAGGTCGACGCCGATCTGATGCAGCACGACGTGCGCCTGACCCAGGGCGGTGAGCCCACCTACGTGGCCACCAGCGACCGCGACGCGGCCGAATGGAACACCGACGCACTCGGCCCGACCAAACGCGGCTACGCCACCGAACTGCTGGGCCGCCTGCGCGAGCGCTATGGCGACGGCGGCTTCGTGCACATGGGCCAGGGCAAGTGGTACCCGGGCGAACAGTTGCCGCGCTGGGCGCTGTCGGTGTTCTGGCGCGCCGACGGTGAGCCGTGCTGGTTCAACCCGGCGCTGCTGGCCGACGAGCGCGACGACGCCCACTACACCGACGACGACGCCCGCCGCTTCACGCAGGCACTGGCACGCCGGCTGGGGCTGTCGACCCAGTACATCACCCCGGGCTACGAGGACACCTGGTACTACCTCTGGCGCGAGCGCCGCCTGCCGGTCAACGTCGACCCGTTCAACAGCAAGCTCGACGACGAGCTGGAGCGTGTGCGCCTGCGCCGCGTCTTCGACCAGGGCCTGGAAGCCGTGGTCGGCTACGTGCTGCCGCTGCAGGCATCGGGCCACGGCACCCTCTCCAGCAACGGCAAGAGCCAGTTCCACCGCGTCGCCGGCACCGTCTGGTCGACCGGGCCCTGGTTCTTCCGCGACGAGCGCATGTACCTGATCCCGGGCGACTCGCCCATGGGCTACCGCCTGCCGCTGGACTCGCTGCCCTGGGTCTCCAAGGGCGATTACCCCTATCACATCGAGCAGGACCCGCATTCCGCGCGCGACCCGCTGCCTTCGGGCACGGCCCTGCGCCACCAGGTGCACCCGCACACCGTGGGCGGTGGTTTTGCCGAGGGTGGCACCGTTTCGCTGCAGGGCACCGACTGGTTCGAGGACGGCGAAGCCGCCGCCCTGGGCCTGCGCCCCGGCCAGCCCCTGCCAGGCGCAGCGCCGGCCCAGGCCCTGTCGGCCCGCTTCCCGCAGCGCGGCGAATCGGCCGCCTGGCTCACCCGCACCGCGCTGTGCGTGGAAGCCCGCGACCCGCAGCGCGCCAACGGCCCCAAGGCCGAAACGCACAGCGGCGGCAAGAGCCAGCATCTGTACGTGTTCATGCCCCCGCTGCCCCGCCTGGAGGACTACCTCGACCTGCTGGCCGCCATCGAAGCGACCGCCGAACGGCTGGACATGAAGGTGGTGCTCGAAGGCTACCCGCCGCCGCGCGATCCACGTCTGAAGATGCTGCAGGTCACCCCCGACCCGGGCGTGATCGAGGTCAACATCCACCCCAGCAGCAGCTTCGACGAACTGGTCGAACGCACCGAATTCCTCTACGACGCGGCCTACCAGACGCGCCTGTGCGCCGAGAAATTCATGACCGACGGCCGCCACACCGGCACCGGCGGCGGCAACCACTTCGTGCTCGGTGGCGCCACCCCGGCCGACTCGCCCTTCCTGCGCAAACCCGAACTGCTGGGCTCGCTGATCGCGTACTGGCACAACCACCCCTCGCTGTCGTACCTGTTCTCGGGCCTGTTCATCGGCCCGACCAGCCAGGCCCCGCGCGTCGACGAGGCGCGCAACGACCAGCTCTACGAGCTGGAAATCGCGCTCAACCAGATCGAAAAGAACCGCGCCGTCTACGGCCAGGACATGCCGCCCTGGCTGGTCGACCGCACGCTGCGCAACATCCTGGTCGACGTCACCGGCAACACGCACCGCAGCGAGTTCTGCATCGACAAGCTGTTCTCGCCCGACTCGTCCACCGGGCGCCTGGGCCTGCTGGAACTGCGCGCCTTTGAAATGCCACCGCACGCCCGCATGAGCATCGCGCAGCAACTGCTGCTGCGCGCCCTCGTCGCGCGCTTCTGGCAGCAGCCCTGGACCGGCCGCCTGGCCCGCTGGGGCACCGAGCTGCACGACCGTTTCCTGCTGCCAACCTTCGTGCGCATGGACTTCGAAGACGTGCTCGCCGAGCTGGCCGACTTCGGCTACCAGTTCGACCGGGCGTGGTTCGAACCGCATTTCGAGTTCCGCTTCCCGCTGGTGGGCCAGGTGGCCGCCCGTGGCATCGAACTCACGCTGCGCAACGCGCTGGAACCCTGGCACGTGATGGGCGAAGAAGGCGCCGTCGGCGGCACCGTGCGCTACGTGGACTCGTCGCTGGAACGGCTCGAAGTCAAGGTCTCGGGCTACAACGACAGCCGCTACGTGATCACCTGCAACGGCCGCGCCCTGCCGCTGCAGCCGACCGGCACCGCCGGTGAAATGGTGGCGGGTGTGCGCTACAAGGCCTGGAACCCGCCCAGCGCTCTGCACCCGAGCATCGGCGTGCACGCCCCGCTGACCTTCGACATCGTCGACAACTGGATGCAGAAATCGCTCGGCGGCTGCCAGTACCACGTCACGCACCCGGGCGGCCGCAACTACGACACCTTCCCGGTGAACGCCTACGAGGCCGAAAGCCGCCGCCTGGCGCGCTTCTTCCAGATGGGCCACACCCCGGGCAAGTTGTCGGCCACCGATCCGCAATCCAGCCGTGAATTCCCGTTCACGCTGGACCTGCGAACCTGAGGCGCACGCGCCGCCGGACCGTGAAGGATGCAACAGGGCCCACCCCCACCGAACACCCCTACCCCGCCGCCCACCCGGGTTCCGCGGGCATACTCCGGTGCCGTGAGCCCTGAAGCGCCCCATTCCCTTTTTGAAGACACCAGCCCCGCCCACCCCGGTGAATGGGCGCTGTCCCTCGCCCTGGCCGCCAGCCCCGGGCATCTCGACGAGATGCGCGATCCGGCTGGCGCCCTGGTGCCCGACTGGGACGACTTTTTCGGCCATGTCGGGACCGACGGCCTGGCGGACCTGAACCGCCGCGCCGACAACCTGCAGCGCCAGATCCGCGACAACGGCGTCACCTACAACGTCTACGCCGACGCCAGCGGCCTGCAACGGCCCTGGGCGCTGGACCTGTTCCCCATGCTCGTGAGCACCGAGGAATGGGCCCGGATCGAAGCCGGCGTGCAACAGCGCGCCCGCCTGCTCAACGCGGTGATGGCCGACCTGTATGGCCCGCAGACCCTGCTGCGCCAGGGCTTGCTGCCTTCGGCCCTGGTGCACGGCCACCCCGGTTACCTGCGCGCCATGCAGGGCCTGCAACCGGCCGGCGGCACCTGGCTGCACATCGTCGCGCTCGACCTCGCGCACGGCCCCGACGGCCAGTGGTGGGTGGTGGGGCAGCGCACCCAGGCGCCTTCGGGCCTGGGTTACCTGCTGGAAAACCGCATCGCGATCTCGCGCCAGTTCCCCAAGGCCTTCGCCGGCCTGAAGGTGCAGCGGCTGGCGGCCAGCTACCGCGCGCTGATGGACGGCATCAAGGCCCAGGCGCCGGAAGGCGAACACGCCCGCATTGCCCTGCTGACGCCGGGGCCGTACAACGAAACCTACTTCGAGCACGCCTACCTGGCCCGCTACCTGGGCCTGACCCTGGTCGAAGGCAACGACCTCACGGTGCGCGACCAGCGCCTGTACCTCAAGACCCTCAAAGGCCTGGAACCGGTGCACGCGCTGATCAAACGCGTCGACGACGAATGGCTCGACCCGCTGGAGCTGCGCCCCGATTCAAGCCTGGGCGTGCCGGGCCTGCTGCAGGTGCTGCGGGCTGGCAATCTGTTGCTGGCCAACGCCCCCGGCTCGGCCCCGCTGGAGTCGAGCGCAATGCTGGGTTTCCTGCCGGCCATCGGCCGGCACCTGCTGGGCGAAGAACTCAGCCTGCCCTCGCTGCCCACCTGGTGGTGCGGCGAAGACGCCGCGCTGCGCGAAGTGTTGCCCCTGCTCAAGGGCAGCGTGATCCGCCCGACCTATCCCCGCTCCGGCCTGGAAACCGTCATGGGCCAGAGCCTCGGTGCCCGCGAACTCGATGAGTGGTCGGGCCGCATGGCGCGCCACCCCGACGACTACACCGTGCAGGACTGGCTGCCGCTGTCCCAGACCCCGACCTGGACGGGTGAACACCTCATCCCCCGTTCGGCCATGCTGCGCGTGTTCGCCCTGGCCGACGGCAGCGGCACCTGGCGCGTGCTGCCCGGCGGCCTGGTCCGGCTGGCCCCGCGTGGCCAGCTCATGGCCTCCATGCAGCGTGGGGGCAGCAGCGCCGACTGCTGGGTACGCACCGATGGCGAGGTCGACAAGACCAGCCTGCTGCAGTCGGCGCCCAGCACCCTGGCGCTGGCCCACCAGAAACGGCCCGTCACCAGCCGCGCGGCAGAAAACCTGTTCTGGCTCGGCCGCTACACCGAACGTGCGGAAAACGGCATCCGGCTTGCCCGCATCGTGCTGGACCACCTGGGAGGCGAAGAACCCAGTTCGCGCCCGCTGCTGGCCTGGCTGTCGGAGCTGGCGCGCGAACACGCGCTGGTGCTGGCCGACGTGCCTTCCGCCGAACACTCGACACGCGTGTTCGCGCGCTCGCTCATGGCCGGTCTGGCGCCCGCGCCCGACTCTCCCCTGCATGCGCGCAGCTTCAGCGTCGGCTACAACCTGCGCGCCCTCAAGAACGCGGCCGCCCAGGTGCGCGACCGGCTCTCGCCCGAACACTGGAACCTGATCGAGCGCACCGAGGCCGAGTTCGCCCGCGACTGCGCCGCGATGGCGGCCGATGCCGAATACGGCACCGCCGAGGCGCTCGCCGCCCTGCACAACGCCAGCGAGCTGCTGGCCGCCATCACCGGCTCACAGACCGACCGCATGGTGCGCGACAACGGCTGGCGACTGCTTTCCGTGGGCCGGCACATCGAACGCCTGATCACGCTCGCGCGCGCGCTCGAACTCGGGCTCGAACACCGCTGCATGGAAGATCCCGCCGGGTTCGAGGCCATGGTCGCGCTGTTCGACAGCACCATCACCTTCCACGCCATGTACCAGCAGCGCCGCGACATGGTGGCCCTGATCGACCTGCTGGTCATGGACCGCGACAACCCGCGCTCGCTGGCCTGGGTGGTACAGACCCTGCGCTCGCGCCTGGCCAAGCTGTCGCAAAGCGCCACCCCGCGCGACGCCGTGCTGGCCATGGGCCTGCCCGATCCCGACATCTGGGTGCTCACCGAGCTGTGCCACTGGCAGCGGCGCGAAGAAGACGGCCAGCTCGTCTATGGCGAACTGGCACAGCTGCTCGACGGCTGCGAGCTGGCCGCTGCCGACCTGTCCAACGAAATCACCCGGCTGCACTTCAGCCACGCCGACCAGCGGCGGCGTTCGCTCGGGGCCTGACACCATGCTGCTGCGCGTCCTGCACGCCACCACCTACCGCTACCACGGCAACGTCGACCTGGCCCAGCACATGGTCCACCTCACGCCCGCCGACACCGCTTCGCAGACCCTGGTGGCCCATGCGCTGCGCATCGACCCCGAACCCGCCACCTGCACGCGCCGGGTCGACGCCTTCGGCAACCAGAGCACCTTTTTTTCGCTGCAGACCCCGCACGAAGTGCTCACCGTCGAAGCCGACAGCCTGGTGCGCACCAGCGCGCCCGCCCCCCTGCCCGACAGCCCGGCGTGGCAACGCCTGGGCTGGGAAGACGTGCGCCGTCGCTTCCACTACCGCGCCGGCGCGCCCTACGACCCAGCCTGCGAATTCCTGTTCGCCTCGCCCCACGTGCCGCGCGACGATGCCTTCGCCGATTTCGCGCGGCCGGCGTTCGCCGCCTGCCTGCCCATGCTGCAGGCCGCTCGGGCGCTCATGGAACGCATCCACACCGGGCTGACCTACGAAACCGCCAGCACCGAGGTCAACACCCCCGCGCTGCAGGCACTGGAACAGGGCAAGGGCGTGTGCCAGGACTTCGCCCACATCATGATCGGCTGCCTGCGCAGCCTGGGCCTGCCCGCGCGCTATGTCAGCGGCTACCTGCTGACCGAACCGCCACCGGGCCGGCCGCGCCTGATCGGCGCCGATGCCTCGCACGCCTGGGTGTCGGTCTATGTGCCACTGCCGCCCGACTCCGGCGTCCGCTCCGACGACGGCGACACGCCCGAAACGGCACCCGCGCTGGGCGCCTGGTTCGACTTCGACCCCACCAACAACCGCTGCGGCTGGGGCAGCCCCGGCGAGGACTACATCACCCTGGCCACCGGGCGAGACTTCGCCGACGTCTCGCCCATGCGCGGCGTCATCCAGGGCAGCAGCGGCCATGCGCTGGACGTGGCGGTCACCGTCGCCCCACCCCAGGAGCTGGAAGCGCTGCAACAGCCCGAAGCTGGCTGAGGCGCCCCTTCAGCGCGACGGCGGGCGCGGCTTGCCCGGGCGCCGGGCACCGCCCCGGGCCGGGCCGATCAGGCCCGCTTCGCGCAGCGCTTTCTTGCGCTCAGCCCGTTCCTTGTCGGCCTGCTGGCCGGCCTTGAGCCAGCGCGCAAACTGTTCGGGCGTTTCCAGCGTGATGCGGCCGATGTGCACGGCGCGAAAGTCGGCGATCACCAGCTCGGCCGCCTTCTGGATGTTGACCTTGCCACCAGCGGCCAGCGCACCACGCTTGCGGCCAATGGCGTCGAGCAGGGCGTCGTCCGTGGCCTGCGCCCAGGCTTCGGGCGACAGGCCGGCCTGGTAGCGTGCCTCCATAAGCGCCGGGTAGTCCGTCTTGAGCTTGGCCAGCAGTTCGTAGGCCACTTCCTCTTCGTCGTAGGCGTTCTTGCCCACCGCCCCGCTGGCGGCCAGGTTGTAGCCGCTCTCGGGCACGATGATGCGCGGCCACAGCATGCCGGGCGTGTCGTAGAGATAGAAATCGTCGGCCAGCACGATGCGGGCTTCGGTGCGCGTGACGCCGGCCTCGTCCCCGGTCTTGGCCGCCTTGCGACCCTTGAGCGTGTTGATCAGCGTGGACTTGCCCACGTTGGGGATGCCGCAGATCAGCACGCGCATGGGCTTGAACATGCCACCCCGGTGTGGCGCCAGCCGGTGGCAGGCGTCAATCAGCGCGCGCGCTGGCGCCGGCACGCTGGCGTCGAGCGAAAACGCCTGCGTTTCCGGCTGGGCGTTGTAGTGCGCCAGCCAGAGCGCGGTGCGCTCGGGGTCCGCCATGTCCTGCTTGTTGAGAATCTTCAGCGTCGGCTTGCCGCTGGTGAGCTGGCGCATCAGCGGGTTGGCGCTGGAGCCAGGCAAACGGGCATCGAGCATCTCGATCACCACGTCGATGGCCTTCACGCGCTCGGCGATCGCCTGGCGCGTGAGGTGCATGTGACCGGGAAACCATTGAATGCTCATGAAACGATCGCTTGAGAAAAAACCATCTGCCATTGTCCCAAAGTCCGCCCGCTTTCCGGCGCTCGCGGTTGTCCCGAGCTTCTCTGGACAACCCTGTGAATAATTCCGGGGCATGTCTGTACGGCGTGCGCAAGTGCTTGTGGCCCTAGGCTGTTCAACAACCTGCCCAAAAAACCGGCACTCGGGATCCCAAGTTGTCCACTTTTCCCTCGAAATCCGGGACAACTTTGTGCATAACCCATGACCATGTCTGTACGAACACCGTAACCCATTGATTCCAAAGGACGTTCTTTGACCTGCTTATTCAACAGGCAGTGGGAAAACACTTCCCGCAGCGACCAGATACCGCGGGAAATGCCGTGAATCCGGCAGTTTTTGCACTGCATCTGGCGGACTCGGGCGAAACCGTGCCTGCGCCGGCCGAGCGCACGCTGCTGCAATCGCTGCACGCGGCCGGGCAGGTCTGGCCTGCGTCGTGCCGCAATGGCACCTGCCGCACCTGCATCGGCCAACTGGTCCACGGTGCCGTGCGCTACAGCGTGGCCTGGCCCGGCCTGCTGCCGGAAGAAAAAACCAGTGGTGCGGTGCTGCCCTGTGTGGCGCACCCCGCGAGCGACGTGACGCTCGCCCCGCCGGTCGACGGTTGATGCCGCCGCTGGCGGTTCAGTGCGCGGCAGTCGCGGCGCGCGGCTGGCCCAGGCGCGCCGGCGAAACGTACTCCTGCCGGTAGACCTCGAAGGGCATGGTGTCGGCCGCTTCGATGGCGCGCTGGTCCTGCAGCGACTGGGCGGCCATGGCTTCGTAGCGGGCCTGCGCGTCGGCCTCCCAGGGCAGCGCCAGCAGGTGGTCGCGGATGCGCTGCGAGCGTTCCCGCGCAAAGGCCACGAAGGAGTCGGCGTGCTGCGAACGGATCGCCGCCAGCACCTGGGCCGACGGCAGCGTGTCGGGCGCCAGCAGCGCGGCACGGGCCGCCGCCACGGCGTCGCGGTGCTCGTGGCCACCGTGGGTGGCATCCAGGGCGGCGGCGATCGGCACCAGGGCATCGATGATGTCCAGCCCCCAGTCGGCCAGCGCCACCGACTGCCCCTGGCGCAGCAGCTGCAAACCAGGCTCGCGCCCGCGCGCAGCCGTCATGTGCTGGTTCTGGGCGATTTCGCGGATCTCGTCGGGCGTGTCGGGCGGGCTGTCGGCCAGCAGGCAGTGCAGCAGGAACACGTCGATGAAGCGCAGCGTGGCGGCGTCAACGCCAACCGCCTCGAAGGGGTTGAGGTCGAGCAGGCGCACTTCCACATACTCCACCCCGCGCTCGCGCAGCGCGTGCAGCGGGCGCTCGCCCTGGAAGATCACGCGCTTGGGCCGGATGGTGCCGTAGAACTCGTTTTCAATCTGCAGCAGCGTGGTGGCCAGCTGGTTGTAGTCGCCCCCCGGATTGCGGATGCCCACCGCCTCATAGGCCGGCCAGGGCCGCGTGAGCGCGTCGTGCAGCGAGGCGGCGTAGCCTTCGAGGCTGTTGTAGCTCACCGCCAGCGTGGCCTGCGCCTCGCTCTGGTAACCCAGCCGGCCCATGCGCAGGCTGGTGCCGTGCGGCATGTGCAGCGTGCCACCCTGGCCCAGCGGCTGCAGCGCGTGCGGCCGGCCCTCGACGAAGCTGGAACACACGGCCGGCGAAGCGCCGAACAGGGTCAGCAGCAGGAAAGCGTGGCGGCGGAAATTGCGGATCAGCGCAAAGTAGCCTTCGTTGTCGATGCCGGGCAATGACCAGTTGTAGTGGATGCCACTGATGGTCTGCATGCGCCGGCCGTAGCGATGGCCCAGGCCCATGCGGTAGACGCTCTTGGCCCGGCCGACGTTGGAGCTGCCGTAGCGGCCCAGCGGAATGGTCTCGTCGGTGGGCAGCCCGCAGGGCATGCTGGACGCCCACAGCATCTCTTCGCCGGCCGCGCCACCTTGCGCCGCGATGCTGCGCAGGGTGAACTGGTGAACTTCGGTGAGCTGGGCCAGGCATTGGTCCACCGACGCGTGCACGCCGGTGATGAGTTCCAGCTGCGATTCCGAATAGTCGGTGGTGATGTGCGGGTGCGTAAGCGCACTGCCCAACGCCGGCGGGTGCGGGGTCAGGGCCAGCTTGCCGTCGGGCTGTGCGCGCAGGCTTTCTTTTTCGAGGCCGCGACGCATGCCGCTCAAACGCTCTTTCGAAAGGGCGCTCAGCCGTTGTTCCAGTGTGCTCATAGGGGCGTCGGGGAGGGGTCTTTTTGGGGCCGGAACTTAACACGGCTGGCGTGTTTGTGCTGGCGCGCACCGCACAGCCCTGCCGCCGCCGGCCCTCCGTGCGGGCCGGCGGCAGAAAACCGGGAAAGCAGGCAGGCAGGGGAACCGGCCGGACGGCACCGGTCCGAAACGGCGCCCGCTCAGGCCGGCTGCGGCGAGGCCGGCGCGCGCCGGGGTGCCAGCCAGGCCTCGATGAGCACCGGGTCGTGCAGCAGGCGCAGTTGGTCGAACGCGACCTGCGCCTCGGGATAGGTGCGCCGCAGGTAGTTGAGCCACTGCTTGAGCCGGCCCGCGCGGTGGCGGCGCTCCACGCGTGCGCTCACGCGGTCCCAGAAGAGGCCGAGCAGCGGTTCGATCTGTGACCAGGGCACGCCATCCTGCCCGCGAATGGCCAGCGCCAGCCCCGGGTCGCTGACCATGCCGCGTCCGATCATCAGCGCGTCGCAGCCGGTCACCTCGCGGCAGCGCCGGGCGTCGGCCACGCTCCAGATCTCGCCGTTGGCGATCACCGGCATGCGGCGCAGCGCCGGCACCGCTTCGCGCACCTGGGCGATGCGCTCCCAGTAGGCCGGCGGCCGGTAGCCGTGCGCCTTGGTCCGGGCGTGAATGACCAATTCGTCGGCACCGGCCTCGGCGATGGCCTGGGCGCAGTCTTCGGCCACCCGGTCGTCGTTGAAGCCCAGCCGCATCTTGGCCGACACGGGCACATGCGCCGGCACGGCCCGCCGCACCGCGGCCACGATGCGGCCCACCAGTTCGGGCTCATCGAGCAGCACGGCACCGCCCCGGCTGTTGTTCACCGTCTTGGCCGGACAGCCGAAGTTCAGATCGATGCCGGGCGGTCCCAACGTGGCCAAGCGGGCCGCGTTGTCGGCCAGGCAGACCGGGTCGGACCCCAGCAATTGGGGCCGCACCGGCACGCCGGCCAGCGTGCGCCCGCCCTGGAGCAGCTCGGGCACCACGCGCAGAAACACCCGATCCGGCAGCAGCGTGTTTGTGACGCGGATGAACTCGCTCACGCAGCGGTCCAGGCCTCCGGTGCGGGTCAGCACGTCGCGCAGGGTCGCGTCGAGCAAGCCCTCCATGGGCGCCAGCAGCAAAGTCATCAAGGGGTGGCGGTGTTGTCGCCGTGCCAAACAACCCGGCACGGGAGATGATGGATTTAACGCGGGGATTCTAGAACGGCCGCCGCTCCCTTGTGGGACCCTGCGATACCCGCCTACCATGTCGTGCCCTGCCCCAGCCGTCCATCCGGAGTTGCCATGTCTGCCTTTCGCCTTCGCCATCTGGCCACCACCCTTGTTTTGTCGGGAGGCCTGGCCCTGGGTTGCGCCTGGGCCGAGCCGACGGGCCAACGCGTCGGCACGTTCAAGCAGATCGAAGGCGAGGTCTGGCTGGTGCGCGACGGGGTGCGCGCGCCGGTGCGTTCGGGCGACCCCGTTACCGAGGCCGGCCGCATCCAGACCGGCCCGGGCGGCGCGGCCAGCGTGATCCTCAAGGACGGCACCGTGCTGACCGCAGGCCCTGAAACCGTGATGGACCTCAGCCGCTTCCAGTACGACAGCACCACGCAGGAAGGCAACTTCCTGCTCGACCTGCTGCAGGGATCGGTGCGGGTCGTCACCGGGCTGCTGGCCAAGGTCAACCCCGAGCGCTTCAAGGTGCAGACCCCCACGTCCGTGGTGGGCGTGCGGGGCACCGACTTCATTGTGGAAGCCAACCCACCGATCGAGCCGCTGCACGTCTACCTGCGCAAACACTACAAGGACCATAGTAGACTTCGCCGGTGACGCGCGCGCACCACGTTCGCGCGCATTTTTTCGCGCTTGCGCTGTCGAACGTTGACACCCCTGTCTGCCTGGCTGTTCCGGCCCTTCCCTGTCGCCCTGCTTGCTCTGCTGACGGCCTGCGCGCCGGCCAGCAAGGTGGTGCTGTTGCCCCAGGAGGGCGGTCGGCCCAGCGCGGTCACGGTCACCATGGGCCAGCAGGTCAATGAACTGAACCGGCCTTATCAGACCGTCGCGGTGTCGCCCCGCGGGAGCGTGGAAAGCGGCCTCACCACCGCGGCCGAAGTGGCCGAGGACTATCCGGCCCTGCTCCGGCTCCAGCCAGCAGCCGGCCAGACCTTCACCCTGCATTTCCAGACCGGCACCGCCGAGCTGACCCCCGAGTCGCGTGCCCTGCTGCCGACCGTGATCGAAACGGCCCGCTCCCGCGCGGGTGGCGAGATCATCGTCGTGGGCCATACCGACCGGCAGGGCCCGGCCGACACCAACGACCGCCTCTCGCTGCAGCGCGCCAACGCCATCCGAGACCTGCTGATCGAACAGGGCTTCCAGGGCGACCGGATCGAGCCCGTCGGCCGGGGCGAGCGCGAACCCCTGGTGCCCACGGACGATGAAGTGAGCGAGCCCCGCAACCGGCGCGCCGACATCATCGTCCGCTGATCACGGCGATGGGAGAGCACAGCCTGACGCGGGCGCTGCGCGGCCTCCTGAACCACCAGCGCACCGCTGCCCTGGGCACGCTGGACGAGGCCGACGCCTCGGTCTTCGTTTCCCGCGTGCCGTTTGCCATCGATCCGCACACCCGCGAACTCGTGCTGCACGTGAGCGGGCTTGCCGCCCATACCCGCAACCTGCGGCGGCACTCCCAGGTCTCGCTGCTGGTGGCCGAGCCGGAACAGCCGGGTGAACCCGTGCACGCCCTGCCCCGTGTGACCTTGCAGGGCCAGGCCCGCTTCGTCGACCCCGACGAGGCCGATGCCGCCGCCTGCTGCGCCGTGTACCTCGCCCGCTTCCCCGAAGCCCAGCCCATGACCGAACTGGGCGACTTCCGCTTCGTGCGCGTGCGGGTGCAGCAGGCCCGCCAGATCGCCGGCTTCGGGGCGGCGCGCAGCCTCGACACCGCCGAACTGCTGCAGGCCCTGGGCCCCACCCCCGACGCAGGTTCCTGATGACACCGGTCCTGAACCTCCTCCATGCCGACGACGCGATGCTGGTCTTCGACAAACCGGCCGGCCTGCTGGCCGTGCCCGGGCGCGGCGAGGACAAGCAGGACTGCCTGAGCACCCGCGCCCAGGCCGCCTGGCCCGACGCCCTGGTGGTGCACCGGCTGGACATGGCCACCTCGGGCCTGGTCGTCATGGCGCGCGGTATCGAGGCCCAGCGCGCCCTCAGCCGCTCGTTCGAGCGCCGGCAGGTGCACAAGCGCTACGTGGCCGTGGTCGCCGGCACCCTGCCCAACCCGCAACCCGACAACGGCTGGAACACCATCGACCTGCCGTTGCTGGTGGACTGGCTCAACCGGCCGCGCAGCATCGTGCACCCCGAACTGGGCAAACCCAGCCTGACCCGCTGGCGGCTCGGCGATGGCCCCACCCCCGCCGGCGGCACCCGGCTCGACCTGGAGCCAGTCACCGGCCGTTCGCACCAGTTGCGCGTGCACCTGCAAGCCATCGGCCACCCTATCCTCGGCGACCCGCTGTACGCCACACCAACCCAGCAGGCCCTCGTGCCCCGTCTGCTGCTGCATGCCCTGACGCTGGAGATCCCCCACCCCGTCACGGGCGAGCCCCTGCGCTTCGCGGCCCCCTGCCCCTTCTGACTCTGACCCGAGACCCCAGTCCATGCACGACCTCGTCATCCTCACCGGCGCTTCACGCGGACTGGGCCTGGCCATGGCGCGCCAGTTGCTCGCCCCCGGTCTCGTGCTACTGTGCCTGTCGCGAAACGGGGGGGAGGGTCTGGCCGAACTGGCTGTGGCACGGCGCGCCACGTTGCTGCACTGGCCAGTGGATCTGGCGGAACCCGCTCCGGTGGCGGACCGCCTTGCGCGTTGGCTCGGGCAGCTCGATGCGCCGAGCATCGCCAGTGCCACGCTGATCAACAACGCGGGCGTGATTCCCCGCATCGCGCCGCTGGCCAACTGCCCGCCCGGCGAACTGGCACAGGCGCTGCGCGTCGGCCTGGAAGCCCCCATGCAACTGACCGCGGCCTTCCTCCACGCCACACGGACCTGGGTCGACAGCGGCTGGCAAGGGCCGCGCAAGGTCCTCAACATCTCCAGCGGGCTGGGACGCCGCCCCATGGCGGCGCAGGCGCCCTACTGCGCCGCCAAGGCGGGGATGGACCACTTCACGCGCTGCTGCGCGCTGGAAGAAGCCCAATACCCCCAAGGCGCCCGCCTGGTGTCGCTCGCACCGGGTGTGGTCGACACCGACATGCAGGGGCATCTGCGGGCCGGTGACGCCGGCGCCTTCCCGGACCTGCAGCGGTTCCTGGACCTGAAGGACCGCGGCCTGCTGAGCAGCCCCGACGAAGCAGCAAGCCAGGTGCTGGGCTGGCTGCACCGCCCCGACTTTGGCCAGGAGCCGGTCGCCGACGTGCGTCAGTGACCGCGGCCGCGGCGGCCAACCCGCGGCTTCCGGCCTGATGGCGGCATCAGTTGGTCTTGACGCCCGTGTCGCGCGCCACCTTGCTCCAGAGATCCATCTCTTTCTGCATGTGCTGGCGCAGATCTTCGGGCTTGCCACCGACCAGGGTCAGGCCGGCCGCTTCCATGGCCTCCTTGATCGCCGGCAAGGCCTGCACCTCGTTGAACGCCGTGTTGAGCTTGCGCACCACGCTGTCGGGCGTCCCGGCCGGCGCTGCCACCCCCTGCCAACCGGTGATTTCAAACCCCGGCAGGTTGGCGGCTTCGGCGATGGTGGGCACATCGGGCAGGCTCGGCACCCGCGTGGCCCGGGCCACGGCAATCAGGCGCAGCTTGCCGGCCTTCACGTGGGGCATCATGCTGGCCTGATCGGCAAACGCCACCTGGACGTGGCCCGCAATCAGGTCGGTGACCAAAGCCCCCACGCCCTTGTAGGGGACATGCGTCATTTCGGCGCCGGTGCGCGACTTGAACAACTCGGCCGCCATGTGCTGCGCACTGCCGGCACCCGACGAACCATAGGTCAGCTGACCCGGCGCGGTCTTGGCCTGTGCCACGAGGTCGGCCACGGTCTTGATCGGGGTGGACGGATTGACCACCAGCACGTAGGGCACCATCACCGTCTGCATCACCGGCGTGAAGTCCTTGAGCGGGTCGTAGGGCACCTTGGGCAGCGTGGCCGAGTTCATGGCCAGCACCGCGATGTTGCCCAGCAGCAGCGTATAGCCGTCCGGTGCCGATTTGGCGACGTTTTCCGCACCGATCATGCCGCTGGCCCCGGTGCGGTTGTCGATGATCACGGGCTGCCCCAGGCGCTTCTGCAGCTCGGGCTGCACATGGCGCGCATACAGATCCACCGCGCCGCCGGGCGGGAACGGGACCACGAGGCGCACCGGCCGCGAGGGGTAGTTGTCCGCGAAAACCGGCGAAACCGCCAGGGCCGCCACGCCGGCAAGCAGGGCGCGGCGGGCAATGCGGGGAAGCGAAGCGTGCATGTCAATGTCTCCTGGAGTGGAACGGAAAGGGAAAGGAACGGGCGCGGTCAGACCGCGGCGCGGGCCACCTGTTCGCGGTACTGCGCGATGACCGCGTCGAAATCGGCGTCCCGGGGCAGGCCCAGGCGCTTGGCCCGCGCGCTCTCGAAACGCGAGGGCCAGCCCCCGACGATGAGGGCAATGGCCTCATCGGGCGCGAAACGTACCCGTGCCACCGCCTCCGCACCCGCAGCGCGGCCCAGCGCGTCGAGCATCTGCTGCACGGTCACGGTCAGGGCCGGCAGGTTGATGGCTGTACGGCCACCGAAAGCCTCGCGCGTGGCTTCGACCACAGCCAGGATGCCCGCGATCGTGGTGTCGGGCGAGGCCAGCGCCACCGGGGTCTCGGGCGCCACCGGGCAGACCGATACCAACCCGGCCAGCGGCTCGCGGATGATGCCCGAGAGGAAGCTGGACGCCGCGCCATTGGGCTTGCCCGGCCGCACGGACACCGTCATCAGGCGGGCGGTGCGCCCGTCAATGAAGCCCTTGCGGGTGTAGTCGGCCACCAGTTGCTCACAGACGAACTTGTGCACGCCATAGCTCGACTGCGGCGTCGGCAGGGTGCGGTCGTCCACCACGACCGGCAACGGCAGCGCCGGATCGGAGCCATAGACCGCCACCGAGCTCGAAAAGAAGAACAGCGGTGCCGGCCCGCCACCCGTGCGCTGGCGGCGACAAGCGTCCAGCAGCGCGCGGGTGCTGTCGAGGTTGGACCGCAGACCCAGTTCGAAATCGGCCTCGCACTCGGCGGACACGGCAGACGCCAGATGAAACACCGCATCGAACGGCTGCCCGAACAGCGCCGGAATCTGCCCGAGCAGGTCTCCGCTCACACCCCGCACGCGGGCATCCCCGAGCAGGCGGGGGTCGCGGGGCGCCACCAGGTCGGCCAGCACCAGCGATTCGATGGTCCGCCCACCCAGGGCGCCGCGGTCCAGCAAGGCGTTGGCCAGGCGGGTGCCCAGGAAGCCGGCACCACCCGTGATCAGTATCTTCATGCTTGTCCCTCTTTTCAGTTCCTCAACCACCTCGGCCCGACAGCGTTGCTGACGGGTGGGCGGTATTCACATCCGACGAAGCCGTCGTAGCCCGACGCGCCAGCCCTTGCAAACGCGTCTGAAAATGCACCACCAGGCGCCCCAGGTTCGAGACGCGCGCAAACATGTCGGTGGTGATGCCCAGCACCCGGCGCGTTGCAGCCATTACGTGGTCGCCCGGCGTCAGTGGCCGGCGCTGCCGCTGGCCGACGGCTCGCGGACCTGGCGAAACAGGTCGGCCGCGGCCTGTGCAAGCAGGCGCCCGTCGTTGGACACCGTGCGCATGGAGAAGCCGCCACCGGCCATCTTCAGCGCGTAGTCCACTGGTGAGCAATGCATGATGGTGAACTTACCCAGGGCGTCGGCCGCCTCGCGGATGCGCCCGATCGCGGCCAGCAGTTGGGGGTGCGACAAGTCGATCAGCGGGTCGAGACCCAGTGTGAGGCTCAGGTCCGACGGGCCGATGTAGGCCCCGTCCAGGCCGGGCACCGACAGGATCGATTCGATGTCGTTCACCGCCTGCTCGGTTTCGATCATCGCGAAGGTGAGCACCTGCTCGTTGGCGTGCTTCCAGTAGTCCGCACCGTGCGCCAGCGGGGCCCGGGTCGGGCCGAAACTGCGCGCACCGGCCGGTGCATAGCGGCAGCACGCCACGAACTGTTCGCACTGCTCACGGGTGTTGATCATGGGACAGATCAGCCCCAGCGCCCCGGCGTCCAGCATCTTCATGATGATGCCGGGCTCCAGCCAGGGCACACGCACCATGGGCGTCACGTCGCTGCCGTTCATGGCCCGCAGCATGGCCACGGTCGTTTCGTAGTCGGACAGGCCGTGCTGCATGTCCACCGTCAAAGCATCCCAGGGCTGCCGGGACATCACCTCGGCCACAGCCGGACTGCCCAGCACCAGCCAGCCATTGAGCAGCCCCGCCTGGCGCGCCAGCAGTTTTTGTTTGAGTCGGTTGAGCATGAAGTGTCTCCGTGGGCTCGAATTAGTCTTATTATAACCATGTTACATGCTTTAAATTTCACCATGACCACCGAAAACAAGCCCGACCACCATCCCACCCTGCCGCGCGTCGGTTTCATCGGCCTGGGCCTGATGGGCGGCGCCCTGGCGCGCCAGACCTTCCAGGCAAAGTACCCGCTGACCTTGCTCGTGCACCGCGAACAGGACCGCGTCGCCATGGCCGACCTGCTGGCCCAGGGCGCCCAAACGGCCCAGACACCGGCAGAACTGGCGGCCCAGAGCGACGTGGTGGTGATCTGCGTGACCGGCGCCCCCCAGGTCGAAGACATCGTGCTCGGCGACCAGGGCATCCACCGCTCCGCCCGTCCCGGCCTGGCCGTGGTGGACCTGTCCACCTCGCTGCCCGAGACGACCTTGCGCTGCGCCGGCGCACTGGCCGGCCATGGCGCCTGCTTCGTCGACGCGGCCATGACCGGCACCCCGAGCGACGCCGAAACGGGCTCGATCAACCTGCTGCTGGGGGGCGATCCGGCGCCATTGGCTGCGCTCGAACCGCTGATGCGCTGCTGGGCCCGCAACCTCTATCACTGCGGCCCCACCGGCTCCGGCCACACCGTCAAACTCCTGCACCAGTTCGTGGTGCTCTCCAACGCCGCGGTGCTGACCGAAGCCTTCTCGCTGGCCCGCAAGACCGGCGTGGACACCACCGTGCTGGGCGACGTGATCGCCTCTGGCGGCGCCAACAGCACCGCCTTCCAGCGCCTGCGGCCCTACGTGGAAGAAGGCAACGACCGGTCGTTCCGTTTTTCGCTGGCCAACGCGCTGAAGGACATGCGCTACCACGGCGCCATGGCGCAGGCCGCCGGCGCGAACCGGCGGATCAGCGAGGCGGCCCTGTCGGCCTACACCCTGGCCAACGAACAGGGACTGGGCGACGCCTTTGTCCCCCACCTGCTCGACGTGGCCGACCGGGAAAATGGCGTGGCATCATCCACCACACAATGAACGAACTTCCCGTCGACGATCTCGCCAAGCTGACCCTGACCGATCGCCTGGCCCAGCGGCTGGGTGACCAGATCCGCAGCGGCGCGCTCAAGCCCGGCCAGCAACTGCCCACCGGGCAGGAGCTGGCCCGGCACTTCGGCGTCAGCCTGATCGTCGTGCGCGAAGCGCTGTCCTCGCTCAGATCCGAAGGGCTCATCCAGACCCGGCAAGGCTCGGGGGCTTTTGTCAGCCCGACCACCATGGCGCGGCCTTTCCGGCTCACGCACGCCCCGTCGGCGGCACCCGGCCCGCAAAAGCTGTTCGAACTGCGCACAGGCGTCGAGGTCCAGGCCGCCTTCCTGGCGGCGCAGCGCGCCACCGACGCACAGCTGCAAGCCATCGCCGAGGCCTACCGCGCCATGGAGACCGACATCGCCGCCGGCCACGACAGCGTGGGCTCCGATGTGCTGTTCCACCGCCGCATCGCCGAGGCCTCCGGCAACGAACTGTTCGCCAGCTTCCTGGACTTCCTCTCGGAACACATCCGGGGCACCATCCAGGCGTCCCGCGAAGGCGATGCCTGGAGCACGCACCGGAACGAAGTCATGGCCGAACACCGCGCGATGATGGAAGCCCTGCTCCGGCGCGATGCAGAAGGTGCCAAGGCAGCAGCCCAGGCACACATGGACCATTGCCTGCACCGCTGCCTGCCGGCCGCCGAGGCTGCCAGCACAGCGCCCCCCGAGCGCCCGCTATCGCGCAGTTGACGCGTCCGGGGAACGGGGGCGGTTTACCATTGTGGGTTGTGCACTGCAGCACGACCGTGTTTCCCCATCCCGATCCAAGGAGCCCGCCATGAGCCGTGAAGTCGTCGTCGTCAGCGCTGTCCGTACCGCTATCGGTACCTTCGGAGGCAGCCTCAAGGACATCCCCCCCACCGAGCTGGGCGCCCTGGTGGTGCGCGAGTCGCTGGCCCGCGCCCAGACCGACGGCAAGGACATCGGCCATGTGGTGTTCGGCCACGTGGTCAACACCGAACCGAAGGACATGTACCTCTCGCGCGTGGCCGCCATCAATGGCGGCGTTGGCGAAGGCACGCCCGCCTTCAACGTCAACCGCCTGTGCGGCTCGGGCCTGCAGGCCATCGTGTCGGCAGCCCAGACCATCCAGCTGGGCGATGCCGACATCGCCATCGGCGGTGGTGCCGAGTGCATGAGCCGTGCACCCTTCGCCAGCCTCAACATGCGCTGGGGCGCCCGCATGGGCGACACCAAGATGGTGGACATGATGATCGGCGCCCTGCACGACCCGTTCCACAACATCCACATGGGTGTGACCGCCGAAAACGTCGCCGCCAAATACGGCATCACCCGCGAGATGCAGGACGCGCTGGCCGTGGAAAGCCACAACCGCGCCGAACGCGCCACTGCCGCAGGCCGCTTCAAGGACCAGATCGTGCCCGTCATGCTCAAGAGCAAGAAGGGTGAGGTGGCCTACGCGACCGACGAGCATTTCCGCCCCGGCTGCAAGCTGGAAGACATGGCCAAACTCAAACCGGTGTTCCTGAAGGAAAACGGCACCGTCACCGCCGGCAACGCCTCGGGCATCAACGACGCCGCCGCCGCCGTGGTGCTGATGGATTCGAAAGTGGCCCAGGCGCGTGGCGCCAAGCCGCTGGCCCGTCTGGTGGGCTATGCCCACACCGGCCTGGACCCCAAGATCATGGGTGTGGGCCCGATCTCGGCCACCCAGGCCGTGCTCAAGAAGACCGGCCTGTCGGTCAACGACCTGGACGTGATCGAGGCCAACGAGGCCTTCGCCGCCCAGGCCTGCGCCGTCACCAAAGAACTGGGCCTGGACCCGGCCAAGGTCAACCCCAACGGCTCGGGCATTTCGCTGGGTCACCCGATCGGGGCCACTGGCGCGCTGATCACCGTGAAGGCCCTGTACGAGCTGCAGCGCGTGCAAGGCCGCTATGCGCTGGTGACCATGTGCATCGGCGGCGGCCAGGGCATCGCAGCGATCTTCGAGCGCCTGTAAGGCCAGGGCCCTCGCGGCCCGACAACGAACGCACAGCCCCGAAAGGCGCTGTGCGTTTTTTCATGCCCGCCCGGCTCCCACCGGCCACCGAAGGAACCCCTTCTCGCAGGGACGGTCTACCGTCCACCTCTGGTTGACATCACGGAGACCCTGCCATGTGGAAACGAGCGATGCTGATCGGCATGACCTTGCGCGCCGACGCCCGGCGGCTCTGGCGCGCGCTGCGCCATCCCGACACACCCACCTGGTTCAAAGGGGGCGTGGTGCTCGCCGTGCTCTACCTGTTGTCGCCCCTGGACTTGCTGCCTGACATGCTGCCCGTCATCGGGGTGGTGGACGATCTGGTCCTGGTGCCGCTGGCCCTGCGCTGGCTGCTGGGACGCCTGCCCGCGCACATCGTCGCGCCCGCTGCAAGCACCCCCGAAGCCTGATCCAAGACCCGAAGCGGGCGCTCCGGCCAGCCCGGAACCGCGGCGTCAGCTTTCCTGGAAGCCGTCGCGCCGGTAGGTCAGCACCAGGGTGTCGCGCCAGCCCAGTTCATCCGGCGACAGGGGCTGGATCGGCGTGGTTTCGTGGATCACGCGGGCATCGTCGAGCAACAGCAGCGACCAGGGTTCCCTCAAGGTGAACCGCTGCCCGGCCGGACCATTGGCCTCGAACACCCGGCTCTCGCCGCCCTTGATGGCATGGCGGTCGAGCATGAACACCGCCACCAGATCCACCCCGTCGCGATGGGCCCCTTCGGGGGTGGGCCGGCCAATGCCCCCTGCGGTGTCGATGCGGAAGGTGTGCGCCTCGACAAACCACGGGCGCTCACCATGCAGGGCCGACACGGTTTCACCGACACGCGCGAGCAAGCGCGACCAGACCGGCAACGCCACCGTCTGCGGCAGCATGGGTTCAAACCAGCGCTGCATGCCGCCGTGCAAGGCGTTGTATTCCAGCGGCTGCCAGTGCGCCCGGTGTGGCACCAGCCGAACCTGCTCGCCCTCGACCACAAACGAACTGTGCCGGCGGCGGCGGTAGCGCCCCCCATCCTTGAGATAGGCATCGGCCGGCAATGCGTTCCAGCCCGCGTGCACCGCCCCCAGTTCGTCCGCGGTCGCCGCCAGCCACGCCTGGACATCGGCAGCATGCAGCAAGGCATATCCATTCTGGCGAAGGGTGGTAACGCCATAGGCGATCGGGGTGTACGGTGGCTGGAACTCTTGGGCGTGCATGTGTTGCAGTGTACCGACGGCTTCGCGCCCCCGCAGACCGGGTCCTCTCCGGTACCGGCCCTTCAGAACGCAGTTTCTGCGCTGGATCAAAAGCGCAACAGCACTCCGCTGTCAAGCTTGGGGCCGTACCGAGAGAAGACTGCCATGAACACCGTGCAATGGACCGATGCCCTGCTGCTGGAATACGAACCGATGGACACCGTCCACCGGGGGTTCGTGGACCTGCTCGCGCGCGCCCAGGCGGCCCCGGATGATGAACTGGTCAATACCTGGAGCGCCGTGGTCGAACACACCACCGCGCATTTCAAGATGGAAGACGACTGGATGCGCCGCACCCGCTTCCCCAACGCCGACAACCACATCGTGCAGCACCGTGTGGTGCTCAACGTGCTGCGGGAGGGCACCGCTTTGGCCCGCGCTGCCGACTATGCATCGGTGCGCGAAATGGCGGGCGAACTGGCTGTCTGGTTCGCCAAACACACCCAGTCGCTGGACGCCGCCCTGGCGCTGCACATGCGCCGCGTCCAGCCCCCAAAAGTCAACCAGGCCTCGCCGGCGAAAGACCCGGGCTGGCGCGACGCCGCCTGACCGCTATCTGCTCGCTCTCGGCATGGGGAAAACCATGTGAAACCCGGCTCCGCCGCTGGCTATATTGCTCCTGCAAGAGGAGATTGCCATGGCCGATGCCATCCACGCCGTGCCGGGCGCGCCCGATCGCGAACCTGACACCGTCGTCCCCGGGCCCGCCAGCGACCCGGCTTCCCCCCCCACCGTCGACGAAAACTCGGTGTTCCACTGGAAGCTGGCCGAGTTGCGCGCCAGCGACCCCTGGCGGTGGCTGCAACTGGGCTGGGAAGACTTTCGCCGCTGCCCGCGTATCGGACTTTTCTACGGCCTGTGTTTTTTTGCCATGGGCCACGCGCTGCTGGCGGTGTTCCAGAAAGCACCCGAGTACGTGCTGGCCCTCAGTGCTGGGTTCCTGCTCATGGGCCCGTTCCTGTGCCTGGGCCTGTACGACGCCAGCAAGGCCATGCAGACGCACGACCGCCGGCCATCGCTGCGGGCATCGCTCGCCGCCTGGCGGCCCACCAAGGGCACCATGGCCATTTTCGCGGGGGTGCTGCTGATCCTGGAAATGCTCTGGGGCCGCGCGGCGCTGGTGGTGTTTGCGGTGAGCTTCAACACGATGCCGGAAAAAGCCAATCTGCTGGCCATGCTGGTCGACCCGGAAAACATCGGTTTCCTGATCACCTACGCCGTGGTGGGTGCTGTTTTCGCCGGCCTGATCTTCGTGACCAGCGTGATCTCCATTCCCCTGATCATGGACCGGCAGGTTGATGCGGTGTCGGCTGGCCTGACCAGCATCCGGGCCTGCCTGCAGAACCCGGGCGTGATGCTGCAATGGGGTGCCCTGGTCACGCTGAGCATCGGCCTGGCCATGCTGCCAGCGTTCCTGGGCCTGATCATCGTCGGCCCGGTGATCGGGCATGCCACCTGGCATGCCTACCGCCATATCGTGCCGTCCGAGGGCGCCACCAGCTCAGCACCGGGGCGGTAACCCGCCCTTATCGCAGTGGCCGTTCGACCGGCTCCACCATGCCGGACTCAGCCGCAGGCGGCGCGGCTTCGCGCCAGATCCGCGCGAACAGCCACCAGCTCGCGAGGGTGTTGATCACAGCACACACGGACAGCACCCAGCGCAGCGGCCCCTCGATGTCCCGGACGTAGAGCGCCGTCGTCATGAAGGACGACAGCAACTGCAGCGTCACCGCCAGCCAGAACAGCGGGTGGCGGGGCTGCCAGAAGCGGCGCAGGGCAATGATCAGCTCGGACATGCCCCGATTGTCGCCATCGGCGCGAGCGTCCGTCGCGGTCGCCGATGGGCCACGGCCTCAGGCCGGCTCCTGCTCCTGCTCCTGCTCCTGCAGCAGGCGCCACATGACCTTGCCGCTGCCACTCTTGGGCAGCGCGTCGACAAACTGCACCACGCGCGGCATCTTGTAGACCGCCATGTTCTCGCGGCACCAGTCGATGATCTGCTGCTCGGTCACCTGCCCCCGCGCCGCGTCGCGCAACACCACCACGGCCTTGACGCTTTCGCCTCGGTAGGCGTCGCGCGTGCCGATGACACAGGCCTCGGCAATCGCCGGATGCCGGAACATCAGCGCTTCGACCTCGGCCGGCCAGACCTTGAAGCCGCTGGCGTTGATCATGCGCTTGAGGCGGTCGGTGATGAAGAAGTAGCCATCCTCGTCCACCCGCCCCAGATCGCCCGAACGGAAATAGCGCTGACCGCCGAATTCGATGAAGGCGGCTTCGGTCGCATCGGGCCGCTTCCAGTAGCCGCTGAAGACGGAGGGGCCTCGGATGATGATCTCCCCGGCTTCACCCACGGGCATCTCCTGCAGGGTGTCCGGGTCCACCACCCGCGCGTCCACACTCAGGAACGGGACGCCCAGACACTGCTGCTTGGGTGCATCGGGCGGGTTGTTGTGTGAGGGGGCAGCCGTCTCGGTCAGGCCATAGCCTTCGGCGTAACGCAGCCCGAACTGTTCCAGCAGGCGCTGGGCCACGGCTTGCGGCATGGCCGCACCGCCGCCGCCGATGAAAACCAGGCTGGACAGGTCGTACTGGTCAAAGCGCGGGCTGGCCAGCAGATCGATCACCATCGTCGGGATGTTGCTCCAGTGTGTGACCTTCCAGGCCGAAATCAGCCGGCCGGCGAGTTCGCGGTCCCAACGCGGCATCAGCACCAGGGTGGCCCCCGTGTAGATGCCCGAGTGCATGCCCACCACCATGCCGGTGATGTGGAACATGGGCACCACCACCAGCGACACGTTGGCCGCCGACCCACCGGTCCAGAGCTGGCAGGCCACCGCGTTGTGCATGAGCGAAGCGTGTGTGTGCATGCAGCCCTTGGGCAGGCCGGTGGTGCCGCTGGTATAGGGCAGCACGCACAGGTCGGACGGCTGGCGATCGTGCACCGGCGCAGGCTCGGTGCAGGCGAGCGCCTCGGCCCAGTCGGTCGCACTGCCACCCGTCCACGACGGGAGTGGGTGCCGTGTCCCGAGCCACTCGGCCCAGGCCGGGGGAATGTCGGCCTGCGGCCCGATGGCATCGTGGTAGTGCGCCACCACCATGTGGGTCAGTTGCTGCACCGGTGGCAGATCGGCACTGGCCTTGAGCAGGTCGCCCGCCAGATCGGCCGCACAGATGGCGACCCGCGCATCGGGGTCGGTGATGTAGTGCTTGAGTTCTTCGGCGCGGTTCATGGGGTTGACCGGCACGACCACCGCGTTGGCCCGCAGGATGGCGTAGTAGGCCACGATCCACTGCGGGCAGTTCTGCATGAACAGGATCACGCGATCGCCCGCCTGCACCCCCCGGGCATGCAGGTGGGCCGCCAGCCGTTCGGCCTGGTCGTGCAGCTCGCGGTAGGAGGTCTGCCGGTCAAAGAACACCAGCGCCGGCTTGTCGGGGTAGCGCTGTGCGCTCACCGCCAGGTTGAACCAGAGCGAGGTGGCCGGGGTTTCGATGGCGTGCGGCAGTCGCAGGGGCCAGAAGCGGTGATGGGCGCGGACCGGCATGTCCATGAGCGATGTCTCCTTAATAGGTATTTCTGCAAGGCCCGAAGGCGGATCAAGCATAGACCGGGTGCCTCTGCGGGCCAACTGCCCTTGTCGCCACCGGGACGGCCGTTCTCGACCCTCAGGTATCGGGCCGCAGAACGGCCCCAACTGCTACGCTCAGGGCGATGAAAACGGCTCCACCCATCTCGCCCGCGTTGCACGACTGGCAGCAACTCGAACAGGCACTGCAGCGGCTGCAGGCCGGCGATCTGCCGGTCCACGCCTTTACCGACCAGGCCCGTGCATCGTCCGCGCTGCGCGCTGCTCTGCCGGCACGCTTCGATACGGTGCTGCAACACTTGCTCGACCGCCTGGAAGCCGGTGCCCTTTTCACCGAAGAAAGCTGCTCGTTCAGCCAACGTGATCTGGCAGACAACCTGCAACTGTGGCTGGACAAGGCGCGGAACCAGTTGACCGGGGCGTGATCGACCCGTCCGCCCCCCCCTTTCAAAACCCACGGAGCACCCCATGCAGCGACGCCCTTTTCTCCTGGCCCTCGCCAGTGCCCTTTCCGCCCCGGTCTGCGCCGCCACCCCGAAGCAGCGGCCCACCATCCAGGTCTGGAAGGATCCGCAATGCGGCTGCTGCGAGGACTGGATCGCCCACCTGCAGCAATCGGGGTTCGAGACCCAGGTGTTCGAAACTGGCAACACCGCGATGCGGCAACGCCTGGGCATGCCGGCCCAATTTGCTTCCTGCCACACCGCCCGCGTCGGTGGCTATGTGATCGAGGGGCATGTCCCGGCGCGGGACATCCATGCGCTGCTGGCCGAGCAACCCCGTGCGATCGGGCTGGCCGTGCCCGGCATGCCGATCGGCAGCCCTGGCATGGACGGCGCCGTCTACGGCGGCCGGCAGGACGCCTACGACGTGGTGTTGGTCCAGGCCGATGGCAGCGGCCGGATCTACCGGCGCTATCCAGGCCAGCGCGCGACAGGCGGCTGACTGGTACCGATCGGTCCTCTCTGGCGGATACCGCACGTCCGCCAGAAACTCAATTTTGGTGCAAATGTGACGATGCTCACATGGGTATACCCGGATGCCCAGGCGGGTATCCAGAAATCCCAGGAGGAACACGATGCGCCAGAACCTACCCGTCACCACGCAGGAATTCGAGATTCCCGACGGCGCCACGCTGGTATCCACAACCAACCTTCGCGGGGTCATCACCTACTGCAACCCGGCTTTCATCGCGGTCAGTGGCTTCACGCGGGAAGAGCTGATCGGGCAGCCGCACAACCTGATCCGCCACCCGGACATGCCGCCCGAGGCCTTCCGCGACATGTGGAACTCCCTGAAATCCGGCCACCCCTGGTCGGCCGCGGTGAAGAACCGGCGCAAAAACGGTGATTTCTACTGGGTCCAGGCCAATGCCACCCCCGTGATCGAAAACGGTCAGCCCGTGGGGTACATGTCGGTGCGCACCAAACCGACGCAGGCCCAGATCAGGGCCGCCGAAGCCCTTTATGCGCGGCTGCATGCAGAAGCCGATCGCCGCAAACCCCGCCTGGCCTTGCACCGGGGCCAGCCTGTTCACACGGGCTGGCGCGGCCGGCTGGAACGCTGGCGCCGCGCGGCGCTGATCCAGCAACTGAGCGCGACGACTGTGGCGCTGGCCCTGGGTGCCCAGTGGCTGGGCCTGATGGCGGCGGGACGCGGCCCAGCGACCCGCCACGCACTGATGGCCGGGACGGTCGTCGTGGCGGTCATGGCCGCGGCATTCATGCGCCACCTGCTGATCAAACCGATGCAGGCCTCCGTGTCCTTCGCCAACCGCATGGCCGCCGGTGACCTGACCGTGCGCCTGGAGCAGCGGCACACCGGCGAGCTCGGCGAGCTGACACGCGCGCTGAACCAGCTGAATGTGAACCTCCAGGCCGTGGTGTCGGATGTGCGCACGGAGGTCGAAGGCATGCAGCTCGCCTCCAGCGAGATCGCCGCCGGCAACCACGATCTTTCGGCCCGCACGGAAACACAGGCATCCAGCCTGGAGCAGACCGCCGCGTCCATGGACGAGATGAACAGCACGGTGCAGCAAAGCACGGTCTCCGCGGGCGAGGCCGCGCGCTTGGCCAGCCAGGCCACCGACGTGGCCCACCGCTCGAACCAGGCGGTGAGCGAAGTCATCGACACCATGCACGACATCAGCCGCTCGTCGCATCGCATCGGGGAAATCATCCAGGTGATCGACGGCATCTCGTTCCAGACCAACATCCTGGCGCTCAATGCGGCGGTCGAGGCCGCGCGCGCCGGCGAGCAGGGGCGCGGCTTTGCCGTCGTGGCCAACGAAGTCCGCCAGCTCGCTCAGCGCACCCTGACGGCGGCCAAGGAAATCAAGACGCTGATCGACACGTCGACCGACCAGGTCGCACGCGGTCGGGTCCAGGTCGACAGCGCCGGCCAGACCATGGGCGGCCTGATGCGAGCGGTTGAACAGGTGCAGCAGCGGATCGCCGAGATCACCCATGCCAGCCACGAGCAGGCGCAGGGCATCGCCCAGATCAACCATGCGGTGAGCCAAATGGACGGCCTGACCCAGCAAAACTCGGCCATGGTCGAAGAACTGGCCGCTGCCGCCAGCTCGCTGCAGCAGCGGGCAAGCGACCTGGAGGCTTCGGTCGGCATCTTCAAACTCGAAACCCGCCGGGCCAGCGCCTGACACAAGCCGACACAAAGCCGCCACCCGGCCGTTCATGCCCGGTACAGGCGGGCGTGCTAATGTCCGCGCATGCCCCACATCCGCTACACGCTGCTGTCGCTGCGCGATCTGCTGATCTCGATCGGCCCGTTCGCGCTGCTGACGGTGGCCCTGCTTGCTCTGGCCTATGCGTGGCTGGACCCCAACCCGCCCAAGCGCGTGATCCTGGCCACCGGCCCGGAGCAAAGCGCGTACGAGGCTTTCGGCAAACGCTACGCCGACGCGCTGGCGCGCTATGGCATCGACGTGCAGCTGATGCCCTCGGAGGGCTCCTCGGCCAACCTGGAGCTGATCCGCAGCGGCAAGGCCGACATCGGGTTCGTGCAGGGCGGCAGCGCCGACATCGGCTATGACGACGAAGAATCCATCGTTTCGCTGGGCAGCCTGTTTGTCGAACCCCTGTGGCTGTTCTACCGCGAAGAGGCCGCGCGGCGCCTGCACGGCGCCGACACCATCGACCACCTGTCCGAACTGCGCGGCTGGCATGTCAATGTGGGCACCCCGGGCAGCGGCGTGCCCCGGCTGTTCAGCACGCTGCTGGACGTCAACCGCATCAACCGCAGCGACCTGACCCTCAGCCAGCTGGAGCAGACCCCCGCCACCGTGGCCTTTCTGGACGCGCGCATCGACGCGCTGGTGTTCGCCTCGGCCCCCGAATCGCTCATGGTGCAGATGCTGCTGCAGACGCCGGGCGTGCGGCTGCTCAACTTCGCGCAGAGCGAAGCCTATGCCCGGCGCTTCGGTTATCTGACGCCCGTGGTCATGCCGCAGGGCGTGGTGGATCTGGCCAAAGACATCCCGGCGCAGGACATGCACCTGGTGGCCTCGACCACCAGCCTGCTGGCCGGGGCCCGCACCCACCCGGCGATCCTGCAACTGTTTGCGCAGACCGCCACCACGCTGCATGGCGGGGGCAGCTGGTTCAACCGCGCCCGCGAGTACCCCAACCTCGAACACAGCGAGGTGCCGCTCTCGCCCGAGGCCGTCCGCGCCATCCGCAACGGCCCGCCGTTCCTGCAGCGTTACCTGCCGTTCTGGCTGGCCAATCTGGTGGAACGCATGTGGGTGGCCATGGGCCTGATCATCGCGCTGGCGCTACCGCTCTCGCGCATCGTGCCGCCGCTCTACACCTTCCGCATCCGCTCGCGGGTGTTCCGCTGGTATGCCGAGCTGCGCGACATCGAACAGCGCCACGAAGAAGGCGAAACGGCACCCGACACCTTGCTCGAACAACTGGCCGAAATGGAAGCGCGGGTGGGCAAGATCGTGGTGCCCCTGTCATACGCCGACGAGCTGTACGCGCTGCGCAACAACATCCAGCTGGTGCGTCAGAAGCTGCGGCAGCAGGCGCCGGCCTGAGGCAGGCCGCGGCCTCAGTGCGGGCCGCTGCGCGACTGCCCCGAATTGATCGCCGCCTGGCGCGCCACGTTGTCCAGTGCGTCGTCGACCACCCCGTGGTCGGCCACCACGTGCAGGCGGCTGGACGCCAGCAGGCGGTCCAGGCCGCGCCGGGTCAGGGAAATGGTGCGCCCATCCACCGCGTG
Organism: Hydrogenophaga sp. NFH-34; assembly: GCF_021401345.1. GTDB lineage: Bacteria > Pseudomonadota > Gammaproteobacteria > Burkholderiales > Burkholderiaceae_C > Hydrogenophaga > Hydrogenophaga electricum. Next base: position 100,347 of record NZ_JACBGE010000003.1, read on the forward strand.
GAACAGGAACATCGTGGCGTGGGGCGAAGCCCAGGTCAGTTGGCAGCGCACCACGCGGTCCCCGTCCAGCAGATCGACCCAGGCGCCCACGGACAGTGGCACCTGCCCTTGTTCGCGCGCCTGATCGGCCTTGACGTCGGCCAGGTCGCGCGGCATGGGCATGGGCTCGGTTTCAAGGAAATCCGGCTGCGTCTCGATGGTCAGATCGTCGATGAACCCCGTGTCGCGGGCCTCGGCCGGCTGCAGCCAGGCGGAGGCTTCATCCGGATAGCCCGAGTGGGAATGCCGGCTCTGTATCGAGTCGCCCGCCTCGGTCGGCACCGCCTTGTAGGCCGCTTCGTGCAGTCCCATCAGCGCCTGGAAGAACCCCTCGGACTGCGTCCGCGGGTAGTCGATGCTCTCCAGCCCCTCGCGCAAGGTTTTCAGCAGCGCCGGTATCAGCTTGATCAGGCGGGGCCGGTTGCGGCTGGCCTGGACGATCTGCGCCGACCACAGCAGATCGGGCAGGATGTCCATGTAGCGCTGCGCTGCGGCGCCCCGGGGCGAGGCACCGCCGGCGATCTCGGCATCAAGACGGGCCTGCGCCACCACCTGCGCCCAGGGGCCCTGCAGAAAACGGCGCACCACCCCGGGTGCGCGGGCGAAATCGTTGCGCCCCTCGATTTCGTGGGCCACCCGTTTCGCCATGAGGTTGCGTTGCTCGGCACGCACGAGCGATTGCACGGCCCGCCCCCGGCTGCCTGCGTCGGCAGCCAGCGCCTGTTCCAGCTGCTGCAGTTGCTGGGCAAACCGCTGCGACAGCTGCGTTCCCGGCGCCTCCAGGCCCTGCACCACCGCCATGACCGACAGCGCAAACGGTGCGAAGGTCGAATCCTGGTCGCTGGTGAACGCCAGGCCCCGCGCGGTGATCAGGTCCAGCAGGCGCCGGGCCGGATTCTGGCGGTCGGCAAAGAACCGCGGATCGGTGCGGGCCAACTCCAGCAAGGCGGGTTTCAGGCGCTCGATCATTTCGCGCACCGGTGGCAGCAGGCGGTGGTCATCGGCAATGCGGCGCAACAGCTGCGACACCACCTCGGCCGCGAGCGTGCGCGTCATGGCGTTGCCGGTTTCACCCGCAGCGTCTGGGTGCTCCAGATTCCCCACCAGCAACTGGTGCAGGTGGTCCAGGGTCAGCACCGGCGCCTGCCCCGGCACGGCCGCCGTCGTCACGCTCTCGGCGCGCGGGCTCGCCGACACGCCTGCGGCGCGCGCCACACCCGCCTTCGCCGCGGGTGACTGAACGACCGCGTAACTCGCGGGCTCGATGCCCCAGCGGTCCAGCCGGCGCGAGAGTTCCTGGTAGTAGGCCTGCAGCTGCTCCCCCAGCGACACCGCGCCGGCATGCAGCCAGCGCGTGCGCACCGCTTCGTCGAGATGCATCGTGCGCAACGCCTGCATCAGCGCGGCCACCACCACGTCCGGCCGCAGGGGGTTGGCCTCGTGCCGGATGACCGACAGGCCCTGGGCCGCGCTCAGGCGGGCGCTCAGGGCGACCAGCGCCTCGTCGGCCGACATGCGCACAAGTTGCTGCACCCGTGCCAGTTCCACCGTGTCGTTGACCTGCCGGTCGTCCATCAGCTCCAGTTCGTCGAAGCTGAGCGCCTGCAGACTCCTCGGCCCCTGCAGGGATTGGGGGGTCAGCTCGCCGCTCAGTGCCCGCCCCAGGGCTTCCAGGAAACGGGTGGCGACCATGTCCCGGTGCTGCTGCAGCGCCCGCCGGGACTGACCGAGCAGCTGTTTCTCCAGAGGCGAAACGGTTGCCGCTTCCCGCTGCTCCAGCGCGGCATACAACTGCATCAGCCAGGCGGGAATCCAGTCGCGCGCCAGCACCAGCGCCTCGTTGAGGCTCTTCTGGTAAATGGGCGACAAGGCGGTCATGGTCTATGGCGGCAAGCACAAAACCATGAAGCTTCTCACACTCTTACCAAAAATCGTCTCCAGACTGCCACAAATCACCAAATAGTTGGCAGTTTGAGCCGCCTTGGGCAGGCTCGGTGCTCAATCCCGGGCCAACAAGGCCTCCCAGCCAGGCGCTCCCAGCGTCTGCAAGGTCCGCAGGTTGCGTGCCACGATCTGATCGGCATCGCCTCCTTCGGACGCCACGGCGCGCTCCACACTGTCTTCGCGCAACAGGTGCAAGGTCGGATAGGGCGAGCGGTTGGTGAAGTTGCCGATGTCGTCGGCGGCCGCATCCTCGAACTGGAACGCCGGGTGAAAGCTCGCGACCTGGATCACCCCTTCCAGCTCGTGCTCGGCCACCACATCGTCGACCACGTTCAGGAAGTCGTTGAAGACGAAAAAGTCCGGGAACAGCGTGGGGTGCACCAGCAGCGTGGTGTCCACCTCTTCGGCCGGCGTGTGAGCCAGCAAGTCCAGCTCGCGGTCGAGGTCGTCCAGAAACGCATCCAGGTGCCGCGCGTGGCTGACCACGATGCGCACCTGGTTCTTCACGTACACCGACCGCGCGAACGGACACAGGTTGAGCCCGATCACCGCTTTTTCGATCCAGCGGCAGGTGTTTTCCATCACAAGGGTGTCATCGGGTGCGGTCATGGGGCCAGTCAACAAATGGGGCAGGCAATGTTACTGCCCATCGTGCCGGAGGTCCGAGCGGCGCTCGATGATGCTCGACACCAGTTGGCCGCCCCTGCCGCTCTCTCGGCAGACGATCACCGCCACCTGCTGAACATAGCCCGCGGCTTGCTGGGCCATCCGGCGGACGCCGAAGACGCGGTGCACGAAGCCTATCTGCGCGCCCTCACCTCGGCGCCAGCCCAGCTCGAGGTGCCGCTGGCCTGGCTCACCGCCGTCTTGAGGCACGTGGCCATCGACACCCCGCGCAAGCGCCAGCGCGACACCGGACAGCCCGTGGCCGCCGCCATGCCCGATCTGGCGCCGTCGGCACAGCAACTGGCCGAACGCACACCAGGCAGCCGCCGCCCCCTGCTGCTGCGGGAAGTGTTCGGCGAAAGCCATGCCGCCATCGCGGCACGCACCGGCAAAAACGAGGCGGCTTGCCGGCAGTCGGTGCACCGGTCCCTGGCGCGCCTGCGAGCGGTCCCTGGCAAGCACGAGCCCGGTGAGCGTGCCACCGCCGACGCGCTCCATGCCCTGTGCCTGCGGGCCTTGCAGACGCACAGTCCGGCGCCCTTGTACGCCATCCTGGCGTCGCCGGTGACCGCCCGGGCGGTGCCCCGCAGGGTGCGACAGGCCTGGCCGCTGGCACTGGAAGAGGCGGACCCGCGTCAGCCGGTCGCCTGCTGAGGCCGGTTACTTCAACGACTTGAAGCGCGCGCGCTTGGGCCGCGCGCCTTCTTCACCCAGGCGCTTCTTCTTGTCGGCTTCGTACTCGGTGAAGTTGCCGTCGTAGAAGTACCACTGACTATCACCCTCGTAGGCCAGGATGTGGGTGCAGATGCGGTCGAGGAACCAGCGGTCGTGGGAAATCACCATGGCCGAACCGGCGAATTCCAGCAGCGCCTCTTCCAGCGCGCGCAGGGTTTCGACGTCGAGGTCGTTCGAGGGTTCGTCGAGCATCAGCACGTTGCCACCCTGGGCCAGGGTCTTGGCCAGGTGGAGGCGGCCGCGTTCACCGCCCGAGAGGTTTTTGACCAGCTTCTGCTGGTCGTTGCCCTTGAAGTTGAAGCGGCCGATGTAGGCGCGGCTGGGCATGACGAACTTGCCCACGGTGATGTTGTCCAGGCCGCCCGAGACGTCTTCCCACACGCTCTTGTCGCCTTCCAGCGATTCGCGGCTCTGGTCGACAAACGCCAGCTTGGCCGTCTGGCCGATGACGATCTCGCCCGCGTCGGGCTTTTCCACGCCCTGGATCATGCGGAACAGCGTGGACTTGCCCGCGCCGTTGGGGCCGATGATGCCGACGATGGCACCGGCCGGCAGCTTGAAGCTCAGGTTTTCGATCAGCACACGGTCGCCGAAGGATTTGGTGACGCCGTTGAACTCGATGACCTGCGCCCCCAGGCGCTCGGCCACGGGGATGAAGATTTCGCTGGTCTCGTTGCGCTTCTGGTATTCGACGTCGCTCAGTTCCTCGAAGCGGGCCAGACGCGCCTTGCTCTTGGCCTGGCGGCCCTTGGCGTTCTTGCGCACCCATTCCAGTTCTTCCTTCATGGCCTTGCGGTGGGCGTCTTCGGCCTTCTGTTCCTGGTCCAGGCGCTTGCCCTTCTGGTCCAGCCACTCCGAATAGTTGCCCTTCCAGGGAATGCCGTGGCCGCGGTCGAGTTCGAGAATCCACTCGGCGGCGTTGTCCAGGAAGTAGCGGTCGTGGGTGATGGCCACCACGGTGCCGGGGAAACGCTGCAGGAACTGCTCCAGCCAGTGCACGGACTCGGCGTCCAAGTGGTTGGTCGGCTCGTCGAGCAGCAGCATGTCGGGCTTGCTCAGCAGCAGGCGGCACAAGGCCACGCGGCGTTTTTCACCCCCGGACAGGTTCTTGATCATCGCGTCCCAGGGCGGCAGGTTCAGCGCATCGGCGGCCAGCTCCAGCTGCAGGTCCGAATTCTCGGAACCGCTGGCCGCGATGATGGCCTCCAGCTCGGCCTGTTCAGCGGCCAGCGCGTCGAAGTCGGCGTCTTCTTCGGCATAGGCAGCGTACACCTCTTCCAGGCGGGCCTTGGCCTTGAGCGCACCGCCGATGCCCTCTTCCACCGCCTGGCGCACGGTCTGCTCGGGGTCGAGTTGGGGCTCCTGCGGCAGGTAACCGATCTGGATGCCCGGCATCGGAATGGCTTCGCCCTCGATCTCCTTGTCCACGCCGGCCATGATCTTGAGCAGCGTGGACTTGCCCGAACCGTTGAGGCCGAGCACGCCGATCTTGGCGCCAGGGAAGAAGCTGAGCGAAATGTCTTTCAAGATCTGCCGCTTGGGCGGCACGGTCTTGGAGACGCGGTTCATGGAAAAGACGTATTGGGCCATGGCGGTCTGAGAAGAGAAATCGGAAAGCCGAGGAAGCCGGGCCCAAGGGGCCGGCGGCCGGTCCGGCGACGCCACCCGTGCGGGCGGTGCCGGCGTGCTGGGCTCAATTATCGCCCGGTGACGCGGGGGCCGCAGGCGGCGCAGACTCGGGGGGCGGAGGTGCCGACTGACCGGCCCGATCGACCAGCCCTTGCAACGCTGGCGGCATCACGCCTTCGTGGAGCCAGTCCGGCAAAGGGGGCAGGCCCCATTGCGTCTGGCGCAGCACCATGGCCAAGCCGCGCAGCCACAGGTGCATGCCACGCCGCCCCAGCTTCAGCTCCAGCGGCTCGGCCCCGGTTTCAAAACGCAGGAACACCGACTGGCTGCCCGAGCGCGTGACGATGCGTTGGCACAGGCGCAACTGCGGATCGGCGTTGGCACCCGGCGTGACCCGCGAGGCCGTCAGCCGCGCCGGCGGCTGACCCGGCGCTACCTCGTGCAGCGCCAGCCGGTGCTCAATGGCCACCCGCTGCGCCGCCGGTGCACCCCCCTGCTGGCCGGGCGTGGCGGTCTCGAACGCCTTGAGCAGTGGGCCCAACATGCTCGACACCATGCGGCGGGTCAGCCACACCGTCTGATCCAGGTCGTGCGAGCGCATCCAGATGCGGTCCTGCAGGGCGTCGTAGCCGAAAGTGGTGGTGGTCACGGTGGGAAATTCTCTGCCGGTAGCCGGTCAATGCGGTGGTCCAGAAGCGCAGTGTAGAGGCCGAAAAACACGCGCGCCGGACCGGAAGGCCCCAGCCGTGCGACAATAGCGCCTGTCGGGTCCTCCAGTCGGCCTGGCGCCAGCGCACACGCTGTGGTTGCTGCCCCACCCAAGGCGGCCGCCGATACGACGAACCTCATCTGCCCGTTCTGGACCGCAGCCCGCCTGCGGAAGTGGCCGATGCCCCCCAGCGCCCTGGACGGGCGCCCCAACTGCCAATGAACTTTGAAGAACTGAACCTGGCCCCGGCCATCGTGCAAGCGGTCCGTGAACAGGGTTACGAAACCCCCACACCCATCCAGCGCGAAGCCATTCCGGCCGTGCTCTCCGGTCGCGATCTGCTGGCCGGCGCACAGACCGGCACCGGCAAGACCGCCGCCTTCACCCTGCCGCTGCTGCAACGCCTGTCGCAAGGTGAGCGCGCCACCAGCCGCTTCGGCGGTGTCGGTGTCCGCGCCCTGGTGCTGACCCCCACGCGCGAACTCGCCGCACAGGTCGAAGAATCGGTGCGCACCTATGGCAAGCACCTGTCGCTCAACTCCACCGTGGTTTTCGGTGGCGTGGGCATGAACCCGCAGATCAACGCCCTCAAGAAAGGCGTCGACGTGCTGGTGGCCACGCCCGGACGCCTGCTCGACCTGCAGGACCAGGGCTTCCTGGACCTGTCAGCCGTGCAGGTGCTGGTGCTCGACGAAGCCGACCGCATGCTCGACATGGGCTTTATCCACGACGTGAAGAAGGTGCTGGCGCTGCTGCCCCGCGACAAGCAGAGTCTGCTGTTCTCGGCCACATTCAGCGACGACATCCGCGAACTCGCCAACAGCCTGCTGCGCGACCCGCAGAGCATCCAGGTCACACCGCGCAACACCACCGTGCAGCGCATCGCCCAGGTGATCCACCCGGTGGGCCGCGGCCGCAAGAAGGAACTGCTGGTCCACATCATCCAGCAGCACAACTGGAGCCAGGTGCTGGTGTTCACCCGCACCAAGTTCGGCGCCAACAACGTGGCCGATTACCTGACGAAGAACGGCATCAAGGCCATGGCGCTGCACGGCAACAAGAGCCAGGGCGCCCGCACCCAGGCACTGGCCGGTTTCAAGAGTGGTGACATCCGCGCGCTGGTGGCCACCGACATCGCCGCCCGCGGCATCGACATCGACGATCTGCCGCACGTCGTCAACTACGAAATCCCCAACGTCCCCGAGGACTACGTCCACCGCATCGGCCGCACCGGCCGGGCCGGCAAGGAAGGCCAGGCCGTCAGCCTGGTCTGCCTGGACGAAGAAGGTTTCATGCAGGAAATCGAACGCTTCACCAAGCAGGAGATTCCGGTGGAGATCTTCGAGCAGTTCATGCCCGAAGAGGGTGAACGCGCCGAGCCCATCGCCATGGGCCGCCAGACCCTGTGGGGTGGTGCCGGCAAGCCGCCCAGCCGCGATGTGATGGCCGCGGCCGCCAAGGCTGCTCGCCAGGACATGATGCAGCGCATCCGCGAGAAGAAAGCCACCGAAGGCCAGCCCAAGCCCCGCGGTCAACGACCGCCCAAGGCTGCGGCCGAAAACCATCCGGATGCCCAGGGCCCGCAGGGACACGGCGAGGGCAGCGGTGAAGGCCGCCGCCGCCGTCGCCGCCGCGGAGGCAATGGTCAGGGCCAGGGCCCGCAAACCCAGGCCGGCAGCCAGCACCCGCCACGCCAGGACCGTGCCCCGCGTCCGCCGCGCGACCACGACGACGAAGGCGGCCGGCCCGAGCGCCAGCCCGGACCCAACGCCCACCTGGGCCAGTTGCGCATCCGCGACCCGCGCCCCCGCGCGGCCGCTCCCGGCGGTCAGCCTGACCCGCTGCGCACCAGCATCGACTCGATGCGCACCAGCAAGCACAAGAAGAACAACAAAGGCCCCCGTGGTGGTGGCCAGGGTGGCAACGGCGGCGGTGCCGATCCGCTGCGCACCAGCTACGGCCGCATCGGCTGACCCCCTTCAAAAAGCCCCGCTCGCGGGGCTTTTTGCTGGCGGCCGCTCGCCGGCCATCTCGGTCCAGGGCTTGACGGCGCCCCAAAAAACGTCGGGCTTGGCCGCTCAACCCGCCTCGGCCATCAGGCCGAAGCGCTCCGGGTAGGTGTAGGCCACAAAGTCATCGCCCCGCGCAAAACCAGCCAGCGCCAGCCCTGCCCGCTCGGCCAGGTCCACGGCCGCCGTGGTGGGCGCCGAAACCGCCACCAGCAGCCCGGCTCCGATCATGGCGGTCTTCTGCACCATCTCGAAACTGGCACGGCTGGTCACCAGCACCCAGCCCTGGGCCGGGTCGATGCCTGCGCGACTCATCGCCCCGGCGAGCTTGTCCAGCGCGTTGTGGCGACCGATGTCTTCGCACACCTGCAGGATGTGGCCCTCGGCATCGCACCAGGCCGCCGCGTGCACCGCACCCGTCAACGCCTGGCGTGCCTGGCGCTCGCGCAACAACCGCTGCGCCCGCCCCGGTACCTGGGGCGGTACCGCCAGAGGGGGCAATGCACTTGGCAGCGTGCGGCGGACCTGGTCCAGACTTTCCGTGCCACACAGGCCGCAGCCGGTTCGGCCCGCCAGGTTGCGACGCCGCTCCTTGAGCCGCCACTCGCATTCGGCAGCCACCTCGAGCCGAACCTCGATGCCATCACAGGTGGGTTCTGCCTCGATGCCATAGACCTCGCTCGCATCGCGCACCAGCCCTTCGGTCAGCGCGAAACCGAGCGCAAACGCCTCCAGATCGGCCGGCGTGGCCAGCATCACGGCGTGCGAAATGCCATTGAACACCAGCGCCACAGGCGTCTCTTCGGCCAGCCAGTCGCCGCGCGAAACGGCCTGCCCACCGCGCCACGCAACCACACGGGCTGCGCGGACGCCTTCGGGCGTGCTCTCGCCCGGGAGGGCGCCTTCAAGGGTTGTCATGCTGTCTCCAGAGATCGACGCGGGGACACTCGCCAGGATCGCCGCACGGCTTCTTCACGATGCCCGGCCGGCGCCATGCACACCGCGCCGGCACGAAAGTGCGGGTGTGTATGCTGGTGAGGCATAGGGTAACCCAGTGCCCCTGCACGCTGGCCTGCCCCGCCGCCCCTTTTCACCACCTTTTGCATGCCCGCTGCCACCCCCACCCCCGACGAATCCCTGCCTCCTCGCTGGGCCACCCTAATGGTGGCCACGGCCAACGTGCTCAACCTGGCGCAGCCCGGGCGCCACTTTTACGATGGCCAGAGCCCTTACCGGCAGGAAGAGTTCGAGCGCAAGGTGAACTGGCTCGGCGAGCGCTTTCGCACCCTCAATGCCGATGTGCTGGCGGTGCAGGAAGTGTGGGACGAAGTGGCCCTGCGCGCCGCCATCGCCCGCAGCGGGCTGCAATATGGCTTCGTCGGTGTGCCCGGGGCTGAAAACGGTCCGGGGCAGCACGGTGCACAGGGCACGCCGCGCGTCGGCCTGGCCACCCGGCTGAAAGTGGCGCACACCGAATCGCTGGTCGACTTTCCGCCCGCCGCCGTCGTGCAGGTCCCCGGCCTGGGCGCCCATGGCCGGTTCGAGCGCCCGCCCCTGCTGGCCACCCTGCGCCTCAAACACGGACAACCCGTGGCGGTGCTGGTCGCTCACCTCAAGAGCAAGCGACCGAAATTCCTGCAGGACGCCGAAGGTCGGCCGCTCGAAGACCCCAACGACCCGGCGGTGCAGGCGGTGGCTTCGCTGCGATCGCTGATCATGCGCGCAGGCGAAGCCCTGGCGCTGCGGCTGAAGGTGGTGGAATTGCTGCACCGCACGCGGCTGCCACTGATCGTGATGGGCGATCTCAACGACAGTCCGCACAGCGTCACCACGCAACTGATCGCCGCCACCTCGCAAGCGGCCTACGACAAGGGCGCGCGCGACACCGCGCTGTACAACGCCTGGGATGTGCAGGGTGAAGGCGCCCTGCGCCGCGACGTGGCCTTCTCGCACATCCACCAGGGCTACCCCGAGGTGCTGGACCAGGTGCTGGTCAGCGAAGAATTCGTCGCCACCAGCCGCGCCAGCATCGGCGATGTGCGGCGCGTGGAGGCTTTCAACGACCACCTGCACGAAGGCCGTGAACGCTGGCGCAGCGACCATGGGTTCGTGCGCGCGCTGTTGCGTCTGCGGCTGGATGCGCCCGTCCCGGACGTTTAAACCTGTTCTAAGTGTCGGCGCCAAGAATGGCGGCGTCGGTGGCGGTTGCCACCGATCCACAACCCTCCAAGGAGTCCTCATGAGCAAGAACCTGATCGCCCTGCTGTCTGCTGCCCTGCTCACCGCAGGTGCTGCCCACGCGGCCACCAACACCCCGGCTGCCGCGACGGCGCCGGCCACACCGGCGACCGAGATGGCGAGTACCGCTGCCGCCCCGGCACCGGCGGTCCCGACCACGGCCGAGAAGCCCGCCCACAAAGCGGTTACCCCGATGGCCCAGGAACACAAGAAAAAAGCCAAGAAGAAGCACGTGGCAGCCTCGAAGAAGCGCCACGAAACGCACGACGTTGTGAAGTCCTGAACCCTTCGAAACGGTCAGGCAAAAAAAGAGAGCGGATCATCCGCTCTCTTTTTTTTGGAGGGAAAGGAGCGCCCTTTCAGGCGCCCACCCAACGTCACTGCACGTTGCGGTAGTGACCGGGGAAGAGCTCGTTGAGCTTCATGCCGCTGTCGCCATCGGCCACGATGTCGCCCGTGCGCAGCGCTTCGCGCAACTCGGCCTTCACTTCGGCGCGCGTCTTGCCTTGCTCCGGTGCGGCCGCTTGGACCTTCACCACGTCGCCCTTGGCCGCGTACTGCGCCGGGCTCAACTCAGCCAGCGTCTGGCCGCTGTCACCACCGGCGACCAGCGAACCGTCGCGCAGGGCCTGTTGCAGCTGGGCCTTGACCTGTTCACGGCTCAGGCCCTGGGCCTGCACGGCCGGGTAGCGGTTGGGCGAGAGTTCAGCCAGGGTCTGGCCGCTGTCGCCGCCGGCGACCAGCGAACCATTGCGAATGGCTTGTTGCAGTTCGGCCTGGACCTGCTCGCGGCTCAGGCCCTGGTCGGCGGCCACGGCCTGACCGGCGGCGATGGCCAGCACGGCAGCAGCAAAAACGGAAGTGAAGCGACGTTGGGTGTTCATGATGGTTCCTTCAAACAGACTGGGGAGGTTGTGCGGGGCACATCCCCGCCTGTTGCGCAAAGTGCGCGCTTACTTGCTGGTCTTGACCGGATAGCGGTTCGGGAACAGCTCGTTGAGCTTCATGCCGCTGTCGCCACCAGCGACGATGTCGCCGGTGCGCAGCGCTTCGGCCAGTTCGGCCTTGACCTGTTCGCGGGTCTTGCCCTGCGGCGCGGGATCGGCCGCCAGCACTTGACCGGCCGAAACGGCCAGCACAGCAGCGGCGAGAGCGGAAGCGAGGGTGCGGGAGGTGTTCATGATGTTTTCCTTGGAGAGTTGCGGTACGGGTTGCATGGTGCCGGGCCATCACCCGGCGGTCTTCTCGGTGCGGTATCGCTGCGTTTCGCTGTGTTTCACGGCGGAACGGGTGTGTATCGCTGCCTTGGGTTGAACTGTAAAATTTCTTTTGATAGAGAAAAACAACCACATCCCCAATAGATAATTTCCATATCGGAAACAATCTTTCGGCCACCACCGGATCGCCATGGACCGTCTACAGACCTTGCGTGTTTTTCAGCGCGTCGCCGACGAGGGCAGTTTTGCAGCGGCCTCCCGGTCGCTCGATCTGTCACCGGCGGTCGTGACCCGGTTGGTGGCCGACCTGGAGGCCTACCTGGGCACCCGCCTGATCCAGCGCACGACCCGGCGCCTGGCGCTGACCGAAGCCGGCCAGACCTATCTGGAGCGCATCCGCCCCATCCTCCAGGACCTGGACGACGCCCATGCCCTGGTCAGTGCACAGAACAACGAGCCCTGCGGCACGCTGCGCATCCAGACGGTGCCCGCCCTGGCGACGCACGTGCTGGGCCCGGTGCTGGCGGGTTTTCGCAGCGCCTACCCGGGTATCCGGCTCGTCATCGACGTGGACAACCGCACCGACCCGCCGATCGAAGACCATGACGTGACCTTGCTGGGCGTGCGCGAGGACTACGACGCCGCCGTCGTCGCGCGCCGGCTCATCAGTGGCACCGAAGCCATCCTGGTGGCCTCGCCGGCCTATCTCGCCCGGCGGGGCACGCCCCAACACCCCCGTGATCTGGTTCACCACGACTGCCTGCGCGTTGCCGAGGTGATGCGCACCGACCCCTGGCGCGTGTTCCGCACCGATGCCCCCGACGAGGTGTTTGACGTGGACGTGCCCCCGGTGCTGTGGAGCAACCACACCGACACCCTGATCCGGGCTGCCCTGGACGGTGCCGGCATCACCTCGACCACAGCCGAACTGGCGGCCGCGCACATCAACAGCGGCGCCCTGGTCCGGGTGCTCAGCCCCTGGATCAGCGCCCGCCTGTCGCTCTATGCCGCCCTGCCCAGCCGCAAGTACCTGCCCCAACGCACCCGCGTCTTCCTCGACTACCTGACGGACTACACCCGCAAGGCCGTCGAACAGGCCCTGGCCCGCTGACGCAGCCGCAACGCGGACTCAGACGCGCACGAACGCCGTCACCAGTGGCTCGTCCCCCACCTGGCGGCTGCGGTGGCCATGCAGGGAGGGATCGAACGTCGCGCCTTCCGGCAAGGTGTCGGCAGAGAAAAAATGCTCGCCCGGGCCAAACACGCGCGCGCTGCCGTCCTGCAGGCCGATCTCCATCTGGCCCTGAAGGACAAATAGCCACTGCGGGGCGGTGGTGCAATGGAAGTCGCTGCGAAAACCCACCGGGCTCTGGCGCAGTTGCAGGCCCGATGCGGGCAACAGCGGCGACAGCCGGGCGGCTGGGGAGCCTTCGGTCAGGGGCAGCGAGTCCTCCCGGAAACGGGCTCGGCCATCGGTATCGGTGAACAGCACCACCTGGCGAAACTGGGCCATGAATTCACTCCTTCGGGGGCAAGGCCGGGTTTGTACCAGAACACGGGAGCATCGAGCAGCAGCGCACGAACAGCTTCGAACCACTCTTTACACACCGTTTTCACTCATGCAGCCTGGGCTTGACAGCCAGCCGGTGTACTGCAGGCTCCGATTCACCTCTTGGATTCAGGAGACGCTTCATGACCTCCGCAACCCCTTTCCTCTCCCGCCGCTCGGTTCTCAGGACCACGCTGGGCGCAACCCTGGGCCTGACCGCTGGCGTCGGCCTGCTGGCCCCGCTGTCGGCCCACGCGGCCGGACGTCTGGTCGACGTGCGCGTCGTCAACCGCGACACGGACGACATCCTCCCGGTCTACGAATACCGCGGTGAACTGTGGGTCCCGGGCGAGCCCGGGGCACGCTACGCGATCGAGCTGCGCAACCGCTCGGATGAGCGCCTGCTCAACGTCGTGTCGGTCGACGGCGTCAACGTGGTCACCGGCGAAACCGCGGCCTTCGACCAAGCGGGCTACGTCATCGCCCCCTGGCAGCGCTACGAGGTCAACGGCTGGCGCAAGAGCCGCCGGGAAATCGCGGCCTTTGAATTCACCCGCCTGTCACGCTCCTACGCTGCGCGCACCGGCCGCCCGGACGACGTCGGCGTGATCGGCATCGCGGTCTTCCGCGAGGAGCGCGACAACACGCCCTGGCGCAACCCCGACGCACGCCCCTACGACACCCCGTATGGCCGCAACGCTCCGGCACCGGCCCCGCAGAACGCACCACCGGCCGAGCTGCACGGGCGTTCGCTGCGCGCCGAACCCGGCCCACAACTGGGTACCGGCCACGGCGACCGGGAATACGATCGCGTGGCCCAGACCCGCTTCGACCGCCGCTCGGACCGGCCCGACGACGTCGTGCTGATCCGCTACGACAGCCGTGCCAACCTGGTGGCCATGGGCATCATCCCGCCCGACCGCCATCCGCCCCGCCCGTTCCCAGGCGAACGCCGCGGTCGCTGGGTGCCCGACCCGCGCTGACCGCCATGCGGAGTCCCCGCGCCGTCAGCCGAGCCAGTGCGTGAAGCTGGCGACGCTTTCGCGCGGGGTGATGAAGCCGTTGACCTTGTCGTCCGGATCGGCGTGACCGAGCGCCATGCCACAGACCAGCATCTCGCTCTCGCCCGCACCGATGTGCGGCAGGATGATCCGGGCAAAACCGTTCCACGCGGCCTGGGGGCAGGTGTGCAGGCCCTGGGCGCGTGCGGCGATCATGATGTTCTGCAGGAACATGCCGTAATCCACCAGCGAGCCCCGGCCCATGATTTTGTCGATGGTGAACATCAGGCCCACCGGCGCATCAAAGAACCGGAAGTTGCGCTGGTGCTGGGCGTGCATCTTGTCCTTGTCGCCCTTGCCGATGCCCAGCAGCCCGTACAGCCCCCAGCCGTTCTCGCGCCGCCGGTCGATGTAGGGACTGACCCATTGGGTGGGGTAGTAGTCGTACGCTTCGCGATACTGGTCGGCCAGCGATGGATCGGCGCGCAGCGCGTCATGCGCAGCGCAGACCTTGTCAACCAGACGGTCACGGCTGGGCCCCTGGAGCACGTAGACCTTCCACGGCTGCGTGTTGGTGCCCGAAGGCGCACGGGCAGCCACTTGCAGAATGTGTTCCAGCGTGTCGCGCGACACCGGCGTTGGCAGGAAGGCGCGTGCCGAAAGCCGGCTCTGAATGGCGGCGTCCACGCTCGCCGCGTCGATGGCTTGGGTGGCATCCGGGGGATTGGGGATCATGCAGGTCTCCTGTTTTTTGATTGACGTATACGTCAACTCCAAAGCATTATGGCGGCCCCCGTACCGGCTTGCCGGCAGCGGGTCAAAGCAGGGTCTGCAACGTCTCGCGCAACCGGTCCGGCAGAGGTACGGGCCGGCGGGTTTCGCGGTCCACATACACGTGCACGAAATGGCCGCATGCGGCGGCGGAGGGGTCTCCCTGCGCAAACAGCCCGACTTCGTAACGCACGCTGGACTTCCCCAGATGCGCCACCCGCAGGCCCGCTTCCACCGTCTGCGGAAATGCCAGCGGGGCAAAGTAGTTGCACTGGGTCTCGATCACCAGGCCAATGACCGCCCCCGCATGGATGTCCAGCGCCCCTTGCTCGATGAGCCAGGCGTTGACCGCCGTATCGAACCAGCTGTAGTAGACGACATTGTTGACATGGCCATAGATGTCGTTGTCCATCCAGCGCGTGCCGATCGCACGGAACACGCGGTAGTGGTCGCGGGGCAAGGCCTGGGGGCGGGCAGCGGGGGCGTTCATGCGGCGGCATTCTGCCAGCCGCCTGTGCCGGAACCTGTCGCCGGCGTCGCGGCCAGCGCCTGCCAGCGGGCGTGGTAGCCCAGCGCCACCCGGTAGGTGTTGACCTGCACCTGCACGGTCGCCTCCAGGTCGTTGCCGTAACCACCGGCCATGGCAAAAGCCAGCGGCAGGCGCCGCTGCCACGCCCACTCCATCACACGGCGGTCGCGCGCCTCCAGCCCATCGAAACTGAGCTTGAGCCGGCCCAGACGATCGCCTTCGTGCGGGTCGGCGCCGGCCAGGTAGAGCACCAGATCGGCATCGAATCGCCGGTCCAGTTCGGCCAGCGCGTGATCGAGCGCCGCCAGGTACTCGTCGTCCCGGCAACCATCGGGCAGGGGCACATCCAGATCCCCGGCTTCTTTGCGGAACGGGAAATTCTTGGCGCCATGGAGGGACAGCGTGAACACCGATTCGTCGTCGGCAAAGATGCGCGCCGTGCCATTGCCCTGGTGCACGTCCAGATCGACGATGGCCACCCGCAGCCGCGCCCGCCCTGGTTGCCTCCGCGCCCATTCGGCCTGCATGAGCCGGGCCGCCACGGCCACATCGTTGAAAACACAGAAGCCGCTGCCTTTGTCGGCATAGGCGTGGTGGGTACCCCCCGCGATGTTGGCTGCCAGGCCGCCGTGCGCGCACGCGGCGCGACAGGCCTGCAACGTGGCCCCCACGGAGC
This sequence comes from Hydrogenophaga sp. NFH-34, assembly GCF_021401345.1. Lineage (GTDB taxonomy): Bacteria > Pseudomonadota > Gammaproteobacteria > Burkholderiales > Burkholderiaceae_C > Hydrogenophaga > Hydrogenophaga electricum. Next base: position 116,059 of record NZ_JACBGE010000003.1, read on the forward strand.
GCCGGGCCCGCTCGGCCATGGCCGGGCTCCACGGAAAGCCGATCTCGCGCTGCGCAGCCGGCGCCAGCGTGCCCTCGGCCACGGCCGCGATATAGGCCCGCTCGTGCACCAGGGCCAACTCCTCGTCACTGGCCGGCCTAGCCTCGCCCCACCGCAGGGTCGGGAACTCTGCGCTCAACCGTTCACGCAGGCGGCTGTACTTGGCCATCGGAAAACGGTGTCCGTCCGGCAAAGGCAAAACAAAGTGGTCGGCGTAGTAGACATTCACCCGGGCCATTGTGGCCCGCCAACCGCCGGGCTCGGAGCAGCCAGGATTTAGAGCGAGGGCCCTAATATGCTGCAATGCAACAAAAAGGGCTTGCACCAGACAAAGGCATCCCTATAATTCAAATCATGTTGCAGCGCAGCAAAGCGAACGAAGAACAACAGCGTCCAAGTACAGCGCGGTGTTCCCAAGCAGCCTTCAACTACCTTTTCAACACTGAACACAGGAGTTAAAACCATGTTGACCGCTGACCAAATCGTTGCCGCCCAGAAAGCCAACATCGAAACCCTGTTCGGCCTGACCCAGAAAGCCTTCGAAGGCGTGGAAAAGCTGGTCGAGCTGAACATCCAGGCCACCAAGGCCGCTCTGGCCGAATCCGCCAACAGCGCCCAGGCCCTGATGTCCGTCAAGGACGCTCAGGAACTCGTGGCCCTGCAAGCCAGCCTGGTCCAGCCCCTGGCCGAAAAGACCGCCGCCTACAGCCGCCACCTGTACGACATCGCTTCGGGCACCACCGGCGAATTCGGCAAGGCTGCTGAAGCCCAGGCCGCCGATGCCCAGAAGAAGTTTGCCGCCCTGGTGGACAGCGCCGCCAAGAACGCCCCCGCCGGTTCAGAAACCGCCGTGGCCGTGATCAAGAGCGCCATCTCTGCCTCCAACAACGCGCTGGAATCGGTGCAAAAGGCTGTCAAGCAAGCCACCGAACTGGCCGAAGCCAACTTCAACGCCGTGACCAGCCAGGCCGTGAACGCCACCAAGGCTGCTGCCAAGAAGCGCTGATCGGGCTGTCCGCACCCGGCTTGATGTCGATCAAGTCTGGCGCGGTCGAAATCCCGGAAGATCAAGTCCGACCTCGAAGGGGCGGCACTTGGTCCTCCAAGACCGTTTTTTCTGGTTGTCTCCTCGGGTCCTTTTCGAAATCGGATTTCATCGGACCCCTTCAAGCCCCAGCCGCAAGGTTGGGGCTTTTTTTCTGGCCACGCCGACCGAGCGCCTGCTGACAGCGCGCTCGCGTTCAGCGTACATCAGTGCCGAGTGACCACACGCAAACGGGCCAGCTCGGCCTTCAGGCGCGGCAGCGCCGCCTGCATCGCGGCCCGGCCCGCCTCGATGCTGCGCTGGCGGGAACGGAAGTCCGCACTGCCGACGCCGGGCAACGTCGGCCGCAACACCACATCGGCGCTGGCCAGCTCCAGCCGGTTGATGCTCTGCCCCATGATGGCCGTGGTCTTGGGCAAGAGGCTGAACAGCCCGCCCGCCGGAATGTCTGCCGGGTCGGCGGAAATGTCCACGGCGATCACCACTTCGGCCCCCATCTCCCGAGCCTGACGCACCGGCACCGGCGCCACCAGCCCGCCATCGACGTAATCCTTGCCACCGATCGAGACCGGCGCGAACACGCCGGGCACCGCGCTGGAGGCCCGCACCGCCTGCGCGGTGTCGCCCCGGCGGAACAGCACCCCCTGGCCGGTCTGCAGATCGGTGGCCAGGATGCCCAGCGGCAGCGCCATCTGTTCAATGACCCGGCCATCCACCGCCTGGCGCACAAACCGCGCCAGCGCCTCGCCGCGCAACATGCCGCGACTGACCAGCGGCATGCTCCAGTCGGTCAGGGCCGCCTCGTCCATCGACAGCGCCAGCTTCTCCAGCTCGGCCGCACTGCGCCCCGTGGCGTAAAGCGCCGCCACCAGGCTGCCCGCCGAGGTGCCCACGATCAGGTCGGGATGGATCCCCTGGGCTTCCAGCACCTGGATCACCCCAACGTGGGCAAACCCCCGTGCGGCCCCGCCACCCAGCGCCAGACCGAGGCGGGGCGGACGCCCTTCGGGCGCGGTCACCGCCGGAGGCGGGGCGGGCTGAGCCGGCTGGACCGGCGGTGTCGAGCCACAACCGGCCAGCCACAGAGCGAGCAGCAAAACCCCACTCCAACCCGCCATTTTATTAAGAACAATTCGTGTTTGTGTTAGCATGAATCATCATCCACACCGGGGGTGTCGACGCACCCGACCGGATCATTTCCTGTCACGCAGAAAGCCTTTCATGCGCCAGTTTGCCAAGCTCTCCATTGTCTTCGCCGCCATCGCGACCTCCCTGGGTGTCCAGGCCCAGGAAAAGGTTCTGAATCTGTATTCGGCCCGTCATTACCAGACGGACGAGGCGATGTACGAGCAGTTCACGAAGACCACGGGGATCAAGATCAACCGCGTGGACGCGGACGACGCCGGCATCATCGCCCGGCTGAAGGCCGAAGGCGCCGCTTCGCCCGCCGACGTGATTCTGCTGGTCGATGCTGCCCGTCTGGCCTCGGCCGACAGCCAGGGCCTGTTCCTGCCGATCAAGTCGGCCAAGCTCGATGACGCCATCCCCGCCAACCTGCGTGCCGATGCGACCAAGGACGGCGTGACCTGGACCGGCTTCTCGACCCGCGCCCGCGTGATCGTGTACGACCCGTCCCGCCTCAAGGCCGAAGACGTGGCCACTTACGAACAGCTCGCCGATCCCAAACTCAAGGGCATGGTCTGCACGCGTTCGGGTTCGCACCCCTACAACCTGTCGCTGTTTGCCACCGTGGTGGAGCGCATGGGTGACGCCAAGGGTGAAGCCTGGCTCAAGGGTGTCGTGGACAACATGGCCCGCGCGCCCAAGGGTGGCGACACCGACCAGATCAAGGCCGTGGCGTCGGGTGAGTGCGGCGTGGCACTGAGCAACTCGTACTACGTGGCGCGCCTGCTCAAGTCGACCAAACCGGAAGACCGGGCCGTCATGGAAAAGGTGCGCATCGTCTTCCCCAACCAGGGAACGACCGGCACGCACGTCAACATCGCGGGTGCTGCCGTGGCCAAGAACGCCAAGCATCTGGACAACGCCATTGCGTTCATGGAATACCTGTCCAGCCCGTTCGCGCAGGACTACTTCGCCAACGGCAACAACGAATTTGCGGCCGCCAAAGGCGTGAAGATCGACAACCCGGCCCTCAAGGCCATGGGTGGCGACCACTTCAAGGCCGAACAGATCCCGCTGGGCGTGGTGGCCAAAAACCTGACCAAGGTGCAGCAGATGCTGGACCGCGTCGGTTACAAGTAAAGCCCCCCGTGCCGTATCTGCGGCACGTCACCTCATTGAGGGGACACCGCAGGCATCCCGGTCAAGCCAGTAACGCCAAGCTCTCGATTTGAGATTGAAGACAAAGGCCCGCAAATGCGGGCCTTTGTCTTCAATACACCTGCGGCACGTAGATTTCGCCGGGCACCTGGTGGCGGCGATAGCCTTCATGCCGCACCCGCTCGGGCAGCGTGATCGCCGGGCGTTCGATCTCGTGATAGGGCATCTGTGACAGCAGGTGGTGGATGCAGTTCAGGCGCGCCTTCTTCTTGTCGTCGGCCGGCACCACCCACCAGGGCGATTCCGGAATGTGCGTGCGCTCGATCATCACTTCCTTGGCCTTGGTGTAAAGCTCCCAGCGGCGGCGGCTTTCCAGGTCCATCGGACTGAGCTTCCACTGCTTGAGCGGGTCGTGGATACGCCCGAGGAAGCGCAGTTCCTGCTCCTGGTCCGAAAGCGAGAACCAGTATTTGATGAGCTGCACCCCCGAGCGGATGATCATCTTCTCGAACTCGGGCACGTCGCGAAAAAACGCCTCGTACTGCTCGTCGGAGCAAAAGCCCATGACCTTCTCCACCCCGGCGCGGTTGTACCAACTGCGGTCGAACAGCACGATCTCGCCAGCTGCCGGCAGGTGCTGGATGTAGCGCTGGAAATACCACTGCGTGCGCTCGCGATCGCTGGGTGCGGGCAGTGCCACCACACGGCACACGCGCGGGTTCAGCCGCTGGGTGATGCGCTTGATCGCTCCGCCCTTGCCGGCCGCGTCACGCCCCTCGAACAGGATCACCACCTTGTGCCCGGTGGCCTGCACCCAGTCCTGCAGTTTCACGAGTTCGGCCTGCAGCCGGAACAGCTCACGGAAGTAGATGCGGCGGCTTTCCTTGTGCTGCAGCAGGGCTTCCGGGCTGAGATCGCCGGCCAGTTCGTCGACGTGGCGGTCCTCGATCTCCATCTCCAGCTCTTCGTCGTACCCATCCATCAGATCGGCATGGATGCGGTGCATGAGGGCGTCTCGGTCGTCGAACATCGGGGCTCCGGAAATCGGTGAAAGACCGGCCAGCCTAGGCGGACTCTGTGACACCACGATGAAAACACCATGACACCCCGAGGCAGCCCCGACGAAGACAGACCGGGCTCGGCCATAATTGACGTTTACGTTAACGTCAATCCACCCAACGAGGAGCATTTCATGGACATTGCAGGCAAGGTATTCATCGTTACCGGCGGCGCATCGGGCCTGGGCGAAGGCACAGCGCGCATGCTGGCGGCCAACGGCGGCACGGTGGTCATCGCCGACATGCAGGCCGAAAAAGGCGAAGCGATCGCCCAGGAGATCGGCGGCGCCTTCGTCCAGTGCGACGTCAGCAGCGAAGCCGACGGCCAGGCCGTGGTCGCCAAGGCGGTGTCCCTGGGCAAGCTCATGGGTCTGGTCAACTGCGCCGGCATCGCCCCCGCCGAAAAGACCGTGGGCAAGAACGGCCCGCACTCGCTGGCCGTCTACACCAAAACCATCATGGTCAACCTGGTCGGCACCTTCAACATGATCCGCCTGGCGGCCGACGCCATGTGCAAGAACGAGCCCGAGGCCACCGGCGAGCGCGGCGTGCTGATCAGCACCGCCAGCGTGGCCGCCTACGACGGCCAGATCGGCCAGGCCGCCTACAGCGCCACCAAGGGCGGCGTGGTCGGCATGACGTTGCCCATCGCACGCGACCTGGCGCGCAACGGCATCCGCAACATGACCATCGCGCCCGGCATCTTCGGCACACCGATGCTGTTCGGCATGCCCCAGGAAGTGCAGGATGCCCTGGCGGCCGGCGTGCCGTTCCCCAGCCGCCTGGGTACCCCGGCCGATTACGCCAAGCTGGCCAAGCACATCATCGAAAACGACATGCTCAACGGCGAGGTGATCCGCCTGGACGGCGCGATCCGCCTGGCGCCGCGCTGAGCGCCTTGCGGGCACCACAACCGCACGCCTTGCCCCTATGATGGCCTCTCCAACCTGGGGAGACCATCATGCGCATCCACCCAAGCCGACGCCTGCTGGGCGCCACCGCCATCGCCCTGCTGCTGGCCGCCTGCAGCAGCCAGCCTCGAAACGATGGAAGCCGCTTTGCCTACCAGCCGCCCGAGCAGCCCGAGGGCGCCACCGGCTACCAGGACAAACCCGGCTGGGTCACACAACGTTTTGCGGTGGCTGCGGCCAATCCGCTGGCAACCGACGCTGGTTACCAGATCCTCAAGGCGGGTGGCAGCGCCGTGGACGCGGCGGTCGCCGTGCAGATGGTGCTCACCCTGGTCGAACCCCAGTCCAGCGGTATCGGCGGCGGTGCTTTCCTGCTGCACCACGATGGTCTCCGGACCGAAGCCTATGACGGCCGCGAAACCGCGCCGGCCGCAGCCGACGAGAAGCTCCTGCTCGGACCGGATAACAAACCGCTGGCCTTTCACGATGCCGTTGTCGGCGGCCGCTCGGTGGGTACACCCGGCACCGTGCGCATGCTCGACCTCGTGCACCGCGAACACGGCAAGCTGCCCTGGGCCGCGCTGTTCGAGCCCGCCATCGTGCTGGCCGAACAGGGCTTCAAGGTCAGCCCGCGCCTGCACGCCATGCTGGCGGCTGAGCCACACCTGAAGAAAGACCCGGTCGCGCGCGCCTATTTCTACCAGGCCGACGGTACGCCACACCCGGTCGGGCACGTGCTCAAGAACCCCGAGCTGGCTGCCGTGCTGCGCGACATCGCTCGGCGCGGCCCGGACGCTCTGTACCAAGGCGAGGTCGCTCAGGCCATCGTCGCCAAGGTCACCGGCCACCCGACCAACCCCGGCAAGCTGGCCCTGACCGATCTGGCCGGCTACCAACCCAAGAAGCGCTCCGCGCTATGCCACGACTTCAGCGCCCAGGGCCGGACGCTGTCGTTCTGCGGATTCCCACCGCCAAGTTCGGGCGCGATCGCCGTGGGCCAGATCCTCGGCATCCTGGCGCACACACCGGCCGCCACCCTCCCGCTGACCGACGGCCTGCCTGGCGCCGAATGGCTGCACCTGTACACCGAAGCCGCGCGCCTGGCCTTCGCCGACCGAGCCCAGTACGTGGCCGACCCGGACTTTGTGACCGCGCCAGCCGGCAACTGGCTGAGCCTGCTGGACCCGGCCTACCTGAAGGAACGCGCCGCGCTGATCGGCACCCAGCGCATGCCCGCCGCCCAGCCCGGCATGCCGGGCATGGTGCGAACGGCGTTCGGCCCCATGGCCGAACAACCCGAGTTCGGCACCAGCCACATCAGCATCATCGACGCCCAAGGCAACGCACTGGCCATGACCACCACCATCGAAGACGCCTTCGGCGCGCGCCAGATGGTCAAGGGCTTCCTGCTCAACAACGAACTGACCGATTTCAGCTTTGCGCCCGCCGACGCCCAGGGCCGCCCCATCGCCAATCGGGTGCAGCCCGGCAAGCGCCCGCGGTCGTCGATGGCGCCCACGCTGGTGTTCGACAAGGCCAGTGGCCAACTGCTCGCCAGCGCTGGCAGCCCAGGCGGGGCACTCATCATCCATTACACGGCCAAGACCCTGTACGGCCTCTATCAATGGGGCCTGTTGCCGCAGCAGGCGATCAGCCTGCCGAACTTCGGCGCCACTGGCGCTCCGACGCTGCTGGAAGAGAAGCGCTTTCCGCCGGCCACCATCGAGGCACTGAAGGCGCGTGGTCACGAGGTGCGTGAAACGGCCATGACCAGCGGCCTGCAGGCGATTGCGCGCGGCCAGGTACACGGGCAGCCGGTGCTGTTCGGCGGCGCCGACCCGCGCCGTGAGGGGGTTGTGGCGGGGGACTGAAAACACCACAGCGCGCTGTGCGGTATTCCCCGCTGCAGCGCGCCTTCGGCGCTTCGAGGGGGAGCGCACCTGTGGCCTGGCAGCGCCAGCGCCACGGCACTGACTGCGCTTCGTTGACGCCCCCCTTACGGGCGCTTGCATGCGACCACGGGGTTACACGTCGATCGCGGTGGCCGATCCGGCGCGCTTGCGCAGCTCGAACTTCTGGATCTTGCCGGTGCTGGTCTTGGGCAGTTCGCCGAACACCACGTAACGCGGCACCTTGAAACCGGCCAGGTGCTGCTTGCAGTGGGCCACGATACCTTCCGGCGTGGTCTGGGCGCCAAACTTCAGCTCCACGAAGGCGCACGGCGTTTCGCCCCACTTGGCATCGGGCTTGGCCACCACGGCAGCGGCCAGCACGTCGGGGTGGCGGTAGAGCACGTCCTCGACCTCGATGCTGGAAATGTTCTCGCCGCCCGAGATGATGATGTCCTTGCTGCGGTCCTTGATCTTGAGGTAGCCGTCGGGGTACTGCACGGCCAGGTCACCGCTGTGGAACCAGCCGCCGGCAAAGGCCTCCTGCGTCGCCTTGGGGTTTTTCAGGTACCCCTTCATGGCGATGTTGCCCTTGAACATGATCTCGCCCATGGTCTCGCCGTCTTCGGGCACGGGCTGCATGGTTTCGGGATCGAGCACGCGCGCGCCACGCTGCAGGTGATAGCGCACGCCCTGGCGCGCATTGAGCCGGGCGCGCTCGCCGATGTCCAGCTCGTTCCAGGATTCGTGCTTGGCGCACACGGTGGCCGGACCGTAGACCTCGGTCAGGCCATAGACGTGCGTGAGGTCGAACCCCATCTGTTCCATGCCCTCGATCATCGAGGCCGGCGGCGCGGCGCCGGCCACCATGGCCTTGATGCCGGCAGGCAGGCCCGCCTTCATGGTCGCCGGGGCGTTGACCAGCAAGCCCTGCACGATGGGGGCCCCGCAGTAGTGGGTCACCCCGTGCTCGCGCATCAGGTCGAAGATCGCCTGCGCTTCGACACGGCGCAGGCACACGTTCACCCCGGCGCGGGCCGCAACGGTCCAGGGAAAGCACCAGCCGTTGCAGTGGAACATGGGCAGCGTCCACAGGTAGACCGCGTGCTTGGGCATGTCCCATTCGAGGATGTTGCTGATGGCGTTCACCGCCGCGCCGCGGTGGTGGTAGACCACGCCCTTGGGGTTGCCGGTGGTGCCGCTGGTGTAGTTGAGGGCGATGGCATCCCACTCGTCGGCCGGCCAGGCCCAGTCGAAGGCCGGATCGCCGCCGGCCAGGAAGGCTTCGTAGGTGGTACTGCCCACGGGCTGGGTATCACCGGTGAACAACGCATCTTTCACGTCGATCACCAGCAGCGGCGTGGCCGACTGGCGCAGCGGCAGCGCCTTGGCCAGGGTGCCGGCGAATTCCGGATCGACGATCACTGCCTTGGCCTCGCCGTGGTCGAGCATGAAAGCAATCGCCTCCGGGTCCAGCCGGGTGTTCAGGGTATTGAGCACGGCCCCGGCCATGGGCACGCCGAAATGGGCCTCCACCATGGGCGGTGTGTTGGGCAGCATCACCGCCACCGTGTCGTTCTTGCCGATGCCGGCCTTGCGCAGGGCACTGGCCAACTGGCGAGTACGGGCATAGGTCTGCGCCCAGGTCTGGCGCAGCGCGCCGTGCACGATGGCCAGCCGGTCGGGGTAGACCTCGGCGGAACGCTCGATGAAAGCCAGTGGGGTCAGCGGGGCGAAATTGGCCTCGTTGCGGGGAAGGTCCTGGTCGTAAATGCTCGTCATGGGGGCTCCGTTGCGGTGCCGGCCTGCGGCCAGCGCATGCGAGAGAATAGCGCGTGGCCATCCCCCAGTCTTTCATCCAGGAGTTGCTCGCCCGCGTCGACGTGGTCGATGTGGTGGGACGCTACGTGCAGCTCAAGAAAGGCGGCGCCAACTTCATGGGCCTGTGCCCCTTCCACGGGGAAAAGTCGCCGTCGTTCAGCGTGAGCCCCAGCAAGCAGTTCTATCACTGCTTCGGTTGCGGTGCCAACGGCAACGCCATCGGCTTTCTGATGGAACACACGGGCATGAGCTTCATCGAAGCCGTCAAGGACCTTGCCCAGCAAGTGGGTCTGCAGGTACCCGAAGACGACGTGACCCCGCAGGAGCGCGAGCGCGCCGCCCAGCAGCGCCAGAAGCAGGCCACCCTGACCGACGTGCTGGAGAAAGCCGCCAAGGCCTATCAGAAGGACCTCAAGGATGCGCCCCGCGCCGTGGACTACCTCAAGGGCCGGGGCCTGACCGGCCAGGTCGCCAAGGCCTTCGGCCTGGGTTACGCCCCGGAAGGCTGGCGCCACCTGGCCGGGGTGTTTCCGGACTACAGCGAACCGTTGCTGGTCGAGTCGGGCCTGGTGATCGAGCACGAGGACGAAAAAGGCCAGGACGGTCAGGCCAAGCGCTACGACCGCTTCCGCGACCGCATCATGTTCCCGATCCGCAACGTCAAAGGCGATTGCATCGGCTTCGGCGGCCGCGTACTCGACAAGGGCGAACCCAAATACCTGAACTCGCCCGAAACCCCGGTGTTCAGCAAGGGGCGCGAACTGTACGGCCTGTTCGAGGCCCGCACCGCCATCCGCCAGCACGGCTATGCCCTGGTGACCGAAGGTTACATGGACGTGGTGGCCCTGGCCCAACTGGGCTTTGCCAACGCGGTGGCCACGCTGGGCACGGCCTGCACGCCCGACCATGTGCACAAGCTGTTCCGCTTCACCGACGCGGTGGTGTTCAGCTTCGACGGCGACGCCGCGGGCCGACGTGCCGCGCGCAAGGCGCTGGACGCCGCCTTGCCGCTGGCGACCGACACGCGCAGCGTGAAGTTTCTGTTCCTGCCGCCCGAGCACGACCCGGACAGCTACATCCGTGCTCATGGTGCCGACGCCTTCGCCCAGTTCGTGCAGGGCGCCACCCCGCTCTCGCGGTTCCTCGTGGACGCCGCCAGCGCCGACTGCGACCTCGGCAGCGCCGAGGGCCGTGCCCGGCTCGCCGCGCAGGCTCAGCCCCTGTGGTCAGCGCTGCCGGAAGGTGCTCTCAAACAGCAGTTGCTGGCCGAACTGGCCCGCGACATCGGCATCGGCAGCGCCGATCTGCACCAGATCTGGCTCAAACCCGGCCCGGGCCAGCGCCCTGCGCGGGCCCGTTCGGCAGACGCGGCCCACGCTCCGAACACCGCACCGGCCAACGCGGCCGCTGCGCCCCACACAGCCGGCCCATCGGGTGTGCCGGGCAGCACGGCGCGCGGCGGTTCGCCCGCCCGCCAGCCCTGGTCGGGCAGCGGTCGCAGTGGCAGCGGCAACTGGCGGCGCTCGCCACCGCCGCCACCGCGCATGCTCGGCCAGCAGCGGGCCAGCCGCAGCCGGGTCGACCGTGCCGTGGGCCTGCTGCTGGCCAATGCCGCAGCCTGGGACCGGCTGTCGGCCGACGACCACGCCATGCTGGCCCACCTGCCAGCGCCCCACGGCCCGGTGTTCGCCTGGCTGGAGGCGCAATTGCACGAACACGGCCCCCTGCCCTGGGCCGCCCTGCGCGAAGCCCTGCGCGGGGAGAGCTTCGAGGCCTACGTGTGCGCCGAAGTCGAACAGGCGACCGTCGCCGCCGACAGTGAGGCCGAACTGCAGGAACTCGACGGCGTGATGAACCGGCTGCGCTGCGACGAGCTCGAGCGCGAAAGCCAGGCGCTGAGCGCCCGGGCGGCCCTGGATCCTGTAGCGCGCGAGCGACTGCGCGAGATCCACGAGCGCCTGCGCACCCTGAAAACGATCCCGTTGGTATAATTGAGGGCTTTTGCACCGCAAGCGCGACAGCAGCACCTCCGGCACCGGCCCGACCCCAGCACAGGGGCCACGTGGACTCACATGATCCCGGCCACCTCAGCGCCCGCCACGGGCCTGACGGACACCCCGCAAGGACTGCACACCAAATGTTCGCCCACCAGCTTGCAGGCCCGCCCCTGACCGGCCCAGGGTGGGCATCGTGCCCGACAAGAACCCCCGGAAAGCACCGCCTGCGGTGAATTTCTGGCGTTTTTGTGTGTCTCAGCCGGTTACCTTCCTGCCGTTTTTTTTGAGGTTCTCATGCCCGCGAAGAAAGCCAGTACGCCCGCCTCCAGCACCAAAGTCGCCAAGAAGTCCGCCGCCGCGGCCGCTCCGGAGCCGACGAAAAAGAAAGCCTCGACTTCCGTGACCGCCAAGACCCCCGCGAAACCCGCAGCCAAGGACGACGCCAAGCCGGCCAAGGCCGCCAAAACCAAGGCCGCCGCCGCTGACGAACTGGATACCGCAGCCGCCCCGGCCGCCAAGAAAAAGCCCGGCCGCCCCGCCAAGGCGACCAGCGGCGACAAGCCCGCGGCCAAGCGCGGCCGCAAGCCCAAGGGCAAGGAAGACGCCGACCTCGACGATGCCGACCTGAGCGACGTCGAGGAAGACCTCACCGAAGAAGTGGTCGAGGAGGTCGCCGACGAAGTGCAGCCGGTGGAGAAGGTCAAGCCGCTGCGCATGAAGATCAGCAAGGCCAAGGAACGGGCGCTGATGAAGGAATTCGGCCTGGACGACACCGTCCTGTCCGAAGAGGAATCCAAAACCCGGCGCGAACATCTGAAGGCGCTGATCAAGCTGGGCAAGACGCGCGGCTACCTGACGCACGGCGAAATCAACGACCACCTGCCCGACAAGCTGATCGATGCCGAGACGCTGGAGGTGGTGATCGCCCTGCTCAACGACATGGGTGTGGCGGTGTACGAGCAGACACCCGACGCCGAAGCGCTGATCATCACCGACAACGCCCCCACCGGTTCGAGTGAAGAAGAGGCCGAAGAAGCGGCCGAAGCCGCGCTGTCCACCGTGGACAGCGAATTCGGCCGCACCACCGACCCGGTGCGCATGTACATGCGCGAAATGGGCACCGTGGAGCTGCTGACGCGCGAAGGCGAAATCGAGATCGCCAAGCGCATCGAGGGTGGCCTCAACGACATGATGGCGGCCATCAGCGAAAGCCCGGCCACCATCGCCGAACTGCTGGCCATGTCGGAAGAAATCCGCGAAGGCAAGGTGGTGATCTCCACCGTGGTCGACGGTTTCGCCGACGCCGACGCGGCCGACGACTATGTGGCCGAAGAAGACTTCGACGACTACGACGAAGCCGACGACGACGATGGCAAGGGCGGCTCCAAGGCCCTGACGCGCAAGCTCGAAGAACTCAAGCGCGAAGCGCTGGAGCGCTTCGACAAGATCCGCGCGCAGTTCGAAAAGCTGCACAAGGTCTACGACAAGGAAGGCTACGGCAGCCCCACCTACCACAAGACCCAGCACAACATCACCGAAACGCTGATGACCATCCGCTTCACGGCCAAGGCGATCGAGAAGCTGTGCGACACGCTGCGTGGCCAGGTTGACGAGGTGCGCAAGAAGGAACGCGAGCTGCGCCGCATCATCGTGGACAAGTGCGGCATGCCGCAGGAAAAGTTCATCGCTGCCTTCCCCGAAAACCTGCTGAACCTCAAGTGGGTGGAGAAGGAATCGGCCGCCGGCAAGCCCTGGAGCACCGTGCTGGAACGCAACATTCCGCCGATCCAGGAACTGCAGCAGGGCCTGCTCACCATCCAGAACAGCGTGGTGGTGCCGCTGCCCCAGCTCAAGGACATCCACAAGCGCATGAACGAGGGCGAGGCCTCGTCGCGCGACGCGAAGAAGGAAATGATCGAGGCCAACCTGCGTCTGGTGATCTCGATCGCGAAGAAGTACACCAACCGCGGTCTGCAGTTCCTGGACCTGATTCAGGAAGGCAACATCGGCCTGATGAAGGCGGTGGACAAGTTCGAATACCGCCGCGGCTACAAGTTCTCGACCTACGCCACCTGGTGGATTCGTCAGGCCATCACCCGCTCGATCGCTGACCAGGCCCGCACCATCCGCATCCCGGTGCACATGATCGAGACGATCAACAAGATGAACCGCATCTCGCGCCAGCATCTGCAGGAGCACGGCTTCGAACCCGACGCCTCCATCCTGGCCGAGAAGATGGAGATGCCCGAGGACAAGATCCGCAAGATCATGAAGATCGCCAAAGAGCCGATCTCCATGGAGACGCCGATCGGCGACGACGACGATTCGCACCTGGGCGATTTCATCGAGGACCAGGCCAACACCGCGCCGATCGAGGCCGCGATGCAGGCCGGTCTGCGCGAGGTGGTCAAGGAAATCCTGGACAGCCTGACGCCGCGCGAAGCCAAGGTGCTGCGCATGCGTTTCGGTATCGAGATGTCGACCGACCACACGCTGGAAGAAGTGGGCAAGCAGTTCGACGTGACGCGCGAGCGGATTCGTCAGATCGAGAGCAAGGCCGTGCGCAAGCTCAAGCACCCGAGCCGTTCGGACAAGCTGCGCAGCTTCATCGATTCGCTGTGATCTGACTTCAGCGTTTCGCTTCGACATGGCGGGGACCTTCGGGTCCCCGTTTTTTTGCTCTGCAGGTTTCGTTCAGAGGCATCGGGCGGCAGCGGGAGCACCCGGCACCTGCCTCCGCGAATGTCCCCCGGCGGCCTGCGGCCGCCTCCTCCTTTATTTCGCTGCGGCAGGCACCGGATACTCCCGCCGCAGTGGCGTGTGGGCTCCCGACCGCCGGCTTGCCCACACCGCCCGAAATGCCGTGAGTGTCGGGTGTCCGACGCAGCGAAATAAAGGAGGAGGCTTGGGCGCAGCCCAAGCCGGGGGACATTCGCGGAGTCGGATACCCGGCGATCACGGCAACGCCCACACGCCGGCACACAAAAAACAAGAAGGGAGCCAAAGGCTCCCTTCTTGACACGCGCCAGGCGCCGAAAAGCCGTCAGACCGTCTCCAGCGCCAGCACACCCGTGGCCGTGTTGGAAATCGGGATGTGGTAGTTGCTGTGCACCTTGCGCACACCGGCCCCACCCGCGGTCAGCGCTGCACGCATGGCCAGCCACATCAGCAGTTCCACCCCCTGCGTGCCCGCCTTCTCGACCAGCTCCAGATCGGTGAACTGCGTCGCCCACTCCGGATTCGTTTCCATGCTCTGCAGAAACTGCAGATCAAACGCCTTGTTGATGAATCCGGCGCGCTCGCCTTCCAGTTGGTGCGACAGGCCGCCCGTGGCCATCACCGCCACCTTCTTGTCGCTCTGCCAGTTCACGATCGCTTCCCCCACGGCCTTGCCCAGCTTGTAGACGCGCTTGGCCGTCGGCAGCGGGAACTGCACCGTGTTGATGCTGATGGGCACGATCTGCACCGGCGCCACCTCGTGGTCGGGCCAGAACAGCTTGAACGGCAGCGTGCAGGCGTGGTCCACCAGCATTTCCTGGCAGGTCACGATGTCGAACTCCTTGGCGATCAGCTCATTGATCAGGTGCCACGACAGATCCTGGCAACCCGGGATCGGCGGCAGCGTGGGTATGCCCCAGCCCTCGTCGGCATTGCTGTAGGTGGCTGCGGCCCCCACCGCGAAGGTCGGCATCTTGTCGAGGAAGAAGTTCAGCCCATGGTCGTTGTAGAACACCACGACCACGTCGGGCTGGACCTGGCCCAGCCATTGGTGGATGGGCGGAAAGCCGTCGAAGAAGGGCTTCCAGTAAGGCTCGTTCTGCTTGCCCTTGTGGATGGCGCCGCCGATGGCGGGGATGTGCGATGTGGCCAGGCCACCGATGAGTTGTGCCATGTCAGTCTTCCTTGCGAATCAGCATTGCTCGTTGGCCGCAACCAGCTTGGCCTTGAATTGGTCTTTGGTCATGCCCGTCTGCTGGGCACCGATGTCCTGCATGTCCAGCCCGAAGATGCCGGCGAACTTGGCCAGGTAGTAGGCATTGCCGCCCGCAGCCAGCAGCGCCAGCACCTGCTTGGATCGGATCGCCTCGGCCTGCTGCGCGTTGAGACCGTATTGCTGCATGTAGGCCTCGGGATCGGCCACGAAGGCATCGCGGTTGGCCTGGTGGTTGAAGGAAAAACACATCTTGTTCAGGGCGTAGCCCTTCTGCGCGACGTCGCCGTCGAACGGGGTGGTGCCGGGGATGGTCTGGCTCACGAATGCCTCCTGCGTGGGATGGAATGGGCGGAAATCTGGGGCGAGTATTCCGCCGGAATTGCCAAAGATAAACAGATCAATGATCATTTGATACATGAATGATTTCGATTGGTCAGATTTGGACGCACGCCTGCTGCAGTTGCTGGTGGCGGTGATCGACGCGGGCAGCATCACCCGGGCGGCACAGGCGCTGGGCGTCACGCAATCGGCGGTCAGCCACCAGCTGGACAAGCTGCGCGCCATCACGGGCGACCCACTGTTCGTCAAAAGCGGGCGCGGCATCGTGGCCACCGCGCGTGCGCTGGCGTTGTCCGAGCGCGCCCGCGAACTGCTGCGCCAGTTGCAGGGGTTCGCCCACGCCGGCGCCTTCGAGCCGGGACGCTGGCGCGCCACGGTGACCATCGCGGCCAACGACTTCCAGCGCGACGTGCTGCTGCCAGCGCTGGCCACCACCCTGCGCAGCGAGGCCCCCGGCGTGGCGCTGCGGATCATCCCGTCGGACATTCCCAGCCTGGAGATGCTGCGCGACGGGGCCTGCGATCTGGCGATCAGCCCCCGCCCGCCCGAGGGCAGCGACATCGTGCAAAAGCGCCTGTTCGAAGACCGCTACCGCGTGTTCTACGACCCGGCCGTGCGCGACGCGCCGCAGTCGCTGGCGGAGTGGCTGGCGGCCGACCATGTGAGCGTGGTCTACGAGCCCCGGCGCCTGCTCGATCTGGACCACACGCTGCTGGCTCGGGGCGTTCAGCGCCGCTTCGCGGTCATGGTGCCGGGTTTCGCCGGGGTGCCCGCCTTCCTGCGTGGCAGCCCGTTGCTGGCCGCAGCCCCGGGTTTGATGGCCCGGGGTCTGCTGCGCGATTTCGCCAGCGTCGCCATGCCGCTGCCCTGCCCGGGCCTGCCGATGTACCTGATCTGGCACCGCCGGCACCAGCAGGACGACGCGCACCGCTGGTTGCGCGCGCGCATCGAATCCGTGGTCGATGGCGTCTTCCCCGCCACAACCGCAGAGGAAGCCCCTGGAATTTAAGCTTCGCTTCCTAGAATGGTGAGAGCTTCGACGTCCATTCGCATGAGTTTGCCCACCGCCCCCCCTCTTCCGCCGGTACCGCTGGCGCGGCGTCTGGCTCATGGGCTGGCGCTGACGCTGCTGGCGCTGGCGAGCGCGTATTTCGTCTACCAGCTCTGGACCAACCTTCACCACCTGCCGGATATCGACTGGAGCGGTGCCACGCTGGCTGTGCTGCTGGCCTCGGTGCTGGGCACGCTGCTCACCGTGGCCCTGATCGCGCTCATGTGGCAGTGCCTGCTGCGCGACCAGGGGGTGCATCTGGGTTACCGCCAGGCCCTGCGCATCGTGGCCATTTCGCAGTTCGGCAAATACCTCCCGGGCAACATCGGCCACTACACCGGCCGCGCCCTGCTGGCCGCCAAAGAAGGCGTTCCCACCGGCAAGACCGTGACCACCATGGCCGTGGAGGTGGTGTGGACCCTGGCGATCAGCTCGGCATTCACCGTGGTGGCGCTGCTGCTGTACGTGGACGACCTGCACGAAGGCCTGGTCGACAACACCCACCCCGGCTACCTGGCGCTGCTGGGTGGCCTGATGCTGTTTGCGCCCTTTTTCGGGGTGCACCTGCTCAACGCCGTGGCCCCGGGCCTCAGCCGCAAGCTGGGCAAGGGCGACCTGGTGGCCGCGCCACGCCTGGGCACGGCGTTGTTCGTCTCCGCGCTGATGATGCTGTGTTTTGCCATCCTCGGCTCGGTGCTCTGGCTGCAGGCCACCGTGGTGTTCGGCCACCCCGAGGTGGACTGGCTGCAACTGACGCTGCTGTTCACCCTGGCCTGGACCGCCGGCTACATCGTGCCCGGGGCGCCCGGTGGCCTGGGCGTGCGCGAAGCCGTCATGCTCAAGCTGCTGGCGCCGCAACTGGGCATTTCGGTCGTGCTGGGCCTGAGCCTGGTGATGCGGCTGAGCTCCATGGGCGGCGACGCGCTGGCCTTCGCACTGGGCTGGCTCGACCAGCGTGCCCAGCGCACCCCCTGAGACCCCCACCCTCCCTGCCATGAAACGTCTGTCGTCGTTGCGCCGTCGCGCACTCATCGGGGTGCTGCTGCTCGGCGGTGCCCTGGCCGGTTTCCTCATGGGCCTGCGTTCGGCCACCCAGAAGGACTTCGCCTACTACGGCATCAAGGAGCTGAAAATCGCCGCGGTGCACCAGTGGGTGACCCTGCGCGAAAAACTCAGTGGCGGTGCCCCGCAAGGCCAGGCGCTCCAGTCCGACGAGATCAAGGTCTTCACCGCCAACGACTTTTCGCTCGAACTGCTGCACCTGCCCGCGTACGGCAG
Organism: Hydrogenophaga sp. NFH-34; assembly: GCF_021401345.1. Lineage (GTDB taxonomy): Bacteria > Pseudomonadota > Gammaproteobacteria > Burkholderiales > Burkholderiaceae_C > Hydrogenophaga > Hydrogenophaga electricum. The sequence goes on from NZ_JACBGE010000003.1 coordinate 133,704, forward strand.
CACCGAAAAGACCGCCGGCTTCATCGACGAGGGCGGCGCCCTGCCGGTGAAGATTGAGCAGAACGATGTGGACGTGCACTGGGCACGCTGGCAACTGGGCAGCGTGATCACCGACGCCAAGCCCTCCACCTTCCGCGGCGGCGGCATCAAGCAGGTGTTCCGCTACCAGGGCCAGACGCTGGCGCTGGTGTCCATGCAGGCGTTGCCCGAGGGCTGCCGCTTCGCGTCGCTGGTGAACGTGACGGCACGGCGCGAGGTGTTCCGTGCGCCCTGCCTGCCACCGGTGGACGAGATCGATTTCAGCGCCATCGGCGGCGGCTGGGTGGCCGACGAAGGTGGCATCCTCATGAGCCTGGGCACGCCGTCGGACGACCTGCGCATCGCCGGCCTGGCACAGGACCCGGCCTCGCCCTACGGCAAGGTGCTGTTTTTCCCTGATGCCCAGCTGCGCGGTGAAGGCCCGGCGCGCGAGACCTTCGTGGTGCATTCCAGCGGCCACCGCAACCCGCAGGGCCTGGTGCGCGTGGGCGGTGCGCTCTACGCCACCGACCACGGCCCCAAGGGCGGCGACGAGATCAACCTGCTGCAGCGTGGTCACAACTACGGCTGGCCGCTGTATTCGCTCGGCTCCACCTACCAGGGCCAGCCGCACGAACCCGTGGGCGATCCGGCGCGGTTCGACGAGCCGCTGTTTTCGTTCATTCCGGCCGTCGCGCCCAGCGACATCCTGGCCTGCCCGAGCGCACTGGCCGAGCGCTACGCGCCCTTGCAGTGCGTGCTCATCACGTCCTTGCGCGGCATGTCGCTGTCCGTCGGCCTGATCGATGACCAGCACCGCGTGGTGTCGCTCGAACGCCTCAGCGTCGACATGCGTCTGCGCGAATTCGTGGCCCTGCCCGGGGAGCGGCTGGGCGTCTCCACCGACGGCTACGGCGTGTTCGAGATCAAGCTGGCCGACGTGGCCCGCCGTCCGGCGTCATGACCCCCGGGGCGGCGCCCTCGGGTGCCGGCTCGGCCTGCACCCGGCCTTCGGCGTGCGCCCGCCGCCATTGCTGGGGACTGGCCCCGGTACGCCGCCTGAAGAAGCGCGAAAAGTAGGCCGGGTCTTCGAAGCCCAGCTCCAGCGCCAGGCTGGCCGCCGGCGCGGCCACGTAGATCAGGCGCCGGCAGGCCTCGCGCGTCAACCGCTCGTGCACCAGTTCCAGCGCCGTGCAGCCGCGCTCACCACGCACCAGCCGGTTCAGCCGCTGGGTGGACAACCCCAGCCGCGAGGCATATCGCTCCATGGGCCAGTGGGCCAGAAAGTGCTGCTCGACCAGCAGCAAAAAGCGCGTGAACAGCGCGCGGTGGGCCCGCGATTCACCGCCCTCGCGCTGCCCCTGGTCGCTGGCACGGGCCAGGCGCCAGACCACCGCACGCGCCAGCCAGCGCAGCACCGGCGCGTCCGCCGCACCCGGCAGCGCGAACTCTGCCGACAGCTCCGCCAGTTGCACGTTCAGCCGCTGCGCCTCGCCGTCGTCTTCGGAAAAGTGCAAGACACCCGGCGCCATGAACAGCGACCGGAAAGCCGCACCGATGCCTTCGAACTCGCCTTCCACCAGAAACCGCGCGCTGAGCGTGAGCACCCGCCCCTGGGTTTCGGGCTCGAACCGGAAGCCGTGCACCACGCCCGGTGGCACCACGATGGCTGCGGGCCCCTGCACCCGGGCCCGCCATTCGTCCAGCATCACCTCGGCCTCACCCGCGCCGATCCACAGAATCTGGTACAGCCCCTGGTGCACATGGGCATCGATTTCCCAGTGGTAAAGCCGGCTGCGCGACTGGACTTCCTCGATATGCAGCAGCTCTTCACCCGGCCGCGCCGCTTCGCCGTACAGCGCAAAACGGGGAATGGCCGCTACCGGCCGGCGGGTGGCTGTCGAGGATGGGCGGCGGGATGCGGTGGCTGCCATCGGCATTATCTTGATCAAAAAGTACCCAGATTATCCCTGCTTTGTGCAGTGTCTTGAAGTGATCCGAACCCTACAGTTCAGGCTCCCGATCCACCCCACAGGAGACAAGACATGGGCCTTGGCAGCTTCCATTTCGATCCCTATTCACCGGCCATCGACGCCGATCCCTTCCCCACCTACCAGCGTCTGCGCGACGAATTCCCCTGCTACTGGAGCGAGGAAGCCCAGATGTGGGTGCTCTCGCGCTACAGCGACATCGTCACCGCCGGCCAGGACTGGCAGACCTATTCCAGCGCCAGCGGCAACCTGATGACCGAACTGCCCGGGCGCGCCGGCGCCACGCTGGGCAGCTCCGACCCACCGAAGCACGACCGCCTGCGCGGCCTGATCCAGCACGCGTTCATGAAGCGCAACCTGCTGGCGCTGGAAGAGCCCATTCGCGCCGTGGCGCAAGAGGTGTTCGGCCAGCTCCAGGGCATTGACGAATTCGACTTCAAGGACGTGTCCTCGCAGTTCACCGTCAAGGTGCTGATGGCCGCGCTCGGCCTGCCCATGGGCGCCGACGCCCTGGTGCCCGAGCAGGAGGTGCGCGACAACGCGGTGCTGATGGTGCAGAGCGACGCCCGCACCCGCGCCAAGGGCCCCGAGCACATCGCCGCCTACAACTGGATGCAGGAATACGCGAGCAAGGTCATCGCCATGCGCCGCGCCGAGCCCAAGAACGACCTCATCAGCCACTTCGCGCTGGCCGAGATCGACGGCGACCGACTGGACGACCGCGAGGTGCTGCTGACCACCACCACGCTGATCATGGCCGGCGTCGAGTCCCTGGGCGGCTTCATGATGATGATGGCCTACAACCTCGCCACCTACGCCGAGGCCCGCCGCGCCGTGGTCGCCAACCCGGCCCTGCTGCCCGACGCGGTGGAAGAAAGCCTGCGTTTCAACACCTCGGCCCAGCGCTTCCGCCGCCGCCTGATGAAGGACGTGACCCTGCACGGCCAGACCATGAAGGAAGGCGATTTCGTCTGCCTGGCCTACGGCTCGGGCAACCGCGACGAACGCCAGTACCCGAACCCCGACGTCTACGACATCGCCCGCAAGCCGCGCGGCCACCTGGGCTTCGGTGGCGGTGTGCACGCCTGCCTGGGCACGGCCATCGCGCGCCTGGCGGTGAAGATCGCCTTCGAAGAATTCCACAAGGTCGTGCCCGACTACACCCGCGTGGCCGACCAGTTGCCCTGGATGCCCTCGTCCACCTTCCGCAGCCCGCTGGTGCTGCAGCTCAAGGTGCAGTAAGCCCCCCGCCCCTGCCCCCGTTCTCCTGCTGCCGCCGGCCCCGCCGCCGGCAGCTTTTGACCTCTGAGGTCCTTAGGTCCCACCATGGCAAACATCACTTTCATCGAAGCCAGCGGCCAGTCCACCACCCTGAACCTGCCCGACGGCTGGAGCCTGATGCAAGGCGCCACGGCCAACGGCGTCGAAGGCATCATCGGCGAATGCGGCGGATCCTGCGCCTGCGCCACCTGCCACTGCTATGTGGACGACTTCCTCGCCAGCGTGCTGCCCGCCCCCGCGCAAGGCGAGCTGGACATGCTGGACAACGTGACCGCCGAGCGCCGCCCGAACAGCCGGCTGGCCTGCCAGATCAAGGCCAGCGCCGCGCTCGAAGGCGGTGTGGTCACCCTGCCCGAGTGCCAGGAATGACGGCCGCAGCGAGCACCCCGGGCGTGGTCATCGTCGGCGCCGGCCAAGCCGGCCTGCAGACGGCCGAGGCCCTGCGCAGCGGCGGCTTTGAAGGCCCCATCACCCTGCTGGGCGACGAACCCCACGGCCCCTACCACCGCCCGCCGCTGTCCAAAGCCTGGCTGGCCGGAGAGATGGACGCGGCCCAACTCGTGATGCGCGCGCCCGAGATGCTGGCGAAAAAAGGCATCGAACTGCGCACCGACGCCGCCGTGCAAGCCATCGACCGCGCCAAAAAAACCGTGCAACTGGCCGATGGCAGCCGCCTGCCCTACAGCGGCCTGGTGCTGGCCACCGGCGCCACCCCGCGTGCCCTGCCGCTGCCCGGTGCCGACGCGGCGGGTGTGCTGCCGCTGCGTTCGCGCGCGGACGCCAGCGCCATCGCCGAACGCATGGCCGGGTGTGTGGAGAAGAACCTGCCCGTGGTGGTCATCGGTGGCGGCTTCATCGGCCTGGAAGTGGCGGCCACTGCACGCAAGAAAGGGGCGCGGGTGACCGTGCTCGAAGCCGCCCCGCGCCTGCTGGGCCGAGTGCTGGCGCCGGTGCTCAGCGACTGGTATGCCGAACTGCACCGCAGCCACGGCGTTGAGCTGGTCTTTGGCACGCAGATCGCGGCCATCGACACCGATGCGAACGGCGTGCGCGGCGTAAAGCTGGCCGACGGCCAGGTGCTGCCCGCCGGGCTGGTCGTGGTCGGCATTGGCGTCAGCGCCAACGACGCGCTGGCGCTGCAGGCGGGGCTCGCCTGCGACCGCGGTATCGTGGTCGACGCCTGCGGCCGCACCAGCGATCCGCACATCGTCGCGGCCGGCGACTGCACGGCACGGCGTCTGCCCGACGGCACCTTGCTGCGCCTGGAATCGGTGCAGAACGCCACCGAACAGGGCAAGAGCGCGGCGGCGGCCCTGCTCGGGCAGGACCGCCCCTTCACCGCCACCCCCTGGTTCTGGAGCGACCAGTACGACCGCAAGCTGCAGATGGCGGGCCTGTCCACCGGCGCCGACCGCTGGGCCGTGCGCGGCGACATGGCCGCCGGCACCGGCTTCAGCGTCTACCACTTCAAGGACGGCCGCCTGATCGCGGTCGACAGCGTCAATGCCGCCAAAGACCATCTGCAGGCGCGCAAGCTGCTGGATGCGGGGGTATCGCCCAGCACCGAACAGGCGGCCGATGGGGGGGTTGATCTGGGCAGTCTGCTGAAGTAACGCGGCCTGGGTGGCTTCGCAGCCCAGCACGAGGTCTCAGTCGGCTGTGACCCCGGCACCCGCAAGATCGCCCGCGATCAGCTTGAACTGCTCCAGCGCCGCCTGCAGGTCTTCCACGATCTCCTGCGCAATCACTTCCGGCGCGGGCAGGTTGTCGCTGTCGGCCAGCGACTCGTCCTTGAGCCAGAAGATGTCCAGGCTGGCCTTGTCGCGCGCCACCAACTCGTCGTAGCCATACACGCGCCAGCGGCCATCCGGGTTTTCGGTGGACCAGGTGGCCTGGCGCAGGTGCCGTTGACCCACCTTGTACAAGTCAACAAACTCGTCCAGATGTTCGCGCCTGAGCGGATTCGTCTTCAGCGTGAAGTGCTGGTTCGTGCGCAGGTCGTAGATCCACAGCTGCTTCGTCCACGGCGTTTCGCTGGCCGGCTTCTTGTCGAAGAACAGCACATTGGCCTTCACGCCCTGCGCATAGAACAAACCCGTGGGCAGGCGCAACAGGGTGTGCAGATCGCACTCGTGCAGCAGCTTGCGGCGAATCGTCTCGCCCGCCCCGCCTTCGAACAGCACGTTGTCCGGCAGCACCACAGCCGCTCGGCCGTGGGTGGCCAGCAGCGTCTTGATGTGCTGCACAAAGTTCAGCTGCTTGTTGCTGGTGGTGGCCCAGAAATCGTCGCGCTCAATGATGTCCTTTTCGGTGCTGGTACGGCCGTCTTCGCCCACGATCACGGTGCTGCTCTTCTTGCCGAACGGCGGGTTGGCCAGCACCACGTCGTAACGCTCGCCGGGGTCTGAGCCCAGCGCGTCGCCCACCACCACCGGCACCGACTTTTCAGAGCCGATGCCGTGCAGCATCAGGTTCATGGCGCAGACCCGCGCCGTGGCCTGCACCAGTTCGTAACCGGTGAAGGCCTTTTCCTTCAGGTGCTTGAGCTGGTCGCGCGTCAGGTTCTTGTGCTCACGGGTAATGTGGTTGTGCGCCGTGAACAGAAAGCCGCCCGTGCCGCAGGCCGGGTCGCAAATCGTCTCGCCCGGTTGCGGCGCAATGCAGTCCACCATGGCCTGGATCAGCGCGCGCGGTGTGAAGTACTGACCCGCGCCGCTCTTCGTGTCCTGCGCATTGCGCTCCAGCAGGCCTTCGTAGGCATCGCCCTTCACGTCCGCGCCCAGGATGGTCCAGGTCTCGGTGTCGATCAGGTCCGCCACCACGCGGCGCAGCTTGGCCGGGTCCTGGAACTTGTTCTGCGCCTTCGCAAAAATCAGCCCCAGCGTGCCGCGCTCCATGCCCAGCCGCTCCAGCGTGTGGCGGTAGTGGTCGAACAGGCTGTCGCCGTCGCGCTTGAGCAGCTCGGGCCAGCCATAGGCCGGCGGCACGATGCTGGGCTGGTTGTACGGCGGCTGGCAGCGCTCGTCGGCCATCTTCAGGAACAGCAGGTAAGTCAGCTGCTCCACATAGTCGCCATAGCTCATGCCGTCGTCGCGCAGCACGTTGCAGTAGTTCCAGAGTTTCTGGACAAGGGTGTGGGTGTTCATTGTGTTTAGAGTTTGGCGATTTCGGTGAACCGCTGCAGGACCAGACCGGCGCGTGTGCTCTGCGCGACGATGCCCGGCAACGTGTTGGAAAAGTCGGTGTGATTCAACACCGACTGAAACTGATCGGCGACAAAGCGGCGCACCTCGCCAGGCGCTGCGGCCAGTTCTGCCAGCAACTCCTCCCGCCCATCCACCACGGTGATGATGTCTTCCAGGTCGTGGCTCAACAGAATGTCGCCATTTCCGCGGTCGTTGAAGGCCTCCAGCTTGGTGGCCACAAAGTAGGGAGCCGACAGATGCCTGAGCGTCAAACCCGTGGGCAGCGTGGCGACCTGTGCCGCCGCATAGCCAGGCTGGTACCACCGATTGGCAAACCCCAGCACCTTCTCATCCAGCGGCACCAGATCCAGCTGCATCCGGTTCCAGAACCAACGAAACGGTGGCGTGTTGTCGGCCATGGTCTGCTGGAAGCCACGGGCCATCAACTGATCGGCCAGCGCGTGATAGGCGACCAAAGACGTCACCTCCACGATGGCATCGACATCTTCGGTGGCGCGCGCGTCAGCAACCAACGGCCGCGAAATCAGCAAGCCGGTGGCACAGCCGCCCACAAACACCACCTGCTCACATAGCGGCCCCATGGCGTGGGCCATGCCAGATAGCAATTCAAGGTTGGGGTCAGCCATGCATGGGCCTTTCTTCGGGCTTGGGGCCGTCCGGGTAGATCAGCAGCGGCAGCCGCTTGAGCGCCATTCCGCGCTCCCGGGCGCGGCCCACGCGCAGGGCATCAAACAGGGCCAGCATCTCGTACAACTTGGCATCCTGCATGGCCGCGAACGGCGCACTGGGGTGCAAAGGCTCCAACCCCTGCCCGCGCGCAGTGCCATTGGGGTGCGGCCACACCCAGTCTTCAGAGCCGGGCGCAAACACGCCCGCAAACGCTGGCGCGCTGTGGCTCGTGGGCACACCCACCGCCACCGGCAACCGATCTGCGGCAAAGGCGTACTTGGCCCCGTGCACCGCAAACTCCGCCAGGTTGCGGCTGTTCACCCGCGCCGGGTTGTCCGCCCCGCTGGCCTCACCGGCGGCAGCACGGCGCGGCTTGGCACGCACCCGGTAGATCGACGGCGACTCTTGAACGCCTGGAACACTGGCAGGCGGTGGCGCCAGCAACGCAGCGTCCACCAGCAAACCTGCCTGTATGCCGCGCTTCACCGCGGCATGCGCCTCCGACGCGCTCAGCCCCAGCTCCTGCGCCAGGCGCGCATACGTCCAGCGCTGATCACCCCAAGCCACCAGCTTGAGGGCCACGAGAAAGTCCTGGGGTTTGAGTTGCATTTATTCAATATTCGCGATTTGCGAATATTGAATATATCAAGGTACATACGAATCGGCAACGGGTTTGTTTCAACCCGTCAGGGATACAGCACCAGATCACCCACCACCTGGATGACCTTGGCCTCTTCCAGCTGGCGCGACAGCGCATCCGCCTGCTCCAGGGTGGCTCCCTGCCCAACGATGGATGTCAGGTGACGAAGCAGCTTGGACAGTTTGGTCGGCCGGTTCTTGCCCATCTTGGACAACGAAGCCTTGGCGCGCGCCAGCACTTTGTCTGCTGAGGCTGCCTTTACCGGCGCCTTTGGTGCGGCCGCCTTCGACGCAGGCTTGGCAGCCGGCGCACTGCTCACCGCCGTTGACTTTTGGGCAGGAGCCTTCTTGGGAGCTGCCTTCTTTGCAGCCGTCTTCTTCGCAGGGACCGCCTTGGCCGGAACCTGCTTTGCCGCCGCCTTTTTGGCCGCCACCTTTTTGGCAACGTTCTTCTTCGTTGCTGGCGTTGCTGGCGTTGCTGGCGCAGGCGTTTTCGCAGCCACCTTCTTGGCAGGTGGCTTCTTCGCCGCGGCCTTCTTGGCCGGCACAGGCGCCGCCAAAGGCTTCTCCAACGAAACCGCTTTCCTGGCAGCGGCAACCTTCTTCGCTGCAGGCTTCTCCTTCCCCTTGAAGCCAACCCGGGAAGCTTCGAGGCCCTGGCTCTTGGCATGGTCCAGCATCGAGTCATAGCCTTGGTCGTTGGACACCACCAGCAGCCGGGGCTCGGTCCGCTTGGCCGCCAGGTAGCCCAGATAGAACGTCAGGTGAAAGTCCAAGGCGTTCTTGCCCTTGCCGGAATGCGGCACCAGCGTCACTCGTGCGTCGTCGCCCTTGACCTTGGCGGCCCGCTTGGCCAGCGTTGGGCCATGGAACAGCCAGACGTCTTTCAATTCAGGCGCCAGCGCAATCAGATCGTCCATGGTGGGTTGGACATTCTCGAAATCCACCAGCACATGCAGCTCGCTCATCACAACTCCTCCCTGTAATGACTAAACGGACTGGGTTGCCTCCGCCTCTTGCAGCGCCTTCAGCGTCCGCCCCTGCGCGTCTTTCCACTCGATGCGCCCGTTCGCGCTGCGGCCCAGCACCACGGCAGCGGCCGTGCTGGGTGAGCTGAAGCTGTAGTCCTGCGTGAAGTGGTACAGGCCGGCCTCCAGCGTCAGCACGCCGTTGGCGATCAGCTCCTGCCGCACGTCGTACATGCCCCGCACGTGCTGCGCCATCGACGGCACCGACTCGGCCACCGCCTGCGAACCGGCCTTGACCACAAAACCCTGGCTCGCCTCGTAACCCGTGGCCAACACGCCCTTGCCCTTGCAGGTGAGCACCGGGCTGGCCTTGGCCGTGGGGGCCGGCGCCTGCTCAAACGCATGCACCCCCAGCACCGGCAGCATGCCCAGCATGTGGGCCAGAAACACCTCCATGTCGGCCCGGTCGGCCTCGCTCAGGCTGGGTTCCGCGGGCTGGTTGGCGTTGTCCAGCGGCATGCGCTTGGCCGCGCGGGCCAGCGCGATCAGCCGCGCCTCCAGAAACTGCACATGCGCCTTGTTCAGCTGCCCGGCCGTGGCCGTGGTGAAGCCGATGGCGCGGGTCCAGAAATCCTTCTGCGCGTAGTGGCTCTCCAGCCGGGGGCGGATGGGGTCGCCCTCACCCACGTAAAGCATCTCGCCCTCGCCGTCCGGCCGCGGCCCCAGCAGCAGGTAGACACCCGTTTGCGCCAGCTCCGGCCGCGCCTTCACCTGCGGCAGCAGCGCCCGAGGAAACACCAGCGCCTTGCCAATCCAGTTGGACTTCTCGACGATGCGCAGGCCGTCGGGGTCGCCGTCGGCGACGAAGATGCGGAGGGAGAAAGGGGTCATGGTGCGGGCGTTCACGGCTGGCCTGACTTCACGGTGCGATACGCCTGATCGGGCCGGTTGCGAACTTCCGGGTGGCGCAACTCCAACAACCCCTCTCGCACCATCGCAGTGAGAAAGCGGGACTGCAACTTTTCCGCATCGCGATCCACCAACGCCGCCAGTTCAGAGGCGGCCAGCCAGCGCCCCACACAGAGCTTCAAGACGATGGCTTTGAGTTGATCCCTGGGCAAATTCTTGTTCTTGCGGGCAGGCTCGGCGAGTGGCAGCAGCGCTTGAACCTCGGGCGAGAGTCCTGCCAGGCGACCCGGTTGGGGGGAGTTCGGAGTCGATTGGGGGGAGTCCCCGGCCCATTGGGGGGAGTCTTGGGGGGAGTTTCCCGCCAAATGAGGGGAGTCCCCGTCCGATTGGGGGGAGTCCTCCGCCACCCGGTAGCTGGCCCACCGGCGCTGGTTCTGCTGGGTCAGCAGACCGTCACGCACCAGCCCCTGCAACACGGCGGTGATGTCTTTCGAATGCTCCCCGGTGATTTCCTGCATGCGGCCATTGGTCACGCTGCCTTCCACCTGCGCCGTCACCACCGCCTGCACCGCCGTCTTGTCCAACCGTGCAAACCGGTCGCCAAACCGCTGGCGCAGCGCCTTTTCCACCTCGTCCGGAATCAGGCTGACCATGGGCAGCACCAGCTTCACGCGGTCCGGCTGCAAGAACTCTTCCAGCCGAGGCGAACGCCAGTGTTGCGACCGCCAGCCGGCGCGGATCTTGTCCATCCCCGACCCGGCCTTGTCGCCACCGCCCATGAGCTGAAACATCAGTTGCAGGCTCTTGTTGCGGCACTCGCTCACACCACCCTGCAGCAGTTGCACCCGCGACACCAGCAGCGAACCCGGGTTGGACAGCTCGATGCGATCCAGATAGCGCTCGATCACCACCCCGCCCTGGCCCCGGTGGTCCGCATGCACCAGGGCATTGACCACCGCCTCACGCAAAGCTTCGTGCACAGCCGAGTCGTCCTTGCGGTACAGCTCCCGGTCCAACTGAAACGGCATCTTCAAGTCGCCCGACAGGCGCTGCATCACCCGCAGGTAGAACTGGAACAGGTTGTTTTCCCAGGTGCCGTCGGGCACCACGCGGTCCGTCCAGCGCACGGCCGGGTCGTCGGACAAACGCTCGCGGTAGTCCACATGGAACCCCGGCAAAGCCTCCCGCAAGGCCTCGAACCGGCCGAACATCAGCAGGCCGGCCACCGTGGCACCCTCCAGACCCGTGGCGCGGTCGCGGCGCAGGGCACTCAGCTTGGTTAGCAGCGCGGCATCGTCCAGCAACAGCCAGGGGTGGTCCGGCGCACGGGACGCGAAACGGTTGCGGTACTGCTTGACCGTCTCCGGATCAAAGTCTGCCTGGCCGAAATGCTCCACGATCTGCGAATCGGCCGGCGTGTCCGACTGGTCGGCCAGCATGCGGCGCACCTCGTCGTCCGAGCAGCGGTAGTCGCCCTCGTCCGCCCGGCGAAAGGTGCCATTCATGGGGTTGGGCCCCACAAACACCGGGCGCTGCAAGCGCGAAGCGCGCGGCACGTTCACCACCACAAACTGGCGCCCCTCGTCGTCCACCGTGCGCACATCGTCGTCGCGCAACAGGTTGGCGCTGATCTTGTTGCGGTCGTTCAGCTGCGCCCACAGCACCGTGCGCAACTGCGCCGCGTCGGGCACGCCCTCCCACACCAGACCGGCCGGCTTCTCGGCCACCCCCAGCACGATGGTGCCGCCCTGCGTGTTGGCGAACGCGGAATACGACTCCCAGAAACTGCCCGGCAACCCGCCCCGCGCCGACTTGAACTCGGTGTCGATGCCCTCGGTGCTGGACTGAAGGGAGGAGAACAGATCAAGTTGGCGCATGGTCGTTCAAAGCAACTAAGTCACCCGTGGCGGCGAGGGGGACGCAAAGGGCGAAAGCTGTGCTCACCTTACTCATCAAAAAAATCTTTGGTCAGGACATCGGCAGCCGTTCCTCGGGTAGGTTTCCCGAAACCAGTAGGTTCCAGCCTAAGTTCGACTATTCGCCTCCGCATGGCACTGATCTCCTGAACAGTGAATCGCCTCTTGCTTTCATGCCAGTGTTCATGCAGTTCCTCCACGAGGGCCTCATCTGAAATCGGGCGACGCAACAGCAAGAGGTCATTCCAGGCGGCGTACACCGTTGCCAGCAACTCACAGTCATCGGTGGACCAGGTCCGCAAAGACTGGCAAACGTAATCGACCGCATTGAGCTGATCGCCCGTGATCGCACTCAGATGATTCTTGTAGTCATCGGCGAGCGTGAGCCGCTCATAGGTGTAGCCTGCGCCTTCCGGTCGATTGCCCCGCTCTCGTGACCGCTCCCGAAACCACCGCAATTGATCCAATCGTTTCAGAACACCCTGGAGTCTTTCAAGGTCTGCCGGTCCAGCCCGCAGGCGCGCGTATTCGTCATTGCTCGCTTCGACGCGTGCGTAATGGGTTGACAGGAACAACAGCTTCTGAAGTTTGACCCGCCCGAAGGTGGCTGCTTCGCAGTTCTGCGCGATGACTCGGGCAGCGATGACGACGGACGCAGCCTCCTGAGCACGGGCCGTTCTAGCCACAACCGAGTTGCTTGCATCGAACCGGTCACTTTCCGAAAACGCACTTTGGAGAACCGACTGTCGTAAGGCTTGAGCGCGCAGGAGGTTGGCATTGACCTCGGCTTCGACTTCGCGGATGACGGACAGGCGGCGGTCGACTTCGGCGAAGATGCGCGCCTGCTCTGCCTTCGGTGGCACTGCAACAGCTGCAAGCCTCACGTCCTCCAAGTTGAGCGTCTTGCGCGCCACCTCATGAGACTTTTCGGTCATTTCGAGGATTTTTGCGGGGTTTCGAAACCAAACCTCCACCCAATGTGGATCGACCAGATCGTTGATCGGCAAGACTCCCACCGCACGTGCGACATTTCCGCCCGCCAAGTTTGCAGGGACAACGGCAGTCCGTCCAATTGCCCCAACCAAGGTCAACAGGACTTCCCCACCAGACAGCTTGGTTCGCGGGTAGGCACCCGCAATCTCCGGGTGAATTCTCTTCATCTCGATGGAATTAACTACGCCATCGTTGATGTCACCCACCCGTACAAACGGAATACCTTCTAAGAGGTCATCACCAGGCTGCAAAACGCCATACGCGCACGGCCGATTTCCCGGATTCAGTTGTTCAACAGTTGCCCACGCCCAACCTTCCGGCAGTTCCTTTCGGTCACCAGGCTGAGGTCCAGTTGGCGTTATGTAAGCGCCCTTTTTTTGCCACTGAAGCATGCGCGCGTCGAGGATGCGTTGCAGGAGTTGGTCGCCAGTCTCATAGCCGCGCCCTTCGCGGCGGGCGAGGCTGGCTTCGGTTTCGACTAGGCGACCTTCGACGGCGGCTTTGAGGACAGTGGCTTTGTAGCGTTTGAGGTTGGCCTTGACGCGCTGGAGGTTGGCGACGGCTTCGTCGAGGCGGGAGAACTGTTTGTCGATCTCGGCAACGATGCGGCGCTGTTCGTCCAAGTCCACCAAGGGCAACTCAGCGTCAGCCAGAAACGCCGTGGGCACACGGCGCAGCCCCACGGCGCCAGTCATGTGGCGTGCAGCCTCTTTGCGGAAAGACTCGGACGAAACGAAGTGGTACAGGTACTTGGCGTCTACGCGCTCGGAGGGGCGCAGCACGTGGAATTCCGACGAGCCGAAACCGACACCGTTCTGGAGGCCACGGGCCACGGCCATCTTGCCGTTCTCCATGCAAGGCGTGACCTTGGCAAACAGCACATCGCCCTCGCGGAACGGGGTGTAGCCCTTCTTCACTTCGCCAAAAGGGCGTGTGGTCGAAGCGTCGATCTGGCCGTCCGCAGCGCCGACCGCCGCCATGGGAACGAACGAGACCTGCGCGTCGTCTGCCAGGGATGTCTTGTCGAAACGCGGGTTGATCTGCGCAACGTCGCTCAGCCGGACCATCTCCCTCACGCCACCAACTCCCGGTTCAGCTCATCCATCACCTGCGGCAACTGTTCGCCAAACAGCTGGTGCACGCGGCCCAGGCCGCCTTGCTGGCTGAAGGGCGCGTAGTCGAAGTCTTCCAGTTCAATGCCGAGGTTGGCGGCGATGTGGTCGCGGATCATTTCCAGCCAGTGGAGTTGTTCGGGGGTGAAGGGGTCTGGATTCCCGCCTTCGCGGGAATGACGGACTGGGTCCGATGGGGAATGATGGACTGGGTCCGGTGGGGAATCACGGACGGGGTCCTGTGAGGAGTGACGGGCATGGGCATCGCGGGCCTGGGCGAGCCATGCATTGAAGTTGGCCTGCACCCGTTCGGGGTAGGGCACGAGTTCGTTGTCTTGCTGCATGGCAAAGCGCACCAGGCTGACGATGTCGGTCAGCAGCCGCTTCTGGTTGCTCCCTTTGACCTTGCCTTTTTGCAGCGCGGCGTAGGCCTGCCAGAGGGCGCTTTCGTCGATGAGGTGCGGCGGGGCGTGCAGCGCGTCGGCCAGGGCCTTGATGTCTTCAAACCGCAGGGGCGCGCGCACCGGGCGGTTGTAGAGGATTTGCAGTGCGGTGATTTCGTCTTTGTGCTGCTGGATGAAGGCTTCGAAGCTTTGCACCAGCTGCTGGGCGCGGTCGCTGGCTGCTTCGGCAAAGCCGGCGTGCAGCAGCGCGTCTTGCGTGACGGTGTCGATGATCAGGTCGGCCTTCTGCTTGAGCTTGAGGATGAGTTCGCGCAGCGCGGGGTTGGCCAGGGGTTCGGTGGCGTGTTGCAGCGCCACTTCGGCCTGCTGGGGCGGCGTGTCTTCGTCGCGCGCGGTTTCCAGCGCCTGCACCAGGCCGCGGGCGATGTCGCGCAAGCTGTGGCCCCCGCTGGCCTCCATCACCCGGGCCTGGTCGGCCTCGCTCACGTCGCGGTCCAGCCGGGTCAGGCGCACGGCCACGCTGCTGATGACCTCGTCCTCCACATTGCCGAGGGCCACGGCCTGCAGCAGCTTGTCCAACGGCACGGCCTTTTTGCTGTCCATGGGGCGGCTGTCGGTCTTGTCGCGTTCGCAGACGCCCACGCAATCGACGATGACGAAGTGGTCTTTGCGCACGTGGTCGCCGGGGTTGACGCTGCGCAGGTCGTCGTCCCGGCACACGCGCACGCCGCGGCCTTTCATCTGTTCAAAGAAGCTGCGGCTTTTGACGCTGCGCATGAACATGACGATTTCCACCGGCTTGATGTCGGTGCCGGTGGCGATCATGTCCACCGTGACGGCCACGCGCGGGTAGTAGCTGGTGCGGAAGTCCTTGATGAGCTGTTCGGGGTTGGCGCCTCCACCCTGTGCACTGCGGTAGGTGATCTTCTGCGCGAATTCGTTGCCGCGGCCAAATTCCTCGCGCAGGATTTCGACGATCTTTTCGGCGTGGTTGTCGTCTTTGGCAAAGACCAGGGTTTTGGGCACCTCGCTGCGCAGGGGAAACAGGTCTGATTGCCAGCGGTCGCGCAGGGTGCGGACGACGGTGCGGATCTGGTCGGGCGTCTGTACGGCGCGGTCCAGCTCTTCGGGGCGGTATTCAAAGTCGTCGTCGAGCTGCCAGGCGGTCTTGCGGCGGGTGGCTTTGTCTTGCGTTTCCAGCCAGTAGCCTTTGTCCACCTTGGCGCCTTGCTCGGTCACTTCGGTCTGGATGCGGTAGACGTCGTAGTTGACGTTGACGCCGTCGGCCACGGCCTGGGCGTGGCCGTATTCCATGACCAGGTTCTGGTTGAAGAAGCCGAAGGTCTGTTTGTTGGGCGTGGCGGTCAGGCCAATCAGGTAGGCGTCAAAGTACTCCAGCACCTGGCGCCACAGGTTGTAGATGCTGCGGTGGGCTTCGTCGGTGATGACGATGTCGAAGCTCTCGATGGGGATGGCCGGGTTGTAGCCAATGGGTTCGGGGTCTTTGAACAGGGCTTCGGCGCCTTCGGTGCTTTCTTCGTCGGCCTCATCGGGCAGGTCTTTGCCCTTGAGCAGGCTGAACATGCGCTGGATGGTGCAGATGACCACGCGGGCGTTCTTGTCGAGCTGGTTGCCCTGCAGGTGCTGGACGATGAACTCTTCGCCGAACTTGTAGGCGTTGTGCGGGCTGGCGTAGGCGTCAAATTCCTTCTTGGTCTGGCGGGCCAAGTTGCCCCGGTCCACCAGAAACAGCACGCGCCGCGCGCCGCCGAACTTGATGAGCCGGTAGATGGCACTGATGGCGGTGAAGGTCTTGCCGCTGCCGGTGGCCATCTGGATGAGGGCGCGCGGCTTGTTGGCAGCCAGGCTCGCCTCCAGATTCGTGATGGCCTGTATCTGCGCCGGCCAGAGCTTGAAGTGGGCGCCGCCCTGCCCCCATTCGGTGACCAGCGGGGGGCGCTGTTGCAGGCGGGCCAGGAAGGTGGGGGCTTCGTTGATGTCGCCCGTGTTGCTGGCCGTAGGTGGCGACAGGTAGGCGAGCCATTGCACCAGCAGTTCGGGCCGGAAAAAGGCGAACACCGGGCGGGCGCGGGGCAACGGGTCCAGCCCGTTGGTGAAGCGGGTTTCGACCCCGGTGGACTCGAACACGAAGGGCAGCGGGCGCCGCCACGCGGGCAGGCTGGCCGGCAGGCCCTGGGCGTAGCGGGCGCTTTGCACTTCCACACCGCTGAGGGTGGCGCCTTCTTTCTTGGCTTCGATGACGCCGCAGGCCTTGCCGTTGACGTAGAGCAGGTAGTCGGCAAAGCCGTGGCCGGGGTTGAGGGGGAATTCGCGGATGGCGATGCCGGTGGCCGCGCGGAGGTTGGCGCTGGCCACATCGCAAACGTGCCAGCCGGCTGCGGTGAGCAGCGCGTCGATGGTCTGGCGGGCGCGTGCCTCGGGCGTCATGTGTCTGGGGGTGTCGTTGTTTCCTCTTGTTGCATTCTAGGGGCGGGGCGCGCGATGTCGGCGGCCCGCGTCAAGCCTGCCGCAGCGTCACCGTCACCACCAGTCCCGGCCCAGCGTTGCGTGCCGACAGCACGCCGCCGTGGGCCTGCGCCACCAGGCGGCACAGGTACAGGCCCAGCCCCACGCCGCCGGCAGCGCGGGTGCGCGCACTGTCGGGGCGGTAGAACGCCTGCGCCAGGTGGGCCAGTTGCTCTTCGGGCACGCCGGGGCCGTGGTCGCGCACTTCCAGCGTGACCGTCCCGCCATCGGCCGAGAGGGTCACGGTCGGCGATTCGGTGGCGTCGGCGCCGTGGCGCAACGCGTTGTCGATCAGGTTGCGCAGCAGCAGGCGCACCCGCGACGGGTCCACCGACACGGGGGGCATGCCTGCCGGGGCGCTCACCGCCACCCGTGCTGCCCCGGGGTGGCGGGCTTTCAGGTCTTCAATGACCTGCGCGGCCAGCGCCGGCAGGTCGGTGGGCGCACGCTGCAGCGCGGCATGGTCGCCCGACAGGCGCTCGCTCTCCAGCAGGTCGCTGATCAGCGTGGCCATTTCCTGCAGGTCGCGCAGCAGGGCCTTGCGCTGCGGGTCCACGTCGTCGCTTTCCGGCAGCAGTTCGGCGTTGAGGCGCGCCCGCGTGAGCGGGCTGCGCAGTTCGTGGCTGATCGCGAGCAGCAGCGCGCGCTTGGCTTCCAGCATCTGGTGGATGTCCTGACCCATGGTGTTGATGGTCAGCGCCAGCTCGCCCAGCTCGTCCGGGCCGTGGATGCAGCGCTCGGGAATCGGCTGGCTGAAGTCGCCCCGGCCGAACCGCTGTGCGCCTTCGCCGATGGCGTCCAGCGGCTTGAGCAGGCGCCGGACGTACAGCCAGGCCAGCAGGGTCAGCACCAGCAGCGAGACCAGGGCGTAGCCGATCATGCGCGGCTTGCGTTCGAACGCCTCGCCGTTGATGCCGAAGGTGAGCACGTGGCCGTCGGCCGTGGTGCGCTGAAGGACCTGCTGCCAGTCGATACCGCGGTCGCCCTGGCGCCCGCGCGATGCGGCCCCATGATCGACCTTGTCCTGCAGCCAGTCGGGCGGGGTCTGGTTCGGGTGCGACGACCAGTTGACCGTGGGCCCCTGGATGGTGACGGTCAGCGGCAGCCGCCCGATGATGGCCTGGGCCCGCTCGATGCTCGGGGTACCGCTGGCACCGGTGCATTCGCGCGTGAGCTGGTCGACATAGTCCATCAGCAAGGGGCGTGCGGCGTCGCGCCAGCCGACCGAGAAGGCCTTCTGGGCACCGGTGACGAAGATGAAGGTCATGGCCGTCGCGAGCAGCAGGAACACCAGCACCATGCGCAGCTTGATCGAATGCGCAACACGGTGCTTGGCGCGCCGCCAGGCCGAGGGCTGCCGGCGGCTCATGCGCCCTCCCGCCGCAAGGCCAGCGAATAGCCGGCGTTGCGCAGGGTCTTGATGCAGTCCAGCGGCTCCAGCTTGCGGCGCAGGCGGCTGACCACGATGTCGACCGCGCGGGTGTAGAGGTCGGCCTCGTGGCCGCGCAACTGGTTGAGGATGTCGTCGCGGCTGAAGACCTTGCCGGGCTCACGCGCCAGCATCAGCAGCAGTTCGTATTCGGTGCCGGTCAGTTCGACCTCGCCGTCCAGGCGGCGCACGCTGCGGCGCGCGGTGTCGATTTCCAGCCCGTCAAAGCGCAGCGTGGGCGCGGCGCTCAGCACCGCGGCGTGGCCGTTGCCTGCCGGCTTGAGGCGCCGCAACACGGTCTGCAGGCGCGCGACCAGTTCGCGCGGCTCGAACGGTTTGGGCAGGTAGTCGTCGGCCCCCAGTTCCAGGCCGACGATGCGGTCCATCACCTCGCCGCGCGCGGTCAGCATCACCACCGGGATGTCGCTTTCCTTGCGGATGGTGCGGCACAGCTCGAAACCGTCCATTTCCGGCAGCATCACGTCCAGGATGGCGGCGTCGAAACCACCGGCCCGCAACAGGGCCAAGCCGGCGCTCGGCCGGGTGGCGTGCACCAGTTGCAGCTCGAAACGCTGGAAGTAGGTCGCCAGCGGCGGGCCGAGGTTTTCGTCGTCGTCGATCAGCAGGATGCGGTTCATCGGCTCATTCTGACAGGGCGCGGTGGCGTGCAATCAAGCGGCGAAGCCGGGCTTTGTCACCCCGCGCGAGGGCGTCGAAGCGGTCGCCCACGGACAGCAGCGCGGGCAACAGCGGCGCCGCCGCCACCGGCTGGCGCTGCGACAGGCGGGCCCAGAGCGCCAGGGCGTATTCGCGGTCGAACTGCGGCCCCCAGAACAGGGTCAGCAGCTCGGCGTGCGGGTCGTCGGCGTCGGCCAGCAGGGCCGCCGTGTGCGGGCGGGCCTGCCGGGCGATCGCGTGGATGGCGTCAGCCACGGCCCCACCAGCGGTGGCCGCGCTTCTCCAGGCGCTCGCGCACCTGTTTCTGCTGCTCGGGGTTGAGGCTGTCGTAGAAGTCGCCGAAGGCGGCCAGCACCTTCGGGCCGTTGGCCTGCGCGGCCTGCAGCTTCTGGTCGAGCAGTTGCTGGGCCCGGCTGCGGTCGAAGCGGTCGCCTGCGATCAGGGCCTGCAGGTCGGCACGCGGGTTGACCGAATCGCCCCGCATCAGCTTGCGCGAAGCGATCACCTCGTCGGCCAGCGCAGCGAGCTTGGTTTTCTGCTCGGCGTTGAGATCGAGCTTGCCGCTGATCCTGTCGACCACCTTGCCACGCACCTCGGTGATGCGCTCGTCGCTCCAGCCTCGGCTGTGTTCGCCACGCGCGCCACAGGCGGTCAGTCCGCCGAGCACGACGGTTGCGGCGGCCAGGCCGGTAAGGCTGCGTCTGGTCCAGGTTCTCATGACGGTGCTCCTTCGGGGAAGGTGTTGAACATGGCCTTCATGGTGCCGGCGCCGGCCGCTGCCGGGGTGTCGAAACCGTCGCGGTTTTTTTCGCTTTGTTTCAGGTGTGCCGTCACGCCGCTTTCATCCGGCTGTCGTGGCGGTGTCACGGCACGCCGCCATGCTGCGCGCCTGTGCGGTTTTCCCCCGCCCACATCCGATCCACTTTCGACACCACCACCATGCGCCCCACCTTCCGGCTCCTGCCTGCCCTGCTGCTGATCGCCTTCCACGGCGCCCACGCCCAGACCGCCTATCCCGCCACCCTGGCAGGCCACGCCATCCTGCCGGCCAAGACCTTCATTCCTGCGCCCAAAGACGCCCCGGCCGACCTGAAGGTCAGCGGCAAGTTCACCACCGGCCAGCGCGTTGACGCGGTCGGTTCGGTGGAAGGCAAGTCGGCCGGTCGCCCCACCGGCGTCTCGCTGCCGTTCCAGGGTCAGCCGGTGCAGGGCCACTCGGGCATCAAGCGCATGCCCGACGGCAGCTTCTGGCTGCTGACCGACAACGGCGCCGGCTCCAAGGCCAACTCGCCCGATTTCGCGCTGTTCCTCAACCGCTACGCGGTGGACTTCAAGGGCGGCCAGTTCAAGCGGCTGGAAACCGTGCTCCTGCACGACCCCGACAAGAAGCTGCCGTTCCGCATCGTCCACGAAGGCACCAAACAGCGCTACCTGACCGGCGCCGACCTGGACCTGGAGAGCTTCCAGTTTGCCGGCGGCGCCCTGTGGATCGGCGAAGAGTTCGGGCCCTTCCTGATCAAGGCCGACCTCCAGGGCAAGGTGCTGGCCGTGTTCGAAACCCAGGTCGACGGCAAGGCGGTGCGCTCGCCCGACCACCCGGCCGTGACCACGCCCGGCGCCCCGGGCGGTGAGGTGAAGTTCCAGGTGCGCCGCTCCAAGGGCTACGAGGGCATGGCGGCTTCGCCCGATGGCAGCAAGCTCTACGCCATGCTCGAAGGCGCGCTCTACGACGACGCCGCCAAAGGCTTCGAAACCCAGGACGGCAAGCAGTACCTGCGCGTGCTGGAGTTCGACGTGAAGACCGAGCAATGGACCGGCCGGCACTGGAAATACGTGCTGGAAGCCAACCACCTCGCCATCGGCGACTTCAACATGATCAGCCCGACCGAGGGCCTGGTCATCGAGCGCGACAACGGCGAAGGCACGGCCGACCTGGCCTGCCCCGAAGGCCAGAAGCGCCCCGACTGCTTCCACGACCTGGCGAAGTTCAAGCGCGTGGTGAAGGTGGAGCTGAGCGAGGCCAACGTGAACGGCCCGCTGCGCAAGATCGCCTACATCGACCTGATGAACATCGCCGATCCGAACAAACTCTCGAAGAAGCCGCTGACCAACGGCGTGTTCACCTTCCCCTTCTTCACCATCGAGAACGTCGACCGCGTCGATGCGACGCACATCGTCGTTGGCAACGACAACAACCTGCCGTTCTCCAGCAGCCGCTCGCCCAACCAGGCGGACGACAACGAGCTGGTGCTGCTGGAAGTGGGCGACTTCCTTCAGGCACGCTGAAGCACCTGCGGTGGCCAGGGCCTGCGGCGGCCCGGCCACCCGCTCGCCGGCGGTGTTGCTACAGTGACGGCTTCGCCACCGCAGCCCCCGCCGACCATGAGCAACGCCCCCGCCGCCATCCGCCTCACCCAGTACAGCCACGGGGCCGGCTGCGGCTGCAAGATCAGCCCCCAGGTGCTCGACGTCATCCTCGCCGGCAGCGGTGCGCAGCACCTGGACCCGCGCCTGTGGGTGGGCAACGCCTCGCGCGACGATGCCGCCGTCTACGCGCTGGACGACGAGCGGGGCGTGGTCTCCACCACCGATTTCTTCATGCCCATCGTCGACGATCCGTTCGACTTCGGGCGCATCGCGGCCACCAACGCCATCAGCGACATCTACGCCATGGGCGCCGACCCGCTGGTGGCGATCGCCATCCTCGGCTGGCCGATCAACGTGCTGCCGCCCGAGGTGGCGCGCGAAGTGGTGCGCGGCGGCCGTGCCGTCTGCGACGACGCGGGCATTCCCCTCGCGGGAGGGCACTCCATCGACGCCCCCGAACCGATCTTCGGCCTGGCCGTCACCGGCGTGGTCGACAAACGCCACATCAAGCGCAACGACACCGCCCGCGCCGGCAGCCGGCTCTACCTCACCAAACCGCTGGGCATCGGCATCCTGACCACCGCCGAAAAGCAGAGCAAGCTGCGCCCCGAGGACGTGGGCGTCGCCCGCGACTGGATGTGCACCCTCAACCGCCCCGGCCGCGCCTTCGGGCGCCTGGCCGGCGTGCAGGCCATGACCGACGTGACCGGGTTTGGCCTGCTCGGCCACCTGGTCGAGATGGCCGAAGGCAGCGGTCTCACCGCCGTGCTCGACGACGACGCCGTGCCGCGCCTGCCGGGCATCGACCACTACCTCACGCTGGGCACCGTGCCCGGCGGCACGCAGCGCAACTTCGACAGCTACGGCCACAAGGTCGCGCCGATCACCCCACTGCAAAAGCAGTTGCTGTGCGACCCGCAGACCAGCGGCGGCCTGCTGGTGGCCGTCAGCCCGGACGGTGAAGCCGAGTTCCTGGTCACCGCGCGCGCCGCCGGCCTTGAACTGGCGCCCATCGGTCACCTGACCGAGCGACAGACCCACTGCGTCCAGGTGCGCTGATGGGCCCGGGCACCGCGCTCGAAACCGCCGACTGCCACCGACTGTTCCTGCAAGGCCTGCCGCTGGCCGATGTGCGTGCCCCGGTGGAATTTGCCCAAGGCGCGTTTCCCGGCGCGGTCAACCTGCCGTTGATGAACGACGCCGAGCGCCATGCGGTCGGCTTGTGTTTCCGCCAGCACGGCCAGCAAGCCGCCATCGCGCTCGGCCACCGGCTGGTGGCCGGCCCGGTGAAGGCCGAGCGCATTGCCGCCTGGGCCGCTTTCGCCCAGGCCCACCCCGACGGTTTCCTGTACTGTTTTCGCGGCGGTCTGCGCTCGCACATCGCCCAGCAGTGGCTGGCCGAAGCCGGTGTGCGCTACCCGCTGATCACCGGCGGCTACAAGGCGCTGCGCCAGACACTGATCCAGACCCTGGAAGCGGCCGCGACCGGGTGCGGCCTGACGGTGCTGGGCGGCATGACCGGCACCGGCAAGACCGACCTGCTGAACCAGCTGGCGCACGGCATCGACCTGGAAGGCCATGCACACCACCGCGGTTCCAGCTTCGGCGCGCACCCTCAGGGCCAGCCCACGCAGATCGATTTCGAGAACCGCCTGGCCATCGACCTGCTGCGCAAGCGCGCCGCCGGCATGGAACACTTTGTGTGGGAAGACGAAGGCCGCCACATCGGGCGCTGCGCGGTGCCGCCCACGCTGCGCGACCGGCTCGCCGCCGCCCCGCTGGTGTGGCTGGAAGCCCCGTTCGAAGCCCGCGTCGACCGCATCCTGCGCGACTACGTGGTCGGCCAGCAAACCGCGTTGGCGATGCAGCACGGCCCCGAGCAGGCGTTGGCCTTGCTGTCGGTCCACCTGCTGCAAAGCCTGGACAAGACCGCCAAACGGCTGGGCGGCGAACGGCATCGGCGCATCCGCTCCTGCCTGCAGGATGCCCTGGTGCAGCACCAGGCCGGCGATGTGCAGGCGCACCGCGCCTGGATCGCGGCGCTGCTGCAGGAATACTACGACCCGATGTACCGCTTCCAGCGCCAGCAGCAGGCCGGGCGCATCGTGTTCACCGGCGACGCCACCAGCGTGCTGGACTGGCTGCGTCGGCGCGGGTGAGCGCCGGTCCTCAGAACACCTCGGTATCGACCTCGGTGTTGGCCTGCGCGGTGTAGCGGTTGCCGTGCACCGTGCGGGTGTGGATCAGCGCGTCCAGCCGCGCCAGCACGTCGGCCGACAGCCGCACATCGGCTGCCCCCAGGTCGTCGAGCAGATGCGCCACGCTGGTGGTGCCGGGAATCGGCAGGATGTGCTCGCCCTGGTGCAGCAGCCAGGCGATCGCCAGTTGCGCCGGCGAGCAACCCACTTCGTGCGCGATGGCCAGGTAAGGCGGCAGCAGCTCGGCATTGCGGGCGTAGTTTTCGGGCGAGAAGCGCGGCATGGCGCGGCGGATGTCCTTGGGGTCGAAGGCCGTCACGTCCATCGGGCCGCACAGGAAGCCGCGCGCCACCGGACTGAACGCCACAAAGCTCGTCCCCAGTTCGCGGCAGGCCTGCAACACCGCGATCTCGGGGTTGCGCGTCCAGAGCGAATACTCCGTCTGCACCGCCGCGATGGGATGCACCGCATGGGCCTTGCGCAGCGTGCCGGCCGACACCTCGCTCAGGCCGATGCTGCGGATCTTGCCCTCGCGCACCAGCTCGGCCAGCGCGCCCACGCTGTCTTCGATGGGCACCTGCTTGTCCCAGCGGTGCAGGTAGTAGAGGTCGATCACGTCGGTCTGCAGGCGGCGCAGGGCGGCCTCGCAAGTGGCCTTGATCGTGTCGGGGCGGCCGTCGATCACGCGCACCTTCACGCCCTGCTCGTTGGGCACACCGGTCATGCCGCACTTGCTGGCCAGCGTGAACTTCGCGCGGTGCTTCGACAGGACCTTGCCCACCAGCGTCTCGCTGGTGCCAAAGCCGTAGAGCGCGGCGGTGTCGAAGTGCGTCACGCCCGCGTCCAGCGCCGCCAGCAGCACGCGCTCGGCCTGCTGTTCGGAAACGGGCGCACCGTAGGCGTGGCAGATGTTCATGCAGCCCAGGCCGATGGCGCTGACGCTGAAGGGGCCGAGTTGGCGTTGTTGCATGGGGACACTCCTGAATGAAAACGGCTCCAGCCGCAAAGGATGGAGCCGTCGATGCCAAAGGCGGATCGAAGGGCCGGGGCCCGGATTGCGCAGACGGGCTCAGCCGCCGAGCTGCTGCTCCAGCTGGTGCAGCACCTGGTAGCAGGGCAGCACCTGGGCCACGCTGCTGTTGGGCTCGCGGCCTTCGCGGATGGCGGCAAAGAACTCGCGGTCCTGCAGTTCGATGCCGTTCATCGACACGTCGACCTTGCTCACGTCGATCTGTTCTTCCTTGCCGTTGAACAGGTCGTCGTAACGCGCGATGTAGGTCGCGGTGTCACCGATGTAGCGGAAGAAGGTGCCGAGCGGGCCGTCGTTGTTGAAGGACAGGCTCAGCGTGCAGATGGCGCCGTTGGCGGCCTGCAGCTGGATGCTCATGTCCATGGCGATGCCCAGATCCTTGTGGATCGGGCCCTGCACGGCATTGGCCTTCACGATCGGGCTGCCAGCCTGGTAGGCGAACAGGTCCACGGTGTGGGCAGCGTGGTGCCACAGCAGGTGGTCGGTCCAGCTGCGGGGCTGGCCCAGCGCGTTCATGTTGGTGCGGCGGAAGAAGTAGGTCTGCACATCCATCTGCTGGATATTGAACTCACCGGCCGTGATCTTCTTGTGCACGAACTGGTGGCTGGGGTTGAAGCGGCGGGTGTGGCCCACCATCGCCACCTTGCCGACCTGCTTCTGCAGGGCCAGCACTTCCTCGCCTTCCTTGAGCACGTCGCACAGGGGAATCTCCACCTGCACATGCTTGCCGGCCTGCAGGCAGGCCTTGGTCTGGGCAGCGTGCATCTGCGTGGGCGTGCACAGGATGACCGCATCCAGCTCCTCGATGGCCAGGCTGTCGGCCAGGTCGGTGGTGACGTGCCGGATGCCGTACTTGTCGGCCACTTCCTGCGTCTTGGCCAGGTCACGGCCGATGACCGAGATCACCTCGACGTCGGGAATGTTCTTGATACCGTCCAGGTGCTTGATGCCGAAGGCGCCGGCGCCGGCGAGTGCGACTTTGATGGTCATGGTGTGTTCCTCGGGTTACGTGTTCTCAAGAATGGCGTGGCCCACAGCCGTGTTGGACGCGGGCACATGGTAGAAGCGGTGCTTGACCGTGGGCAGCGGACCGACAACCTTGCCGTCGACCACATCGGACATGGCGCCGCGCGCGATCAGCCACATCACGAGTTCGATGCCTTCGCTGCCGGCTTCGCGCACGTAGTCGATGTGCGGCACGTTGGCGCAGGCCACCGGATCGTTGATCATCAGGTCCAGCCAGTGGTTGTCCCACTCGCGGTTGATCAGGCCAGCACGCGCGCCCTGCAGCTGGTGGCTCATGCCACCGGTGCCCCAGATGTGCACTTTCAGGTCTTCGTCGAAGCTCTCGACCGCCTTGCGGATGGCCTGGCCGAGCATGAAGCAGCGCTTGCCCGAGGGCACCGGGTACTGCACCACGTTGACGGCAAACGGGATCACCGGGCAGGGCCAGGCATCCTTCTTCGGATCCAGCTCGCCGCACATCAGCGACAGCGGCACCGTCAGGCCGTGGTCCACGTCCATCTTGTTGACGATGGTGAGGTCGAAGTCCTGCTGGATCACGCTCTGCGCGATGTGCGAGGCCAGGTCGGGGTGACCGATCACCTTCGGCACCGGGCGCGGTCCCCAGCCTTCGTCGGCCGGCGTGAACTCGGCCGCCGTGCCGATGGCGAAGGTCGGGATCATCTCCAGGCTGAAGGCCGTGGCGTGGTCGTTGTAGACGAGGAAGACGACGTCGGGCTTGTTGTCCTTCATCCACTGCTTGGAGTACTCGTACCCCGCGAACAGCGGCTTCCAGTAGTCTTCCTGGGTCTTGCCCAGGTCCATGGCCGCGCCGATGGCGGGCACGTGGGAGGTGAAGACGGATGCGGTGATTTTTGCCATGGTCAAGCCTTCTTTCCGGCAGCGCCCTGCGGCTGGCGGTGCGCCTGCGCGTCACCGTCCTCGCCGATGTGGCGGTTGCCCTCGGCGCTGCGGCCGCCGTTGATCATCATGTCGCGGTATTCCTGCTCGGTCATGCCGGTCATGGAGCCCGCCATCTGCTGAAAGCTCTTGCCGTCGGTGGCACCGATCTTGGCCAGGAAGTAGATGTTGCCGCCGGTACGCATGCACCAGTTGAGGTCGCGCGCCAGCACGGCCTGCTTCTGCTCTTCGGTCATCGGCCACTGGTCGAGGTAGGCGCGCTCATCGGCCTTGAACTTCTCGCGGTTCTCGGCCTTCATCAGGCTCATGCAGAACTGGTTGAGCCAGTAGCCTTTGCGGCTCTGCTCGGCATCAAAGATGATGGTGCCGGGCACGTCCTGGTAGGGTTTGTCGAGTGCCATGGGTTTCCTTTACGGTGACGGTCATGCCCGCGAAAGCGGGAATCCAGACGGGGACGAATGGATGCCCGCTTTCACGGGCATGACGAAACTTACGCGGACTCTTCAGGCCAGTAGAGACGCATCGGGTTGTCCACCAGCAGCTTCTGCTGCAGTTCTGCCGTCGGTGCGATCTGCGGGATGAAGTCCACCAGCAGGCCGTCGTCGGGCATGTGGTCCTTGAGGTTCGGGTGCGGCCAGTCGGTGCCCCAGAGCACGCGATCCGGAAATTCTTCGACCACCTTGCGCGCGAACGGCACCACGTCCTGGTAGGCGGCCTGCTCGCCGTTGAGGGCTTTGGGTCCGGTGACGGACAGGCGTTCCGGGCAGCTCACCTTGCTCCAGACGTTCGGATGCTCGCGCATGAACTTCAGGAACAGCTGAAACTCCGGCCCGTCGATGGGCTTGCTCACGTCGGGGCGGCCCATGTGGTCCACCACCACCGTGGTCGGCAGGCTGGTGAAGAAGTCCCACAGCTCGGGCAGGTCCACCGCCTCGAAGTAGATCACCACATGCCAGCCGAGCTTGGCGATGCGACCGGCGATCTCCATCAGCTCGTCCTTGGGCGTGAAGTCGACGAGGCGCTTGACGAAGTTGAAGCGCACGCCGCGCACGCCGGCGGCATGCAGGGCCTGCAGTTCCTCGTCGGTCACCGAGCGCTTGACCGTGGCCACGCCACGCGCCTTGCCGCCGCTGGAGAGGCAGGCGTCGACCATGGCGCGGTTGTCGGCACCGTGGCAGGTGGCCTGCACCACCACGTTGCGCGCAAAACCCAGGTGGTCGCGCAGCGCGTACAGCTCGTGCTTGCTGGCGTCACAGGGCGTGTACTTGCGCTCGGGGGCGTAGGGGAATTCGGCCCCCGGGCCGAACACGTGGCAGTGCGCGTCGACGGCGCCTGCGGGCAGCTTGAACGAGGGCTTGGTCGGACCGGTGTACCAGTCGAGCCAGCCGGCGGTTTTGGTGAAGTCACCGGAAACAGGTTTGCTCATGTCTCAACCTTGGTTGTGGTTACGCCAACGAGGCGGTGATGCCGGAAGCCAGCGGGGCGATTTGCTGGCGCGAAGCGACTGATGAGCCCCGCTGGCTTCCGGCGTCGCCGCCGGGGCCAGCCGGAGAAAAATCAGTCGATGTAGCGCAGGCCAGCCGCAGCCAGCGGCTCGCGCATCTTGTACATGTCCAGACCCAGCACGCCCGAAGCCAGCTTCTCGCGCTTCTCGCCTTCGAAGCTCTCGCGCTTCTGGGCCGCAGCGAGCGTCTCGACCGCCCGGGCGGCGGGCACGCAGACCACGCCGTCGTCGTCGGCCACGATCACGTCACCCGGCGTCACATAGGCGCCAGCGCAGACGATGGGAATGTTCACCGAGCCCAGCGTCGCCTTGATCGTGCCCTTGGACGAGATGTAGCGGCTCCAGACCGGGAAGTTCATCTCCTTGAGCGTCTTCACGTCGCGCACACCGGCTTCGATGATCAGCGCCCGCGCACCACGCGCCTGGAAACTGGTGGCCAGCAGATCGCCGAAATAGCCGTCGCTGCACTCGGCCGTGACCGTGGCGACGACGATGTCTCCCGGCTGGATCTGCTCGGCCGCCACGTGCATCATCCAGTTGTCGCCCGGTTGCAGAAGCACCGTGACGGCGGTGCCCGACACCTGCACACCGGTCTGGATCGGCCGCATGTAGGGCTTCATCAAGCCAACGCGGCCCATGGCTTCATGCACCGTGGCAGAACCGAGCGCGGCCAGCGCCTCGGCGGTCGCGCGGTCGGCGCGCTGGATGTGGCGGTAAACGACACCGAGTTCGTACATGTTTGTATCTCCTTGACTGAGCGGCCTGCGGTGCGCGTGCGTTTTGCTTCGTGTCCCCCGCCCGCTTCGCGGACTCCTCCTTGACCTACGCAAAACGCACACCCACCGCATGCCTTGTGGGTGTGCCTACAAATTACCTGCCTTGGGATTTCAGGCGGGCGTCCAGGCGCGGGAACACGCGGCGCACGTTGCCTTCGTACACCTGGTAGCGCTGGGCGTCGCTCAGATTGCCGGTGGCCTGCACGTAGCGCTTGGTGTCGTCGTAGTAGCTGCCGGTCTCCGGGTCGATGCCACGCACGGCGCCGATCATTTCGGAGGCGAAAAGGATGTTGTCGACCGGGATCACCTTGGTCAGCAGGTCGATGCCCGGCTGGTGGTACACGCAGGTGTCGAAGAAGATGTTCTTGAGCAGGTGTTCGCTCAACAACGGCTTCTTCATCTCCTGCGCCAGACCGCGGTAACGGCCCCAGTGGTAGGGCGCGGCGCCACCGCCGTGGGGGATGATGAAGCGCAGCGTCGGGAAGTCCTTGAACAGGTCGCCCTGGATGAGCTGCATGATGGCCGTGGTGTCGGCGTTGATGTAGTGCGCGCCCGTGGTGTGGAAGCACGCATTGCAGCTGGTGCTCACGTGGATCATGGCCGGCACGTCGTACTCGACCATCTTTTCATAGATGGGGTACCAGTGGCGGTCGGTCAGCGGCGGGTTGGTCCAGTGGCCGCCCGAAGGATCGGGGTTGAGGTTGATGCCGACGTTGCCGTATTCCTTGATGCATTTCTCCATCTCGGGAATGCAGGTGGCAGGGTCGACGCCCGGGCTCTGCGGCAGCATGGCCACTGGCACGAAATTGTCGGGGAACAACTGGCTCACGCGGTAGCACAGCTCGTTGCAGATGGCGGCCCAGGTGCTGGACACGTTGAAATCGCCGATGTGGTGGGCCATGAAGCTGGCGCGCGGCGAGAACAGGGTGATGTCGGAGCCGCGCTCCTTCATGAGCCGCAACTGGTTGGCCTCGATGGACTCGCGCAGTTCGTCGTCGCTGATCTTCAGATCGCTGACCTTGGGCATGGCGGCCGGGTCCTTGATCCCGGCAATCTGCTGGTTGCGCCAGTTTTCCAGCGCCTTGGGGGCCGTCGTGTAGTGGCCGTGGCAATCGATGATCAGGGGTTGTGACTGACTCATGGTGGCTCCTCTTGAAGCCTCGGATTGTGGCCGGCACGACCAAAGGAACCAACCGTGTTCACCCGCTATCAGCTAGAACAGATGTTTATATCTATGATGCAGTTATTCGCGAGCAGCCTGAGGCGGTGGTCATGGACCTGAAACAACTCGAATACTTCGTCCGCGTGGCCGAGTTGGGCAGCTTCACCCGGGCGGCGGTGGCCCTGAACGTGGCCCAGCCCGCTTTGTCGCGCCAGATCCGGCTGCTGGAAGTGGAGCTGCGGCAGAACCTGCTGCTGCGCAACGGCCGCGGCGCCACCCCCACCGACGCCGGCAAGCTGCTGCTGGCCCACGGACGCGGCATCCTGCACCAGGTCGAACGCGCCAAGGAAGAACTCGGCCGGGTGCGCGGTGCGCTGGCGGGCCATGTGGCCATCGGCCTGCCCCCGAGCCTGGCGCGGGTGCTCACCGTGCCGCTGACCCGCCTGTTCCGCGAACAGCTGCCCGAAGCCAGCCTGTCCATCACCGAAGGCCTGTCGGCCACCATGCAGGAATGGCTGATCACCGGGCGGCTGGATCTGGCCGTTCTCTACAACGCCCAGCCCGTGCCCGAAATCGAGATCGCGCCGCTGCTGGACGAGGAAATCTGGCTGGTGCAGCCGCGCCCGCCCGGCCTGGCCGAGGACCCGCCGCCGCCGCCGCTGCCGCTGGCCGAGGTGGCCCGCCTGCCGCTGGTGATTCCCAGCCGACCGAACGCGCTGCGCATGCACGTCGAAACCGAGATGGCGGCCATCGGCTGCCGCCCTCAGGTGAGCCTGGAAATCGACGGCGTCTCGGCCATCCTGGATCTGGTGGCCGAGGGCATGGGCGCTGCGCTGCTGTCGGCCAACGCCGTGGCCAGCTCGATCCGGCCTTCGGCCTACCGGCTGCGCCGCATCGATCCGCCGCTGCGCACCCGCCTGAGCCTGGCCACCAGTTCACAACGGCCGGCCACGCTGACGCAGGAAGCGGCACAGCGCCTGATCCATGAAGCCCTGGCCCGCCTGGGCCAGGCCGCCTAGAACCGGCTCAGCCCAGCCAGCCGCTGCCGTGCTGCAGCAGCCACAACAATCCACTGAGCGAGAAGAAGGCGGCCAGCGTCGTGACCAGCAGCGCCGCCGAAGCCAGCCCGGCGTGGCCGTGGCGCTGCGCCAGGATGGCGTAGATGCCAAACATCGGCAGCGCGCAGGTCAGCACCAAGGCCTGGCGCAGCGCGGGGTCCGCCACCGGCACCACCCACCACAGCAGGCCCAGCATCAGCAGCGGGTGCAGCACCAGCTTGCCCAGGGCAATCCCGACGATCTGACCGCCCGTGCCGGATGGCGCCTTGAGCCCCACCAGGCTGCCGCCGATGACGAACAGCGACAGCGCGCCACTGGCCTGGGCGAACAGGGTGACGGTGCGCGACAGCGCCGAAGGCAGTGCCAACCCTGCGAGCGAAACGAGTGTGCCCGCCACGATGGCGATGATCATCGGATTGCGCAGCACCCCCTTGAGCGCCTGCGCCACCGAACGGCGCCAGTCGCCCTGGCCATCACCATCCAGATCTGTCAGCGCCAGCAGCAAGGGAATGATCAGCAGGTTTTCGACCACCATGTTCAGCGCCAGGCTCACGCCCGCCGTGGAGGCGCCGAGGGTCAGCAGCGCCACCGGGTAGCCGACGAAACCGCTGTTCGGGCATGTCATGCCCATGGCCACCGTGCCGGCGAGGCTCATGCTGCTGCGCTGCCCGAAACGCATCCAGACGAACCCGATGGTCAGCACCGCCAGGTTGGCCAGCGTGTAGGCCAGCAGGTAGGGGCCGTTGAAGATTTCGGCCACGGTGCGCTGGGACAGCGCGTTGAACAGCAGCGCTGGCAGCGCCAGGTTGATCACGAACTTGCCGAACACCCGCATGTCGGCAGGCGCAAACAGGCCGGCACGGGTGGTCGCGTAGCCCGCCAGGATGCACAGGTAGATCGGGCCGGTGATGGCCAGGATATCGAGCATGATCGGTCAGCCCCTCAGTCGGCCGACCCTGCCGGGCGCGCCGCCAGCAGGGCATCGGCGTAGGCCTGCCAGGGCGGGTTCGGCCCCAGGTCGGCGAAGTGCCCGGCCTGGGCCTGTCCGGCCATCCAGTCGTGTTTGTCCGCAATGGCCGATGCCATGAACGGCTCGAAGCCCGCTTCGCACACGGTGTTGGCCGCTTCGCGCATCTCCTCGGCACGCCGGCGGCCGTGCTGCGCCACCCGGCTGAAGAAGTAGGCGCCCTGCTTCGTCCAGTCGATGCCGGGAAAGGTCTCCTGCAGCGTGGCGATCATGGCGTCTTCGACCCCGTACTGGCGGGCGGCGGTGTAGCTCTCGATGACCAGCGCCTCCAGGCCTTTGATCATCACGCTGCGGCACATCTTGGTGGCCGACGCCACGCCCAGGCGCTCGCTGGTCACCCGCGTATCCATGCCCAGCCGGGCCAGCACCGGTTGCAAGCCCGGCGCGTGCGCCCCACCCAGCAGCATGGGCACGCGGATGCCATAAGGCGGTACCGAGGTCATGACCCCAGCCTCCACATAGCGCCCACCTGCCGCATCGATGAGGGCGGCCGCCTGTTGCTTGGTACCCGGCGACGCGGAGTTCAGGTCCAGGAAGTGGCAGCCGGGACGGATGTGCGGCGCCACCGCCTGCGCGACGGCCAGCGTGCTCGACGCCGTGACGGCCGAAATCAGCAGATCCGCCTGCGCGCACAACTCGGCCACGCTGCCACAAGCGTGCACGCCGGCCGATGCGGCGTGTGCCAGCGCTTCACCGGACGACGCGGGCTCGGCGAACTTGAGGTCCCAGGCCCCGGTCCAGGCCACCCCGTCGCGCAGGCCGGCCGAGAACACGCGCCCGACCTCGCCATAGCCGATCAGGCCCAGGCGCAGACTGTCCATGGTCAAACTCCCCAAAGTGCAGTGCACCGGCCGGACGCGGGATGGCGCCTGGCCGGTGGTAGGTGGTCAGTCGGGTGTCACTGCTTCGGAATGCCCGAGCGCTCGATGACCGCGCCCCAGCGGCGGATGTCGGCGGCCAGCAGTTCGGCGGCCTGCTCCGGCGTGCCGCCGGCCGGGTCGATATTGAGGTTGCGCAGCTTCTGTTGCACCTCGGGATTGGCCAGCGCGGCGTTGATGTCCTTGTTGAGACGCTCGATCACGGCACGTGGCGTTTTCGCCGGTGCGGCAAAGGCGTTCCACGACGAGGCCACAAACCCCTTGACGCCCTGCTCTTCGGCCGTCGGCACATCGGGCAGCGCGGTCGAACGCTTCTTGCCCGTGACCGCCAGCGCGCGGAACGCCCCCGACTTGATGTGGGTGAGCGCGGGCGCGAGGATTTCGACCCCGGCGTCGACCTGCTTGCCGCGCAGTGCGCCGATGAGCGCGGGCGTGCCGTTGAAGGGCACCACCTGCACGTTCATGTCAGCGCTGGACTTGAACAGCTCGGCCGCCAGGTGCTGGGTGCTGCCGATGTTGATGCTGCCGAGATTGAGTTTGTCCGGGTGTGCCTTGGCATAGCCCACCAGTTCGCCCAGAGTCTTGAAAGGCGACTCGGCCGGCACCAGGACCGCGATGTCGAAGGTGCCCAGAATCGCGACCGGGGTGAAGTCGCGCACCGTGTCGTACGGCAGGGTCTTGAACAGGCCCGCCGTGACGGCCGTGCCGTTGGACATGAGGAACAGGGTATGGCCATCGGGCTCGGCGCGCGCGACCGTCTCGGCAGCCACCACGCCACCGGCGCCCGGCCGGTTGTCGATGGTGACCGGCTGGCCCAGCGACTTGCTCAGTTCGGCCGCGACGATGCGCGCCGTCAGGTCACCCACGCCGCCAGCGCCGAACGGCACCACCACCCGCAGAGGTTTGGTCGGAAAGGCCTGGGCCCAGGTGGCCGGCGCGACGAGCACGCCCGGCAGCACCAGGGCGGCGGCCAGCAGTTGGCGACGAACGGAACGGAAAGAAGTCATGCTTTGTCTCCTGTGGAAAGGCTGCTGGCCATGTTGCGGGGCCACGAAAAAGGCCCGCGATCGTTCGCGGGCCTGCTGTCTGTCATGCGCGCAGGCCCATCACAGGCGCAGCACGAACAGGGTGATCGACGGGAAGAGCACCAGGATCGCCGTGCGCACCATGTCGCTGACCACGAAGGGCATGACGGCCCGGTAGGTGTGTGTGATGGGGACGTCCTTGGCCATGGAGTTGATCACGAACAGGTTCATCCCCACCGGTGGCGTGATGAGCCCGACCTCCACCACGATGAGCACCAGGATGCCGAACCAGATCGCCAGCTCTTCCGGCGGCAGGCCGAAATCGAGGTGGGAGATGATCGGGTAGAACACCGGAATGGTCAGCAGGATCATGGACAGGGAGTCCATGAAGCAGCCCAGGATGATGTAGAGCACCAGAATCGCCACCAGCACCAGCAACGGGCTCAGCCCCCAGCCGGCCACCGTGGTGGCCGCTTCCTGCGGCAGCTGGGACAGCGCCAGGAAGGTGTTGTAGACACCGGCCCCCAGCACGATCATGTAGATCATCCCGGAAGCGATCGCGGTGCCAATCACCGCCCCGAGCAGGGTCTTGCGGTTCAGGCCGCCACCCGCCCAGGCCGCAATGCCGGTGCTGAAAGCGCCGATGGCCGCGCCTTCGGTCGGCGTGAAGATGCCGGTGTAAATACCGCCGACCACCACCAGGAAGATGACGATCACGGGCCAGGTGCGGACCGTGGCGGCGATGCGCTCTTTCATCGGCAGCGGCTTCATCGTGCCCATTTCTTCGGGCTTCCACCGCGCATAAATGGCAATCACGATCATGTAGCCAATCGCCGCCAGGATGCCGGGCACGAAGGCGGCCAGGAACAGCTTGGCGATGTTCTGCTCGGTCAGGATGGCGTAGATCACCAGCACCACCGACGGCGGAATCAGAATGCCCAGCGTCCCCCCGGCCGCCAGGCAGGCGGTGGAGATGCCCCCGGCATAGCCGGCGCGCTTGAGTTCGGGCAGGGCCACCTGCCCCATCGTGGCCGCCGTGGCCAGCGAGGAACCGCAGATCGCGCCAAAGCCGGCACAGGCGCCCACGGCCGCCATGGCCACGCCGCCTTTGCGGTGACCGATCCAGGCTTCCGCCGCCTTGAACAGCGCCTGCGACAAGCCGCCCAGTGCGGCAAACTGCCCCATCAGCAGGAACAGCGGGATGACCGACAGGTTGTAGTTGGCGAAGGTGGTGAACGTGACCTGCTTGAACTGATTCAGTAGCGGATCGATGCTGCCGTAGACCATCCACGCGCCGCCCACGCCGCACAGCAGCATGGACAGACCGATCGGTACGCGGATGAAGATCAGCAGCAGCATGATCGGGAAAGACCACAGGGCCATCTCGATGGTGCTCATGTCTCGGATTCCTTAGGTTTCTTGTTGTGGTTGTGGATCAATGAGCCACCTGGCTCTCGGAATCCCAGCCCTTGGGCTCGGAGGCCAGGCCCAGCTGCACCAGCGTCTTGGCCGCGTAGCAGAGACAGCCGATCACGGCGCCAACCATGCACAGGGCATAGGCCCACCAGATCGGCATCTGCAGGATGAACGTGGTTTCCAGGTATTCCTTCTTCTCCAGCATGCCGTCCCAGAGCTTCCAGGTCAGCACCAGCCAGATCGCGAGCATCAGCAGATCGCTGACGATCACCACCGAGCGCTGCGCCCACTTGGGCATGTGCATGTAGAGCAGATCCACCGTGGCGTGCCCACCGCGCAGATAGCACAGGGGCAGGAAGAAAAAGACCGCCACACCGACCCCGACTTCCACCAGTTCGAAGTCGCCCGGCACGGGCCCGAGGCCCAGCCCGATCAGGGCCCGCCCCGCCACGCTGGCCACCACCATCAGGGTCAGCACCAGCAGCACCACGCCGCCCGCAATCGCGGTCCAGCTCGCAAGTCGATATATCCAGCCAATCATCCTCGGGTCCTTTGTCATGTGGCAGGTGAGCCTGCCTGCTTTGCATTGTCTCTCAACGGGGCACTGACAGGCTTAAGGAACAGGGCCGGTCAGAATTTCATATACATGAATGAGTTTACCAATGGAGAATACTCACCTCCACCGCAAAAACCCCAATAGTTTTGGTTCATAACCAATTGCAGGCACCCTGGCGATGCGACGCCGGCGGAACAGACGATGGCCTGCACGCGGTGCAGGCCATCGGTTCGGGGTGCGATCAGGCGTGCTGGGCGATCGCGGCACGCGCCTCGGCCACCAGCTTGGCACCATCGATGCCCTTGGCCTTGACTTCCTTGATCCAGTCGGATTCCACCGCCGAAGCGGTCCGGCGCCAGCGCTGCGTTTCGGCCGCATCAAGCGCCACGATGCGGTTGCCGGCCTTCGTGGCCAGTTCCAGGCCGATCTTGTCGCCCTCGTCCATGGCTTTGCCAAAGAGCGCGGCCGCTTCGATGCCGGCGTTGGCGTCGATGACCTTCTTCAGATCATCGGGCAGCTTTTCGTAGGAACCGCGGTTCATCACGAAGGCAAAGGTCTGCGTGAACAGGCCGTCCTTGCCGGCAAAGCTGGTGTGGTTCTTGACCAGCTCGGTGATCTTGATGGAGGGCGCCACTTCCCAGGGAATGGTGGCACCGTCGATCACCCCCTTGGACAGGGCTTCGGTCACGGCCGGCACGGGCAGACCAACCGGCGTCGCGCCGAGTTTGACCAGCATGTTGTTGATGATGCGCGAGCCCCCGCGGATCTTCATGCCGCGCAGGCTTTCCAGACCGGCAATCGGCTGCTTGGTGTGGAACAGGCCGGGGCCGTGCGTGTGCGCGGCCAGCAGCTTGACGCTGCGGAACTCGTCGGCAGCGTTCTTTTCGATGTAGGCGTGGAAGGCCCGGGAAGACGACTCCGCACCCCCGCACATGAAGGGCAACTCGAACACTTCGGCCTTGTTGAAACGGCCCGGGGTGTAGCCGAGCACGGTCCACGCCAGATCCACCACACCGTCCTTGGCCTGGTCGAACAGCTGCGGCGGCGTGCCGCCCATCTGCATGGCGTGGAAAAGCTGGATCTTGAGACGGCCACCCGACTCGGCTTCCACCTTGCGCGCCCAGGGCACGAGGGCACGCGAAGGAATCGGCGCCTGCGGCGGCAGGAACTGGTGCAGGCGCAGCGTGACCGTCTGCTGGGCAGCGACGGTACCCGATGCCACGGAAGCGGCGGTAGCGCCCAGCGTCAGCAGGGCGTGGCGACGGTTCATGGAAGGCATGTTCTGGAACTCCAATGGAAAAACGGGCAGACTGTGCCCGCCCAGCCCCCGACTGCCCAGTGCCCGCCGACACTTTCAGCTATAACAATTGAGCATAAAACAACGCCTCCGATGCGCTGCATCAGGCCCGGCGCCCGGGCCAGCGTGGCTGCCGGGCAGCGAACGTGGGCGGCGAGACCCCACCCATCTCATGTCACCGACGCGACAGATCAACCCGACTGCTGGGCGATGAGTGCCCGCGCCTCGGCCACGAGCTTGGCGCCGTCCAGCCCCTTGCCACGGACTTCGTTGATCCAGTCGG
This sequence comes from Hydrogenophaga sp. NFH-34, assembly GCF_021401345.1. Classification (GTDB taxonomy): domain Bacteria; phylum Pseudomonadota; class Gammaproteobacteria; order Burkholderiales; family Burkholderiaceae_C; genus Hydrogenophaga; species Hydrogenophaga electricum. Next base: position 170,943 of record NZ_JACBGE010000003.1, read on the forward strand.
TCTCCACCGTGGCAGCGGTGCGACGCCAGCGCTGGGTCTCGGCCACATCCAGCGCCACGATCTGGTTACCGGCCTTGACCGCCAGTTCGCGCCCGACGCGGTCCCCGTCGTCCATCGCCTTGCCGAACAGCGCTGCGGCAGCGACACCCGAATGGGCGTCGATGACCTTTTTCAGGTCGGCAGGCAGGCGCTCGTAAGCAGCGCGGTTCATCGAGAAGGCAAAGGTCTGCGTGTACAGCCCTTCCTTGCCCGCGAAGGTGGTGTGGTTCTTCACCAGTTCGGTGACCTTCAGCGACGGTGTGACCTCCCAAGGAATCGTCGTTCCGTCGATCACGCCCTTGGACAGCGCTTCGGTCACCGCAGGCACCGGCATGCCCACCGGCGTCGCCCCCAGCTTGGTCAGCATGTTGTTGATGATGCGCGAGCCACCCCGGATCTTCATGCCGCGCAGGCTCTCCAGACCGGTCACCGGCTGCTTGGTGTGGAACAGCCCCGGACCGTGGGTGTGCACGCAGATCAGCTTGACGTCCTTGAATTCGTCAGGCGCGAACTTCTCCACATACATCTGCAGGGCCTTGGACGACTGCTCGGCCGAACCGCTCATGAACGGCAGCTCGAACACCTCGGTCTTCGGAAAGCGGCCCGGCGTGTAGCCCAGCACCGTCCAGGTCAGGTCGACCACCCCGTCCTTGGCCTGATCGAACAGTTGCGGTGGCGCACCCCCCAGCTGCATCGCATGAAACAGCTGGATCTTGAGTCGGCCGCCGGACTCGGCTTCCACCTTCTGGGCCCAGGGCACGATGGCCCGCGCAGGAATGGTCGCCTGCGGGGGCAGCATCTGGTGCAACCGCAAGGTGGTGCCGGCCTGGGCCATCGCGCCGGCAGGCAGTGCACCAGCGGCCCAGGCGCCCAGCGCACCCAGGGCGGTCCGTCGTTTCATCACCGTCATCTCTGTCTCCTTGAAGAATACCGGGCAGAGGACCCACGCTCTGCCAGGGCAGCCTGCACTGTAAACACCCTGACGGACTTGCGCTCGCCCGCAAGGGGGGCGCTCAGGGTAATCCATAGGCAACAAAAAGCCGCCCGCAGGCGGCTCTCTGTCACCCGGTGGACAGGCGCCTTATTTGGCGTACTTGTCCATGAGTGCGCGGGCTTCCGAAGCGAGCTTGGCGCCGTCGATGCCCTTGCCCTTGACTTCGTTGATCCAGTCGGACTCGACCGACGAAGCGGTGCGCTTCCAGCGCTGGACTTCGGCCACGTCGAGTTCGGTGATCTTGTTGCCGCCCTTGATCGCAAGGTCACGCCCCACCTTGTCGCCCTCGTCCATGGCCTTGCCGAAATCGGCCGCCAGGCTCATGCCCGAGTTGTTGTCGATGACCTTCTTCAGATCGGCCGGCAGCTTGCTGTAAGCCGCCTTGTTCATCGACAACGCAAAGGTCGTCACGTACAGGCCATTGCCGCCGGCGAACGTGGTGTGGTTCTTGACCAGCTCGTTCACCTTCAGGGACGGCCCCACTTCCCAGGGGATCGTGGTGCCGTCGAGCACGCCCTTGGACAGCGCTTCGGTCACAGCCGGCACGGGCATGCCCACGGGCGTGGCACCCAGCTTGACCAGCATGTTGTTCACGATGCGCGTTCCGCCGCGGATCTTCATGCCACGCAGGCTTTCCAGGCCGGTGATCGGCTGCTTGGTGTGGAACAGACCGGGCCCGTGGGTGTGCACGGTCAGCAGGTGCACATCCTTGAATTCATCCTGTGCGTAGGCCTGCACATAGGCCCAGAGCGCCTTGGAAGAGGCTTCGGAAGACAGGCCGGTGATGAACGGCAGCTCGAACACCTCGGTCTTCATGAACCGCCCCGGTGTGTAGCCCAGCACAGTCCAGGTGATGTCGGCAACGCCATCGCGTGCCTGGTCGAACAGTTGCGGCGGCGTTCCCCCCAGCTGCATGGCACTGAACATCTGGATCTTGATGCGGCCGTTCGATTCGGCTTCGATCTTCTTGATCCAGGGGGTGATGGCCTTGGCCGGAATGGTGGCTTGCGGCGGCAGGAACTGGTGCAAACGCAGGGTCACTTCCTGCGCCCAGCCACTCACGCACGCGGTGGCCGTCAAGGCAAGAACGCCAAGCTGGCGCTTCATGTTGGCAATCACTGAAATCTCCTGAAACGTTGCTGAGGGATCCTGCGGCCGTGCCCGGATGGCAGAGCCTTGCAGATCGGTATTTAGTTATTCTCTATAACAATCAAACAAAGTTGACCAGTGTTTACCCTGAGTTTCGACACACCGCGACCCGGACACACCTGCCCCCAACCAGGCACCGCTGCAGGGGGTGGCGCTACGTTTTCTCACAGGGAAGCCGTGTGGGCGCACTGTCGGTAGCGCGCAGGGCAGCCTGCCTCAGAACAACTCAGAACAAGAACGATCTGCCACAGCTCAAAGTCCCCGCAGACCAACGCCCGCGGCGGTAGGCGCTCTGCCCCATTCGTGCGCAGGAACGCCCGGACAGGCAAAAGCCTCCCGCGCGGCCAGGGCGACCTGAGTTGCGCGGGAGGAGGGATGGGTGGGTTACCCGAGCGCCGCGCGGCGCTTGAGCACAACAGGCTTGCCGCCAAGCCGATGCCGGCTCACCCAATGCGCCAGCGCGGAGTCGAGGTGCTGGGTGTGCGCCGGAAACCAGGCCCCCAGCTCCCGCGCCAGCGCGCGCACCAGCGGCCGGTTGCCGTCTGCCAGCCGCTGTCGAACCTCCAGCACCGAGCTCATGACGGCCGCGTGTTCATCCAGATGGCATTGCCGGGGCGGAAAGTCGGTGCGGCGCATCATCTCGGCCTCGGCCTCGAAATGCGCCGTCAGGTGGGCGATGAAACGATCGAACACCGTGGCCAACTGTGCGTCTTCAGCCGCCAGCAGTTGCCCCAGCAGCGTCGCACATTCCTGATGGCAGGCGTCCATGCCGTCATGGCCGAGCAACCAGTCGTCGGTCCATTGCAGGGCGGGCGCCAGGCCAGCAGTTTCGGCCAGTGCGCTCATGCGGTATGCCCTCCCGCCGAAACGCTGGCACCCCACGCCGCCAGCACCGCCGCCATGGCGGTGGCTTCGGTCGGTGCGGCCCCCTGCACCCGGGAGGCCGTGCGCGAAAAGCGGGGCGCCGGTGCCGGCTGACGCACGCCGTCAATGTCGATCACCGCCTGCCGGGCCCTCTGGTGGGGATGCGCCTGTGCCTCGGACAACGACAGCACCGGCGTGACGCACGCATCCGTGTGTTCAAACCTGGTGGTCCATTCGTCGCGTGTGCGCTGCCGAAACGCCGCTTCCATCGCGGATCGCATGGCGGGCCAGCGGGCACGGTCGTTCTGGGCGTCTTTGAAGCCGTCGTCGAGGCCCAGGCCCTCCACCAGCAAGGCAAAAAAAGGCGGTTCGATCGGCCCCACGCACACATGGCGTGCATCCGCAGTCTCGTACACCCCGTAAAAGGGCGCCCCGCCGTCCAACAGGTTGTTGCCCCTCGCCTCGGTAAACTGCCCCCGGGCAGAGGCGGCGAAGAACTGCGTCATCAGCGACAGGGTACCATCGGTGATGGCCGCATCCACCACCTGTCCCACGCCGGAGCGCTGGCGCTCCAGCAAGGCGGCCAGCACGCCCACCACCAGGTACAGGCTGCCACCACCATAGTCACCGACCAGGTTGAGCGGCGGGACGGGCGCGCCGCCCCGGGGACCGATGGCATGCAGGGCACCACTCAGTCCGATGTAGTTGATGTCGTGCCCGGCACGCTGCGACAGGGGGCCGTCCTGCCCCCACCCGGTCATGCGCGCATAGACCAGCCCGGGATGGGTGTCCTGGAAAACCTCGGGTCCCAGGCCCAGGCGCTCCATCACGCCCGGACGAAAGCCCTCCACCAGCACGTCGGCGCTCTGCACCAGGGAAACGACCTGCTCGCGCTGGATCGCCTCCTTCAGGTCGGCCTGCACCACGCGGCGTCCACGGCCCGCAATGTGGCGCGGGCCGGCCAGCCGCTGGCCCGGACGGTCTACCGTCACCACGTCGGCGCCCATGTCCGACAGCAGCATGCAGGCAAAAGGTGCGGGCCCGAGACCGGCAAACTCCACCACACGCACCCCCTGCAAAGGGCCTCCTGCCGCTTGGCGGGTTTCTTTCATGAGTGAGTTCTTTCTGTGTCCGCACCCGTTTCGGTGGCGGTTGGCCGGCTCGCCGCAGCGTGTGTCGCCGCGCGATAGCCGAAGGTGATCGCGGGCCCCAGCGTGATCCCCGGCCCCGGATAGGTGCCACGCATCACGGAAGCCATGTCGTTGCCCACCGCATACAGGCCTGCGATGGGTTGTTCTTCCGCGTTCAGCACCCGCCCATGCGCGTCGCACGACAGGCCGGTGCTGCTGGCGGCATCGGCCTGCCAGATCGCCAGGGCGCAGAACGGTCCGTCCTGGATGGGGGCCAGGCAGGGGTTGGGGCCATGTGCTGCGTCGCCGTTGAAGCGGTTCAGCACGGACCTGCCTTTGCCCCAGTCGGTATCGGTGCCATTGCGAGCCAGCGCGTTGAACCGCTCCACGGTCGCGCGCAGCGTGGCGGCCGGGATGCCCATCTGCGCGGCCAGCCCGTCCAGCGTCTCGGCAGACAGCAGGTACCCCTGCTCGCGGTAGCGTCTCAGCCGGCGGGTGCCCGGCGGAATGACGCCCAGCCCATAGCGCTGCACGAACCGCGCGTCGCACACAAGGTGGGCCGGGGCACCGGGACCTGGCGGTTGGCGCCACAGCGCTTCGGCGAAGTGGTGGTAGGAATCCGCCTCGTTGGTGAAGCGATCCCCGGCCCGGTTGACGGCAATGAGACCCGGTTTGGCGCGGTCGAGATACAGGTGCGGAAAGAGGCGATGGCCGCCATCGGCGGTCGGCACCCGCGAAACCGGCTGCCAGAAGTAACCCCCTTCGTGCGCATCGATGTGGGCCCCGAGGGATGCGGCGCTGCGCACCCCTTCTCCCAGGTTGGCAGGCGCCACAAGGGAAGGCGAAACGCCCGCTTCGCTCGGGCCGAACTGGCGGCGCCAGGCTTCGTCACGTCCAAGCCCCCCACAGGCCAGCACCACCCCGCAACGGGCCGTCAGCGACAGCGGCCCCTCATCGGTCAGCAACTCCACGCCCACCACGCGCCCCTCGACCTGACGCAGCGCCTGCATCCGGCTGCGATAGAGCACCGGGACACCGGCCTCCTGCAGGCTGGCCAGGAACCGTGCCACCAGCGCATTGCCCATCACCAGCCGCGTGCCCCGGGAATGTGTCAGGCGGTCGACTGCATGGCGGGTCACGAGTTTGGCGACATGCAGAAAATGCCGCCAGTGCCGGTACCGACCGATGAGGGCCTGCACATCGGCCTTGCCCACCATCATGCCGCCCAGCACCATGAAGTCGGGCAACGGCGGGCGCACCCGGCGAAAGTCATCACCGAGCAGGCGGCCGTCATAAGGCACCGCCGCCACGGCCCGCCCTTCGGTGGCGGCCCCCTCGCTGATCAGGTAGTCGGGATGCAGACCGGCCGCAGCGAAGCGCACCTGTGTGTGCCGCGCCAGAAAATCCACCGCGTCCGCGGCGCTCTCCAGAAAGGCCGCCCGCAGCCCCCGCGGATCGTGCGCCCCGATCACGGCATCCAGATAGGTGCGCGCCCGAGCCACCGAGTCTGCCGTCCCCAGCGCCTGGGACGCCCGGTTGCCCGGCACCCACAGCGTGCCGGCGGAAAACGCCGTCGTGCCGCCGGCGAAATCGGAGGCCTCGCACAACAGGACATCCAGCCCCCGGTGCGCGGCACACAGGGCGGTGGCCATGCCACCCGCCCCCGCGCCCACCACGATCAGGTCGTAGGCCGACTTGCTCGCCATGGTCAGGCCGCTTTCCAGTGCAACAGGCTGTAGACGGGAAACGCCTGCCGATGGTGTTCGTAAACCCCCTCGACCTGCGCGCCGATCACCACCTCCTGCAAGGGATCGCCCAGCAGATTGCCCACCATGCGCACATGGCCGACATGGGGCAACTCCACCAGCACCGCCAGATAGGGACCGTGGTCACGAAGCGCGGTGTGCGCCGGGTGCCACACCCGCTCCCAGCTGTAGATGCGCCCCTTTGGCGGCACCTCGTTCCAGCCCAGGTCGAAGCTGTGGCAACGGTGACACAACCATTCAGGCCCATGCTGCCAGGTACCGCAATGCGTGCAACGCTGCACCAAAAGACGTTCTTCGGTCAGACCCTGCCAGAACGGGGCCGACAGGCCGTCCGGCTCCGCGACCGGAATGGGCAAACCTTCGGGCAGGTAGAAAGGGGACGGGGTTTCAGCTTGCGGATTCACAACACACTCTCCTGGCCCAGCAGCAGGCTGCTGACCGGTGACACCATGGGACCGCCGATCACCAGCGCCACCTGGTTGCGCACGGCCTGGCTCGTGGACGTTCCCCGGACTTGGCGCACGGCTTCCAGCACGAGCTCAAAACCGTGCATGTAGCACTCCGCCAGGTTGCCGCCACTGGTGTTCAGCGGCAAGCGGCCATGCGGGGCCAGCAGGTTGTCGAGTTGCAGCACCTCGTTGGCCTCCTCCGCCTCGAAAAGCCCATGCTCGATCAGGGCCATGAGCACGCCCCCTGTGAAGTTCTCGTAGCTCTGCACCACGCCGACTTCCGACGGCGCAACCTGGGCCATCGCAAACAGGTCGGGCGCGACGGTCTTGAAACTGGCGCTCGCGTAGTCCGGTGCGTTGTGGGGGTGCGCACCAGCCCGGTAGCCGGACCCGGATGCGGCGCCGAGCAGATAGGCGGGCGTCTGCCGCGCATCCCTCGCCCGCTCAGCCTGCACCATCACCACCGCGGCGGCCCCGTCGTTTTCCATGCAGCAGTCGTACAGATGCAAGGGTTCGACGATCCAGCGGGATTCGTCATAGGTCTTCGTGTCCAGCGGGCGGCCGTGCATCACCGCGCGCGGGTTGGCCTGCGCATGGTGGTAGGACGCCATGGCAATGGCACGCAGCGCCGACTGCCCGATGCCATGATCGTGCATGAAGCGGCGAATGCGCATGGCAAAACGTTGCGGGGGAGCCAGCACCCCGTAGGGCATCAGGTAGGCACGCTCCCCCGATATCTGCTCGATGCCGGTCGTGCGACCGAACCGACCGTATTGCCCCTGGGCCAGCGAACGGAAGGCCACCACACATTCGGCCATGCCCGACTCGATCGCGGCCGCACCGTTGGCCACGGCGGCACAGCAGCCCCCACCGCCACCGCCCCACTGCATCGTGGCCGACCGCAGCCGCCTGATCCCCAGGGCCGCCGCCAGCCGGGTGGCATCGCTGCGGTCGTCGCTGAACGAAGCAAACCCGTCGATGTCCCTGGGATGGATACCCGCGTCTTCGCAGGCGGCCAGAATCGCCTTCACCGCCAGCTTGAATTCGGCATCGGGTGAGCGGCCATGCTTGTAGTACGCCGTCTCGCCGATACCGACGATCGCCACCCGCCCCCGCAAACTCCGAGGGCTCATGCTGCGGCCACCGGATGCTGGGGACCGAAAGCACCTTCGGCGGCCAGCGCCTCGATGTCGTCCGCGCTTCGGCCCAGCAACGCGGCCAGCACCTCGTGCGTGTGCTGACCCACCCGGGGCGCGGCCTGCGGGTCGGCCAGAGGCGTACCGCTGTACCGGATCGGCGAGGCCACGTTGGGCAGCCAGCCTTGATCGGGATGGGGAATGCGGGTGACCAGTTCGCGCTCACGCGCCTCGGGCGATCGAATCGCCTCGCCCACGGTCCGGACCTCGCCGCAGGGCACGCCCGCACTGCGCATCCGCTGTTGCCAGTACACCCAGGGCTGCTGTTCAAAGGCCGCCTGCAAGCGTTCGAACAGCTCGTCCCGGCAAGCCGTGCGGCCTTTGCCGGAGGCGAACCGGGGATCGGCCGCCACCTCGGGCTGCCCCACGACCTGCGCCATCAGGCGCTGGAAGATCTTGTTGTTGCCGCAGTTGATGTAGAAAGAACGGTCCTGCGCCCTGAATACCCCCGAGGGGCAGGTGTCGGGGCTCGTGTTGCCATGCCGCTGCGGTTCGGCACCGCTGAACAAGTGCTGCAAGGTGGCGTACCCGGTCATCAGCACCGCGGTGTCAAACAGCGCCACCTCGATGGCCTGTCCTTCGCCCGTGTGCGTCCGGGCGTACAACGCGCCCAGTATCGCGTTGGCGGCCATCATGGCGGTGCTGATGTCCATCACCGGCGAGAGCGCCCGGACACCTTCGCGGTCGGCATAACCGTTCATGGACACGAAACCGCTTTCAGCCTGCGCCACCGGGTCGAAGCCCAGCCGGTCCTTGAAAGCGCCGGTCCGGCCATACGCCGAGACGGAGCAGTAGATCAGCCGGGGATTGAGGCGCCGGCACGCCTCGTAGTCCAGGCCGAACCGATCCATGACCCCGGTTGAAAAATTCTCGACCACGATGTCGGCACCGGCCACCAGTTCGCGGGCAATCCGCAGACCCGCCTCGCTCTTGAGGTCGAGCGCAATGCTGCGCTTGTTGCGGTTGCTCCAGACGAAGGGCGCACCGGCCTCCAGCGCAGGCGCCACCGGCGGGTACTGCCGAAAATCGTCCCCTTTGCCCGGTGCCTCGATTTTGATGACGTCCGCCCCCATGTCGCCCAGGATCATGGTCGCGAAGGGGCCGGCGATGAAGTGGGTGAAATCGACAATCCGGACCCCTTCCAGCGCCTTGGGGCGGTTGGCGGGACGGGGCTGGTGCGGGGGCAGGTCTGCTTCAATGCCAGGATTCATGGTTGGCTGCGCGGGATGGTTGCCGAAAGAAGCGGTCACAGTTCGATCTTGTGTTTGACGACGATAGGTCGCCACTGCTCGAGTTCTGCGCGGATGATCTGCGTCAGCTCCTGGGGCGTGCTGCCCTTGGGCTCGACGTGCCGGCTCACAAAGAACTGGCGGACATCGGGCCGGCTGAGCGCCTGCGCCACCGCCGCATTCAGCCGCGCCACGATGGCATCGGGGGTGCCCTTGGGGGCCAGAAGCCCGAACCATGCACTGGTCTGGAAGCCCGGCACGTCCTTCGCAACCGTGGGCAAGCCCTCTACCACGGGTGTCGGCTGCGCCGTTCCCACGGCCAGGTACTTCACCCGCCCGGTGGCCAGCATCGCACCACCGTCAAGCCCGGTGACAAACGCAGCCTGGATCTCGCCACCCAGAAAGGCGGTGAGCATGGGGGCGCCGCCCTTGTAGGGAATGTGCTGCAACTGCACACCGGCCAGTTCGTTGAAGTACTCGCCGGTGAGGTGCGACAGCGACCCCGGGCCCACCGAGCCATAGTTGAACTTGCCGGGATTGGCGCGTGCCAGCGCCAGGAACTCTTTGACGTTGTTGGCCGGGGTGTTCGAGGGCACAGCCAGCATCATCGGGGTGATGGCCACTGTGGAAATCGGTTTCAGATCGGTCAGAACGTCGTACGGCAGCTTGCGCATCAGCGACCCCACGGCATTCGGTCCGGTGTTGCCGAACACCAGGGTGTAGCCATCCGGCTCCGCGCGCACCACCGCTTCGGTACCGATGGCGCCACCGGCGCCGGCGCGGTTGTCGATGATCACCGGCTGGCCCAGGATCTCGCTCAACGGCTGCTGGATCACGCGCGCCATCTGATCGGTCGAACCCCCAGCGGCATACGGCACAACGACCTTGATGGGCCGCGCGGGATAGGTCTGCGCCAGTGCAGAAGCGGTCAGGCCCAGAACCCCGGCCGCGAGCAGCCAGGTACGAACGAGGGTTTTCTTGATCATGGTTGTCTCCTTTTGTGTGGTGAAGATGGCGGCTGAGGGCCGCCATCGCTCAGGGGGCGTAGCCGAAATCCTTGCCGACTTCGGCCTTCATGTGCTCAGCCCCTTCCTGGGTCCAGTCCGCGCCCGCCGGAATCGTCAGCGACACCGCGCGCAGCATGAACAGATCGGGATTGGTGGACGACGGTGGGCGAGTGCCTTCGTGAAGCAGCTTCCGGCTCGCGTCGAGCAGCATCCGGCGCGTGCGTGCAATGCCGGTGTCGCTCAGGCCGAGGTGTTCTTTCGAACGGTCGTAGATGGTGGCAACGCCCGACTGGCATGCAGCGTCCTGAACCCACAGCCCGGGCAGGCCCGAGTTGTATTTGTCGACCTGCAACTGGTAGCTGAACTGGTAGGCATTCCCGCGGTTGAACACGCTCCAGTAGGTGTGATAGGGATCCATGGGCGAACGCTTTTCGAACGATGCCTCCGAGGCATGCCCGGTTTCGCGCCCGCCATAGCCCTCCCGGAACACCTTCCGCGTCTTCTCGTATAACGGCTGTGCCGGGGTGTACGAGAACATCAGACACAGCGTGTGATGGTCGTCGATCGGCACCCACGCATGCCCCGAAAGATCGGGGTATTGGGCCTGGGGCGGCACGAACGTCCAGAACGGCAGCAGGAACTGGTTGACACGCACGTAGTTCTTGTCGTCCCCCACCTTGCGGCGGGCACCGATGCTCAGACCCGCGGCGTGTTGCACGCATTCGAAACTGGGCGCCAGATCCTGCGCCTGCTTCCATTGATTGATCGTGCCACCCACATCCACGCGGCCGTGCAGGATGGCGGCATGGGCTGAATCGATCTCGCCTTCAAGCGCCTGCAGCCAGTTGCACTCCTGCACGCGCATCGTCAGGGCCACCTGGTTTTCCGGCACCAGATTCCACTCGATGTTGGGCAAGGGTGGCAGGTTTTCGGTGTCGCCGCCCATGTATGTCCAGAGCACACCATTGCGCTCCTGCACCGGATAGGCCTTGATCTTCACGCGCGCCAGCATCGGCGAGTTGGCGGGCTCTGCGGGCATCTCGGTGCAGGCACCGCTCACGTCGAACTTCCATCCGTGATAGACGCACCGGATACCGTCCTGCTCGTTGCGCGCAAAGGCCATCGGCGATCCGCGGTGCGGGCACGCATGGTCCACCAGGCCGACCCGCCCGCTGCTGTCGCGGTACGCAATAAGGTCCTCGCCCAGCAGGCGCACACGGTACGGCTGGCCGTCTTCGGCGACGTCACGGGACAACAGGAAGGGGATCCAGAACTGGCGCATCAACTGCCCCATTTCCGTACCAGGCCCCACCCGTGTGATTCGCTGGTTGTCTTCTTGGCTCAGCATTTTCTCTCCTATAATGGTTCAACCATTGAGTTAATGTACCCGATTTCACCCCTCAGGACCTAGTGGTTTCCACGAATGCGCGAGCAACGTGCTCAGGCTTTCCCGGACACCCCCACCCAGTGCCTCCACTCATGCCTCAAGAAACCTTCACCCTGCAGATTCGCCAGATCCGGCTGGAGACTGATGACGTGCTGTCCTTTGAGCTGGCCAGCCCCACGCAGGACCCGCTGCCGGTCGCACCGGCAGGCGCTCACCTGGAGCTTCATCTCCCTGGCGCGCTACAGCGCAGCTACTCTTTGCTGGATGAGGGGCTCGGCGGTTGCTACCGCATCGCCGTCAAGCGCGAACCCCAGAGCCGTGGCGGTTCCGCGTGGTTACACAGTCAGGCCCGCGTGGGACAGACGCTGCAAGCCCAGGCCCCGCGCAACGATTTCGCACTGAACGAGCACGCGCCGGAGTCCATCCTGATCGCCGGCGGGATCGGTATCACGCCCTTGCTGGCCATGGCTCGGCGCCTCAACAGACTGGGACACCGCTGGTCGCTCCACTACGCCGCCCCCAGCCCCGACCGCATGGCCTATCGGGATTGCCTGCAGGCACTGGCCGCCGACGGCCACGGCAGCCTGCACACCTACTGCAGCAGCGAGGACAGGCGCCTGGACATCGCCGCCGTGGTGCGCGCATCCGGTCCGCAAGCACACCTCTATTGCTGCGGACCCGCCGGCCTCATCGACGACTTCATCACCGCAACCCAGGACCGTCCACCCGAACGCGTCCACTACGAGCGCTTTGCCGCCCGCCACGCTGCCTCCACAGAGGGGGGCTACGAAGCCTTGCTGGCCCGTTCGGGCAAGACCGTGAAGGTGAGCGCAGGCAGGACCCTCCTGGACGCGATCCTCGATGCCGGCGTCGACATCCCCTACGCCTGCTCGCAGGGCGTCTGCGGAACCTGCCGCACGCGCGTGATTTCCGGCACCCCGGACCATCGGGACGAATGCCTGACGGAAGCCGAAAGGCAGAGCAACGAAGCCATCATCCCCTGTTGCTCGGGCGCGCTTTCCAGCTCGCTGGTGCTCGATCTCTGAGCCGTTTCAGCCCGCCTGCATCGACTGCCTGGCCGTCCACTGCGCCAGGTACTGATCGTGCAGGCGCACCAGCGCCTTGGTCATTTCCTTCGTGGCAGCTTCGGCGTCCCGCGCCCGCAGGTGCTTGAGGAGCCTGCGGCGCGAGGGCAGTATGAATGAGTTCTCGCTCGGGCCGATCTGCTGGATGAACTCGGCCAGCACGCTCATGACACCTTGGATCGTGCTCTCGATGATCGGGTTCCGGGTCAGTCCGGCCAACACCAGATGGAACTCCCGGTTGAGTCGCGCCCGTTCATCAAAATTGCCAGCCGCATCGGCTCGGGCCGTGGCATCCACATTGGCCTGCAACTGATCGATGTCCTCATCGCTCGCGATTTCGCAGACGATGCCCACGATCATCCGGCTCAACCAGATGCGCGCGTCCGTCAATTGTTTGGGCGTGATCGCGCCAAGGTGGTACAGATCGCGCATGCTCTTCGCGATCGTGGCCGCGTCGCCATGCCGGACAAAGGCCCCGCCATGGGCGCCTTTGCGCAGCTCGATCAGCTTGGCCTGTTCCAGCGCCCTGAGAGCCTCGCGCAAGGTATTGCGGCTCACATTGAAGCGTTGTGAAAGATCCCTCTCGGCAGGCAGCTTGTCGCCGGGGCGCAATCTTCCCTGGGCGATCTGATCGCGGATCTGCGCCTCGATCTCGTCTGCGGCCCGCAGCGAAGAGATGGCTTCAAAATCTGGCTGACCCAATGCACGCCTCCCGCAGATGCCTGTTTGTCACACTTGCCACAACCGGCCCGCATTTTATGTTCGCCAGCCTGTCCAGGCGGGCCTGCATGCCATACTGCTCGGCGATTTTTTCTACCCAGACCCAGAGCCCCTCCGTGGACGCCAACGTGCTCGACTTTCAACCCATCCAGCCCGTTCGGACTTTCGAGGCCGTGGAACAACGCATCCGAGAGCAGATTGCCAGCGGGCGCCTGCGGCCCGGCGACAAGCTCCCTTCAGAGCGCGAGTTGGCGGAGCAACTGCGTGTTGGCCGCAACACGGTGCGGGAGGCGCTTCGCAGCCTCGAAAACGCTGGTGTCCTCAGCCTGACGAGAGGCGTCAAAGGCGGCGCCTTCATCCGCGAAGGCAGCAATCTGCGCATCACCCAGGCCGTGACCGATCTGGTCGCACTGGGATCGGTCTCGCTCGACGATCTGACGGAACTGCGCATCCACCTGCTCGATGCGGTGGTCCGCCTGGCCTGCGAACGTGCCACCCCCCAACAAATCGCCGAACTCGACGCCGTTGTCCAGAGCACCAAGGATGCCAACGATGCGGCCTCCGAGGGCAAACGTCTCGATGCCGCCCTGGAGTTTTACAGGTTGCTGGCGGCCGCCACGCAGAACAGGGCTTTCGCCATGATGGTCGCGTCCATTGGTGAGACCGTGGTCCGCCTGCTTGGCACCATCAGCTACCCGCCGGAAAAGCTGTTCCAGGCCCGATGCCGCTTCATGGTGCATTTCCAGGCACGCGATGCCGATGCCGCCTGCAAAGAGCTGAACGCGCTCCTCGTTGCCCTGCGCGACCACGCCAAACGCGTCAGCCGCAAGCCGCGCCGCCAGGCCGTCTGACCCGCACTCGCCCGACATCCCGCTCGCGCCGGTCGGGCCACACAAGGGTTAACCCTCGATTTACCGGCACAAACCTCTTTTAAAATGGTAGAACCATTGGATATTTCTGATGTTCAATCAATTCAAGCCGGCACTGCCGCCGTTTGCCTGGTCGTTCCCCATTTGCTGCGAGGTTCCATGTCCCAACCTTCCCACCCACCGCTCCTGCCCCATCCGTATCTCGACGGCACCGTCAAGCACCTGCTCATTGACGGACAGCACGTTCCCGCGCTATCGGGCCGCACCTTCGCCACCCTCAACCCCGCCACCGGCGACATCAACGCCCACGTCGCCGAAGCCGGTGCCGAAGACATCGACCGGGCGGTGGCAGCAGCACGCAAGGCGTTTGAACAAGGTCCGTGGAGCCGGTTCACCCCCTTTGACCGCCAGGCGGTCCTGCTCAAACTGGCCGATCTGCTCGACCGCCATTTCGATGAGCTGGCCACCCTAGACTCCCTCGACATGGGCGCCCCCATCAGCGCCACCACGACACGCCGTCGACGCGGCATCGGGCTTCTGCGCTACTACGCCGGGCTCGCCACCGCCATTCACGGGCAGACCATCGGCAACTCCCAGCCCGGAGACATCTTCACCTACACCTTGAAGGAGCCTGTCGGGGTGGTGGCCGCCATCAACCCGTGGAACGGCCCACTGGGCATGGCCATCTGGAAGATTGCCCCCGCCCTGGCCACCGGGTGCACGGTGGTTCTCAAACCGGCCGAGCAGGCACCACTGTCCCCGATGCGGTTTGGTGAGCTCTGCCTCGAAGCCGGCATTCCGCCCGGCGTCGTGAACATCGTTCCAGGCCTGGGCGCCGCCGGTGCCGCACTGGCCGCCCACCCGGGTGTGGACAAGGTAGCCTTCACCGGCTCGACCGAGGTGGGCCAGCACATCGTTCGTGCATCGGCTGGCAACCTCAAGCGCGTCTCGCTCGAACTCGGTGGCAAGTCACCCAACATCGTCTTCGCCGATGCCGATCTGGATGCCGCCGTTCCCGGTGCTGCCATGGCGGTGTTTGCCAATTCGGGGCAGATCTGCAGCGCTGGAACACGGCTGTTTGTCGAACGCCGGATTCACGACGAGTTCGTCGAGCGCGTGGCGCAGTTTGCCAAGCGTCTGCGCGTGGGAAACCCTCTGGATCCACAAACCCAGCTCGGTCCGCTGGTCAGCGAAGAGCAGCTGTCGCGTGTCGTGAGCTACATGGAGATCGGCCGCTCGGAAGGCGCCACCGCCCATGCGGGCGGCGAACGGCTCCAGGGGGCCGGCCTGGAACGGGGGTACTTCGTGGCACCCACTGTCTTCGCAGACGTGCGAGACGAGATGAAGATCGCGGCAGAGGAAATTTTCGGTCCCGTGATCTCGGTGCTTCCTTTCGACACCACCGAAGAGGCCATCGAGCGCGGCAACAACACGCCCTATGGCCTCGGCGCGGGGGTGTGGACGCGCGACACGAACAAGGTGCAGCAAGTCACCCGCGGTCTGCGCAGCGGCTCCGTCTGGGTCAATTGCTACGGTCCCATGGATCCGGCCGTTCCGTTCGGCGGCTACAAGATGAGTGGCTATGGCCGGGAGTCCGGTACGGAGCACATCGAGGAGTTTCTCCAGACCAAGGCGGTTTGGTTCAAGGGCCGGGGTTGATCCCGTGGCATGCGCATGACCCAGCAATCTCTCTCATTCGACTACATCGTGGTGGGCGCCGGCGCAGCCGGCTGTGTGCTCGCCAACCGCCTGTCTCAGGACCCGCAGGTCCGCGTTGCGCTGATCGAAGCGGGTCCGTCGGACCGGCGATTTCCTCTGAACTGGAAGACCGCCATCCCGATTGGCAACGTCTTCCTGTTGCCCCACGCCAGGTACAACTGGCAGTACAGTTTTCAAGGCGGGGCCGGTGTCGGCCACCGACAAATTCCCTGCCCGCGGGGCAAGCTGTTTGGCGGCTGCACGTCGGTGAACGGCACCGTCTACATCCGCGGCCACCGCAACGACTACGACCGCTGGCTCGCCGAAGGCAACGACGGCTGGGGCTTTGACGACGTGCTGCCCTACTTTCTCCGGCACGAAAACCGGTCTCAGGGTGCATCCCCATGGCACGCTCGGGGGGGTGAACTCGATGTGCAACCGCTGAAAGACCCCCACCGCCTCTCGCACGCTTTTGTCGAAGCCGCCTGCGAAGCCGGGCACGCTCGCAACGACGACTTCAATGGTGCGATCCAAGATGGCTTCGGCCTCTTCGAGCTCAACCAGCGGAACTCCGTCCGCCTCAGCAGTTCACGGGCGTTCTTGCACCCTGCATTGTCGCGCCCCAATCTTCATGTCTTCGACCAGTCGACCGCACACCGTGTGCTCTTCGTCGGCAACCGTGCCGTGGGTGTCTCCATCCACCGCCACGGGCAGACGCTCGATCTGCGTGCCAGCGAAGAGGTCGTGCTTTCCGGCGGAGCGATCAATTCACCACAACTGCTCATGCTATCGGGCGTCGGCGATGCACCCGCCCTGGCGCAGCATGGCATTCCCGTCGTGCACGACCTTCCGGGCGTCGGCCGCAATCTCCAGGACCACCCCAGCGCTTCCATCGCGCTGACCAACCCCTCCGCCGAGTCCTATGCATTGACGTGGCGCACCGCTCCCCGTGCCATCGCCGCGCCTTGGCGCTATCTGCTCGGCGGCAAGGGCATGCTGGCGTCCAATGCCGCGGAAGCCGGGGGGTTCATCCGCACCGACGAGGGCCTGGCCGAACCCGACATCCAGTACACGCTCATGGTGGGCCTCAAGGAGAGCGCCCGCACATTGCCGCGTCGCCACGGATTCATGTGCCACGTCAGTCTCCTGCGGCCATCCACACGCGGGCAGGTTCGCCTGCAATCGGCCCTCCCCAACGAGAAGCCCCTCATCGAGCCGGCGTTCCTCGAAGATCCGCGCGACGTGGCCACCCTGATCAAAGGAATGCGCGAGGCGCGACGCATTCTCGGCATGCCCGCCATCGCCGGGTATATCGGCCAGGAACTGACCCCTGGCGATGCTGCCCTCTCCGACGAAGCCCTCGAAGCCTATATCCGCAACTCGGTATCCACCATCTACCACCCTGTCGGCACTTGCAAGATGGGCCCCGCAAGCGATCCGATGGCGGTGGTCGATGCCACATTGAAAGTGCACGGCCTCCAGGGCCTGCGAGTGGCCGATGCCTCCATCATGCCGAACATCGTGGGGGGCAATACCGCAGCACCTTCAATGATGATCGGCGAGCGCGCGGCCGACTTCATGCGATCCGCCTGACCCCCTGCTTCACCCCCGCCCCCGGTTGCCAACCCACGGTGGGGCCGGCGACTGTCGATTCGGGGCGGCCATGCACCGGCCTGCCCATGCCTCCGGTGCGAAGCCTCTCAACGCCCAAACGAAAGCCCCGGGGATCTTGTCGATACCCCGGGGCTCGCCAAAGGCATGACGCGCTCGCGCGCCATGCCCTGCTGCTTCAGGACTTGACGCCCTGCTTTTCGATCAGGCGGCGCGCACTCTGCACCAGCGAACGACCATCCAGCCCGCGCTTTTCCATCTCCTGAATCCACTCGACTTCCACCGGCGCCGTCTTGCGATAGAACTGCTGCGCGTCTGCACCATCGATCTGGTGGATGGTATTGCCCCGGTCCTGAGCCGCCTTCTTGCCCACCGGATCGCCGAGCAAGGTTCCGGCGCCCATGCGACCGGACTGCTCCAGGCCCGAGCACCGGTCGATCACCTTGCGCAGATCGTCCGGCATCTCTTGGTACTTCCGCTTGTTCATCGCCAACACAAAGGCGGCCGTGTAGAGCGAGTTCACGCCAGGCGCGAATTCGGAGTGGAACGGCGCAAGCTCGTGCGCCTTGATCGGGTACGCGGCATCCCAGGGAATCACCGCGCCATCGATCACGCCCTTGCTCAGCGCATCCGGAATCGCGGGCAGCGGCATGCCGACCGGGGTGGCCCCCAGATTGCTCAACAGCTTGGTCACGAGTCGGGTGGCACCGCGCACCTTGGAACCCGCGAAGTCTTCGGGGCGCTTGATCAGTTTGTTGCGCATGTGAATGACGCCGGGGCTGTGCACGTGAAAGGCCAACGCCTGAACCTCGCGGAATTCCGTGGTCGCTTCTTTCTCCATGTACTCCCAGAGCGCCCGCGATGTGCGTTCCGCGTTGTTCATCATGAACGGCAGCTCGAAGACCTCGATGCGGGGGAAACGCCCCGGTGTGTTGCCCGGCAATGTCCACGCCACGTCGACCACCCCGTCCCGAGCCTGGTCGAAGAGCTGCGCGGGTGTTCCGCCCATCTGCATTGCCGGATAGGCCTCGAACTTGATGGCGTCGCCCGACTCCTTTTCCACCCGTTCGATCCATGGCTGAACGATATTGCGCCAGCCCGTCGACTGCTGCGGCAGAAAGGTGTGAAAACGGAGCTTCAAACGCGGCTGGGCAAACCCTGTCAGCGCAGGTGCTCCCAGGCTGAGGGCACCGGCCTGCAGGATCGTTCTTCGTTGCATCATGGGACAGTCTCCAAATAGGAATCGATGGGGTTGAGAGAAGCCGTTCCTCGGGCCACCCCTGCCAGATCGTTGATCGATTGGCTTTCTGGCCCGGGTCTATTGGTTCTACCAATTATAGGAATAGCCAATAAAGCACCCTCCCGGGGTAAACCCTCGGAAGCCCCGCATACCCCACCGTCCATCCGCTGGTTGCTTGCGCCTGAAGTGCACAACCCTTGGCAGTGCACAGCTTCAGGTCGACCCGAACCAAAGCCCTCGACATCCCCCCATCTCCTGCCTCGCGGCTGTTGTTACAGCGACGTTCAAGCGCGCAGGCGCCCACCGCCCGTGGCATGCATGCAGCATCCGGGAATGCACAAACCGCTTGGTCCAAGCCACCTGCCAGCCGGAGCCGCAATGAGCCGGGCCGGCGTTGGCCAGCGGTCGGCCCCACTGCGCGCCCTGCCGCGACGGCCGCGACGGCCGCGACGGCCGCGACGGCCGCGACGGCCGCGACGGCCGCGGATCAGCCGACTCCGGGAATCAACCCTTGTCCAGCCCCAGCAGCCGCACCGCGTTGCCCTTGAGGATGCCGGGCATCACTTCGGGTTTGAAGCCGGCCACTTCGAAGTCCTTCATCCAGCGCTCGGGCGTGATCAGCGGATAGTCGCTGCCGAACAGCACGCGGTCCTTGAGCAGGGTGTTGGCGTACTGCACGAGTTGCTTGGGGAAATACTTCGGGCTCCAGCCGCTGAGGTCGATCCACACGTTGGGCTTGTGCGTGGCCACCGACAGCGCCTCGTCTTGCCACGGGAAGCTGGGGTGCGCCATCACGATCTGCATGTCGGGGAAGTCGATCGCCACGTCGTCCAGGTGGATGGGGTTGCTGTATTCCAGCCGCAGGCCGCCGCCGCAGCGCATGCCCGAACCGATGCCGCTGTGGCCGGTGTGGAAGATGGCCGGCAGCTTGTGCGCATTGATCACTTCGTAGATCGGCCAGGCCATCTTGTCGTAGGGGTGGTAGCCCTGCACCGTCGGATGGAACTTGAAGCCCTTGATGCCTTCTTCCTGGATCAGGCGCTCAGCCTCGCGTGCGCCCATTTTCCCCTTGTGCGGGTCGATGCTGGCGAAGGCCATCATCATGTCGCTGTTCTCGCGCGCCGCCTGGGCAATCTCCTCGTTGGGGATGCGACGGCGACCCAGCTTGGACTCGCTGTCGACGGTAAACATCACGAGCCCGATCTTGCGTTCGCGGTAGTAGGCGATGGTCTCGGCGATGGTCGGTCGGCGGTTGCTGCCGAAGTACTTGTCGGCCGCGCGGTCGTACTCCTCCCCGTAGTTGTCGAACGGGTTCCAGCAGCTCACTTCAGCGTGGGTATGAATGTCGATGGCGATCAGGTTCTGGTGATCCATGGGGGTCTCCGGGACTAGGGTAAACACCGATGCAATCGGTGCCTGCTTTGCTTGATTTGGTTATTGTTTATAACAATAATCCCCTCACCCAACAAGCCCGCATTCCCTGATGACCATGACCCCTTCCAACCCGGACCTGCGCCTGCGCCTGCATGGCGAACAATCGGAAATCGCCATCGTCACGCTCAACCGCGCGGCCAAGCGCAATGCGCTCAACGATGGCCTGATCCTGTCGCTGCGCGACGTGTTCCAGAACCTGCCCGCCAGCGTGCGCGCCGCCGTGATCCACGGCGAAGGCGATCACTTCAGCGCGGGGCTTGACCTGTCCGAACTCAGCGAACGCGACGCCAGCGAAGGCGTCTTCCACTCGCGCATGTGGCACGCCGCGCTGGACTGCGTGGAAAAAGGCAACGTTCCGGTGATCGCGGCCCTGCACGGCGCGGTGGTCGGCGGCGGCCTGGAGCTGGCCAGCGCCTGCCACATCCGTGTGGCCGACGACAGCACTTTCTACGCGCTGCCCGAAGGCACGCGCGGCATCTTCGTCGGTGGCGGCGGCGCGGTGCGCGTGCCCAAGCTGATCGGCGCCGCCCGCATGACCGACATGATGCTGACCGGCCGCGTCTACAACGCGGTGGACGGCGAGCGCATCGGCCTGTCGCAGTACGTGGTGCCGCAAGGCACGTCGCTGGACAAGGCCATCGACCTGGCCACCCGCATCGCCGGCAACGCCCGCATGACCAACTTCGCGCTCATGCACGCCCTGCCCCGCATCGCCGAACAGCCGGCCGACCACGGCTTCCTGACCGAAGCCATGATGGCCGCGATCGCCCAGTCGGCCCCCGAAGCCAAGGCCCGCGTGCGCGCTTTCCTGGAAGGCAAGGCGGCCAAGGTCAGCAAGGACTGATCTTTCTGTATCCACGAGCCAAGCCGGCGGCAGACCGGCAGCGCCCGACACCCGTTGACCCGAGAGAGACATGAGCACGACAGCGAAATACCGCCCTCTGAAGTTCGGCGTCACGCGCGCCACCCTGCGCGACGGCAGCCCCGGCGTCCACTATCTGCGCGCCGACCAGGCGCTCGACGCCTTTCCCGAGCGCATCACCGACCGCCTCGTCCACTGGGCCCGCACCGAACCCGGGCGCACGCTGTTCGCGCGCCGCGTGAAGCAGGCCGATGGCAGCAGCGGTGACTGGAAACACATCAGCTTCGCGCAGGCGCTGGACGCCGCGCGCCGTATCGGTCAGGGTCTGATCGACCGGGGTCTGTCGGTCGAGCGCCCAGTGCTCATCCTCAGCGAGAACGACCTCGAACATGCCTTGCTGGCGCTGGGCTGCGTGTACGCCGGCATCCCCTACTGCCCGACGTCGCCGGCCTATTCGCTCATCAGCCAGGACTTCGACAAGCTCCGCCACGTGGTCAAGACGCTGACCCCGGGCCTGGTCTTCGCCAGCGACGCCAACCGTTACAGCCGGGCCATGCTCGCCACGCTGGACAGCGACGTCGAACTGGTCGCCACCGAAGGCACGGTGCCTGGTCGGGCCACCACCTCGTTCGCCGCGCTGCTCGAGACCGAGCCGACCGACGCCGTCGACGCAGCAATGGCCGCCACCGGCCCGGACACCATCACCAAATTCCTGTTCACCTCCGGCTCGACCAAGATGCCCAAGGCGGTGATCAACACCCAGCGCATGTGGTGCGCCAACCAGCAGCAAATGACGCAGTCAATGCCCGTCCTGGGCGAAGGCAACCTGGTGCTGGTCGACTGGCTGCCCTGGAACCACACCTTCGGCGGCAACCACAACTTCGGCATGGTGATCTACCACGGTGGCTCCATGTACATCGACGACGGCAAGCCGACGCCGGCCCTGATCGGGGAAACCCTGCGCAACCTGCGCGAGATCGCGCCCACGGTGTACTTCAATGTGCCCACCGGGTTCGAAGCCATTGCCAACGCCATGAAGACCGACGACCTGCTGCGCAAGACGCTGCTGTCGCGGGTGCAGATGTTCTTCTATGCGGGCGCCGCCCTGGCCCAGCCCGTGTGGGACAGCCTCTTCGAAAGCCAGGAGCGCGAAATCGGCGAGCGCATCGTGATGAGCACCGGCCTGGGCATGACGGAATCGGGCCCGTTCGGCATCTTCGTGACCAACCCGAACGTGAAGGCCGGCGACCTGGGCCTGCCCACGCCGGGCCTGGACCTCAAGCTGGTGGACATCGACGGCAAGACCGAAGTGCGTTACCGCGGTCCCAACATCACCCCGGGATACTGGCGCATGCCGGCCGAAACCGCCGAAGCCTTCGACGAAGAAGGCTTCTTCAAGACCGGCGATGCCGTCAAGTGGATCGACGAGACCGACGTGCACCAGGGCCTGAAATTCGACGGTCGCATTGCCGAAGACTTCAAACTCGCCACCGGCACCTTCGTGAGCGTGGGTCCGCTGCGCGCGAAGATCATCGCGGCCGGCGCGCCCTATGTGCAGGACGTGGTGCTGACCGGCCTGAACATGAAAGAAGTCGGCGCCATGGTCTTCCCCACGGCCGCCGTGCGCCAGCTCAGCGGCCTGCCGGCCGATGCCTCGCTGCACGACGTGCTCGACGCGCCGGGTGTGCTGGCCCATTTCCAGACCGTGGTCAACGAACTGGCCCGCTCCGCCACCGGCAGCGCCAACCGCATTGCGCGCCTGTGCCTGCTGGCCGATCCCCCCACCATCGACCGCGGCGAGATCACCGACAAGGGCTCGATCAACCAGCGTTCGGTGCTCAGCCACCGGGCCGACACCGTGGCCAAGCTGCACGCTGACGAGTTGCACTACATCCTCAAACCGAACATCTGACCCCGCCATCACCGGCACGGCCTCCACAGCCATGCCGACAGGCCGGCGGCGCCAGGCCTCTGCACGCGGCGGACACGGCAAAGCGATACGAACGGGTGGAAAGGACCCAGCCATGACACAACGAGGTTTCTTCACAGCATTCGAGGACGTCGTGATCGTCGACGGCGTGCGCACGCCGATGGTCGACTACTGCGGCGCGCTGGGCCACATCTCGCCGACCGACCTGGGCATCAAGGCCGCGCGCGCTGCGCTCGCGCGTGCCGGCATCGCCCCGAGCGAGATCGGCTCGGTGGTCACCGGCAACATGGCGCCCGGCGACTTCGACCAGTTCTTCCTGCCGCGCCACATCGGCCTGTACGCCGGCGTGCCGGTCGAGGTGCCCGCCATCATGGCGCAGCGCATCTGCGGCACCGGCTTCGAGCTTTTCCGCCAGGCCGGTGAACACATCCAGGGCGGCGCCTGCGACGCGGCGCTGGTGGTGGGCACGGAAAGCATGACGCGCAACCCCATCGCCGCCTTCGACCACCGCACCGGCTTCAAGCTGGGCGCGCCGGTCGGCTTCAAGGACTACATGTGGGAAGCGCTCAAGGATCCCGCGGCCGGCATCAACATGATCCAGACCGCCGAGAACCTGGCCAAGAAGTACGGCATCACGCGCGAAGAAGTCGACACGTTTGCGTCGGCCTCGTTCGCCAAGGCCGTGGCGGCCCAGGAAAGCGGGTTCCTGGCGGGCGAGATCGTGCCGGTGGTGACCGAGAAGTTCGAGATCGACGGCTACCAGACACGCGGCATCCGGCTGCAGGGCAAGGTCACCGAAGTGGCGACCGACACCCACCCGCGCCTGTCGCCGGTCGAGGTGCTGGCCAAGCTCAAGCCCGTGTTCGACGGCGGCGTGCAGACCGGCGGCAACAGTTCGGCCCTGGTCGATGCCGCCGCCGCCTGCGTGGTGAGTTCCGGCGCCTACGCCAAGGCCCAGGGCAAGAAGCCGCTGGCGCGCGTGGTCGGCGCCGCTGCGGTGGGTGTGCCCCCCGAAATCATGGGCATCGGCCCGGCGCCGGCGATCCGCCTGCTGCTGGAGCGCACCGGCCTGAAGCTGGACGACATCGCCCGCTTCGAGGTCAACGAAGCCCAGGGCGCCCAGACCCTCGCGGTCGCCAAGGAGCTGGGCATGGACATCAACAAGCTCAACGTCAACGGCGGCGCCATCGCGCTGGGCCACCCGCTGGCCACCACCGGTGTGCGCCTGACGCTGACGCTGGCCCGCGAGCTGCAGCGCAGCGGCAAGAAGTACGGCATTTCCAGCGCCTGCGTCGGCGGTGGCCAGGGCATCGCCCTCCTCATTGAGAACCCGGAAGGAAACTGACATGAACATCCAAGGACAGGCCGCCCTCGTCACCGGCGGCGGCTCCGGCCTCGGGGAGGCCACCGCCCGCGAACTCGCCCGGCTGGGTGCCAAGGTCGCCGTGCTCGACCTCAACCTCGACAACGCCCAGCGCGTGGCGGGCGAGATCGGCGGCGTGGCCATCCGCTGCGACGTGAGCAACCCCGAAAGCATGCAAGCCGCCATCGATACGGCGGCCGCGGCCCATGGCCCGGCACGCATCCTGATGCAGATCGCCGGTATCGGCACGGCCAAGCGCGTGATCGGCAAGGACGGCAACGCCGCACCGCTGGAAGACTTTGCCAAGGTGGTCAACGTCAACCTCATCGGCACCTACAACGCTGCGCGCCTGTTCGCCGCAGCCTGCGCCAAGCTCGACCCGATGGAAGACGGCGAGCGCGGCGCGATGGTGTTCACCGCCAGCGTCGCCGCCTTCGACGGCCAGGTCGGCCAGCAGGCCTACAGCGCGTCCAAGGGCGGCGTGGTCGGCATGACCCTGCCCATGGCACGCGACCTGGCGCAATACG
This sequence comes from Hydrogenophaga sp. NFH-34, assembly GCF_021401345.1. GTDB lineage: Bacteria > Pseudomonadota > Gammaproteobacteria > Burkholderiales > Burkholderiaceae_C > Hydrogenophaga > Hydrogenophaga electricum. The sequence continues at coordinate 195,492 of NZ_JACBGE010000003.1, forward strand.
GCATCCGTGTCTGCACCATCGCGCCCGGCCTGTTCGCCACGCCGCTGATGAAGACCCTGCCCGAGCCGGTGCAGGAATCGCTGGCCAAAAGCATTCCCTTCCCGCAACGCCTGGGTAAACCCGAAGAGTTTGCCCAACTCGCCACGCATATCGTCAGCAATGGCCACCTCAATGGCGAGGTGATCCGGCTGGATGGCGCGCTGCGAATGGCTCCCCGGTAACCCCCTCCGGCGGCGTCACCGCCTCCGGGGGCGACGCAGGCGGTGTGGCAAAGCCCGCTCCGCTGCGCCCCGGGCCAGCGTGTTTCGCGCCGATTTTCGATCTGGGTATGTATGTCAAAAACCGTTGTGTATGAAGTCGAAGTGATGTTCGGGGATTGCGATCCCGCCGGCATCGTCTTCTTTCCCAATTTCAGCAAGTGGATGGACGCCTCGTCGCTGAACTTTTTCGTCCAGTGCGGTGTGCCGCCCTGGCGCGAGCTGTCCAAGACCACCGGGATCATCGGCACGCCGCTGCTGGAAATCCACACCAAGTTTATGAAGCCCGCCACCTATGGCGAACGGCTCCAGGTCCACACCAGCGTCACCGAGTGGCGCGAGAAGGTGCTGATTCACCGACATGTGGTCATGCGTGGCGACACGGTGCTCTGCGAAGGCACCGAGACCCGCGCGTTCTGCATGCGCGATCCGGCCAACCCGGACCGCATCAAGGCGATCCCCATTCCCGCCGACATCCGCGCCCTGTGCGGCGGCTGAGGCGGCTTTTCCCCGAGTCCGCAACCACCACCCTGGAGACATAGAGCATGAAGACTTTCAAGACCCTGATCGCCGTGGCCGTCACGGCGCTGGCAGCCTCCGCTGCCCAAGCCGACGTGAAGATCGGCGTGAGCATCTCGCTGACCGGCCCGGGCTCCGGCCTGGGCATCCCGATGCAGAACCAGTTCAAGCTGTTCCCGTCCACCATCGCCGGCGAGAAGGTGCAACTGATCATCCTCGATGACGCCACCGACCCGGGCAAGGGCGCTGCCAACGCCCGCCGCTTCGTGACCGAAGACAAGGTCGACATGATCATCGGCTCCAGCATCACGGCCGTGGCTGCGGCCATGACCGACATCGCGTCGGAAGCCGGCACCGTGCAACTGGCCGGCTCGCCCGTGGGCGTGCCCGCCGGCAAGGACAAGTGGCTGTTCCGCCTGCCCCAGTCCAACACCGTGATGGGCCACGCCGTTGTGGAACACATGAAGGAACAGGGCGTCAAGACCATCGGCTTCCTGGGTTACACCGACGCCTACGGCGAACAGTGGCTCAAGGAAATCACCCCGCTGCTGGACAAGGCCGGCATCAAGATCATCGCCACCGAGCGCTTCGCCCGCACCGACACCAGCGTGACGCCGCAGGCCCTGAAGATCACGGCCTCCAACCCCGATGCGGTGCTGATCGTCGCTTCCGGCAGTGGCGCCGCCATGCCGCACATGGCCATGGTCGAGCGCGGCTTCAAGGGCAAGATCTACCAGACCCACGCGGCCGCCACCCAGGATCTGATGCGCGTCGGCGGCAAGTCGGTCGAAGGCGCTTTCGTGGTGTCCGGCCCGGCGGTGATTGCCGAGCAACTGCCCGACAAGCACCCGTCCAAGCCGGTCGCGATCGACTTCGTGCAGAAGTACGAAAAGGCCTACGGTCCGAACTCGCGCAACCAGTTCGCGGGTCACGCCTACGACGCCCAGGTGGTGCTGGAGAAGATCCTCCCGGTGGCGTTGAAGAAGGCCAAGCCCGGCACGCCCGAGTTCCGCGCTGCGCTGCGCGACACCATGGAAACCATGGGCCGCACCGTGTTCTCGCACGGCGTCATGAACTGGACTCCGGCCGACCACTGGGGCTACACGCTGGAAACCGGCGTGATGCTCAAGGTGGTCGACGGCAAGTTCAAGGTCGAATAAACCCGCCCCTTCCGGCCCCTGCCCGGGCCGGTCATGCGCAGCTCCTGCCTGCCGCGCATGACCGGCCCGGGTTTCTCCAGACTGACAAGGCCCTCCCATGGACTCCACGATCGCCAGCATCCTGCTGCTGGACGGCCTGACCAACGGTGCCGTGTACGCCCTGCTCGGGCTGGCCACGGTGCTCGTCTTCACGGTCACACGCATCATCTTCATTCCCCAGGGGGAGTTCGTCGCCTATGGCGCCCTCACCCTGGCCATCTTCCAGACCGGCAAGGTGCCGGGCACCGTCTGGCTGCTGCTGTTGCTGGCCAGCGTGGCCGCAGTCATGGAACTGTTCTCGCGCTGGCAGCACCACCGCAGCCTGCCGATCGCCCTCAAGGCCGCCCTCAAGACCCTGGCCGCGCCGGTGGCCGTGAGCCTGCTGGCGATCTGGGCCGCCCCGCAGCAGTGGCCGCTGCTGGCCCAGGCCGCCATGAGCGTGGCCATCGTCACCGTGTATGGTCCGCTGGTCTACCGCGTGGCCTACCAGTCGCTGGAGAGCGCGACCCCGCTGGTGCTGCTGATCGTTTCGGTGGGCGTGCACTTCGCCCTCACCGGCCTGGGCCTGCTGTTCTTCGGCGCCGAGGGCTTCCGCAACCCCAGCTTCTGGGACGACCGCTTCAACCTCGGCCCGGTCGCGATCTCGGGCCAGACCATCATCATCGGGTTGACCGCCATCGCGCTGATCGTGCTGCTGTGGCTGTATTTCGAGCGCACGCTGCGCGGCAAGGCGCTGCGCGCCACCGCGGTCAACCGCACCGGTGCCCGCCTGATGGGCATCTCGACCCACGCCTCCGGCCAGCTCACGCTGACCATGGCGGCCTTCATCGGCGCGCTCTCGGGCCTGCTGATCGGGCCCACCACCACCGTGTTCTACGACTCGGGCTTCCTGATCGGCCTCAAGGGCTTCGTGGCGGCCGTCGCCGCCGGCCTGTCGAGCTACCCGGGCGCCCTCATCGCGGCCGCTTTCGTGGGCGTGATCGAGGCTTTCGGCTCTTTCTGGGCCAGCGCCTTCAAGGAAGTGATCGTGTTCACACTCATCCTGCCGGTGCTGCTGGTGCGGTCGATCTACGGCCACAACGCCGACGAGGAGCATTGATTCCATGGCCCTGAAACCCCAATCCCTCGGCCTGCTCGTGCTGGCAGCCGCCGTGCCGCTGGTGGCCGTGCTGCCGCTGCCCGACTTCTGGATCACCCAGCTCAACTACATCGGCATGTACGCCATGACGGCGCTGGGCCTGGTGCTGCTCACCGGTGTGGGCGGTCTCACCTCTTTCGGCCAGGCGGCCTTCGTGGGCATCGGCGCCTACACCACAGCCTGGCTCACGCTCAACCTCGGTGTCTCGCCGTGGATCACGCTGTTCATCGGCATGGTGCTCACCGCTGCCAGCGCGCTCGTGGTCGGCGTGATCACGCTGCGCATGTCGGGCCACTACCTGCCGCTGGCCACCATCGCCTGGGGCCTGTCGCTGTACTACCTGATGGGCAACCTGGACGCGCTGGGCAAATACGATGGCCTGCTGGGCATCCAGAGCCTGAGCATCGGCAACTTCGACATCGGCCAGGGCCGCGCCTTCTTCGTGCTCACCTGGTTCATCCTGCTGGCCTTTGCGGCCGCCTTGCTGCACCTGCTGGACTCGCGCGCCGGCCGCGCCATCCGCGCCATCAAGAGCGGCCCGCAGATGGCCGAAGCCATGGGCATCAGCACCTTCCGCTACAAGGTCACGATCTTCGTGCTGGCCGCGCTGTCCGCGTCGGTCGCGGGCTGGCTGCTGGCGCATTTCCAGCGCACCGTGAACCCGTCGGCCTTCGGCCTGAAGATGGGCATCGAGTACCTGTTCATGTCGGTGGTCGGTGGCGTCAACTACGTCTGGGGTGCCTTCGTCGGCGCAGGTCTCATCAAGCTGATGGACGACCAATTGCAGGTGCTGCTGCCGCGGCTGCTCGGCACCAGCGGCAGCTACGAGGTGATCGTGTTCGGCGTCATGCTGGTGCTGGTGCTCAAGTACCTGCCCGACGGCCTGTGGTCCATGGTCGAAAAGAAGCTGCCCCGCCGTCCGCGCGCCGTCGACTGGCAGCAGGCTGCGCCGTTGCCTGAACGGAACAAACCCGCTCTGGGTGAGCTGGTGCTGGACGTGGACCGCATCCGCAAGCAGTTCGGGGGACTGACCGCCGTCAACGACATCAGCTTCCAGATCCGCGCCGGCCAGATCGTTGGCCTGATCGGCCCCAACGGTGCCGGCAAATCGACCACCTTCAACCTCATCACCGGGGTGCTCTCGCTCACCAGCGGCACGGTCAGCTACCGGGGCCGCCGCGTCAGCGGTCTGCCAGCACGCGCCATCGCCCGCGAGGGCGTCTCGCGCACCTTCCAGCACGTCAAGATGATTCCCGACATGACGGTGCTGGAGAACGTGGCGCTGGGCGCCCACACCCGGGGCCACAAGGGCGTCGCCGCGGCCATGATCCGCACCAACAGCGACGAGGAGCGGCGTCTGTTCCGCGAAGCGCAGCGCCAGCTCGAACGCATCGGCATGGGCGAGTACCTGCACGAACAGGCCGGCAACCTGGCCATGGGTCCGCAGCGCCTGATGGAAATCGCGCGCGCGCTGTGCGCCGACCCGGCCCTGCTGCTGCTGGACGAACCTGCCGCCGGCCTGCGCCACAAGGAAAAGCAGGCCCTGGCCGGGGTGCTGCGCCAGTTGCGCGACGAAGGCATGAGCATCCTGCTCGTGGAACACGACATGGACCTGGTCATGCAGGTCTGCGACCACCTCGTGGTGATGGAGTTCGGCACCCTGCTCACGCAAGGCACGCCCGAACAGATCCAGCAAGACCCGAAGGTGCGCGCCGCCTACCTCGGAACGGAACACTGATGAACACCCCGATTCTTCACGTCAAGGACCTGCGCGCCGGCTACGGCAAGGCGGAGGTGCTGCACGGCATCGGCCTGCGCGCCGACAAGGGCAGCGTGATCACCGTGATCGGCCCCAACGGCGCCGGCAAGTCGACCCTGCTCAACACCCTCATGGGCATCCTGCCCGGCAAGGGCCTCATCGAGTTCAACGGCCAGGACATCGGCACGCTCACGCTCGAAGAGCGCGTCATGCAAGGCATCGCCCTGGTGCCCGAAAAACGCGAGCTGTTCGGCTCCATGCCGGTGGAAGACAACCTGCTGCTGGGCGGCTTCCGCCAGATGCGCATCGGCAACGCCCAGTGGCGCGCCCGCCTGGACGACGTGTACGACCTCTTTCCGCGCCTGAAAGAGCGGCGCGTGCAGCTGGCCGGCACGCTCTCGGGGGGCGAGCGCCAGATGCTGGCCGTGGGACGCGCGCTGATGGCCCGCCCCGACCTGCTCATGCTCGACGAACCCAGCCTGGGCCTGGCGCCGCTGATCGTGCGCGAGATCTTCTCCATCATCCAGAGCCTGCGCCAGACCGGCGTGACCATCGTGCTCGTGGAACAGAATGCGCGCGCCGCGCTGCAGGTGGCCGATCACGGCTACGTGCTCGAAATGGGCGAACTCAGCGCGCAGGGGCCTGCCGACCAGCTCGCCAACGACCCGCGCGTGATCGAAACCTATCTGGGCAGCGCCCGCAAAAAAGACTGACCTGCATGAACGCCTTCCAGCCCAACGCCGCCGACACCGGCTTCATCCTCCTCGACGTGCTGCGCGCGCCCGAAACGCTCGCAGCCCTGCCCGCCCTGGCCGACAACGCCGACCCCGACCTGATCCGCCAGGTCGCCGAAGAGGCGGGCAAGTTCGTGGGTGAGGTGGTGGCCCCGCTCAATCGCGACGGTGACGAAATCGGGGCCCAGTGGAAGGCGGGTGCCGTGACCATGCCGCCCGGGTTCCGCGACGCCTACCAGGCCTTCTGGCAAGCTGGCTGGCCCGCCTTGTCCTCGGCACCGGAAGACGGCGGGCAGGGCCTGCCCGCTGCGCTGGAGGCCATGCTCTACGAATGGCTGAGCGCGGCCAACCACGGCTGGACCATGGCGCCCGGTCTGTTGCACGGCGCCTACGAGTGCATCAAGCACCACGCGTCCGATGCGCTGAAGGCGCAGTTTCTCGCCAAGGTGGCCACCGGCGAATGGCTGGCCACCATGTGCCTGACCGAACCGCACGCCGGCTCCGACCTCGGCCTGTGCCGCACCAAGGCCGTGCCGCTGGCCAACGACCCCGAGGGCCGCTACGCCCTCAGCGGCACGAAGATCTTCATCTCGGGCGGCGAACACGACCTGACCGACAACATCGTGCACCTGGTGCTCGCGCGCCTGCCCGACGCCCCGCCCGGCCCCAAGGGCCTGTCGCTGTTCCTGGTGCCCAAGTTTTACGCCGACGGCACGCGCAGCGCCGTGGTGTGCGAGCGCATCGAAGAAAAGATGGGCCTGCACGGCAGCCCCACCTGCGTGATGCGTTTCGACGAGGCCGCCGCCTGGATCGTCGGCGAGCCCGGCAAGGGCCTGAACGCCATGTTCGTGATGATGAACGCGGCCCGGCTGCATGTCGGCCTGCAAGGCGTGGGCCTGCTCGAAGCGGCCTGGCAGAAGGCCGACGCCTATTCGAAGGAACGCCGCCAGATGCGCGCCCCAGGCGGCGCCGCCAAGGCTGGCGAGGCGGACCTGATCGAACAGCACCCGGCAATGCGCCGCATCCTCGACGCGCAGCGCGCCTGGATCGATGCCGGCCGTGTGATCGCCTACCGCACCGCGCTGGAGCTCGACGTCATCAAGCACCACAGCGACCCCGCCCGCCAGGCGCGGGCCAACCGCTGGTGCACGCTCGTCACCCCCGTGCTCAAGGCCGCCTGGACCGACCAGGCCTTCCACGGCGCCAGCGCCTGCCTGCAGGTCTTCGGCGGCCACGGTTTCGTGCGCGAATGGGGCATCGAGCAAATCGTGCGCGACTCGCGCGTGGCCATGATCTACGAAGGCACCAATGAGATCCAGGCCATCGACCTGCTGCTGCGCAAAACCCTGCCCGACGGCGGCGGCGCGCTGCAAGCCCTGCTGAAGGACCTGTCGGCCGAACTGCCCGACGGCGACGCCAACTCGGCGCGCGTGCGCGGCGAAATCGACCGCTTCGCCCACTTCGTGCGCGAACAGTTGGTGCCCGCCACCCAGGCCGATGGCGCCGCAGCCGACCTGCCGCACTGGCTGGCCGACGACTTCCTGCGTGCCACGGCCATGCTGCTGATGGCCTGGGGCTGGGCCCGCATCGCTGCCACACCCGGCGCCGACACGCCACGCTGGCAGACGGCCCACCAGGGGTTCTGGCGCTGGGTCTGGCCGGAATTCGACATGCGGCTGTCCATGATGGCGCAGACCCTGGCCAGCGCCTGAGCGGCGGTAACGCCGATGCCACCCGTTATGCTTGCGCCATGACCGCCCCATCCGTTGCCAACACCCTGCGCCGCCCCCGGGGCCCGCGCAAAGCCGCTGTCGCCCCCGAAGCGGTGGTGGCAGAGGCCGGCACCGGTATCGACACGTCCTACCTCGAAACCCTGCTCGGCTACAACGCCCGGCGGGCGGCGCTGGCGGTCATCACCGTGTTCCTGCGCCGCATGGCCCCCTACGGCCTGCGCCCGGTCGACTTTTCGGTGCTCACCCTGATCGCGCACAACCCGGGCATCACCTCGCGCCAGGTCTGTGCGGCGCTGGACATCCTGCCGCCGAATCTGGTCGGCATGATCAAGTCGCTGGACCAGCGTGGCCTGATCGAGCGGCGCCCGCACCCCACCGACCGGCGCGCCCAGGGCCTGCACCTCTCGCCCGCCGGCAAGCGGCTGCAGAAGAACGCGCAACTCACCGCAACCCAGCTCGAATCCGATGTGGGCAGCCGGCTCTCGGACGAAGAGCTCGACACGCTCAAGTCGCTGCTGCGCCGCGTCTACCGCGCCTGAGTCCACGGCCATGCAATCCGGGAAAGCCCGGAGCCTTGGCATTGCCGCCACACACGCCATGTCAACGCAGCTAGCAAAGTGCTAGCGACTGGCGCTGCTTGGTCGTATATTGCATGCAGGCCTGCACCGGAACACAAGAAAGCGGGCCGGACAGGAGACATCCATGCATTCCAAAGACCAGGCGGCCGTGAGCCAGTTGTTCAACCTGCTGGAATCGCGCTATGCCATGCGCGTGATCTGGGCCCTGAGCGACGGGCATCCCCAGACTTTCCGGCTGCTGCAGGACAGTGTGGGCGGCGTCACGCCCAACACCCTCAACACCCGCCTCAAGCAGTTGCGCGCCGCGCGGCTGCTGGACCACGGCGGCGACGGCTACCGCCTCACCTCGCAAGGGGCCGAGCTCGCGCGGCGGCTGGCCGAAGTGCGGCCCTTCGCCCACAAGTGGTCGCAGCAGCAGGCCCGCTCCAGCAGCCCTGCCGTGCACGCGGCCCTGGGTGCCCAGGCCCGCGCCTGACGCCACGCCGGCCGGGCCAAACAGCGCTCAGCGCCCGGGCGTGGGCACCACGGTCTGGCGCTGCTGCCCCAGGCCGGCACCACCCAGCGTGATCACGTCGCCCACCTGCAGGAACACCGGCGGTTTCTGCCCCATGCCCACGCCCGGCGGCGTGCCGGTGGGGATCACGTCGCCCGGCTGCAGGGCCATGAACTGGCTGAGGTAGCTGACGATCCGGGCCACGCCGAAGATCATGGTGCGGGTGCTGCCGGTCTGGCGGCGCTGGCCGTTCACGTCCAGCCACAGGTCCACGGCCTGCGGATCACCCAGTTCATCGGGCGTGACCAGCCAGGGGCCGATGGGACAGTGGGTGGGGTAGCTCTTGCCCTTGGTCCACTGACCTTCGTACTCGATCTGGTAGGCGCGTTCGGACACGTCATTGACCAGGCAGTAGCCCGCCACCACGTCCAGGGCCTCGGCCTCGCTGATCCGGAACGCGGGTTCGCCGATGACCACCCCCAGCTCGACCTCCCAGTCCAGCTTGGTAGAGCCCGGCGCCAGCCACACCTCGTCGGCCGGGCCGCTGATGGCACCGCTGTGCTTGTTGAACACGATGGGCTGGCCCGGCGCTTTCAGGCCGGCCTCGGCCGCGTGGTCCGCGTAGTTGAGCCCGATACACACCACGTTGCCCACCGCCCCCACACAGGCGCCCAGGCGCGTGTCGGTCGGCAACGCCGGCAGCGCGGCCGGGTCCAGCGCGGCCAGACGGCGCATAGAATCGCGTCCCAGCACGGTGCCGGCAATGTCCGGCACCACGCCCGAGAGGTCGCGCAGCGTGCCGCTGGCATCGATCAGACCGGGTTTTTCAGCGCCGCGAAGGCCATGGCGGATCAGTTTCATCGGGTCGTCTCCTGCGGGTTGGGTTCTCAAAAGCCCGCATTGTCGCCCGGCGGGCTGAACGCCTTGCGGCCGCCTCTTGAATTCCGTGCCGATGCCCCCAAGTAGCGCGCACGGGAGGTTGTCGGCCCTTGCCGGCACTCGATCATGTCTGTCTTCAACCGGTGGTTCAAAGCCACCGCACCATCCGAACCGCCCATGAGCCCAGAAAACACGCCAGCCGAGGGAACCACGCCCACCATCGATCCGTCCGCCACCGCGCCCCAGGCCGCGGACAGCGCCGCCGAGCCCCAGGCAGCCATCGGTGAAGCCGATGCGCTGGCCGCGCTGACCAACGAGTTGGCCGACCTGAAGGCGAAGAACGCCGACCTGGCCGACCAGTACCTGCGGGCCAAAGCAGAATCTGAAAACGCCCGCCGCCGCGCCGACGACGAAATCGCCAAGGCCCGCAAGTTCGCGCTGGAGAGCTTTGCCGAAAGCCTGCTGCCCGTGCTCGACAGCCTCGAAGCCGGCCTGGCCGTGCAGGAAGCGACCGTTCAGCAGGTGCGCGAAGGTGCCGAAGCCACGCTCAAGCAGTTGCAAAGCGCGCTGGCGCGCAACAAGGTGGTGGCCATCGCGCCCGAGCAGGGCAGCAAATTCGATCCGCACCAGCACCAGGCCATCAGCATGGTCCCGGCCGACCAGGAAACCAACACGGTCGTCAATGTGCTGCAAAAGGGCTACCTGATCGCCGAGCGCGTGTTGCGCCCAGCCCTGGTCACCGTCGCCGCACCCAAATAAAAAAGGGGCTTTCGTGGCCGGTCCGCACAGACTGCCCACTTGAAATCCCCAGAGTTATCCACACCTCTTCAACAATTCAAACATTCCTTTCGCAGGAGCCACACATCATGGGAAAAATCATCGGCATTGACCTGGGCACGACCAACAGCTGCGTGTCCATCATGGAAGGCAACACCACCAAGGTGATCGAGAACAGCGAAGGTGCACGCACCACGCCCTCGATCGTGGCGTACCAGGAAGACGGCGAGGTGCTGGTCGGCGCATCCGCCAAGCGCCAGGCCGTGACCAACCCGAAGAACACGCTGTACGCGATCAAGCGCCTGATCGGCCGCAAGTTCACCGAAAAGGAAGTGCAGAAGGACATCGACCTGATGCCCTATTCCATCGTGCCCGCCGACAACGGCGACGCCTGGGTGGAAGTGCGCGGCAAGAAGCTGTCGGCCCAGCAGGTCTCGGCCGACATCCTGCGCAAGATGAAGAAGACCGCCGAGGACTACCTGGGCGAGCCCGTCACTGAAGCCGTGATCACGGTGCCGGCCTACTTCAACGACGCCCAGCGCCAGGCCACCAAGGACGCCGGCCGCATCGCCGGCCTGGACGTCAAGCGCATCATCAACGAACCCACTGCCGCGGCCCTGGCCTTCGGCCTGGACAAGAGCGAAAAGGGCGACCGCAAGATCGCCGTGTACGACCTGGGCGGTGGCACCTTCGACGTGTCCATCATCGAGATCGCCGACGTCGATGGCGAGAAGCAGTTCGAAGTGCTGTCGACCAACGGCGACACCTTCCTGGGCGGCGAAGACTTCGACCAACGCATCATCGACTTCATCATCGGCGAGTTCAAGAAGGAACAGGGCGTGGACCTGTCCAAGGACGTGCTGGCCCTGCAGCGCCTGAAGGAAGCCGCCGAAAAGGCCAAGATCGAGCTGTCCAGCTCGGCCGCGACCGACATCAACCTGCCCTACATCACGGCCGATGCCACCGGCCCGAAGCACCTGAACATCAAGCTGACCCGCGCCAAGCTGGAAGCCCTGGTGGAAGAGCTGATCGAGCGCTCCATCGCGCCCTGCCGCACCGCCATCAAGGACGCCGGCATCAGCGTCGGTGACATCGACGACGTGATCCTGGTCGGCGGCCAGACCCGCATGCCCAAGGTGCAGGACAAGGTCAAGGAATTCTTCGGCAAGGAACCGCGCCGTGACGTCAACCCCGACGAAGCCGTGGCCGTCGGCGCCGCCATCCAGGGCCAGGTGCTCTCCGGCGACCGCAAGGACGTGCTGCTGCTGGACGTGACCCCGCTGAGTCTGGGCATCGAGACCATGGGCGGCGTCATGACCAAGATGATCGCCAAGAACACCACGATCCCGACCAAGTTCTCGCAGGTCTTCTCGACCGCCGAGGACAACCAGCCGGCCGTGACCATCAAGGTGTTCCAGGGCGAGCGTGAAATCGCCTCGGGTAACAAGCTGCTGGGCGAGTTCAACCTCGAAGGCATCCCCAGCGCACCGCGCGGCATGCCGCAGATCGAAGTGACCTTCGACATCGACGCCAACGGCATCCTGCACGTGGGCGCCAAGGACAAGGGCACCGGCAAGGAAAACAAGATCACCATCAAGGCGAACTCCGGCCTGTCCGAGGCCGAGATCCAGCAGATGGTCAAGGACGCCGAGCTGAACGCCGCCGAAGACCACAAGAAGGTCGAGCTGGTGCAGGCCCGCAACCAGGCCGAAGCCTCGGTGCACAGTGTCAAGAAGAGCCTGGGCGAACACGGTGACAAGCTCGAGGCGGCCGAGAAGGAGGCCATCGAGTCCGCGGTCAAGGACCTGGAAGAAGCCATCAAGGGCGACGACAAGGCCGCCATCGACGCCAAGACCGAGGCCCTGATGACCGCCAGCCAGAAGCTGGGCGAGAAGGTCTACGCCGCGTCCCAGGCAGAAGCCGCTGCCACGGCGGGTGCCGCCGGTGGTGCCGAACAGGCCAGCGCCGGTGCCTCGTCCAATGCCCAAGACGACGACATCGTGGACGCCGAAGTCAAGGAAGTGAAGAAGGGCTGATCGGCCGCCCCGGCTGACCAACCACCGCCGCGTCGGGGCAACCTGACGCGGCGTTCGCGCTCAATCGCAACCCCCTCACGCACCACGCAAGACGACCATGGCCAAACGCGACTTTTACGAAGTGCTGGGCGTGCCCAAGAACGCCTCCGACGACGAGATCAAGAAGGCCTACCGCAAGCTGGCGATGAAGTACCACCCGGACCGCAACCAGGGTGATGCCGCCAAGGAGGCCGAAGAGAAATTCAAGGAGGTCAAAGAGGCCTACGAGATGCTGTCGGACCCGCAGAAGAAAGCGGCGTACGACCAGTACGGCCACGCCGGCGTCGACCCGAACATGCGCGGCCCCGGCGGACCCGGTGCCGAAGGTTTTGCCGGTTTCGGCGAAGCCTTTGGCGACATCTTCGGGGACATCTTCGGCGGCTCCCGCCGGGGCGGCGGTGGGCGCCAGGTCTACCGCGGCGCCGACCTCTCCTACGCGATGGAAATTTCGCTTGAGGAAGCCGCCCAGGGCAAGGAAACGCAGATCCGCATCCCCTCCTGGGAAGACTGCGAAACCTGCAGCGGCAGCGGCGCCAAGCCCGGCACCAGCGCCAAGACCTGCTCCACCTGCCACGGACAAGGCGTCGTGCAGATGCGCCAGGGCTTCTTCAGCGTGCAACAGACCTGCCCGCACTGCCACGGCAGCGGCAAGATCATTCCCGACCCCTGCGGCACCTGCCACGGCCAGGGCAAGATCAAGAAGCAGAAGACGCTGGAGATCAAGATCCCCGCGGGTATCGACGACGGCCAGCGCATCCGCTCCACCGGTAACGGCGAACCGGGCCAGAACGGCGGCCCGGCCGGCGACCTCTACATCGAGATCCGCCTGCGCAAGCACGAGATCTTCGAACGCGAGGGCGATGACCTGCACTGCCAGGTGCCGGTGAGCATGACCACAGCGGCCCTGGGCGGCGAGATCGATGTGCCCACGCTGCAAGGCAAAGCCACCATCGACCTGCCCGAAGGCACCCAGAGCGGCAAGACCTTCCGCCTGCGCGGCAAGGGCGTCAAGGGCGTGCGCAGCAGCTACCCCGGCGACCTGTACTGCCACGTGGCGGTGGAAACGCCGGTGAAGCTGACCGAACACCAGCGCAAGCTGCTCAAGGAACTGGACGAATCGTTCAAGAAAGGTGGCCACAAGCACAGCCCGAACGACAAAGGCTGGTTCGAGAAGGCCAAGGATTTCTTCTCCTGACCACCTCGCCAGCGCAGCCCCTGGCCGGCTCGCTGGCAACCTCTTGAAACCAAGGGTTTTCCCTTGGTTTTTTTACGCCTTCAGACGGCCCGTGCCAATATCGGCGGCCCCCTTCTGGGCTGTCCAGCAGCCGCCTGAACGTGAACACCCCTGCCTCCTCCGGCTCCTCGTCTTCTTCATTCCGCAGCGGCTGGGCCATCGTGGCGATGGCTCTCGGCGCTTTCGCCATCGGCACCGGTGAGTTCGTCATCATGGGCCTCTTGCCCGAAGTGGCGCAGAACATCGGGGTCACCATCCCCCAGGCCGGCCACGTGATCAGCGCCTATGCGATGGGCGTCGTGTTCGGAGCGCCCGTGCTGGCCGTGGCCGCAGCCACCTGGGAACGGCGGACCCTTCTGATGGCCCTGATGCTGGTCTTTGCCCTGGGCAACTTCGCCAGTGCCGCGGCACCTGGTTATGTGTCGCTCAACCTGCTGCGTTTCGTGGCGGGTATGCCGCATGGCACCTATTTCGGTGTGGCCGCCCTCGTGGCGGCCTCGCTGGCTCCTCCGGGGCAGAGAGCCCGTGCGGTGGGCCTCGTGATGACCGGCCTGACCGTGGCCACGCTGGCAGGCGTGCCGCTCGCCACCTGGCTCGGCCAGCACTTCGGCTGGCGCAGCGCTTTCGTCCTGGTCGGCGCGATCGCCCTGCTGGCGGCGGTGATGGTCCGGCAAGCGCTGCCCGTGCTGCCCGCTCCACCAGGCGCCAGCCCGATACGCGAGCTGGGTGCGCTGCGCAACAAACAGGTGTGGCTGACCCTGGGCATCGGCGCCATCGGTTTTGGCGGCCTGTTTTCGGTGTTCAGCTATGTCAAACCGACCATGCTCGAAGTGGCTGGCATGCCATTGAATGGCATCCCCATCGTGCTGGCCCTGTTTGGCGTGGGCATGGTGGCGGGCAACGTGCTGGGCTCCAGGCTGGCTGATCGCGCCTTGATGCCCACCGCTGGCGGCATGCTGGTGTGGGCCATCGCCGTCCTCGTGGCCTACACCTTCACAGCACGCCACCCCGTGGCGGGCGCCATCAACGTGCTCCTGATCGGCACGATTGTGGCCATCGGCCCCGCCTTGCAGATCCGTTTGATGGATGTGGCTGGCGATGCGCAGGTGCTGGCCGCCGCCCTGCACCACTCGGCCTTCAACGTCGCCAACGCTCTGGGCGCCTGGCTCGGGGGCCTGGCCATCAGCGCCGGCCTCGGCTGGACATCCACCGGCTGGGTCGGAGCAGCACTGTCAGCGGGCGGACTGGCCATCTTCTTCTGGGCTGTGGTGGATGCAAAAGGTCGCCATGCCATGGCAACGGCGCCCGGCCCGGTTCGGGTCTCCGGTGGCCATTGAGCCCGGACAAAGCCCGTTGCGCGCGGGATGGGTGACAGGTCTGATTCAGCCTGCGAAAAATTGGTTCGCTGCGGCGACCGCTGCAGCGTCGGACCGCACCGCCTCCGGCGCCCCACCCTTCCCCCACAGCACGCCGGCCATGGACATGTCGAGGAACCTGGCGCACAGCGCGGTCGAATCGATCATGGGTTGCGCCTTCGCGCGCTCGCCGTTGGTGGTGATGAGCCACAGGCGCTTGCCGCTCATCTGTGCCTTGAAGTCCAGCCCCGGCACGCGCAGCCAGGCGCTCCAGTGATCCAGGTAGGCCTTGAGCGTGGACGGAAAACTGAACCAGTAGACGGGGGCGACGAAGACAAGATCGGTGCAGGCCAGGGTCTGGTCCAGCAACTGGCGCATCACGCTGCCGGTTTCGGGCAGGGGGTAGCTGCCGGCGGTGTGGCGCTGGTCGACGAACTCGGGCATGCCGGCGCGTGCCAGGTGCACCCAGGTCTGGGCGGCGTCTACAGGCAGATGGGCTGCGGCCTGGCGCGCGAGCCATTCGGTATTGCCCATGTGACCGGGTTCGCGGGTGGAGGCAACGAGGAACAGGTGGTGCGGTGTGGGCATGGTGGCTTGGACGGTGTCGTGAGTGCAAAGGAATCCAGATGCCAGCATAGCCCGGCCAGTTCCCAAGCCAGGCTGTCAGGCCATCAGCTCCGCCGGAAAGAGAATGGCACCCGCAGCCTAAGCCGAGTAGGCTGCCCCGCCTTCGTGATCGGCTCAAAACGCCACTGTTTCACCGCGTCGGTCAGCAACTGGGCCAGCACCGGGTTGTCATCGGGCCGCGCAGTGGCCGAACCCACGGTGCCATCGCTCTCGATGACGACAGCGACCAGGACATCCCCCTGATGCTCTCGGGCAATCCAATTCGGGTAATCCGGCGCAATCACCTTGATCGGCACCAGCGGCCGGTCCAGACCCGCCGACCCATGGCGTACCGCCTCCTCCGCCAGGAAACGGTCAGCAGCCATATAGGAGCGCCATTCCTCGGCGCCCACGAAGCGGTACCCGGTGCCCAGCGAGCGGCAGGCACCCAGACTCAACGCCATGGCGCAGAACGCGACCACCCTGAGCAACGAGAACCCCTTACCCGGCACACGGTGGTGCGCCGCAACCGGCGCGTCAGGCCGCATCGGCCTGGCCTTCTTCAACCTGCAGTTCGTTGTCTTTGGCAAAGTTCATGACGAAGTCCCAGGCCATGGGCTCGGCGTCACGCAGGTCGCGGTGGACGATGACGACCTTCACCCCATCGAGCACGGTGGGCACGCACCAGGGCGAATAGGCGATGTGCCCTCCCAGGGCGGCCTTGGTGCCGCCGGGACGAAACTGGCTCATCACCCCGGCCAGGCGTTCGGCCCAGTCGGAGGGCCGGAACGTGCGCCCGCTGCGGGTGACGCCCTTGATGAACACCTGTTTCGCTGAGGGGTGGGCCATGGGGTGAGAAGCCTTCGGGTAGAGGGCGCGTGTGGGTCGGTTTCCGACAGGCAACCAAGGGATGAAAGGTCGTTGCGGATGGCAGAATTCTATCTTATATAAGACTTGACCCCGGGTTTTCCCGAGCCCACTGCAGCCCCGTCATGCCGGTGTCAAGCCAGTATGGCATGGTCATCCTGGCGCTGGGGCCACACCGGCCAACGGGCATGACAGCGATGCGATAACAGCAATGATCGTGCCCGGCGCTGCGCCTAAAATCGCCTTTCAACGGCTCAACCTGCGTTGAGCCGCTTTGTTTTTGGCCCTTCCTTCCGGAGATCTTTCCATGAACGCCGCCGTGTCCACCGCCCCCGCATCCCCCCACGTGATGAACACCTACGGTCGCCTGCCGATCGCGATGTCGCATGGGCGCGGCCTGCGTGTATGGGATGTCAACGGCAAGGAATACCTGGACGCGCTGGCCGGTATCGCCGTCAACACCCTGGGCCATGGCCACCCGCGCCTGGTCAAGGCGCTGCAGGACCAGATCGCCAACATGATCCACTGCTGCAACTACTACCACGTGCCCGGCCAGGAAGCGCTGGCCCAGATGCTGGTGGAGCGCTCGGGCATGAGCAACGTGTTTTTCTGCTCCACCGGTCTGGAAGCCAACGAAGCCGCGCTGAAGCTGGCGCGCAAGTACGGGCACGACAAGGGCATCGAGCGCCCGGAAATCGTCGTCTACGAAAAGGCCTTCCATGGCCGCTCCATCGCCACGCTCAGCGCCACCGGCAACCCCAAGGTGCAGGCCGGCTTCGGCCCCCTGGTGGAAGGTTTCGTCCGCGTGCCGGCCAACGACATCGCCGCTTTGAAGAAGGCCACGGAAGGCAATCCGAACGTGGTGGCCGTGTTCTTCGAGACCATCCAGGGCGAAGGCGGCATCAACCCGATGCGCGTCGAGTACCTGCAGCAACTGCGCCAGCTGTGCGATCAGCGCGACTGGCTGATGATGATCGACGAAGTGCAGTGCGGCATGGGCCGCACCGGCAAGTGGTTTGCGCACCAGTGGGCCGGGATCGTGCCCGACGTGATGCCGCTGGCCAAGGGTCTGGGCTCGGGCGTGCCGATCGGCGCGGTGGTCGCGGGCCCCAAGGCGGCGAACATCTTCCAGCCCGGCAACCACGGCACCACCTTCGGCGGCAACCCGCTGGCCATGCGCGCGGGCGTGGAGACCATCCGTATCATGGAAGACGAGGAGTTGCTGGCCAATGCAGCCCGTGTCGGCCAGCATCTGCTGACCCGCCTGAGCACCGCCCTGCTGGGCAAGCCGGGCGTGAAGGAAGTGCGCGGCCAGGGCCTGATGATCGGCATCGAGCTGACCAAGCCTTGCGGCGTGATCACGCAGCGCGCGGCCGACGCCGGTCTGCTGCTGTCGGTCACCGCCGACAACGTGATCCGTCTGGTGCCGGCGCTGATCATCAGCATGGCCGAAGCCGACGAAATCCTCGGCAAGCTGCTGCCCCTCATCGACGCCTTCCTCGCGGAATAAAGCCCCGGGCCGCAGCGGCCCGGTGAAGCCGGCGCCGTGCGGGCATTTCGCCCGGTGCCGCTCCCACCCCTGATCGACGAGTCCTCGCCATGCCCATCCGCCACTACCTGCAGTTCAAGGATTTCAGCGCCGACGAATACGGCTATCTGTTGCGCCGCGCCGCGTTCATCAAGGCCAAGTTCAAGGCCGTGGAGAAGTACCAGCCCTTTGCCGACCCGGACCGCACGCTGGCCATGATCTTCGAGAAGGCCAGCACGCGCACCCGCGTGAGCTTCGAGGCCGGCATGTACCAGATGGGCGGCTCGGTGGTGCACCTGACCACCGGCGACAGCCAGCTGGGTCGCGCCGAACCCATTGAAGACAGCGCCCGCGTGATCAGCCGCATGGTCGACATCGTGATGATCCGCACCTTCGGACAGGACAAGATCGAGAAGTTCGCCGAGTACTCGCGCGTGCCCGTCATCAACGGCCTGACCAACGAATTCCACCCCTGCCAGATCCTGGCCGACCTGTTCACCCTGGTCGAATACCGCCCGGCCGCCAGCGGCAACCCGCTCGACGCCCTCCAAGGCAAGGTGGTCGCCTGGGTCGGCGACGGCAACAACATGGCCAACACCTGGCTGCAGGCGGCCGAACTGCTGGGCTTCACCGTGCACGTGAGCACGCCCAGCGGCTACGAAGTCGACACGAAGCTCGCCGGCATCGGCAACCCGGCTTGCTACAAGGTCTTCAGCGACCCCAAGGAAGCCTGCCGCGGCGCCGACCTGGTGACCACCGACGTGTGGACCAGCATGGGCTACGAGGCCGAAAACGAAGTCCGCCGCGCGGCGTTCAAGCAGTGGTGCGTGGACGAGGCCATGATGGCCGTGGCCCAGCCCGACGCGCTGTTCATGCACTGCCTGCCCGCCCACCGCGGCGAGGAAGTGACCGCCGAGGTCATCGACGGCGCGCAGAGCGTGGTCTGGGACGAGGCCGAGAACCGCATGCACGTGCAGAAGGCGCTGATGGAATACCTGCTGCTGGGCCGCCTGGCCTGATGGCATCCGGCGGGTTGCATGGAGCTGATGAACCGCCTGCTGCCCGAGTGGCAATTCGGTGAGCGGCATGCGCTGGTGCTGGACGGCGTCTCGCCCGCGCAGGCCTACGCCAGCATCGTGCCCGGCCTGAGCGCTGAAGACCCGCTGATCGCCCGCGCCATAGCGCTGCGCGAAGTGCCTGGCCGCCTGCTTCGGGCGCTGGGCCTTTCCCGCAACGCCCTGCCCGCCCAGCCCTTCGGCTTCCACAGCTTTCAGTGGCTCGGCGAAACACCGGGACGCGAGGTCGCGTTCGGCCTGGCCGGCCGCTTCTGGCAACTGGACTACGGCCTGCTCCCCTTGGCCGATGCCGCCGCGTTCATGGCCCTGACCGACCAGCCGCGGCTGGTGCTGACCGTTGGCGTGCAACCGCTGGCAGCGCACCGCTGCCAGCTGGTGACCCACACCCGCGTGCACTGCCCCAGTGCTCTGCAACGGCGTCGTTTTGCGCCCTACTGGTACGCCATCCGTCCGGTCAGCGGCCTCATTCGCCAGCGCCTGCTCCGGCGCATCGCCGCGCTGGCCCACGCTGCACAGCCGTGAGCGCCTGCACCACCTGCGGCGCCTGCTGCGCCAGCTTCCGCGTCGACTTCTCGGTTTTCGAGACGCAGTCCGAAGGCGGCACGGTGCCCGACGGCCTGTGGGTGCCGGTGACCGAGGGCACGGTGCGCCTGCGGGGCACCGACCACGTGCGTCCGCGCTGCGCGGCGCTCTCTGGCAAGGTCGGCGAAAAGGCCACTTGCGGCATCTACGAGTGGCGCCCCAACCCCTGCCGCGAATTTGAGGAAGGCAGCGACGCCTGCGCTTCCGCACGGCGCCGCCACGGGCTGGCGCCGCTGACAGACGCCTCCCCTTTCTTCTGACCATGCAAGCCCTGCTCGATGCCATTGCCCGGGCCACGCCCGGCCCCGACGCCCAACGCCTCTTCCACGGCCGCGGCGGCCTGTTCCCTGGCTGCGAGGACTGGGCGCTGGACTGGTTCGCGCCGGTCTGGCTGCTGACCAAGTTCGGCGAGGCGACGGACGAAGAGACGCAACGCATCGCCGAGGCGCTCGCCGCGCGGCAGGCGCAACTCGCACCGGAGCTGCCGCTGAACTGGGTGTTCCAGCGCCGCCAGCCCGACGGCCCGGTCAGCCGCCCGGTCACCACCCTGATGGCCGGCACGGTGCCCGAACCGCACACCGTCACCGAAGACGGCGCGCGTTACCGCGTGCAGGTGCAACGCGGCCAGAACCACGGTCTGTTCCTCGACATGGCCGAAGGCCGGCGCTGGGTGCGCGCCCACGCGCAAAACGCCAAGGTGTTGAACCTGTTTGCCTACACCTGCGCCTTTTCTGTCGCCGCGTTGCAAGGCGGTGCGCGGGAGGTCATCAACATCGACATGGCCCAGGGCGCGCTGGCCACCGGCCAGCAGAACCACCCGCTCAACGGGTTCACCAGTGGCGCCAAATTTCTCGCCCACGACCTGTTCAGCTCCTGGGGCAAGGTCACGCGCATGGGGCCTTACGACCTCGTGGTGGCCGACCCGCCGAGCTACCAGAAGGGCAGCTTCGTGGCCAACAAGGACTGGCCCCGCCTGCTGCGCCGCCTGCCGGACCTGCTCAAGCCCGGCGGCCGGGCCCTGCTCTGTCTGAACGCACCCGAAATCCCCGAGGCGTTCCTGCATGAACACCTGGCGGCCCAAGCCCCCGAGCTGCTGATCGAGCAGCGCCTGCCCAACCCGCCCGCGTTCGCCGACGCTTCGCCCGACCGCGCGCTCAAGGTGCTGGTGGTGCGCCTGCCGCCGCTCGCACCGGCTCAGTGACAGCCGCCGCGGTGGCCGCAGCCCTGACAAGCCCCACAAGCGGGCGATGACGCCGGTGCCGGCGGGTTCGCCAACGACCGCCGCGCGCGCCAGCGCCGCCAGGCCGGGTACAGCAGGTACCCCAGCGCGGCCACGACGCACACCCCCACCACCAGGCCCTGCGCGCTCATGCCGCGCCCCAGGCCAGCGCCAGCCGGTAGGTGAGCCACGACGCGCCGTACGCCAAGGCGAACAGATACACGGCAACGACCGCGGCGTGGCGCCAGCCGCCCGCCTCGCGCCGGATCGCAGCCAGCGTGGCCACGCACTGCGGCGCATAGACAAACCACACCAGCAGCGACAGCGCCGTCGCCAATGACCACTGGCTGCCGATCAGCCCACCCAGCGCGTCGGCGACCTGGTCGCCGCTGGCGCTGAGGGCGTAAACCGTCCCGAGCGCGGCCACCACCACCTCGCGCGCCGCCATGGCCGGAATCAGCGCCACCACGATGCGCCAGTCGAAACCAAGCGGCGCGAACAGCGGCGCCAGCAGGTGCCCCAGCCGCCCGGCCCAGCTCACTTCGATGGGCGCCCCGGTGAAGCCAGCGGGCGGCGCCGGGTAGCTCGACAGGAACCAGAGCAGCACCATCAGCGCCAGGAT
This sequence comes from Hydrogenophaga sp. NFH-34, assembly GCF_021401345.1. Classification (GTDB taxonomy): domain Bacteria; phylum Pseudomonadota; class Gammaproteobacteria; order Burkholderiales; family Burkholderiaceae_C; genus Hydrogenophaga; species Hydrogenophaga electricum. Next base: position 216,722 of record NZ_JACBGE010000003.1, read on the forward strand.
GACGCCCCCCACCCGCCGCAGGAAGATCGTGGTGCGCTCCCACAGGCCGCGCGCGATGTTGCGCAGATGGGGCAGGCGGTAAGCCGGCAGTTCCATGAGCAGGGGCGTGCGGGCACCGCCCCCCGTGCGCCGCGAGACGGCGAAGGCCACACCCATCGCGCTCAGGATGCCCAGTGCGTAAAGGCCGAACAGCACCACCCCCTGCAGGTTGAACACGCCGGCCACGCTGCGCCGGGGCACGAAGGCCCCGATCAGCAGCGCGTACACCGGCAGCCGCGCCGAGCAGGTCATCAGCGGCGCCACCAGGATGGTGAGCCAGCGGTCGCGCCAGTGCCCGATGGTGCGCGTGGCCATGACGCCCGGCACCGCGCAGGCAAAGCTCGACAGCAGCGGGATGAACGAGCGGCCCGAAAGCCCCACGGTGCCCATCAGCCGGTCCATCAGGAAGGCCGCGCGCGGCAGATAGCCCGAGTCTTCGAGCACGAAGATGAACAGAAACAGGATGAGGATCTGCGGCAGAAATACCAGCACGCCCCCGACGCCGGCGATCACGCCGTCGACCAGCAGGCTGCGCAGCGGCCCGTCGGCCAGGCGCGTGCCCACCCATTCGCCCAGTGCCGCCATGCCGGTGTCCAGCGCCTCCATGGGCCAGGCAGCCCAGGCAAACACCGCCTGGAACATGAGAAAAAGCAGCGCCGCGAGCCCCACATAGCCCCAGACCGGATGCAGCACCCAGCGGTCGACCCGGTCGCTCAGCGCCCAGCGCTGCACCGGGGTGTGCACCGCATCGGCCAGCAGCGCACGCACCTGGCGGTGCAGTTCGGCCGGATCGGGGATCTGATCGGCCACTCCTTCGGGGTGCGGCGCCACCGCGTGAGCCAGCACATCGTCAATCTGCGCCAGCAGGGCCTGGGCGCCGTGCCGCTGCACCCCCACGGCCGTGACGACGGGCAGGCCCAGACGCTCGGCCAGGCGGGCGGTGTCGATGCGCACGCCCTGCGCCGCAGCCACGTCGGCCATGTTGAGCACCAGCAGCATCGGCAGCCCCAGCGCGCGCGCTTCCAGCACCAGCCGCAGATGCAACTGCAGATGGGTGGCGTCGACCACGCACACCAGCAGATCGGGCGGCGCCTCGCCCGCCAGGCGACCGGTGAGCAGATCGCGGGTCACCGCTTCGTCCTGGCTCAGGGGCGCCAAGCTGTAGGTGCCGGGCAGATCGATCACCTGGGCGCGGCGGCCGGCCGGGGTGGTCAGCCACCCGGTCTTGCGCTCGACGGTGACGCCGGCGTAGTTGGCCACTTTCTGGCGCGCGCCGGTCAGCCGGTTGAACAGGGCGGTCTTGCCGCAGTTGGGCTGGCCCAGCAAGGCCAGGCGGGGAACGGGGGTATCCATGGTCAGCCCTGCGACGAAGGCACGGGCCGCACCCGCAGCAGGGCGGCTTCGTGCGCCCGCAGGGCAAAAGTGGCCTGCCCCACGCGCACCGCCACCGGACCGCCCCGGAGCCAGCCACGCGAGACCACCCGCAAGGTCTCCCCAGGAAGGCACCCGACCTCGGCCAGACGGCGCAGGGTGCCCGCCTGCGTGCCGTCGGGGTCGGCCGCCAGGCGCACCAGCACGGCCGGCTGGTGCAGCGGCCAGGTATCAAGACCGGTGTCGCTCACCGGCCCGGGGCTCGCCTGGGCCAGGGGCGCCGGCAGCACCAGCGAGGCATCGGTCATGGGGCATCTCCGGAAAAGGAAAAACCGCACTGTAGAGAATGCGATGACTTCTCATTTGCGCCACATCAAGGAAATTCCAACGGGGGCCGGTGCCGGCCCATGCCCTCGCCAGCCGTGTGCCCGGGCCTACCCCGGCGGTATCGGCAAAGGCCCCACCGCACCCTTGAATTCCTGTAACGAGAAATAGGTGTGCACATGCCGCACGCGCGGCAGGCGGTGCAGCTTGTTCTGCAGCAGCGCGGAATACGCCCCCAGATCGGACGCGACGACCACGAGGATGAAGTCCTGCGGCCCCGAGATGCCGTGAAACAGCACCACTTCGGGGATCGCCATCACCGCCTGCTCGAACTCCACCGAACTGGCTTCGTTCTGGTGGTCGATGGTGACCATCACGAACGCCATCACGCCATAACCCAACCCCTGGCGGCTCAGGCGCGCGTGGTAACCCTGGATGAGCCCGCTGTCTTCCAGCCGGCGCACGCGCCGCCAGCTCGGCGACTGCGACAGGTGCGCCACGTCGGCCAGCTCGCCCGAGGTCAGGCGGGCGTTGTCCTGCAGGGCCTGCATCAGCCGGAGATCGGTGGCATCGCGCTCAACGGGCATAAGTTTTCCGTTTCAAGTTGATTTTTGAATGAAATTATTCTTTTTTTGAAGAAATGGCAAATAGAACTTACCGCTATCGGGCGGGCTTTCTAGAATTTGCGCACTTTCCGATTCTTCGACCTCGACACCATGACGCAGCCTGTCTCTTCCCTGTTCAGCCACGTGCCCGCCTACGGGGGCGACCCTATCCTCAGCCTGATGGAAGACTTCCAGAAGGATCCGCGCACCGACAAGGTGAGCCTGAGCATCGGCCTGTACTTCGACGAAGAGGGTCGCCTGCCGGTGCTCGAATCGGTGCGCCGGGCCGAAACCGCGCTGGCCCAGGCCATCGGGCCACGTTCCTACCTGCCGATGGAAGGGGCGGCCGACTACCGTGCGGCGGTGCAGAAACTGGTGTTTGGCGCGGCGCACGAAGCGGTGGCCAGCGGCCGCATCGCCACCATCCAGTCGCTCGGCGGCTCGGGCGCGCTCAAGGTCGGTGCCGACTTCATCCGCCGCTACTTCCCCGAAGCCGGCGTGTGGGTCAGCGACCCGACCTGGGAAAACCACCACGCGCTGTTCGAAGGCGCGGGTTTTGCCGTCCGCACCTACCCCTACTACGACGCCGCCACCGGCCAGCTCGACGTCGACGCGATGCTGGCCAGCCTGCGCGGCCTGCCGCGCGGCAGCGTGGTGCTGCTGCACGCCAGCTGCCACAACCCCACCGGCGTGGACCTCACGCGCGGGCAGTGGCAGCAACTGATTCCGGTGCTGATCGAAGGCGGCCTGATCCCCTTCATCGACATGGCCTACCAGGGCTTCGGCGACGGCCTCGATGACGATGCCTGGGCCGTGCGCGCCCTGGCCGATGCCGGCGCCCAGTTCTTCGTGGCCAACTCGTTCTCCAAGAACTTCTCGCTCTACGGCGAGCGCTGCGGCGGCCTGAGCGTGGTCTGCAGCGATGCGGCAGCGGCCCAGACCGTGCTGGGCCAGCTCAAGGCCACCGTGCGGCGCAACTACTCGTCGCCGCCCACCTATGGCGAACGGGTCATCACCACCGTGCTGCAGTCCGGCGAGTTGCGCACCCTGTGGGAGCAGGAGCTGGCCGCCATGCGCGAGCGCATCAAGGACATGCGCACCCGCCTGCATGCGGTGCTGCAGGCCCGCTTTGGCGATCAGCGCGACTTTGGCTACTTCCTGACCCAGCGCGGCATGTTCAGCTACACCGGCCTGAACGAGGTCCAGGTCGACACGCTGCGCGAGCAGCACGGTGTGTACCTCGTGCGCTCGGGCCGGATGTGCATGTCGGGCCTGTCGCGCCGCAACGTCGAGCGCGTGGCCGAGGCCATGGCCGCGGTGATGAACTGAGAGCACCCGGCCCAGGCTGGCATCGGATATGCAAGGAATCTGCCCATGAAAGAAGTGATCGACGTCGGCCTGCCGCCCCTCAAGCAGCCGTTCTCCTGGGCCGTGAAATCGGCCGGCATGCTGTTCACCGCCCACGGCCCCGTGCGCAGCGACGGCAGCATTGACACCGGCCCGATCGAAGAGCAGGCCCGCCTGACCTTCGCCAACCTGCAGCGCGCGGTGCAGGCCGCGGGCGGCACACTGGCCGACGTCACGCAGGTGCTGATCTACATGACGGACGTGCAGGACATGCCCGCCATCGACGCCGTGTACCGCGAATTCTTCGAAGCGCCCTGGCCCAACCGGTCGAGCGCGGCCGTCGCCGGCCTGGTGGTACCGGGCATGAAGATCGAGATCGTGGCCTACGCCATGATTCCCGCGCCCCATGCCTGAGGCCGCCCGCACGATCTGGGACATCTCGCCGCCGGTGCACGCCGGCAGCCCGGTGTTTCCCGGAGACACCCCCTACAGCCAGACCTGGGGCGCCACCATCGGCCCGGGCTGCCCGGTGAACGTGAGCGCGATCACGCTCTCGCCGCACGTCGGCGCCCACGCCGATGCCCCGCTGCACTACGACGCCGACGGTGCGCCCGTGGGGGCGCTTGCACTGGCTCCGTTCCTGGGCCCGTGCCGCGTGATCCACGCCATCGGCTGCGGTGCGCTGATCGCATGGCAGCACATCGCCCACGCCATCGACACCCGCCCTGCGGCGCTGCCACCGCGTGTGCTGGTGCGCACCTGTGCACGCATGCCGGTCGACCGGTGGGACGACGCGCTGACCGCCTACGCGCCCGAGACCGTGGAGCGCCTGGCCGACCTGGGCGTGTTGCTGATCGGCATCGACACCGCCAGCATCGATCCGGCCAGCAGCAAACAGCTGCCCAGCCACCAGGTGATCCGCCGCCGGGGCCTGCGCGTACTCGAAAACCTCGTGCTCGACGACGTGCCCGAGGGCGACTACGAACTCATCGCCCTGCCCCTGAAGCTCACCACCGCCGACGCCAGCCCGGTGCGCGCCGTGCTGCGCGCCCTTTCCTGACCCCCGACCGCCATGACCACGCCCGAACACATCGTCCAAGAAGAAAAGGCGCAGCTCGATTTCAGCCGCGACATGAGCTACGGCGACTACCTGCAGCTCGACGCCATCCTCGAAGCGCAGAAACCCCTGTCGCCCGCGCACGACGAACTGCTCTTCATCGTGCAGCACCAGACCAGCGAACTGTGGATGAAGCTCATGCTGCACGAGCTCACCGCCGCCATCCGCCACATCGCCACGGACGACCTCAACCCGGCATTCAAACAGCTGGCACGGGTCAGCCGCATCATGGAACAGCTGGTGCACGCCTGGGACGTGCTGGCCACCATGACGCCGCCCGAGTACAGCGCCATCCGCCCCTATCTGGGCCGCTCCAGCGGCTTCCAGAGCTTCCAGTACCGCTGCATCGAATTCAGCCTGGGCAACAAAAACGCCGCCATGCTCAAGCCGCACGAGCACAGCGCCGAACGCCTGGCCCGCGTGCAGACGGCTTACGAGGCCCCCTCTCTGTACGACGAATGCCTGCGCCTGCTGGCACGGCGCGGCATCGCGGTGCCGGCGAGCCACACGCAGCGCGACTGGACCCAGCCTTACGCCGACGACGATGGTGTGGAACAGGCCTGGCTGCAGGTCTACCGCGACCCCAAGGCGCACTGGGACCTGTACCAATTGGCTGAAGAACTCACCGACCTCGAAGACGCCTTCCGCCTCTGGCGCTTCCGCCACCTGACCACGGTCGAGCGGGTCATCGGCTTCAAGCGCGGCACCGGTGGCACGGGCGGCGTGAGCTACCTGCGCAAGATGCTCGACGTGGTGCTGTTCCCCGAGATCTGGCGGCTGCGCACCGCACTCTGACTCCCGGCAGGCGACGACAGCCGATGAGCCCCCGGCAACTGCGCTACTTCGTCGCCATCGCCCGCTCGGGCAGCATCAGCCAGGCCGCGGCCGCGCTGCACATCGCCCAGCCCTCGCTGAGCCAGCACATGGCGGCCATCGAGGAGGAACTGGGCGTTCCCCTGCTCAAACGCCACGCCCGGGGGGTCACCCTCACCCCCGCCGGGCAGCGCCTGTTCGACCGTGCCAGCGCCATCCTGCGCCAGCTCGACCACCTGCCCGACGAGGTCGCGGCGGTGCAGGGCCTGCCCCGGGGCGAAGTCAGGCTGGGCATGGACGGCTCCATCGCCGCTGTGGTGATCGCGCCGCTGTACCGGGCCATGGAAGCCCGCTATCCCGACGTGCGGGTGTTTGTCGTCACCGGCCTGTCGCACCAGATGCGCCAGGTGGTCGAGGCCCGCAGCGTCGACCTGGCCCTGATGCCCAACGCCTTCGAGCTGCCGAGCCTGCTGAGCGAGCCGGTCTACGAAGAGCACTTCTGCCTCTTCGGCGCCCGCGGCAGCTTTGCCCGCGGCCAGCGGCGCATCCGCTTCGACGACATCGGCGACCGCCCGCTGGTCGCGGCCGATCGCCACCACGACCAGCGCAAACTCATCGAGCGCGTGGCCAACGCCCGCAAACGCAGCCTGAACGTGCGTTACGAGGTCAACGACGCCGACCTCACCCGCGCCCTGGTGCGCGGCGGCCTGGCCCAGGCCGTGCTGCCCTGCAACGCGTTCGCCGCCGCCGACGGGCGCCACGGTGTGCAGTCGCTGGACATCACCGACCCGCCGCTCAACCGCATCCAGTCCATTGCCTGGCCCGCCGGCACGCCGCTCACCCCGGCCGCCGACGCGACGCGCCAGTGTCTGCACGACACCATTTCCGACCTCATCGAACGGCGCGTGCTCCAGGGAAGGCTGCCCCGGATCGACAGGCATAGGTCCGAGCCTATGGATTGAAAGAGCAGATGGTATTGGTGCTCGTGACCAGGCACTTTCATACTGCGCTTCACACCCTGGTCACAGATCCATGCCTGTCCTGAACCCTGAATTCCTGGCCGCCCTGACCGACGCCGTCGGTCCCGAAGGTCTTTCCTTGGGCAACGCCATCCCGGAACGCCACCATGCCGACTGGAGCGGCACCCCGCCCCAGGCGCCGCTGGCGCTGCTGCGTCCGGCCAGCACGGCCCAGGTGTCGGCGGTGCTGCGCGCCTGCCACGCCCACCGGGTGCCGGTGGTGCCCCAGGGCGGCCTCACCGGCCTGGCGGGCGCCGCCGTGCCTTCGGCCGGGGCCGTGGCCCTGTCGCTGGACCGCATGAACGCGATCGAAGCGGTCCATGCCGACGCCCGCACCCTCACCGTGCAGGCCGGCGCCACCCTGCAGGCGGCGCAGGAAGCGGCCCAGGAAGCCGGCTGCCTGCTGGGCGTCGACCTGGGCGCCCGCGGCTCGTGCCAGATCGGCGGCACCTTGTCGACCAATGCCGGCGGCAATGGCGTGGTGCAGTTCGGCATGATGCGCGAGCAGACCCTGGGCCTGGAAGTGGTGCTGGCCGATGGCACGGTGCTGGACATGATGCGCCCGCTGGTCAAGAACAACACCGGCTACGACCTCAAGCAGCACTTCATCGGGGCCGAGGGCACGCTGGGCGTCATCACACGCGCGCTGCTGCGCCTGCATCCCGCCCCCCGGGCGCGCGCCACCGCGCTCGCGGCCGTGGCCGACTGCGACAGCGCCCTGCGCCTGCTGCGCCGGCTGCAGACACACTGCCCCGGCGGTGTGGCCGCTTTCGAACTGATGTGGCAGGACTTCCTCGACCACGCGCTGCGCTGGACGCGGACCCCGGCGCCGTTGGCGCAGAGCCACCCCTTGCTGGTGCTCACCGATCTGAGCGGCAACGACGAGCCCGCCCTGACCGAAGCGCTCGAAGCCGTGCTCGGCCAGGCGCTGGAAGAAGGCCTGGTCCGCGATGCCGTGATCGCACAGTCCCGCGCCCAGGCAGCCAGCCTGTGGCGCCTGCGGGAGGTCACGGCCGAATTCCCGACCCACCTCGCGCCCATCAACTTCGACATCAGCCTGCCACTCGACCAGTTGGGCCGCTTCGCCGACCGCTGCGTGGACGCCCTGAGCGAACGCTGGCCCGGGCAGCGCTCGCTGCGCTTCGGCCACCTCGGCGACGGCAACCTGCACCTGAGCACCGACGCCCGATCGCTCGGTGGCCTGGGCTTCGACGAGGCCGAGCAGGCGGTCGAGGCCATCGTCTACGCCCTGGTCGCGCAGGCCGGTGGCAGCATCTCGGCCGAACACGGCATTGGCCTGCACAAAAAGCCCTTCCTGCACGCCAGCCGCAGCCCCGCCGAACTGGCGGTCATGCGCGCGATCAAGCAGGCCCTCGACCCGCTGCACCTGCTCAACCCGGGCAAGGTGTTCGACCCGGCCTGAACCCGTTTCCCTCCCTTCGCCTTTTCTTCCACTTCCTCCAGGACCCACGAGCATGCAACGACGCACCACCTTCCACGCCCTCCTCGGCCTTGGCGCCGCCGCCCTGCTGGCCACCTCGGCCGCGCAGGCCGACAGCGGCCCGGCCATCCGCATCCTGGTGGGCTTCCCGGCCGGCGGCAGCAGCGATGCCATTGCGCGCCTGCTGGCACAGGGCCTGCAGCAGGAACTGGGGCGCAGCGTCATGGTGGAAAACAAACCCGGCGCCGGCGGCCAGATCGCGGCGCAAACGCTCAAGGGCGCCAAACCCGACGGCACGACGCTGTTCCTCTCCAACAGCCACACGGTCGCCATGATCCCGCTGACGATCAGCAACCCGGGCTTCGACACCGCCAAGGACTTCGCCCCCGTGGCCATGGTGGCGGTCAACCCCGACGTGTTCGTGCTCAACACCGGCGTGCTGGGCAAACCGAATGCCGGCCTGCGCGACTTTGCCCAGTGGGTCGCGGCCAATCCGGCCAAAGGCAATGTCGGCGTGCCCGCACCGGCCAGCGCGCCCGACTTTGCCGTCGGCGTGGTGGCCAGGGCGCTCGGCGCCGACCTGAAGTCGGTGCCCTACCGGGGCGACGCCCCCATCGTGCAGGACGTGATGGCCGGCCAGGTGCCGGCCGGCATCGGCTCGGTGGGCGCCATGCTGCAGCCGGCCAAGGCCGGCAAGCTGCGCATCGTCGCCGTCAATGGCACCAGCCGCCTGCCCATCCTGCCCGACGTACCCACCTATGCCGAGCTCGGCATCAAGGGCTACGAAGACATGATCTTCAACGGCGTCTTCGCCCCGGCCGGCACCCCCGCCCCCGTGATCGACAGCTACAGCGCGGCCATCACCAAGGTGGTGAAGTCGCCCGAGTTTGCCGACAAGCTCGCCAACCTGGGCATCAGCGCCCACGCCGGCAGCGCCGCCGACCTGAACGCCCGCCTCAAGGCCACGCAGGACTTTTCCGCCACCATGGTCCGCAACGCCGGCTACAAACCGCAATAAGCCTTCTCCCATGAGTCTCATCCAATCGACCCCGATCACCGGTCCCGCCGCCTGGCGCGGCCCCGACTTCGCCCACGACCACAGCTGGATCCACCCGATCACGCCCGAGGCCCTCGCCGTGATCGACGCCGCGCTGGCACAGCTCAAGTCGCGCGGCCTGCGCTTTCCCGACTTCACCCGGGACGACTTCCCGATCCACGCGCTCGCGCCCGACTTGGCGCGCTACACCGATGAGCTGGAAAACGGCCGCGGCTTTCTGGTGCTGCGGGGTCTGCCGGTGGAACGCTACAGCGACGAAGACCTCGACGCCATCTACTACGGCCTGGGCCTGCACATGGGCACCCCGGTGCGCCAGAACCCGCGCGGGGACCTGCTGGGCGCCGTGATGAACGTCGGCGACGCGACGCAAAAGAGCACGCGGGTCTACGAAACCAACCTCTACCTGCCCTACCACTCGGACCCGTCCGACGTGGTCGCCCTGCTGTGCGTGCGCAAGGCCCTGCGTGGCGGCCTGAGCAGCCTGGTCAGCGTGGCCGCGATCTACAACGAGATCCTGACCCGGCACCCCGAATACATCGGCCTGTACTACCGGCCGATGTATTTCGAGCACCTGTGCGAGCCCCGGCCCAGCCTCTCGCCCATCTTCAGTTACCACGAAGGCAAGCTCAGTTGCCGCTACCTGCGCCAGTACCTGGAGCTGGGGCATGAAATCATGGAACAGCCGCTCTCGCGGGTGGAAATCGCCGCCCTCGACCTGTTCGACGACGTCATGCACGATCCGAACATCCGGCTGGACATGATGCTGGAGCCGGGCGACATCCAGTTCGCCAACAATTACGCCGTGCTGCACTCGCGCACGGGCTTCGAGGACGACCCCGATCCGGCCCGCTGGCGCAAGATGATCCGTCTGTGGCTCAAGATGGGCAACGCGCGCCCGCTCGCGCCCGAGTTCCCGGGGCGCAACGGCTTCCCCGCCCCGGAGCCCGCAGCCGCCCTGGCCTGACGGCAGGGCCGCTCACCCGGGCCCGGCAAGTACCAGGGCCTCAGGCGCTCGCCGGGCCCGGCCTCACCGCCCTCACTGGGGCCGGATGTCGTTCTTGCGAATGACCTCGGCCATGGCTTCGGTGTCGGTCCGGATGCGGTGCGCGAGCCCTTCGGGCGCGGTCCCCACCACCTGCCAGCCCTGGGCCGCGATGCGCTCGCGCACCTCGGGCCGGCGCACGATGTCGGCCAGCAGTTCCGACAGGCGCTGCACATGGGCACGCGGCAGGCTCTGCGGCGCGGCCACCGCGTTCCAGATCTCGAGGTTGAGGTCTTTCACGCCCGCCTCGCTCAGGCTGGGCACATCGGGCACCACGCTGCTGCGCCCGGCTGACGTCACCCCGATCGCCTTGAGCTTGCCGCCCTTGACCTGCGACATGGCCAGCCCCGGCGGCAGCAAGGCCATCTGCACCTGCCCGCCGATGAGGCCGGTGATGACCTGCGGGTTGCCGGGATACGGCACGTGCATCGGCGCGATGCCCGCCCGCGCCTTGAGCAGTTCCATGCCCAGATGGGCCACGGTGCCGATGCCCGGCGTGCCGTAGTTCCAGCGGTCGCCGCTCTGCCGCGCCGCCTCGAAAAAGGCCGCACCGCTGGTCGCCGTGCTGGCCGGCACCGCCAGCACCAGGGGCGACACCGCGATCAGCGACACCGGCTGCAATTCCTTGAGGGGATCGTAGGTGGTGGCCGGGTTGAGGATCTTGGCAATGGTCAGGTTGCCATTGATCATCAGCCCGATGGTGTGGTCGTCGGTGGCGTGCGCCACGACGGCGGCCCCGATGTTGCCGCCGGCCCCCACCCGGTTCTCCACCACCACCGGCTGACCGAGCGCCTGCGCCAGCGGATCGGCCAGCACCCGGGCCGTGAGGTCGGGCGAAGAACCCGCCGGGAATCCCACCACGAGCTTGAGCGGCCGGTTCGGCCAGGGGGCGTTGTCGGCCCACGCGCTGGCGCCCGTGGCGGCCAGCGCCAGGGCGGCCGGCAGGGCCAGCAGGCGGCGGCGCAGGGGTTGCGGCAACAGGACGGGTGCGGGGGTTCTCATGGGCGTCGTCCTCGGGTGTTTGGCTGCGCCGCCCGTCTCGGGGCCGGCGTCCCGGCAAGCGTAGCAGGCCCGGCCGTCGTTCAGGCCAGGGGGTCGGGCGGTCCGCTGTAAAGCCAGCGATTGTCCATCACGGACTCGCCCAGCGCCGCCATCGCGAGGTTGCGCGCCAGCCGCACGGGCCCCACGGCGTGAAAGATGCTGCCATTGCGCGCCGAGCGGGCCTGCACCCGCGCATTGCGCGCCCACCGCACCTGCGCATAGCGCGCCAGCAGGGTCGGCCAGTCGACCACGCCGCCCGGGGCTTCGGCGACCGAGCGCAGGCGCCCGAGGGTCCAGGCATCTTCCAGGGCCATCGCTGCCCCCTGCGCCAGGTACGGACGCAGGGGGTGCGCCGCGTCCCCGAGCAGGGCCACGCGGCCGCGAGCCTGATCCTGCACGCCGGTCATGGGCGGCCGGTCGTTCAGCGCCCAGAGCTTCCAGTCCTGCACCGAACGCAGCATGTCCATGAGTTCAAAACAGACCGGACCCAGCGCGCGCCGCAGATCGGCATCGCGCGCCTCGTGGCTCCAGGCCTGCGGATCGCTGCCCGGCGGGCCGCCATGCCCCTGCCCGAGCACCCCGTGCACCACGGCCACGATGTTGAACCACTCGCCGCGCCGCACCGGGTAATGCACCACGTGCAGGCGCGGCCCCAGCCAGGCGGTGACCGCGTTGGCGCGCGACAGCGCCGGCACATCGCGCGCGGCGATCATGCCCCGGTAGGCCAGGTGCCCGCTGGCCCGCACCGGCTGCGCACCCAGCAACTGGTGGCGCACCCGGCTCCAGAGCCCGTCGGCGCCGATCAGCGCCTCACCGCGGAACTCCGCATCGTTTTCGGCGTGCACGCGCACTTCACCCGGCAGGGCCTCGTAGGACGCCACGCGCGTGCCGAGCGTGAGACGCACCTCGGGCCGCTGGCGCACGGCGTCGTGCAGCATGGCCAACAGATCGGCACGGTGGATGGTGGCGTAGGCCTGGCCGTAGCGCGCCCGGAACAGCGGCCCAAGGCGCATGCGCCCGATGCGGTGCCCCCCATGCGCGTCGCGCACCTGCAGCTCTTCGGGAAAGGCTGCACAGGCGTTGAGCGCCTCGGTCAGGCCCCAGTCCTGCAGCACGCGCACGGCATTCGGGCCCAGCTGGATACCAGCCCCGACCTCGCCGAAGGCCTCGGCCTGCTCGACCAGTTGCACCACCGAGCCCGAACGGGCCAGGGCCAGCGCGCTGGCCATGCCGCCGATGCCACCACCGGCCACCACGACGTTTTCTTTCATGAGGCGGCATTGTGCCGACCAAGCGCCGGTGCAGCTTGACGGGGATCAGCAAACCCCGTCATCGATGCCGTGGACGACAGCGGTGGAGCGCTACAGCACCCGCTGGAACCAGAACAGCGACAGCCCGGCCGAGAGCAGCACCAGCACGGCCGCGACCAGGGCCAGCAGGCCGGAAACCTCGGTGTCCTTTTTTTCGACCGTGAGCCGGGTGCTCAGCGACTCGTACACCTTCTTGAGGTTGTCGGCGGTGCCGGCATAGAAGTATTCGCCCTGGGTGGCACGCGCCACTTCCTTGAGGCTGTCTTCATCGAGCCGCACGCGCATGGACCAACCTTCGAAGCCGATCACCTCGCCATCGACCGTGCCCACGCCCACGGTGTAGACCTTCACCCCGCGGTCGGCCGCCATCTTGGCCGCCTCCTGCGTGTCCACCCCCGTGGTGCGCTGGCCATCGGTCAGCAGGATGATGGCGGCCGAGCTGTACGACCCGGGCGGCACCGGTTCAAACGGTTTGGCCTCGCCCTGGACCGCGGGCTGCTGGTCGATGGGACGGCCCTGCGGACCGAAAGGGTCGTTGCGTCGGCCCCAGGTCACGCTGGCGAGGTCCACCTGGCCGGGGAATATCTCCGACAGCGCCACCACGATGGCACTGCCGATGGCGGTGGCGCGCTGCATCTGGAACTTGTCGATGGCGGCGTGCAGGTCTTCGCGGCTGAGCGTCACCGGCTGGACCACCTGCGCCGAGCCGGCAAAGGCCACGATGCCCACCTTCACATGGCGCGGCAGCTCGGCCAGAAAGGCCTTGGCCGCGTTCTGCGAGGCCACCAGGCGGTTGGGTTCCACGTCGGTCGCGCGCATGCTGCCGGACACGTCCATCGCCAGGATGATGGTCTGCTGGGTGGACGGCAGCAGGATGGTGGCCATGGGCCGCGCCGCGGCCAGCAGCATGGCCGCAAAAGCCAGCAACAGCAGCACGGGCGGCACGTGGCGGCGCCAGTTCCCGCCCCGCCCCATGGCTTCGCGCACGATCGACAGGCTCGCATAACGCAGCGCCGTCTGCCGGCGCCGACGCAGCAGCCACCAGTACAGCAGCACCAGCACCGGCAGCAGCAGCAACAGCCACAGGAACTGCGGCCAGATAAAGGTGACGGGCAGGTTGTTCATGCAGCGGCCTCCTTTCGCGCGGTGCCGGTGGCCACGCGCACCGGCACCGGCCCGGTCGAGGCGCCCCGGTGTGCACCGGAACGGCGTTTGCGCAGGTCGACGAAACGCACCACCGCATCGGCCAGATCGTCGTCGGTGGACAGCTCCAGCGCATCCACGCCGGCACGGGCCAGGCTTTCGCGCAAGACCGCTTCGCGCTGGGCGGCGATGCGGGCGAAGCGCTGGCGAAAGCCGCGGTCGTGCGTGTCCACCAGCAGCTGTTCGCCGGTTTCGGCATCGCGCAGGGTCAGCAGCCCGAGGTCGGGCAGTTCAAGTTCGAGCGGGTCGAGCAGGCGCACCGCGACCACGTCGTGCCGGCGCGCCAGTTCACCCAGCGGCTGCTCCCAGCCGGGCTCGCTGATGAAGTCGGACACCACAAACACCGTGCTGCGCTGGCGCACCGTGTGCGTGGCGGCGCGCAGCAGGTCGGCCAGCCGCGTGGGGCCGTGCGGCGGCGCCTTGCCAGCGGAGACTGCGGGTGCCTCGGGCCCGAGCATCTGCATCAGGCGCAGCACCTGCCCCCGCCCGCCCCGTGCCGGCAACACGGCGTGCACCGCCGCCTGCCCGCGCCCCCCGTAGAGGGCGGCGCCGACCCGGTTGCCATGGCGGGTGATGAGCCGCGCCAGCACCCCCACAAAGCCCTGCAGCACCTCGCGCTTGCGCTGCTCACCGGAACCGAAATCGACCGAGGGGCTGAGGTCGAGCAGGAACCAGGCCGCCATCTCGCGGTCTTCGGTGAACACGCGCACGTGCGGCTGCTGCAGGCGCGCGGTCACGTTCCAGTCGATGTGGCGCACGTCGTCGTGCAACTGGTATTCGCGCAGGTCGGCCAAGTCCAGCCCGGTGCCGCGCATCAGCGTGCGGTAATCGCCCTGCAACAGGCCGTCGAGCCGGCGGATCACCGTCCATTCGAGCCGGCGCAGCAGGGCTTCGGTGCGGCCGTTGTCTGCGGCCTGCGGCGGCACGGGCGGCGCGGCGGGAGGGGCCTGGCGGCGGCGGAACAGCCCCATCTCAGGCCGCCTTGCGTTCGGGCGCCAGCGGCTTGGCCGGTGGCAGCACGGTTTTCATGATGCGCGCCACCAGCGCGTCGCCGTCGAGCCCTTCGGACAGGCCTTCGTAGGACAGCACCACGCGGTGGCGCAGCACGTCGGGCACCAGATCGACCATGTCTTCCGGCAGCGCATAGCTGCGGCCCCGCAGCAGCGCCAGCGCACGCGCGCCCTCCACCAGCCCGATGGTGGCACGCGGGCTGGCGCCATAGGTGATGAGCCGCGCCATGTCCTTCAGGCCGTGCCGCTCCGGCGTGCGGGTCGCCGATACGAGGCGCACCGCGTACTGCACCAGCGACGGGTCCACGTACACATCGCGGCACTGGCGCTGCAGGTCGGCCAGCTGGGCGGTGGTCGCCACCGGTTGCACCTCCAGGCGCGGTCCCGTGACACGTTCGACGATGACGTACTCCTCCTCGTCGGTCGGGTAGTCCACCAGCACTTTCATCATGAAGCGGTCCACCTGCGCCTCGGGCAGCGGGTAAGTGCCTTCGGTCTCGATGGGGTTCTGCGTGGCCATGACGAGGAAGGGGTCGGGCACCTGGTGCGTTTCGCCGGCGATGGTGACCTGCCGCTCCTGCATCACCTCCAGCAGGGCGCTCTGCACCTTGGCCGGCGCGCGGTTGATTTCGTCGGCCAGCAGCAGGTTGGCGAACACCGGACCCAGCGCGGTGGCGAACTCGCCCGTCTTCTGGTTGTAGATGCGCGTGCCCACCAGATCGGCCGGCACCAGGTCGGGGGTGAACTGGATGCGCTTGAAGCGGCCCTGCACCGCCCCCGCCAGGGTCTTGACGGTCAACGTCTTGGCCAGCCCGGGCACCCCCTCGACCAGCAGATGCCCCTGCGCCAGCATGGCCACCATCACGCGTTCGAGAAAACGGTCCTGGCCCACCACCACGCGCTTGACCTCGTAGAGGATCTGTTCCATGAGTTGCGCGTGGTCGGGGGAAGTGTGTTCGCTCATGCAGCGCTCCTGGAGGTTCAGAAAGGGGGAAGGCCGGCCGCCGCCGCAGCGCTCTCGATCGGCACGGCAAAACCGATGCCGACAAAGGTGCGGTGGCTGGTGGGGTTGAGGATGCCGGTGACGATGCCCACCACCTCGCCGTCCATGGTGACCAGCGGCCCGCCCGAATTGCCGGGGTTGGCCGCCGCGTCGAACTGGATGAGGTTCTCGATGTCCTGCTGCCCCTCGGGCGCACGGAACGAGCGGCCGAAACCCGAGATCACCCCGGCCGAGGTGGACGGGCCGATGCCGAAGGGGTAGCCCACCGCCACCACCTGGTCGCCGGGCAGCAGGTCACCGGTGCCCCGCAGCGTGGCCGCGTGCAGGTCGTCGGGCAGCGTGTGGGCCTGCAGCACGGCCAGGTCGTTCTGGGGTTGCACGGTGGTGACGGTGGCGCCGGATTCGGAGCCGTCGGCAAACACCAGGCGCAGGCGCTCGGCCGACTGCACCACGTGCAGGTTGGTCAGGATCAGGCCGGTGTCGACGATCACGACCCCGGTGCCGACACTCTGCTCCACCTCTTCACCCTTGCGGTTGTTCGCGAAGGACTCGACACGCACCACGGCGGGGCGGATCTTGGCCGCAGCGCGCGCGGCCGCCGAAGGCAAGTTCTGCGTGGTGAGGGTGCGCAGGACCGCGGCGTCGATGTCCTTTTGCGTGAGCGCGCGCGGGCCCTGCGCGCGCTGCCACCAGACACTGGCCGCCAGCAACGCTGCCAGCAGCAGCAGGGCCACCCAGAGCCCCCGCACATCGGTCAGCCAGCGGCGCCAGCGCCCGCGCACAGGGGCCGGTGCCGCCATCCCATCGGCAGGCACGGCCACGGCCGGCTCCCCGGGAACCGGCGCCGGGCCGGAGCGGGCGGAGGGGCTGTAGAGGGCTGGCTTGCGCATGGCAACTCCCTGCAGGGCGCCCGGCGGGCGCGTGGCTCACATCATGCCGCCTTGCGGCGCTGCGCTCAAGCGCCGAGCAATTGCCTGAGCACGTAAGGGAGAATTCCGCCGGCCCGGTAGTGGCCCACCTCGATCGGGGTGTCGATGCGCAGCGTGACGGTCAGCGTGCGGCGCGTACCGTCCGGACGGGTGATGACCAGTTGCGCATCGCTCTGCGGGGTCAGCGCGGGATGCGGCACCACGTCCACGGTTTCGTCGCCGCGCAGGCCCAGCGATTCCCACGAGTCCCCGGTCTTGAACTGCAGCGGCAGCACGCCCATGCCCACCAGGTTGGAGCGGTGGATGCGCTCGAAGCTGCGCGCCACCACGGCCTTGATGCCCAGCAACTGCGTGCCCTTGGCGGCCCAGTCGCGGCTGGAGCCGGTGCCGTACTCCTCGCCCGCAAAGATCACGGTGGACACGCCTTCGGCCTGGTAGCGCATGGCCGCGTCGTAGATGGCCAGCTTCTCGCCCGAGGGCTGGTGCAGCGTGAAGCCGCCCTCTTCCCGCGCGCCATCGGCCTTGGGCGGCAGCATCAGGTTCTTGATGCGCACGTTGGCGAAGGTGCCACGCATCATCACCTCGTGGTTGCCCCGGCGCGAGCCGTAGCTGTTGAAGTCGGCCTTGAGCACACCGTGCTCTTTGAGCCACAGTCCGGCGGGCGAGCTCTCCTTGATCGAGCCGGCCGGCGAGATGTGGTCGGTGGTGATCGAATCGCCGAACAGCGCCATCACCCGCGCGCCCTGGATAGACACCGGCACGTCGGCCGGGCCGCCCTGCAGCGAGAAGCCCGTGAAGAACGGCGGCTCGGCGATGTAGGTGCTCGATGGCCAGTCGTAGGTGGTGCCGGCGGCCCCGCGGATGCGCTCCCACAGCTTGCCCGGCTCGGTGCGCACCTGGGCGTAGTTTTCGCGGTAGGCCTTGCCCTTCATGGCGTGGCGCATCAGCGCGTGAATCTCGTCGCTGGTGGGCCAGATGTCGCCCAGGTACACGTCTTTCCCGCCCTTGCCCTGCCCCACCGGCTCGGTCATCAAATCCTTGAGCACGGTGCCCGCGATGGCATAGGCCACCACCAGCGGCGGACTGGCCAGGAAGTTGGCCTTGAGGTTGGGGTGGATGCGCGCCTCGAAGTTGCGGTTGCCCGACAACACAGCCGCGCAGACCAGGTCGTTGCGCACGATGGTGTCGTTGATCGCCGGCGCCAGGTCGCCCGCGTTGCCGATGCAGGTGGTGCAGCCGTACCCGGCCAGCGCGAACCCGAGCTTTTCCAGATAGGGCAGCAGGCCGGTCTCGGTCAGGTATTCGGTGACGATGCGCGAGCCCGGTGCCAGCGAGGTCTTGATGTGCGGCCGCACCTTCAGCCCCGCTTCCACCGCCTTCTTGGCCAGCAGACCCGCCGCCAGCAGCACGCTCGGGTTGCTGGTGTTGGTGCAACTGGTGATGGCGGCGATCAGCACATCGCCATTGCCCAGGGTATAGCCCTTGGCCGGGGCCGCGCCGGCTTCGCTGGTCACCACCGGGTGGCGCACCGGCAGCCTGTCTTCGGGCTGGTTGAAGCCGTTGCTCGCGGCCGGCTGGCTGAACAGGCTGCGGAACTGCGACGCCACCAGGCCCAGTTCGATGCGGTCCTGCGGCCGCTTGGGGCCGGCCAGCGACGGCGCCACGGTACCCAGGTCGAGCGTGATCACCTGCGAATAGGCGATCTCACCGGCCTTGATCTGTGCGCCCGCCGCGCCCGGCACGCCGAACAGGCCCTGGGCGCGGAAGTAGGCCTCGAAGGCCTCGATCTCGGCCTTGCTGCGGCCGGTGCCGCGGAAGTAGTCCAGCGTCTTGCCGTCGACCGGGAAGAAGCCCATGGTGGCGCCGTACTCGGGCGCCATGTTGGCGATGGTGGCGCGGTCCGGCAGCGACAGCGAGGCCGTGCCTTCGCCGAAGAACTCCACGAACTTGCCCACCACCTTGTGGCGGCGCAGGATGTCGGTCACGGTGAGCACCAGGTCGGTGGCGGTCACGCCCTCACGCAGTTGCCCGGTGAACTCGAAGCCCACCACGTCGGGCGTGAGGAAGTACACCGGCTGGCCCAGCATGGCCGCTTCGGCCTCGATGCCGCCCACGCCCCAGCCCACCACACCGATGCCATTGATCATGGTGGTGTGGCTGTCGGTGCCGACCAGGGTGTCGGGGTAGTACAGCCCCCCCTTGAGGTGCACGCCGCGCGCCAGGTACTCCAGGTTCACCTGGTGCACGATGCCGAAGCCCGGCGGCACCACGCCGAAGGTGTCGAAGGCCTGCATGCCCCATTTCATGAACTGGTAGCGCTCGCGGTTGCGCTGGAATTCCAGCTTCATGTTCAGGTCGAGCGCGTTCTTCTGGCCGTAGTAATCGACCATGACCGAGTGGTCGACCACCAGATCGACCGGCACCAGGGGTTCGATCTTTTTCGGGTCCTGTCCCAGCCGGGCTGCGGTGCTGCGCATGGCCGCCAGATCGGCCAGCAGCGGCACGCCGGTGAAGTCCTGCAGCACCACACGCGCCACGGTGAACGGGATTTCTTCCGTGCGGGACGCCGCCGGCTGCCAGTTGGCCAGTTGTTCGACATGCGCCGGCAGCACCCGCTCGCCGTCGCAATGGCGCAGCACGCTCTCCAGCACGATGCGCAGCGACACCGGCAGGCGCTGCACGTTCGGAAACGCCTGCGCCAGCGCCGGCAACGAATAGAAGCGACCCGGCTTGCCCGACGCGGTCTTGAAGGTCTTGAGCGTCTTGGCAAAGGGGTGGGCAAAAGACGTGGACGTGGCCAAGGCGGGCTCCTTTGATCGTGGGGGCGCCCCCGGCGGGCACCATGACCCTATTGTGGACAGCGGCAATGCCTGCGTGCGGCATACGGGTATAGCCCGGCCGCCCCAACAGCCAATGCGGGACAATTCACCCCCTGATGAAAGCCCCCGAACTGCTCCTGCCCGCCGGCTCGCTGCACCGCATGCGCGCCGCCTACAACTTCGGCGCCGACGCGGTGTACGCCGGCCAGCCGCGCTATTCCCTGCGCGCGCGCAACAACGAATTCCGGCTCGAACAGATCGCCGAGGGCATTGGCGAAGCGCACCGGCGCGGCAAGAAGTTCTTTGTCACCAGCAACCTGATCGCCCACAACGACAAGCTGCGCACCTACCTGCGCGACCTGCAGCCGGTGGTCGAACTCAGGCCCGACGCGCTCATCATGGCCGACGCCGGCCTGATCATGCTGGTGCGCGAGCAGATGGAAAAGGGCCTCTGGCCCGAGGTGCCGATCCACCTTTCGGTGCAAGCCAACACCACCAACAGCGCCGCGGTGAAGTTCTGGCAGAAGCAAGGGATCAGCCGCATCATCCTGTCGCGCGAACTCAGCCTGGACGAGGTGCAGGCGATCCGCAACGACTGCCCGGACATCGAACTCGAAGTCTTCGTGCACGGCGCCCTGTGCATCGCCTACTCCGGCCGCTGCCTGCTGTCGGGCTACTTCAACCGCCGCGACCCCAACCAGGGCACCTGCACCAACGCCTGCCGCTGGGAATACAAGACCCAGGCCGCCACCACCGACACCGACACCGGCGACGCCGCCCCCGTGGCCAAGCTCGACGGCTTCAACTTCGCGCAGGAAGACGAGGAAGCCGCGAGCGCGTTTTCCACCACGGGCTCGGGCCAGCGCCACCCGGAGGCCAACAAGGTCTGGCTGATCGAGGAAGCCGGTCGCCCCGGCGAGCTGATGCCCATCATGGAAGACGAGCACGGCACCTACATCATGAACAGCAAGGACCTGCGCGCGGTCGAGCACGTGGGCAAGCTGGCCGCCATGGGCATCGACTCGCTCAAGATCGAAGGTCGCACCAAGAGCCACTACTACGTGGCGCGCACCGCGCAGGTCTACCGCCGCGCCATCGACGACGCCGTGGCCGGCAAGCCCTTCAACCCCGAGCTGCTGCTGGAGCTGGAAGGCCTGTCCAACCGCGGCTACACCGGCGGCCTGATGGAGCGCCGCCCGGCGCAGGACTACCAGAACTACATCACCGGCCACAGCGAAAGCCACCGCAGCCAGTTCGTGGGCGAGGTGCTGCAGGTGCGCGAAGACGGCTGGGCCGAGGTGGAAACCAAGAACCGCTTCGCTGTCGGCGACCGGCTGGAAGTCATTCACCCCAGCGGCAACCGCATCGTGCAGCTGGACGCGATGCAGAACCAGGACGGCGCCGCCATCGACGTCGCCCAGGGCAGCCCGGTCAAGGTCTGGGTACCGCTGGCCGCGCCCAGCGAAGGCGCACTGATCGCCCGATTGATGGCCTGAGCCCCCACGCTCCACCGCTGTGTGGGTCGCTGGCTCCCAAGGGGGCCAGCGGCGGGTCAGCCTGAGCCGCTCGCTCAGCGCGCCGCGTCGCGGAAGAAGCTGATCCGATCGGCGTCCGCCGGGTGCGAGGCGAAGCCCAGGCCCCAGAGCCTGCCTTGCTGCGGTTGCTCGGAAGTGGCTGGCTCTGCACACACCACCTCGGTCTCGGCCGGTTCCGGTTGAAGCAGTTCATCGCCACAGCGCTTGAACAGCGCGAAGCGTTCGAACAGCCGGATCATCAGCGCCGGCGACAGGCCCCCATCGCGCAGCACCGTGGCGGCGTAAGCGTCGGCCTCGCGCTCGGCTTCGCGCGAATAGTGGGCCTGCCCCAGCCACAGCGGCACCGTCGCCAGCACCCCGCTGTAGTCGCCCCAGAGCGCCGAAGCGGCAAACCCCAGCACCCCGATCTGTACCAGCATGCGCACCCCGTGCCGGTGCTGCACATGGCCGAGTTCGTGCGCCAGCACGCCGGCAATCACCTCGGTGTCGTGTTGCAGCAGCCGGGCCATGTCGTCGGTCAGCAGCAGGATGCCGCCCGGCAGTGCCAACGCGTTGGGGCCGATGTCCTCGCTGTGGCGGATCAGCAGGCGCGCGGGGCGCACGCTCACACCGCGCGCCGCCTGCGCCGCCGTGTGCGCCCGTTGCACCTGCTGCCAGGCCCGCTCGATCGCCTGCTGCTGGGCCTCGGCGAGTTGGCTGGGCTGCATGAGATCACCCACCTGGGCCAGCACCGCCTCGCCGATCTGGCGCTCGGCAGCGTCGGGAAAACGGTCGGCGATCACCCGGGCCGCCCACGGCAGCCCCCAGACGTAGCCGCTCGCGCACAGCGCCACCAGCAGGCACAGGCTCAACACCACCCCGCGCCAGCTCTGCTGCAGCCGGACAACGGGCGATTCGGACTGGCCCCCGGCACGCACCCAGGCGTCCCAGGCCGCGGCGTCGGTGGACTGGATGCTGCCCCCGTCGGGCAACAGGGCGATGCGCGGGCCGCGCCGCGTGCGTTCCGGCCATTGCACGCGCCGGGCCTCGATCTGGCGCGGCGCCTCGGCCGCGTCGATGTGCAGCCAGCCGTCCGTCAACCGGGCCCGCACCGCCTGGGCCCGGTTGCTGCGGCCATCGAAGTAGCGGACGTTCAGCCCCTCGTCCGGTACGGGTGGTCGGTGCTCCATGCGCGCGCCAGCTCAGAGGCCCATGTCGAGACCGAACAGGTCGCCCGCGGCCTCGCCGGCGGCCTCACCCGGCTGCTCATGTTTCGCCGCTGCCAGGGCCTCCATGTCGATGACGCTGCGGATGTGCACCGCCTCCAGCCGCAGGCGCGCCACCGCGACCTTGGCAAACGGCCAGTACAGCCCCAGGGTGAGCGCGATCAGCAGACCGTTCTTGAAACCCAGCAGCAACAAACGGCGAAAGCCAAGCTGGCTGATGAAACGCATCTGCGCATTGCCGGTTTTGGTCCAGACCAGGTTCTGCAGGCGCGCGGTGAGCCAGGGACCGATCACGAAAAACATCAGCAAGCCGGCTCCGGCAAACAGCATCGGCAGCACGCGGAACAGCACCCACAGCACACCGTCCCAGGCGATCCCACCAGCGAAACGGAGCCCGACATACAGCATGCTCAGTCCCACCAGCGCCAGCAGCACCAACAGGGGCTTGAGCGCGATCAGGTAGAAAGCGCCCAGCCCGGCGCGAAAGTCGGTCTGCAGGCCCGCATAGCTGTAGTGCCGGTGCTGGTAGGCCTTCATGCGCCAGAACAGCCACGGCAGGGTCAGCAGAAACAGCAGCAGCGCCCCGCCAAAGGCCCCTGCCCACCACGCGGGCGGCGTCGCGTCCGGGTCTTCGGGAAGGGCAAAAGACAGCAGCACGAGCGGCAAGGCCGCCAGGAACGACGGCAGTTGCGTCAGATAGGCATCGCGCAGCGAGCCCACGAAGCGAAAACGCAGGCCCCGCCAACTGGTGTTGCCCAGGCGAAAGGCCAGCGACGAGCGCCACAGCGCCGGCCACAGCGCGGCCAGCGCCACGAACGCCACCAGTCCCGCGATCGCGGAGAAGCTGCTGGCCCAGTTGTAGAGCACGAACAGCACCCCGACCAGCACCCAGCCCTTGAACATCTGCCGGGCCTCGCCGTGAAAGCCCAGCGGATCGCCATCCACCAGGGTGTTGGCCCAGAAATAGCGCAGCCGCCGCACCTTGGCCCAGGGCCAATACAGACCCAGGGTGACGAAAAGCAGCAGCAGGTTGACGATCCAGATGCGGAAGTACTCGCTCCCCGAGCCCGTGAAGGTGATGGGCAGATGCCGCACGGTGGCAGCGCCCGCCGATGGGGCGTGGTTGTTTGGAAAAGGCATGTGACAGCAAGACAGTGGTGACAGAGCGCGCATTGTGCCCGCCAGGAACCCAGGCACGGCCCACGCCCTGCCGCCCACCCCGCACCCCTGTCACCCGGGTCTCAGGCCATCGCGAGACGCTGCGCTCCGCGTGCCCCCGCCCATTCCAGCTCGGCCATGACCAGCACCACCAGCGCCTGCGCCAGCACCCAGCCCAACCCCAGCCCCGTCAATGGCAGACCGGCCCCGAAAGCCAGCCAGAGACTGGCGGCGACCCAGGCGAAGTTGCCGGCGGCCAGCAGCCGGACACCGCCCACTGGCGGTTCGGTCCGGGCCGCGAGCCAGCCGGCGGTGGACGCCGCCACGATCACAATCAGCGCCGTCACTTGCAGCCAGTTGGCGGGAATGCCGGTCCAGGTGGACAACGACCCGGCCAGCGCCAGGTGGGACAGGCCCAGGCCGATGCCGCAGGCGGCATCGAGCCCAAGCACACGGCGCAGGGTGGACACAGAGACGGTGAACATGGTGGACTCCTTGAAAAACGATGGGAGCCCGATGCTCCGGCGACCCGGGCATGGCGTCCATGACCTGCGAGGTCATGACATCGACACGCGGACCGCCTACGATGGCGGCATGAACGCCCACCCCGCCGTCCGCCGTGTTGCCGTCGGCGATCACCTGCGCCACTGGCGCCAGCAGCGCCGCCTGAGCCAGCAGGATCTGGCCTTCGACGCCGGCCTGTCCACACGGCACCTGAGCTGCGTGGAGACCGGCAAGGCCAGCCCCAGCCGCGAACTGGTGCTGCGCCTGTGCGAGCACCTCTCGGTGCCGCTGCGCGAGCGCAACGCCTGGCTGGTGGCGGCCGGTTTTGCGCCGATGTACCGAGAGCACCGGCTCGACGATCCCCCGCTGCAGGCGGCGCGGCAGGCGGTGCAGCACATCCTGGACCGCCACGAACCCTGGCCCGCCGTGGCCTTCGACCGGCACTGGAACCTGGTGCTGTCCAACCGCATGGTGGTGCCGCTGCTGGCCGGCGTCGACCCGGCCCTGCTGGTGCCGCCCGTGAACCTGCTGCGCGTGAGCCTGCACCCGGGCGGCCTGGCGCCACGCATCGCCAACCTGCACCAGTGGCGCGAACACCTGTTCGCGCGCCTGCAGCAGCAACTGCACACCACCGGCGACGCCGGGCTGGCGGCCCTGCTGCAGGAGCTGCAGGCCTATCCGGACCAGCCGCCCGAGCAGATCCGCCGCCTGGACGGCGAGCACCCGGGCGTGCTGATGCCTTTCCTGGTGCACACCCCGACCGGCGTGCTGCACCTCATCAGCACCACCACGGTGTTCGGCTCGCCCACCGACATCACCCTGCAGGAGCTGGCGATGGAGACTTTTTTCCCGGGCGACGAAGCCTCTGCCCAGGCGCTGCGCACACTGGCGCAAACGCTGCCCTGAAGGCGCCACCGCCCGCATGGCATCGCCCTTGCATGCACCGCAGTCAGTCCACCCACCTCCGGAGCCTTCCATGAGCATCCGTTCCCCGCTGGTTCCCGCCCTCCTCGCCGCGTGGCTGCTGGGTGCCTTGCCCGCCCATGGCGGCCCGGTACTCGAACGCATCCGCTCCGAAGGGACCATCACCCTCGCGCACCGCAACGCCTCGGTGCCGTTTTCCTACCTGGACCCGCAAGGGCAGCCCGTCGGTTACGCGCTGGACATCTGCAAACGCCTGGCCCAGGCGGTGCAACAGAAGCTCGGCCTGAAAACCCTGACCGTGGCCTACCTGCAGGTCACGCCCGCCAACCGGATCGAGGCCGTGGCCCAGGGCCAGGCGCAGATGGAATGCGGCTCCACCACCAACAACGCCAGCCGGCGTGAGCAGGTCGCGTTCACCATTCCGCACTACATCACGGGGGCCCGCCTGCTGGTGAAGGCCGACAGCCCGGTGGACCGCATCGACCACCCGCAGCTCAAGAAAGTCGTGTCCACCCGCAGCACCACCCCGCTGGCCGCCTTGCGCCAGGCGGTGCGCGTGCGGGCGCTGCCCCTGACCATCGTCGAGGCCGACGACCACGAACAGGCGGTGGCGATGGTGGAGAAAGGCCAGGCCGACGCCTTCGCCATGGACGACGTGCTGCTCTACGGCCTGGCCGCCGGCCGCACCGACCCCAAGGCGCTGAAGGTGGTGGGCCAGTTCCTGACCACCGAGCCGCTGGCCATCATGCTGCCCAAGGACGACGAGGCGCTCAAAAAGATCGTGGACGACGAAATGCGCCGCCTGATCTACAGCGGCGAAATCCTGGGCATCTACAGCACCTGGTTCGAAAAACCGATTCCCCCCAACGGCTCGCCCTTGAACCTGCCGGTCAACTACCTGCTGCGCGACTTCTGGAAGTACCCGACCGACAAGGTCCCGTTCTGAAGCGGGCGCGCGCTCAGCTCACCTGCCGCTTGTCGAGCTTGCGCGTGAGGGTGCGCCGGTGCATGCCGAGCCGGCGGGCAGCCTCGGAGATGTTGAAGTCGGTCTCGGCCAGCACCTGGTGAATGCGCTCCCACTCCAGCGTCTTGATGGAGCTGGTGCGGTTGGTGATCTCGACCTCGGTGTTGCCCGCCTTCTGGGCAAAAGCGGCCTCGATGTCGTCGGTGTTCGACGGCTTGGCCAGATAGTGGCAGGCGCCGAGCTTGACCGCCTCCACCGCGGTGGCGATGCTGGCAAACCCGGTCAGCACCACGATGAGCATGCCGGCGCTGGCACGGTGCAGGGTCTGTACGCAGGCCAGCCCCGACGCCTCGCCCTTGAGCTTGAGGTCGACCACCGCGTAGCCGGGTGTCGAGCGGGTCAGCAGGTCCTCGACCTCCTGCAGGCTGGTGGCGTGAAGCACCCGGTAGCCGCGCCGCTCGAACGAACGGCGCAGCGTCCGGGCAAAGGCCTCATCGTCTTCCACCAGCAGCAAACAGCGTTCTTCGTTTTCCATGGGTCTCAGGCCTTGCCGCCCGACAGGGTGATGGCCGCCAGCGGCAACCGGATGGCGACTTCCGCGCCGCCTTCGGGACGGTTGCGAACGGTCACACGTCCGCCCAGGGTGCGCGCCACGTTGAACACCAGGAACAGGCCCAGGCCGGCACCCGGACGGTCCTTGGTCGATTGGTAAGGCGTGCCTGCCTGGGCCAGGATGCCCGGGGCAAAACCCGGACCCCGATCGGTCACCGTCAGGCACAGGGCATCGGCCTCGCGCGTGACGGCCAGTTTCACCCAGCCGGGCGAAGCTTCGCGCGCATTGTCGAGCACATTGAAAACCATCTGCTTGAGCGTGGTATCGGAGACCATGGGGATGTCGTCCCCGAACCCGTTGTCGTAGACGAACTGGTGGAGCGAGCGCGTGTCGCGCCATTCCTGGGCCAGCGCGTCCACGAAAGCCCGCACCGTCGTCTGCGCCGACGCTTCGCCGCGGGTTTCCCCCGCCGACAGCAGGATGCCGCTGACGATGTGCTTGCAGCGCTGCACCTGCGCCTGCATCTCGGCGATGTCCTCGCGCAGCAGCGGCTCATCGGTCAGGCGCGGGTCGTGCTGCCAGTCGCCGAGGATCACGGCCAGGGTCGACAGCGGCGTGCCCAGCTCGTGCGCAGCCCCCGACGCCAGCAGCCCCATGCGCACGATGTGCTCTTCTTCCACACGCCGCCGGTGCGCCGCCGCCAGGCGCGCATCGCGCTCGCGCAGGTTGCGGTGGATGCGGGTGATGAAGACGATCACCAGCGTCGCGTTCAGCAGAAAACACACCAGCAGCCCGAGCGCGTAGACGCTGGAAAACCCTTCGTGTAGATCGAGTGGCAGCGGCAACGGCAGGTGGTAACGGGCCAGTGCGCCAAAACACACCGCGGTGATCAGCACCATGGACCAGATGTGCGGCCCACGCAGCAGCACCGCGCCGAGCGTGAGCTGCAGCAGATACAGGAAGACGAAGGGGTTGGTGATGCCGCCGCTCAGGTAGAGCTGCAGCGTCAGCACCGCCACGTCGACCATGAAAGCCACAAACAGCTCGGAACTGCGGACATCGTGGCCCAGCCGCCAGCGCAGCAGGCTGGCCACGTTGAACAGCGCCAGGCAGCCCACCACCAGCAGCATCTCGCGCAGCGGCAGGCTCAGCCCCAGACCGTAATACGCCAGGTCGATGGTGACCACCTGGCCGATCACGGCGATCCAGCGCAGCTGGATCAGCTGTTGCAGGTTCTTGAGGCCCGCTGCCGCTTCGGCGGAACGGGTCGGGGTGGCAGACCCGGTGTCGGGAGGCTCAGCGCGGGGAACGGTCATGGGCAGGCGTGGAGAGAGGCTCGCCCACCGGGCGACGGCCGCGCTCGTAGCGTGCCACATACCAGGCCGCCCCGGCAACCAGCAACGCCATGCCGTACCAGGTCAGGGCGTAGACCAGGTGGCTGTTGGCAAATCGGATGACCGTCAGGCCCGGGCGTGGCCAGGCGGTGGCCTGGTCTGCGGGCCGCCGGCCGGGCAGGCCGGCATCGATGAAGAAGGGCGAGGCCCGCGACAGGCCCTGCCGCTGGCCCATGGCGACCACGTCGCGCGAATACCAGCGCTGGCCGGCCGGGTCATTGCGGCGCAGAAAGCCACCACCCGGCTCGTTCATCCGCAGCAGGCCCTGCACCACCACCGCCCCGGCATCGCCCGCGTCGGCGGGCGGGGCCAGCCACTGCGCCCGCTGCGTCTGCGGCACAAAACCGCGATTGACCCAGACAGCGCTGCCGTCGGCCTGCTGCAGCGGGGTCATGACCCAGAAACCCGGGCCCAGGTCGGTGACGGCCTGGGCCAGCAGCGTGCGCTCGGGCAGCCAGCGACCGCGCACCTCCACCGGCAGGTACTCGTGTTCGGCCGGATGGACCTGTGGCCACTGGGCCGGCGCGGGCAAGGCCCCCACCGCGGCGTGGACGCGCTGGTCCACCCGGTCGATGAGCGCCAGCTTCCAGGCGCGCCGCTGCACCTGCCAGGTACCCAGCGCCAGGAAACCGGCCAGCAGCACCAGACCCAGCACCGCCAGGACGACCCGGCGCCCGCAGCCCGGCAGCGCCATGCTCAGCCGACCCAGGGCGTGCTGGCGGCCCCCAGGCTCTGCGGCAGCGTGGGGTGCTCCGGCATCATGTTGGTGTTCATGTGGAACATGACCCACAGGGTGCCGGCGATCGCGATGACAACGAAGACCACGGTGAAGATCGTGGAGAGCAGCGTCCAGCCGCCTTCGACCTTGCCGTTCATGTGCAGGAAGAACACCATGTGGACCAGGATCTGGGCCACGGCCAGCGCGCCCAGCACGAGCACGGCGGTCGGCCGGTCGGTGATGACCTTGGCCATGACGAGCCAGAACGGGATCGCCGTGAGGATGACCGAAAGCACGAAGCCGGTGGCGTATTCGCGCAGCGTGACGTGCGGCCCCGCGGCGTGGTGATGGCCGTCATCGTGGGCGTGCGCCGGTGCATGCATGTCGTGTGCGCTCATCACAGCACTCCCATCAGGTAGACAAAGGTGAAGACGCCGATCCAGACCACGTCCAGAAAGTGCCAGAACATCGACAGGCACATCAGGCGGCGCTGGTTCTCATGGATCAGGCCGTGTTTGCCGATCTGGACCATCAGCACCACCAGCCAGATCAGGCCGAAGGTGACGTGCAGACCGTGCGTGCCCACCAGCGTGAAGAAGGCCGACAGGAAGGCGCTGCGCTGCGGGCCGGCGCCCTCGTGCAGCAGGTGGGCAAACTCGTACAGCTCCAGGCCCAGGAAGCACAGGCCGAACAGGCCGGTGACGGCCAGCCACAGCAGCGTGCCCTTCACGTCGTTCTTCTGCTTGCGCAGCATCGCGAAACCGAAGGTGATCGACGACAGCAGCAGGAAGGCGGTGTTGATGGCGACCAGCGTGAGGTCGAACAGCTGGGCGCCGGTCGGGCCGGCGGCGTAGCTGCGGCCGAGCACGCCGTAGGTGGCGAACAGCGCCGCGAAGATGAGGCAGTCGCTCATCAGGTAGAGCCAGAAGCCCAGCGAGGTGCCGTTTTCCGGATGCGGTTCGTGCGCCAGGTGGTAGGCGCGCGGGCTCAGGGTGGCGCCGCCGGCGCCGGATTGAAGGTGGAGATCAGACATGGGCGGCCCGCAGTTGTTGGGTGCGCAGGTTTTCGGTTTCCGTCACTTCGGAAGCCGGGATGTGGAAGTCGCGCTGGTAGTTGAAGGTGTGCACGATCGCGGCGATCACCATCGCGGCGAAGGAAGCGCCGGCCAGCAGCCACATGTGCCAGATCAGCGCGAAGCCGAGCACCAGCGACAGGGCCGAGATCACCACGCCCGCGGCCGTGTTGGCCGGCATGTGGATCGGCTGGAAGCCGGTGAGCGGGCGCTGGTAGCCGTGTTTCTTCATGTCCCACCAGGCGTCGATTTCGTGCACCACGGGGGTGAAGGCGAAGTTGTAGTCGGGCGGCGGCGACGAGGTCGCCCACTCCAGCGTGCGGCCGTCCCAGGGGTCTCCGGTCACGTCGCGCAGCTGGTCGCGTTTGAGGTAGCTGACCACAAGCTGAATCAGGAAGCAGGCGATGCCCAGCGCGATCAGGAAGGCCCCGAAAGCGGCGACCTGGAACCAGATCTGCAGGGAGGTGTCTTCGAAGTGGTTGGCGCGGCGCGTCACGCCCATCAGGCCCAGCACGTACAGCGGCATGAAGGCCACGTAGAAGCCCACCACCCACAGCCAGAACGAACGCACGCCCCAGGTGCGGTCGAGCTTGTAGCCGAAAGCCTTGGGGAACCAGTAGTTCATGCCAGCGAACAGGCCGAACAGCACGCCGCCGATGATCACGTTGTGGAAGTGGGCGATCAGGAACAGGCTGTTGTGCAGCACGAAGTCGGCCGGGGGCACGGCCAGCAGCACGCCGGTCATGCCGCCGATGGCGAAGGTGACCATGAAGGCCACGGTCCACATCATGGGCAGCTCGAAACGGATGCGGCCCTTGTACATGGTGAACAGCCAGTTGAAGATCTTGGCGCCCGTCGGGATCGAGATGATCATGGTCGTGATGCCGAAGAAGGCGTTCACGCTCGCGCCCGAGCCCATGGTGAAGAAGTGGTGCAGCCAGACGATGTACGACAGGATGGTGATCACCACCGTGGCGTAGACCATCGAGGTGTAGCCGAACAGGCGCTTGCGGCTGTAGGTGGCCACGACTTCGGAGAAGATGCCGAAGCACGGCAGGATCAGGATGTAGACCTCGGGGTGGCCCCAGATCCAGATCAGGTTCACGTAGAGCATCGGGTTGCCGCCGAAGTCGTTCGTGAAGAAGTTGGTGCCGACATAGCGGTCCAGGCTCATCAGCACCAGGGCGGCCGTGAGCACCGGGAACGAGGCCACGATCAGCGCGTTGGTGCACAGCGAGGTCCAGGTGAAGACGGGCATCTTCATCAGGCTCATGCCGGGCGCGCGCATCTTGATGATGGTCACGATCAGGTTGATGCCGGACAGCGTGGTGCCCACCCCGGCGATCTGCAGCGACCATATGTAATAGTCCAGCCCCACTCCGGGGTTCTGCGCCCCCAGGTTGGACAGTGCCAGCCAGCCCGAGGTGGAAAACTCGCCCAGGAACAGCGACACCATCACCAGCACGGCGCCGGCGGTGGTCATCCAGAAACTGAAGTTGTTGAGGAACGGAAAGGCCACGTCGCGCGCACCGATCTGCAGCGGCACGAGGTAGTTCATCAGCCCGGTGACCAGCGGCATGGCCACGAAGAAGATCATGATCACGCCGTGGGCGGTGAAGATCTGGTCGTAGTGGTGCGGCGGCAGGTAGCCCATGCTGTCACCGAAGGCCATGGCCTGCTGCAGCCGCATCATGACCGCGTCGGCGAAGCCGCGCAGCAGCATCACGATGCCCAGGATCATGTACATGATCCCGATCTTCTTGTGGTCGATGCTGCAGAACCAGTCGCGCCACAGCGGGCCCCACAGGCGGTAGCGGGTCAGCAGGGCCAGGACGCCCACGCCCCCCAGCACGACGGCGATGAAGGTCCACAGCAGGATGGGCTCGTGCGCCATGGGAACCGAATCCCAGGTAAGCCGGCCCAGGGCCCAGTGGGCCTCGACAGGGGTAACGGATGACATGTTGTTCTCGCTCAGGCAGTCGCCCGGCACCACCGCCCTGCGGTGGTGCTGGGTCGGGGGATCATTGGCGGGTCGTGGCGTAGCGGGCGGTGCGCGAATCGAGCGCGGCCAGCACCTGGATGGACTCTTCGGCGGTGCAGATGTCCTGCGGCAGGTTCAGCCCCTGCGCCTTGACGTAGGCCTCGCCCCCCAGGGCGTCGATGGCCATCATGTGGTGCATGCACATCTTGCCGTCTTCCACACAGCGGTTCAGCACCTTGTCGTACAGGCCGGGCTCGACCGAGGCGAAGCGCTGCACGGGATCGCGTTCGCTGGGTTCGGCCAGCTTCACGTAGGTGGCCCGGTCGAGCGCCTGGCCTTCGGTCTTGGCCTTCTGCACCCACTGGTCGAAGTCGGCGTCGCTCAGGCCATGGAACTTGAACGTCATGCCCGAGAACCCGGCGCCGCTGTAGTGCGAGGACATGCCCTTGTACACACCGGGCTGGTTGATCACGGCGTTCAGCTCGGTCTGCATGCCCGGCATGGTGTAGATCATGCCCGCCAGGTCCGGCACGTAGAACGCGTTCATGGTCGTGGTGGACGTCAGCTTGAACAGGATCGGGCGGTTCACCGGTGCGGCCAGTTCGTTGACGGTGGCAATGCCCTGCTCCGGGTAGAAGAACAGCCACTTCCAGTCCATCGCGACCACCTGCACCTCCAGCGGCTTGACGTCCGGCGACAGCGTCTGGGACGCCGAGATGCGGTCCAGCGGGCGGTACGGGTCGAGCTTGTGGGTGCTGATCCAGGTGATGGCCCCCAACGCGATGATGATCAGCAGGGGGCCGCTCCAGATCACCAACTCCAGCATGGTGGAGTGGTGCCAGTCGGGCGCGTAATCGGCCTCGGTGTTGGCCGCGTTCGACTGCCGGTACTTCCAGGCGAACCAGAGCGTGAGCGTGATGACCGGCACGATGATGACCAGCATCAGCAGCGTGGCCTGCACCACCAGGTGCCCCTGCTGGGCGGCGATGTCGCCGGCGGGATTGAGAACGACGGCCTTGCTGCAGCCGGTCAGGCCGGCCAGCGCCGCCAGGGCGGCCAGCCACGCGGCCCTGCGGGGCCTCGGCGGGAGATGCATACGGGACATGCGGAAGCGGATTTAAGGGTAAACGAGGATGACAAAAAACAATTCGCCGCGAATTTACCCATCTGCTCACGTTTGTCGATTGGACATTTTGTCCAAGGTCAAGTGCCAGACCACGGTTTTGGGATAGCGCCACGCTAGGTGAAAGCGCACTTGTCGGCCCCCGCGCTTGGGTGTAGAACCGTGTTGGCATCACGCCACACAACAATCAGGAGACCTTTTTCATGAGCAGTGCCGCCTCTGCCACCTTTGCCTCTGCCGCCTTCGAGGAAAGCCCTGCTGCCCTGTCCCGTGCCGACACGCACGAGGACGTCACGCCCGGAGAAATCGCTGTCGGGGTGATCATCGGCCGCTCCTCCGAGTATTTCGACTTTTTCGTCTTCGGCATCGCCTGCGTCCTGGTCTTCCCGGCCTTCCTGTTTCCATTCCTGTCGCCGCTGGAAGGCACGCTGGCCGCTTTTGCGCTGCTGGCCGTGGCCTTCGTCGTGCGGCCCTTCGGCACGGCGCTGTCGATGGCCGTGCAGCGCCACTGGGGCCGCGGCAC
The DNA here is from genome assembly GCF_021401345.1 of Hydrogenophaga sp. NFH-34. Taxonomy (GTDB): domain Bacteria; phylum Pseudomonadota; class Gammaproteobacteria; order Burkholderiales; family Burkholderiaceae_C; genus Hydrogenophaga; species Hydrogenophaga electricum. The sequence goes on from NZ_JACBGE010000003.1 coordinate 249,866, forward strand.
CAAGCTGACCCTGGCGCTGTTCCTGCTCGGCATCTGCACCGTGGGCATGGCCTTCCTGCCCAGCCACGACACCGCCGGCGCCACCGCCATCGTCGCCCTGCTGGTGCTGCGCATCGGCCAGGGCATCGCGCTGGGTGGTTCGTGGGACGGCCTGCCCTCGCTGCTGTCGATGTCCGCACCGCCCGAGCGCCGCGGCTGGTACGCCATGATGGGCCAGTTGGGTGCACCGCTGGGCTTCGTGCTCGCCGCCAGCCTGTTCGCCTACCTGTACGGCAGCCTGAGCACGCCCGAATTCCTGGCCTGGGGCTGGCGCTACGCCTTTTTCGTGGCCTTCGCCATCAACGTGGTGGCCCTGTTCGCCCGCCTGCGGCTGATCGTGGGGCAGTCCTACACCCAGTTGCTGCAAGAACGCGAACTGCAACCGGTGGCCGTGTCCCGCGTGATGGGCGAAGAGGGACGCAACGTCGTGCTGGGGGCTTTTGCCGCCCTGGCCAGCTTCGCGCTGTTCCACCTGGTGACCGTGTTCCCGCTGTCCTGGATCGCTTTGCACGACCACCAGCCTGTCACCGAGGTGCTCGGGGTGCAGATCCTGGGCGCCCTGCTGGCCGCCGGGGCCGTCGTGCTTTCCGGCTGGCTGGCCGACCGCGTGGGGCGGCGCAACCTGCTGGGGGCCATGGCCGTGCTGATCGGGGTCTTCAGCCTGTTTGCGCCCTGGCTGCTGGCCGGCGGCGCCACGGGCAACAACCTGTTCCTGCTGGTGGGTTTTGTGCTGCTGGGCCTGTCCTATGGGCAGGCCTCGGGCACGGTCACGGCCAATTTTTCGACCCAATACCGTTACACGGGCGCGGCGCTGTCGACCGATCTGGCCTGGCTCATCGGCGCGGCGTTCGCCCCGCTGGTGGCCCTGGGGCTGTCCGTGCAGTTCGGTCTCGTCGCCCTGTCGCTGTACCTGCTGTCGGGCGTCGTGTGCACCCTCGGGGCCTTGCGCATCAACCGGCTCATGGAACGCCAGAGCACCTGAAACGGCAGCAGCGGGAATCAATCACAGCCCAAGACCGGTCGACGCGACCGAACTCGCGATGATCCCCGCGCTGGCGGCAGGCTCTGCCCGTCACCTGATCATGCTGATTGACACCGACCGCCAGTGGCACCTCTCGCGCCGGGGGGAGGACGCGATCAGCCAACAGACCCGACACTGCGAAGCCTTCTGCGCCCACGCCATCCGCCTGCCCGAACCGGTCATGGCGGGTGGTGCACGCGGGTGCGGCTGGACCAGGAGCGTGCCGCCAGCATGCCCGTGAGCCGCGGCTACCTGACCAAACCCCTCACCATTGAGCGCGCCCGCGAACCGATCCAGCGTTCGGTATAGGCGGCCGCGCTGCGGCACAGCCCGCGCAGGGCGGCTCTTCGCCCGCGCACAAAAAAAGGCCCGCACGGGGGGCGGGCCTTGGAGGGGAAGCGTGCAGCGATCAGGCCACGGTCTTGGCCGTCTCCACGTACTCTTCGATCTGGTCGAAGTTCATGTACTTGTAAATCTGGTCGGCCTTGGCGGTGACCACACCGGTGGCGGCCAGGTACTCGTCCTTGGTCGGCAGCTTGCCCAGCTTGGAGGCCACGGCGGCCAGTTCGGCCGAGCCCAGGAACACGTTGGTGTTCTTGCCCAGGCGGTTCGGGAAGTTGCGGGTGCTGGTGGAGATCACCGTCGCGCCTTCACGCACCTGCGCCTGGTTGCCCATGCACAGCGAGCAGCCGGGCATTTCGGTGCGGGCACCGGCGGCGCCGAAGCTGGCGTAGTGGCCTTCCTTGATCAGCTCGCTCTCGTCCATCTTGGTCGGCGGGGCGACCCACAGTTTGACCGGGATGTCGCGGGCGCCGCCGAGCACGGTGGCCGCAGCGCGGAAGTGACCGATGTTGGTCATGCACGAACCGATGAAGGCCTCGTCGATAGGCGTACCGGCGACTTCGCTCAGCGTCTTGGCATCGTCCGGATCGTTCGGGCAGCAGACGATGGGTTCGCTGATCTCGGCCAGATCGATCTCGATCACGGCGGCGTATTCGGCGTCCTTGTCGGCTTCGAGCAGCTCGGGCTTGGCCAGCCAGGCCTCGACCTTCTCGATGCGGCGGGCCAGCGTCTTCGCGTCCTGGTAGCCATCGGCGATCATGTTCTTCATCAGCACGATGTTCGACTTCAGGTACTCGATCACAGGCTCCTGGTTGAGCTTGATCGTGCAACCGGCGGCCGAGCGCTCGGCCGAGGCGTCGGACAGCTCGAACGCCTGTTCCACCTTCAGGTCGGGCAGACCTTCGATTTCCAGGATGCGGCCCGAGAAGATATTCTTCTTGCCAGCCTTGGCCACGGTCAGCAGACCGGCCTTGATGGCGTACAGCGGGATCGCATGCACCAGGTCACGCAGGGTGACGCCGGGCTGCATCTGGCCCTTGAAGCGCACCAGCACCGATTCGGGCATGTCCAGCGGCATCACGCCGGTGGCGGCGCCGAAGGCCACCAGACCGGAGCCGGCCGGGAAGGAAATACCGATCGGGAAACGGGTGTGCGAGTCGCCGCCGGTGCCGACAGTGTCGGGCAGCAGCAGGCGGTTGAGCCAGCTGTGGATCACGCCGTCGCCCGGACGCAGGGCGACGCCGCCGCGGTTGCTGATGAAGGCAGGCAGCTCGCGGTGGGTCTTGACGTCCACGGGCTTGGGATAGGCGGCGGTGTGGCAGAAGGACTGCATCACCATGTCGGCCGAGAAGCCCAGGCAGGCCAGGTCCTTCAGCTCGTCACGGGTCATCGGGCCGGTGGTGTCCTGGCTGCCGACGGTGGTCATCTTCGGCTCGCAGTAGGTGCCGGGGCGCACGCCCTGACCTTCCGGCAGACCGACGGCGCGGCCGACCATCTTCTGCGCCAGCGTGAAGCCGGCCTGGGTGGCGGCGGGCGACGACGGCAGGCGGAACAGCGTGGAGGCGGGCAGACCCAGGAACTCGCGTGCCTTGGCGGTCAGCGAGCGGCCGATGATCAGGTTGATGCGGCCGCCGGCGCGCACTTCGTCGAACAGCACGTCGGACTTGAGCTTGAACTCGGCCACGGTTTCGCCGTTCTTCACCAGCTTGCCGTCGTAGGGCAGCACGTCGACCACGTCACCCATTTCCAGCTTGCTCACGTCCACTTCGATCGGCAGCGAGCCCGAGTCTTCCTGCGTGTTGAAGAAGATCGGAGCGATCTTGCCGCCCAGGGTCACGCCGCCGAAACGCTTGTTCGGCACGAAGGGGATGTCCTGGCCGGTGGCCCAGATCACCGAGTTGGTGGCGGACTTGCGCGAGGAGCCGGTGCCGACCACGTCGCCCACGTAGGCGACGAGGTTGCCCTTTTTCTTGAGGTCTTCGATGAACTGCATCGGGCCGCGCTTGCCGTCTTCCTCCGGCTTGAAGGCCGCGTCGGGGCGGGTGTTCTTCAGCATCGCCAGGTAGTGCAGCGGGATGTCCGGGCGCGTGGTGGCGTCGGGCGCAGGCGACAGGTCGTCGGTGTTGGTCTCGCCGGGCACCTTGAACACGGTGACGGTGATCTTCTTCTCGACTTCGGGGCGGCTGGTGAACCACTCGGCATCGGCCCAGCTCTGCATCACTTCCTTGGCCACGGCGTTGCCGGCCTTGGCCTTCTCGGCTACGTCGTTGAAGTAGTCGAACATCAGCAGCGTCTTCTTCAGCGCCGCGCCGGCCACGGTCGCCACTTCGGCGTCGTCCAGCAACTCGATCAGCGGATGCACGTTGTAGCCACCCACCATGGTGCCCAGCAGCTCGGTGGCCTTGGCCTTGGAGATCAGGGCGACCTGGATGTCACCATGGGCCACGGCGGCCAGGAAGCTGGCCTTGACCTTGGCGGCATCGTCCACGCCCGGCGGCACGCGGTGCGTGAGCAGGTCCAGCAGGAAGGCATCTTCGCCGGCGGGCGGGTTCTTGATCAGCTCGATCAGGGCCGCGACCTGCTTGGCGTCCAGCGGCAGCGGGGGAATGCCCAGCGCAGCGCGCTCGGCAGCGTGGGCACGGTAGTCGGTCAGAAAGGTCGACATGGCGTTCTCCGGTGGGGTGGATAGTGTTGGAATGGATTCATGCAAGAAACCAGCCACGCACCATTTCGGGCAATGCTCGCCCGGTATGGTGCGCACGCTCGATCACTTGCCAGTAATAGCGGTAGCTGGCGCGGTCATGCAGGCGGCCTTCGTGCTGCACAGGCGCCCAGTCGGCGGCGGCGGCGGCTTCGATGATCGCCACCGCGGTGTCGATTTCAGCCTCGGCCGGTGAAAACGCGGTGACGATGGGCCGGATCTGGTCCGGGTGGATGCTCCACATCCGGGTGTAGCCCAACGTGGAAGCGGCCTGGCGGACGGCATTCTGCAGCGCGGGCAGATCCTTGAACTCGGTCACCACGTTGTGCGAGGGCACCTTGCCGTGCGCGTGGCAGGCGGCTGCCATATCGATCTTGGCGCGCAGCACGTGCGGGTGGCTGAACTGGCCAGCCAGCGTCATGGCCGAGGCGGGAATCGCCCCGCCATGGGCCGAGACGAAATCCATCAGACCGAAACTCAGCGAGGCCACACGCGGGTGGGCCGCGATGTCGAAGGCCCGGTGCACCGCTGCCGGCGACTCGATCAGCACGTGCAGCGGCAGCATGGTGGCACCGGCCGCGTCCAGGGCCGCGACAGCGCGCCCGACGTCGGCGACCGACTCGACCTTGGGCACCATCAGGTGGCACAGGCGCTGGCCGGCCTGGCCGGCGATCTGCGCCACATCGGCGTCGAAATGCGGGTGGTCGACCGGGTGCACCCGGGCTGCGACACGCGCACCCACAGGGGCACCCAGCGCCAGTTCGGTGACGAGGGCCGCGTGTTCGGCCTCGCCCCCTACAGGCGCCCCGTCTTCGCAGTCCAGCGTGACATCGAAGACGCAAGTGCCGAACTCGGCACTCAACTCGGCCTGCAACTGCAGGCTTTTCTTCATCCGCGCCTCGACACCGCTGTAGTGGTCGCAGACCGGCAATGCAAACGCACCGGCCTGGGCCCCAGCAAGAATGTCGCGCGGGTGAGGTTTCACGAGTGAGTTACCAAGCGGTTACCAACTCAGAGCAGGTGCTTGACGCCGTCTTGTTCGCCTTGCAGCTCGGCCAGGGTCTTGTTGATGCACTCTTGCGAGAAGGCATCGATCTCCAGGCCTTCGACGATCTTGTACTCGCCGCCTTCGCAGGTGACGGGGTAACCGAACATCACGTCAGCGGGAATGCCGTACTCACCCTTGGACGGGATGCCCATGGTGACCCACTTGCCGTTGGTGCCCAGGGCCCAGTCGCGCATGTGGTCGATGGCAGCGTTGGCAGCCGAAGCGGCCGACGACAGGCCACGGGCGGCGATGATGGCGGCGCCCCGCTTGCCCACGGTTGGCAGGAAGGTGTTGGCGTTCCAGTCGTGGTCGTTGATGGTGTCCTTGACGGACTTGCCGTTCACCGTGGCGAAGCGGTAGTCGGCGTACATGGTGGGCGAGTGGTTGCCCCAGACGGCCAGCTTCTCAATGTCGCCGACGGCGCAACCGATCTTGGCGGCGATCTGCGAAGCAGCGCGGTTGTGATCCAGACGCAGCATGGCGGTGAAGTTCTTCGCCGGCAGGTCCGGCGCCGACTTCATGGCGATGTAGGCGTTGGTGTTGGCGGGATTGCCGACCACCAGCACGCGCACATTGCGCGAAGCGACGGCGTTCAGGGCCTTGCCCTGAGCGGTGAAGATCTGGGCGTTGGCGGCCAGCAGGTCGGCGCGCTCCATGCCGGGGCCACGGGGACGGGCACCCACCAGCAGGGCGTAGTCTGTGTCCTTGAAGGCGGTCATCGGGTCGGCGTGGGCTTCGATGCCGGCCAGCAGCGGGAAGGCACAGTCTTCCAGTTCCATGATCACGCCTTTCAGCGCGTTCTGGGCCTTCTCGTCCGGGATTTCCAGCAGTTGCAGGATCACGGGCTGGTCCTTGCCCAGCATTTCGCCGGAGGCGATGCGGAACAGCAGGGCGTAACCGATCTGACCGGCGGCGCCAGTGACGGCAACTCGGACGGGCTTCTTGCTCATGGTGAAAACTCCAGAAAGGGCGGAAAAAATGGGAGGAAATTCAGCGGGACAGCGTCTCGCGGACAAGGGCCACGCACGTGCGGGAAAACCCGTAAGAACAGGCGCAAGGTCAGCCAAGGAGTGTACCTCTGCGCGAGCGCATGCGTCAATTTGTCTTATGTCTTATATAAGATATCATTGCGCTTTTGCGACCCCGTCACCTGCCCGCAGGGACACCGGACCGCCCCCACGCATGCCCGCCCCCAACCCGCCCACTCCTGGCCTCACACCGGAACCGTCCACCCCGGACGGCTTGCCGCTGGCTGAAGCTGCCAGCCCCGAGGCCGGCCTACCCCCCACCCCGGCATTCAGTCCGCTCTACCAGCAGATCAAGACGCTGATCCTGCGCAGCCTTCAGGCCGGCGAATGGAAGCCCGGCGACATGATCCCGAGCGAATTCGAACTGGCCGCGCGTTTTCGCGTCAGCCAGGGCACCGTGCGCAAGGCCATCGACGAGCTGGCGACCGACAACCTGCTGGTTCGGCGCCAGGGCAAGGGCACGTTCGTGGCCACCCACGCGGAACAGCATGTGCAGTTCCGCTTCCTGCGCCTGCTGCCCGACGCCGGCACGCGCGACAGCCAGGGCCCGGCCGAGCGCCGCATCATCGAATGCCGCCGCCTGCGTGCGCCGGCCGAGGTGGCGCGTCAGCTCAGCCTGCGCACGGGCGATGCGGTGATCCAGGTCCGCCGCGTGCTCGCCTTTGAGGGCACACCCGCCATCCTGGAAGACCTCTGGCTGCCAGGCACCCCGTTCAAGGGCCTGACCCAGGAAACCCTCGCCGGCGACATGGGCCCGATGTACGCCCTGTTCGAAACCGCCTTCGGCGTGCGCATGGTGCGGGCCCAGGAAAAGCTCAAGGCCGTGGCCGCCGATGCCGACGCCGCCAGCCTGCTGGGCATCCAGCCCGGCCATCCACTGCTGAGCGTCGAACGCCTGGCCTTCACCTACAACGACGTGCCCATGGAACTGCGGCGCGGCCTGTATCGAACGGAAACACGCCACTATTTCAACGAACTGAGCTGAAGAAGCCCCTTGCCCGAGCGGAATGCTTGAGCAATCCGGCCGATGTCAGTGCCGGGCATGGTGCATTGCAATAGAATTTGCCGGCCCGTGGTCCGAGTTACCAACGAGTTACATCCCTGCCCCCCACCGTCTCCGCGCATACGGAAGAAAGCCCCACCATGCCTGAGTTGACACAGAAGCGGCCCGAGTTCCGCAACATCAACGCCATCAGGGACCTCACCACCTACCGGCTGCCGCCGGCCGGCTGGGTGTCGATCCTGCACCGCGTCAGCGGCGCCCTGATGTTCCTGCTGCTGCCCCTGATCGTCTGGCTGTTCGACACCTCCGTGTCCTCGGAGATCTCGCACGACGTGTTCCAGTCTGCGTTCAGCGCCGGCATCGGCTTCGTGCCCGGCGTGCTCGTCAAGCTGGTGGTGCTGGCCATCATCTGGGCTTACCTGCACCACCTGATCGCCGGTCTGCGCCACCTGTACATGGACGTGAACCACGCCGTGAGCAAGGAATTTGGCAAGTCCTCGGCCCTCTTCACCCTGGTTCTGAGCATCGGCCTGACGGTGGTGCTGGGCGCCAAGCTGTTCGGTCTGTACTGAACCCTGCGTCGGAAGGAAACACCCACATGTCCGTCAACTACGGTTCCAAGCGCGTCGTCACCGGCGCCCACTACGGCCTGCGCGACTGGCTGGCCCAGCGCATCACGGGCGCCCTGTTCGCCCTGCTCACCTTCATCGTGCTGGCCAAGGTGCTGCTGACCAGCGGCCCCCTGGGCTACGAAGGCTGGGCCGCCATCTTCTCGCCCCAGTGGATGAAGGCCCTCACCTTCGCCGTGTTCGTGGCCCTGGCCTACCACATCTGGATCGGCATGCGCGATATCTGGATGGACTACGTCAAGCCTGCCGGCATCCGTCTCGTCCTGCACGTTTTCACCATCGTCTGGCTCGTCGCCTGCCTGGGCTGGGCTGTTCAAGTTCTCTGGAGACTCTGATCCATGTCTGCCCAAGCATCCCTTTCCAAACGCAAGTTCGACGTGGTGATCGTCGGGGCCGGCGGCTCCGGCATGCGTGCCTCGCTGCAACTGGCGCGCGCCGGCCTGAAGGTCGCCGTGCTCTCCAAGGTCTTCCCGACCCGCTCGCACACCGTCGCCGCCCAGGGTGGCGTGTCCGCTTCGCTGGGCAACATGAGCGAAGACAGCTGGGAATTCCACTTCTACGACACCGTCAAGGGCTCCGACTGGCTCGGTGACCAGGACGCGATCGAATTCATGTGCCGTGAAGCGCCGAAGGTCGTGTACGAGCTCGAACACTTCGGCATGCCGTTCGACCGCAATCCCGACGGCACCATCTACCAGCGTCCGTTCGGCGGCCACACGGCCAACTACGGCGAGAAGCCGGTGCAGCGCGCCTGCGCCGCGGCCGACCGCACCGGCCACGCCATGCTGCACACCCTGTATCAGGCCAACGTGTCGGCCCGCACCACGTTCTTCGTGGAATGGATGGCCTTGGACCTGATCCGTGACGCCGAAGGCGACGTGGTGGGTGTGACCGCGCTCGAAATGGAAACCGGCGACCTGTACGTGCTCGAAGCCAAGACGGTGCTGTTGGCCACCGGTGGTGCCGGCCGCATCTTCCAGTCGTCGACCAACGCCTTCATCAACACCGGCGACGGCCTGGGCATGGCGGCCCGCGCCGGCATCGCGCTGCAGGACATGGAGTTCTGGCAGTTCCACCCCACCGGCGTGGCTGGCGCGGGCGTGCTGCTGACCGAAGGCTGCCGCGGCGAAGGCGCCATCCTGCTCAACAGCAACGGAGAACGCTTCATGGAGCGCTACGCGCCCACGCTGAAGGATCTGGCGCCGCGCGACTTCGTCTCGCGCTGCATGGGCCAGGAAATCCTCGAAGGCCGAGGCTGTGGTCCCAACAAGGACTACATCCACATGAAGCTGGACCACCTGGGTGCCGAAACCATCCGCAAGCGCCTGCCCTCGGTGGAAGAAATCGGCCACAACTTTGCCAACGTCGACATCACCAAGGAACCGATTCCGGTGGTGCCGACCATCCACTACCAGATGGGCGGCATCCCGACCAACATCCACGGTCAGGTGGTGCAGAGCGTGAATGGCGAGGACAAGCCCATCAACGGGCTGTACGCCGTGGGCGAATGCTCCTGCGTGTCGGTGCACGGCGCCAACCGCCTGGGCACCAACTCGCTGCTGGACCTGCTGGTCTTCGGCAAGGCTGCCGGCAACCACATCATCGCCAACGTCGACCCCCAGCGGGAACACAAGCCCCTGCCGGCCGACGCCGCCGATGCCACGCTGGCCCGCCTGGCCCGTCTGGACAATTGCAAGGACGGCGAATACGCCCAGGATGTGGCCAACGACATGCGCAGCATCATGCAGGCGCATGCCGGCGTGTTCCGCAGCCAGGAATCGATGGACGAAGGCGTCAAGAAGATCGCTGCCCTGCGTGAGCGCATCGGCAACATCGGCCTCAAGGACAACTCCAAGGTCTTCAACACCGCCCGCGTCGAAGCGCTGGAAGTGGAAAACCTCATGGAAGTGGCCCAGGCCACGATGGAAAGCGCGGCGGCCCGCAAGGAATGCCGCGGCGCCCACCTGGTGCGCGACTACGAACACGACGTCACCCACCCGACCTGCCCGCTGGGCCGCAACGACGCCGAGTGGATGAAGCACACCCTCTGGTACAAGGACGGCAACCGCCTGGACTACAAGCCCGTGCGCATGAAGCCCCTGACGGCCGAGACCGTTCCCCCGAAGCCCCGCACCTTCTGACCGGACACGAGCGAGAAAAAAAGGAACCTGAAAAATGGCCAAACGCACTTTCAAGATCTACCGCTACGACCCGGACAAGGACGCCAAGCCGTACATGCAGTCCATCGAGCTTGAACTCGACGGTACCGAGCGCATGCTGCTGGACGCGCTGGTCAAGCTCAAGGCCGTGGACCCCACGCTGTCGTTCCGCCGCTCCTGCCGCGAAGGCGTGTGCGGCTCCGATGCGATGAACATCAACGGCAAGAACGGTCTGGCCTGCCTGACCAACCTGAACACGCTCAAGGGCGACATCGTCCTCAAGCCGCTGCCCGGCCTGCCGGTGGTGCGCGACCTGATCGTGGACATGACGCTGTTCTTCAAGCAGTACCACAGCATCAAGCCCTACCTCATCAGCGACACCCCGCCGCCCGAGCGCGAGCGCCTGCAGAGCCCGGAAGAGCGCGAAGAGCTCAACGGCCTGTACGAGTGCATCCTGTGCGCGAGCTGCTCGACGAGCTGCCCGAGCTTCTGGTGGAACCCCGACAAGTTCGTCGGCCCCGCCGGTCTGCTGCAGGCTTACCGCTTCATCGCCGACAGCCGCGACGACGCCACGAGCCAGCGGCTGGACAACCTCGAAGACCCGTACCGCCTGTTCCGTTGCCACACGATCATGAATTGCGTGGACGTCTGCCCCAAGAGCCTCAACCCCACGAAGGCCATTGGCAAGATCAAGGAACTGATGGTCCGTCGCGCCGTCTGAGCGCCCATCCGGCCCACCGAGAACCGGCATGAGCGACCACAACGCCACCGACCGCCCTCTGGACGAGCGCGCCCTGAGCAAGCTCCGGTGGCGTTGCCGGCGCGGCCTGCTCGAGAACGATCTGTTCATCGAGCGCTTCTTCGCCAGGCACGAATCTGGCTTGACCGTCCGTCAGGCGCAAGCCCTGGAAGTCCTCATGGATCTGTCCGACAACGATCTGCTCGATCTGTTGCTCGGGCGGAAAGAGCCCCAGGATGCCATCGCCCAGGACGACGTCGCGCAGGTGCTGGGCCTGCTGCGATCTGCCCGCAACCCTGTTTAAGCCCTCCGACAAAGGAATCCGCATGAAACTCGTCGACAACAAAGCCACCCTGTCGTTCTCCAACGGCAGCCCCAGCGTCGAATTGCCGGTCTATGCCGGCAACATCGGCCCGGACGTCATCGACATCCGCAAGCTGTACGCGCAGACCGGCATGTTCACCTACGACCCCGGCTTCCTGTCGACCGCGTCGTGCCAATCGGCCATCACCTACATCGACGGCGACAAGGGTGAACTGCTGTACCGTGGCTACCCCATCGAACAGCTCGCCACCCAGGCGGACTACCTCGACACCTGCTTCCTGCTGCTCAACGGCGAGTTGCCCAACGAATCGCAGCGCGCCGACTTCCACAAGCTCGTGATCAACCACACCATGGTCAACGAGCAGATGCAGTTCTTCCTGCGGGGCTTCCGCCGCGATGCCCACCCCATGGCCGTGCTGACCGGTCTGGTGGGTGGCCTCTCGGCCTTCTATCACGACAGCACCGACATCAACAACCCGGAACACCGCCACATCGCCGCGATCCGCCTGATCGCCAAGATGCCCACGCTGGTGGCCATGGCCTACAAGTACGGCATCGGCCAGCCCTACATGTACCCGCAAAACGACCTGTCGTACGCCGGCAATTTCCTGCGCATGATGTTCGGCACGCCTTGCGAGGAATACCAGGTCAACCCGGTGCTGGAGCGCGCGCTCGACCGCATCTTCATCCTGCACGCCGACCACGAGCAGAACGCTTCCACCTCCACCGTTCGCCTGTGCGGCTCGTCGGGCACCAACCCGTTCGCCGCCATCGCGGCCGGTGTGGCCTGCCTGTGGGGCCCCTCGCACGGCGGCGCCAACGAAGCCTGCCTGAACATGCTGGAAGACATCCAGCGTCAGGGCGGTGTCGCCAAGGTCGGCGAGTTCATGGAAAAGGTCAAGGACAAGAACAGCGGCGTCAAGCTGATGGGCTTTGGCCACCGCGTCTACAAGAACTACGACCCGCGCGCCAAGCTGATGCAGGAAACCTGCAACGAAGTGCTGACCGAACTGGGCCTGGAAAACGATCCCCTGTTCAAGCTGGCCAAGGAACTGGAAAAGATCGCCCTGGAAGACGACTACTTCGTGCAGCGCAAGCTCTACCCGAACGTCGATTTCTACTCCGGCATCGTGCAACGCGCCATCGGCATTCCCGTCAGCCTGTTCACCGGCATCTTCGCGCTGGCCCGCACCGTGGGCTGGATCGCCCAGCTCAACGAAATGCTGGCCGACCCCGAGTACAAGATCGGCCGTCCGCGCCAGCTGTTCACCGGCTCGGTCCGCCGCGACGTGCCCGCTTCCTTCAAACGCTGATCCGCTTCTGCCCCACAAAACCCGCCGCTGGCGGGTTTTGTTTTTGCGGGGCCTAACATCGCAAATCACGATGGAAAAACAAAATCAAAAGAGGGAAAATCAGTAAAGTCATCTTCAAACGCGATGACTCTCCATGAACACTCCCGACCGCGCCTTCACCCGCCGACTCGACCTCACCACACTGCAACTGTTCGTGGCGGTGTGTGAGCGCGGCAGCATCGGCAAAGCCGCTGAGACCGAGTTCATGGCGCCGTCAGCGGTCAGCAAGCGCCTGTCGGATCTGGAAACCACAGTCGGCACGCCTCTGCTCCGACGCCACGCACGTGGCGTCACCCCCACCCCGGCCGGACAGAGCCTGCTCCACCATGCCCGTTCGGTGCTGTTCAGCCTGGACAAGATGCAAGGCGAGCTGTCGGAATACGCCCATGGTGTACGCGGCCACGTGCGTGTGCACGCCAACATCTCGGCCATCGTGCAGTTTCTGCCAGAAGATCTGGGCGCCTTCATCCGCTCCCACGACGCGATCAAGATCGATCTGGAGGAGCATCTGTCCACCGAGGTGCTGCGCGCGGTGCAGGAAGGCGCGGCCGACCTGGGTATCTGTCATGTGGGCGAAGACGCGCAGGCCCTGGCTCTGCAGACACGGCCCTACCGCCAGGACCGGCTGGTGCTCATCGTCCCCGCCACCCACGCTCTGGCCGGGCACTCCGAGCTGCCTTTCGCCGCCAGCCTGGATTGGGACCACGTGGGCCTGCACGCCAACAGCTCGATCTACCGCGCCATGCACGAGGCCGCCCTGCGCGAAGGCCGCAGCATCCGCCTGCGCATCCGGGTCACGGGCCTGGACGCCATGTGCCGCATGATCCACAACGGCCTCGGCGTCGGCCTGATGCCACAACGCGCGTTCGAGCTCATGCACGGCGTGGGCGAACTGGCCGCCATACCGCTCACCGACACCTGGGCCACGCGCCGCATCGATCTGGCCGCCCGCGATTTTTCCAGTCTGCCGGTCAGCGCCCGCCTGCTGGTGGACCACCTGTCCGCACGCAGCGCCGACACCACCAGCCCGACCTAGAATTTCAAGCCCCACAGGAGAACCCCGCCCCATGGCACGCACGCTCTACGACAAGATCTGGGACGAACACGTCGTCCACACCGAGGAAGACGGCACGTCCATCCTCTACATCGACCGCCACCTGGTGCACGAAGTGACCAGCCCGCAGGCCTTCGAAGGCCTGCGCCAGGCCGGCCGCAAGGTCTGGCGCGTCAGCTCGATCGTCGCCACCGCCGACCACAACACACCGACCACTGGCTGGGAACGGGGTTACGACGGCATCACCGATCCCATCAGCAAGGAACAGATCACCACGCTGGACAGCAACATCGCCGAGTTCGGCGCCGCCGCGTTCTTCCCCTTCATGTCCAAACGCCAGGGCATCGTGCACGTGATCGGCCCGGAAAATGGCGCCACCCTGCCCGGCATGACCGTGGTCTGTGGCGACTCGCACACCTCCACCCACGGGGCTTTCGGCGCGCTGGCGCACGGCATCGGCACCAGCGAGGTCGAGCACGTGATGGCCTCGCAGACGCTGCTGGCCAAGAAGGCGAAGAACATGCTGGTCAAGGTCGAGGGCCAGGTCGCCAAGGGCGTGACCGCGAAGGACATCGTGCTGGCCATCATCGGCAGGATCGGCACCGCCGGTGGCACCGGCTACACCATCGAGTTCGGCGGCAGCGCCATCCGTTCGCTGAGCATGGAAGGCCGCATGACAGTCTGCAACATGGCCATCGAAGGCGGCGCGCGCGCCGGTCTGGTGGCGGTGGACGAAAAGACCATCGAATACGTCAAGGGCCGACCACTGGCACCTACCGGCGTGGAATGGGACCAGGCCGTCGCCTACTGGAAGACGCTGCACTCCGATGAGGGCGCCCACTTCGACGCCGTGGTCGAGCTGGACGCCGCCCAGATCCTGCCGCAGGTCACCTGGGGCACCTCGCCCGAAATGGTGCTGGGGGTGGACGCGCGCGTGCCCGACCCCGAGAAAGAAAAGGACGCCAGCAAGCGCGGTGCCATGGAGCGCGCGCTCACCTACATGGCACTCGAACCCGGCAAGCCGCTGTCCGACATCTTTGTCGACAAGGTCTTCATCGGCTCCTGCACCAACAGCCGCATCGAAGACATGCGCGAAGCGGCCGCCGTCGTGAAGAAGCTGGGCCAGAAGGTCGCCAAAAACATCAAGCTGGCCATGGTGGTTCCCGGGTCCGGCCTGGTGAAGGACCAGGCCGAGCGCGAAGGCCTGCACGAGATCTTCCAGGCCGCCGGCTTCGAGTGGCGCGAGCCGGGTTGTTCGATGTGCCTGGCCATGAACGCCGACCGGCTGGAGCCGGGCGAGCGCTGCGCCTCCACCAGCAACCGCAACTTCGAAGGCCGCCAGGGCGCCGGTGGCCGCACCCACCTCGTCTCGCCCGCGATGGCCGCCGCCGCGGCGATCCACGGCCATTTCATCGACGTGCGCACCATCGCCTGAGTTTTCACCCTGAACCCTTTGCCAGGAGTCATCCCATGCCCACGCTCAAGCCCGTCGCCTACCTGATCGCCGCCGCCACGCTGGCCGCGTTGGCCGCCTGCAGCAGCCACACCGTGCAAGGCGTCAAACACGACGCGCACGTCGTCAAGGACAAGGCCGTCGAAGTCAAGGACAAGGTGGTCGACAAGGCCATTGAGGTCAAAGACGTTGTGGTCGACACCGCCGTCGAGGTCAAGGACAAGGCCGTGGAAGGCGGCAAAGCGGCCGGCCAAGCGGTCGGCTCCGGGCTGGAGAAAGCCGGCGACGCCGTCAAGGGCGCGACCAACTGAACACCATCACCATGCAGACATTCACCATTCACCAGGGCCTCGTGGCCCCCATGGACCGCGAGAACGTCGACACCGACGCGATCATTCCCAAGCAGTTTCTCAAGTCGATCCGCAAGACGGGCTTCGGCCCCAACCTGTTCGACGAGTGGCGCTACCTGGACCAGCCGGGCGAGCCCGGTGTGCCGGAAAGTGCGCGCAAGCCCAACCCGGACTTCGTGCTGAACCAGCCGCGCTACAAAGGTGCGTCGGTGCTGATCACGCGCCGCAACTTCGGCTGCGGCTCCAGCCGCGAACACGCCCCCTGGGCTATCGACCAGTATGGCTTTCGCGCCATCATCGCGCCCAGCTACGCCGACATCTTCTTCAACAACTGCTTCAAGAACGGCCTGCTGCCCATCGTGCTGAGCGAAGCGCAGGTGGACCAGTTGTTCAACGAAGTGTTCGCCTTCCCCGGCTATCAGCTGACCATCGACCTGGAGCGCCAGGTCATCGTCAAGCCGCAGGGTGAAGAGATTCCCTTCGAGGTCAACGCCTTCCGCAAGTACTGCCTGATCAACGGGCTGGACGACATCGGCCTGACGCTGCGCCACAAGGACAAGATCGAGGCGTTCGAGAAAGTGCGCCTGGCGACCAAGCCCTGGCTCGCGCACACCATGTAAACAGACCCACCCCCGCGCCGCCTGCGGCGTCACCCCCTCAAGGGGGCGTTGCCAGTGGCCCGGCAAAGCCGGTTCCACGGCAACGTCGAACACACCACCCCAATCTGAAGTTCTCTCATGAAAATCGCAGTTCTCCCCGGTGACGGCATCGGCACCGAAATCGTCGCCGAAGCGGTCAAGGTCCTCAACGCGCTCGACCTGAAGTTCGAGATGGAATCGGCCCTGGTTGGCGGCGCCGCTTACGACGCGCACGGCCACCCGCTGCCCGAGTCCACGCTCAAGCTGGCCAAGGAGGCCGATGCCATCCTGTTCGGCGCCGTCGGCGACTGGAAGTACGACAAGCTGGACCGCCCGCTGCGCCCCGAGCAGGCCATCCTGGGCCTGCGCAAGAACCTGGGCCTGTTCGCCAACTTCCGCCCCGCCATCTGCTACGAGCAACTGGTCGATGCCTCCAGCCTCAAGCCCGAGCTGGTGGCGGGTCTGGACATCCTCATCATTCGCGAGCTGACCGGCGACATCTACTTCGGCCAGCCGCGCGGCCGCCGCGAGGCCCCGGATGGCGAATTCAAGGGCGCACCCGAAGCCTTCGACACCATGCGCTATTCCAAGCCCGAGATCGAGCGCATCGCCCACGTAGCCTTCCAGGCCGCACGCAAGCGCAACAAGAAGGTGACCTCGGTCGACAAGGCCAACGTGCTGGAAACCTTCCAGTTCTGGAAGGACACCATGATCGAGGTGCACGCCCAGTACCCCGACGTGGCGCTGGAGCACATGTACGTCGACAACGCCGCGATGCAGTTGGTCAAGGCGCCCAAGGCCTTCGACGTCGTCGTTACCGGCAACATGTTCGGTGACATTCTGTCCGACGAAGCTTCCATGCTGACGGGCTCGATCGGCATGCTGCCCTCGGCTTCACTGAACGTGAAGAACCAGGGCCTGTACGAGCCCAGCCACGGCAGCGCACCCGACATCGCGGGCAAAGGCATCGCCAACCCGCTGGCGACCATCCTGTCGGCCGCGATGATGCTGCGATTCAGCCTGAACCAGGAAGAAGCCGCCCAGCGCATCGAAGCCGCCGTGCAGAAGGTGCTGGCCCAGGGCCTGCGCACTGGCGACATCTGGAGCGAAGGCGCGACCAAGGTCGGCACCGCACAGATGGGTGATGCGGTCGTGAAGGCCCTGGCTTGATCTGCCGGGGGTTGAGGGCGCTGTGCTTGCAGCGACCTCAACCCCCGAGATTCATCGGGCCAGAGCCAGCAGCAAAAGGCCCATACCCGCCGGCAAGGCCTGCACAAACAGGATGCGCCGGCTCGCCGTGGCTGCCCCATACAAGCCCGCTACCAGCACGCAGAGCAGGAAAAAGACCTGTACCGCCTGGCCCTGTGCGCCCTGCCACAACCCCCAGAACAACCCAGCCGCCAAGAAGCCGTTGTAAAGCCCCTGGTTGGCCGCGAGCACCTTGGTCGCTGCAGCAAACTCGGGTTGCAGGCCGAAGGCCTTCATGCCCCGCGGCTTGTCCCAGAAGAACATCTCCAGCACGAGGATGTAAACGTGGATCAGGGCGACCAGCAGGACGACCCCTTGGGCAGCAAGGTACATGGAACGGTTTTCCTAGGAAGACGGACCGCCATCGTACCGCTCCCTCGCCACAAACGCAGGGCTCGGTGTGGCCCGTCACGTCAACCGCACAACAGGCGGATTCCGCTACAATTCCGGCATGTTTGCCACCCGCCGGTTCCCCCTGAACAACGCCCTCGTCGCCAAGACGGGCGTGGCTGCGCGCGCAATCTCCACCAAAACCACGACCATTAAGGGCTGACCCAGCTCCGGATCGTCGTGCGCCCTCCCCGGCCGGACGAGCCGGGGCAAGTCGGTCCGGTTGTGACCTGTTTCTTCACTTGAAAGGGCGTTAGTAAATGAGCAAGTTGGTTGGTCTGGTCGGCTGGCGCGGCATGGTCGGCTCCGTATTGATGGATCGCATGGTCGAAGAAAACGATTTCGACCTCATCGAACCGCTGTTTTTCTCCACCTCGAACGCCGGCGGCCAAGCCCCGGCCATGGCCAAGAACGAGGCCACTCTGCAGGACGCGAACGACATCGCCGCCCTCCAGCGTTGCGACATCATCGTCACCTGCCAGGGCGGTGACTACACCAACGAGGTCTACCCCAAGCTGCGTGCCACCGGCTGGAAGGGCCACTGGATCGATGCGGCCTCCGCCCTGCGCATGGAAAAGAACGCAGTCATCGTGCTTGACCCGGTCAACATGCCAGTGATCAAGAACGCCCTGGCCCAAGGCGGCAAGGACTGGATCGGCGGCAACTGCACCGTCTCTTGCATGCTGATGGGCGTGGGCGCGTTGTACAAGGCTGGCTTGGTCGAGTGGATGTCCACCCAGACCTACCAGGCCGCATCGGGCGGTGGCGCCCAGCACATGCGCGAGCTGCTCACGCAATACGGCACGTTGAACGCCGAGGTGAAGGCCCTGCTGGACAATCCCAAGAGTGCCATCCTCGAAATCGACCGCAAGGTCATTGCCAAGCAGCGCAGCCTCAGCAGCACCGAGACCGCCAACTTCGGCGTACCGCTGGGTGGCAGCCTGATTCCCTGGATCGACAAGGACTTGGGCAACGGCATGTCCAAGGAAGAATGGAAGGGCATGGCCGAAACCAACAAGATCCTGGGTCTGGGCGAGGACTTCGGTTCGGCGCCGATCCCGGTCGACGGTTTCTGCGTCCGTGTCGGTGCCATGCGATGCCACAGCCAGGCCCTGACGTTCAAGCTCAAGAAGGATGTGCCGGTGGCCGATATCGAAGCCATGATCGCCGCCGACAACCCGTGGGCCAAGGTGGTGCCGAATACCCGGGAAGCGACTGTCAAGGATCTGACACCGGTCGCCGTGACCGGCACGATGAGCATTCCGGTCGGCCGTATCCGCAAGCTGGCGATGGGGCCCGAGTACGTGGGGGCCTTTACCATCGGCGACCAGTTGCTCTGGGGAGCTGCCGAGCCTTTGCGCCGCATGTTGCGCATCCTGCTTGAGGCCTGAACCGCCCTCTTGCGCTGTATCGGCAAAGTCGGGACCACCCGGCTTTGTCGTTACAGAACCACAGGAAAGTCACGTTCAGAAGCGAGGCCGGAAACTCAAGCGGTTTCTCAGCTTGTCACCGTAATGCGTTGATGTTATGGTCAATTCACGGTATATAACGTCGAGGTTTCTGTGCCCATCATGACCCGTTCAACCCCATCCCTGCCTGCCGGGTCCCAGCCTATGTCCGGTTCGAGTGGTCTTGCCCGGTTGCATGCGGTGGCCACGGCGGTGATTCTGGGCACCACCCTTTTGCAGCCACTGGACGCCCAAGCTCTGGCCTTGGGCCGCATCGCTGTGCAATCGGCATTGGGCGAGCCGCTGCGCGCCGAGGTCGACGTTCCCGAAATCAACGCCGAAGAGGCGTCCAGCCTGCGTGTCCAGTTGGCGCCCAGCGATGCCTTCAGGGCCGCAGGCATGGAAATCAGCGCCGCCCTGGCCGACCTGCAAATCAGCCTGCAGCGTCGCCCCGATGGTCGCGCCTATCTGCGCCTGCACACCAGCCGCCCCGTGAACGAGCCCTTCATGGACCTCATTCTGGAAGCCCAGTGGGCCAGCGGTCGGCTGGTGCGCGACTACACCCTGCTGTTCGACCCCCCGAATCTCCGTCCTGCCCCGGCGCCGGCCCCAATGCCGCCGAGCGTGACGCTGCCGCCCGCTTCTGCTCCTGCGCCGACGCACTCCCCGGCCACCCAGCCAGCGACACCGACCGTCAGGCCCCCAGTCCCTACGCCGCAACCGGCTGAACGTGCGGCAGCAACACCGCCAGCGCCAGTGGCCGCCCAGGCAGCACAAGTGCGCGTGAAGCCCGGGGATACCGCCGGACGCATCGCCAACGCGAACCGTTCGGACGGCGTCTCGCTGGACCAGATGCTGGTCGCCATGCTCCGCGCCAACCCCAATGCGTTCATCGGGGGCAACGTGAACCGCGTGCGTGCTGGCGCCGTGCTCGACATGCCGGACGCGAGCACTGCCGGATCGGTTCCGCAGCCGGAAGCCCGTCAGATCATTGCGGCGCAGAGCCGGGACTTCAACGAGTTCCGCCGTCGCGTGGCCCAAACCGTGCCCCAGGCCAGCGTGGCAACAGCCGACCGCCAAGCGAGCGGCCGCATTGAAGCCGAAGTCCGTGAAACCCAGCCGGCAGCGCCCACCCAGGACAAGCTGACGCTGAGCAAGCCTCAATCGCCTGCGGCCTCGGCACCTGAGGCCAAGATCGCCGAAGAGCGCCAGAGCCAGGACAGCGCCACCCGGGTCGCGGAACTGTCGCGCAACGTGGAAGAGCTCGCCAAGCTCAATGCCGTAACGCCGCCTGCGGCACCGGCGACCGCCGCGACCGAGCCCACCCCAGCGCCCCCTGCCCAGACCGAGGCACCCGCAGCAGCGGAGCCCACCGACACGCCGACGGCACCGGCACCTGCTGCAGCCGCCCCCGAACCGGCGCCAGCCCCTGCGGCTGCGGTGCCGACACCAGCGCCCAAAGCACCACCGCCGGCGGCCGAACCCTCGTTCCTGTCGCAATTGACCGAAAATCCCTTGGTTCTGCCCGGTGCAGCCTTGCTGCTGGCTTTGCTGGCGGGGCTCGGTGTGTACAAAGCGCGCCAGCGCAAGAAGGCCGCGGCCGTCGACAGTTCCTTCCTTGAAAGCCGTTTGCAGCCCGATTCGTTCTTCGGCTCCAGCGGCGGTCAACGCATTGACACCGCGGAGGCCACCGCGTCCGGCTCTTCGATGGTGTATTCACCCAGCCAGCTGGATGCGGCGGGCGATGTCGACCCGGTCGCTGAAGCCGATGTCTACCTCGCCTACGGGCGCGACCTGCAAGCCGAAGAAATCCTCAAAGAAGCCATGCGCGCCACGCCCACCCGTGTGGCCATCCATGGCAAGCTGCTGGAGATTTACGCCAAACGCCGCGACGCCCGTGCGTTTGAAGTCGTGGCCAACGAAGCGTTTGCACTGACACAGGGCCAAGGCCCCGAGTGGGAACACGCCTGCGAACTCGGGCGCGAACTCGATCCGGCCAACACCCTCTACCAGCCCGGCGGCCAGCCCGTCAGCAAGGTCGCCGTCAACTCCGAGGGCGCGATCGCCAACAACACCATCCCGTTCGGTGCCAGCACCCTGATGCAGAACGCGAGCGATGCCGGCGGGGCCGACGATGCCGACCTCCCGCTGGATCTGGACCTCGACCTGGACCTGGATATGGGCGGCGCGCCCGCCCCGGCGCCATCGACCAACTTCACCAACGCCCACCCCGCCGTTTCCGGCATGGCCGATCTCGACCAGACCGCCGAGCTGACGCAGGACCCGCCGTCGCGCCTGGGCCCCGCCTCCATGCCCATGGACTTCGACCTCGACTTCCCGTCGGAACCCGTACCGCTGGACCAACCACCGTCGGCACCCAAGGCAACCTCCGTCGACACGCAGTTGCCCGATCTGAGCTTCGACGAGCCGACACCGCTGGCTGCGGCCACACCGGCACCGGCCGACATGCTCTCGTTCGATCTGAACGACATCAACCTGGATCTCGGCGAAAAGGCGCCCGAGCCGCAGCCCATGGGCCTCACCGAAGAGAACCCGCTGGAAACCAAGCTGTCGCTGGCCGAAGAGTTCCGTGCCATCGGTGATCTGGAAGGCGCCCGTTCGCTGGCCGAAGAGGTGCTGGCTGAAGCCACCGGCACGCTCAAGACCAAGGCCAGCGCCTTCCTCGCGGACCTGACCTGATCCCGCGCCCGACACGGCCCTTGTCCGACCCAGCCCCCCCCACCCCACCACCGCCCAGCGGCGGTGGCCGTGTCGCGTTGGCCGTGAGCTACAACGGCCAGGCCTACGATGGCTGGCAAAGCCAGCCCAGTGGTCGCACCGTCCAGGACCACCTGGAACAGGCGTTGGCCCGTCTGCTGGCCGTTGACGAAGTGTCCACGCTGTGTGCAGGTCGCACCGATGCCGGTGTCCATGGCCTGGGGCAGGTGGTGCACTTCGACAGCCCACTGGCGCGCCCCGAAAACGCCTGGGTGCGTGGCACCAACAGTTTTTTGCCCCCCGACATCGCCGTGCAGTGGGCACGTCACGTGCCCGACCGTTTCCATGCGCGTGCCAGCGCCATCGCACGCCGCTATGCCTACGTGCTGCTCGAATCCCCGGTGCGTCCCAGCGTCGATGCCGGGCGTGTCGGCTGGGTCTTCCGCCCGCTGGACCAGGCCGCCATGACTGCGGCGGCCGAAGCCCTGATCGGAGAGCACGACTTCACATCGTTCCGTGCGGCCGCCTGCCAGGCCCACACGCCCGTCAAGACCCTGCGGCAGATTCGCATCCTCCGCCGAGGCGCCTACTGGCGGTTCGAATTCGAGGCCAATGCCTTCTTGCACCACATGATCCGAAACATCATGGGCTGCCTCATTGCCATCGGTAGCGGCAACCGCCCTGCAGGCTGGATGGCCGAAGTGCTGGCCGCCCGCAGCCGGGACGCGGCCGCGCCAACGTTTTCCCCGGACGGCCTGTACTTCCTCGGCCCGGTCTACGATGCGACCTGGGGTCTGCCCGAGTGCACACCCGCTTTCGACTGGCTGCCATGACACCGCACCGAACCCGCATCAAGATCTGTGGCCTGACCCGCGAGCCCGACGTCGACGCAGCGGTTCGCGCCGGAGCCGATGCCGTCGGCTTCGTGCTCTATCCGAAAAGCCCGCGTTTCGTCCCGCCCGCACGGGCGGGTGAACTCGCGCGCCGACTACCGCCCTTCGTCACACCGGTTCTGCTGTTCGTCAACGCCAGCCCCGAATTTCTCGCCCAGGGCGTGGCTGCGGTACCCAACGCGCTGTTGCAGTTTCATGGCGATGAAAGCCCGGCCGATTGCCTGGCCGCCGGCCGGCCCTTTCTGCGGGCGGCACGCATTCCACTCGGTGCCGACGGGGATGGCTTCGATCTCCTAAAATACGCCGAAGACTTCGCCGCCGCGCAGGCCCTCCTGCTCGATGCCCATGTGGAGGGCTACGGTGGCGCGGGCCGATCGTTCAACTGGACTGCTTTCCCTTGGTCACACCCCAAACTAAACGCCAGCTCTCGCCTCGTTTTGTCTGGTGGACTCACGCCTGCAAACGTGACCGATGGCATGACGCTCGTGCGGCCCTGGGCCGTTGACGTGAGTTCGGGGGTCGAAGCCACCGGCCCGCAGGGCCAAGGCCTCAAAGGCATCAAGGACCCCGAACTCATGCTCGCCTTCGTGGCTGCCGTGCGCGCAGCCGACACCCAGATTTCCCGCCCAGGCTGACCCCGGTTCGATATCCGACGGGTGGCCCGGGCCCCAGCAACGGGACACCCTTCATGGACACCAGCAGCTACCAGCAACCCGACGCCCGCGGCCATTTCGGCATCTACGGCGGCAACTTCGTGAGCGAGACGCTCACCCACGCGATCAACGAGCTCAAGGCCGCGTACACGAAGTACCAGCACGATCCGGCATTCCTGGCCGAATTCCGCAAGGAACTTGCCCACTACGTCGGCCGGCCCAGCCCGGTCTACCACGCCGAGCGCATGAGCCGCGAAACCGGCGGCGCGCAGATCTTCCTCAAGCGCGAAGACCTCAACCACACCGGCGCGCACAAGATCAACAACGTGATCGGCCAGGCCATGCTTGCCAAGCGCATGGGCAAACCGCGCATCATCGCCGAAACCGGTGCTGGCCAGCACGGCGTGGCCACCGCCACCATCTGCGCCCGCTACGGCTTGGAGTGCGTGGTCTACATGGGCAGCGAAGACGTCAAACGCCAGAGCCCCAATGTCTACCGCATGAAGCTGCTCGGCGCCACCGTGGTGCCGGTGGAAAGCGGCAGCAAAACCCTCAAGGACGCGCTCAATGAAGCCATGCGCGACTGGGTGGCCAACGTCGACAACACCTTCTACATCATCGGCACCGTGGCTGGCCCGCACCCGTACCCGATGATGGTGCGTGACTTCCAGAGCGTCATTGGCAACGAATGCCTGGTGCAAATGCCGCAGATGCTTCAGGAGGCCGGTTGCACGGGCGAGCAACCCGACGCGGTGGTCGCCTGCGTCGGCGGCGGCAGCAACGCCATGGGCATCTTTTACCCCTACATCCCCTACTCGGCCACACGCCTCATTGGTGTCGAGGCCGCTGGCGAGGGCCTGGACAGCGGCAAGCACTCGGCTTCGCTGCAGCGCGGCAGCGCCGGCGTGCTGCACGGCAACCGCACCTACATCCTGCAGGACGACAACGGCCAGGTCACCGAGACGCACAGCATCAGCGCCGGTCTCGACTACCCCGGCGTCGGCCCCGAACACGCCTTCCTCAAGGACATCGGGCGGGCCGAGTACGTCGGCATCACCGACCAGGAAGCGCTCGAGGCCTTCCACTACCTGTGCCGCGCCGAAGGCATCATTCCGGCGCTGGAATCCAGCCACGCGGTGGCCTACGGCATGAAACTGGCCAAAACCATGAGCCCTACGCAATCGGTGCTGGTGAACCTGTCCGGCCGGGGCGACAAAGACATCGGCACCGTGGCCGACCTCTCCGGCGTGGATTTCTACGACCGCCCGTCCATGCGCGGTCATACCGTGAAAGGTGGCCAGGCATGAGCCGCATCGAAACCGCCCTGAACGCACTGAAAGCGCAGAACCGCAAGGCGCTGATCCCCTTTGTCACCGCCGGTTTCCCCTACGCCGACATCACGCCCCGGCTGATGCATGCCATGGTCGAGGGCGGTGCCGACGTGATCGAGCTCGGCGTGCCCTTCTCCGATCCGTCGGCCGATGGGCCGGTGATCCAGAAGGCCGGCGACCGCGCGCTGGCCCTGGGCATCGGGATGTCCCAGGTGCTGACCATGGTGCGCGACTTCCGCAAGGACAACGACAGCACCCCCGTGGTGCTGATGGGCTACGCCAACCCGATCGAACGCTACAACCAGAAGCACGGCGCGGGCGCCTTCGTGCGCGACGCAGCGGCCGCCGGCGTTGACGGGGTGCTGGTGGTGGACTATCCGCCCGAGGAATGCGAAGACTTTGCTGCCGAACTGCGCGCTGCCGGCCTGGACTTGATCTTCCTGCTCGCACCGACCAGCACCGACGAACGCATGGCGCAGGTGGCGCGCGTGGCCAGCGGCTATGTGTACTACGTGTCGCTCAAGGGTGTGACCGGTGCCGGCACGCTGGACGTGGGCCAGGTCGAGGCCATGCTGCCGCGCATCCGCCAGCACGTGCACATTCCCGTCGGTGTCGGTTTCGGCATCCGCGACGCGGAAACCGCCAAGGCCATCGGCCAGACGGCAGATGCGGTCGTGATCGGCAGCAAGATCATTCAGCTGATCGAAAACGAACCGTTTGAAAAGGTGGGTCTGGTGGCCACCAACTTCCTGCGCACGATCCGCAAAGCGCTGGATGCCTGAGCCCGGCCTGCCCCGAGAGCCGGCGCCCGCCGGCCTCGCGGGACGATCCGCCCGGGCTGGCCCGGGGCCAGGCACCGTGGTCTAATCCACCGTCGTTAAGGAGAAATCTGATGTCTTGGCTTGAAAAACTGCTGCCGCCCAAGATCACGCAAACCGACCCGGCCGAGCGCCGCAGCGTGCCCGAAGGCCTGTGGATCAAGTGTCCAAGCTGCGAAGCCGTGCTCTACAAGAACGATCTGGAGAAAAACCAGAACGTCTGCCCGCACTGCAGCCACCATCACCGCATCGGCGCGCGCGCGCGCCTGAACGCCTTCCTTGACGCCGAAGGCCGCTACGAGCTGGCGCAGGAAGTGCTGCCGGTGGATGCGCTGAAGTTCAAAGACAGCCGCAAGTACCCCGAGCGCCTGAAGGAAGCCCTGGAAACCACGGGCGAGACGGACGCGCTGATCGTCATGGGCGGTGCGGTGCAGGGCATCAGCCTGGTCGCGGCCTGCTTCGAGTTCGACTTCATGGGCGGCTCCATGGGTTCCGTGGTCGGCGAGCGCTTCGTGCGCGGCGTCGAGGAAGCCATCGCCCAGAAAGTGCCCTTCATCTGCTTCACCGCCACCGGTGGCGCGCGCATGCAGGAAGGCCTGCTCTCGCTGATGCAGATGGCCAAGACCAACGCGGCCCTCACGCGCCTGGCCAAGAAGGGCCTGCCCTACATCAGCGTGCTGACCGACCCGACCATGGGCGGCGTGAGCGCCGGCTTCGCCTTCGTGGGCGACGTGGTGATCGCCGAGCCCAAGGCGCTGATCGGCTTTGCCGGGCCGCGCGTGATCGAAAACACCGTGCGCGTGAAGCTGCCCGAAGGCTTCCAGCGCGCCGAGTTCCTGCAGACCAAGGGCGCGGTCGACTTCATCTGCGACCGGCGCGAGCTGCGCAGCACCGTGGCCAACACCCTGGCGATGCTGCAGCGCCAGAGCGCCGACGCGGTGGTCACCGATTGAGTGAAGCGCCCGCCCAGGGCCGCTCCGGCGCGCCCCTGAGCCTCACCCACCTGCCCCTGTTTCCGCTGCAGACCGTCCTGTTCCCAGGTGGCTGGATGCCGTTGCGCATTTTCGAAGTGCGCTACCTGGACATGATCCGGCGCTGCCACGAAGCCGGTGCGCCCTTCGGGGTGGTCTGCCTGTCCGAAGGCAGCGAGGTCCGCCGTGCCGACCCCAAGGCCCCCGATGGTTTCGCGCGCGAGGCTTTCTTTCCAGTGGGCACGCTCGCACGCATCGAGCAGGTGGCGCGCCCGCAAGCTGGCCTCATGCTCATCCACTGCCGGGGCCAGCAGCGCTTCCGCATCACCAGCAGCCACAAGCTGCCCCACGGGCTATGGGTCGCCGACGTGCAGCTCGATGCGGCCGAACCCGCCGTCGCCGTGCCCGAGCACCTGCGCAGCACGCGCGATGCCCTGCAGCGCGTGCTGGCCAACCTGCGCGAGCGCGAGCCGCAGGCCGTGAACGAACTGCCACTGCAGCCGCCCTACCAGTGGGACGACTGCGGCTGGGTCGCCAACCGCTGGACCGAGCTGCTGCCCGCGCCGGCCGAGCTCAAGCAGCGGCTGATGGCGCTGGACAACCCGCTGCTGCGGCTGGAACTGGTGTCCGACCTGCTGGACCGCATGGGCGTGGAGCGCTGAGCGCCAGCTGCCGCGCCGGCATGCCTGACGGGCCGCGCTCCAGCGACACCGCAGCGCCTCGTTCACCCCCGGGACGGGGGCCCGGGAGATCGTTCGTTCACATCTTGCAGAGCGCGGAAGGCGCGGGCGTCAGCGATGCCGGAAAGACCTGCTCCACCACCGGTCGCAGCACCCCGTCCACCACCTTGGCTCGGCCCACATAGTTGGGCAGCACCAGTTGGTTGTCCGCTGCGCGCAGCGTCACCTTGCCATACACGGTGTCAAGCTGCGCGCCCCGCAAAGCCTTGCTCACGTCGCCCGGCTTGGCACTGCCCGCCAGCTTGACGCCTTCAAACATCACCTGCACGCCGTTGTAGGCCTGCCCTTCGTTGTCGGTCGGCAGCCGGTTGAACTTGGCCTTCCAGGCATCGACGAAGGCTTTGTTGCGCGGATTGTCGATATCGGGCGTGTAGGCCGTGTTGCCGACCGTGCCTTCGAGCGCCTTGCCGGTGGAATTGATGATGAAGTTCTGCACCAGCGCGTGACCGATGATCTTGGTCTTCGGAATCAACCCGAATTCCTCGGCCTGCTTGATGAAGGCGGTCGCATCGCGCCCCACTTCGGCCACCCAGATGGCGTCCACATTGGCGGCCTTGAGCTGCGCGATGTAGGGCGAAAAGTCCTTGGTCCCCAGCGGCACGTACAGGCTCAGCGGCACCTTCTTGCCCGAAGCTTCGATGGCGCGTTTGAACGATTCGCCCGAATCGCGGCCCCAGGCGTAGTCGGCGGCCAGCACGGCAAAGCTGCTGTCTTTCAGGCTCTTGGCCCATTCGTTGATCATGGCGATGTCCATGGCATCCGAATGCACGGTGCGGAAGCTGCGCGGGCGGCAGGTGTCGCCGGTGAGCTTGTCGGACTTGGAGGCCACCGCGAAGTAGGCCGCATCCCAGCGCTCCAGGCTCTGTGCGATGGCCAGCGAAATGTTGGACGGGATCGCACCGATCAGCAGGCTGTGGCCTTCGCGGGCCAGCTTCTCGGCAACACGGCGGCCGGCATCGGGCGTGCTTTCGTCGTCACCCTCAGCCAGTTCCACCTTGCGCCCGTCGATCCCGCCCTTGGCGTTGGCTTCCTCCACGGCGAACTTCACGCCACGAATGACTTCTTCGCCCTGTTGGGCGAACACGCCCGACTTGGACGACACGAGACCCACCTTGATGGGGTCCTTGGCCTGGGCAGCGGCGTTCAGCGGCAACACCGCGATCAGCGCAGCACCCGCGAGCACGCGGGAAAGAGGGGTCAGCTTGAACATCTTGTCTCCATGGGGTTGCAATCGCCGGAAGCGGTCCGGCAGCCGTTGAACAAAGGGGAAGGACAAAGGCTGAGGGCTCGGTTGCCGCAGGAGCGCTGGTCCGTGCGTCGCTGCCCCACCGCCGGCCTCAGACCATCACGTGGCGCTCCAGCTCCTCAAGCCCCTGGCGCGAATGCACCACCGGCCCCTGCGCCATCACCGAGCCCTTGGCCATGGCCAGGTAGCGCTGCGCCACCCGCACCACCAAAGACATGTTCTGCTCGATCAGCAGCAGCGCCGTGCCCTGCCCGGCCACCCGGTTGAATATCTCGGCCAAC
>NZ_JACBGE010000040.1 GCF_021401345.1 Hydrogenophaga sp. NFH-34
GGTGGTTCTGGCATTCTTGTGGCTGTTCATCCGGGGGGATTCCTCTGAGAGTTCTGAAGCGTCGTAACTCCAGTCTCCCAGACCCTTCCGGGTTAACAACCTATTGAGACATCACAGCTAGCTCGCTTGTCCAGGCGCATCACGGAACTGGCTTTGCCAGTTCGCAGGCGCGGCGCCGCTTCCGGGGGAAGCGACGCCGCCGCGCAGGGGGATCAGTTCAGTGCCATGCTCAGCTTGCGGCGGTACTGCGACACCATTTGCGCCTGTGGGTCTTCCTGCACCACGGACTGGCCCGCCAGCTCGATACCGCCCGCGCTCTTGCCGGCGGCGGCCGGATCGGCCTTGGGCTGGGGCGGGGTCATGAGTTCCAGCAGGCCGATGTAGGTCTTGCGCGGGGCCTCGTCGGCCCACTTCTTGTCGCGCATGATGATTTCCAGCAGTTCGTCGAGTGCCGCCGGCCACTCGCCCATGGCGATGAGCACGCGGCTCTTGGCGAAGCGGGTGTCGAAGTCGCGCTTGTTCTGGCCGATGAGGTCGTCGAACTGTTCCAGCGGCCACTGGCCGCGCGGGTCGGTGCCCACGAATTCGAGCGCGTTGAGCCACTGGGCCAGGGCCTCGAAGCGCAGCGACACGGGGATGCGCGCCAGCGCCGGGGCCAGGGCAGCGGCGGCCTGCTCGAACAGCCCGTGGCTGATCGACTGCTTGATCAGTTCGAAGCGCAGATCGTCGTTGTCCGGTGCCTGGGCCACGGCATGGGCCAGCTTTTCCAGGGCCGAGACAGCGTCGGTGTCGCCCTCGGCGCCTTCGGCCAGCATCTGCTGGGCTTCGTCGGCTTCGGCCAGGGCCGCCAGTTCTTCTTCGCTGGGTAGGTGCTTGTCGAGGAAGGCCTTGACCTGGCCCTCGGGTACGGCGCCCATGAAGCCGTCGACCGGCTGGCCGCCGATCAGCAGCACGCAGGTCGGGATGCTGCGGATGCCGAAGGCGGCGGCGAGCTGCTGCTCCTGATCGGAATCGATTTTGACCAGCTTGAAGCGGCCCTGGTACTCGGTTTCGAGCTTTTCGAGCAGCGGTCCGATGACCTTGCAGGGGCCGCACCAGGGGGCCCAGAAGTCCACCAGCACGGGGGTGTGCATGGAGGCTTCGATGACCTCGGCTTCGAAGTTGGCGATGGTGACGTTGATCATGGCGTGTCGGCGGGCGGGGATGCCCGCGGTCGCAAAACGTAAAATCCGCACTTTACCGGAGCGCCGACGTTCGCGCGCCACCCCCGATTGGCCGCCCCTTGCCGGGCCCCGCAGAAAGCCCTTTCCATGAGCCAGCCCCAGGTCGGCGTCGTCATGGGTTCCAGCAGCGACTGGGACACCATGCAGCACGCCGTGCAGATCCTTCAAGACTTCGGCATCGCGCACGAGGCGCGCGTGGTCTCGGCGCACCGCATGCCCGACGACATGTTTGCCTACGCCGAGGCCGCCGCCGGCCGGGGCCTGCAGGCCATCATCGCCGGTGCCGGCGGCGCGGCGCACCTGCCGGGCATGCTCGCCGCCAAGACGGTGGTGCCGGTGCTGGGCGTGCCGGTGCAGTCCAAGGCGCTCTCGGGCGTGGATTCGCTGCATTCCATCGTGCAGATGCCCAAGGGGGTGCCGGTGGCCACCTTCGCCATCGGTGCCGCCGGGGCCGCCAACGCGGCGCTGTTCGCCGTGGCCCTGCTGGCCAATCAGGATCCGGTGCTGCGCCAGAAACTGGAAACTTTCCGAGCCGCGCAGACCGAAGCCGCGCGCGCCATGACCCTGCCCGTCTGACCCCATGAGCCTCACCCCTTTGTTGCCCGGCGCGCTGAACGACCGTGGCCAGCCCATGACCCTGGGCGTGATGGGCGGCGGCCAGCTCGGCCGCATGTTCGTGCAGGCCGCGCAGGCCATGGGTTACGTCACCGTGGTGCTCGACGCCGACCCGGCCAGCCCGGCCGGCCTGATCGCGCACCACCACATCCGCACCGGTTACGAAGACCCGCAGGGTCTGGCCGAACTGGCGCAGCGCTGTGACGCCATCACCACCGAATTCGAAAATGTGCCCGCCGCCGCGCTGCGCACGCTGGCCGCGCAGCGCCCGGTGGCGCCCTCGGCCGACTGCGTCGCCGTGGCGCAGGACCGCATCGCCGAAAAGGCGCACTTCAGCCAGTGCGCGGCCATCAGCGGTGTGCACCCCGCGCCCAACGCCACTATCGAAACCGCCGGGCAACTGGCGGCGGTGGCCGACGACCTGCTGCCTGGCATCCTCAAGACCGCGCGTCTGGGTTACGACGGCAAGGGCCAGATCCGCGTGAAGACCCGCGCCGAGCTGGCTGCCGCGTGGGAACAGCTCGGCCGCGTGGCCTGTGTGCTGGAAAAAATGCTGCCGCTGCAGAGCGAGTGTTCGGTGCTGGTGGCGCGCGGCGCCGACGGCCAGGTGGCCGTCTTCCCGGTGCAGAAGAACACCCACCACGACGGCATCCTGGCGATCACCGAGGTGCACGAGGGCGCGGTGCCGGCCGATCTGGCCGCGCGTGCGCAGGCCTCCACCGTCGCCATCGCCAACCACCTGGGCTATGTGGGCGTGCTCTGCGTCGAGTATTTCGTGGTCGACAACGGCCAGGGTGGCAGCGATCTGGTCGTCAACGAGATGGCGCCGCGCCCGCACAACAGCGGCCACTACACGCAGAACGCCTGCGACGTTTCGCAGTTCGAGGCGCAGGTGCGTGCGCTGGCCGGCCTGCCGCTGCCCACGCCGCGCGCGCACAGCCCGGCGCTGATGGTCAACCTGTTGGGCGACCTCTGGTTTCAACCCAACGGCGTGCGCGCCGAGGCCAGCGAGCAACCGGTGTCGCCGCCCTGGGCGCAGGTGCTGGCGCTGCCGGGCACGAACCTGCACCTGTACGGCAAGCTCAGCGCCCGCCCGGGCCGCAAGATGGGCCACCTGAACATCACCGGCGCCACGCTGGCACAGGTGCGCGACACCGCGGCCCAGGTCCTGGCGTTGCTGGGCCTGCAAGGCTTATGACCCCCCCGATGCGCCTGCGGCGCCTCCCCCCCAGGGGGCCGCACCGGCGGCCCGGCAAAGCCGGCTCCTCGGGACACTGGCCTGTGCTGCCTTTGCATCTGACAAGACCATTTCACTCATGCCTCTTGTTCTGAACGCCAGCGACCCGGTGGCCATCGAGCAGGCCGCGTTGCGCCTGGCTGCGGGCGGCCTGGTCGGCATGCCGACCGAGACGGTGTACGGCCTGGCGGCCGACGCCGGCAACGCCAGCGCGGTGAACGGCATCTTCACCGCCAAGGGCCGGCCCAGCGACCACCCGCTGATCGTGCACATCCCGCCGGCCGAGGGCGGCGACTGGCGCGCGGCGGTGGCACCGCTGGCGCACAGCGTGCCCGACGTGGCCGTGGCGCTGATGCAGGCCTTCTGGCCCGGTCCGCTGACGCTGATCCTGCCGCGCCGGCCCGGGGTTGCCGCAGTGGCGGCCGGCGGCCAGGATTCGGTGGGCGTGCGCTGCCCGGAACACCCGGTGGCGCAGGCGCTGCTGAAGGCGGCCCGCACGCACGGCGTGCTGGGCGTGGCCGCACCCAGCGCCAACCGTTTCGGGCGCGTCAGCCCGACCAGCGCCGCGCACGTGGCCGAGGAATTCGCCGATCTGGGCGACGATCAGCTGCTCATCCTCGATGGCGGTGTCTGCCCGGTGGGCATCGAATCGACCATCGTGGACTGCTCGCGGGGCGTGCCGGTGCTGCTGCGCCCCGGCATGCTCACCCCGGCGCAGATCGAGGCCGCCTGCGGTCAGCCACTGCGCGAGCGCGACGCCACCGCGCCGCGCGCCTCGGGCACGCTTGAATCGCACTATGCGCCGCGCGCCAAGGTGCGGCTGATGGAAGCCCAGCCCCTGCAGGCCGCGCTGGAGGTGCTGGGCGCCGACGCGAAGCACATCGCGGTGTATGCGCGCGCGCCCCTGAAAGCGGCACCGGGGATGGCGGTGCGCCGCATGCCGGCCGATGCCGCCGCCTGTGCCCACGAGCTGTTTGCCGTGCTGCGCGAGCTGGACGCCACCGGAGTCCGCCTCATCTGGGTGGAGACGCCCCCCGGGGACACGGCCTGGGACGGCGTGCGTGACCGCCTGCAGCGCGCGGCCGCCTGACCACCGCCTGTCGCTCTGAGCGACCTTCGGGGTGTCGGACACCCCGCATGGGACTCAAGAATGGCCAACCGTTGCCGAAGAGAAGGGCGGGATGGGGGGTGCTGCGCCCGGGTGGGCGGGTACCTGCGCCGGCTCCCATCTCTTGAACGTCTCCAGTGCCATGAAAAACAACCAGTTTGTCCATTCCCGCCAGTCCGATGCCCTGGTGATCAACGACGACACCGTACACCAGTACTACAACACGGTGCAGTCCGACGTCGGCTCCGACCGGCTGCTCGACGACGCGCTGGACCGCCGCCGCGAACGCGGACTGGCGCAGCGCCGCCGCCAGCCCTGGCTGTGGGTTGGCGCGGTGGCCGCGATCGCTGTGGCGCTGGTGGTGCTGCTCGCCTGACAGCTTTCGCAACGGGGTTCGGGCGGCCGCTCAGTGGGCGGCGCTGGCCGTCCACTCCAGCAAGGCGTCCAGGGCCGGGCGCCCGGCCCCCGCGTTCGGGTGGTTGATGATGCCCACCACCGCATACCGCTGCCCATCCTGGGCCTGCACATAACCGGCGATGCCGGTCACGTCGCGCAGCGTGCCCGTCTTCACCCGCGCATTGCCGCGTGCGGCGCTGCCGGGCCCCTGGGCCAGCCGGGCGGCCGTGCCGTTCACGCCGGCGATGGCCAGCGACTGCACAAACGTCTGGCCGTTCGGGTTGTTGGCTGCGTGGCGCAGCAATTGCGCCAGCGACTCGGGGGTGATGCGTTCGTCGCGCGAGAGGCCCGAACCGTTGTCGAGCACCGGCGCCGAGTATTTGAGGCCGAAGGTGTTGACCCACCAGGTGCGCAGCACTTCGCGCGAACGCTCGAACCGGCCCGGCCGGATCGGTTGCAAGGGGCCACGCGGTGCGGTGGCGCTGTCCAGGCGCGGGGGTGCCAGCCGGCCCAGGGTCAGGAACACCTGCTGGGCCATCACGTTGTTGCTCCACTGGTTGACGTCGGTGATGATGTCCGACAGGGGCAGCGAGCGCGCTTCGTGCAGCAGGCGCACCCCGGGCGGTGTGGCGCCGGTGCGCACCTTGCCGGTGATCAGCCCGCCGCTGGCCCGCCACAGGCCTTCGAGCGCGCGCGCGGCGTAGGAGGCCGGGTCCTGGTAGGCCACGGGCCAGATGCGCTCGCCGCAGCCCGGCGGGTAGCGGCCCTCGAAGCGGATGGCGTTCGGGTTGTCGAAGCGGCCCTGCAGGTCGCCGCGCCAGTCGCCGCAGCCCTTGCCCCGCGCCAGCGGCACGGTGGCGTCGATGGCCAGGCCGGCCAGGGGCGGTTCGCTGCTGACGCGTGCCACGCCGGCCTGGGCATCGGGCGTGAAGCGCAGGATCACCGACTTGAAATTCACCAGCAGGGCGTCGGGCGCGGCGTTGTAGGGCCGCAGCCCTTCGCCGTCGAAGGCCGCCGGGTCGTGGTGCGGGTCGATTTCGAAGGCCGAGTGGTCCAGCACCATGTCGCCCAGGATCACCTGCACGCCCTGGCCCTGCAGTGCGGCGAAGGCCGCCTGGATGCGTTCCAGCACGAACTTGGGGTCGCCGCTGCCGCGCACATAGAGGTTGCCGCGCAGCGCCCCGGCCTCGACCCGGCCGTCGGTGTAGAAGCGCGTGTCCCAGGTGTAGTCGGGGCCGAGCAGGTCGACGGCGGCGTAAGTGGTCACCAACTTCATGACCGAGGCTGGGTTGACGGGCACCTCGGCCCGGTGGCTCAGCCGCACCGGGTCCCCGTCCAGTGGGGCCACCACCGCCGACAGCGCCGAAGGCGGTACGCCGGCGCGCTGCAGCGCGGCCAGCACCGGCGGGGGCAGGGTGTCCACCGACACCGGCCGTTGCGCGCAGGCGGGCAGGGTCGTGGCCGCCAGCCAGGCCAGGCAGAGGGTGCGGAGTCGGGTGGCGAGGCGGAGCGGAGGCATGGCGCCATTATCGAACCGGGGGCCGGGCAGGCGGCGCTCACCCCCTGGCCGATAATCGCCGGATGACTGTTTCGCCCGCCCTGCGCCTTCTGGCCATCGAATCCAGCACCGACACCTTGTCGGTGGCCGTGGGCACAGGCGGCCCGGGCGCGGTGCCCGCCAGCTACGCCGGCGCCGGCGCTGCCCAGGCGTCCACCACCCTGCTGCCGGCGGCCCAGACGCTGCTGGCGCAGGCGGGCTGGGCCCTGTCCACGCTGGACGCCGTGGTGTTCGGGCGCGGGCCGGGCGCGTTCACCGGGCTGCGCACGGCGTGTGCGGTGGCCCAGGGCCTGGGCTACGGCGCCCGCGCCGGGCAACCTGAGGCGCCAGGTCTGCCCGTGCTGCCGGTGGACACGCTGCTGGCGCTGGCCGAAGAGGCGCGCTGGCAGCGCAGCCAGACCGTGGACGCGCCGCCGATGACCCTGGTGGCGGCCCTGCTGGACGCCCGCATGGACGAGATCTACGCCGCGCTGTATACCGTGGACGGCGAGCAACTGCGGGCCATCGCCGCGCCGGTGCTGGTGGCCCCCGAGGCCCTCGGGGACTGGCTGGCCGGGCACGGTGCTCCGGCTGCCGGTCAGGGCCTGTGGCTGGCCGGCAATGCGCTGGCGGCGTATGGCGAGCGGTTGCAGGCCGTGCCGGGCGAGCGGCTGGTGGTGCTGCCCACGGCCGGTGCGCTGCTGCGGCTGGCGCCCGGCCTGCTGACCCAGGGGCTGGCGGTGCCCGCGGCGCAGGCGCTGCCGCTGTATGTGCGCGACAAGGTGGCCCGGACCACCGAGGAGCGCGAGCGCGCAGGAGCCCTGCGGTGAGCGCGGCGCCGGACACCGGCACCCCTGCCGCCTGGTGGCCGGGCCAGCAGACGCTGCCGACCGCCCCGGTGGCCGACCGCCGCATCGCCTTCGTGCCGATGACGGTGGCCGACCTCGATGCCGTGCACGAGGTGGAAAAGCGCGCCTATCCCCACCCCTGGACCCCCAAGCACTTTCGCGACTCCCTGCAGGCGGGCTACCCGGTGGTCATGCTGCTGGGGCAGGCCTTGCCAGGGGAGATGCCGTCGCCGGCGCGGTCGGATGGTCGGGTGCTGCTCGGTTACCTGGTGGCGATGCCCGGGGTCGATGAAGTGCACCTGCTGAACATCACCGTGGCCCCGGCGTTCCAGCGCCAGGGCTGGGGCCGTTTCCTGCTCGACGCCCTGGTGCTGTGGTCGCGCGGCCAGCGCGCCCAGTGGCTGTGGCTGGAGGTCCGCCAGAGCAACCAGCCGGCACGCCACCTTTATGAGCGCTACGGTTTCACCGCGGTGGGCGTGCGCAAGGGCTATTACCCGGCCGGGCACCTGGCGCGCGAGGACGCGGTGGTCATGAGCCTGGACCTGCGCACCCCCGGTGCGGTGCAGCCCGGTGGGGAGGGCGCATGAGCGACGACGGTTCGCCGGTTTTCGACACCTCTTTCGTGCCGCAGCTCGATGCCCGGCAGCGCGCCATGCTGGCCGAAATGGGCGTGCGGGTCTGGGCGCCCAAGCCCCCCGCGCCGGGCGTTGCCGCCGCGGTGCCATCGCCTGTGGCCGACGCCACTCCGGCACCGGCCGTGCCCGCAACCGCACCATCGGCGCCGCGGGGGCCGCAGGCGCCGCAGCCACCGGACACGGCCAGGACGCCGCCGGTGGCCGCACCAGCGGCGTCGCGTGCCTCCGCCGCCCCCGTGCGCTCGCCTGCAGTGCCTGCACCCGCCCCGGCCGTGATCCTGGGCGAGCGGCCGGCCGGCGTCGGGGCCATGGACTGGCCCGCGCTGGCCGAGGCCGTGGCCGGTTGCACCGCCTGCGGCCTGTGCCGCACGCGACGCCGGACTGTGTTCGGCGTGGGCGACCAGCAGGCCGACTGGATGGTGATCGGCGAAGCACCCGGTGAACAGGAAGACCGGCAGGGCCAGCCCTTCGTGGGGCCGGCCGGCCAGTTGCTCGACAACATGCTGCGCGCCATCGGCCGCACCCGGGAGCCTGCCGAAGGGCAGCCGGGCGGTGGTACCTACATCGCCAACGTGCTCAAGTGCCGCCCGCCGGCCAACCGCAATCCGCAACCCGAAGAGGTGGCACAGTGCGAGCCGTTCCTGGCGCGGCAAGTGGCGCTGGTGCAGCCCAGGATCATCCTGGCCATGGGGCGCTTTGCGGTGCAGTCCCTGCTCAAGACCACCGAACCCATCGGCCGCCTGCGCGGCCGCGTGCACCGCTACGAGGGCGTGCCCGTCATCGTCACCTACCACCCCGCCTACCTGCTGCGCACCCCGGCCGACAAGCGCAAGGCCTGGGAAGACCTGTGCCTGGCGATGGAGACGGTGAACAACCCCCTGCGCGCCTGACGGCGCGCCAGAGAGGGGGAAGCGCCGTCAGGCGCGCAGGGGGGCGTTCCCCTTTCCCGCAGGCCATAGGACCGTGGCGATGGCCACGACCACCAGGGCCACGGCAGCCCAGTCCTGCCAGTGCAGCACCTCGCCGAGCCAGAGTGCGCCGCTGAACACGCCGAGCACGGGAATGAACATCACCGAGAGCGTGGAGGCGATGGGGGGCAGGTCGCGGGCGAGCATGAGCCAGACCACCTGGGCGAAGGCGAACACGCCCAGCGCGTTGTAGACGATGGCGGCCCACACCGCCGGGCTCGGGGCGCTCCAGGTCCCGCGCTCGAACACCACCGACAGCAGCGTCATCCAGAGCGCGGTCAGCAGGGTCATCCAGAAGCTGATGGTCAGCGTCGAGGCCGGGATGGTGGTGCGGCGCATGCGTTGCGTGCCCACGGCCCAGACGGCGGCCGCGGCCAGCATCATGGCCACGCCCAGCGGCCGGCCGGTGAGCGAGATCACTTCGTGCCAGAGCAGCAGCACCACACCGAGCGCCGCCGCGAGCACGCCCCCCCAGGCGCGCGCCGGCAGCCGCTGCTGGAACCACAGCGCGCCGATCACGGCCGAAAACACCGGCATGGTGTAGCCCAGGATGGCCGCCCGCCCGCTGGAGAGCGACTGCACCGCGAGGATGGCCAGCGTGTGCCAGAACAGCATGTTCAGCACCGTCAGCACGCCCAGTTCGCGCCAGTGCGCGCGTGCGATGGTGAAAGGCTCGCGCCGCAGCACCAGCACGGCCGCCAGCACCGGTAGGCCCAGCCACATGCTCAGGGTGCGGAAGCTCAGGGGCGGGAACCCGGTCACGCCCAGCTTCATGATGGGCCAGTTGACCCCCCAGATGAGGGTGAGCAGGACGAGCAGGGTCAGTTGGCGTCGGGACAGGGGCATCCTGGCAATGTTAGCGGCCGGCGGGGCGGGGCGTGCGGCCCCGGGAATACTCAGTCGGTGATGGTGACGACGGCGTGGTCGCTGTCGCCCGTGTTGCCGTAGGCGTCGACGGCCGTGGCGAAATAGGACACCGACCCCGTGGCCTCGGCGGGCGGTGCGCCGGGAGGCGGGCGCACCAGCGGCTTCTTTAAAATCGCCCGATGACCTTTCTCGACATGCTGGGCGCGGCAGAGCGCCAGAACCGATCCCTGCTCTGCGTCGGCCTCGACCCCGATCCGGCGAAGTTCCCGGCCGGCATGCAAGGCGACGCCTCGAAGATCTACGACTTCTGCGCCGCCATCGTCGACGCCACGGCCGACGCCGTGATCGCCTTCAAGCCGCAGATTGCCTACTTCGCGGCCCACCGTGCCGAAGACCAGTTGGAACACCTGATGGCGCACATGCGCGCCGTGGCGCCGCAGGTGCCGGTGATCCTGGACGCCAAGCGCGGCGACATCGGCTCCACCGCGGAGCAGTACGCCATCGAGGCCTTCGAGCGCTACGGCGCCGACGCGGTCACGCTCTCGCCCTTCATGGGTTTCGACTCCGTGGCGCCCTACCTCAAGTACCACGGCAAGGGCGCTTTCCTGCTGTGCCGCACCTCCAACCCCGGTGGCGACGACCTGCAGAACCAGCGCCTGGCGTCGGTCGACGGCCAGCCCCTGCTGTACGAACACGTGGCGCGCCTGGCGCAGGGGCCTTGGAACCTCAATGGCCAGCTCGGGCTGGTCGTGGGCGCCACCTACCCGGCCGAAATCGAGCGCGTGCGTGAACTTGCGCCGACCGTGCCGCTGCTGATCCCCGGCGTGGGTGCCCAGGGCGGCGACGCGGTGGCCACCGTGCGCGCCGGCCACCGCAGCCAGGGCGGCGCCACCACCGGCGCGGTGATCGTCAATTCTTCGCGCGCCATCCTCTACGCCGCGGGCGACGCGGGTTTTGCCGCCGCCGCGCGGGCCGAGGCCCTGCGCACGCGCGATGTGCTGAACGCGGCGCGCGGCTGAGCGGGCCCGGCCGGCGCGCTGTGCGCCGGCGACACGCGCGGGCCGGTGCCCGGGCTACCATGGGTTGACCATCGAGGAGACACCCCGTGATCGACCTGTACACCGCGCCCACGCCCAACGGGCACAAGATTTCCATCGCCCTTGAAGAGTTGGGCCTGCCCTACACCCTCCAGGTGCTGGACCTGGCCCGCCATCAGCAGCGCGAGCCGGCCTTCCTGGCCATCAATCCCAACGGCCGCATCCCGGCCATCGTCGATCACGACGCCGACGACTTCGCGGTGTTCGAGTCCGGCGCGATCCTGATCTACCTGGCCGAAAAAACCGGCCGCCTGATGCCCGCCGATCCCCAGGGCCGCTCGCGCGTGCTGCAATGGCTGATGTTCCAGATGGGCGGCATCGGGCCCATGATGGGTCAGGCCAATGTGTTCTTCCGCTACTTTCCAGACAAGATCCCGGCCGTGATCGACCGCTACCAGGGCGAGGTGCGGCGCCTGTTCGGCGTGCTCGACGGGCACCTGAAAGACCACGAATACCTGGCGGGCGACTATTCCATCGCCGACATCGCGAACTGGGCCTGGGTGCGCACGCACCGCTGGTCGGGCGTGGAGCTGGACGGGCTGCCGCACCTCAAACGCTGGCGCGACGCGCTGCGGGCGCGCCCCGCCGTGCAGCGCGGCATCGAACAGCCGCCTTCGAAGATCGACCTGGCGCGCGATGGCGATGCCGCCGCGCAGCGCTTTTCGCAGGAGGCCCGGTCCGTGGTGGAAATGGGGCGCGCAGGCCGCACCGGGGGCGCCGCATGAAACTGCACACCGCTTCCCGTGCACCGAACCCGCGCCGCGTGCTGATGTTCCTGGCCGAAAAACAGGTGCTGGACCGCTTCGAGCTGGTCGACGTCGACCTCAACGCGCAGGAGCACAAGGGCGCGGCCTTCCGGGCCAAGAGCCCGCTGGCGCGCGTGCCGGCGCTGGAGCTGCCGGACGGCCGCGTGCTGACCGAAACCCGCGCCATCTGCACCTATGCCGAAGGCCTGTTTCCCGAGCCCAACCTGATGGGCGTCGACGCCACCGAGCGGGCCTTCATCGAGATGGCCGACCGCCGCGTGGAGTGGTATTTCATGCTGCCCATCGGCCACTGCATCCGGCACACGCACCCCGGGCTGGCGCCGCTGGAGCAGCCGCAGTTCCCCGAGTTCGGCCGCTCCCAGGGCGAGAAGCTGCGCGAGGTGGCGGCCTGGCTCGACGCTGAACTGCAGCGCCAGCCCTGGGTGGCGGGCGAGCGCCTGACCATTGCCGACATCACGGCTTTCTGCGCGATCGAATTTGCCCGGTTGATGCGCTTCCAGGCC
Organism: Hydrogenophaga sp. NFH-34; assembly: GCF_021401345.1. Lineage (GTDB taxonomy): Bacteria > Pseudomonadota > Gammaproteobacteria > Burkholderiales > Burkholderiaceae_C > Hydrogenophaga > Hydrogenophaga electricum. The sequence goes on from NZ_JACBGE010000040.1 coordinate 11,802, forward strand.
GGCGCCGAGGGATTCCACGCGCTGCAGGCCTGGCGCGACCGCATGGCCGCGCGGCCCAGCGCGCAGGTCTGACCTGCCGCCTCACTCCAGCGGAGCGGGGCGCGTGGCGTCGAACTTCTCGCGCGCGCTGCTGGCCAGCGCCATCTCGCCCGGGGTGCCGGGGGTCCAGCTGTCCACGGGCTGGGGCTCGCCCTGGGCGTCCAGCGCCAGGTAGACCGCCAGGCATTCGGCGGTCTTGATCAGCGCACCGCGTGCCAGCGAGCCGCTGAGCAGCTCCACCATGATGTTCATGTTCGTGCGGCCCGTGAAGGCGAGCCGGGCCTGCACCTCCACCATGTCCCCCAGCCGCAGGGTGCGCTGGAAACGGATGCTGCTGAGGTAGACCGTGGCGCACGGGCCTTGTGCCCAGGCGCTGGCGCAGGCGTGGCCGGCCTGGTCGATCCATTTCACGACCGTGCCGCCCGCGACCCGGTGGTCGGGGCCCAGGTCGCCGGGTTCAACCAGGAAACGCAGGGTGATGGTGGACATGGCCAGATTCCCTCAGGTGCGGGCGATGCGCCATTCTGGTCAGGCCGGGCGGGCTTTGCCAAGTCAGCAGGTGTGTCGGGTTGTGTGCAGGGGCATACCGGCGGCGTCCGTTGGGCGTTTCAGCGCCACGGTGACGGGGTGCTCACCAGCGCCTTTTCCAGCGTGGGCAGCGCTTTCAGGCCCCGCGCCAGCTGGCGCTCCAGGGCCTGGCGCAAGGCCCGGCGGCCCGGCGGGCGCTGGCGCGGCTGGCGTTCGAGCAGGCCGAGCGCGGTATCGAGGTCGTTCCAGTGCCCCAGCCGGTCCTGCGCCCGGCGCAGCGCGGCGTCGCTGCGCCGGCGGGCCGCGGCCGGCAGCAGGCTGGCCAAAAAGTCCTGCGTGTAGCGCAGGCGTTTGAGGTCGAGGCGCAGCGCGTGGCGGGCTTCGGCGTCTTCGCGCAGCGCCTGCCGGGCGTGTGTGCGCAGGCGCTGGTGCTGCCGGTGCACGGTCTGGCGGGCCCAGCCGGCCAGGGAGCGCCGGGGGCGGTGTGCCTCCGGCAGGGCCAGCAGCTCGCGGGTGAAGCGCAGCACGGCCCGGGCGTGGTCGGAGGTGCCCAGGCGTGCGACGACCTGCCCGGTGGCGGTCTGGCGCTGTGCGGCGGCCCAGGCGGTCCAGCCCGACCAGGGCGCCGGCTCGCCGGACGGCGGTGCCAGCGCGGGCAGCAGTTCGGTGGCGAACACGTCCCAGTTGCGGGTTTCGGCCAGCGCCCCGTGCAGGTCTTTCCAGTGCCGGCGCCAGCGGCGCACGAAGCGGGGGGGCAGGAAGGCGTCGAACAGTTGCAGGCCGGTGCGCAGGCGCCGCAAAGCCACCCGCGCCTGGTGCACGAATTCCGGATCGGGGGGCATAGTGCCCTGCGCGGCATCGATCAGGCCGTGGGTGTTGGCCTGCAACTGCGCCAGGGCCTGCAGGGCGGCCTGGCGGAAGGCGGCGACCGGGCCCATGTCCGGGCGCAAAGGCACTTCGCCGGCGCGGACGGGGTGCGGGGGCTGGCCCTGGAACAGCGCCAGCCCCCGCTGGGCCTTGCTGCGGTCGTCGGGCAGGAGCCACAGGGTCGGCGAGCCGGTGGCGCCGGCCGGGCGGGTCAGTTCCAGCGCCAGGGCGAGCAGGGCGTCCACCGGCCCTTGCGTCAGTTCGAGCTCCAGCTCCAGCAGCGCCATGGCCTGGGGACCGCGGCCCCGGCCGGTGCGGATGAACCCCTGGTCCAGCGCCACCTCGATGCGCCCGCCGCCGTGCTCGAGCTGCCAGGTCGTGCGGTGAAAGTCGGTCCGGAAGACGGGCACGAGCTGCCAGGCCTGCGCGGCGAGGTCGCGCGCCAGGTCCGGGTGATCGACCAGGGCCTCGAAGTCGAAAACCCCTGGTGTGGTGGGGCCTTCCCATTCGCCGCGCTGCGACAGGCCACCGGTCGAGCTGCCGGCGGTCTTGACCGTCAGCAGCGTGCGGCGGCCGATGCGGCGTTCACGCACCGCGATGCGCTGCGCCATGAGTGCCAGGCCCGGGGTGTCGAAATAGGTGTTGAACAGGCGCTGGCGCCGCGGGCGCACCGCTTGCAGCAGGGGGTGTGCCAGCAGGCGGGGCAGGTCGTCGGCATTCAGCCGCAGTTTCAGTTCGGTTTCCTGGGCCATGGTGGGGTGGTCATTGCGGGGTGTTGCGGCCGAGCACCATCGGTGAAAGCAATCATTGGTTTGTCGGGTGGACTGGCTATGATCGCCGCCCATGCAGCATTCATGGAAACTCGCCGCCCTGGGCGGCCTCGTCTGTCTGGCCGCTCCGGTCTGGGCGCAGGAATCAGGGGCGTCGATCGGCGACGACGAGCAAGGCTACCTGATCGGCGCGTCGGTATCCAGCGCCATCGGCTACATCGGCAGTGCCAAGCCGACGGTGGACCTCAAGCCCATGTTCTCGTTCCAGCTCGGCCCGGTGCGGATCTCGCGGTCGCGCGCCAACGCGCTGCTCAACACCGGCCGGCGTGCCTACGAGACCGGCGTCAGCACCGATCTGCTGCGCGACGAAGGGTTTTCGCTCGGGGCCTCGTTGCGCTGGGACAACGGGCGCAGCATCGAAGACGATCCCCGCTGGGCCGATCTGGACGACGTGCGCAGCACCATGCGCGTGCGCCTGTCGGCGCGCTGGACGCTGGACCCGCACTGGACCGTGGGCCTCAGTGGCGACAAGGACGTGATGGGCCGTGGCGGCGGTGCGCGGCTGGGCGGCAGCGTGAGCTACCGGCACCCGGTGTCCGAAGCCACCTACTGGGACTTCACCCTGGCGGCCGGCGGCGGCAACCGCGAATTCATGAACACCACCTACGGTGTGCCGGCCCGGGCGGCGGCCACGGCGGGTGTGAATCCGTACGCCCCGAAAGCCGGGCTGGAGAACGCGCAGCTGTCGGCCGATTTTGCGCATTTCCTGAGCCGGCACTGGGTGGCTTTTGGCGGGGTGACCCTGGGCCGCATCGCCGGACCCGCGCGCAACAGCCCGCTGATCGACCGCGTGTCCACCTACGGCCTGACCTTCGGCGTGGCCTGGCGCGGCGGGTTCTGAGGCCGCGCGGAGCCGCCGCCGTTCAGGTCAGCACGATCTGCCCGGGCGCGGGCGGCGACACCGGGGGCAGTGCCTCACCCAGCATCTCGCGCAGCGAGGCCTCGACGGCGGCCGACATCGCGTCGAGCGCCAGGTCGTTGGGTTCGGTGCCGAAGGGCTCTTCGATCTCGGTGCCCAGCGCTTCCAGCGCGAAGAAGGTGTAGGCCAGGAAGGCCACGATGACCGGCGTCATCAGGCCGAGCGCATCGACCAGGCCGAACGGCAGCAGGATGCAATAGATATAGATGGTGCGGTGGATCATCACCGCGTAGGTGAAGGGAATGGGCGTGCCGGCGATGCGTTCGCAGCCGCCGAGCGCCTGGCTCAGCCGGTCCAGCGGCGCTTCCATGGCCGGCACGATCGCCGGCGCCAGGCGGCCGGCCTGGCGCTGCGCCTGCAGCCATTCGCCGGCCATCAGCAGCAGCAACGCCGGCTGGTAGCGGGCGCCGGCCAGGCGCTCGCAGTCGCTGTCGGGCAGCAGCCGGCGCAGGTCGCCCGTGGGGTCGGTGCCGCGCAACTGGTGCCGCAGCGCGTGCACGAAGGCCATCAGGCGCCGCGCCAGCGGCTGCGCGTTGTCGGGCGGCCCGTCGACCTGCGTCAGTGCCATGCGCAGCAGCGAGCGCGATTCGGTGAGCAGCGCGCCCCACAGGGTGCGGGCTTCCCAGTAGCGGGCGTAGCTGGTGCTGTTGCGAAAGCCCAGAAAGATGGCCAGCGTGAGGCCGATGAGCGAAAACGGCACGAAGTTGAGCGGGATCTTCCACTGGAGCACCTGGCCGTGCAGCACGGTGACGGCCACCGCCAGCGCCGTGACCGCGATCAACTGCGGCGCGATCTGGGGCACGACCGAGCCGCGCAGCACGAACAGCATGCGCAGCCAGTGGGGGCGGGGACGGATGATCATCGCGGCAGCAGGCGGGCCAGGTAGCGCCCGGTGTGGCTGGCTTCGCAGGCGGCCACGGTTTCCGGCGTGCCGGTGACCACCACCGAGCCGCCGCCCGAGCCGCCTTCGGGGCCCATGTCGATGAGCCAGTCGGCGGTCTTGATGACGTCGAGGTTGTGCTCGATCACCACGATGGTGTTGCCCGCGTCGCGCAACTGGTGCAACACCTTGAGCAGCAGCTCGATGTCGGCGAAGTGCAGGCCGGTGGTGGGCTCGTCCAGGATGTAGAGCGTGCGGCCGGTGTCGCGCTTGCTCAGCTCCTGCGCCAGCTTCACGCGCTGCGCCTCGCCGCCCGAGAGCGTGGTCGCGCTCTGGCCGAGCTGGATGTAGGACAGGCCCACGTCCAGCAGGGTCTGCAGCTTGCGGTGGAGCGCCGGCACGGCGCTGAAGAAGTCGGCCGCCTGCTCGACGGTCATGTCCAGGATCTGCGCGATGTTGCGGCCCTTGTACTGGACTTCGAGCGTTTCGCGGTTGTAGCGCTGGCCGTGGCAGACCTCGCAGGGCACGTAGACGTCGGGCAGGAAGTGCATTTCCACCTTGACCACGCCGTCGCCCTGGCAGGCCTCGCAGCGACCGCCGGCCACGTTGAAGCTGAAGCGCCCCGGGCCGTAACCGCGTTCGCGCGCGGCCGGCACCTCGGCCATCAGCTCGCGGATGCCGGTGAACAGGCCGGTGTAGGTGGCCGGGTTGGAGCGCGGGGTGCGCCCGATGGGTGACTGGTCGACGCTGATGACCTTGTCGAAATGCTCCAGGCCTTCGATGGCGTCGTGCGGCGCGGGCTCGTCGTGCGAGCGGTAGAGCTGGCGCGCCACCGCCGCGTACAGCGTGTCGTTGACCAGGGTCGACTTGCCCGAGCCCGAAACCCCGGTCACGCAGGTCAGCAGGCCCACGGGCACGTCCACCGTCACGTTCTTCAGGCTGTGGCCGCGCGCGCCCACCACGCGGATGCGCTGCAGGGCCTCTGCGGGCAGCGGCGCCGAAGCGGCACGCGCGCTGCGCGGGAAACCGGCCGGTGCCGGTGCGGCCGATGCGCCGGTGGCCAGGGGCAGCCAGGGGGTGCGGCGCGGGGGCACCGGAATCTGGCGCGTGCCGCTGAGGTACTGGCCGGTCAGCGAGTTCGGGTCGGCCATCACCTGCGCGGGCGTGCCCTGCGCCATGATCCGCCCGCCGTGCACGCCGGCGCCCGGACCGATGTCCACGCACCAGTCGGCGGTGCGGATCATGTCCTCGTCGTGTTCGACCACCAGCACGGTGTTGCCCAGGTCGCGCAGGTGCTGCAGCGTGCCGATGAGCCGGTCGTTGTCGCGCTGGTGCAGGCCGATGCTGGGCTCGTCGAGCACGTACATCACGCCGCTCAGGCCCGAGCCGATCTGGCTGGCCAGGCGGATGCGCTGCGCTTCGCCGCCGCTGAGCGTGTCGGCGCTGCGGTCCAGGCTCAGGTAGCCCAGGCCGACGTCGTTGAGAAACTTCAGGCGCTGGCTGATTTCATTGACCACGCGGGCGGCGATCTCGGCCTTGGCGCCGGTAAGGGCCAGGCGCTGGAAGTAGGCGTGGGCCTCGCCCAGCGTGACGTGGCTGACGCGGTAGATCGGGGCGCGCTGCTCGCCGTCGCCGATGAACACGTGCCGCGCTTCCTTGCGCAGCCGCGTGCCGCCGCATTCCGGGCACGGCTGGGTACTGCGGTAGCGCGCCAGTTCCTCGCGCACGGTGACGCTGTCGGTCTCGTGGTAGCGGCGCTCGAAGTTGCGGATGATGCCCTCGAACGGGTGGCTCTTGTGGACCTTCTTGCCGGCGCGTTCGCCCGAGGCCAGCGCGTAGCTGAACTTGATGGCCTCTTCGCCCGAGCCGTAGAGCAGCACCTGCCGCACGGGGTCGGGCAGGTCTTCCCAGGGCGTGTCGGGGCTGAAGCCGTAGTGCGCGCCCAGGCTTTCGATGATCGCGAAGTAGTAGCCGTTGCGCCGGTCCCAGCCCTTGATGGCGCCGCTGGCCAGGCTCAGGCTGGGGAAAGCGACCACGCGCTCGGGGTCGAACACCTCGGTGTGGCCGAGGCCGTCGCAGCTCGGGCAGGCGCCCAGGGGCGAGTTGAAGGAGAACAGGCGCGGCTCCAGCGCGCCCACGGTGTGGTGGCACACCGGGCAGGCGAACTTGGCCGAGAAGGGGTGTTCGGCGCCGCTGTCCATGTCCAGCGCGATGGCGCGGCCGTCGGCCAGCCGCAGCGCGGCCTCGAAGCTTTCCGCCAGCCGCTGCCTTTGCGGGTGAACCGGCCCGCCATCCCGGGCTTCGCCGGGCGTGCCGGGGGGCGGCGTGCGGGCCTCCTCGTCGGCCGACCGCACCTTGATGCGGTCGATCACCACGTCGATGTTGTGCTTTTCGTTCTTCTTGAGGGCGGGCAGGGCGTCGGCCTCCACCACCTCGCCGCCGATGCGAAAGCGCACGTAACCCTGCGCCTGCATCTCGGCGAACAGGTCGGCGAACTCGCCCTTTTTCTCGCGCGCCACCGGCGCCAGGATCATCAGCCGCGTGCCTTCGGGCAGGGCCAGCACGGTGTCCACCATCTGCGCCACGCTCTGCGACGCCAGCGGCAGGTCGTGCTCGGGGCAGTAGGGCGTGCCGGCGCGGGCGTACAGCAGGCGCAGGTAGTCGTGGATTTCGGTCACCGTGCCCACGGTCGAGCGCGGGTTGTGGCTGGTGGCTTTCTGCTCGATGGCGATCGCCGGCGACAGGCCTTCGATCAGGTCCACGTCGGGCTTGTCCATCAGCTGCAGGAACTGGCGCGCGTAGGCGCTCAGGCTCTCCACATAGCGGCGCTGCCCTTCCGCGTACAGCGTGTCGAAGGCCAGGCTGGACTTGCCCGAACCCGACAGCCCGGTGATCACCACCAGCGCGTGTTTGGGCAGGTCCAGGTCGATGTTCTTGAGGTTGTGCGTGCGCGCGCCGCGCACCGACAGCACGGCGGGAGTGACGGAAAGGGGTGGGCGGGCATCCACGGCGGGCATCCAAAGGGCAACCCGGCATGATAAGCCGCCGGGCCTGGGCGGGCCAGCCGTCTGGCTGGCGCCGGGTTGCAGCGGGCCGGGTGCCGGGCCCTGCCGCGCCGACGGGCCATGCCGCACAATGGCGGTTTTGTTGACGATTGGCGGGCCACCTCCCTTCCCGGGCGGCGTGGTCCCCTTGCTGACGTTTGCCTGACGTGTCCTCGCCTTCTGCTGTTCCGGCCGCCGCGGCCGATTCCCTGACCGCTTCTGCGGCCGAACCGTCCCGCATGACCGGTGCCGAGCGCCGTGCCAGCGCCTCGCTGGCGCTGGTGTTCGCGCTGCGCATGCTGGGCCTGTTCATCGTGCTGCCCGTGTTCGCGCTCGAAGCGGCGCGCCTGCCGGGCGGTGACGACCCGGCGCGCGTCGGGCTGGCCATGGGGCTGTACGGCCTGACCCAGGCCTTCCTGCAGATTCCCTTCGGCATCGCCTCCGACCGCTTCGGGCGCAAGCCGACCATCGTGGCCGGGCTGCTGGTGTTTGCGGCCGGCAGCGGCATCGCGGCCTGGGCGCCCGATCTCACCTGGCTGGCGGCCGGGCGCGCGCTGCAGGGAGCGGGCGCGATCTCGGCGGCGGTCACGGCCTTCCTGGCCGATGTCACCCGCGACACGGTGCGCACCAAGGCCATGGCCATCGTGGGCGCGAGCATCGCGCTGATGTTTGCGCTGTCGCTGGTGCTGGCACCGCTGTTGGCCGGTTGGGTCGGCCTCTCGGGCATCTTCACCCTCACCGCGCTGCTGGCGCTGGGCGGCATTGCCGTGGTGCTCTGGGTGGCGCCGCCCGAGCCGGCGGTGCACCGGCCCTCCGACATGCGGCAGGTGCGGGGCGGCCTGCGCCAGGTGCTGGGCCACGCCGGCCTGCTGCGGCTGAACCTGGGCGTGTTCGTGCTGCACGCGGTGCAACTGGCGATGTGGATGGCGCTGCCGGCCCTGCTGGTGGCGGCCGGGCTGGCCAAGGCCGAGCACTGGAAGATCTACCTCCCGGCGGTGGCGGCTTCGCTGCTGGTCATGGGCGGTGTGCTGTTTCCGATGGAGCGCCGGGGCCGGCTGCGCGCGGCGTTTCTGATCGCCATCGGCCTGCTCGCAGCGGTGCAACTGGGCCTGTGGTGGGTGGCCGACGCGCAGCCCGGGCTCTGGACGCTGGGCGGACTGCTGTTCGTGTTCTTCATCGGCTTCAACACCATGGAGGCCAGCCAGCCCAGCCTGGTGTCGCGCCTGGCGCCCGAGGGCGCCCGCGGTGCGGCGCTGGGGGTCTACAACACCCTGCAGTCGGTGGGCTTTTTTGTCGGCGGCGCGGTAGGCGGCTGGCTGGTGCGTGCGCACGGCCCGAGCGGCCTGTTTGCGGCCTGCGCCGTGGCCACGCTGGTGTGGTTGGTGGTGGCCTGGCCGATGAAGTCCCCTGCGGCCGCGCCGCGGCACTGACGCCGCGCCGCACCTGCCCGGGAGGGGGGGGCTCAACCCGGTGTGGCGGGGCCGGGCGGCGCCGGAGGTTTGTCGCCGCCCGGGGCTTCGAAGAGCTGCGCCTGCGCCGGGGCACCCCCGTCGTCGGTTGGCGGGGCAGGAGCTGCCGGGGCCTGAGGGGCTGCGGTGGTGGCCGCTGGCGCATCACTTGCCGGCGACGCGGGGGCGGCGCTGGTGGCGGCGGGTGCCGGTGCAGGCGGCTCCGGGTCCACCACGCGGGTCGGCGGGGGCGGCTTTTTCCGGAAGGCCTTGGGCAGGCGGCGCGTCATCATGTCCGACAGCGTGCCGTACAGCGGCCGGCTGATCATCCGGGAAATCAGGCTCGCCAGCATGGCCGACGCCATCAGGCTCAACACCAGCGGCCGGCCGTCGATCATTTCCATCACGATGATGAACGAGGTCAGCGGGGCCTGCGTGGTGGCGGCCAGGAAGCTGGCCATGCCGATGGCAATCAGGCTGGGCGCCAGGGTGCTCAGGTTCTGCCCGGCCACGAAATGGGCCACGTCATGGCCCACGCCGGCGCCGATCGACAGCGAGGGCGCGAAGATGCCGCCCGGCACGCCGCTCCAGCTGGTGATCCAGGTGGCCATGAACTTGAGCAGCACGTACAGGCGCGAGACGTCGCTTTCGCCGGCCAGCATGTGGCGCACTTCCTGATCGCCGGCGCCGAAGGTCGCGCCCCCGGAAACCAGGCCGATCACGCCCACCGCCAGGCCGCACAGCGCGGCAAAACGCACCGGCGCGCGCTTGCGGAACGCGCTGATCCGGTCGGGCATGCCGGCCAGCGACGCGGCCATCAGGCGCGCGAACAGCCCGCCGAGCACGCCGCAGATGACCGCCACCAGCACGCCCGGCAACAGCGAACCCCAGCTCAGCTTGGGCACGCTGACCGCGCCGAAATAGGTCAGGTTGCCGAACACCGAAATGCCGACCAGACCGGCCAGCACGATGGCCGCGATGATCAGGCCGTTGTTGCGCGCTTCCAGCCGGTTCGAGAGTTCTTCGATCGCGAACACCACCCCGGCCAGCGGCGCGTTGAAGGCGGCGGCGATGCCGGCGGCGCCGCCGGCCACCAGCAGCGCGTGGTCGCTCATGGCCGAACCCGGGCGCAGCCAGCGCCGGGCGCTGTGCATCACGCCCGCGGCCACCTGCACCGACGGGCCTTCCCGGCCGGCCGAGAGCCCGGCCAGCATGGTCATCGAGCCGAGCACCATCTTGGCCACGGTGAGCTTGAACGAGACGAAGCGCGAACGGCTTTCCTTGGGCAGGTGCGGGTCCAGCGCGCTGATCACCTGCGGGATGCCCGACCCCGCCGCGCCCGGGAAATAGGTGCGCGTGCACCACACCACCAGGGCCGTGATCGCCGGGGTCCAGACCAGCACCAGCCAGGGCGCGGCGTCGTGGACGTGTTCGAACCACTCGAACGCCGTCTCGGTCATCAGGGTGAACAGCACCACGCACAGCCCGGCGGCGACGGCGTAGGCCAACACGATGGTGCGGTCCAGCCAGGCCCGGCCATCGGAGAGTTCGTCCTGTAGGTTCTGCAGGAAGTTGGGGTCGCGATTCATGGGTCTGAGACCGATTGTGGCATCGCATGCGCCAGCGGCCACCCGCAGTGGCGGGAATTTCCCCCGCTTGCGGCACAATCGGGCCCCTGACGGGGAGGCGCTTCGGGTTTGCCTGTTTCCCGGTTTTTGTGTTCAGGTTACAAGGAATTGCGCATGGCATCCGTCAACAAAGTCATCCTCGTCGGCAACTGCGGCCGCGACCCTGAAATCCGTTACCTGCCTTCCGGCCAGGCCGTGGCCAACGTGAGCGTGGCCACCTCCAGCCGCCGCAAGGACCGCAACTCCGGCGAGATGGTCGAAGACACGCAGTGGCATCGCGTCACCTTCTATGACCGCCTGGCCGAAATCGCCGGCGAATACGTCAAGAAGGGCCGCCCCATCTATGTCGAAGGCCGCCTGAAGTACGGCAAGTACACCGACCAGTCCGGCGTCGAAAAGAACACCGTCGACATCATCGCGACCGAGTTGCAACTGCTCGGCGGCCGCGAAGGCATGGGCGGCGGTGACGAAGGTTCCGGTGGTGGTGGCGGCGGCTACAGCCGCCCGCCGGCCGCCCCCCGGGCCGCTCCCGCTGCGCGCCCCGCGCCGGCGCCGGTCGCGGCCAAGCCGGCCAGCGGCTTCGACGACATGGACGACGACATTCCGTTCTAAATTGGAAAAGAACGCTTTTTGTTGATTGAGAGGCCCGCTTTCTGAACCGCCCCGGATTTTGAGGAGGCTCCAATCTTTGAGAGGATGGAGCCATGAGGAAGTCAGTGAAGTTTTCGCCCGAGGTGCGCGAGCGCGCGGTGCGCATGGTGTTCGAGCATCGAGG
>NZ_JACBGE010000041.1 GCF_021401345.1 Hydrogenophaga sp. NFH-34
CGAATCGCAGATTTGAAAGTGAACAGGAAAGTCAATGAAATCAACGATCTACCAACACCACCTCCGCGCCAGTGCTAGCTTTTCGTACCGTCACTTATTGCACTGAAAACGAGGAGACCCCTCCAGGGCTTGGCCAAGGGAGAAGTAGCCAGGATGCAAGGTCAGGATGTCCGATGCGATTGCAGCCCGGTAGAGCCAGTCCGACAACGTGACTTCCAGCTCCAAAGCCCCCTTGCCGTTCTTGGTGTACTGCGTCACCTTGTAGTCTTCGATCAGGCCGAAGCCCTCGATCCGCTCCTGCTCGTTGGTCTTGACGTTCGTTTCAATCGTCGTGCCCTTCAGGCGGCGGCACATGTCAACGATCCCCTCGTAGGCAGTGCCGCCCGTGCTGCGCTTGGTGCTGACCAGGAACGGATGCGAACTCAACTTCAAGCGCCGTCCCACCTTCATGCCGGCGTCGGCCGCCTTGACGATGTGGCTGATGCAGTAGATCAGCAAATCCTTGTCGAACAGCGTTGCCGCACCCAGCGCCGAAGGGATCACGCGCACGGTCTTGCCGGCGCGGGAGTAGGTGCGGATTTGCGTGTCGGGCTTCTTGGACAGCGAGAAGATGGGAAACTCCATCGTGGACACGTCATCCTTGATGGGCCAGTCATGGACGGTTTCCATGACTACGAACAGGTCTGCTTGAGCGGGGGACGAGCCGGCCGCTGCATCCGGGCCGCCGCCACTTTCATCGGCCAGGAAGTCGGAAAGCACTTGTGCCGCAAGCGCCTCACTGTCTGTAGGTGCCCCCTGTGTTGGCTCGGCTATCAGTGACAACTCGCCCTGCTTCGTGCTAGACTTCTTCATATCGCTTCCTCGTTTGGCCTCTGGAGTGCATCCGGTCTAAATGCGGTTGATGATGGTCTCGAAGTGCCCGGCCTGCTCGCCGGGCATTTCTCTTTATGCGCTACCGTTAAGCGGCAGCATGATGCTGCTGGGGGGCAACCTGTACCGCAAGGCGCAGGCCCAGGGCCTTGAGCACAGCCGATAGGCTGCGCAGCTCGGGGTTGCCCTTGGGCGACAGCGTGCGGTAGAGCTGTGTGGCATTCAGCTCCGTTTCCTTGGCGATGGCGCGCACGCCTCCATGCGCTTGCGCCATCTGGCGCAGCGCCACAAGTAGATCGGCCGGTTCTCCATCCTGGAGAAGCTGGTTCAGGTACTCGGCCGCAAAAGCCGGGTCTTCCTTGAACAGCTCGGCCATCGCTTCGTCGTGGCTTCGATCCTTCATGCTGACCTCCGTTGCCAGTCTTTCCAATACCCAATGGCGCGCTCGATGTCGGCGTCCTGGGTGCCTTTGTCACCGCCACACAGCAGCAGAACCACTACCGCGCCGGCCATCGCGTAATAGACGCGGTAGCCGGGGCCTTGGTCGATTCGCAGCTCCCACACGCCTTCGCGGCAGGGCTTGTGATCGCCAAAGTTGCCCGCCTCGATCCGGCCCACGCGCTTGACCACCTGGCCTTTTGCAATCGGGTCGCGGAGCTTCTTCAGCCACTCTTGAAACAGGTCGTGCTCGTCCTCGGTGACGTAGTGCCGAACGGTGAACATGGTTAGATTATCGTCTATAAACGACAAAGGCGCAAGGTAGCACCCTGCGCCTCGTCCTGGTTGATGTCGCGTGTCATGGTGTTGCCTTCAAGAGCTTGACAGCCTTGCGCACGGCGCTCGTGGTCTTCTCCAGCGCCTCGGCTGTTTTGGCCGCGTCATCGCACCCCTTCATCGCCTCGACCAAAGCAGCCAGCTCAAGCGCCAGGGCCTCGGGAAGATCCAGCTCCACACGGATGGAACTCACGCCCGGCGTCGTGGCTTTCTTGTAGGCCCGCTCGATGGCGGCCACGGCCAAGCTGACGCGCTGCTTGGTCATCCCGTGTTCGGTGGCCACATCCACTTGGGCGCGGCCGTCCACCAGCACGGCCCGCGCCATTTCGCGGGCTTGGTCGCCCAAGCGTGTGTCGGCTGCGGTGCGGTCGAAGGCTTGCGGGGTAAGGCGTTTCAGTCTCATGGGGGCCATCCGGTACATCAGCGCGGTTTCGCGCGCGAAAGTTGAAAAGAGGCGGCCAGCGGCCGCCTTCAGGGGAGGGTTAGAAACGCCAGCCTTCCGGCATGTCGGGAGAGGCGTTCCGGCCCGCGCCCTCGATGTCGGGATGCAGTTCTTCCCACAACTGCGCCGGGGTCTTGTCCTTCAGCTCGCCTTGGAGCTTCTTCAGGTACATGACAGCCCGCTCCGGGCCGATGCCTTCCAACATCGGCAGGGTCATGGCCAAGAAGCCCTGCCACAGCACCCACTCGGTTTCGTGCATGTCGTGGCCAAGCGTGGCCATGTGGGTTTTCATGCTGAAGAACTGCGCCTGATTGGCTTCGCCCCACTCAAAGGTTTCTTCCCGCAGCGACAGCAGCTTTTCGTTGGCCCGCTCCTTCTCGGCGGCGGCCTTCTGCTCCGGGGTCAGCTCCATCGTCGGAAGGGCTTGCTGGCCACGTCCCGAGGCGGCGGCCGGAGCCGTCGCGGTGTCCTGGTCGTCCTCGCCGGCACCGTCGCCGGCATCCCCTCCACCGGCTGCCCGTTCGGCATCCCGCTTGCGCTGTTCTTCCAGCCACGCCGGGGTCTTCTCCGGGGCCTTGTCGCCGGTCTTCTTGGCGTTCTCCAGCTCGATGCGGCGCTGGGCCAGCTCGTCTTGCTGCTGTTTCCAGGATTTCATCCGGGCCAGCGTGTTGCGGGCCTCGTCGCGCGACAAGGGAAGGCCCTCGTTCATGCGGTGACGCAGACGGTAGAACTCGGTGCGCGTTTCCTCGATGTCGTAAATCTGGTTGAGGCAATGCAGCACCTCGAAGTCGCCGCACAGGTCGTTCTCCAGCAGCTCGCGCACCGGGTCGGCATAGCGGCGCACAGCCATGCGCTTGCTAACCCACGCCTCGCCACGGTTCCAGATCGTCATGGCTTCCTTGGTGCCGTACTGCTCCACGTCCTCGATCACGCCCATTGCTTCCTCGTAGGCGGTCAGGTCGTCGCGGTCGTTGTTCTCCGTCACTTGCAGGCGGCGGATTTGCAGCTCGGTGAGGCCCTTCTTGATGATGACGGGCACCTTGGCCAGCCCAGCCAGCGGCGCGGCGCGGAAACGGCGCTCCCCGACGATGATGCGATAGCGGCCGTCAGCTTCTTCATGCACCACCAGCGGCTCGATGATGCCGTTCAGCTTGAAGCTCTCGGCCAGTTCCTCCAGGTTGCGGAACGTCTTGCGCACCTGCTTGACGCTGAAGATGCGGGACAGCTCGATTTCGGCATCGGCCGGCTGCGCCGGCTTGACGGCGATCTGTGCCACGGCGGACAGCTTGCCCAGGTTTAAGCCGGGCTTCTTGTTGGTTGCGGTTGCGGTCATGTCCTTGTCCTTTTAGATCGCGGCTTTGTCGAAAATCTGGCTGCACACCGCTTTCATTTCGCGGGCGGCCAGGATTTGAGATTCGCCGCTCTGCACGCGCCACACCGGCCGATCCTTGGCGTACTGCGTGGCTGCGCGGTCGTAAAGCACCCCTTCCATCACCACCTCGCCCAGCTCGTCGCGCAGTTGCTCCAGGGCGTTGCGGTCGAAGGCGCGGCGGGTGTTGACGCGGTTAGCCAGCAGGCCCAGCGTCACAAGGTCGGCGTTCCATTCCAATTGCTGCACGCGCGCGATGTCTTCAAACAGGTCGCCCAGGCCGTCGATGGCGTCTTGATCCATCGTGCAGGGGCACACCACGAAGTCAGCGGCGATCAGCGCGGCATACAGCGGATTGCCCAGCGTCGGGGCCGTGTCGATGATGCACACGTCGAAGTCTTTGGCCAGCTTGGCCAGCGCAGCGCGCGGGGCGTGCAGGTCTTCCAGCGGGCGGCTGGCCACGTCCACCAGCTCGCGGTCAGCGGCCACCAGCGCAGCGGACTCGCCACACGGAAGCGGTTGCAGCTCGATGGCGTCTCCGTCGAACAAGGCGCTGCCGGTCAGCGATTGCAGCTCGTCGCCCTGGTCGCCCACGGTGCGCTCGCGCAGCGCCCGGAGGGTTTTGCTGAAGTTCTTTTGCGGATCGAGGTCAACGCACAGGACACGCAAGCCGCGCTCGATGGCGAAGAAAGCCAAGTTGCGGGCAACGGTGGTCTTGCCGACTCCACCCTTCTGGTTGGCGATAGCGATGGTTTTCATGATCGTTCGTCCTTTCCCTGGTTGTCGATCAGGCCGCCACCGACACGTCGGCAGGCTGGAAGCACAGCTCAAAATTCACCATGACTTGCAGCCAGTTCATAGCGAACATGTTGATCTGGGCGCGGCGCGGGTTCACCGCGCTGCCGCCCGTGTAGATCACCTGATAACCGAAGGTGTCTTCCATCTCCAGCACCTCGGCCAGCTTGTTGGCCATATCCACA
This sequence comes from Hydrogenophaga sp. NFH-34, assembly GCF_021401345.1. Taxonomy (GTDB): domain Bacteria; phylum Pseudomonadota; class Gammaproteobacteria; order Burkholderiales; family Burkholderiaceae_C; genus Hydrogenophaga; species Hydrogenophaga electricum. Next base: position 4,436 of record NZ_JACBGE010000041.1, read on the forward strand.
CGCAGCTTGAGCCACGGCGCCGGCATTACCGTGCCCTTCTTCTGGTTGTCGTCGGCCAGCTCGATCAGGCGCATGTCACCCTCGACGGCTGCGATGTGGCAATACACGGCCATGTCGTCAGGGATGCGCGGAGGGGCGCAGAAAACCGCACCAGCACGGGCGGATTGCAGGCTGGGGATCAGGTCGGCCAGTCGGTCAAAGAGGCGGGCATAAACGGTAGTACGCATGGTCAAAGCTCCTAAGTCGTGTTGATGGTGGTCTTCGGTGGATCGTCCCTTTCGCGTGCGAAAGATCGGTTCAGCGCCCCACTGTCTGCTCACAGTTGTTGCCGGGGTTCATCGGCCGTCCATCCGCTGCCGATGAGTTGAATTCTACCATAAAACTATTGACCGTCAATAGTTGAAGGCATGTTTTTTTCCAAGCCGCATAAGTCGATCAGCTCGCCCACGGAAAACTTGGTTGGCGCAGCGATGGCGGCCAGAATCCGACGCAGCATTGCCGGCGCATTGATCTGCTGGAGACGCGGCGCAGCCGTGGCCACCAGCCGCGCCCGGCCCTCGGCGTACTCCAACTGGCAGCCCTGCATGGCGTTGGCCAGGAAGAAGCCTTCGAGGGTCGAAGCCTCCAAGGCCAAGTCGTTGAAGGCATCGCCACCCTTGGCACGCACGTAGCTGTCCGGGTCGTGGTCGCGCGGCAGGAAAAGGAAACCCACGTCGGCCGTGTCGGTGACATGCGGCAGGCACACGTCCAGGGCGCGCGCAGCGGCGCGCCGGCCGGCGTCGTCCCCATCGAAGCAGAAGATCACGCGCTTGGCCAAGCCCAGCAGCCGCTCCACATGCTGGCCCGTGGTAGCCGTGCCCAGCGTGGCCACGGCGTTCTGCACGCCATGCTGGGCCAGACTGACGACATCCAGGTATCCCTCCACCACGTAGGCGGTGCCGGTCGCGGCAATAGCCTCTGCCGCCTGAGTCATCCCAAACAGCACGCGCCCCTTCTGGAAGACTTCGGTTTCAGGCGAATTGAGGTACTTCGGCCCGTCGCCTTCGAGCACGCGGCCGCCGAACCCGATCACGCTGCCGGCGTCATCGAGGATGGGGAACATGATGCGGTCGCGGAAGCGGTCATAGCGCCGGCCGCCATCGTTGACGGCCACCAGCCCGGCTTTCTCCAAGGCTCGGTCGTTGTAGTTCTGGAATGCCTCGCGCAGCGCCTGGAAGCCGGCCGGGGCATAGCCCAAGCCATAGCGGGCCGCGATGTCGCCCCGCAGGCCGCGCGACTTCAGGTAAGCAACCGCGCGCGGAGAGGCGCGGAGCTGGCCACGGTAGAACGATGCGGCTTGTGTCAGGTGGTCGATCAGGATATGGGACATGGTTCAAGCCTTCGGGATGTCGAGAGAGAGACGGCCGGTGTCGTACATGTGCAGCATGGAGAGGAAGTAGCTCGGGTCGGCTGGCCACTTGCACCCCTGCCAGTAGGCCAACAAAGCCCTGCGCACCGGCTCCTGGTAGTCATTGAGACGCCGCCGCGCCTCGCGCCACTTGTCGGCCCGGCGCTTGCGGTCAATGGCTTGGTGACGTTCCCATTGCAGTCGGCGAGCCGTCATTTCCTCGTCCACGCCGATCTGCTCGGCCGCCACTTGGTCAGCAAACAGCGGAAGGGCCTCACGCTCGGCCCTCTGCTTGCGCGCGAAAGCCGCACGTTTGCGCTCGGTGTCGCGGAACTCGTACTTGCCATAACGGTGGAAACGCATGGTGCAGCCCTCAATGGTTCCAGTGCTGCCGGCCGTACTTGCGCCCAGCGATGGTGATGCGGTCTTCGGCGTCGATGGGCACGCACTCGCGGCCGCCATCGGTGCGCAGCACGGTGCATTGACCAGCCTCGCCGGTCACGGTCGAGTCGAAGCCGCACACGTAAAACACCCAAGGGCTGTGCTCGTCTTCGCGGAACTGAGCGAACCCGTGGAAGTCCCGCTTCAGAGCCACGCCGCTCCGGGGAACGTCCGGGCCAAAGTCGAAAGTGCCTTGATCTGCCATGCCGAAACTCCTACTCAACCAATGCCTATATTCTACCCGCTAAACTATTGACCGTCAATAGTTTGCGAGAGAAAAAAGCCTGATTTTTCGCGGCTTCCGGGCTTGTGTTTCCTCGGGTTTCGGGCAAGCTACCTTGGAGCCTCGGGGCGGGGTTTGGGGGCCGGAACAGGCCCCCAAGGTGTTGCAGTTGCTCTTGCCCCACAGGGGCACAAGCTCCCCTGCTCCCCGTCGATCACCCACATGGTCAGCGGAGCGCGGGGCCGGCCTTTGCACCCCACCATCTACCTCGTCGCCTCGGCGTCCTGGGGCACGCAGGACGGGCGCGGTCAAGGGAGAAACAGGAAGCCGCACGCGGAGCGCAGCCGCAGGCGAGCACCGAACGGGTGAGTGTTTCAGCGCAGCGGCCCTTGACCGGAGAAGCCCGGCCGGAGGGCACCATGACGACGAATCAAGGCGCGAGGTAGTGGTGGGGTGCGGCCCCGCGCGTAGCGGATTCAGCGCACCAGCGCCGGCACACCACGGATCAGATCCACATCCCGAACTTTCGCGCGCGAAAGTTCCTCGGATCGGCCGTCAGGCCCGGCAAGCGGAGCGCGCAGCGCCGGCACGGCGCGGAGGCGTCAGGGATTGACGCCCGAAGGGGCGAGACGCCGCAGGCGGCTCGATGCGCAGCACGAAAGCCCGGCCCCGTAGGGGAGACGCCCAGGGGTCACGCTTGCGCCTCGATCTGCCCATGCACAGCGGCACGCAACGACTCCAGCGCGTCCAGGAACCGCTCGGCCGCAACGTCAGCCGCCCACGGCTCCCACGGCCGGCAATCGTAGATGTCAGCCAGTGGATCGACATCGAGGACAGGATGCACGATGCCCAGGACATCGCGGACTTCATGAGCTGGCCAGCCAATGCAATGCACAGCCTCTGAAGCGGCCGCCACCGAGTCGGCCCGCTTGTGGGCGGCGTGCGCTGCCGGCGACCAAGTGCGCAGCTCATACCGATCTGAAACCGCAGCCATCAGGCGAGACGAAACAGCCCGAAAGGAAAGGCCCAGCACGTCTTTCAAGGGGGAAATACAGTCGAACCCAAGGAAACCTTCCTCGGCATCGTGTAGAAGCTCCAGGAGCGCGTCAGAGGGCGTCAAAGGGGTGTCGCTCCACTGCCGGCGCAAAGCGAGCACCAGGAGCGAATGCTGGGCCACGGAGAGGGGCAGGGGCCATGACGATTCCCCACCCCAGCGGTACGTCCTCGCCAAACGCAAGGCAAGGTCACTGTCGAGCCACGCGCCGGGATCGGGATTGATGAGGTCGAGGCGACGGCCAGAAGGAAGCCGAACCCACGCGCGCGCCGCTACCGGCGTCATCGGCCGCCCCGCAAGATCATGAAGCCGCCCGAATAGGCGATCTGGAAGCGGTTGAGCACGTCCATCCCCAGCAGCGGAGCTGAAAGGCGCTCCAGGACTGCGATAGCCGCACCCTCAACAGCGAAGGGGCCGACGATCACCGTGTTGGCCGCAGTGATGCCACCACGTTCACGGCCTGCGGCCGTGTCAAAGGATGTTGCGCGGCCGGCGCGGATACCAGCATTGCGGGCGAGCTTGACCGGCAGCGTCGTGAATCGCGCTCCGGTGTCCACCATGAAGACCACGGGAAAGCCGTTGACGGCCCCGGCGATGTAGTAGTGACCATCCGCAGCGCGCGGGATGGAGTAGTCCCCGTTGCCCAGGCGCTGCGCCGGCTTGACCATCACGGGAGAGGCGGCCGCAACGTCGAGCTGGTCGCCGGGGTAGCTCTGGCCATCGTAGATGATGTATTCGCGCTGCTGCGCGTGCGAGGCTCCAAGGGCAAAGCAGGCCATCAGGGCCACAAGGGCGCGAGTAGCGTTCATTGCCAACTCCAACGATAGAAGCCAGCCAAGTGCGCGAAAACAGCGGCGTTCGCGGCGCTGGCCAGCCATGTGAAAAACAAAAAGGAAGCCTTCCGCGACTTGTGGCGGAAGGCATGTTGTCCAATCAATGCACCGGGCCAGCCGCATAGCAGCTCGATCCAGTGCAAAGCCTTTTCAGACCAGCGCCAACGGTTGGCAACGGCCGCCGACTTGTCGAGGCCGTATGCCAGAAAGGCCAAGTTGCTCATGAGCGCATAGGCCCAAGCGTAGTGCGGCCGGATACGCCCGGCGATGCCGGCGACAATCACACCCATAAGGAACACCGCACCCAGCCCGAAAGCGGCCCAGCGATGGGCGATCCAAAAGCGATCCGCCAGTGACAGGCCCGGCGCGTTCATTTCGCCAAAGCAGGATCAGCGGAGAGGCCCAGGGCCACAATCAAGCCAGCGGCCTCCTGCAAGCCCGCAAGGGACGACTGGATGAGTCGCGCCGGCACCAGCTCGGCATCCTCGGTTGTGGCGAGGACGGAGCACTTCTGTTCCGTGGTGCCTGCCTTGCGCGTCATGTTGACGACATTGCGCTGACGGTAGCGCCACGTCTCGCAGCGCGACAGGCATTTGCCGTCCGGGTCGCCGGCCGTGGCCGCGTTCACCGAGTCCTGCGCGCCGGTCGCATTCCCGACATTGGATGCAATCGTGCCGACCAGCATGGCCAGGGGGTTCAGCGACAGCATCACGGAGCCGCCCCGGCCGCTCTTGGTGGCCAAGGGCGCGGGGTTCTCGGCATAGTCGCCCACGCGAACCTCGGCGGTACGCCGTGTTGCGGGGCGCAGCGCCTGGAAGGCACCATCCAGCTCGTACACCACGTCGGCCTGCTCGCGGCTGTCCACCAGCTCGAAGCCGCTGGAGGCCAGCGAAGCACGCGCGGCGGCCGTCAGCTTCGGGCTGGCGAGGAATTCGATGAAGACCTTGCGCCCTCGATCAGCAGCCAAGTCGATGTGGCCGGTGATGGCCACCTTGACCTCGGCAGCAGGAGCAGCAGGAGCTGCCGCAACAGCGGCCGGTGCAGCATCGGGCACCGCCTCGGCGCTGGCCAGCGCCGGCAGCGCAATGCTTGCCAAAGCCAAAGAAACTACGGAATAGAAGGGGGATCGCATCAGTTCTCCTTTTTATTGTGGGACATGAAGCCTGCCAGCCAGCAGGTCAGTTGTCCTCCCGAAAATTAGTTGTCCACAAGAGCAAAGCACTCCCCCTTTGCTCACTTTGAAGCACGTCGAGTACATCACGCCCAAGCACGATAGGCCCCGCCATATTCGATACCACCGCCACTCGCACGTTGTGAGCGCGAAAAACACCAAATACGATTTCCGAAACCGTTGTCACACAACCAAGATGCTCTCCGTTGGGCGTGCGAAGCTGGCGAGGCTCACATGAGCGAATGCCAAGAGGCTCGATCAACGAGCTAGGAATTGATGTCACATCAGCGCCACCATCGAGGGAAAACGTCACAGCTCGCCCGTCAATGGTGCCTTCGATTTCATAACGCCCAGCCCGATTCCGCGCAATTTCCATACTCGCCACACGCGCAATGCCGGCGTTCGTAACTACGTGCTGCATGCGCAACTCGGGAGGTCGGGGAATGAAGTACCGATATGCAACGAAGCAGAGAAATCCGACAAGCATCAGGCCGTAAATCCGTGCGGCCAAAGCAGGAAAGCGAAGACTCACAAGCCCGAGCATCGCCAAGCCAAGCCAAGCGTAAGGCGCGCGACTTATTGCCCCTCTGAAGAACTCAACGACGGTGGAGATAGCATCAAGCGGGTGCGCTCCTTGAAAGAGCACCCGCACAAGCACGAATGCCGCAGATGCGAATAGGATCGGGCCTAACGTAACGATTAAAGCGTTCCGAACTGTTAGCTCGCCCATTGCCGTTGAACTGCGCGGCGTGGAACTCCCACGAAACTCCTTCGGGTCGTAGTAGTAGTCACGCATGGTCTTCGCGGCCCGCTCTCGATACCAATCCCGTTCATCTGCACTCATGGCCGGCTTTCACTTCCTGCCTGCCACGGCCTGCGCCGGCATCACCAGCTCAACCTCTACTCGCCGGTTTGCACTGCGCCCGGCCTCGGTGTCGTTGGAGGCGGCAAAGCAAGTCACGCAGTACGAGACTTTCAGCTTTCGAGGGTCAACACCGCCACTGACAAACGCAGCCCGGACGGTTGCAGCGCGAGCGATGGCCAAAGCCCGGTTGCCCGCCGCCGTGCCGGTCGAGTCTGTACGGCCACGGATAAAGACACGCTCGGCCTTCATGGCCAGCGGCAGCAGCTCGGACAGGCCGCGCTTGGCATCGTCGTTCAGGATCGCCACGGCGCTGGAGAACGGGAGCGAGCGCAAGGGAGTGCTGGCCGTTTCCGTCACTGGCGTGGCCGCGCTTGGGCCGGTCGCAATGACCGTCACAGGCCGCACGTCGTCGGTGAGCTGGGCGGAGCCGGCCGGGATGGCGTCACCATCGGCCGGCATGGCCAGCGTAGCAACAGTGTGGGCGTCGAGCTTGGCCAAGGTCGAAGTCTGCGGCCGCGCGGCCGGCTTGCCGTTCGCCTCGGGCGCGACATCGGCGCTGCCCAGCAGCGGGGTCTTGGGTGTTGGTGCAGCACACGGATTGCAGGGCACAAAGTAGTCGGTGCCCGTCTGCGGATCGCGCACCTGGGCAAGCCCGGTGAGCACGGGCGCACCCATCAGGAGCGCACGGGGCCGCTCGGGCGGCATCGGGGCGCACCCTGTCACGCCAGCGGCCAACATCGAGGCTCCGAGCGCCCAAGTCAGCGATGTAGGCCAGAACGGCGCAACGGGGCGCAGCGCGCGCCGTCCCTTGCGCGTCAAAGACAGCCGGATTGTTGTGCCGGAAGGTGAGCACAGCAGATAGCCGCGGTCGATCAGGTTGCGGGTTTCGCCCAGGTACTCACGCATCACGTCCAGATCGGCCGCGCCGCACAATGGGCGGCCCGCTGCACGTTCTGAAAGCACCCGAATGCCCCGCACCTCGCCACGGTCGAGCGCGCGCAGCAGCGCAAGCGCAGTTCCGTTCAAGTCGGGATGTTTGCTCATGGGTCAGTCCTTTACCAAATCCTTGAACGTGGCCCCAGGCGTGAACTTCGGCTTGTGGGTCGAGGGAATCTTGATCGGCTCGCCGGTCTTCGGGTTGCGCCCGGTGCGTGCGGCGACGGCCGCTTTCTCGAAGGTGCCAAAGCCCGTGAGCTTCACCGCGCCACCCTTGGCCACCTCGCTCTGCACGATGGTGATAAGGCTATCGAGGAAGCGCGTGGTGGCCGCCTTGGATGCCTCGGTGTCTTCAGCGATGGCGTCGATCAGGTCTTGTCGGTTCATATAAATCTCCGTCGTTCAGTTGAGAATGTGACCCAGCACCTTGCCGCAGCGGGCGCAGCGCCGTTCATGTACTTGCGTGCCGTCCCAGCTCGAATAGATGGGCTTGGACAGCGGCGAGTGGATGCCAAACAGGCAAAGGAGGGCGCGCAGCACCTTCATGCGTTCGCCCACATCACGCGGGTGAGCTGAAGCAGCGAATCCCCGGTGATGCCGTCAAGGTATTCGGTGGCCACCAGCCGGCGCGTATCAGGAAACTCCTGCACGCGGTCATCGAGGGCGGCCCATTGGGTGATGCCGTACTCACGGACAACAAAAAGGATTTCGTCCAGCCTGGTGGAATTCGGCAGGACGGGCGTGCAGCCAATGACACGCTCCCGCAGCTCGATGGAAAAGAAGTTGCGCAGCTCGTCCAGCGCGTGCGTCTCGCGCCAGTTGGACGAAATCACCACGTCAACATCGGGATGGGCGCGCAACCACGTCTCCAGCAAGGGCAGGTAAATCAGCGTTCCCGACTGGCCGGGGTGCAAAACACCGTCGATGTCGAGCATCAGGACGGGGCCACGGGGAGCACGCTGAAGCGCCCATCGTGTTGCGCGTTGAGTCGCCGGCAGACTTTCGCGCGCGAAAGTCGGGGCGACGGTCGGGCGAATGCCGACGAAGCGGAGTAGGGCGCTCATCATCGGCCGTGCTCCGGCAGCGCCGGCAGCGCCGGCATAGGAGCCTCGCCAGCCACCCACTTCCATGAAGGGAGCTTGCTTTCCGCAATCAATTCATCGACGGCGGCCGCATAGTCTTCACTGGCCCCAGGCGGAACCACGTACATGGCGGTCGGCTCCGGCTCGGTATCAGAAGCCACCGCGCAGGCCAGCGGCCGCGTGGAAGGCAGGTTGTACCGCATCCCTTTCATGAAGCGCCGGTTCTGCTGCGTCAGAGCATCGAGCGCCATCTTCTCGAAGGTGCTTTCAAACGGAATCCAGTTCTCGGTCACGCACATCAGCGCGACTTCCTCCAGCGAGGCCACGCCGGTAGCGCCGATGCTGAAAGTGCCGATCATCATCAGGTGGGTGCCCTCCAAGGCATCCCACAGGCCCAGCTCCACCTCGAATCTCTTGAGCAGCCTCTTGTAGATGTCGTCGTTCATCATGAAGTGGCAATCGGGCAGGTGCTTGAGGACGATCTTGTGCCCGTAGCGCGACTGAGCCAGTTCCTTCACCTCCCCCACCACCAGCATCAAGCGCCGGGTGCCCTTCTCGGGCGTGGCGATTCGCATCATCTGCGCGAGTCGCCGCTGGGTGATTTCGTTCTTCTTCTCGGCGTTGAACGATTCGGGCATGTAGAGCATTCCGGCCAAGCTCGCGCCTTTTGCAGTCTTGTCCTCGGCTGCTTGCAGCAGATACTTGCGGATCACGTACCAACTGCGCTTGCCGGCCATCGTCGGTGCCCATCGGTTGAAGCCCGCTTCTTCCCACAGGTAATGCAGGGTGCCGCGCAGGGTCAGTTTGTTGCCATCGGTCTTGACGCTATCCGTCTCCTTTCCGCTCGGTGCCGGCGCGGATCGGCTGGCCCCCTTGGACAGCGCGAAGTCGAACTTCAGCGCCGTGGTGCCTTCGTCGGGGTTCTCCTGGATCGCGGAGCCAATGACTTGGCCAAGCCCGGACAGCTCGGGCGGCGGCTCGTAGGAATCGCAGGCCGGGGCGTGGCCGCTACCAGAATTGGGCATCCGTTTGATGAGGTACTTTTCATCGACCTTGGCCACGTACATTTCAATGCCAGGGGTACGGCACAGGCACAGCGGCCGCTCCCGCGAGCTGTAGATATTGGCCAGCAGCTCGGACAAGGCTGGGTCGTCTGAATGAATGGATTGCCCGCCAATCTGGTAGATAGCCATGTTGTTCTCCCTTACCGGCCTATGTTTTTCTGACTGAAGGCCACCATCTTCTGGAAGCCTTGTTGTCGCTGGACTCGCTCTTGGTCGGCTGCGGTCTCAATCCAGCCCTCGATGTCGAACAGCGTTTCAAAGGTGATGCGGTGGTTCTTCTCCAGCTCGTTGGCAATGGCCGTCTTGATCCACTCGGGGACGGTTTGCGCATCAGCCAGCAGAGCAAGCAATGAATCCTCAACAACCCAGCCCCGGTATGCGGTGCGCAACTGTCCGTACTGGATCGGCTTGGGAGCGAACGCAAGCCAGAGGAAGCCGAGGCCGATGGCTGCGCCTATCGGCCAAAAGCTGGAGGCATTCCAGAAGATTCCGAAGCACACAAGCAGGGCCAGCCACAGCGCCAGAAGCCAGCGATTGGCCCCGGTATGAGCATTGCGGTCTTTGCACCACGCTTCGACGATTTCACTGATTGGCATAAAAGCCCCCCCTTCCTGTTACCGGCCCATGTCCCGGCCCACGTCCCGCGCGTTTTCCCGCGCCGGCTCTTTGCCCTGCTCGTACACCTGACTCTTTTCGTTGCCGTGCTGGATCGTCACTTTCTCGCCCACCCGAACCTCTCGATCCAGCCCTTCCTTCTCGTAGCGCACGGCCACCATGTCGGACATCTTCACCAGGGCGTGATGCGATGACGTGGCCACCACTTCACCCTTCACGTCCTGCTTGAGTTCTTGCGCATCCCGCACCACCAAGCCCCGATGACTGGCGGCCATGTCGATTACCCGCCGCGACTCGTCCAGGGTGACGTTGCCCTCCGGGACACGGCCCCGGTGAAGCTGCTCGGACAGCTCGGCGCGCGCGTTGAAGTAGCTGGTTTCTCGCTGGTCTTGGCTGGTCTGCGGCGTCCAGCTCTGCTTGATGTCGTGAAGCTGCTTGTAGGCTCCGTCCAGCTCCGGGTGCCGCTCCAGCGCCTCGCGCTTGGTGAGCTGGTCGAAAGCCTGGGCGCGCTGATAGGTCGGTGTCTGCTCGAAGCGGGCCAAGTCGTTTCGAGCCGCTTCGAGTTTGGCGGCCAGTTCCTCACGATCCGCCAGGACAGGCCGGGCAGTTCGTTCGTGCTCCGGGCGCAGCGCGTCGGCGTAGGCGCGCTTCAGGGCCTCGTCATTGCCGCCGATGTGCTTGCCATACTCGCGGATGCCATCCTTCTCGGTGTACGTGGTCTGTCCCGGTGTTGAGGCGGATTCCCGGCCATTGGGAAGGCGCTCGGTGCGGATCACGTAGGGCTGATCTTCGGCCTTGGCATCCCGAAAGGCCCGTGCTGCCTCGTTGACGTTGCTGTAGTCCTTCGCATCGTTCTTGGCCACGGTGCCCACGGTGTAGGTCACGTTGTCCCGCACGCCCTCCCGCTGTTTGGCTAGGGTGTTGATGTCGTCCAGGGCGGAAACGTAATCACGGCGCTCGGCGTGCGTCCAGGGACGGCCGCGTTCTTGCTCCAGCACCTCTACGGCCGCCGCCCGCTTCTTCCACTCCCCGCGCTCTTGGCTGTTCTCGTAGATTTGCCGCTGGTTGGCGTCATAGACGCGCACCGAGTCAGTGAGCTTGTCGCGCTCCAGGGCGCGCACTGACTCCACCATGCCGTTGTAGGCGTTGTCGTGCTGCTCCTTGTTGACGAATCGCCCGGTGCCGCGCTCGGCCACCTGTTCCTCGAAGCGCAGCCGCGCGCGGGTCACAGAGGTTTCCGGGTTGACGGCCAACACGCGGGCCTCCACCTCGTAACCCTGTTCCTTCAGGCGAGTGGTCAAGTCCCGGATGTTCTCCGGGCTGCGCATCGTGCCGTCCACCACCAGATTGCGGCGGTTTTCCACGGCGGCCAGCGTGAGGCGGGTAGCCCATTCGCCAGCTTCCTTCTGCGTGCGGTCGGCGGCGTGCTGAGGGTCTTCGCGCGAAAGCTGTTTGTAGCGCGGGTTTTCCTCGCGCATCCGGTCGGCGTCGATCACCACAGCGCCGCCATTGGCGCGCAGCTCGCGGATAGCCTCGGCGGCCAGCGCCGATTTGCCCGATCCCGGTTGGCCACCCAACAGGATCGCCTTCGGGTTCTCCTGCGCCGTCGTTCTTGCCAGTGCATCGCGCTCTACATCCTTGTAGGCGCTCTCCATTGCGTACTTGGAAATCTCCCCAGCCATTTGCCTGCCCTCCTGCCTTATTGGTAAAGGTCGCGGGCCTGCTGGCCGTACTGAGTGATGACGCGCTCGATGGCCTCGTCAGCATTCGGGTCGAGTTCTTCGCGGATCGTGCGCAGCTCGTCCTTCGCCTTCTGAGCGGCCGCAATCGCGGCTTCATCAGGGGTCGCCTTCTCGCGCTCGGCGGCAATGGCTTCGGAGTGGTGGGCAATGATGGCCCCCAGGACATCCAGCGCCACCTCGTAGCGGACGCCGGCACGGCTGAAAAGTTGATTGGTCATGGTCGTGGTTTCCTCACTGATTACCGGATTGGTTCTTGGCTTGCGTTGCATGGAGCGGCCACAGGGCGGCGTGCAGCAGGCGGTAGGTGATGCGGTCGCGCTTCAGCAGGCGCGCATACACGTCGTTGGCCGTCAGCCCAAGGGCACGGGTGGCATACAGCCCCCATGCCAAATAGACGGCCAGCAGCACGGCCGCCACGGGGATGAAGGCAAGAAACCACACCTCGGCGATGACAAGCCCCACCACAAGTAAGCGGCCGCCTACGGTTGCCCACTTGGAGCCGAACATTTCGAGCTGGGCCTTGCGATTCAGGTCATGCTCGGCTTGGGCACGCTTCCAGACATCGGCCCACGGCTCGCCGGGGGCACGGCTGAAGATGGCATCCAGGTACGCCCGAAACTCGCGCATCAACAGGTAGGACGCGGCAAAGCACATCCCCACGAAAACCAGCAGCTCAAAGGTTTCTCGATTCATGTTCTTCCTCCGTCGATCTTTCGCGCGCGAAAGTCAGCGCGGTGTCGGCACGCGCTCGCGCTCCATTTGCATGTCCTTGCCTCCGCGATCCCGCGCCGGCTCCTTGCCTTGCTCATAGACTTGGCTGCGCGCCTTGTCGTACTGGATCGTCACGCGGTCGCCCACGGCAAGGTCACGATCCAGATTGGCGCGTTCGTAGCGCACGGCGATCATGTCGCCCACTTGGAGCATTGCGTGGTGCGACGAAACCGCCACCACGTCGCCCTTGAACTGCCCGCCAAGCCGTTCTGCGTCCCGCACCATCAGCCCGCGATAGGCTGCCGCGTGGTCGATGACTCGCTTGGACTCGTCCAGCGTCACACCATCGCCCACCAGCCGGCCGCTGTGCAGCTCCTTGGAGATTTCCGCCCGCAGGTAAGCGGCGTCCTGCCCGGCCCGGTGGGCGTCGTGCAGCATCTTGTAGGCACCATCCAGCTCGGGGTGCTTGGCCAGAGCTTCGCGGGTGGCCAGCTTGTCGAAAGCCACCGCCCGCTCCACGGTCGTGATTTCGTAGAAAACCTCGCGCGCCGGCTCCAAGTTGCCGCGCGCGGATTCCTTGGCGGCCTCGTTCCACGTCTGCTTATCGACCTTGGAGTAATCGAGCTGGTAGCCCGCATCCTTGGCGAGCTGCCCGATGAATTCGCGCGTCGTGCGGCCGTTCCCTTCGCGGAAGGGGTGCATTTCGTTCACGCCGGCATAGACCTCGGCCATCTTCCCGGTGAACTGCTCCTTGTCCATCCCGCGCAGATAGTTGGCTTCCTTGATCGCGGATTGGATTTCCTGCGCCTTCTGCGGGATGTCTTCCTTGAAGGTGAACAGGGTTCGGTCGCCGGCAGGCCCCTTTGCAATATCCACCTTGCGCACTTCGCCGGCCCACTCGTACACATCCCGGAAAACCTGCTTGTGGATCGCCTGAAGGTGGGCCAAGTCGTACTCGCCGCGCACCGGGTTTTCGCGCAGCTCCTGGATGCGAACAGCCGTTGCGCCGCGCTCAAAGCGTTGCAGCGCCCCGAGGTCGCGGATGTCTGCCTTGTTCTTGAGAACGTGCGTGCCGGGGTAGGTGTAGTCTTCCTGCTCGCTCATTGGGCGGCCCCGCGCGCGCGTTCGAGGTACTTGGCCACAGCCTCGTCAGGGGTCAGGGTGCCGGCAATGACTGCCTCCTGAATGGCAAGGTCGACAGCGTCCACCGGCATTCCCTCCAGAGCCAGAGAAGCATTGGCTTGGGCAAACTGCGCCCGGCGCACGTCGGCCGGATGGGGCGCAGCTACCGGGCCGGTATCGAGTTCATACGGGTTCTTGTCTTCCATGTTCGCCTCCAGTCAGCCCAAGCCGGGCACGGCAATGCCGAACACCCGCACGGCAACAAACACCACGGCCGCCAGCCCCGCCACGATCAGCACGCCGCGCAGCACGCGCGCGAGCAACAAGCCGACGACAATGCCGATCAGCAGCGGGGTAGGGGTTTCAGCGAAGATGCGTTGCAGCGCGGCCCATGCCCCACCCACATAGGGAGAAACCATTTGCCATATCTGCGTCAGCATCGCGTCCATCGGTAAGTTATCCATGCGGGAGTCCAGTACCAGTATTCAGTTGCCGTTATTGTGCTTTCACGATGAAAGCAAGTTTATCAAAAAACTCCTACTGGCACTAGGCGTTTAGCGCGATAACGTCAATAGGAAGGGCATGGCGATCACGCAGCCACCAAGCTGTCTCGCACCGGCCGCAACGCGGCGGAGGTCTGGCTGATGATCTGGTGGATTTCGCCCAGGTAGCTATCCACCCGGTTCTTCATGCTCGCCCAGGCGTGTTTGGTCTGAACCAGCGCATCGAGAGTGTCAGCGTCGAACTTGCCGGCCTGGATGCAGTTGTGGATGGTCAGCAGGCGAATCTCCATGTTGCGCAGTGCGTACTCGCAACGATTGATCTGCTGGCCGTCGATGGGGGTATGGCAGTAGCGGACGTTCTCCACGTCGCGCACGAAGCCCTCGAAGTCCTTTTGATGGTCGCTGAGAAGCCCGACGAAGGTTTCCATCAGGCGCAGTTCGCGGTCAGGGATAGTCATTGGTGGAATCTCCATGTTGTTGGTTAAGGGTTGAGAGAAAAGCATTCGGAACGGTGCCCGCATGTGTTGCACTTCCGGCCCCGGCTTCGGCGGGCTTTGGCGCGGCGCTCGGTGATGTCGATGTACCGGGCCACCAACTGCTCGCAATAGGCGTCGTCGCGCAGTTCCACGCGGATGGCGCGGCGCTCGCGGGTTTTCCGGTTGTTGATGGCCACGAAGCCAAAGGGCGCGGTTTCGAGTCCGTTCAGGCGAAGCAGCCACGCTTGCAAAGAGAGTTGCGCAATGTCCGTCTCATAGACGCGGTGGGCATCGCGGTTCTTGTTTTCGAGAGGGACATGCAGCCCATCGGGGAGCCGATACACCTGATCGGGCCGGCCCACCACGGGAAACGGCGCATTGATGAACAGATTGCGCTCCACCTGAGCAACCTTGCCGGCCGCAAGTTCGGAGGGAAGCCAGTTCTGAGTGAATCCCCGCCAGACCATGAACGTCCAGACGGCCAGAGCCAGGGCCAGCCCGAAAAGGATGTAGCTCGGCAAGTTGCTCATCGCGGCATCCCCAGCGTGGCCAGCAGGGCATTCAGTGCGGCACGCACGGCACTGGCAGCACCTCGGCTCCGGCACAGTAGCGGCACCAATGCCGGCGAAATGGCGTAGTAGGCTTGGACGAAAAATCGCCCTGTCGTTGTCGGCATCAGCACGCGGTCGCGCCACGCCCGGAGAAAGTCCGTTTCAGGGGCGTCAGGCCCGTAGATCGCGGTGGCAATGAAACAGCGCCGATCAATCGCTGCGCGCGTCTGCCCTTCGACCTGAAACCGTAGGTGCTCGAAGGTGCCGGCAGCGGCCTTCGCCCGAACCTCCAGCGGCCGGGCATCCCCACGCTCACGGTCGAAAACCACCTTTTGCTCGCAGTAAACCGTGCCTACGATGTCGGTGATCGTGTGGTACTTTTTCTTCATTCGCGCCCCCGTTCAGAATTGAACTCGGGCAGGCGCGCAAACCATTCCATTGCGTGGTAAATCGCCAAAGCACCGGCCATGAACACAACAGCGGCCGCTACGTGGAACAACTCCACAAGCCCCGACTCCCGCACAAACCAAAGCACGGCAATACAGCACCCAACAACTAGGGTAATGAACACGAAGTAGAAACTGATGCAGTAGGATGGCCGCATGACTCACTCCATCGACTTTCGCGCGCGAAAGTCGGGCTTGGCCAGCATCCACCTATAGATGCCCAGCAGGCTGGTCGCAGTGAAAGCCACCTGCATGAAGATCAGGCCCGGCGCGTCGGTCATGACGCCGAAGCCGATCCAGCACACATTCGAGGCCAAGAAAGAGACAAAGCCCCAGCCCGACAAGCGGTTGTTGAGGGCCAGCAGCAAAGCCCCAAGCACACCAAAGGCGCAGCCGATCCATTGCAGGTAGAAGGCGTCCATGCTTACCTCACAGAAGGGCCTTACGCCCGGTTTCCACGGCCCGCATTCGCATGGCCAGGGTCGGGTAGGCATTGGCGAACGAGAACCAGCGAACCCAGGATTTGGAGGGGTACAACGCGGCCAGCTCGCGCAGTGCCGTCAACATCACTTCGCGCCCTACGGCGTGCGCTGCGCCAGCATCCGCCCGGTACTCGCAATACCGGCGAATCCCCAGGAACAGGAGGAAGGCGGCAAAGAAAAAGTTGTTGTTGTCCAGGAGGTGGCTGCTCACGGCAAAGCAGCAGGCATAGGTGAACGTGGCGAAGATGTGGCGCTCATGAACGTGGGCGTTTTCATGGGCGATCACGCCCCGCATACCCTCGTCGCTCATGCTGGCCAGCAAGCCCGTAGTCACGTAGATGCGTGAATGACTCGGCAGCAGCCCCACGGTGTTGGCTTCCTTGTCGGCATGGTCGTACAGGAAAACCGGGCGGCTATCGGGGACAGTTGCCACTATCCTTGCCAAACGCTCTTGAAGTGCAGCGTCCCGCGACGGGCGCGGAGCAAGGAAGCGCGCCGACAAGGGCGCGCTGGCGTAGAAGCCGAACAGGAAGACCAGGCTGCCGAGGGCCTGGGTCATTGGCTTGGCGGCGGGATTCGTGGATAACCTACCAGTCACCCACAAAATGCCGCCAGCAACCTCCATAATGAAGACGATCAGAATGATCCGTCTGAACCAGTGGGACGGGATCATTGCAAATTGCAGTCATCGCAGATTAATGCTGTTGGGATCGAGCGATACGGCGTTTGATCGGTGCCAGTGCGCCAATCATTTCTCATGTTGAGAGGTTGTTGCGAAGCACATCCGCCCAAGGTGGCCGTGGTAATCAGAATCAGAAGAAGTTTTTTCATCGGTTGCCCTTTCAGGGGAAAGTTGGTTATTGATTTCTTCCAGCAGCTCACGGCACACCGAATGCACCCGCTGACGCGAGACGCCGACGTGGCGCGCGACGGTTGCTTGCCGGTAGCCTTTGAGGAACACTTCATCAGCGATGCGGTAAGATTCGGACGAAAGACCCAGCCGCCGCGCTGCTTTCACGAAGACAGCACGTGACACATGGCCACACGCTGCGGAAACAGTCTTGAAAATCGTGCTCATCCCCTTGCACCGTAAGGGTTTTGGGCGTATTTTGTCAATAGACAAGATGCGCAAATTTTATCCAAACCAGAAGGAGATTTGTAATGAAAAAGATGCTCTGCGCTGCTTTCATCGTGGCAGCAACGACCGGGGCAGCTTATGCAGGCCAGGAACCTGTGCGCGGCGGCATGTGCTATTCCCCGAATGCCATGCTTTCCGGCGCGAACACGTTTTTCAACTGTGACCACATCGGCAGGGTCAAGGACATTAAGGAAATCTACGAAAAAGGCTTCCGCGTTGTAAGCAGCGGATTTGTTCCAAAAGAAGCTGGCGGCGGCATTTCCACCGGCTTTTTCCTTGTGATTGAAGAAAGACGGTGATTGCCATGAACCTGCGAAAAAGACTTCTATCCCGAAGGCGCTGGATGCTCTGGCTTCCATTGCCGGTCGCTGCGGCATTTGCCGCAAGCGGCGAAAATTTCTTTGCCGACTACATACCAATGCTGGTCGGCGGTTTGGTTTTCTGGATTCCATTCTGGCTTGCTTGGTGGTTGAGCAACGGGTTCCGCACTGTTCGGCTCGGCGTTCTTGGAGTTCGGCCGAATATTGAGAGCGGCAGCACTGACAGCGGAGCGATCTACTGGAATTACGCCGAAGGGCATTACCAGAACTACCAAGGCCCAAGCTCCTACCGTCTTTGAAAGGGGGCCTTAGCCCCCTCCCGCTTTACTGCTTTCCTCCAGAGTTGATATTCACGCCGGCAGCGGTTTCCCGGCGCATGTTGTCGTTGAGCTTTTCGCCATCGGCAGTACCATCCCCGCCCGTCAGCTTGTCCCAAACCTTGAGGCCCGTATCCTTTATGTCGCGGCCTTCCATGTCTTCCACGACAGCCATAGGATTGGCACGGCCTTCACCCAACTTCTTATCCGGGCTGGCCCAGGCGTTCACGTTTTCATCGAGAGCGCCAGCGCGCGCCGGAATGCTTGCCTTGTTCTTCGGGTCGAGCTGCCCTTGCACGTCGCCCTTGGGGTCTCCTCGTTTTCAGTGCAATAAGTGACGGTACGCAAAGCTAGCACTGGCGCGGGGGTGGTCTGGGTAGACCGTTGATTTCATTGACTTTCCTGTTCGCTTTGTAAACGGGTATGGT
>NZ_JACBGE010000042.1 GCF_021401345.1 Hydrogenophaga sp. NFH-34
CAGAACCCGACTTTTTCGCCAACATCTCGAACCGCCAAGAGCATCAGCTCCCAGCACCTCTCGACATCACCACCTGCAACCAGCACCCTTGAGCACACAGCCTCAGTGATCAGCGAAGCCTCGTAGTATATACCTGTTTTTAGCCTGATGTCAAAGGCGCCCAAAGTTTTTCACTTGGCGCTGCAGGCGCCAAAACCCCGAGGCATCTACAGCGCAACCCGTGGATCACCTGTAGGGTCCCTCTCTATATATAGATATAGAGGGCTCGATTCGGCGGGCCAGGATAATCCTCGGCTTGTTGTTCCTCTCCCTCCGGATCCATGGCGCTTCTCACCTTACAGGACGCCCAACTGGCCTATGGCCATGTGGCGCTGCTCGACCATACCGACTTTGCTCTTGAATCCCAGGAGCGCGTGGGCCTCATTGGTCGCAACGGCACGGGCAAGTCTTCGCTGCTCAAAGTACTGGCCGGACTTGAGCCCATCGACGATGGCGCCTTCCAGCAGCAGTCCGGTCTCCGTGTGGCCTACGTCCCTCAGGAGCCGGCGTTGGACGAGTCCGTCACGGTCTTCGAAGCCGCCAGCCTCGGGCTCGGGGAAGCGCGCACCTTGCGTGATCGCTATTTGCAAGGCAGCGACGCCGAAGACTTGCACCTGATCCAGGAGCGCATCGAGGCGCTGGATGCCTGGAACTGGGAACAGCGCGTACAGGAAACCCTGCAGCGTCTGCATCTGGATGCCGAGGCAATCGTCGGCGCCTTGTCGGGCGGCAACCGCAAACGGGTGGCCTTGGCCCAGGCACTGGTGAGCCGCCCCGATGTGCTGCTGCTGGACGAGCCCACCAACCACCTGGACCTGGACAGCATCGCCTGGCTGGAAGAGCTTTTGCTAGGTTTCAAAGGCAGTGTGGTGACCATCAGCCACGACCGCGCCTTCCTGGATCGCATCACGACCCGCATCGTCGAACTCGACCGCGGCCGGTTGGGCAGCTATCCCGGCAACTTTGTCCGTTATCAGGCGCTGAAAGAGGAGCAACTGGCCCAGGAAGCGGTCATCAATGCGCGCGCCGACAAGCTGCTGGCCCAGGAAGAGGTGTGGATCCGCAAGGGCGTCGAGGCCCGGCGAACCCGTGCCCAGGGACGCATCGTGCGCCTGCAGCGGCTGCGGGAAACCCGTGCTGCGCGGCGCGACACCGTGGGACGCGTGCGCATGGAGGTGGCCAGCGGCACCGCCAGCGGCAAGATCGTGGCTGAGCTCGACAACGTGACGGTATCGTTCCCCCTTCCCGATGGCGGTCGTCAAACCGTGATCCGCGGACTGTCCACCACCATTCTGCGCGGCGACAAAGTGGGGCTGATCGGGCCGAACGGCGCCGGCAAGACCACCTTGCTCAAGACCTTGCTGGGGCAATTGGCACCTGACAGCGGCACGGTGCGCCAAGGCAGCAACCTCAGCGTGGCCTACTTCGACCAGATGCGCGAACAGGTTGATCTGGACGCCACGCTGGAGGACTTCATCAGCCCCGGCAGCGAATGGATCGAAATCGGGAACCGGCGCACCCACGTGCGCAGCTATCTGGGCGACTTCCTGTTTTCGCCCGCGCGCGCCAGTTCACCCGTTCGCACGCTCTCTGGCGGCGAACGCAACCGCCTGTTGCTCGCCCGTCTGTTCGCGCGCCCGGCCAACGTGCTGGTGCTGGACGAGCCCACGAACGACCTGGACATCGACACCCTGGAGCTGCTGGAAGACCTGCTTCAGCAGTACGAAGGCACGGTGTTCCTCGTCAGCCACGACCGGCGCTTTCTCGACAACGTGGTGACCAGCACCCTGGTGGCCGAAGGCGAGGGCCGCTGGCGCGAATACGTGGGCGATGTGCAGGACTGGCTGACCCAGTCGGCACGGGCGACCGAACTCGCCACGCCTGCGGCCGCCAAACCCGAGCGGACCGCTGGCGCCGCGCCACCGGCAGAGGCCGACACCGCCGCGCCGCCCCCGGCGGCCGGCAAGCGCAAGCTCAGCTACAAGGAGCAGCGCGAGTTCGACGCACTGCCCGCCCGCATGGCCACACTGGAACAGGAACTGGCGGCGGTGGACAAAGAACTCGACGGCGGTCAACTATTTGGTACCCATCCGTCCAGAGCCGCTCAACTCGCCGGCCGACATGCCGAAATCGAGGCAGAATGGCTCCAGGCCCTCGAACGCTGGGAGGCGCTGGGCGGCCAGTGACCCACGGCGCGAAGCGCCCCTGCAGCCCTCGCGCCCCATGAAACCTGCCTCTGCGCATTCACCGCAACGTCTCGCCCAGGATTTGCAGCGTGCCCTGCAAGAACTGAGGGGTGAGCGGGAGCGGGTCCGGCAGTTGCTGGCCGAGGTGGACCGGCAGAACGGCGAAATCGACCGGCTTCGCAACTCGTTCCACCACGAATCCAACAGCCGCCTGCTGGCCGAAGAAGCGCTCGACGAAACCCGGGACCGGCTGGAGCTGGCTGTCGCCGCCGCCGGCCTGGCACTCTGGGACTGGCAGCTGAGTTCGAGCCAGGTGTTTCTCAACTCCCGCTGGGGCGAAATGATCGGCGACCTGCCGCAGGGCGGCTACTGGGATACCGACCGCCTGCTGGAGCGGGTGCATCCCGAAGACCGCCCGCGCGTGTCCGCCGAGGTGCGCGCCCTGCTGGCCGGGGAGGTTGCACGGGCGTCGGCAGAGTACCGCGTGCGCACGGCCCAGGGCTGGCTGTGGATCGAAAGCCATGGCATGGTGGCCGAACACGATGCCCTGGGGCGACCGCTGCGGCTGATGGGCACCCATGCCGACATCCGCGAACGCAAGCGCGTCGAGGCCGCCGGGGAGCAGGCCCGCGCGCTCGCCGAACAGGCCAGCCGGGCCAAGAGCGAGTTCCTGGCCAACATCAGCCACGAAGTCCGCACCCCGCTGAATGCGCTGATGGGCCTGACACGGCTGCTCATGGATTCGCCCCTCAACGCGGAACAGACCAACTGGCTCTCGCTGATGGACAGCTCGGCGCACGCCCTGCTGGCGCTGCTCAACGACGTGCTGGATCTCTCCCGCATCGAGGCCGGCAAGCTCATGCTGGAAGACGTGCAGTTTGATCTGGCAGAGGCGCTGGAGGATGTGGGGCGCCTGTACGCAGAACAGGCCCAGGCCAAACCGCTGGGCTGGTCGCTGTCGATGGCGCCCGACCTGCCACCTCATATTCATGGCGACCCGGGCCGCCTGCGGCAGGTGCTGGGCAACCTGCTGTCCAACGCGCTGAAGTTCACGCCCCGGGGCGGGCAGGTCCGGCTGGAGGCTGACGTGCTGCACCCCGCCGAGGGCGGACCGCCCCGGTTGCGGTTGCGCGTGCGGGACACGGGTGTGGGCATCGCGCCGCGCCACCAGGCCCAGATCTTCGAGGCCTTCACCCAGGCCGACGCGTCGACCGCCCGACGCTTCGGCGGCAGCGGGCTCGGGCTGGCGATCTGCGCCCGGCTGGTGCAGTTGATGGGCGGCGAAATCGCCGTGCAGAGCGCCCTCGGGCAGGGCAGCTGTTTCACCATCACGCTGCCCTTGCGCGAGGCAGCGCCGGCCGACAGCGCGCCCCTGAGCGCCCCCATGGAGCTGGACGAACTGGCCCAGGCCGGCCAGCGCTTTGCCGGCCTGCGGGTGCTGCTGGCCGAAGATCACCCGGTCAACGAACTGATCACCAGCCAGCTTCTGCGCCGGCTCGGATGCACCGTCAGGCCCGCCCACGACGGGCACGAGGCGGTGGCCACCTGGGAACAGGGAGACACCGATCTGGTGCTGATGGATGTGCAGATGCCGGGCAGCAACGGCCTGGAAGCAACGCGCCGCATCCGGCTGCGCGAAATCGAGACCGGGCGCCCTCACACCCCGATCATTGCGGTGACCGCCAACGCCATGAACGGCGATCGCGATGCCTGCCTCGCCGCCGGCATGGACGGTTACGTGCCCAAACCCGTCAGCCCGCAAGCCCTGATCCGGGCCATCGACGATGCGCTGCTGAAAGTGCAAGGCATGCGCGCGGGCGCAGCCGCCGCAGCGCCGGCGCCCGCCGTTGTTGGCGACACCCCGACCGCCAGCGCCGACGCCCTCGACCTCGAAAAGCTCCGCCGCCGGCTGGATGGCGATGAGGCCACCCTGCGCCAGCTCGCCGAGGTGATGCGCACCGACCTGGCCGCCCGGCTGGCCGAGCTGCACCAGGCGCTGCAGCGCCGCGATGCCGACGCGGCCATTGCCCACGCCCACGGCCTCAAGGGCTCGCTCGGCAGCATGACCGCCGACCGGGGCGCCCGCTTCGCCAAAGGGCTGGAGCTGGCAGCACGCTCCAAGGACTGGAGCCTGTTCGAGCGCGCCCTGCCGCTGATGCAGGCCGAAGCCCAGAAGATCGATGCCGCGCTGGCCGCCCTGCTCAGCGCGCGCCCGCCAGCCGGCTGAACGTGCGCCAGAAGGCGGCGTCCTGCGTGGTGGCGAAATTGATGCGCATGAGCGTGCTCGGCGCCCGGTTGGCATAAAACAGCGAGCCGGGCGCAGTCAGGTAACCCTCATCCAGCAGGCGCTGGGCCAGCGCCTCGGTGTCGGTGCCCGTGTCCACCCAGCCGAACAGGCCGGCCGGCTCGGCCACGAAACGGCACCCGGCCGCCTGGGCCAGCTTGGCGCTGCGGCTGCGCGCCAGGTCAAGCCGGTGCCGAATGCGTTCGGCGTGCCGCCGCAGTTGCCCCTGCTCGATGCAATGCGCCATGGCACGCTCCAGCAGGCTCGGCGTGGTCAGCGTGGCCAGCATCTTGGTGTCGAGCAGGCGCTCGGTCCAGTCGGGCGGCGCCACCAGGTAGCCCACCCGCCAGTTGGGCGCAAGGATCTTCGCAAAACCGCTCACGTAGATGGTGCGCTGCAGGCCGTCGAGCACCCCCATGCGGGTGGCGTGTTCGGGAGCGATGTGGCCGTAGGTGTCGTCTTCGACCACCAGGAAATGGTGGCGCTGAGCCAGTTGCAGCACGCGGTGGGCACTGGCCGGCGTGAGGCTGTAGCCGGTCGGGTTGTGCAGCACGCTCACACTCACGAACAGCTTGGGCGCGTGCGCCTCGCAGTAGCGCTCCATCACGGCCAGGTCGGGCCCGGCCGGGCCGCGCGGCACCGGCAGCACCCGCATGCCCAGTGCGTGCAACCGGGCGAATTCCACCGCCCAGCCCGGCTCTTCCACCATCACCGCGTCGCCGGGCTTGAGCAGCGTGCGGCTGACGATGTCCAGCGCGTGCGTCGCGCCCACGGTGGTGATGATCTGCGCCGGGTCAGCCGGCAGGCCCATGCCCTGCAGCCGCGCCGCCAGCACGCGGCGCAGCAGGCCGTCCCCCTGGGGCTCGCCATAACGCAGCGAGGCGTCGGCCAGCGCCGCGTGGGTGCTGACTTTGCGCACGGCCGCCGACATGAAGCTGTTTTCCAGCCATTCGGGCGGAAACACCCCGGCCCCCGGCTGCGGCTTGCCTTCGGACGGATGGAACATGCCGCGGATCAGCGTCGCCGCGTTCACGGGCGCCACCATGCGCGGAACGGCAGCGCCCGGGGCGGTGGCCGGGCTTTTGCCGGCAGCGCTGCCCGCGGAGGCCGGCCCCCGCTCGCGCACGAAAAACCCCCGGTTGCGGCGCGCCTCCACCAGACCGCGCGCGAGCAGCTGGTCGTAGGCCGCCACCACCGTCGACGGGTTCAGCCCGTGCTGCTGGGCGCACTGGCGCACACTGGGCAGCCGCGCGCCGGGCGCGAGCAGGCGGTCGCGGATGCGGCTGGCAAAGCGTTCGGCCAGCTGCTCCGTCAGGGTCTGGGCCGCGGTGCGCGAGAGCGTCGCTCCGGGAACGGGCGCGACCGGCAGATCGTCGGCCGAAGGCGTCTGGGGTGTATGGACAGGATCAACCATACAGATGCGAAAACTGAGCCATGAAAGTGTATGGAATGTGTATGGATGCCAAGGATAAAGTGTCTGCTCCTATCCCGCAACACCCCCGCACCTGCTTCATGCCCCTCACCCCATGACCGCCAGCGAATTCAGCGCCCTGCTGGTGCTGGCCACGGCCACCAGCTTCACCCCAGGCCCCAACACGACCCTGTCGACCGCCCTGGCTGCCAACCAGGGGCTGCGCCGCGCACTGCCCTTCGTGTGCGCCGTGCCGGTGGGCTGGTCGCTGCTGCTGGCGCTGTGCTCGGCCGGGGTGGGTGCGCTGGTGCTGGCGCAACCCCTGCTGCGCAGCACCATCCTGGCCGGTGGCTGCGCCTACCTGGGTTGGCTGGCCCTGCGGCTGTGGCGCAGCCGGGCGCTCGGGCAGGCCGACAGCCAGCGCCTGAGCGCCGGTTTTGGCGAAGGCGTGTTGCTGCAGTTTCTCAACATCAAGGCCTGGATGCTGGCGCTGTCCATCGTGGCGGGCTGGATCGCCGGACATGACGACGCCTGGCAACGGTTCGCTCAGGTGCTGCCACTGATGCTCGCCTTCGCCTTCTTCAGCAACCTGACCTACGCGTTGGTGGGTTCGCTCCTGCGCGAGTGGCTGGCCGGCCCGCTCGAACAGGGTCAGCCCAGCGGCCGGCGCCTGCAGGTTTTCAACCGCGTGATGGCCAGCGCCCTGGTGCTCACGGCCATCTGGATGCTGATGCGCGGCCTGGGAGCGCCGGCATGAACGCGCTCGCCGCCGCCACCCCCGACCTGCACCGCCTGCTGGCCGGACTGCCGGGGCCGGTCAGTGCCGACTATCCCCACGGCCAGCCATTTGTGCAGGCGCTGTCGCACGGCTCGCTCCGGGTTGAGCTGTTCGTGCCCGCCACCTCGCGCCTGGGCCGCGACATCCAGTCACCCCACCCGCAGGACGAGCTGTACGTGATCCAGCACGGCCGTGCCCGGCTGCGTGTCGGTGACCACTGCGGTCCGGTGCGCGCGGGCGACCTGCGCCTGGTGCGCGCCGGCGTCGCCCACCGCTTTGAAGAATTCAGTCGAGACTTTGCAACCTGGGTCGTGTTTTTCGGCCCGCCTGGAGGAGAACGTCCATGACCTGGACCCTGGCGCAACGCGCCCACAAGATGAACCCTTCCGTGATCCGCGAGATCCTCAAGGTCACCGAAAAACCCGGCATCATCAGCTTCGCTGGCGGCCTGCCTTCGCCCAAGACCTTCCCGGTCGACGCCTTCGCCCAGGCCTGC
The DNA here is from genome assembly GCF_021401345.1 of Hydrogenophaga sp. NFH-34. GTDB lineage: Bacteria > Pseudomonadota > Gammaproteobacteria > Burkholderiales > Burkholderiaceae_C > Hydrogenophaga > Hydrogenophaga electricum. The sequence continues at coordinate 7,195 of NZ_JACBGE010000042.1, forward strand.
GAAACGGTGCTGCGCACCGACGGCCGTGCCGCCCTGCAGTACGCCGCCAGCGAAGGCTACCGCCCGCTGTGCGAGTGGGTCGCGCGGCAGTTGCCCTGGGACGTCAGCCCCGAGCAGGTGCTCATCACCACCGGCAGCCAGCAGGGCCTGGATCTCGTGGCCAAGGTACTGATCGACGAAGGCAGCACCGTGCTGGTGGAAACGCCGACCTACCTCGGCGCCCTGCAGGCCTTCACGCCCATGGAGCCGACCATCGTCAGCGTGGACAGCGACGCCGAAGGCATCGTGGTGGACGATCTGGTGAAGAAGGCCCCGGGCGCGCGTTTCCTGTACGTGCTGCCCAACTTCCAGAACCCCACGGGCCGCAGCATGAGCGAAGCGCGCCGGCAGGCCCTGGTGGACGCCGCGCAGGCGGCCGGCCTGCCCATCGTGGAAGACAACCCCTATGGCGACCTGTGGTTCGACCAGCCGCCGCCGAAGCCGCTGACCGCGCGTTGCCCCGAAGGCTGCATCTACCTGGGCTCGTTCTCCAAGGTGCTGGCGCCGGGCCTGCGCCTGGGCTACGTGGTCGCGCCCCCGGCGATCATGCCCAAGCTGCTGCAGGCCAAGCAGGCGGCCGATCTGCACAGCCCCAGCTTCAACCAGCGGATGGTGGCCGAAGTGCTCAAGGACGGCTTCCTCGACCGCCACGTGCCCACCATCCGCGCGCTCTACAAGCGCCAGTGCCAGGCCATGCTCGACGCGCTGAAGCAGGAGATGGCGGGGCTGGACGTGCAGTGGAATTCGCCCGACGGCGGCATGTTCCTGTGGGCGCGCCTGCCCGCCGGGGTCGACGCCATCGCGCTGCTGCCCAAGGCCGTGGACAAGGGCGTGGCCTTCGTGCCCGGCGCCGCCTTCTACGCCGACGACGCCGACCCGCGCACGCTGCGCCTGTCCTTCGTGACGGCCAGCGAAGAGCAGATCCGCATCGGCATCAAGGCGCTGGCCGACGCCGTCCGCGAAGCGGTGCAGGGCTGAAGGACCGACATGGCTCCCGCGCCCGCCACTTCGTGTGCTTCGCTGTCCCCCGGCGGCGACCGCACCCCGCTCAAGCTCTGGGGCCGGATCAGCTCGATCAATGTGCGCAAGGTGGTGCTGTGCGCCCAGGTTCTGGGCGTGCCCTTCGAGCGCATCGACGCGGGCCTGAGCCACGGCGTGGTGGACACGCCCGACTACCGCGCCAAGAACCCCAACGGTCTGGTGCCGCTGCTGGAAGACGGCGACTTCACGCTCTGGGAGTCGAACGCCATCGTGCGCTACCTGTGTGCCCGCCAGGCCGAAGCCGCGGCGAGCCCCGATGGAACGGCGCCCAACTGGTACCCCGCCGACCTGCAACACCGCGCCGACGCCGAGCGCTGGATGGACTGGCAGCAGACCACGCTCAACCCCGCCGGCAGCCCCGCCTTCAAACAGTGGTTCCGCACGCCCGCGGCGCAACGCGACCCGGCAGTCATCGCGGCCTCGGTGGCGGCGGCCGAGCCACTGTTCGCACAGCTGAATGACCACCTGGCCCACCAGCCCTTCATGGCCGGTGCGGCGCTCACCATGGCCGACATCCCGATCGCCTGCGAGGTCCACCGCTGGTGGGGCCTGCCGCAGCCGCGCCCGGCCTGGCCGCACCTCGAACGCTGGTACGCCCACTGGCTCAGCCAGCCCGCCAGCCGCGGCGTGCTCGACCTGCCCCTGTCCTGACACCGGAGAACCTTCATGCCGACACGCGCCTTCAAACAGGTCGACGTCTTCACCACCACACCCTACCGCGGCAACCCGCTGGCGGTGGTGCTCGACGGCACGGGCCTGGACACGGCCACGATGCAGCACTTCACCAACTGGACCAACCTGTCCGAATGCACCTTCGTGCTGCCGCCCACGCCCGAGGGCGCGGCCGCCGGCGCCGACTACCGCGTGCGCATCTTCTGCCCCGGGCGCGAACTGCCGTTCGCCGGCCACCCCACGCTGGGCACCTGCCACGCCTGGCTGCAGGCCGGCGGCACACCGCGCGGCGAGCAGGTGGTGCAGGAATGCGGCGTGGGGCTGGTGAAGATCCAGCGCGACGGCGACCGGCTCGCGTTTGCGGCACCGCCGCTGCGCCGGGGCGGGCCGCTGGACGACGCCGACCTGGCGCTGATCGCCCGCGGCCTGGGCGTGGCACGCGAAGACATCAGCGCGCACGCCTGGTGCGACAACGGGCCGCAATGGCGCGGCGTGATGCTGCGCAGCGCCGAACAGGTGCTGGCGCTGCGGCCGGACGCCGAGTGCCTGGAAGGCCTGGAAATCGGCGTGGTCGCGCCCCAGACCTCGGGCGAGACGCAGTTCGAGGTGCGCGCCTTCTTCCCCGGCAACCACAGCCTGACCGAAGACCCGGTGACCGGCAGCCTCAACGCCGCGCTGGCGCAGTGGCTCATCGGCGCGGGCCTGGCGCCCGATCGCTACGTGGCCGCGCAAGGCACGGTGCTGGCGCGCGAAGGCCGGGTGCACATCCAGCGCGACGCCGGCGGCACGATCTGGGTCGGCGGCGCCAGCGTCACCTGCATCGACGGCCTGGTGCAACTGTGACCGCCGCCGCGCCCGCCCAGCTCGACCACCTGGTGGTCGCCGCACGCACGCTGGACGATGGCGTGGCCTGGTGCCGGGCCACCCTGGGCGTGGAGCCCGGCCCCGGCGGCGCGCACCCGCTGTTCGGTACCCACAACCGGCTGCTGCGGCTGGACAGCGTCGACCACCCGCGGGCCTACCTGGAGATCATCGCCATCGATCCGCCGGTGCGGCCTCAGCGCGCGCCAAGCCTGAAGCGCTGGTTCGACCTCGACGACCCGGCTCTGCAGGCCCGGCTCGCGCAACAGGGGCCGCAACTGGTGCACTGGGTGGCGGCCGTGCCCGATCTCGCGGCCGCGACGGCGGCCTGGGCCGCGCTGGGCATCGACCGTGGCCCGGCGCTCGCGGCGTCGCGCCCCACGCCGGACGGCCTGCTGCAGTGGCAGATCACCGTGCGCGACGACGGGCAACGCCTGTTCGACGGCGCCTTGCCAACCCTGATCCAGTGGGGCGACACGCACCCGTCGGCCCGCATGGCCGGCGCCGGTCTGACCCTGCGCAGCCTGCACCTGCAGCATCCGCAGGCCGACCGCCTGCAACAGGCTCTGGCCGCCATTGGCCTAACCGGCGTGGCGGCCTCTGCAGGGCCGGCACGCCTCACCACCCGCCTGAGCGGGCCCGACGGGCAAGAGCGGTGCCTGACGCATCCGCTGCTGGCCGCCGGCAACCCCTCTTTCCCCTGAGCGGCACACCGCCGCACCGAAGAACCGCCCCATGACCCTGCCCACCCGCACCGACATCGAAGCCGCCGCCGAGGTGGTGTACCGCGAATTCCCGCCCACGCCGCAGTACCGCTGGGCGCTGCTGAGCCAGCGCCTGGGCACCGACTGCTGGGTCAAACACGAAAACCACACCCCGGTGGGCGCGTTCAAGATCCGGGGCGGGCTGACCTACTTCGACCAATTGCGCCGGCGCGGCGAGCTGCCGCGCGAAGTGATCAGCGCCACCCGCGGCAACCACGGCCAGAGCATCGGCTGGGCCGCGCGCGCCCACGGCGTGCGTTGCACCATCGTCGTGCCGCATGGCAATTCGGTGGAAAAAAACGCGGCCATGCGGGCGCTGGGCGTGCAGCTCATCGAACACGGCAGCGACTTCCAGGAAAGCCGCGAACACGCCATGCAACTGGCGGCCGAACGCGGCGCCCACATGGTGCCCAGCTTTCACCCCGACCTGCTGCGCGGCGTCAGCACCTACTGGTGGGAATTCCTGCGCGCCGTGCCCGATCTGGCGGTGGCCTACGTGCCCATCGGCCAGGGCTCGGGCGCCTGCGCCGCGATCGCGGCCAAAACCGCGCTGAACCACCCGGTGCGCCTGGTCGGCGTGATCAGCGCGCACGCCACCACCTATGCCGACTCGCTGGCGGCGGGCCGCGTGGTCGAAGCCCTCGTGTCCACCGAGCTGGCCGATGGCATGGCCTGCCGGGTGGCCGATGCCGCGGCACTGGCGATCCTGGGCCCCCACCTCCACCACCTGGTGCCGGTGAGCGACGCCGACGTGGCCCAAGCCATGCGCTGGCTGTTCGCCGACACCCACAACGTGGCCGAAGGCGCTGGCGCTGCGGCCCTGGCGGCGGCCTGGCAGGAACGCGATCAACTGGCCGGTCGGCCGGTGGGCATCGCCCTGACGGGCGGCAATGTCGACAGCGCCGTGCTGGCGCGGGTGCTGGGCGCGGCGGCCTGAAAGAAACCGCCTCAGGCGGCGGCCGGCCGGACCAGGCGGGCCACGACCTCGCAGAACGCCTCGACGGCGTCGGTCTTGAACACCACTTCGGCCACGCCGACGGCGTCGGCCTCGGACTGCAGTTCGTCGCTGATGTAGCCAGAAGCCACCGCCACCGGCAACCCCGGGCTGATGGCCCGCACCGCGCGCGCCACATCCAGCCCCGACATGCCCGGCATGTTGTAGTCGGTCATCAGCAGGTCGAAGCGCTCGGGTGCGGCGCGCACCGCATCGATGGCTTCCTGCTGGTCGGTGAAGGCCGACACCTGGTAACCCCGACGCTCCAGCAGGCGACGCACCAGGAACACCAAGGTGTCGTCGTCATCGAGATACAGGATGTGTCGGGGCGTCGCGGGTGTTTCGGCCATCGGGCTCACCTCCGGTGAAGCGGGTACAGGATCAGCTGACATTGTGACCGCTTCGGCCGGTGCCGGGGCGCCCTCACCTGCCGTCGCAGTCACGGCCGGCACCGAAGCCGGCTGCGTCATGGCCGACGCCCCCGGGAAATAGAGCGAAAACCGCGTGCCCTCCGCCGTGCCCGAACAGACTTCAATCGCGCCGCCGTGCGCCTGCACGATGCCCAGCACCACCGACAGCCCCAGCCCGGTGCCGCGGCCCACGGCCTTGGTGGTGAAGAAGGGTTCGAAGATGCGCGCACGGGTCGCCTCGTCCATGCCGCAGCCGTCGTCGGCCACGGTGATGCACACCGCATCCACGCCGTCCTGCCGGCAGGTCTGCGCCACCTCGTCCGGGAGTTCGGCCGCGTCGTGCCGGACACCACGCACCTGGTATTCGATGCGGCCGGACCGGCCCTCGAGCGCGTGGATGGCGTTGGTGCCCAGGTTCAGCAGCACCTGACCCAGCTGGGTAGCGTCGGCCCGCAAGGCCGGCGTGGCCGGGTCGATGGTGGTGAACAGTTGCACCTGCGGCGTGATCGCCGTGCGCAGCAGGGCACAGGTTTCGTTGACGATGGTCGCCGGCTCCACCGGCATGCGCTCCAGCGGCTGCTGGCGCGAGAACGCCAGGATCTGGCGCACCAGCTCGCGCCCGCGGCGCGCGGCCGCGCTGATTTCGTGCAGGCTTTCCTGCGCCGGCGAACCCGCGCCCACGTCCTGCCGGGCCAGGTCCGCATTGCCCAGAATGGCCGCCAGGATGTTGTTGAAGTCGTGCGCCACGCCGCCGGCCAGCGTGCCCAGCGCCTCCATCTTCTGCGACTGCGCCAGATGCTGTTCAAGCACCTCGCGCTCGGCCTGCGCCTGCTTGAGCGAGGTGATGTCCACAAACGTGAAAACGACGTGTTGCAGACCGCCGAGCACGTCGTTCTCCGGATAGGCGTTGCACAGCGCCCAGCGCAGCGCCGGGGCATTCGGCTGGTGAAAGCCCAGCACCATGTCCGACACCGGTCGCCCCGTGGCCAGCACCCGCTCGAACGGCCGCTCGGGGCGCGGCATGCGCTGCCCGCTTTCCCGCAGAGGCTTCCACACCGGCAGCATGTGCACCACACCCTGGTCGGCCAGACCCAGGAAACGGCGCGCCGCCGAATTGATGGTCACCACGCTGTGGTCGGGCCGGAACACGATCACCCCGGCGCCAAGGTTTTCGACCAGGGCGCGCCATTCGGCCTCGCGGCTGGCCATCGAGTGGCGCGCCTGCTCGGCGTCGCGCCGCAGGCGCAGCGACACCAGCACCGCGTAAAGCACCGCCCGCAACAGCTTGGTCATCAGGAAAGCGAACAGAAACGCCGGCATCACATCGGGCCAGACCAGCCCGCTCGCGACCACCACCGCAGCCAGCGCCAGCAGAACCGCTCCTTCGAACACCGTCAGCAGCCGCAACGCGTTGAACTCCGGCACCTGCCAGCCGCCGTCGACCTGCTGGAGATCGCGCAGCGCCAGCGTGGCCGCGACCAGAACAGGCAGCGAGAACAGCACAAAACGCGTGCCCAAGCCATCGCTGACGGCATAGAGCCCTGCATGGGCCAATGTCAGCGCCCCCATGGTCAGCGCCACCAGCCGAATCGGCAACGGCAGGCGCAGATAACTGCGCAAGCCCAACCAGACCATCAGCACACTGGCATTGACCGCCAGACTGGCCAGGATCGCCGCTTGGGGCGGCCCTCCCCCGGCCCGCAGCCACAGCCCGAGCGACCCCAGGAGGCTCGCCACCGATGCCAGCGACCACCACCCCGGCCCGCGGATGGACGGGTAGCGCCGGGCCTGCGCCCAGAAGGCCAGCGCGATCAGCACGTCCGCGCCCATCCGCACCAGCACCAACGTGGGCAGATCAAGCGTCATGAAGCGCGAACCAGACGGACATCGCGCCATTGGAACACGGCCGCGTGACGGTGAAGCGCGCGAAAAATCACCCGGAAAACGCCCATTTCCCAGTGCCTCGCTGACGGGCCGGCGCCACGCCAGTCACTGCCGGGACAAACGCGGCCCGGTGGGCTCGCACAGAATCGCCGCCCATGGGAAACCTTTACCTTGTGCGCCACGGACAGGCGTCATTCGGCGCCGCCGACTACGACCAGCTCAGCCCCCTCGGCCGGCAACAGGCCGAGCGGCTCGGCCGTTACTGGGCCGAACGCGGACTGCGGCCAGCCGCCGTGCTCATGGGCTCGCTGCGCCGCCATGCGCAGACCTGGGCCGGCATCGCCGAAGGGGCCGGCTTCGACCTCGAACCGCTGGTCTGGCCCGGCCTCAACGAATACGACAGCGAGGCGGTGATCCGCGCGATCCACCCCCAGCCACTGGAAAAACCCCAGACGCCCGAGGGCTACCGGCAGCACTTCCGGGTGCTGCGCGACGGACTGCGTCAGTGGATGGACGGCACCATCAGCCCCGAGGGCATGCCCAGCTACGACGCCTTCGCGCACGGCGTGACCAGCGCGCTGGACCACGTGCGCGGCCAGCACCACGGGCAGGACGTGATCATCGTCTCCAGCGGCGGCCCGATCTCTACCGCCGTGGGCCATGTGCTGGGCCTGAGCCCCGACACCACGATCGAACTGAACCTGCGCATTCGCAACAGCGCGGTGACACAGTTCCAGTTCAACCCCAAGCGGCACAGCCTGCTGACCTACAACACGCTGCCCCATCTCGACAGTCCGGATTACACGGACTGGATCACCTTCGCCTGAGCGGCGCTGCACAGTCCCCTGGCGTGCGCCTGGATGCCCGCGTTCGCGGGCATGACGGGACTGGTGTCGCGGGCTGACTGGGCTGACTGGGCTGACTGGGCTGACTGGGCTGACTGGGCTGACTGGGCTGACTGGGCTGACTGGGCTGGCGGGCTGGCGGGCTGGCGGGGCAGGATGAACGGAGATGCCAAGCCGTCGTTCCTGCACGGGCAGGAGCCCAGCGACAGCGTGCATGTCGTGCCCACAACCTTGACCGTCGTTCCCGCGCAGGCGGGAACCCAGCCCCCGCACAACCACGCCCAAACCCACACACCCGGATGCCCGCGTCCGCAGACATGGCGGTCTTTTCACCGGCTGCGTTACCGCGCCGGGTAGGCCGGCTGCTCGTTCAGCGTGTCCGGCGGCAAACGGTCTATCTCGCCCAGCAGCCGGGCCAGCGCCCGGCCGGCGGCGTCAAGCAGGGCGTGGCCGTCTTCGGCCGTGGCCGCCGCGGCATTGCCGGCGGCGCCTTCGGGGTGGTAGTCCTGCATCATCCAGGCCAGCTTGGCGCTGCGGCCGTTGCCCAGCGTGGCGAAACGTTCGGCCCGGTCCTGCGACGTGGAGCGGAAATCCCGTGCCCGGTCCTGGCGCACGCGCCCGGGCGCCAGCGCCAGCATCAGCGACGTTTCCACCGCGCCCGCGTGCACGCCGAACCGGTGTTCGGCCACGCTGAAGCGCTCATTGACGTCGCGCCCGTCGGGGTCGGTCAGGGGCAGGTTGAACCAGTTGACGCTGTAGACCAGCAGGCCAAGCCGGGCCCGCAGGTCGCGCGCCACCAGGTCGAGCGCGCCCACCTGCCCGCCGTGGCTGTTGAACAGCACGAGCTTGCGCACCCCGCTGGCGGCCACGCATTCACCGATCTCCGTCCACACCCGGATCAGCGTTTCCGCCTTCAGCGTCAGCGTGCCGGCAAAACGCGTGTGCTCGGGCGAGAAGCCGATGGCCTGCGTGGGCAGAAACAGCGCCGGCAGATCGACCGGCAGGTGCGGCAGGGCCGCCGCGATCACGCCGTTGACGATGTCGGTGTCCACCGACAGCGGCAGGTGCGGCCCATGTTGTTCGGTGGCTGCCACCGGCAGCACCGCGATGGCTCGGGCGCGGTCCAGCGCAGCGAAGTCGGCGGTGCTGAGGTCGGCCCAGTGGCGTGGCGTGGCGTTCATGGGTCGGATCTTAGGCCAAGGCCGGCGCTCGCACCGCCTTGCCGACCGCGCCAACACAGGCTGGCACGGGCTGGCACGCGCCGGTTCAGGGGTAGAGCCAGCGCCGCGACCAGGGCAGTTCGCGCGCGCTGCGCCCCGCCGGCCGGCACAGCACCTGGAACAGCGCGATCTCGTCGTGCTCGAAGGCCCAGGCGCAACCGGCCAGGTACACGCGCCAGATGCGCCAGTGCCGCTCGTCCACCAGTTGCCGCAGCGACTCGGTCCGGGCCTCGAAGGCGTCGCTCCAGCACTGCAGGGTACGCGCGTAGTGGCGGCGCAGGTTTTCCACGTCAAAGGCCTCCAGCCCACCTTCCTGCAGCGTGCGCAGCACGGTGCCGATGTGCGGCAGCTCGCCCTGCGGGAAGACGTAGCGCTCGATGAAGCCCCCGCCGCCGTGGGCCGTCTCACCGTCCTGCGGATCGGTGCTGGTGATGCCGTGATTCATGGCCCAGCCGTCGGGCACCAGCAGGTCGCGGATGCGCGTGAAGTACGGCGTCAGGTGGTTCAGCCCCACGTGCTCGAACATGCCGACGCTGGTGATGCGGTCGAACGGCCCGTCGCTCACGTCGCGGTAATCCTGCAGGCGGATGTCGATCCGGTCCTGCAGGCCCGCCGCCTGCACACGTTCGGTCGCCAGATCGAACTGCTGCTGCGACAGCGTGATGCCGACGCAGCGCGCGCCGAACTTCTGCGCCGCCCGCAGCACCAGCGCGCCCCAGCCACAACCGATGTCGAGCAGCCGCTGGCCCGGCGCCAGCCGGACCTTGGTGAGGATGTGGTCGATCTTCTTTTCCTGCGCCTGGGCCAGCGTCTCGTCGCCGTTCTCAAAATAGGCGCAGGAATAGACCATCGCCGGGTCCAGCCACTGGGCATAGAAGGCGTTGGACACGTCGTAGTGGTACTGGATGGCCTGGCGGTCGCTTTGCCGCGTGTGCTGGAAGCTGCGCCGGATGCGCCCGAGCAGCCCGCCTTCGGGCTCGGCCGTGTCGGCCAGCCGGTGGGCCACGGCCAGGATGTCGCCCAGGCGGCCTTCGACATCGATCAGGCCTTCCACGTAAGCCTCGCCCAGCGTGGCCAGGCTGGGGTCGATCAGCAGCCGCAGCGCCTGCGGGTCGCGCACGCGAATCTCCACCTGCGGCTGTTCAAAATCACCCAGGGCCAGCGACGCGCCGCCGCTGTCGCCCCAGCGCAAACGCACCGGCAGGTTCGCTGTGCGCCGCACCCGCTGCACCCATGGCTGCAGAGCCAGTTCCACCATCGATCCCATGCATGCACCTCCATGCCGACAGGTCGTTGAAAGACAAGCGAACCCGCTTTTTAGCCCAATCGGGCGGGGCTGTGAACCGCATGGGCATTCAAACGCCTCTATCGAAGCGATAGCACGGTCCCGTCATCCAACAGCCAGCGCTGATATTTGGCGACAATCTCCGACAGCAGCGGGAACCCCGGCCGGGGTGCCGCGCTCCTATCTGCGGGCCCTCCCGGCCCGCGCCTGCCCCTCGCCCCACGTTCACCATGCCCGGTTTCGCCGCTTTGTTGTCTTCGCTGTTTCCGCCGTTGCGCCGGCTGGCTTTTCTGGGGCTGGCCGCGCTGTGGGGCGCCACCGGGGCGTCGGCGCAGAGTCTGCTGGCCGGCCCGGTGGTCAGCACCGCCCAGGTGCGCGCCGAACTCATGGCCCACGCGCCCCAGGGCGCCGCGCCGGGCGCCACCGTCTGGGTCGGCCTGCAACTGCGCCACACCCCCGACTGGCACACCTACTGGAAGAACCCGGGCGATTCGGGCCTGCCCACCGAACTGAACTGGACCCTGCCGCCCGGCGTGAGCGCGGGCGCCATCCAGTGGCCCACGCCGCGCAAGTTCCCGCTCGGCACCCTGGCCAACTACGGCTACGACGGCACCGTGCTGCTGCCCGTGCCGCTGACCGTGGAGCCCGGCTTCAGCGGCCAGCAGATCGACGTGCAGCTCCAGGCCAACTGGCTGGTCTGCCGCAAGGAATGCATTCCCGAAGAAGGCAGCTTCAGCCTGCGCATTCCCGTGCTGGGTTCGACCGCCTTGAACGGCGCCGCCTTCAACGACGCGCTGGCGGCCGCGCCCAGCGCCCAGCCCGCCGGTGCCAGCCAAGTCAGCCCCGGCGACGGCTTCCTGCAGGTGTCGCTGGCCGACCTGCCCGAACGCCTGCGCGGCCGCCCGCTGGAATTTTTCCCCGAAGCGCCCGGCCTGATCGAACCCGGATCGCCCTGGACCCAGGCCTGGGACGGCAGCCGCTGGACGGCCCGCGTGCCGCTGTCGCCGCACCGCGCCGACGCACCCGCCCAGCTCGCGCTGGTGGTGGCCCCGGCCCAGCCGCCGGGCGAAGGCCCGGGCACCGACGGTGTGCGGCTCGACGTGCCGGTGCAAGGCGCCTGGCCCGCCGTGGCCGCGCTGCCCGCCGCCGTGCCCGATGCCCTGCAGGCCGCGCTGGACGCCAACGCCGCCCGCGCGACCGGCAGCGCGGGCGCGGCGCCCCAGGTCAGCACCGGCGCCCGCATCACGCTCTGGGCCGCGCTGGCGGGGGCGCTGCTGGGGGGCCTCATCCTCAACCTCATGCCCTGCGTGTTCCCGGTGCTGGCGATCAAGGTGCTGGCCTTCACCCAGCATGCTGACGACCGCTCGGCCCACCGCCGCAGCGGCCTGGCCTACACGGCCGGCGTGGTGCTGTCCTTCCTGGCGCTGGGGGGCCTGCTGCTCGCGCTGCGCTCGGCCGGCGAAGCCATCGGCTGGGGTTACCAGTTGCAGAGCCCCGGCGTGATCGCCGCGCTGGTGGTGCTGTTCACCCTGATCGGCCTGAACCTGGCCGGGCTGTTCGAAGTGGGCAACGTGCTGCCTTCGGGCCTGGCCAGCCTGCAGGCGCGCAACCCCACGGTCGACGCCTTCCTCACCGGCGTGCTGGCCGTGGCCGTGGCCTCGCCCTGCACCGCGCCGTTCATGGGCGCCTCGCTCGGGCTGGCCATTGCCCTGCCGGCCTGGCAGGCGCTGGCCATCTTCGGCCTGATCGGCCTGGGCATGGCCCTGCCCTACCTGGCCGCGAGCTGGTGGCCCGCCGTGGCCCGCGCCCTGCCCCGCCCCGGCCCCTGGATGCAGACCCTGCGCCAGTTCCTGGCCTTCCCGATGTTCGCCACCGTGGTGTGGCTGCTGTGGGTACTGGGCCAGCAGACCGGCATCGACGGCGCCGCCGCGCTGCTGCTGATTTTGCTGGCGCTGGCGCTGCTGGTCTGGGCCCTGGGCCTGCGTGGCAAAAGCCGGCTGGTGCTCGGCGGCGGCGCGCTGGCCGCGCTGCTGTGGCTGGGCGTGGCCGTGGGCCCGCACATCACCCGCCTGGCCGACCCCGAACCCGCCGCCGCCAGAGCCACCGCCGTCGAAGGCCTGGCCTGGCAACCCTGGAGCGCCGAAACCGAAGCCGCCCTGCTGGCCGAAGGCCGCACGGTGTTCGTCGACTTCACCGCCGCCTGGTGCGTGACCTGCCAGTACAACAAGCGCACCACCCTGGCTGACACCGCCTTGCTGACCGACCTGGCCGGCCGCCAGGTGGTGCTGCTGCGTGCCGACTGGACGCGGCGCGACCCCGCCATCACCGCCGCCCTGGGCCGCCTGGGCCGCAGCGGCGTGCCCGTGTACGCCCTGCACCGGCAAGGCAGCCCGTCGCAGGTGCTGACCGAAGTGCTGACCGTGGAAGAAGTGCGCTCGGCGCTCGGCCGGCTCTGAGCCACGGCGCCGCACACCCCCACCCGTTCCTGGAGAACACCCCATGCTGCAACGCCGCCCCCTCATCGCCCTGGGCGCCAGCGCCCTGGCCGCGCCGGCCCTGCTGCACCCACGCACCGTGCACGCCGCCGCCCTGGTCGGCCAGCCCGCGCCCGACTTCACGCTCGAAGACACCGCCGGCAACCCGGTGACGCTGTCGCGCTTCAAAGGCCAGCCCGTGGTGCTGGAATGGACCAACCCCGGCTGCCCCTTCGTGCGCAAGCACTACAGCGGCAATCTGCAAGCGCTGCAGAAGGCCTACACGGGCAAAGGCGTGGTATGGCTGGCCATCAACTCCACCGAAGACGCCAGCGCCGACTACCTGACCCCGCCGCAACTGGCGCGCTGGATGCAGGAAAAGAACGCCGCCCCCACCGCCACCCTGATGGACGACGAAGGCCGGGTCGGCCAGGCCTACGGCGCCCGCGTGACGCCGCACCTGTACATCGTCAACGCCCAGGGCGTGCTGGTCTACGCCGGCGGCATCGACAGCATTCCGTCGGCCCGCGTGGCCGACATCGACAAAGCCACCAACTACGTGCGCCAGGGCCTGGACGAACTGCTCGCCGGCCAACCCCTGAGCAAACCCACCAGCCTGCCCTACGGGTGCAGCATCAAATACAAGGGCTGATACCCGGGCCGCCCCCGCCCCTTCGCTTTGCGCGCTTTTTTTATCAGCGAAGCACGTCGCGAATCGTCGGGTCCTTGTTGAACTGCGCCTTGGCGAACGGGCACAGCGCGATCACCCGGGTACCCGTCTCGCGCGCCCACTGCACCAGCGCGTCCAGCAGACGGCGGCCCACGCCCTGCCCACCCAGGCTCGCGTCCACCTCGGTGTGGTCGATCACGATCAACTGGTTGAACCGCCCCGGGTTTCACGGAGGCCCGTTGGCTTGAGTCAGGCCGACGTGGCCTGCTGCTCAAGAGTGCGATAGTAGTTGGCCTCGAACTCGGCCGGCGGCACGTAGCCCAGCGGTGCC
>NZ_JACBGE010000043.1 GCF_021401345.1 Hydrogenophaga sp. NFH-34
CCTCGATGCTCGAACACCATGCGCACCGCGCGCTCGCGCACCTCGGGCGAAAACTTCACTGACTTCCTCATGGCTCCATCCTCTCAAAGATTGGAGCCTCCTCAAAATCCGGGGCGGTTCAAAGAGGGGGATGTTTCTACAAAGAGGCCGGCGCTAAGAGTGGCGCGACAGGTTCCTTGGCGGGGCTGTTGTAGAAGCCAAGGGATGCTAACTCCTTGAAATAAAGCGGGTTTTGGGAAGATTGAAAATCCGCGTGTCGGTGGTTCGATTCCGCCCCAGGCCACCAAGTCAAAGCCCGGCATCTGCCGGTAGTCAAAGCCCCGAAGTTCAGGCCTCGGGGCTTTTTCTTTGTGCGTTGTTCTGCAACGTGGTGCCCCACAAACAACCGGCCCGAAGGCCGGTTGTTTGTGGGACGTGACATGCTGTATGCGTGACGCATGCAGCTGCCAGGGCTTCAGTCGAACGGCCGCGGCTTCGGGGTCTTGTCGGTCGAGGGCGGCAGGATCGGCATGCCGATCTGCGGCTGCTGGCCGGTCAGGGTCTTGAGGAAGGCGACGATCTTGGCGTTTTCATCCGGGGTGAATTCACGCCCCAACTGCAGGCGCCCCATCAGGTCGACCGCCATGGTCAGGGTCGGGGCTTCGCCGTCGTGGAAGTACGGATACGTCAGTTCCACGTTGCGCAACGTCGGCACCTTGAAGTTCAGGCGGTCGGCGTCCTTGCCGGTGACTTCGACCCGGCCCTGGGCGGTGCTGGCGGTCTTGTACGGCTGCACCAGGCCCATCTTCTGGAAGGAATTGCCGCCGAGGTTGGGGCCGTTGTGGCAGGCCACGCAGCCGCTTTCCTTGAACAGGGTGTAGCCGGCGAGCTCGTCCTTGGACAGCGCTTTGTTGTCACCATCCAGCCAGCGGTCGAAGCGCGAGTTGGGGGTGACCAAGGTCTCTTCGAACGCGGCGATGGCGGTGGTGACTTCGTCGATGCTCAGCTTGTCGTGCTTGAAGACCTGCTTGAACTCGTTCACGTAGCCCGGAATGGACTTGAGCGTGTCGATGGCCAGCTCGTGGGTGAACGCCATTTCGCCGGGGTTGGCGATCGGGCCACCGGCCTGCGCCTTCAGGTCGGCCGCGCGGCCGTCCCAGAACTGCGCCAGGTTGAGGCTGGAGTTGAGCACGGTGGGCGAGTTGATCGGGCCTTGCTGCCAGTTGTGGCCGATGGAGGTCTTGAGGTTGTCCGAGCCGCCCATGCTCAGGTTGTGGCACGAGTTGCACGAGATGAAGCCGGACTTGGACAGGCGGGGGTCGAAGAACAGCTTCTTGCCCAGTTCCACCATGGCGGGGTCGAGGTTGCGGATGGCCGGGATGGTCTGGACCGGTTCGTCGGTGCGCTTCTGGGCGAAGGCGGTGCCGGTGGCGCAGGCGGTCGCTGCGGCCAAGGCGCAGAGGGTCCAGCGGATCGAGGTTCTCATGGGTTACTCACTTTCTGTTGGCATTGACTTCTGGTGCGTCGGTGCCCGCGTGGCGGCGTGAGTTTCTGCAGACGGGGCGGTTGACGGGCCCATGGTGCGGGTCGCGATGCGGGGCGCAGTTGACCCGGATCAATGCCTTGCCCGGAAGCCGATAGGCAGGAGCTATGGCTTAAATAGCCTTAAGGCTATCGGGGTCTTCGGTCAGAGCTGGTAGGGAGCCCGCCAGGGCAGGCGACCGGCGGGTTGGGCGCGGCAGCAGGTGCCGCGCGCTGGCCGCGCTTACCAGCCGGGGCGTCGGCGCAACAAAAAGCGAAGCACCGGCTCGCTGGCGGCGCGACCTTCGGCGGGCAGGCGGTCGCCGGCGAGCTCGCGCCCACAGTCGCGCGGTGCGCCCACCCAGACCGCATCCATGGTCACGCCATCGGCCGATTCATCGAGGTTGAACTCACCGTCCTCGACGTCGCCGGACACGAAAGCCTTGCGGTCGTTGCCCGGTGCGCTGCGGCTCAGGCTGCCCCGCACGCTGCCGGGGTATTCGGGGTGCGGCTCGAACAGCACGGCGCCGGTCGACACGGGCTGGTCGGGGCTGCCGTCGGCCGGCCACAGGTGCAGTTCCCAGAAACCGTAGAGGCGGGCGGGCGGCAGATCCTGCGTGCAGGCGGGCGTGTCCGTTGCCGCAGGCTGGGCCTGCAGCGGTGGGGTGGCGACCGTGAACAGCGTGGCCAGCAGCAGGCTGGCGAGGCGCGGGGCGCTCAAGGCGGTGCGGGCGGGCGGGCGGTTCATGCGGGGTTGGGGGGGGCGGCGGTGGCGCGCTGGGCGAATTCGGCGCGCAGCGCGCGCAGCTTTTCGCGCGGGTCCTCCTTCACGGTGGCCTGGTCCAGCGCCATTTCCTGGATGAAGCGGCTGGGCGTTCCGGGCACGCTTTCGCGGCCCTTCTTGCGGCGCTTGAGCCAGCTCACCGCCAGCGTGCGCTGGGCGCGCGTGATGCCCACATACATCAGGCGCCGTTCCTCCTGCACGCGCTGCGCCAGCAGCTCGGCGCTGAGGTCGCTGTCTGCGTCGTCGGTCTTGAAGGGCAGCAGGCCTTCGTTCACGCCCACCAGCACCACGTGTGGCCATTCCAGGCCCTTGGAGGCGTGCAGGGTCGAGAGGGTGACCACGTTCTGGTCCTGCTCGCGCTCGCTCAGCGTGGAGATCAGTGCGATGGTCTGCACCACTTCGAGCAGGCTCTTGCGCTCGGTTTCGACCTGGGCGCCGGCCTCGTCGGCGATCTGGCCGCCGCAGCGCCCGGCGACCCAGTCGCAGAAGTCCAGCACGTTGGTCCAGCGCGCGGCGGCGATCTTTTCGTTGTCTTCGCTGTCGTAGAGGTGCTGTTCGTAGCCGATGTCCTTGAGCCATTCCGTGAGGAAGGCGCGCGCGGCTTCGTGGCCGACCGTGTGGCGGGCGCGGTACTCCAGGTCGTTCACCGCGCGGCCGAACTCGTGCAGCGTGGTGATCGCGCGCGCGTTCACCGCGCTCGGCAGCGAATGCGAGAACAGCGCCTCGAAAAGGCTGAGCTTGTACTGCGTGGCAAAGGTGCCCAACTGCCCCAGTGTGGTGTGGCCGATGCCGCGTTTGGGCGTGGTGGCCGAGCGCAGGAAGGCCGGATCGTCGTTGTTGTTGACCAGCAGGCGCAGCCAGGCGCACAGGTCGCGGATTTCGGCCTTGTCGAAGAAGCTCTGGCCGCCCGACACCTTGTAGGGGATCTGCGCGCGGCGCAGCGCCTGTTCGAAGCTGCGCGCCATGTGGTTGGCGCGGTAGAGGATGGCGAAGTCGCGCCATTCCTTGTGCGGGCTGCTGGCGCGCAGGCTCTGCAGGCGCGCCACGGCGCGCTCGGCCTCGTGCTCTTCGTTGTCGGCTGCGACCACACGCACCGGCTCGCCTTCGCCCAGGTCGCTCCACAGCGTCTTGGGGAACAGCTTGGGGTTGGGGCCGATGACGTTGTTGGCCGCGCGCAGGATGGCGCTGGTGGAGCGGTAGTTCTGCTCCAGCTTGATCACGCGCAGCTGCGGAAAGTCGATCGGCAGCTTCTTGAGGTTGTCCAGCGTGGCGCCGCGCCAGCCGTAGATGGACTGGTCGTCGTCGCCCACGGCGGTGAAGCGCGCGCGTTCGCCCACCAGCAGCTTGAGCAGCTCGTACTGGGTGGCGTTGGTGTCCTGGTATTCGTCGACCAGCACGTGGCCGAGCTTTTTCTGCCACTTCTCGCGCACTTCGGCGTGTTCGCCCAGCAGCTTGAGCGGCAGGCGGATCAGGTCGTCGAAATCGACGCTCTGGTAGGCCGTCAGGCGCTCTTCATAGCGCGCCATGATGGCGGCGGTCTGGCGTTCGCTTTCGTCCTTGGCCTGCCGGATCGCGTCGGCGGCGCTCATGCCGGCGCCCTTCCAGGCGCTGATGGTCCATTGCCAGGCGCGCGCGGTGTTGGCGTCGGTGGTGCCGCCACAGTCCTTGAGCAGGCTGGTGATGTCGTCGGTATCGAGGATGGAGAACTGCGGCTTCAGCCCCAGCACCTGCCCGTCTTCGCGCAGCAGGCGCACGCCCAGCGCGTGGAAGGTGCAGATCAGCACCTTGCGCGCATCGCGCCCCACCAGTTGGCCCGCGCGTTCGCGCATTTCGGCGGCGGCCTTGTTGGTGAAGGTGATGGCCGCGATGCGGTCGGCCGCCAGGCCGGCCTGGATCAGGCGCGCGATCTTGTGTGTGATCACGCGGGTCTTGCCCGATCCGGCGCCGGCCAGCACCAGGCTGGGGCCAGCCAGGTGGTTCACGGCATCGAGCTGGGCGAGGTTGAGACCGGCAGACATGGCAGGAATGGACGAAGCGGCGAATGATAACGGCCACCCGCAGGCCCTGCCGGTGGCCGGTTTCGGGCCCGGCCCCGCCTGCCGGTCGGCCAACTGAGACAATCGCGCACCGTGCTGCCAATCCTCCTCGTCACCTTCCCCTTTTTCGCGCTGGTGCTCGCCGGTTTTCTGGCGGCGCGGCGGCGTCTGCTGCCGCTGGAGGCGATCCCGGGCCTGAACGCCTTCGTGCTGTTCTTTGCCCTGCCTTGCATGCTGTACCGCTTTGGCTCGACCACGCCGATCACGCAACTGCTCGATCTGTCGGTGGTCGGGGTCTACCTGCTGTGCGCGCTGGTGATGGTGGCGCTGGCCATCGTGCTGACCAAGAACGCCCGCATCCGCTGGAACGACGCGGCCTTCGGTGCGCTGGTGGCGGCGTTTCCCAATTCGGGGTTCATGGGCGTGCCGCTGCTGGTGGCCCTGCTCGGGCAGGCCGCCGCGGGCCCGGTGATCGTGCTGATCCTGGTGGACATGGTGGTCACCAGTTCGCTGTGCCTGGCGCTGTCGCGGCTGGACGAGGGCGAAGGCCATGGCGGCCAGGCCATGGTGGTGGCCGCGCGCAAGGCGCTGCGTGGCGTGGCCACCAACCCCATGCCCTGGGCCATCGGTCTGGGCGCGCTGGCGTCGGCGCTGCAATGGCAACTGCCCGGCCCGGTGGAAAAAACGGTCTGGCTGCTGGCCGACGCGGCGTCGCCGGTGGCGCTGTTCACCATCGGGGCGGTGCTGGCGCGCTCGCAGATCCAGGCCAACCACCCGATGCCGGTGTCGGACTACCTGCCCGTGGCGCTCATGAAACTGGTGCTGCACCCGCTGCTGGTGTTGGGGGTCGGTTCCGCGGCCATCGCGCTGGGCGTGCCGCTGGACCGGTTTGCGCTCACGGTGATGGTGCTGACGGCGGCCCTGCCCAGTGCCAGCAACGTGTCGCTGCTGGCCGAGCGCATGGGCGCCGACAACGGGCGCATCGCGCGCATCATCCTGGTGTCGACGGCGGCGGCCTTCCTGAGCTTTTCCGCCGCGGTGGCCTGGCTGACCTGAGGCCCGATCAGAAGCTGTGGCCGGCGCTCAGGCCCAGGCTCCACTGGCGCCCGGGGCCGGGCTCGAAGAAGCGGCGGTTGCTGTCGTTGACGATGACCGAGCCCACATAGCGACGGTCGCTCAGGTTGTCGATGCGCAGCGTCTGGCGCAACTGCCAGGCGCCCAGGCGCTGTGTCCAGCCCAGGCGCAGGTGCAGCAGGGTGGCCGGGTCGGTGCGGTCGGTGTTGAGGTCGTCCACCGCCATGCGGCCCTGGTGCACCAGTTCCAGCGCGGCGCTGAACCCCGGCCACTGCCGCGGCTGCCACGCCAGTTCGGTGAACAGCAGGCGGTCCAGCGCGCCGGGGACGCGGCGGCCCGCCGCGACCAGGTTGCCACCGCTGCTGGCAAAACTGTCGGTGAAGCGGGCGCTCAGCGTCGACAGGGCCACGTGCGTGCGCCACGCGGGGCCCCACTGCGCGCTGTGTGCCAGTTCCAGCCCCTGGCGGCGCGTGCGCCCGGCGTTGGTGTACAGCGTGCGGCCACCGCTGCTGGCAGCGACCACGATTTCGTCGCGGGTGTGAATGCGGAACAGTGCCAGGTCCAGGCGCTGATCGGCGCCCAGCCGCATCTTCAGGCCGGCTTCGAGGTGGGTGCTGCGGGCCGGACGCAGCGCCAGGTTGGGGCCGCTGGCGGCCGGTGTGTAGGCAATCTCGGTCAGCGTGGGGGTTTCGAAGCCGCGGCCGGCGTTCACGTACAGGTTGGTGTCGGCGTTCAGGTGGCGGGTCAGGCCCACGACCGGGTGGGTGGCGCTGTAGCCGACGCGGCCACTGTCGTCGGGGTTGCCGGGGCGGATGTAGTGGTCGTCGACGCCGAAGCGCACGCGGTGCGCACGCAGGCCGGCGACGGCGCTCCAGGCCTCGCTGATCGACCAGTCGGCCTGGGCGTGCACGCCGGTGCTGCGTGCGCGCCCGTTTTCGTCGCGCTTGAGCGCGCCGGTGGTGCCCTGCAGGTTCAGGAAGCCTTGCCGGTGTTCGTCCATGGTGTCGTGGTCGATGCCGACCGTGGCCAGCACCTGGCCATCGCCGACCGGCAGGCGCCGGCTGGCGCGCAGACCCAGGCCCTGGTAGTCGCGGTCCAGCCGCACCACGCCACCGGCCGCGCTGGGCAGTTGTTGCGCGGCCAGCGGAATGGCCAGCCGGTTGTCGAGCGTGCGCTGACCGCCGTAGACCCAGGCCGAAACCGTGCTCGCGGCATCGAGGCGGTGGTCCATCACCAGCCCCAGCTGGTTCTGCCGCACCGATTTGCCGGTCTGGAACTCGGCGGCGCGCGGGTCGGTCTGGCGCGGCTGGGCCGCCATCTGCGCGCGCGTCAGGCCCAGCGGGTCGTCCGACGAGGGCTGGCGGAACGTGTTGGCCACCAGCGTCAGGCGGGTCTGTTCACCGGCTTGCCAGCGCAACCGGGCGTTGAGCTGCTGGCGCTCGGCGGCGCTGTGCGGGCGCAGGCCGTCGGTGTGGAAGTCGCTCAGGTCCAGGCGGTAGTTGAGCGCACCGGTCTGCCCGGCCGCCTGCAGCCCGAGGCGTCGCAGGTCCACGCTGCCGGTGTCGACGGTGGCGCGCAGTTCGGGCCGCGCCGGGCCATCGGCGGTGAACACCTGCACCACGCCGCCCGCCGCGTTGCCATACAGCAGGGCCAGCGGGCCGCGCAGCACCTCGATGCGCTCGGCCGACGGCAGGCTCACGGTGGCGACCTGCCCCTGCCCGTCGGGCATGCTGGCGGGAATGCCGTCGACGATCAGCCGCACGCCGCGAATGCCGAAGGGCGAGCGTGCGCCCGCGCCGCGGATCGACAGTTGCAGGTCCTGCGCGTAGTTCTGCCGGTTCAGTGCGGCCACGCCCGGGATGCGCACCAGCGATTCCGACAGGTTCACGCGCGGCCCGGCGGCCTCGATCTCGGCCTGCCCGACGGCCTGGATCGACGCCGGCGCGTCGAACGCCTGTTGCGCCTGCCGGCTGGCGCTGACCACGACTTCCGGCAGCGTCTGGGGCAAAACCTGGGGCGCCGCTGCCTGGGCCGCCACGAGACCCGGCGTCAGCGCCCACAGCGTGGTCAGCCAGGGGCAGGCGTGGCGGGTCGGCAGGGTCATGGGCGGATCCGGAAACAGTTGGGCCGGGGTTTTTTGTGCGCGGGGCGACGCTGGGCGGCGCTGCCGTCGGCAGAAACCGGCCGATCTTGCTACAAGTTCCTTAAGCCCGTCGCCGGGTGTCCGGGGGCTGGCGAACGTGCTGCGCCGCCGCATTGTGGGTGCCTATTGGATTGATTGATTCAATTGAATCGACGAAACCATAGGGAACTTCTAAAGTCAGGACCTCACCCACAGGAGAGCCGCCATGAAGCCGACAGATTCCCCCGGCAATGTCTTGCCCGACTGGCTGGAAACCCTGGCGGCCCTGGCCGCAGCCTTCTGAGTCGGTCGCCCCTTTTTTCATCCAGGAGATCACGATGAGCAACCCCCAAGCCGAAGCCCAATGCCCGTTTCACGCCGCCGGCGGCGCGCGTGCCACCCACGGTACCCAGTCCAACGCCGACTGGTGGCCCAACCAGCTCAACCTGTCCATCCTGCACCAGCACCAGCCGGTGTCGAACCCGATGGACCCGGACTTCAGCTACGCCGAAGCCTTCCAGAAGCTGGACTTCGCCGCGCTCAAGAAAGACCTGGCCGCGCTCATGACCGACAGCCAGGACTGGTGGCCGGCCGACTGGGGCCACTACGGCGGCCTGTTCATCCGCATGGCCTGGCACAGCGCCGGCACCTACCGCACGGCCGACGGCCGCGGCGGCGCCAGCACCGGCAACCAGCGCTTCGCACCGCTGAACTCCTGGCCCGACAACGGCAACCTCGACAAGGCCCGCCGCCTGCTCTGGCCCATCAAGCAAAAGTACGGCAACGCCATCTCCTGGGCCGACCTGTTCATCCTGGCCGGCAACGTGGCCATGGAAACCATGGGCTTCAAGACCTTCGGTTTCGGCGGCGGCCGTGAAGACATCTGGGCGCCGGAAGAAGACATCTACTGGGGCGCCGAAGCCGAATGGCTGGCCACCAGCGACAAGGCCAACAGCCGCTACAGCGGTGACCGCGACCTGGAAAACCCCCTGGCTGCGGTGCAGATGGGCCTGATCTACGTGAACCCCGAAGGCCCGGACGGCAAGCCCGACCCCGTGGCCAGCGGCCGCGACGTGCGCGAAACCTTCGCCCGCATGGCCATGAATGACTACGAAACCGTGGCCCTGGTGGCCGGCGGCCACACCTTCGGCAAGGCCCACGGCGCTGGCGATCCCAAGCTGGTGGGCCCCGAACCCGAAGCCGCACCGATCGAGGCCATGGGCCTGGGCTGGATCAACCAGCTTGGCAGCGGCAAGGCGGGCGACACCACCACCAGCGGCATCGAAGGCGCCTGGAAACCCAACCCCACCACCTGGGACATGGGCTACTTCAAGGTGCTGTTCAAGTACGACTGGGAACTCGTCAAGAGCCCGGCCGGCGCCCACCAGTGGCTGGCCAAGGACGTGGCCGACGAGGACCTGATCCCCGACGCCCACGACCCCAGCAAGAAGCACCGCCCGATGATGACCACGGCCGACCTGTCGCTCAAGTTCGACCCGGCCTACGAAAAGATCTCGCGCCACTTCGCGGCAAACCCGGACGAGTTCGCCGACGCCTACGCCCGCGCCTGGTTCAAGCTGACCCACCGCGACATGGGCCCCAAGAGCCTGTACCTCGGCCCCGAAGTGCCGGCCGAAGACCTGATCTGGCAAGACCCGGTGCCGGCCGCCAGCCACCCGCTGATCGACGCCGCCGACGCGCAGGCGCTGAAGGCGCGCATCCTCGCCAGCGGTCTGTCGGTGGCTGAACTCGTGGCCACCGCCTGGGCGTCCGCGTCCACCTTCCGTGGCAGCGACAAGCGCGGCGGCGCCAACGGGGCCCGCATCCGCCTGGCGCCGCAGAAGGACTGGGAAGCCAACCAGCCTGCGCAACTGGCCAAAGTGCTGGCCGTGCTGGAAGGCATCCAGAGCACCTTCAACGCCGGCGCCAAGAAGGTGTCGCTGGCCGACCTGATCGTGCTCGCCGGCAACGCCGGGGTGGAAGCGGCGGCCAAGGCAGCCGGCCACGCGGTGGAAGTGCCCTTCGCTCCGGGCCGCACCGACGCCACGGCCGAGCAGACCGATGCCGAATCCTTCGCCGTGCTCGAACCGCAGGCCGACGGCTTCCGCAACTACCGTAAAAAGGCCTTCAGCGTTTCGCCCGAAGAAATGCTGTTGGACAAGGCGCAACTGCTCACCCTGAGTGCGCCCGAAATGACGGTGCTGGTCGGTGGCCTGCGCGTGCTCGGCGCCAACCACGGGGGCTCGAAGGCGGGCGTGTTCACCCAGCGCCCGGGCCAGTTGACCAACGACTTCTTCGTCAACCTGGTCGACATGACCACCGCCTGGAAGCCGACCGGCGACAACGCCTACGAAGGCCGCGACAGGAAGACCGGCGCCGTGAAGTGGACCGCCTCCCGCGTCGACCTGGCCTTCGGCTCCAACTCGCAGCTGCGCGCCATCGCCGAGGTCTATGCCCAGAACGACAACGGCGCCAAGTTCGTCAAGGACTTCGTGGCCGCCTGGACCAAGGTCATGAACCTGGACCGCTTCGACCTGAAGTAAACCAGCGCCCCGGCGCACCGCGATTGATCAGGCAGGTTTCCTGCCTTCGCCCCCGGCACCGCCAGGTTCCGGGGGCTTTTTGCGGGCGGCGCCAGATCGGGCGTGTTCCCTGGAATGAAAAGGCCACCCGAAGGTGGCCAGTGTGCGGCCTGTTCTGAATCAGGCGTCGCGCACGGTGGGGATTGTGGCGGGCGATTGTGAATCTGGCGTGACACGCTCGGCGCCGTGTCGGCCGCAGAGCCATGGGCTCCCGGTCTGCCGCCTTGCGGCAGGGCTTGCGGCCACATTCTCTGTCGTACCCGTGCCTGGCGACCCCGCCGTGCCCGCGCAGGGTATCCAGTCATGCCTGCGCGGGCTATGCAGTCACGCCCATGCATGGTTCCCCCATCATGCCCATACAGGTTACCCCGTCATGCCCGCGCAGGCGGGCATCCAGCAGTCGCACCCCCAGGCCCACAGCAGGCAGCACAGCCGTCATGCCCGCGCAGGCGGGGATCCAGTGCCTGGACGGCCTGCTCTTGTGCCAACGCCTGGATGCCCGCCTGCGCGGGCATGACGGGAACAAGCGTGCATGCAACCCGGAAATGCACGCCGGAACAAGCGTGCACCCGCGTCGGGAACAAGCACGCGTACGGGGTGGATGCTCGCGTTCGCCTCGTTCGTTCGTTGCGCGTACGCGTCGGCGTTGTGTTTGCGCGTTGGCAACAGCCCACCCGCGTCCCGCTCCGCAACGGGGCGGCTCCGGGGCCTAGATTGCCAGCGGGTCCACGTCCACCGCGAAGCGGACCAGCCCGCGGGCCTCGGGCAGGGTGCGGCAGGCCAGCAGCACCGGT
This sequence comes from Hydrogenophaga sp. NFH-34, assembly GCF_021401345.1. Taxonomy (GTDB): domain Bacteria; phylum Pseudomonadota; class Gammaproteobacteria; order Burkholderiales; family Burkholderiaceae_C; genus Hydrogenophaga; species Hydrogenophaga electricum. The sequence continues at coordinate 10,893 of NZ_JACBGE010000043.1, forward strand.
TGCCACGCGCTCAGAAAACGCTGCAGGGCCGCGCGCGACGCGGCTTCCACCAGCAACTGGGCACGCTCCACATTGGCCACGCGCTGGATGGTCAGGGGCACGGCGGGGTAGAGCGTCACGTCGTCGCGGTGCGGCAGGCCGGCGGCCTGCTGGGCGGCGCCGTTCAGGAAAGCCTGCGCCGCGGCCTGGGTGCGCGCGTCGGCGCGCAGCAGCGCCTGGTAGCCGTGCGGCGGCATGCCGGCCATTTCGCGTTCGGCCAGTTGCTCGGCCGCGAAGGCCGGGTAGTCGTGGGTCTTGAGCGCGGCGAACAGCGGGTGTTCGGGGTGCCAGGTCTGCACCCACATTTCGCTCACGCCGCTGTGCCGCGCGTCGCGCCCGGCGCGCCCGCCCGCCTGCATGAGCAGCGCAAACAGGCGCTCGGGCGCGCGGTAGTCGCTGGCGAAGAGCGCGGCGTCGGCGTTCAGGCTGGCCACCAGGGTGATGCGCCGGAAGTCGTGCCCCTTGGCGATCATCTGCGTGCCCACCAGCACGTCCACCTCGCCGCTGTGCAGCGCGGCCAGTTGCGCTTCCAGGCTGCCTTTGAGGCGCGTGGTGTCGGCGTCCATGCGCGCCACGCGGGCCGGGCCGCCGTCGGGGCGGCGCGCGTCGACCAGCAGGCCCGCAAGCTGTTCTTCGATCTGCTCGGTGCCGCGCCCGATGGGCGCGATGTCGAGGTTGCCGCAGTCCGGGCAGGCGCGCGGCACGCGGCTGGTGAAGCCGCAGTGGTGGCAGCGCAGCGTGCGGTCGAGCTTGTGGAACACCCGGAAAGCGCTGCAGTGCGGGCACTGGCTTTTCCAGGCGCAGGCATCGCAGGCCAGCACGGGCGCGTAGCCGCGGCGGTTGAGCAGCACCAGGCACTGCTCGCCGCGTGCGATGCGCTCCTGCATGGCGGCCAGCAGTGGGGGCGCCAGCGTGGCGCCCTTGGGCTGGTGGTTCATGTCGACCAGGCGCAGGCGCGGCAGCGCGCCGCCGCCGATGCGCGCGGGCATGGCCAGCCGCAGGTAGCGGCCCTGCTCGGCGGCGTGCCAGCTTTCCAGCGACGGCGTGGCCGAACCCAGAACCACCTGGCAGCCCGCCGCGCCGGCGGGGGCCGAAGCCGGGCCCGCCCCCGCATCCGGGGCCGCCGTGGCCAGGGCTTCGCTTTCCAGCTTGGCGCGGTAGACGGCCAGATCGCGCGCCGAATAGCGGGCGCCGTCCTGGCTTTTGTAGCTGGGGTCGTGTTCTTCGTCGACCACGATCAGCCGCAGCCCCGGCAGGCTGGCGAACACGGCCAGCCGGGTGCCGAGCACGATGCGCGCGCTGCCGCTGTGCGCGGCCAGCCAGGCCGCCAGGCGCTGCGGCGGCGTCATGCCACTGTGCATGGCCACCACCACGCCTTCGCCGTGGCGCGGCTCGAAGCGGGCGCGAAAACGCGCTTCCAGCTGGGGCGTGAGGTTGATCTCGGGCACCATCACCAGCACCTGGGCCGCCGGGTCGGCGGCCAGGGCGCGTTCGGTGGCGCGCAGGTAGACCTCGGTCTTGCCGCTGCCGGTGGCGCCGAACAACAGCGCCGGGCGGTCGGCGCCGGCCAGCGCCGCGAGCGCGGCCGCCTGCTCGTCGCTGGGGGGCGGGGCGGTGTCGGCGGCGGATGCGGGGGCCGTACCGATCGCAGCGGCCTTGGCCTGGCGCTTGAGCCGCCGCGCCAGCTGGGTGTTGTCCAGATCACGCAGGGTGGGCGGCAAGGCGGCCAGCGCCACTTCGCCCAGGCTGCGCTGGTAGTAGCGTGCGGCAAATTGCACCAGTTGGCGCCAGCGCGCGTTCAGGGGCGCCAGTCCATCGAGCACCGCAGCAACGTTGCGCGCCTGCTCCGGCGCCAGCCCTTCGGGCGGCGCTGTTTCGTCGGCCCAAACGATGCCCAGCACCTCGCGCGCACCCAGCGGCACACGCACCAAGGTGCCCGGCGCGAGCGCAGACTCACTTCGGTAACTCAGCAGCGCACCCACTCCGCTGTGCGCGGGGGTGGCAACGACGATGCTGGGCCAGTGGGTCATGAGTTAGTCGGTCTTTTTCAGGCAATCTGGCGAAACACGGCGCAAGTCATTGATTTGACACATCTTCCACAACTGTCCAGAACTTCTGTGGATAACTTTGTTGATAGATCCTGAAAGTGCGCTCCGAGGCCTTGAAAATCAAGGGCTTGCTTAAATTGCCCAGAAAAAAAGCAGCGGATGTTGTCTATATGAATCAAGGACTTACGGATATTGTGTCGGCGCGGTGCAGAAACTTTTCCGCATGAAGACCATGGCGCGCCGCAACAAAAATTTTGTGCATAAGTAAAGCTTGTCAAGCCCGTTTTTGCGCCATTTTTGTGCTATTGGCGGCATCGCCCGGGCACCCAAACCGGTGCGGCCAGCACCGTTGTGGTAGGTCTGCCGCCCCCTTTCCGGGGTGGCAGGCACCCGTTTCAGGCAGCGCGCAAGCGGCGCGAATGCGCATGCACCGCGTCCACCAGCACCTTCACGTGGTCGGGCGGCGTGAACTGGCTGATGCCGTGCCCCAGGTTGAAGATGTGCGTCGGCCCGGTGCCCGCGCCCTGGTGCGGCGCACCAAAGCTTTCCAGCACGGCGGCCACTTCGCGGTCGATGGCTTCGGGCGGCGCGAACAGCACGTTCGGGTCGATGTTGCCCTGCAGGGCCTTGCTGTCGCCCACCAGCGCGCGGGCCTGGGCCAGGTTCACCGTCCAGTCCAGCCCCAGAGCCTCGCAGTCCAGCCCCTTCATGTCGGCCAGCCACAGGCCGCCGCCCTTGGTGAAGACGATGCGCGGAATGGTGGCGCCTGCGGCGTCGGTGCGCTTCAGTTGCGCCAGCACGCGCTTGGTGTAGGCCAGGCTGAATTCCTGGAACTTGCCGTCGGCCAGCACGCCGCCCCAGCTGTCGAACACCATCACCGCCTGCGCGCCGGCATCGATCTGCGCGTTCAGGTAGGCGGCCACCGCGTCGGCGTTGATCGCCAGAATGCGGTGCATCAGGTCCGGGCGGCTGTACATCAGGCTCTTGACCGCGCGGTAGTCGTCCGACCCGCCGCCTTCGACCATGTAGCAGGCCAGCGTCCAGGGGCTGCCCGAAAAGCCGATCAGCGGCACCCGGCCATCAAGCGCCTTGCGGATGCTGGTGACCGCGTCGAACACGTAGCGCAGTTTCTCCAGGTCCGGCACGGCCAGCGTGGCCACGTCGGCTTCGGTGCGCACATTGCGCGCGAACTTCGGCCCCTCGCCCTGCTGGAACGACAGGCCCAGGCCCATCGCGTCGGGCACGGTCAGGATGTCGCTGAACAGAATGGCCGCGTCCAGCGCGTAGCGCTCCAGCGGCTGCAGTGTCACCTCGGTCGCGTAATCCACGTTCGTCGCCAGCCCCATGAACGACCCCGCCTGGGCGCGCGTGGCGCAGTACTCGGGCAGATAGCGCCCGGCCTGGCGCATCAGCCACACCGGCGTGTGCTCGGTGGACTGGCGCAGGCAGGCGCGCAAAAAGGTGTCGTTCTGCAGGGGGGCAAAGCTCATGAGGGTGTCCGGTGCGGGGGCTTCAAAGGAAGCGGGGATTATCCCGCGTGGGGCTGGCGGCTCAGATCGCGTCCAGTGGGCTGAGAACCCCCCGCCCGCTCTTGTTGAGCACGTGGGTGTCAATCATGGTGGTGTTCACATCGGCATGGCCCAGCAGTTCCTGCACGGAGCGAATGTCGTAACCCGCCTGCAGCAGGTGCGTGGCGAACGAGTGGCGCAGCACGTGCGGCGTCACTGGCTTGGCAATGCCCGCCACGCGGGCCGCCTCGCGCACGGCACGCTGCACCGATTCAGGGTACACATGGTGCCGGCGTTCCATGGGCTGGCCCGTGCGGGCGTCCGGGCGCTGATCGACCGAGCGCACCGGCGAAGGAAACACCCACTGAAGCGGCGCGGCGCCTTGGCCTGGACCACTTCGTCCAGCCAGGGCAATTCCACCTGCAATACCGATTTGTACAAATACAGAAGGGCCGACTTCGCTTGATTCTGCGTGGAGGCGGAAACCTGCCGATCCACCGCCAGATGGGTCAGAAACGCGCTGACTTCCAGCGCACCCATATCGGCCGGGTGGCGTTTGTGGTGAAACAGAATGAATCGGCGTACCCAGTCCACATAAGCTTCTTCGGTGCGAATGCTGTAATGCCGCGTGCGCAAATCGGCGCGCAGCCGCTCCAGCAGCCGGGGAGGCTGCGCCTGAGGTTGAACGACCGGCAGGAGGGGTGCCTTGGCAGCAGTGTTCATCCGGAAAATTTTAGGTTTGCCTAAAAACGATGTCCAGTCATTTTTCCTTGGTGACAAATGAGAAGGCAAGGAGGAAGCTTGCTTTGGCTGACTGGTTGGCGTAGGATGGCTGTCGTCTAAATCTAGTTAGGCTTTTCACTGGCCTCATGAAAAGGAGAGCAGCATGAAATTTCAAATTGGTGATGTAGTGAGGCTCAATAGTGGTGGACCTGATATGACAGTTTCTGGGCTCCATGAGAAAAAATTTCCGCATGGCGGCGTAGTACCGGTTGTTGCATGCACTTGGTTTGACGGAAAGACGCTTTCCAAGGAGTCATTCAAGCCTGAGCTTCTGACTAAAGTCGAAAAACAGGCCTAACAATTCATTCAAGCCGATGCCGCTTCGCGGCACAGCTTAACTCAGGCGTCAGCCAAAGGAGAGCGTGTGGTTGATAAATTACCAAAGGCGCGTAGAAAGGCTCTTGTCCAATTGGAAAGCATTCTGGGCAATGAGTGCTACAACGCAAGCATTCAAAACTATGGGCCGGGTGGGGTCAGAGAAGCCGATGGCCGTGCTTTTCGTTATCCACTTATGGTTCGACTAAGTGATCAAGAAAAACAGAAAATTCGAGATCACTGGGTTCCAGACAAAATCTCTGATGAGGCTCTCCGTAGTGGATATTATGCGTTTGGCGCAAACCAACTCGATGTAATGACTGCCCTTGATAAGATACTGCAGCATCTTGAAAATCATCATGGTTTGGTCATCAAATGAAATGACTAAAAGTTTTTTCCAGCGGGCCGCCTTCGGCGTCCGCTGAAATAAGACTACAAGGGCTCCCCCCCGAAAGTCAAACACCGATCCAGCCGTGATGCATCGCCAAGCGATGGATCACGGAATGTGTCCTGACAGTGTTCGATTTCCAACTTCAGCGCCCAGCCCTGGTTGCTCGTCGAGCAAGGGATGCGGACAGCGAAACTACAAACGGTCATCGATGCTGCTTGGATGGCAACGGACCCTGATGAAAGACGCGCGCGGGGGACCCATTCGTTAGCCGAGGATGGTCAGCGTTGCCGCCGGCCCTGGACTCCTTGAGTTCAACGGTCACGCCCCGCGCAGGTCCAACCCTGACTCATCAACGCTGGCTGCACGCGGTGGTGGGCGCCGGAGCAGGCCTCCATACCGATGAGGCAGGGCGGCAGCGAGGCGATGAGTTCGAGCAGCTTGCCGCGAGGGACATTGGGGCGCACCAGCGCGGGCTTGCCCGATTCATCCACGCCGTGAACGGCAAAGACGTTCTTTGCCAGATCGATGCCAACGGATACGATTGCCATGGATTTCCCCTTCCAACAAACGAGTGAGTTGATGAGAGTTCGCACTTCCCATCGTGGCACTTTGATGCCGTACCCCGCAAATGCGCGGATCACCCGGGACGGGGAAGTCCCTTTCATTAGTTAGCGCCTATGTCCGAACCTTTTGAAGATGTTTCACACTGGCCGGTTTCTCGCTATGTCCGCGAGGTAGTGGCGGCACAGCCTGATGGCCGCGTTTTGCTCGCGTTCGGGAAGCTGAATATTGTGGTGGGCTGCCTGCTTGCAATGTGGCTGGTTATTTCTGCACCCGGCAGCAATCTTGGTGGCGTTCATGTCGTGCTCCTTCTTGGCTTACCTTTGGTCGGCTTTGTTTGGTTTCTGAAGGACATGCCATCGCCCCGCCTAACAGCGTTTGAACACATCATGCGTGAGCCTTGGCAGCGCAAGATTTCCGTCGGTCTTCAACTTGTTGTCGGGTTGGCTCCATGGGCTGCCATAGTGGAAGCTTTTTTGCGCTAACCCGCCGCTCCAGAGGGCCGCTTCGCCGGCAAGCCGGCTTCGCGCCCCTGAGCTTAGACGTTAGAAGGTACATGGAATTCGTCCTCTCAATTGCTGGTGCTCTAATTGCATGGCGGTTCCTACTGTCCTTTGCCGTTGCAATGGCCGTTGGCTTCCCGCTTGGCCATTTCTTTGGGCCATTGCTGGGGTTTTCTGTCGTGCTCGGTGGCATTGGCTTCGGTCTTATTTGGCAAGGCCGCTGGCTTTCCGGCATTCCACTCTTCGCTTCGGTTCCTTCCCCGCCTATCTCAAGGCCTGTCGCATTCCTCGGCCTAGCATTCATTGGGGCTCTCTGGGGCGGGTTCGCTGCCGTGACTCTTGGCTCGGTGCTGGCTGGCGGTGTCGTTCTAGTAGCTGGTGTAGCTCTTGTTGGCGGTTGGTTCTCTCTCGTCCTAAAGCGCCATGGGCAACTCAATAACCTTGTCTTCGCTACTTTTTCTCTTCTATGTGGCCTTAGTGGTCTGTATGCACTCAGCGTGTATCACGCCAAAGCGCCTTCTAACCCACCGCTCCAGAGGGACGCTCCGCCGGCAAGCCGGCTACGTCTCCTTGAGCTAGCACGCTGGCACAAATGAATAAGTCTTCTCGCTCTTTCCTGCCAAGCCCAATGCAGCCACGTGATCAAGCGGTGGCGCTCTGGATTATTGCGGGCTGCACCCTCATCCTGGCTGCGCTGGAAATAAAGGCACCAAGTCGCCCCCCTTTCACCGGTCGATGGTCTTGGCTTTATCACTGGGCTTACGCCAACTTCGGCGACCTCGGTATGGTTATTGTTATGGTATCTGTCGCAGGACTGCTAATTCTTTTGGGTACTGTTTTTTGGTTCAAGGCGCGGGGCAGTGCAGGGTGAAATCGCTCGCTAACATATTTCTCAAAGTCGACCGTTAGGTTTCAGCGGTTCTCCATGAAAGAATATCTATGACGATCCAGGATATGCCAAAGGACGGGGATTTTGCCTCGTACCTCGAGGGAAAGATGGGCCATACGGCCGACGCGCCTAAAGCTGCAGCGAGCATGGGTGCAAACGCGAGTGAACCAGCATATGCGCCTTGCCAGACGATCGAACAGGTTCTTGTCGAAGGCCAGGAGCCGACGCAGGAGTTTCTTGAAGAATGGAACGCTGTACAGAATGCGCCAGAACTTTCAGATGAGGAATTCGAGCGGCAGGCACTTGAGGCGCCAGGTGAAGATGGCGATCCGAGCACCCCAGAGTGAGTGCTGTGGCGCAGCTGATATTCAAATTTTTTTCCATCGGGTCGCCTTCAGCGTCCGCTGAAATCAGACGTTGAGAACCCCGGCGCGTTGAAGCTCCCGGCTTATCCGCCTCTCGGCGTGGGCGCCCACACGTCGGCGTCAGATCCGATGCGGCCAAAGCCCCTGTTTTTGACACCGGCCCGTCGGCTGGCGACACTGGCTGCTTCTGTGGCTCCCACCAAGGCCTCTGGCCTGTCGACACCATGACCGCTGCTTCTGCCCTGCCGCCCATCGCCCACGAGGACAACGCTTCGCGGGGGGCTTTTTATCTGGAACAGGGCGGCCGCCGTCTGGCGGAAATGACTTACAGCCGTACCAACGACCTGAACCGCCCCGGATTTTGAGGAGGCTCCAATCTTTGAGAGGATGGAGCCATGAGGAAGTCAGTGAAGTTTTCGCCCGAGGTGCGCGAGCGCGCGGTGCGCATGGTGTTCGAGCATCGAG
>NZ_JACBGE010000044.1 GCF_021401345.1 Hydrogenophaga sp. NFH-34
CACCGCTTGGCTGCCATCCTTCCTGGCCTACTACAACGCCCGCAGGCCTCACTCGGCACTGGGCTACAAGCCTCCAGCATCCCGGCTCTCCGGGAACAACCTATTGCAACTCAACAGCTAGCGCGCCGGATCGTGGTGCTCGGCGAGAAATCCACCGCTCTGGTGCGCCCACAGCTTGGCGTAGATACCCCCCTGGGCCAGCAGTTGCTGGTGCGAGCCTTCTTCCACGATGCGGCCCTGGTCCATCACGATCAGGCGGTCCATGGCGGCGATGGTCGACAGGCGGTGCGCGATGGCGATCACGGTCTTGCCTTCCATCAGCGTGTCCAGGCTTTGCTGGATGGCGGCTTCGACCTCCGAATCCAGCGCGCTGGTGGCTTCGTCGAGCAGCAGAATCGGCGCGTCCTTGAGCATCACCCGCGCGATCGCCACACGCTGACGCTGGCCACCCGAGAGCTTGACGCCACGCTCGCCCACCTGCGCGTCGTAACCGCTGCGTCCTTTCAGGTCGGTCAGCGTCTCGATGAAGTCGGCCGCCTGCGCCTTGGTGGCCGCTGCGCGCATGGCGTCTTCGGTGGCGTCGGGGCGGCCGTAGAGGATGTTCTCGCGCATGGAACGGTGCAGCAGCGAGGTGTCCTGCGTGACCATGCCGATGGCTCCGCGCAGGCTGTCCTGCGTCACGCTGCGGAGATCCTGCCCGTCGATGGTGATGCGCCCGCCCTGCACGTCGTGGAAACGCAGCAGCAAATTGACCAACGTGGATTTTCCCGCGCCCGAGCGGCCGATCAGCCCCACGCGCTCGCCGGGGCGGATGTGCAGGTTCAGGTGGTCGATCACCTGCCGCCCGCCGTCCTTGTAGCCGAACACCACGTCCTCGAACGCGATGGCGCCCTGGCGCACCTGCAGCGGCAACGCGTCCGGCGCGTCGACGATGCTGCGCGGCTTGGTCAGCGTGAGGATGCCGTCCTGGATCGTGCCCACGTTTTCGAACAACCCGGTCATCTGCCACATGACCCAGTGCGAGTAGCCCATCAGCCGTAGCGCCATGGCGATCACTGCGGCCACCACGCCGGCGCTGGCCTGGCCCTGCGTCCACAGCCACAGCGCGGTGCCACCGCTACCCAGCAGCAGCAGGGCGATCATCAGGTGGTTGGCGATCTCGAACTGGCTCACCAGCCGCATCTGCGCGTAGCCCGTGGACTTGAACGCTTCCATGGCGTTGCGTGCGTAGTCGGCCTCGCGCCGCGTGTGGGCAAACAGCTTGACGGTGGCGATGTTGGTGTAGGCGTCGGTCACGCGGCCGGTCATCAGCGAGCGCGCGTCCGCCTGCGCCTTGCCGATCTGGCCCAGGCGCGGCACGAAGTAAAAACACGCTGCGGTGTAGGCAGCGAACCAGCCGGCGAAGGGCAGCATCAGCCGCCATTCGAAGCTGGCGGACAGCACCAGAATGCCAATCATGTACACACCCACGCCGACCAGCACGTCGACCACCAGAAACACCACCTCCCGCACCGCCAGCGCGGTCTGCATGATCTTGGTGGTGATGCGGCCTGCGAATTCGTCGGCGTAGAACGACATGCTCTGGCCCAGCATCAGCCGGTGGAACAGCCAGCGCAGCCGCATGGGAAAATTGATCGCCAGCACCTGGTGCATCACCGCGGTGTGCAAGGCCAGCAGCACGCCGCTGCCCAGCAGGATGGCGGCGATGCCGAACACCATGCCGCGCTCCTGCGCCCAGAAATCGGCCGGCACCGCGCCACCCAGCTTGTCGACCACCTTGCCCATGATGGCGAACAGCAGCGCTTCGTAGACCGACATCAGCGCCGAGGTCAGCGTCAGCAGCGCGATCCAGCCGCGCGAGCCCCGGGTGCAGGCCCAGACGAAGGCGAAGAACCCGGTCGGCGGCACCCGGACGTCGTGGCCGGGATAAGGCGGAATCCGCTTTTCGAAAAACTCAAACAATGCACGCGCTCCTGATGAGGCCTGCATCGTAAAGAAACCGCCGGCATGGGCCGCGACGAGGCGGCAATGCCCCTTCCGCCCGACAACGCCAAAGAAGGGGAGGTCTGTGGCAAGGCCACCGCGGGACCGGCTCCGCCGGGCCGCAGGTAGCGCCCCCTGGGGTGACGCCGCAGGCGGCGCGGGGGGACTTTATTTCGCTGTCGGCATCACGAACTCGGCGCCCTTGCCAATCGACTCCGGCCAGCGCTGCATGATGGACTTCTGCTTGGTGTAGAAGCGCACGCCCTCTTCGCCATACGCGTGCATGTCGCCGAACAGGCTCTTCTTCCAGCCGCCAAAACCCTGCCAGGCCATGGGCACGGGGATCGGCACGTTGATGCCGACCATGCCGACCTGGATGCGGCGGGCGAATTCGCGCGCCACGTTGCCGTCGCGGGTGAAGCAGCTGGTCCCGTTGCCGAATTCGTGGTCGTTGATCAACTGCACGGCTTCGCCGAAATCGGCCACGCGCACGCAGCTGAGCACCGGGCCGAAGATCTCTTCCTGGTAGATCTTCATCTCGGGTTTCACGTGATCGAACAGCGTGCCGCCCATCCAGAAACCGTTGTCGCAGCCTTCGCCGGCCTGCTTGCCGTCGAAGCCGCGGCCGTCCACCAGCAACTGTGCACCTTCGGCCTTGCCCGCGTCGATGTAGCCGCTGATGCGGGCATGCGCGGCGGCCGTGACGATGGGGCCCATCTCGGCCGCCAGGTTGGTGCCGTTGAGCACCTTCAGTGTCTGGGTGCGCTCGATCAGCTTGGGGACGATCTTGTCGGCCACGTCGCCCACCAGCACCGCCACGCTGATCGCCATGCAGCGCTCGCCCGCCGAACCATAGGCCGCGCCGATCAGGGCGTCCACCGCTTGGTCGAGGTCGGCGTCGGGCATCACGACCATGTGGTTCTTGGCGCCGCCCAGGGCCTGCACGCGCTTGCCGTGGTGGGCGCCGGTTTCGTAGATGTAGTTGGCGATCGGGGTGGAGCCGACGAAGCTGATGGCCTTGACGTCGGGGTGCACCAGCAGAGCATCCACAGCCTCCTTGTCGCCCTGCACCACGTTGAACACGCCGTCGGGCAGGCCGGCCTGCTGGAGCAGGTCGGCGATCATCAGGCTGGCCGACGGGTCGGTCGGGCTGGGCTTGAGCACGAAGGTGTTGCCGGCGGCGATGGCGACCGGGAACATCCACATGGGCACCATGACCGGGAAGTTGAACGGCGTGATGCCGGCGACCACGCCCAGGGGCTGGCGGATCGTCCAGTTGTCCATGCCGGTGGAGACCTGGTCGGTGAAGTCGCCCTTGAGCAGTTGCGGGATGCCGCAGGCGAATTCGATGATGTCGATGCCGCGAGCCACTTCGCCCTGCGCGTCGGTGAAAACCTTGCCATGTTCGGCGGTGATGGCGTGCGCCAGCGCGTCCTTGTGCTGGTTGACCAGCTCCAGGAACTTGAACATCACGCGCGCGCGGCGGATGGGCGGCGTGTCGGACCAGGCCGGGAAGGCGGCCTGCGCAGCAGCCACGGCGGCCTTCACATCAGCCGCGTTGGCCAGCGGCACCCGTCCGGTGACGGCGCCGGTGGCCGGGTTGCTCACGTCCTGAGCACGGGCGGACGTGCCGGCGCTGCGGGCGCCACCGATGTAATGGGGAATGTCGGCGACGGCGGGGTGACGGGCGTTCATGCGGGGCTCCTGTGGATGAATGCCCGCAGTCTAGAAAGCAGACCGGCCCGGTACAAGATCGGAACCTTGAATTGATTGTTCATTTTGATGAACAATCAACCCCATGAATCCCCAGAAGATGGCCGACCTCTGGAGCCACTGCCACTGGCTCACCGTGCTGGCCGAACAGGGCAGCTACACCGCCGCCGCCGCCCACCTGGGCGTGAGCAAGGCGGCCATGAGCCAGCGCATGGCCGACCTCGAACGGGTCGCGGGCGTGCCCCTCGTGCAGCGCACCACGCGCAGCGTGCGCCTGACCGAAGCCGGCCAGCGGCTGGTCGACCAGACCCGCACGGCCTTCGATCAGATCGCGCAGAGTTTTGCCCAGGTTCGCGATCTGGCCGAAGCGCCGCAAGGGCTGCTGCGCGTGACCGCGCCGGTGGCCCTGGCGCGCCAGCAGATCGTGCCGCTGCTGCCCGGTTTCCTGCACCAGTACCCGCGGGTGCGCATCGAGCTCAACCTCTCCGACCGCCTGAGTTCGCTCGCCACCGAGGGCTTCGACCTCGCGATCCGCCACACCGCGCACCCGCCCGACACCCACGTTGCGACGGAGCTGTGCACCACACGCTCCGTGCTCGTCGCCAGCCAGGCTTACCTGCATCGTGCCGGCACGCCGCAGCGGCCACAGGATCTGTCCGCCCACAACTGCCTGCATTACCCGCGCCCGCAGGAGCGGCCCGCCTGGACCCTGGAGCCCCGCCACAAGAAGGACGGTCGGGAGCGCGTTACGGTACAGATCGCAGGCACCCTGAGCGCCAACAACAGCGAAGCCCTGCGCGACGCCGCCATGGCCGGACTGGGCGTCGCGCTGCTGCCGGACTTCAGTGCCCAGTCGGCGTTGCAGACCGGCCAACTGGTCGAGGTCCTGCCGGGCTGGACCCCCGTCGGCTCGTTCGCCGACCGCATCTACGCCGTGCGGCCTTACGCGGCCCACGTGCCGCTGGCGGTCAAGGCGCTGGTCGTTTTTCTGCGCGAGTCGCTGGCGAAGGGGTTCTCATAAGGCCCGCCGTTCAGAGGCAGTGCCCTGCTGGACCGGCCAGCCGACAGACTACCGACGTGTCGACGCCCCCCCTGGCCGGAATTCCCGCCCCATCTCCAGCACCTTGAAATTCAGCAGGTGCGTGGCCAGCACGGTCTCCCACATGAACGCGCCCAAAGCCACCAGGAACGACAGCACCCCCAGCAGAAAGCAGCCGACCGCGATCTGTGGCCATTGCATTTCCCAGGCCTGCCCGAGGAACAGCGAGACGATGGTCACGCCGATGAAGAACCCGCACAGACCCAGGCAGCCAATGGCGAAGTTGGCGATGCGCCCGCGCTTGCGCAACAGGGTCAGCTCCACCAACAGGCGATCAATCACCTCCTGATCCGCACTCGCCCTCACCTTGTCTTCCAGCACCCGCGCCCGGTCGATGATGCGCGCCAGCCGGCCCGCCACGGCGCTGATCATGCCGGCCACCGCGGTCAGGAAAAACACGGGCGCCACCGCCAGCTGCACGCTGTGGGTGACCGAGGTGACATCGAGGGGCAGGTTCATGGCGCAAGAGAATCCGGCGAAAAGCCAGCATGGTACGCAAAGCGCCCTGCCTGGTGCCCCTCCGGTCGGCCCTGCTGCGGCTAAACTGCGGCGCAACAAGATTCAAGGAGGTGAGTGTGCATGAATTCCCGGTCATGGTCCGGAGCCGCGCGTGGCGGCTGCTGGGCACCCTGTGTCTGTGGGGGGCGCTGATGGCCTGCCAACCCACCCATTCCGCCGGCCCCGCGCCCGGTACCGCCAGCGCCACCGGCGCGGCCAAGAACGACAAGTCGGCACAGGAACACCTCTGGCGGGTCAACCCATCGCCCCAGGAGGGCTTCGAGGTGGTGTTCGAGCTGCACGATGCGCCTGGGCCGTTCGCACGCTTTGGGGGGGCTGCGCACTACCAGTCCTTCAACTGCAACTTCGTGACCAGCGAGTGGGCCGGCACGCGCAGCCAGCCCACCAAAATGATTCTGCTGGCAGCGGAGCAGATCGACACCACCCACTACCGTGCTACGTTCTACCGCGACGGCCTGCTCGACGAGGACTACTACGGCAAAGGGGTTTGCCACTGGGAGCTGATCGGCGTGACGGTGGGGTTCAAAGCCACGGGTGCAGAAGTCGAGACCAACTATTCGTTCGACCTGGACAAAAAAGCCTGGCGCGACGGTGGCCAGGACAAGCGGTATTACTGGAAGGGCGACTACCCCTCCTTACCCATTGGTGGCGACAATCCTGGCAGGCAAAATCCTGATGGCTTCTCTGCCGCCTTCCGCGGCAACCTCTTCTCGATCTCGGCCACAGTGAGGGCGAAGCCATGAGCGTTTCCAGTCAGGACTACGCCAACCTGGCCGACGATGTGTACAAGCCGCAGAGGCCCGGTGTGTTTCTGAATCGGGACACGGCCCCCAAAACCACCGTTGGTGGCATCCAGTACCTCATCCGCGCCCATGTCGACAACCCCAAGACCGGCTACCAGGGCACGGTCTACCAAAGAGTGGACACCGGCGAGATGGTCGTCGCCCACCGGGGCACCGAGTTTGACCGCGAGGCGTTCAAGGACGGCGTTCTCGCCGATGCCGGCATGGTGTTCAACCGTGCCAATTCGCAAGCCACCGATGCGATCGCTCTGACCGGCAAGGCGCTGGAGATTGCCGATCAGGACAGGCGCAGAGACTTTCCCGCCGGCCCGGTCACGGTCACCGGCCACTCCCTCGGGGGCACGCTGGCCCAGGTCAGCGCGCACCACTTCGGCCTCCACGGCGAAACCTTCAACGCCTACGGCGCGGCCAGCCTCAACCGCCGCATTCCCGAAGGCGGTGACTCGCTGGTCAACCACGTCATGGCCGGTGATGTCGTCAGCGCCGCCAGCCCCCACTTCGGCCAGGTGCGCGTCCATGCGCGGCCCCAGGAGATCGAAACCCTGGGCCGCAACGGCTACGACAACCGCACACACTGGAGCGATCCGCTGCGGGGCTACACCCCGCTCAACATCGTCACCGGCACCACGCCGCCCCGCACGATCGGCGCGGCCATCGCCCTGGGCGGCAGCCACAGCATGCACCACTTCACCGACCTGGACGCCCAGGGACGGCCCGACCGCTCGGTGCTGGGCGATGCGCAAGCCCAGACGCTGGCGCAGCAGCAAGCGGTGCAGATCGGCGAATACCGCCAGGACGTGCGGCGCATGCGCGGCGTGCTGACCGCCGTCTCGCGCGGGCTGGACGGCAACGTCCGCGATGCGATCGACACCATCCGTGGCCCGCTGCCGCCCGGTGCCCCCGCGCAGCAGGAGCGCCCGCAGGCGGCGCTGGAGCCGACGACTTCCACGCCCGCGCACATACCCGCGCCCTTGCCCGAGCCGGCCCAACGCCTGGTGGGCGACACCCGGATGCAGGTGCAGCGCCTGGCGCAACAGCATGGTCTGCCCTGGGACCAGGGCATGGAGAACACCGTGTTCGCGCTGGCCAGCCGGGCGCAGGACGCGGGGCTCTCCCGGGTCACCCATCTGCACGCCGGCGATGGCCATATCCGCATGGCCGAATACGACGGCCTGACCCTCAAAGAAGCGCAGGCCGACGCGCGCGTGGCCGCGAACACGCCGGTGGCGCAATCCCTGCAGCGCCTGGCCCAGTCGCCCGAGCAGCAGCTGGATACCGCACCCAACCACCAAGCCCCGGTCCTCGGCGCAATGGCGCGGGCCTGAGCGCAGCGGCCGCAAAACGCGCGCCGCTCCTGTTCTGGGTATTACCGGGGATGAGCCCCTTCATGTAACATGATGTAATCAACCACTCAAGGAGGAGATCCCATGCTGTTCCGGCACTGTGCCCCCATCGCCCTGGCCATCGCTTCTGCGGCCCTGTTGTCGGCCTGTGGCGGCGGTGATGGCATTTTTGAAAACCGGGGCGCCATCGCCGTCAGCGAAACCACCGGTGCCGTCGCCATCTCCTGGGATGCTGCCAACCAGAATCTCGCCAACGACAAAGCCCGCTCCCTCTGCGGCCAGAGCGATTGCAAGGTGGTTCTGCAGTTCTCGAAATGCGGCGCGTTCTCCGTGGACACGAATGCCCGGATCTACGCCGTTGCCGAGGGCAACTCGGCCACCGAAGCGCAGGAAGCCGCCGACAACAGCTGCCGCGCCAACGGCGGACAAACCTGCACCGCCATCCCCGAGCTGCCGGCCAAGTGCAACTGAGCTGAACCGGCCAACCTCCGTCCGTGGCCTGACTGGCCACGGACACCTCTTTCAGCCCATCAGCCGCGTCAAGGCTTCCTGGTACTTGGCGGCGGTCTTCTCGATCACTTCTTTGGGCAGGCGCGGCGCGGGCGGCGCCTTGTCCCAAGGCTGGCCGTTGACCTTGGCGGTCTCCAGCCAGTCGCGCAGGAACTGCTTGTCGTAGCTCGGCGGGTTGCTGCCCACCACGTACTGGTCGGCGGGCCAGTAGCGCGAGGAATCGGGCGTGAGCACCTCGTCCATCAACACCACGTTGCCGGCCTTGTCCAGGCCGAACTCGAACTTGGTGTCCGCGATGATGATGCCCTTCTTCAGCGCGATCTCGGCCGCAGCCTTGTACAGCGCAATGGCCTTGTCGCGGATCTGCGCGGCGATGTGTGCGCCGACCATTTCCACCGTCTTCTCGTAAGTGATGTTCTCGTCGTGCTCGCCCATCTCGGCCTTGGCCGCCGGGGTGTAGATCGGCTCGGGCAGCTTGCTGGCGTTCTGCAGGCCCTCGGGCAGCGCCACGCCGCAGACCGAGCGGCTCTCCTGGTATTCCTTCCAGCCACTGCCGGCCAGGTAGCCGCGCACCACGGCCTCCACCGGAATCGGCTTCAAGCGCTGCACCAGCATCGAACGGCCCTTGACCAGATCCGCCTCGTCGGCCGAGACCACGCTCTCGGGCGCGTCGCCGGTCAGGTGGATGGGACAGATGGCCAGGCCCTTGGGGCCGAGCTGGTCGAACCAGAACAGGCTGAGCGTGGTCAGCAGAGCGCCCTTGCCGGGAATGGGTTCGCCCATGATCACGTCGAAGGCGCTGATGCGGTCGGACGCCACCATCAGGATGCGGTCGTCGCCCACGGCGTAGTTGTCGCGTACCTTGCCGCGTGCGAGCAAGGGCAGGGACTTGAGGGCGGAGGTGTGCAGGGCGGTGCTCATGATCGGTCGCGGGGAAAGTGACAGACAAGAAAAAAGCCCGGTGACCGAACAGTCAACGGGCTTTGAACCATTCCGGCGGATTATCGCAGGTCGGTCGCGGGCTCAGGCGATCCGGCACCGGGCCGCCCGAACACGGCAGGGGCTCACACCACCTTTTGTGCCAGCTCGCCGCTGGCGTACCTGGCGGCCATCACGCTCAGCGTCTCGCCCTTGATCTTGGCGCCCTGACCTTCGCAGCCGAATTCCAGGTAGCGCTGCTTGCACACCGCCTTGGCCGCTTCGCGGGCGGGTTTGAGCCATTCGCGGGCGTCGAACTTCTCGGGGTTCTCGGCCATGAACTTGCGCACCGCGCCGGTCATCGCCATGCGGATGTCGGTGTCGATGTTGATCTTGCGCACGCCGTGCTTGATGGCTTCCTGGATTTCGGCCACCGGCACGCCGTAGGTTTCCTTCATGGCGCCGCCGTACTGGTTGATGATGGCGCGCAGCTCTTGCGGGACCGACGACGAGCCGTGCATCACCAGGTGGGTGTTGGGGATGCGGGCGTGGATTTCCTTGACGCGGGAGATGGCCAGGATGTCGCCGGTGGGCGGGCGGCTGAACTTGTAGGCGCCGTGGCTGGTGCCGATGGCGATCGCCAGCGCGTCGAGCTGGGTGGCCTTGACGAACTGGGCGGCCTCTTCGGGGTCGGTCAGCATCTGGCTGTGGTCCAGCTTGCCTTCGGCGCCGATACCGTCTTCCTCGCCGGCGTCACCGGTTTCCAGGTTGCCCAGGCAGCCGAGTTCGCCTTCCACGGTCACGCCGGTCTTGTGGGCCAGTTCGACCACCTTGCGCGTGACGTCGACGTTGTAGTCGAAGCTGGCCGGGGTCTTGCCGTCTTCCATCAGCGAGCCGTCCATCATGACCGAGCCGAAGCCCAGGCCGATGGCGCCTTCGCAGACCTTGAGGCTGGTGCCGTGGTCCTGGTGCATGACCATCGGGATGTGCGGGTACATCTCGGCGGCGGCCTGGATCAGGTGCTTGATGAAAGCCTCACCCGCGTACTTGCGGGCGCCGGCCGAGGCCTGCAGGATGACGGGTGCGCCGACCTCGTCGGCCGCGGCCATGACGGCCTGCACCTGTTCGAGGTTGTTGACGTTGAACGCCGGAATGCCGTAGCCGTTGGCAGCGGCGTGGTCGAGCAGTTCGCGCATGGAAACGAGCGCCATGGAATCCCCTAGGAGAAGTTGGTAACCGGTATGTAACCCGCGATTTTACCGTCGGTCGCGGGCGCCCAAGGGCATACCGCAGCGGGGGAACGGGTCACCAGATTGCCAAGGCGGCCAGGCGGCCGCCTGCGCCTCAGCCCGCCTTGCAGATCTTGAGCGTGTTGCTGCCGCCGGGGCGGCCCATCGGCTCACCCACCGTGATGGCGTAGACGTCGCCACTCTGCATCACGCCACGCTTCTTCAGATCGGCCTCGGCGTCGGCCAGCGCGGTGTCGCGGTCGGCGCTGGTGCCCACCAGCAGCGGGCGCACGTTGCGGAACAGCGTCATCCTGCGCTGCGTCGCCAGTTTGGACGTCACCGCGAAGATCGGCATGCGCACGCTGTGCCGGCTCATCCAGAGCGCGGTGGAGCCCGACTCGGTCAGCGCCACGATCGCCTTGGCCTTCAGGTGGTGCGCCGTGAACAGCGCGCCCATGGCGATCGCGTGGTCGATGCGGGTGAACGTCTGGCCGATGAAGTCGTCTTCCAGCGGGTCGTACTCGGTCTTTTCGGCTTCCTGGCAGATGGCGGCCATCTGTTGCACCGTCTCCAGCGGGTACTTGCCGGCCGCCGTTTCGGCGCTGAGCATCACGGCGTCGGTGCCGTCGAGCACCGCGTTGGCCACGTCGGACACCTCGGCGCGCGTCGGCACCGGGTTGACGATCATGGACTCCATCATCTGCGTGGCGGTGATGACCACCTTGTCCATGTGGCGCGCCATCTTGATCATGTGCTTCTGCAGCCCGGGCACGGCGGCGTTGCCCACTTCCACGGCCAGGTCGCCGCGCGCGACCATGATGCCGTCGGACACCCGCAGGATGTTCTCCAGTTCGGGAATGGCTTCGGCGCGCTCGATCTTGGCGATCAGACCGGGCTTGTGGCCGTAGGGCGCCGCCGCCATGTTGCACAGCTGGCGCGCCAGCTCCATGTCGGTCGCGTTCTTGGGGAAGCTCACCGCCACGTAGTCGGCGTGCAGGCTCATGGCGGTCTTGATGTCCTCCATGTCCTTGGCCGTGAGCGCGGGCGCGGTCAGGCCTCCGCCCTGCTTGTTGATGCCCTTGTTGTTCGACAGCTCGCCGCCCAGCTTGACGGTGGTGTGCACAGCGTCGCCGACCACCTTGTCCACCGTCATCACGATCAGGCCGTCGTTGAGCAGCAGGGTGTCGCCGGCCTTCACGTCGCGCGGCAGCTCCTTGTAGTCCAGGCCCACGCCCGCGATGTCGCCCGGCTCGGTGCGCGAGGCGTCGAGCACGAAAGGCTGGCCGGGTTCGAGCTGGACCTTGCCTTCGGCGAACTTGCCGACCCGGATCTTCGGGCCCTGCAGGTCGGCCATGATGCCGACCTCGCGCCCGGCGCGCTGGGCCGCCTCGCGCACGAGGTTGGCGCGGTCCACGTGGTCCTGCGCCTTGCCGTGCGAGAAATTCAGCCGCACGACGTTGACCCCGGCGCGGATCATGGCTTCGAGCAGCGCAGGGTCGCTGGAAGCAGGGCCGAGGGTGGCGACGATCTTGGTGGCGCGCTGGGGCATGAAACAGTCTCCGGATCTGGGAATGGGGTGAGGGGATCGGCCACGCACCGGCCTCGGCGCGTAACTCAGTTTCAATTATCGGGCGTGTTGGTTACCAACCAGGTACAAGCGGCGCGGGGCCGGGTCAGGCCGGGCGGTTTTCCGGACGGTGGTACAGGTCGTTGGCGCGCAGCAGGTGATCGCTCATGGCCTGCGCGGCGGCGTCGCCGTCCCCGGCCGCGATCGCTTCGAAGATGCGCGTGTGTTCGGCAAGGGTGAGGGCTTCGGAGCCGGGCGCGCGCACGATGGACTGGTAGTACGCGCCGGCCCAGTTGAACAGGGCCTCGACGATCGCCGGGTAAATGGGATTGCCCGAAATGTTGGCGATCTCGCGGTGAAACAGCATGTCCTTGTGCAGGAAGACGTCGAGCTGGTTCAAGGCCGCCCGGTGGTCGTCGAGCCGCTGGCGCAGGCGCTGCACGTCCTGCGAATCGGCACGCTGGGCCGCCATCCGGCACATGCCCATCTCCATGAAGACGCGGGCGTCCTTGAGGTGTTCCAGCATGTCGGGCTGCATGCGCAGCAGGTGCTGCGCGCCACCCGCCACCTGCTCGATGAGCAGGTCGGCCGTCGGCACCATCACGCGGGCGCGTTCGCCGTGCGTGATCTCGACGATGCCCGAGCGGGCCAGGTCCTGCAGGGCTTCGCGCACCGCGGGCCGGCCCACGCCGTAGGTGTCCATCAGGTCGCGTTCGGACGGCAACTGGTCGCCCGGCCGCCACTCGCCGTCGCGAATACGCTGCAGCAGCCGGTCGACCACCTCCTGATAGATTTTTCTGCGCTGGATCGGCTCCGTGTTCATGCCAAAAAGAATAACCGAAGCCCGACCCCGCACCGCGGGCTCAGCGCAGCCCGTGCAGCACCTGGCCGAAGAAGTCGACGCCGCCCATCTGGCCGCCCTTGAGCACCAGTTCCAGGCCATCCATGCCGGCCGCGTCGGCGTGGGCACGGCACAGCGGGGCGCCGGGCGCCAACTGGGCGGCCACGGTCAGGGCGGTGATGTCCAGCGCGCCGGCCACCGCGCCCGAGCTGTCGCCGCCGGCGATGGCCACGCGCCGCACGCTGCTGGCGTCGATCACCCGGCGCAGGGTCGCCGCCAGGGCGTCGCCCACGGCCGCCTGGGCCTGCGCCAGGGGCACACCCGCCTGGGCAGCCACCGCGGCGAAACCCAGCACTGCGGGGTCGTCGGGCCCGCAGGCCGAATGGATCAGGGGGCTGCGCCCCGCCGCGAGCGCCTGCAGCGCGGCGGCGGTCAGCCGCGCAATCTCGGCTTCGCGGGCAGCGGCGGTCAACACCGCGGCCGTGTCCAGGCGTTCGAGCGAAAACCCCTGCGCGCCCGCCCAGACGATCTGCCCCGCCGTCACCGGGGAACAACTGCCGCTGACGGCCACGATGCGGTCCACCGCCGCGGTGGGCGGCAGCGGCTGGGCCGGCCCCAGCAGCCCGGCACGCCGCCAGTGCGCCACCAGCGCGTAGGCCAGCCCGGACGACGAGGCGGAGAACAGCCCGCGACCGCGCCGTTCCCAGACCAGCCGCCCGGCTTCGGCCAGGGTGTCGTCGTTGATCACGTCCAGCAGCACGACGGGCGTGTCGGCGCCCTGCAGACGGGCCAGCGCCGCGTCGCCCCCGCCGGACTGCAGCGCCACCAGATCGACCAGGCCGAGGCGGCGCCCGGTCTGGCGCGCCAGGTGCCGGCGCAGATCGGCCTCGTCCATGGGCGTGACCGGATGGCGCGACATCGTGGGGTGCCGGTCCAGGCGGTGCACCTCGTCGCCCATGGCGGCAAACAGGTGGCCGAAGGCCTGATAGCGGCGCAAGCGCGGGGCCCCGATGACCATGGGCGACCAGTCGCCCCCCATGGCCTGCACGCCCAGCTCGATGGCCTGGCCGATGGAGCCGGTGTCCGGGCTGGAGTCGAAGGTCGAGCACACCTTGTATTGCAGCAGCGGCGCGCCGAAGGCGCGCAGGCTGGCGAACGCCGGCGGCAGGTGCTCGCGCATCCAGGCCGGCGAACGGCCGCGCGCCGTGCCCGCCAGGCCGATGCAGCGCAGGTGCCCCAGGCGCTGCACCCACGCGGGCGTGGGCGTGCGCAGGAACAAGCCGGTGGGCACCCCCGCCAGGGTGAAGGCTTCCATCTCGTCGGTGGAGCCGGTGAAGTCGTCTCCGTAGTAGGCCAGCAGCGGCCCCGGCAGCGTGTCGGCGCGCATGGCGGCGCTCACCAGAAGCCCAGCGCGCGTTGCAGCGCGGGGCGGGTCTCGGCATGCACGCCGATCGGCACGCCCTGCACCGCCGCGTCCCAGGCCTGGCGCAGCGCTGTCACGCCGGCGGCCACGCCGTCGGGGTGGCCGAAGATGCCCCCACCGGCGGCAAAGATCAGGTCCTGGCTGCGCGTGACCGCGTAGGTGGCGGCGGCCACCAGGCCGGTCTGGCCCGAGCTGAACACCGGCATGACCGGCATCGGCGTCTCGGGCCACAGGGGTTCGAGCACCGCGCGCGCCGCCTCGGCCACGGTCTCGTCGCGCTCGCTGAACTTGTTGGACAGGCCGTTGACGTGCAGGTGGTCGGCGCCCGCCAGGCGCCACAGCTTGTGCCAGGCGCGGTAGTCCCAGCCCAGCGCCGGGTGCCGGCTCAGATAACCCCAGCCGTTGCGGTGCGCGTGGATCGGCAGCGCGCTGTGGCGCCGCAGCTCGCGCAGCCCCACCAGGCCCACCGAGTTCAGGCTGACCATGACGCAGGTGCCGCCCAGCGACTGCACCAGATCGTGGCGGCGCTTCATCTCGTCGAGTTCGCCCGTGAGGTTGAAGGCCACCATGGCGCGGCGGCCCAGCCGGTCGGCGCCGGCCTCGACCTCGCGCATCACCGCGCGCACACGCTCGTCGAACGGGCAATGCGGGCCGTCGGCCTGCAGCTCGTCGTCCTTGATGAAGTCGATGCCGCCGTCGATGAGCTGGCGCACCTCCTGCGCCGTCTGCGCAGCGTCCAGGCCCACGCTGGGCTTGATGATGGTGCCGATCAGCGGCCCCTGCGGCACGCCGGCCAGGCGGCGCGTGCCGGCAATGCCGAAGGCCGGCCCGGGGTAGGTTTCGGCAAACACCCGCGGCAAACGCAGGTCCAGCACGCGCAGACCCGAAACGCCCTGCAATTCGAACAGGTTGCCCGCCACCGTGGCCAGCACATTGGGCAGCGACACCCCCATGTTGTCGACCGACCAGGACAGCTCCAGCAGGCAGCGGCTGAAGCGCGCCTGATCGGCATAGCGGCCCGGCAGGCTCGGGGCCCCGACCACATCGAGCACCTCCAGCCGCTCGATGCGCGCACCGCTGCGCGCCTTGAGCGCATCGGTCTCGTTGGCCAGGGTCAGAAAGGTGCCGCTGGACTGTTCGCCGGCAATGATTTCCGCCGCACGCTGCGGCGCCAGCGGGGTTTCGAGCCAGTACGTGGCGTGTATCCGTTCAGACATGGGGCTTTCTCACTGAGGGCCGATGACGGGAGCGGGCCCGATGGGGGCGAGCGCCGCGGGCTTGGCAAAGACCGCGTCGCGCAGCGCCAGCGTCAGGGTGGGGACATACGTGATCACG
>NZ_JACBGE010000045.1 GCF_021401345.1 Hydrogenophaga sp. NFH-34
GCCAAGGGTGCGCTCAACCTTCGGTCCGTTCCACTCAGGGGTATGTCCACTGTCTTGCATATGGACACATGCTGCCGTGCCCCTGACAACCTCACAACAAGGGCCTTGAGGCCACGCTTACACCAGTTCATCGTTGTTGGCGTGTATTGCGGCCACCGCACCGCGAATGCCAGTTGCCCTCGCATGCGCGCGTCATGCAAGCGGGCACTCGCTTGTGAGCCTCAAGAGATAGTGGGACAGGCAGTCTGCGGACGTATGCCATCAGCCAGGAAGCGGATGAATACCTCTGCCACCTGATCGCCAGTGAGTGTGCCGTCAGCGTGGTACCACTGGGAAATAGAACTGATCGCCCCCATGAACCAAAACACCGCGAGCCTTGCGTCACAAGGCGCAATGGAACCGTCCCGAACGCCCTCTTCTATGATGTTGCGAAGCTGGAGGTCAAACTTTCTCCTGCGTGCGGTAATCTTTTTGCGATCCGCTGGCGTCATAGCGGAAAAGTCGTGCAGGATCGCGGGAGCTCCCATCTGATCTGTCAGGTGCGAGATGTAATTCCGCATGAACGCGGTGATCCGTCCGTACCCAGTGGACTCTGATGCGATCGCGTCTTTCAACACCTGATCGCCAATTTTCATCGCCAGCTCATGGCACTCGTAAATGAGTTCCTGCTTGCTCTTGAAATAGTAGTAGAGGGCAGGCTTGGTAACGTTGAGTGCGTTTGCAATCTCGTCGAGGGAGACGTTTTGTGACCCATGGCGCCCAAAGGCTTTAGACGCTTCAGCAATCACTGCCTGCCGCTTGAGCTCGTACTGCTCATCCGCACCACTGACGGCGTTGTTCCACCTCGCCCCTTTGGTGGCGCGCTTGGTCGCTGAACGCACCCGTGGCTTGGGTTCCGCTTCGATGGATTGGCTCATAAGGTTAGAGGTCGCGCTTTGCTAAGGGGAGACAGTTGTTAGTCAAACATGATATCCAATGACCTCGGGCAGCCGCCTTCGGCGGCTTGCCCAGACACTCACTCAGCCAAAATCTGGCGCGCAATAATCAGCTTCTGAATGTGGCTGGTACCTTCGTAAATTTTGGTCACGCGAACATCTCGGTAATAGCGCTCCACCGGAAAGTCCGAAACGTAGCCGTAGCCACCATGGACTTGAATCGCTGCAGAGCAGACCTTCTCTGCCATCTCACTGGCATACAGCTTGGCGATCGAAGCCTCTTTATCTGAAGGAAGCCCCGCATCTCGCCGGCGCGCGGCATAGATCATGTACTGGCGAGCCACCTCAACCTGCATCGCCATGTCGGCCAGATCAAAGCTGACGGCCTGGAGTGCAGAGATCGGCTTACCGTAGGCTTCCCGATCTTTGGCGTAACGAATGGCAGCCTCGAGCGCAGCGCGCGCGACACCGATCGCCAAGGCGGCAATCGCGATGCGCCCGTCTGACAAGAGCGACAGGGCCTTTGCATATCCTCGCCCTTCTTCTCCCACCAGATTGCCGACTGGAACGCGCAGGTTGTCCAGCTGAATCTGGGCAGTATGCGCGGTGTGCTGTCCGAGCTTGTTCTCGATACGGAGCACCTGATAGCCCGGATCCTTGGGATCAACAATGAACAGGCTGAATCGATTCCGAGACCCAGGCTCCCCCGTGGCCGCCACGACAAAGGCGAAACCCGCTTCGCTGCCATTCGAGATCCATTGCTTGCTCCCATTTATCACGTAGTGTTCGCCATCGCGCTTGGCGGAGGTTCGGATGGAGGCAGTGTCAGAACCAGCATGAGGTTCCGAAAGAAGAAATGCACCGATGTTCTTAGCCGAAGCCAGCCCGGGCAGGTGCTGAGCCTTCTGCTCCTCTGTGCCGAAGTTGCACAAGACATGCGCTGATGAGTTGTGCACATGCATCATGGTGGCAAAGCCGCCGTCGGCGACAGCGAACTCCTCTATGGCTAGGCAATACTCCACGAAAGAAAGTCCCGCACCTCCATATGTTTGAGGGGCCAGCATGCCCATGAACCCCAATTCGGCCACGGACTGAATTTCCGCATGAGGCCACTCGCCGCTTTGGTCACGTTGCGCCGCTGTGACGGCGACGACCTCCTCCGCTACGCGGCGAGCCGACTCCCGAATCATGATCTCTTGTTCGCTAAGGAAAGCGTTGGAAACACTGCTCATCTGATGTCCTTGGGGTTAACTTTTTCGTGTCAAAAAATGCAGCTCAACCGAGCCAGCGCTTGCGGCGCCGGTAGTGCTTCATGTCCCGGAAGCTCTTGCGCTCTCCCTCCACTGTCAAGCCGAGGTAGAACTCGCGAACGTCCTCATTGCTCTTGAGTTGGCTAGAAGGCCCCTCCAGCACGATGCGGCCGCTCTCCATCACATAGCCGTAATCTGCAAGTTCAAGCGCGACGCGGGTGTTCTGCTCGACGATCAGCAAAGTCAGTCCGCTGGCTTTCAAGTCGGAAAGAAGGCCGTACACCTCCTCCACCATCAAAGGGGCCAATCCGAGCGATGGCTCATCGATCATCACCAGCTTTGGTTGGGACATCAATGCGCGACCAATCACCAGCAGTTGCTGCTCTCCTCCCGACAAATAACCTGCGGTTCGGTCGCGCAGGGCGGCCAAGCGCTTGATGCGGGAATAGACCTCGTCTAGCCTTTCCTTGGCCTCTCGCCCGCTACCCATGTGCCCACCAACCACCAGGTTCTGCTCGACCGTCATGTGGCGCAGGACCTTGCGCCCCTCCATCACGTGCACGAGGCCCTGCCTCACCACATCTACCGGGTTCGCCCCGGTGATGTTGGTGCCGTCGAACGTGATCGATCCTGCGGTGACTCGACCATCTTCGGTGCGAATGAGGTTTGAAATGGCTTTGAGCGTCGTGCTCTTGCCCGCTCCGTTGGCACCGAGCAGGGTAACGCACTGACCCTTTGGTACACGCGCTGTAATACCCTTTACAGCCAGAATCACTTCGCTGTAAAGGACCTCAACGTTATTTAACTCAAGCACAGGCAACTCCAAAGTTTGTCACTCCAGGCCCGCAGCCGCGGGCCTGAAGATGCAGCCAATTACCACTTGTTCACGTTCGGAACGGGAGCGTTTTCTCCGGCCAGCTTATATTTCCCTTTTTCAATCGTTCCGATATTCACCGCCAACCCAGAAGTCGGGAACGGTGCCTCGTTGCTGAACTTGATGTTGGGCAGAACACCAAATGTCTGCTCGCTCGGGAAAGCGTTGGTCTGTAAAGCAGCCCGTACATCAGCCCCCGTCACCCCGGCAGGGCCCTTGGCCTTTACCACATGCTCAACGGAGCGAACCGTGAGCAGAGACATGGCCAGCCCCATCATGCAAGGCGATGTAAAGTTGGCTTGGGTCTTGTACTGAGTGCGCAGCTTCTCGAAAAAGGCTCTCGCAGTGGTCGGGTCTTCCGTCGGAATGGCCATGCCATAAACTTCGTAGCTTCCCTCCATCTGGTTGAGGTCGCCCAAGGCCTTGCCCGACGAGAGCAATCCGTTGTGCGCGCTGACCACCATGGGGATGTTGCTCTTGCCCAGGCTTTGCAGGGCACGACGGGTTGCCACCACCGATGCCGTGTTGTTGAAGACCTGAATCACCGTCGCCCCTTTGCGGAGCAATCGATTCACTTGCTGCGTAAGGTCTGTCGGCTGTGCCTCGGTGTAGATCGTCTCCACCACCTCCAGGATCTGGGGGTTGTCCTTGGCGAATCGTTCCACGCCCTTGTGAATGTCCACGTAGGCAGGAGAAACCTCCGATGAGATAACCCCAACCTTCAGCGGGGCGCCCCCCATCTTCTTCTGGTACCAGGCGTAAAAGCCGGCCGCTTCATGCGGATATGTAGCTCGGGCATTGAACACCCAACTGTCACTCTTCCACGCGAATCCATAACCGGACGTGCCCAGCAGCAGCGGGATCTTGTCGTTGGGTAGCCGCTGCTGCAGCGCGTTGCTGTCCGGGCCGCCGAGACCGAAGATGGCGATAGGGTTCAGCTCCGCCTTGATGCCTGGCCAGAGCGAGGCGACTTGGGCGACATCGTAGCGAGAGTCGTACTCCTTGACTTTTAGGGTCACGCCAAGAGATTTACCCACCTCATCGTTCCACCAGTCAACTACCCCGCGGCGGCACGCTGTTGTGTCCTTCATGATGTCGGCGAATGGGCCAGTGAAGTCTGCGATACCCGCGATGTTGTATGTCACCTGAGCGTGAGCGGCACTTGCGCAACCCAAGGCGGCCATAACTA
Organism: Hydrogenophaga sp. NFH-34; assembly: GCF_021401345.1. Classification (GTDB taxonomy): domain Bacteria; phylum Pseudomonadota; class Gammaproteobacteria; order Burkholderiales; family Burkholderiaceae_C; genus Hydrogenophaga; species Hydrogenophaga electricum. The sequence continues at coordinate 4,249 of NZ_JACBGE010000045.1, forward strand.
TTACCGAACCCAAGGTCTGACGGGCACGGGCCGAGAAATCCATCGTCTGCTGAATCATTTGAATGTCTCCTATGTGGTCACGCTGTTCAACCGAATTCAACCACCCACCAGCGCATAAATGAGGGGTGAAACATCTGCCGATTTCAATAAGGGTAGGGCCACATCCGATACGACCGTTTGGCAATATTCCAGCGATGCATCAGGCCGCGAGGCTCAAAAATCAGGAATCCAGCGATGACGCTGCCAAGAAAAATATTCATGGCCGCGAACACCAAGTCTCCGCCTAGAAATGGAATGCGTTCGATCAGTGCAGGCCCCATACTGGTGATGGACTCCTGAGCCATGCGAATGACGAAAACACCAATCAATGCGCCAGTAATCGAGCCCATGCCGCCAACGATGATCATGGCAATAAACCAGATTGAATGAATCAGCGTGAATTGGTCAATCGCCACAAAGCGAACGTAGTATGCCCACAGCCCTCCGCCAATACCGGCATAGAAGGCACCCACCAAAAATGCCAGGGCTTTTGTCCTCACCACGTTGATGCCCATCATCCCTGAAGCCACATCATCATCACGAACGGCGGCGAAGATTCGTCCGTGTCGGCTACGCGCAATGCCGTATCCTCCAGCGATCATGATCATTGCGACCACGAGACACAGGTAATACATACTTATATCCGTCTCAAACCTGAATCCAAACAGCTCAGCAGGCTCCAGGGTGATGCCGTTTGAACCACCCAGCCACTTTTGTGGAAGATTGAGCACAAAGAAGTGAAACAGGATCTGCGCAGCAATCGTGGTGAGCGCTAGGTAGAACCCCTTTATCCGGACAGCAGCAAGACCGAAAATGAGGCCAAAAAGCGCTGCAAACACCCCACCCGCGGGCAGGGCCAGCCAGAATGGAAGGTGCAGTTTGCTGGCAAGCACAGCCGTCGAATACGCACCGACCCCCATGAAGGCGGCCTGGCCTATATTGACCTGGCCAGCCAAACCAGTATTGATTTGCAGACCAAGAACCACCACTGCAGTGATCAGCATCGACGTCATCACTGCCACCGATCGAACCTCGGCGACCATCGGCAGGGCAAACAGAGCCACAACAAATATCAACAGGGCAATTGCTTGATTTCGTGTACGGATAAGCGATTGGTCCTGACGATAGGAGGTTGCAAAAATACCAGCGGGATCCATGATCAAACCCTTTCAATGGTTTTCCACCCGAACATGCCGGTTGGACGAATCAAGAGCATCAGCAACATGATGATGAATGGAAATACAGAGCCAATGGCACCGCCAACCAGAGGATCAAGATAGGCCGATGCCAAACCTTGAATCACGCCTACCAGTACTCCGGCGAGCAACAAACCTGCGAGAGATTCCAGGCCGGCGAGCAATGCCACAGGAAGCGCTGCCAATCCGATGTCGGAGCTCAGCATGTTGATTGATCGGCCACTCAGGTGAACCATGGCACCCAGGGTGGAAAGCACAGAGCCGAGAATCCAGGCAAAGGCAATGGATCGCTGCACGGAGATACCCATTGACATCGCCACCTGATGGTCTTCAGCCACGGCGGTCATCGTCAAACCCGTACGCGTTTTGTTGAAAAACCACGAAAGTCCAAAGCCAAGGGCAATCGTGAGTAACCCGCCATAGAGCATCGAGCGAGAAATCAGGATGTCACCAAAGATCAGCGGATCAATTGGAAAAACCATCGGAAAGGCGCGGACCTGTGGACCAAACATGACCAAGACCACGCCCCGAATGAGGATCAGAAGACCTATGGTCACCATCACCATGGAAAAAATGGATTCACCGACCAGTCGCGCAAAGAAGATCCGCTCGATCATCAAGCCAAAGATGGCTGCGCTCACGAATGCCACTGGCAGGCCGATCCACAGCGGCATTCCCATTTGAATCACTGTCCACCAAACCATATACCCGCCGAAGACGACCAGCTCCCCCTGCGCGAAGTTGAACACCTTTGATGCCCGATAGATCACCACAAAACCCATGGCAATCAGTGCATATAAGAGGCCCGTCAATGCGCCATTGATGAGGTAATTGAGGAAATCAATCATCGCTTTCTCCCATTTGAAATACCGGCCTTGGCCGTCTGGTCGGCAGCCGCTACGTCGCGAATGAATACCTGCGCGGTGAACTGGCTGCGACGTCCATCCTGATAGGTCACCGGTATGTCCACAGTCACTTCAGACGCCCCGTTGTAAAGACCTTGAATCAGCGCCGAATACCGATCTTCCAGAAACTCTCGACGCAGCTTTCTCGATCGGGTCAACTCGCCCTCATCCGGGTCAAGCTCCTTCGGAAAGTTGGCGAAACGGCGGACCCTCGCGTGGGCCGGCAGGAACTGGTTTACCCGGGAGATTTCATTGCTAAGGAGGTCGGCCACCTCCGGGCGCTGCGAGAGATCCGTGAAGGTCGAGAAACCAATGCGCTTGTCTTCTGCCCAGCGAGACAGCACTCCCATGTCGATGTTGATGAGTGCGGCAACAAAGTCGCGCCTTTCATCTCCGACGGTCATGATGTCCTTGATGAATGGGCTGAAGCGCAGACGGGTCTCAACAAACTGCGGCGGGAACGTCTGGCCATCGGCGAGACGCTTCAGGTCGGACACACGCTCCAAAAAGACAAGTTCGCCTCGGTCCGTCTTGGTAACCGCATCTCCGGTCTGGTACCACCCGTCTTTGACCTTTGCCTCGACAGAGCCTTCGCGTCGGTAGTAACCCAGAAACGAGCTCCCCCCCTTTACGCACAACTCTCCGTCTGCTGTCAGCATCCATTCCAGTGGAGAACCCGCCTCGGGGTGCGTCTGCATCCAGTGACCCACGGTTTCCAGGTCAAAACGGTCTCCCTGATGGCTTGTCAACAGCCCTACCTCGGTTGAGCCATAGATGTTTCTCAATGGAACGCCCATCGCATGGAACATGCGGAACACATCTGGGGCCATGGTGGCACCTCCGCAGATGGCCACCCGCAGTCGGGTCAGGCCGAGTTGGTCTCTCAACGGCCTGAGGACCAGCGCATCGGCGAGGGGGAGCAAGGCCCGGTTCCACCAAGACACGGGCTTGCCGTCCAAGCGAGCGACGTGCACAGCATGCCCAACCTTCAAACCCCACTCGTAGACGCCTCGCCGCACATGGCCCGCGTCGAGCATGTGGGCCTGCACTGAAGAGGCCATGCTTTCCCATTGGCGCGGTGCAAACGTCATGGCCTCGACTGCCAGCTCCCGAATGTTTTCAAGAACTTGCTCGGGGCCCTCAGGAAAGTTGACCACCATGGGAAGGCCAATTCCCAGGGCCAGACCCATGAACTGCTCTGTGGCCCAGGCTGGCGCGATATAGCTCAGGTACTGAGTACCAGGCCTAGCCTTCGTAGCATTGACCAGACGTTGGGCGTTGTCGACCAAGCTACGATGAGAAAGGATCACCCCCTTGGGCTTGCCTGTGGTGCCTGAGGTGTACGAAAGCACTGCGATGTCGTCAGGTCGGCCCTGATCAACGAGACGGTCGTAAAGCAGCTCATCCTTTTCGCAAAGGGACTGCCCCTCCCTTTGCAACTGATGAAACTTGCGCAAGATAGGGTCTTGGTACGACCACATGCCCGTGTCGTCCCAGTACACGATGTGCCGCAGGTTTGGAGTGGCCGTCTTCACCGCCAACCCTTTGTCCACCTGTTCCTGATCCTGTGCAAAGAGACAGACGGCCTCACTGTCATCCAGCAGGTACTGCACTTCATCTGCTGTGAGGTCCGGATACAGTGAGATCACCTTGCACCCGACTGCCTGTGCCGCGTATTCGGCCCAGTAGTGTTGAGGCTCGTTCTCACCAATGATTGCGACCGTTTCTCCGCGTTGAATGCCCAGTTTGTGGAGACCCAAGGCCAAGTCCATGACATTGCGCTGAACCTGTGAGAAGTCGTACTCGCGCCAGATACCACGCGTCTTGTGCCGCTGCGAGAGTCGCTGCGGTGAGCGTCTGGCGTGGTCACGCAGCAGTTGCGGCAGTGTTGCCATGCGAATGTTCATGCCACCCCCTCACCCAGATATGCTTTCAATACGGCTGGATCGACTTGAATTTCCTTGGGTGTACCCTCAGCAATCTTTCGGCCAAAGTCCAGCACAGCCACGCGATCCGCCAGGTCCATGACAACCCCCATGTCGTGCTCGACCAGCACGATCGGGATGTGTTTGGCTTCTCTAACATCCAGAATGAACCGGGCCAGATCTTCCTTCTCCTCGGTATTCATACCGGCCATTGGCTCATCCATGAGAAGGATCTTGGGATCCTGTGCGAGAGCACGCCCAAGGTCGACGCGCTTGCGAAGCCCATAACCCAAGCTACCCACTGGCGTGTGCCGGATCGACTCGATTTCCAGGAACTCGATGATTTCCTCCACCGCTTCCCTGTGAGCCACCTCTTCGCGCACAGCAGGACCGAAATGACAAAAGGACTGGATCAGGTTGGTACGCATATGCAAGTGGCGCCCCACCATCAGGTTCTCAATCACCGTCATGCCAGAGAAGATGTGAGTACCTTGAAACGTGCGGGCCAATCCGCGGGCCGCCACTTCGTGCGTGCCCATGCCTCTGATGGAGTGCTCGCCAAGACGGATTTCGCCTGCCTTGGGACGATAGAAGCCACTCAGGCAATTCATCAGCGACGACTTGCCGGCTCCGTTAGGACCGATCACCGCCAACAACTCGTCGTCGCGCACATCAATGGAGACATCGTTCAGGGCCACGATTCCCCCAAACTTCAAAAGCAGATGGCTTGCGGAAAGCACGATCTCAGCGTGCTTTCCCTTTGGCAGATCACTCATTCATTCCTCCGCGATCCATCGGTCGTCTTATTTGCATGGAAACTCCTTTTCAGTCAGTCCCTGAATAGGTTCAGTTCTCTCTATTTAGATGCTGACCGTCAGCGGGTTCCCGCGTCCAGGCTGATGGTGGTGGCGTTGAAGTAAGCGTTTTCGACGATGTGTTGAACCAGTGAGGCAAACTCCTGCGGTCGCCCCATCCGGTGGGGGAAGAGGATCGAGTTATCGATCAGCCCCTGAGAGACCTTGGGCGGCATGCCGGCGGACATGCCCGTCTCGAACAGGCCGGGCGCAATAGCGACGACTCGAATCCCGTGCTGTGCCAGATCACGGGATACTGGGAGAGTCATTCCCATCACCCCAGCCTTCGTTGCGCTGTAGGCTGCCTGACCCATCTGTCCCTGCCAAGCGGCTCCAGAAGAGGTGTTCACGATCACACCTCGCTCGCCGTCCTCGCTGGCGGTGTTTCGCGACATCGCAAGGCTCGCGTGGCGGATGACGTTAAACGTGCCCGTGAGGTTGACGGCAATCACCTGGTTCCAGAGCGAAAGGGGAAACAGTTCGCCTTTGCTCAAGGTTTTGCACGGCCCAAGAATGCCAGCACAGTTCACGGCCACCTGCAAAGAGCCAAAGGCCTGCACCGCAAACTCGACGGCAGCCTTCACCTCAGCATCGTTGGACACGTCGACCCGTTGAATGCGAACGCTTGACCCTAGGGGCAATACGTTGTTGACCAAGCGTTCTTCATCAACGTCCACTGCCATCACCTTGGCGCCCTCCGCTACCAGCGCCTGGCAGGTGGCCAGGCCCAGGCCCGATCCTGCTCCAGTGACGAGTGCCACTACATTTTGAATGTCCATGTTGTCTCCTTGTTCGTCTTAGTTCTGTGATTCAGCGGCCAAGAATCGTTATGCAGGCCACGGCTTCTTCAATCCCTTCCAGGCCCCCGCCGTTCTCGGCGAGCGCAAGCCGGGCACTTTCCACCTGGCGCGTCCCTGCCTCCCCTCGTAGTTGAGTTACCAGCTCATGTATCTGTGCAAGCCCGGTCGCACCTACAGGGTGGCCCTTGGACTCCAGACCACCAGATGGGTTGATAGGGATCCGCCCTCCGATGCTTGTCTCACCGCGCTCCGCGATGACACCGCCCATGCCGAACTCGCAGAAGCCAAGGTTCTCGGACTGGATGATTTCGCCCATGGCGGTAGCGTCATGGACTTCGGCCACCGATATGTCTGCGGCTCCCACACCGGCCAATTCGTAGGCCTTGGTGGCCGCCAACGCTGTGCAGTGGGAGCGGTAGTCGGACTCATCGCGATCTGATCCGCTTTGCACCACCGAAGCGAGTACACGGATCGCTCGGCTTGCGTCCAAGTTGAGGCGTTTAAGGGCCTTGCCGGTGCACAAAATTGCGGCTGCGGCACCATCTGAGATTGGTGAACACATTGGCAAAGTCAGCGGATAGGTGATGGGTGGCGCCGCTAGGATCTCGTCGATGGTGTATGCCACTCGGTACTGGGAGAGCGGGTTATGAACCGAATGGTTGTGGTTCTTGGCCGCCACAGCCGCGAGCTGCCGCTGGGTCGTACCGAATGTCCGCATGTGCGAACGCGCGAAGGCGGCATATACGTCCATGAAGACGCTGTACGGCTTAGGCGAGGTCGATCCTTCGGGTACGGACACCTCCCTGCCCAGCTTCATCAGGGAATCTCGAATCTCTTGTGCACGGGAGATATCCCAAGCACTGTCAAACACGGAGAACATCCGCGCCTTGTCGGTAGAGAACATCTTCTCGGTTCCCACCGCGAGAGCGACGTCGCCCGCTCCGGACTTCAAGTGACTGCACGCCAGCGCAAACGCAGATGATCCACTCGCGCAGGCGTTCTCAATGTTCACCACCGGAATCCGGCCAATGCCCATGGCGCGCAAGGCAATCTGCCCGCGAATCATGTGCTGCCCTTCCATGTGTCCTTGAGAAGTGTTGCCAAAGAAGGCCGCTTCTAACTGCTCCTTCTGCATGGCGGCATCTGCAAGGGCTGCCTCCACCGCCTGCCTAGTAAGGGCTTTCATGTCAAGGTCGAGGTGTCGGCCAAACGGCGTCATGCCAACCCCAATCACGTAGATGTCATTCATGCTCAGTTTCCTTATGGCTCTTGAATACTGGCGGAATCGCTCAACTTTACCCGCCGTGCAATGGTTTTACTTTAAAGTAAAACTTAAAAAAAGAGAGAGGGATAAACCCTCATTGGGGCGATCTCAAAAGGTCTGGATCGACCAGAGGCAGGAAACGCAAGCCCCGCGCCGTCTCTACATCACCCTCGTCGGTCACGCGATACAGACCTCGACTGGCGTTGTGGGGATGCTTCGCTGCCTCTCCCAAGGTGAGGACTGGTGCGAAACAGGCATCTGTGCCTTCCAGCTCTCCAGTCCAATAGCTGCTTGACCTCGACGCAAATGCCTCAGCCATTCGGGCTTTCAGTGCGGGCCAAGAGGCCCTGTTCATCTGCTGAGAGGGATCCACGTCCGACAACCCCATCTTTTCCAGAAGAAGCACATAGAACTGAGGCTCGATAGCACCCACCGTGATGTAGCGACCGTCTGAACACCGATACCGGTCATAGAACGGTGAGTCATGAAACACGCTGGGCTCCACCCCTTCGAGGGCTCCACCCTTGCGCAGAAGCTGAACCAAGGGCGCCAGAAGGGCCAGCACATCCACGATCGCTCCATCGACTACGCAGCCCTTTCCTTCGCCACTTCTCGCGGCGAACAGCCCAGCAACGATTCCCATCGTCAGGCCCAAGGCCCCCGCCGCATCTCCCAAGACCGTGGGAGGCAAAATCGGAGGATGACCAGGCGTTTCGGTCAGTGACATCAGTCCGGTTAGGGCCACGTAGTTCATGTCATGGCCTGCGGCTTGGGCCAGCGGACCATCCTGCCCCCATCCCGTCATGCGGCCGTAGACGAGGCGGGGGTTCACCTTGGCGCAGTCTTGAGGCCCCAGACCCAGCCGCTCCATCACCCCTGGACGATTCCCTTCAATCAAGGCATCGCTTTGGGCAATCAAGTCGATTGCAGCCACTTTGTCGTGTGGCGTCTTCAAGTTCAGCGCGACACGATGTTTGCCGCGGTTGATCAAGCTATCGGTAGGCGGGGTCATTTCTGCTGGCAGAGCCCCTCGATTTGGGCGTGCGACCAGGGTCACGCTCGCGCCGAGCTGTACCAGATGAAAGCCCGCCAACGGGCCGGGGCCGATTCCTTCGAACTCCACTACCTTGACGCCTGTCAACGGTAGCTGACTGCTTTGACTAGATGACTTCATGTGGGCTCCTCTTTTTTTACTCTACGGTAACTTGTTTTTACTGTAAGTAATGGAAACCACCAAGTTACTTACTCGATAGTCAAATGAAAAAATGTGAGGTCCCTAAGCACGCCGAGAATGGAGAAGACATGTCAGAGTCAGTGGTGGTTACCGAAGTCCGGAATCGATCTCTTTGGATCCGCCTGAATCGCCCCGACGCAATGAACTCGCTCACCCCAGAAGTGCTCCAAGCCATCGACAAGGGGCTGGACCAGGCGCTGGAGAGCACCGACGTCATGACCGTTGTTCTTACCGGTACCGGCCGCGCCTTCTGCGCTGGGGCGGACCTTAAGTACGTGCGGGGTCAACTGGGCGAGAACGGCACGAGCGTCTTCCTCGCGGGTGTCTTGCGCACGATGAACCGCCTGGACCGGTTCCCCAAGCCGGTCATTGCCTCGCTGAACGGCATTACCCTCGCGGGGGGGCTGGAGTTGGTGCTGTGCTGCGATCTTGTCATCGCTGCAAAAAGCGCAAAGATTGGCGATGCACACGCCAATTACGGTCTGCTTCCTGGAGGTGGCGGCTCGGTCCGTCTCCCCCGTGTGATTGGCCCGACCCGCGCCAAGTACCTTCTCTACACCGGGGAGTTCGTTTCAGCCGAGGACATGCGAGAAGCCGGGTTGGTGAATCAGGTCGTGGACGACTCGCAGCTCGACGCAGCGACCCAGAAGGTGGCCGACACCATTGCCACCAAGAGCCCTCTGGGCCTTCAGCGCATGAAGGCTCTGGTTGACGACGGGCTCGATCAATCAGAGGACACGGCACTTCGCTTGGAGCTGCTGGCGTCAGAAGTTCATGCTTTCAGCGCCGACCTTCAAGAGGGGCTTGAGGCCTTCGAGGGAAAACGTGCGCCGCGTTTCACCGGCAAATGAACCAAGGTTCCGAACCATGACCACGCCCCCATGCTCCAACCGATTCGCAGCACTTCAGCGCATTCAGACCCACGCTTACCGGAAGGCCCCAGCCATACGAGACATCTATGAGCGGGCGAATATGGCGCCGGCCGACTTATGCGGCGCCAGTGATCTTGCCCGTCTGCCCGTCACGACCAAAGACCAACTACTCGCCCTCCAAAGAGCACATCCCCCTTTTGGCGGGTTCCTGGCCGCGGACACTCACGACATTCGACGCATCTTTGTGTCTCCAGGGCCGATCTATGAACCAGAGCTTTCAAGCGATGTCACCGGGCGTGGTTTCGCGCAAGTTTTTAACCAAGCAGGCATCGGCCCCGGCGATCGCGTGCTGAATACCTGGTCTTACCACCTTGTGCCCGCAGGTCTTTTGCTTGACCAAGGAATCGCATCTACCGGGGCCACGATCATCCCGTGTGGTCCGGGCGGCGCTGAACAGCAAGCCCAACTGATTCTGGAGTTGGACATCACGTGTATTTGCGCGTCCACCAGCTTCTTCATTACCTTGATCGAGACCTTGGAACGCATGGGGTACCAGTTGCCTCGTGACTGGCGCGTCAAAAATGCCATGCTCGGTGGAGAAATGGGCAACTGGATGCACAAGCGACGCGATCTTGAGCAGCGCTATGCCATCAACACGTTCTCCGCCTATGCGACCGGAGACTTTGGACTCATCGGGTACGAACAAGATGGACTTGAGGGCTACCGCATTCACCCTGAACGCCTGGTCCAGGTGTGCGACCCGGTATCGGGCGAGCCCTTGCCAGTCGGCAGCACAGGTGAGATCGTGGTCACGACACTGGAAAGCGGGTGGCCATTGGTTCGATTCGGCACAGGCGACGTCGCTCAGGCGTTGAGCCAGACAGAAGACGGCCTCGTTGATCGCATTGGTCTTCTGCAAGGCCGCGTCGGCCAGGGTGTAAAAGTGCGCGAGGTTTTTGTCTATCCACGCAACATCGAAGAATTGCTGAGTCGAGTGCCGGAGATCAATGGTGCGCAGCTTGTCGTAGAGACTCTGGGCCACAGAGAGACCATGACATTGCGTGCAGAACTCAAGCCAAAAGGCACACCAGCCAACGTGGAAGCTCACCTAGTGGATGCATTCAAACAAGTAACTCGGCTCAAGCTAGACAACATCGAATGGCTCGAGGTGGGCCAACTCGCTGAAGGAGATCCAACGCTTGTCGATCGGAAGCACGCACAAGCTTTGGGCTGCTGCCGGTTCCGTTGACACCGGCCTAAGCTTTTTGAGCTTGCTCGAACTGTACGGGACTGTGAACCGCCCCGGGTTTCACGGAGGCCCGTTGGCTTGAGTCAGGCCGACGTGGCCTGCTGCTCAAGAGTGCGATAGTAGTTGGCCTCGAACTCGGCCGGCGGCACGTAGCCCAGCGGTGCC
>NZ_JACBGE010000046.1 GCF_021401345.1 Hydrogenophaga sp. NFH-34
GGCTGACCAACACAAGGCACCACCGCCGCCCAAGAACTACGGAGCGGACATTTCAACACTCATCCGCATGATCGAGGCAGGAGAGCTTTGATCCCGTTTCAACCCACTTTTACGAATAGCCATTTTGCAGAGGTGCGCAAGGCCGACCTCGTTCCGCTACCGGAGGCGGACGAGGTATTTGCCCGTCTTCTGAGCAGGTTCGTCCAGTTAGGGAAGATGCATCGCAATGTTTCTTTCGGAGAGTTGGAAGCGGGTTCTGACATTGCGCCGACCTCAGTCTTTTTGACGAGTCTGTTTGCGAAGGCCTACGTAATCTTGGCGCCGAAGCCACACGATGGTCCTCTGGACTTGTTCTTCGACATCGTTGAGCTTCTGCCAGATCTGTTTGAGCGCGAGATTTTTCAGTCGGGCAAGGAAATCTGGACCTTGATGAACCCGTGCGCGCAGGCTGACAACCTGGCTGCCTCCATGAATGATTCAAAACGCCAGCAGGCGTTTTCACAATGGCAGAAAAAGTTCGTGACCGATCTGGATGGGTTGCTTGTTGCCATTGAGGGAAACAATGGACTAGACACGGTTTCGAAGGCCGTAGAGACCGCGTTCGGCCCGCGTGCAAAGCAGGCCGTGCTGCAGCACAGCGCGCAACGGCGTGAGAGCTTCCGGACGTTGAAGCAGGCGGGTTTCGTGATTGCAGGTGCAGCGTCGGTCATCACACCGGCCCGCGCACATACCTATTTCGGAGGACCGTCAGAGTGAAGCCTCCACCACGTCTTCCGAGCCTTGCCCAGCGTCACGCCGAATTGAAGGCGCTGAGGTGGCCAGAATCGACGCTGGAGTTTGTCCAGGGCCGAGAGCTCAGGTTTGGATTCAAGGTGGCTCCAACACCAATGGCCCGGGTCTACCAATGTCTTCTAAAAGTCTACCCTTCCAATTTCCCTGAGCTGATGGTGATGGACCCGGACCCCAAGGAGCTCGCCGCAGGGCGGAAGTTGCCGCACGTCTACCCGCATAAAGGGGAGGGCACGAAGTTGTGTCTTTGGCTCCCGCGGGCGCGCGAATGGGTGCCACAGATGCGCTTTAAAGAGACCTATCTGCCTTGGGCCGCTGAGTGGCTCGATTACTTCGAGGAGTGGCTTGTGACCGATGTTTGGGCTGGCGGTGGAGAGCATCCAGAGCCCCACACACGAAGGCGGGGACGACGCCACTGTTCATCCAAAACGCCGCAGCTACCTCTACAAAACACTGAAAAGGGAAGGACCACCAATGACCATGGAACATCGAATCGACATTGAGCAGAACAAGCCTGAACGACTGGAACTGTTGCGCGCGCAGCGGCGCTTCTATTCCCGCGCGAAGAATTATCAGAACTTCGTAGCGATCACAGCCCTGATACTGCCGTTGTTGGTGCTGCTTTTCAGTGCTGATTTTCCGGCTATCCGATCCTATATTGGCTTCGCTTCTATAGCCCTACTGCTTCTCGATGTGGGAGTCCTCTCACCGAAGCAGCGAGCATGTAGCAAGGCGGGAGCCAAGGTTCAGGAGCAATTCGACACCGAGGTCTTGAAGCTTGACTGGAACAAGTTGGTCGCCGGTAGTCGAGTGGACCCTGAAGAGCTGCGTGCTATTGCGCCAGGCCAGATCTCCGACAGGGAGAAGAAAGGACTGGAAAGCTGGTACGAAGGCGCCATCAACAGATTGCCATTGCCATTGGGGCGGCTTCTGTGCCAGCGAACGAACGTGGTCTACGACTTGCGGGTGCGACGAACGTATTCAGCGGTACTTTTCTGCATCGCTGGAGTTCTTGGTGTTGCGCTGTTTGCCTTTGGTCTTCATCAAGGGCTCAAGCTCGACGAGCTCATCATCTCGGTGGGTCTTCCAGTCTTACCGATGGTCAGCTTTGTCTTGCGGGAATATCGCAAGCAAGAGGACACCGTCGAATCGTTGACGACACTGAAGGGTGAAATCGAAAAAGTTTGGGAAAAAGCTCTCACCGGCGCTTCTGCGGAGGAGCTGACGCTGAGCTCGCGTGCATTGCAAGACGCCATTTACCGGCACCGTGCGAGCAATCCACTGGTGTTCGACTGGCTCTACAACCGACTTCGCAAGAAGTCAGAAGCACAGGCTAAACATGCAGTTGAGAAGCTTGTTGCTGAAGCCGTGAGCAAGCTGAACCTGTTGGGGGTCTGATGAAGCTGCACGAACACTTTAGGACTTTCCTTGACGACCATGTCAATCTGAATAGCACGCGTCTCCGCTTGCTGGAGGACAGCATTGTTGCTGTTGAGAACGCAGTTCGCGCCCTTGCCTGGGGCCCGAAAATCATATCGTTCGCTCCGCAGGGTTCTTGGGCCCACGAGACCATCATCAAACCTCAGTCTGGGCAACCGTTCGACGCTGATCTGCTGGTATTCGTCGAGGCCAAGGAGGGCTGGGCACCGAAGGACTACGTGAACGAGCTTGCTACCAAACTCGGTCAGCTTCCTGCGTACGATGGGAAAGTCCGTCGTTTTTCGCACTGCGCCACAGTTGAGTACGCAGGTGAGCGCAAGATCGACGTTGCGCCCTGTGTGGTCAACCGGCTCTATGCAGGTCAGTACGAGGTCTGTAATCGAAATAGCGACAAGTTCGAGGCCTCGGCACCGTCTGCATATACGGAGTGGGTGAAAAGCAAGAATGGCGTCGCCGGCGGGAATGATTTGAAGAAGGTCACCCGGCTACTGAAGTACATGCGCGACATCAAGGGCAACTTTACGTGCCCATCGTTTTTGCTGACAACGCTGATGGGGTTGCAGGTCTATGAAAGTGACCGTGACAGTGTGCAGTTTGCCGACTTGTCTACGACGCTCAAGACACTGGTCGGTCGTCTGGATGACTGGCTGCAGGTTCGACCGAACGTCCCGGTAGTACCCAATCCAAAGCTGCCTGAAGAGGACCAAGCAGGCGGCTGGGACCAAACGCAATATGGAAACTTTCGCGACAAGGTAAACCTTTACCGCGGCTGGATTGACGATGCGTATTCGGAGCCAGACCGCGATGAAAGCATCGGTAAGTGGCAACGTGTGTTCGGCGACAACTTTGCTGCTGGCGAGGCGAAACGGGCTGCAGAGCAGGTCAGTGAGGCATCAACCGCAGGCGAGTTGGTCCTGGGCAACCACTTCCAGGACCTAGTGGAAAAGGTTAAGACTCTGGGCGCCGCCGCAGTACCTGCGAAGCTACGGCATTTGCCCCACGTTCGAAGGCCTACATGGCGCAAGGCTCCAGAACAACATGTTGTGCGGGTGGCCGCAGAGCTAAGGACAGGTCATTATGGGAATACCGTTCGGACCATCCAGTCGGCAGAGGCATTGCAGCCTGGCAATTGGGTACGGTTCAATGCCAGCGGAGTCCATGGCATGCCGTTCTCAGCAGAATACAAAGTTCAATGGCGCGTGACGAACACTGACAAGGTGGCATCTCGTGCGGGTGCACTTCGGGGCGAGTTTTATCCATCCGACGATGGCACGAGTCGTTCGGAAGGACTGGAGTACCGCGGCGTGCACTTTGTTGAGGCGTTTTTGATTCGCAAGCGCGACAACCGACTGGTGGGACAGTCAGATCCCTTCTACGTAGTCATCGAGTAGCCTGGTGGCGTTCGGCTACAGTGACCTGCTCCCCATCAGCCGTACCAAGCTGATGTAACGTTACCAAGTCCCGGGTGTCGTAGCTACGAGTTGGAAGGCACCATCGTGTCGCACCAGCCTATTGGGTAGGCGGAGATTCCGGTGCTGCGCTGACTGCGGGGCCCCCACGAAGCTGATCCAGGACCACTTGCAGGCGTGCCAACAGGTCGTCGTAGGTCACGATGTCGACGACGCCCTTGGAGTCGCGACGCAGTACTTCAAACTCTCTCCGCTGAGCATCAGACAGAGCGTTGCTGCGCCCCGTGATCACTATGCCAGTGGGGTTGATGATGCGGATCTTGAACCCCGCAGGCAGCTGGGGTCCGAGCAAGTGGGTAAGATAAGAATCGCCGGTCGGCCCCCATCGGTTCAGGTGCCTGAGGTAGTGTGTAACCTGGCCCATGGCGCCGATCAGATCGCGCATTGGGAGGTGGTGGTCCCGGTAGCGAGCCGGCAGCATGATGGGTTTGCCCATCGGCTTCTTGATCTCGATGACGTCAACGTTGCCGGACGCATCGACCAAGAGAATGTCGATGCGCCGCCAGGTGGCGTCATCGGCATCCCATAGCCTGACCTCGGTAAAGGCCTTGATGTACCTGGGGTTTAGCAGGAGGATGATCTCCACGATCTCCAGTTGCCACTGCGCCTCAGATGTCCCCGCCTCGTTGGCAAGCATCGCCTGAAGCCGTTGCAGTGCTAAGGCGTACTTGGCGACATCGAACCGGCGAAAGGGTGCTTCTAGGTCGGGTGCGGTAGCTGTTGTCCTCCTGTCGACGTACGCATTCAGCATTGCTTCAGCGTCGATCGCCGGCTCCGTGTATTGGCGAACGACGGTGCTGACTCGCGCTTGGACATAGCGGCGCAGTTCGTGCGGCGTAGGGAACTGGCTGATCAACCGCTCGTACTCTGTGGTCGGGATGGCGTCCGGTTCCGGGCCGCCAATGACGATGCGCTCGAGACCGAGGCTTTCGATGATGCCGAGGACGGACACTTTGCGTTCGGCACTGAACCACTTCCAATCGGGCCGCGAATCTCGGTGCAGGAGGACCGGTGTCTCGAATCCGAGCACTTCAGGCTTGAACCGGAAGTACTCGCCATCGGCAATGGCGACAGCAAACACCAATCGATCGTCGTTCACCCATGGGATCTCGTCGTTGTCCGCGCCGCTGGTTGCCGCGTCTGCGGGCTCTTCGACGAGGTCCTGCTGCGTGAGATGGAAGGTACCTTTCACCAACAGTCCTTCGCCGCGCTCGAACCTATCGCGAACCCAGCTGGTGTCATCCCGTGGTCGGTAGACGAGGCGGAGCTCGCCGTCTGATATCTCGAACTCAACTGCAAGTTGGGTCATGGTCGGTCATCGGCATTGGGTCTCTATCGTAGTCAGCTATGTCGATGCCTTCATCGGGAGCTTGTAACGTAGTCTGACGGGTGTCTGATCTGCTATGAACGGGAACACGCCTGCACAAGGGCGGAGAGGCAAGAACACCAAAACAGCGAAATGCCGGATGCGACCCGGGCGTGATCATTCTCGTCACGTGTGTAACATCCTCCTCACCCCGCCAACACTACCCGGAGCCGAAGTCCGAGCGCCCATGACCCCGCTGCAAGAGATCCTCGAGTGCTACCGTCAATCTTCCCAGTCCGAGCGTGAAAAAGGAACGTACTTCGAAGAGTTGATACTCTGCTACCTGCGAAATGAGGCCACCTACCGAGACCTCTACAGCGAGGTCTGGACCTACGGTGAATGGGCGGCGATCCAGGGGCTGGACAAGCGGGACGCTGGCATCGACCTGGTCGCCAAGACGCACGGCACGGGCGAAATCCACGCGATCCAGTGCAAGCTGTACGCCGAGGACTACCGGCTGCAGAAGAGCGACATCGACAGCTTCTTCACTGCCTCGGGCAAGAAGCCTTTCGCCCATCGCGTCATCGTCAGCACGACGAACCACTGGAGCACGCATGCCGAAGAGGCTCTGCGCGACCAGCAGCCGCCCGTCAGCAAGATCGACTTGAACGACCTGGAGAACAGTCAGATTGACTGGGCCCAGTACCAGCCCAAGGCCGCGCCGGTGCTCAAGGTCAAAAAGCAGCTCCGGCCGCATCAACAACGTGCATTGGATGAGACTCTGTCCCGCCTTGAAAACGTCGACCGAGGCAAGCTCATCATGGCCTGCGGGACGGGTAAGACGTTTACGAGCCTGAAGATCGCCGAAGCCTTGGCCGGCAAGGGCAAGCGCGTACTGTTTCTGGTACCCAGCCTGTCCCTGCTGTCGCAGACCCTGACCGAGTGGACCCAGGAAAGCGCCACTCCGTTGCACAGCTTCGCCGTTTGCTCGGACAGTGATGTTGGGAAGAAGCGCCAGAAAGACGACGACAGCGTCCAGACCTTCACCCACGAACTGCGCTACCCCGCCACGACCGAACCAGGCCGCCTGGCCAGCGAGATGGCCAGGCGGCACGACGCCGCGCACATGAGTGTGGTCTTCAGCACCTACCACTCCATCGATGTCATCCACCGTGCCCAGCAAGGTCACGGCCTGGCTGATTTCGACCTCATCGTCTGCGACGAGGCTCACCGCACCACGGGCGCCACGTTCGGTGACGAAGACGAGAGCAACTTCGTCAAGGTGCACGACGCTGCGTACATCCGTTCAGCCAAGCGCCTCTACATGACGGCCACGCCGCGCATCTATGGCGACAGTGCCAAGGCCAAGGCCGAACAGGACAGCGTGGCCCTTTGTTCGATGGACGACGAGGCCCTGTACGGCCCTGAGCTGTACGTCATCACGTTCTCCGAGGCCGTTAGGCGCGGCCTGCTGGTGGACTACAAGGTCATCGTGCTGTCGGTGGAGGAGAGCCACGTCAGCCGCCGTATCCAGTCCTTGCTGAAGGATGAAAACAACCAGCTCAAGGTCGACGACGCAGCCAAGATCATCGGTTGCTGGAAGGCCTTAGCCAAGCAAGGACTCGCCGAGGAGCTGAACGGCGACCACGAAGCCATGAAGCGCGCTGTCGCCTTCTGTCAGGTCATCGAGGTGAGCAAGGGGGCCAAAACCCACAAGGTCAGCTCCAAGAACATCGCCGGCATGTTCCGTGCGGTGGTCGAGGCCTATCAGGCGACCGAGGAGGACGATGCCGCCTCGACCCTGGCCTGTGAAGCAGAGCATGTGGACGGCAGCATGAACGCCAGCGAGAAGGAAGCCAAGCTCGCCTGGCTCAAGGCCGATGCTGCCGACGACACCTGCCGCATCCTCAGTAACGTGCGCTGCCTGTCCGAAGGCGTTGATGTGCCGGCACTTGACGCAGTGCTGTTCCTGACGCCTCGCAACTCACAGGTGGACGTGGTGCAGTCGGTCGGTCGCGTCATGCGCAACGCCCCGGGCAAGAAGCGCGGCTATGTCGTCCTGCCGGTGGTCATACCCGCCGGCGTGGAGCCGCATGACGCGCTGAATGACAACAAGACCTATGCCGTCGTGTGGCAGGTGTTGCAGGCGCTGCGCTCGCACGACGATCGCTTTGACGCGATGGTTAACAAGCTGGACCTGATCGGGCGCGACACGAGCAAGATGGAAGTTGTCGCTATCACCGACAAGATTCAGAAGAAGGCGGAGAAAGCCAAGGGCCCGAAGAACAAAGATGCCGGCAAGGGCGGCTTCACCATCGGCGAGCCGACGCCCAAGCCCTACGGCCAGGACGCTCAGACCTCCCTGCCGTTCGAGATCGGGGAGATCGAGAAAGCCATCTACGCCAAGCTTGTGCAGAAGGTGGGCAATCGTCACCATTGGGAAGACTGGGCCAATGACATCGCCAAGATTGCCCGCACCCACATCGACCGCATCACAGCCATCGTTGAAGACCCGGCCAATGAGAAGGAGCGCGCGGCCTTCAACACCTTTGCCAACGAGCTGCGCGACGACCTGAACGGCAGCATCAGCGATGGCGAGGTCATCGAAATGCTGGCCCAGCACCTCATCACCAAGCCGGTGTTCGATGCGCTCTTCGAAGACTACAGCTTCGCCCAGCACAACCCCATGTCGCTGGCCATGCAGGGCGTGCTGGACGTACTGCAGGAGCACCGGCTCGACAAGGAGGCCGACACCCTCCAGCGCTTCTACGACAGCGTGAAGGTGCGCGCCGCGGGCATAGACAACGCGGCCGGCAAGCAGAAGATCGTCGTCGAGCTGTACGACAAGTTCTTCCGCAACGCCTTCCCCAAGATGACCGAGCGGCTGGGCATCGTCTACACGCCGGTCGAGGTGGTGGACTTCATCATTCACAGCGTCGCCCACATCCTGGAGACAGAGTTTGGCCAGACGCTGGGCAGCAAGGGCGTCCACATCATCGACCCCTTCACCGGCACCGGCACGTTCATCACCCGCTTGCTGCAAAGTGGCCTGATCGCGCCCGAGCACCTACCTCACAAGTACAAACACGAGATTCACGCCAACGAACTGGTGCTGCTGGCCTACTACATCGCCGCCATCAACATCGAAGCGGTCTACCACGGCATCGTCGGCGGTAAATACCAGCCCTTCGAAGGCATCTGCCTGACAGACACCTTCCAGATGTACGAGAAGGAAGACCTGGTCGATGCCTTGCTGGTGGACAACAGCGCGCGGCGCAAGCGGCAGAAGAAGCTGGACATCCGGGTCATCATTGGTAATCCGCCGTACTCAATCGGTCAGAGCAACCAAAACGACAACAATCAGAACGTCGCCTACCAGCATCTTGATGGCCGCATCCGCGCTACGTACTCAGAGCGCTCCGCAGCGGCCTTGTCCAAGGGCCTATATGACAGCTACATCCGAGCAATTCGTTGGGCTAGCGATCGCGTAGGCTCCAGCGGTGTCATCGGATTTGTCACCAACGCTGGCTTCCTTGAGGCCAACACCGCAGATGGTCTACGGAAATGTTTAGCTGACGAGTTCAGCAGCATCTACGTATTCCACCTGCGAGGCAACGCCCGGACCTCTGGGGAAATACGGCGAAAGGAAGGCGGGAACGTCTTTGGCCTTGGAAGTCGGGCGCCGATTGCGATCTCGCTGCTGGTCAAGAACCCCGCAGCGAAGCACGGTGGTCAGATTCACTTCTGCGATATCGGCGACTACCTGAATCAAGCTGAGAAGCTCGACAAGATCGTGTCTGTGGGCAGCATTGCCAGCATAACGGCTGAGCAGGGCTGGCAGGCCATCACCCCTGATGCCCACGGTGACTGGCTCAAGCAGCGGGACGACAGTTTCCTCGATCACATCGTTCTTGGCGACAAACGCGGCACAGAACTGAAGCTATTCGAGAACTACTCGCAGGGTGTTGTTTCCAGCAGAGATGCGTGGTGCTACAACGCATCCAAAGCTGATCTGACTGCGAACATTACTCGCATGATTCAGGTCTTCAACACCGAATCCGAACGCTTCGCTGCCGTGACTTCAGGTCTCGATAAGAAGGCGCGGGCAGCAAGGCTCGATGCCGCTATCGACTCTGATCCAGGCAGGATTAGCTGGTCGGTCAACCTGAAGCAGGACTTGCTTCGGTCTCGGCGACTGCAGTTTGAGCCGCAGTGCTTGTTTCGCAGCCTGTACCGACCGTTCACGCGGCAGTGGACGTACTTCAATCGCCAGCTCAATGAGCGGGTTCTGCAAATGCCTCGAATCTTCCCGACTGATGGGATTGTGAATCGAACGATTTGCTTAACTGGGCTCGGCGAATCGGCAGGATTCAGCTGCCTCATGGCTGACTCAGTATCTAATTTCCACTTTGTTGCAGGGTCTCAGTGTTTCCCCCTGTATCTGTATGACGGCTTGGAGTCTGAAGTTGACGATGCCCCCCCTGAGCAATCGGCCCTGTTCGGCGCGGACGATCAGTCGGCATCAACCCCAGCGGCCAAACGCCGCGATGCCATCACGGCGGAGGGCTTGGCACACTTCCAGTCCGCCTACCCCGGCGAGAGCATCAGTAAGGAAGACCTCTTCTACTACGTCTACGGCCTGCTGCACTCGCCCGACTACCGCGAACGCTTCGCCGACAACCTGGGCAAGGAACTGCCGCGCATCCCGCGTGTGAAGACGGCCGCCGATTTCTGGGCCTTCTCCAAGGCCGGCCGCAAACTGGCCGATCTGCATCTGAACTACGAGACCGTCGAGACCTACCCACTGACGGTCGATAGCGGCGGCAAGAAGCTCACCGACGCGGACTACCGCGTCGAGAAGATGCGCTACGGCAAGGGTAAAGGCAAGGACAAGGACCTGACGACCCTGCACTACAACGACCGAATCACTTTGACCGGCATCCCGCCGGAAGCCTACGACTACGTCGTCAACGGCAAGCCGGCCTTGGATTGGGTGGTCGAGCGCCAGGGTGTCAAGACCGACAAGGACAGCGGCATCGTCAACGATGCGAACGACTGGGCGGTCGAGACCATGGGCAATCCGCGTTACCCGATGGAGCTGTTTCAACGGGTGGTCACGGTCAGCTTGGAGACGATGAAGGTTGTGCGTGCGTTGCCGCCGTTGGACATCTGAACCGATCTCCAAGGGCCCTTGTCAGTGTCCTGGTGCCTCTTTCGAAGGAGCCCATTCACTTTGAATGAAGGAGCGGCCTTCAGCGGAAAAGCCTGTTCTGTGGGTCCAGGATTTGCTGGATGGTGTCTCGGTCTGTTGATCTGAGATCGCTCTGAAGGTCATCGATGGCAGTCAAGCGAGCTTGGCAGTATTTCAGGAGGGCTTCTGATGGCTCGGCCTTCTCACGCTCCAGTCTGATTGCTGTCATGAGCGGTTGGCGTTCTTGGCCCAGAATCTCCAGCGCTACTTCGTACTGAATGCTGTCGCTGTTGATGCCCAGATTGATTGCCGTCATGCGAATTCCTCCCTGAAAAGCGACCCCAAGCGGGACTGGCTGAATTCTGCTCCACAGGTCGCGGCAGGGGGGCCTTCATGACTTGGAGTTCAAGACCGCCTCGACCTCAGACATGACCTCTTCCAAGAATCTGGGCGTCAGCTCCGTGCCGCGTCCCTCGGTGTAGCTCAAGATCAAAAGTGTGAGCGGGTGCACGCCGAGTACATCGGCGAGATCGTCCACCTTGTTCAAGGTCGGACTCTTGAGGCCACGTTCCAAGCTGCTGACGTAGGTGCGGCTTGATACAAGGCCGAAATCTTCCTGGGACATGCCGCGTGCGTTTCGAGCGCTTCTCAGGCCAGCGGCGAAGTTGTTCCGTTTGGTGTGGATGTCTTTCATCCATACCGATTAATTCGTCATGAAACCTATAGGGCTACAATCTATAGGGTTCATTTTGTGGCTTCGGGACACGAATAATGCGCACACCGACTAGCCTCAGTCGCCTCAAGAGGTTCAAGGCCGAGGTGACCAACAGAGGCGTGGAAGCATGTCTCCCTTATGCGCTCAGCACCCCCTGGCTCACAGAGCTGATTCAATCGACAGAAGCGATTTTGAAGGGCAACAGAGCCGATTCATCGGGGGGACTCGCGCTCGCCGCTGTGCTCGCCATCCTGGATGCCCAGGGGCGCATGGACCAATACCTCCGTTCCAGCGAACATGAACAGGCAAAGATACTTGCCGACTACCAGATTGAGCTGTCACTGGAGCTGATGCACAGGTGTACCGAGATCCGCTACGAAGCTGCAACCCTCCAGACGATATTCACGAATCGTGAAGTACACACATGGCGTCACGGCGATCGTCAGGAAACAGGCGATCCATCGGATGAGGAATGAGGGCCGAGGTGGGCGCGGGGAGGGCAGGGCAGTGAGCTACTGATCGTCGTTCAGGAAGGTTGCAGGTATCGAGCCTTCACGAGCAAGCCGGTCGCGGATATCCGCATACCGCTTGTAGAAGCGCTGAAGCTTGGCTGTTCCACCAAGCTCTGCCACGACGTGAATCATGGCCAGATGGCTGGCCACACGAGCAGCTTCATTCGCCTCCAGTTCACGCACCCGCTCCAAAGCCTGCTGTAGTTTGTCAGCCGCGATTGCGGTCCCTGATTTCTGCACTTGACCAAGCACCTTGCGCAGCTCTCTTTGCCGTGCCTGGTACTGTTCGAGAAGTTGTCTTCGTTCCGTATGGCGGGTGATGCCGGAGGCATCTCGAATTGAAGTGTGAAGTCGGGTCACGGCTCTGGCAGTCACATCTTCATTGCGGGCCAGCAAGCCCTCCAGAACAGAGGTCAGCTCGGTATGTGATGGGTCGAGAGTCTTACGTGCCACTCAGAACACTCCTTCGTGCTGGGGACTTCGACAGGTCAACACCCTCGGGGAACACTTGATCACCTGGTGCGGTAGAGAGCAGTCTTTCCACTCCTTCCAGTCGCACCTTTGCATGAGCGATCTGGTTGTCACGACCTACGGTGCTGGCGGGGCGTGCCTGTGCAGCTTCCAAAGCAATCTTGAGCTTGCCGTGTAGCGCAACCAAGTTGCGTCGGTTTTCCGGGAGGTCGGTCGCAGAAAGATGGAGGCAGCCGGAAAAGCACTCAAGGTGTTTGGGGCAGGGGTCAACCGTAAACGAGTTCAGGCAGTGCCCATACGGTGTCGAGTGGAAGCCGTCGGCTTCCGCCGCTAGAAAGAGGAGGGCGGCCTCATCACCTTCTTCCTCAAGAATCCGCTTGAACTCTCGGACGATTGGACCTTGTGCGCGACCTGCCTGAATCATCTTGGCCACCGTTGCGGCTTTGGAGTCACCAAGGAACTCCTCCCAAGCACCGGGCAGTTCCAGTTGGTCCATCTCCTCCGCCAGACTGCGGTGGTCGTATTCGTAGCTCTGGGCAACGCTACGCCGGTTGAATCGCTTGGTGATGATGGTGTCGGCGATGCCCAACCTGAAGAGTTCGGAATTCTGCAAGTGCCGAAGGGAATGCGTATTCAGCTTGAGCCTTTGATCCTCTTCAGACTGTCCATAAACGATGAAGAGTGATTGAGTTCCTTGGTTTTCAATTCCTAACGCAACCTGCAGTAGCGACTCGTCAGCCACCCCTACCGAAAACGTCATCGTGGGATCAATGATGGTGTCTCCACGCCCAGCGCCCACAGCTCGCTTGGGCAAGAGAAACAGCATTTCCCATGGAGCGAGCTTCGTGCCGTTGTCCAAAGTGAAGGGAGAAAGGTCGGGAACTTTGGTGGGCACTGATTTGTAGATGAACGACTCGACCTCTGAAATACGCAGGAACTTCTTCTTCACTCCTCGCCCTGTGGAGGGCTCACCATTGCCGTCTCTGAGAACAAGTCCCAAAGCTCTGTTCTCTTGCGAAAAGTAGCGGCTCACAGCTGCTGTAAGTTCGCTCTCGCCCCTTATCAAGGAGGTAAGCATCTGTAGCTCTTGGAGATCCCACGTCTGTCGATAGCGCTCTACGCATGCTCGGGCCGCTGCTGCAGATGTATTTGCCCACATTGGATTTCCAGTGAGTCGGACATACATTTCGACTGCGTCGACCAGTTCGTCTGGCTGGTACATCGGAAACAGGCGACCTGTTTCGTACTGAGCCCTCAATGTGGCACGCAGGGGGGCAGTCAGCGCCACAACTTCTGCGAGAGTGCGTTCGAACTCATCACGGAAAAGGTCCGGAACGAATTGCATGGTCTCGTAGAGCGACTGAGTGCCTTGCTTTTCAGCGAAATGCCGAACCATCAGAGCCTCACTGATGCCCCCGCTTTGTGAGCGTCCAGTCAGCCCATCTTGAAAGCCGAGGCGGTTCATAGGAGCCTCGAGTCCACTTCAACTCTTGGTGGACTCGTGAACACTATCCCCGATCAACAAGCAGGTCCGCGACAGCGG
>NZ_JACBGE010000047.1 GCF_021401345.1 Hydrogenophaga sp. NFH-34
GCACGCGCCAGGCCAGGTCGATGCCGAACCAGACGACGACGGCCAGGAAGGCCAGGGTGACGGTGGTGATGACGGACTCGACCGTGGTGCGCCACCAGCCGCGCGAGAGGCGCAGCATCAGGTCCACCGAGACCATGGCCCCGATGCGCAGCGCCGCCACCACCCCCAGCAGCACCATCCAGATCAGCAGCCGCCGCATGGATTCCTCGGTCCACGACGACGGCTGTTCCAGGACAAACCGCACCACGACCTGCCACAGGCCCAGACAGGAAATGACCGCCAGCAGCAGGCAGGCCACGTTCAGGCACAGGCCCGTGAGCAGGCGATCAAGCCACAGGATGAAGGTCTTCATGAGAGGTGCGTCGCAAACTGGCCACGAAACCGGCGGAGCCGCGGAGCCGGCTCCGCCGGTTTCGCAGGTTCCGCTCCCTGGAGAGGGTGCCGACCCGCAGCGCGGGCCGGCGCGGGGGGATTACTTCACCGCCTGGATGGCGGCGATCTTGTCGGCCCCGAACTCCTTGGCGAACTGCGCGTAGGCAGGCGCCACGGCCTTGCGGAAGCTTTCGCCATTGACCTTTTCGACCACCTGCATGCCGTCCTTGCGCAGTTCGGCCACCGCCACGCTTTCGTCGTCGTTGACCTTCTTGCGCTGCACCGCGGCGGCCTTGCGCGCCGCCTCCTGGAACACGCCCTTGTCCGCGTCCGAGAGCTTGTTCCACACCGACGGCGACAGCACCAGCACGGCCGGCGAATAGACGTGGTTGGTCAGCGACAGGTACTTCTGCACCTGCGACAGCTTGTTCGACAGGATCACGGGAATGGGGTTTTCCTGGCCGTCCACGGTGCCTTGCTGCAGCGCGGTGAAGACCTCGGGCCAGGCCATCGGCGTGGGCAGCACGCCGAAGGTCTTGAAGCCGTCCATGTGCACCTTGTTCTCCATGGTGCGCAGCTTCAGCCCCCGGGCGTCTTCGGCGCTGTTGATCGCGCGCTTGCTGTTGGTGATGTGGCGGAAGCCGTTTTCCGTCCAGGCCAGGCCGACGATGCCCTTGGCCGTCATCTTCTTGAGCAGGTCTTGGCCGATGGGACCGTCCATCACCTTGCGGGCGTGGTCGTAGTCGCGGAACAGGAAGGGGATGTCGACGATCTTCACCTCGGGCACGAAGTTGCCCAGCGCACCGGTCGACACGTTGGCCAGATCCTGCGTGCCCAGTTGCACGGCCTCGATCATTTCGCGCTCACCCCCCAGGGCGTTGTTCGGGTACTGCTGGCACTTGTAGCGGCCCTGCGTGCCCTTGTCGACTTCCTCGCAGAAGGCCACCGCCCCCATGCCGTAGTGCGACGTCAGCGCATTCGAATAACCAATCTTGAGCACCGTCTGCGCCTGCGCCGACAGGCCCAGCAGCGTGGCGCCCAGCGCCAGAACCAGGTGGGTTTTCTTCATCATGTCTTTGTCTCCGTTTTTCTGGATGGGGGTGAAAGCGTCGGACCCCGCGCTCAGGTGATGCGCTCGATGCTTTCGGCGATTTCTTCGCGGTCGAAGATCTTTTTCCAGTCGTCGCGCAGCAGCCGCGGCTTGCCGTTGACGATGGCCTTGTTGCAGGCGTCCGAGAACTGGCCGGGAATCTGCTTGAAGATCACCGCGCTCAGGATCGTCATGTGGCCGAGCAGGAAGTCGCGCGCGGCGTCCGCCGGCACGCCGCGGGCCACGACCTCGTCCATCGCTTCGCGCATCACGTCCAGCAGGGTCGCGCACACGGTTTCCGACAGGCCCGGCTCCAGCAGCGCCATCTGTTCCACCGTCACCCGGTACGAGCGTTCGATGGGCTGGTAGATCGTCTTGGCCACCGCCTCGCCGAGCGCGTAGGCCGACTCGGGCCCCTGCATCAGCGCATTGACGATGGACTGCGGTGCCTTCAAGCCACCGAAATAGTCCGGCGCGCCTTCCACGTGCACCTTGGGGTGGAAGATCGACGGGTGGCAGGGGTGCGCCACGAAATACACCAGGTCCGGGCGCTGCGGCAGGTGGCCCGCGAAGGGCGCCGCGGCGTCCAGCGTCATGACCATGGTGCCCGCCTTGAGCTGGGGCGCGATCTCGGCCGAGAGCTTGCCGATCAGGGTGTCGGGCACGGCCAGGATGACCACGTCCACGTCCTGCAGCGCCTGCGCCAGCGGCACGCAGTCCACGCCCACCTCGGTGCGCAGGCGCTGACGCCCGACCTCGCCCGGCTCCACGTGGCGCACTTCGTACGCCGAACCCTTGAGGTTCTGCGACAGGCGCACGCCCATCTTCCCACCCGCGCCCAGCAGCGCAATCTTTGCCGTCATGTGATGTGTCTCCATGTCTGAGAAATGGGCGCCGTGGGGCGCCACGACCGGACGGGCGTCCGAACTGGTGTAATGGTATGACGACATGATCATGTGAACTAAAGGGAAAACCCTTGATCACGCGAATGGACACCGCGCCAGCGGGCACGCCGGGGGTTCACCGGGCCTGCCGGCCGGCGCTGGAAACCGTCAAGGGAATGGGCGGGCGCTCAGCCCGCCGTGGGGCGCGAGGGGGCCTCGGCCGGCGCCCGGCTCAACGCGTTGTTCTGCGTCACCAGCACCTGCACCAGCCGCATGAACTCGGTCTGCTGGCGCGGCGTCAGCGGCGCCAGGATCTGCGTCTGGGCGCGCAGCATCGCC
Organism: Hydrogenophaga sp. NFH-34; assembly: GCF_021401345.1. Taxonomy (GTDB): domain Bacteria; phylum Pseudomonadota; class Gammaproteobacteria; order Burkholderiales; family Burkholderiaceae_C; genus Hydrogenophaga; species Hydrogenophaga electricum. Next base: position 2,686 of record NZ_JACBGE010000047.1, read on the forward strand.
GGCACCGCCTGCGCCAGCGCCTGCTCGCCCGCCGGGGTCAGCACCAGTTGGCGCGCCCGCCGGTCTTCGGGCGCGGTGCGGCGCTCCAGCCAGCCGCGTGCTTCCAGCCGGTCCACCACGCCACCGGTGGTCGACGCGTCCAGCGCAATGGCCCGCGCCAGCGTGCGCTGGTCGATGCCCGGCTGGTTGTGCACCACCTGCAACGCTCCGTACTGCAGGGGCGTCACGCCCAGTTCCCCCATCTCCTGCATGAAGATGCCCACGGCGATCTGGTGCAGCCGCCGGATGGCGTGGCCGGGCTGCAGGTCGATGTCGATGAACTCGGGGTTTTCCATGAGGGGGCGTGGAAGGCGTTGACCCAGTTTAACCGCACTCTTATGATAAGCATGCTGATGGTTAGTATGCTGCCTCTTTCCGGCAGCCAGGCCCGCGATCCGCACTGCCGCCACAGTGCCTCCGGCTCCAGCCCGGAGGCACCAGGGGCCGGCCCTGCGCACCCCTCCCACCCACACCGGCATGCGACCGGCCCAGGAGACTTTCATGAACGATCTCGGCAAGCTCGAAGACCTGCCCGGCGACTACGTGGCCGCCCTGCGCGCGCGCAATCTCGTGCCGCTGTGGCCCAGCCTGCGTGGCGTGTTGCCGCCGCAGGTGCCCACGCGGCAGACCCAGCCCACGCACTGGGCGTATGCCGACATCCGGCCGCTGCTGATCCAGGCCGGCGAGCTGACCCCCATCGAAAAGGCCGAGCGCCGCGTGCTGGTGCTGGCCAACCCGGGCCACACGCTGGAAAAAATGCAGGCCAGCGCCGCCATGTACCTGGGCATGCAACTGCTGCTGCCCGGCGAGTGGGCGCCCAGCCACCGGCACACCCCCAATGCCGTGCGCATGGTGGTCGAAGGCGAAGGCGCCTGGACCACGGTCGAGGGGGAAAAATGCCCCATGGAGCGCGGTGACCTGATCCTCACGCCCACCGGCCTGTGGCACGAACACGGCCACAACGGCGACCAGCCCGTGATCTGGCTCGACGTGCTCGACCTGCCGCTGGCCTACTACCTGGAAGTCAGCTATCACCTCAACGGCGCGCGCCAGGACACCCTGCCCGGCGAAGGCGTGCGCAACTACGCGCGTGCCGGCGTGGTGCCCACACCGGTGTTCGGCCGCAGCGGGCGCCGCTACCCGATGCTGCGCTACCCCTGGGCCGACGCCCGGGCCGCCCTGCTGTCTCTGGCCGCCAACCAGCCCGACCTGGCGCCCGTGCAGGTCACCTACGTGAACCCCGAAACGGGCGAAGACGCCGAAAACATCCTCGGCTTTCACGCCCTGATGCTGCGGCCAGGCCAGACGCTGACCCTGCCGGCGCGCTCGCCCGCCGTGGTCTACCACGTGATCGAAGGTGCGGCCCGCGTGGCCACCGAGGCCCGCGGCTTCGACCTGGTGCCCGCCGACACCTGCTGCATCCCCGGCTACACCGCCACCACGCTCAGCAACCCTTCCACCACCGAACCGGCTTTCCTGTTCGTGGCCGACGAGTCGCCCCTGCACCGCAAGCTGGGCGTGTACGAAGTGCGCACCGACGGTCAACCGGCCCTGCCGGCCCAGACCTGAAAACCGCCCCAGCCCGCCACCCCGCTTTCATCCGCTGTCTGTTTGCCATGACCACCTACCTCTTCGCCCCGCCCGCCGTGCCTTCGCTGCCCATCCGCGGCCGGACCGAACGCTTCCCCGTCAACCGCATCTTCTGCGTCGGCCGCAACTACCACGCGCACGCCGTCGAGATGGGCAAGCCGGTCGACAAGACCGCCGAGCGCCCGTTCTATTTCACCAAGTCGCCGCAGACGCTCACGTCCTCGGGCGCCACCGTGGCCTACCCGCCCGAAACGACGAACTACCACTTTGAAATGGAGCTGGTGCTGGCCGTGGGCAAGGCGGGTTTCCGCGTTCCGGCCGAAGACGCGCACCAGCTCATCTACGGCTACGCCGCCGGCCTGGACATGACGCGGCGCGACCTGCAACTGGTCGCGCGCGACAAGGGCCGGCCCTGGGACCTGGGCAAGGACATCGAAGAAGGTTCGGTGTGCTCCGAGATCGTGCCCATGGAAGGCGTGGTCATTCACAGCGGCGCCATCGCGCTGGAAGTGAACGGGGCCACGAAGCAGGCGTCCGACGTGAACAAGCTGATCTGGAACATCCGCGAAATCATCGCCGACCTGTCCCTGTTCTACCACCTGCAGCCGGGCGACCTGATCTACACCGGCACGCCCGAAGGCGTGGGCGCGGTGCTCAGCGGCGACCGCATCACCGGCCGCGTCGAAGGGGTGGCCGAGGTGGCGCTGACCATCGGCGCCGCCGCCTGACCGGGAGCCCACCATGAGCATGGTCCTGCACAACTTCTGGCGCAGCGGCACCTCGCACCGCACGCGCATCGCCCTCCACCTGAAGGGCCTGTCGTACGACTACGTGGCGGTGCACCTGGGCAAGGAAGCGCACCTGAGCGACGCCTTCAAGGCCCTGAACCCGCAGCAACTGGTGCCGGCCCTGCAGGCCGACGAACTGGGCGAGCAGGTGCTGATCCAGTCGCCCGCCATCATCGAGTGGCTGGAAGAGAAGTACCCGAACCCGCCGCTGCTGCCCCGCGATCCGCAGCGCCGCGCCCAGGTGCGCGCGCTGGCGGCCATCGTGGGCTGCGACATCCACCCGGTGAACAACCGCCGCATCCTCGAATACCTGCGCAAGACCTTCGGCGCCGATGAGGCCGCCATCAACGCCTGGTGCGGCACCTGGATCGGCGCCGGCTTCGACGCCTACGAGGCGCTGCTCGCGGCCGACCCGAAACGCGGCCGCTTCAGCCATGGCGACGCGCCAACGCTGGCCGACGTGTACCTGATTCCGCAGATCGAAAGCGCGCGCCGCTTCCAGGTCGACCTCGCGCGCTGGCCGCTGATCGCCCAGGTGGAACAGGCCTGCCTGGCGCTGGCCGCGTTCCAGGACGCGGCGCCGTCGAAGCAGCCCGACGCGGCCTGAAGCCGCCGCGTCAGCCCAGGCGCCGCTGCTGCATGTCGGCGCTCATCGCCTGCAGTTGCGCGGGCTGCAGCAGGGCTTGCGCGGCCGGGTAAGCGATGCCGTCTTCGTCGGTCAGATGCCGCGCGTAGAGCGCGGCGTAGGCGTCCATCTGCGCCTGCTCGTCGGCCGTGAAGGCAAAAGCCGGCGCCGGCACGGCATCGCGCAGCCGCTGCAGGGCCTGGCGCACCTGCGCCCACCCGGCCTCCATGGCGCGGTGGTCGTCCAGCAGGCGGCCCACCGTGCGGCAGGCCACCGCATCGCCTTGCGCCAGCAGCACCGGAAACACGTGCCGTTCTTCGTCCTGGTGGTGCAGCGGGCCGGCCACGTCGAAATAACGCATCACGTCGCGCGCGGCCTCACTGCCGGCGGTGTCCGCGCCATGCCCGGCCGCGTGCTCACGCAGCCGCGCCAGCAGGCGCAGCATGCGCGCCACCCGTTCGTGGCAAGCCCCCAGCATGTCGAAGGGGGCCTCGAAACCGGCGGCGGGCGATGGCGGCGCGCCGGGAACGGGCAGCGGGATGCGCTGCATCGGCCGCCGGTCGTCAGCCGCAGGAGCCCAGATGGCCGCACGAGGTGCAGTAGTCGCAGCCGTCCTTGCGGATCATGGCGTGCGCACCGCATTCGGGGCACTTCTTGCCGGCCATCACGCCCGACGGCATGCCGGTCAGCTCGGGCGCGGCCGGCGTGGCGTGGGACGCCAGGGCCAGCGGCGCGGCCGACGGGCTGGCCGTCTGGTTGCGGCGGGCAATGATGTTCTGCAGCGCGTAGGCAACGGCCGCCACTTCGGAGTCGTGCCACATCGGCACCTGCGTGCCGTCGGCCTTTTCGTAGGTGCCCAGGCGCACCGGTCCGCGGTCCCAGGCGACCTTGCGCATGTCGCTGAGCGCACGTTCCAGGAAGCCCCCGCGCGCGGCCAGCGAGAGCAGGCGCATGCTGGCGGTGATCCACTGCTGCGACTCGCCGCTCTGGCCCACGGGCATGAAGAACTCGATCGCGCGCTCGATGCTGCCCACGCCGTCGGCGGCGGGCACCGGCAGGAACGAGACCACGATGTACAGCGTCTTGTGGCCTTCCTGCGTCCAGTACTCGATCTTGTCGGCCACGGCCGAGAGCGCCCCCTTGGGGCGGCTTTCGATCACGGTGCGCATCGGGTCGATCGGCTGCACCGCCACCGGCTTGGCCGGCTCTTCGGCCTTGGGCGCGGGGGTGCCGGTGTCGAGCACCGAACCCAGGATGGTGTTGGGCCGGTAGGTGGCCAGGCCCTTGAGGTGGGCCTTCCAGGCCTGGTGGTAGAGGTTCTTGAAGTCTTCGTACGGGTAGTCGCCCGGCACGTTGACCGTCTTGGAGATCGAGGTGTCCACGAAGGGCTGCACCGCTTCCATCATCGCCACGTGTTCGCCGGCGGTCATGGCCAGGGCGTTGACGAAGTATTCCGGCAGTTGCTCGACGTCACCGCCCAACTCGCGGTACACGCGCCAGGCGTGGTCTTCCACCGCGTATTCGCTGGTGCTGCCGTCGGCCTCGCGCTTCTTGCGGCGGTAGGTCCAGGAGAACGGCGGCTCGATGCCGTTGGAGGCGTTGTCGGCAAAAGCCAGGCTCACGGTGCCGGTGGGCGCGATCGACAGCAGGTGGCTGTTGCGGATGCCGTGCTTGCGGATGAGCTTCTGGATGTCGTCGGGCAGGCGGCTGGCAAAGGTGCCGGCCTGCAGGTAGCCCTTGGCGTCGAACTTGGGGAACGCGCCCTTTTCCTGCGCCAGCGCGACGGAGGCGCGGTAAGCGGCGTTGCGCATGCTCTCGGCGATCTGCGCGGCCATCGCGCGGCCTTCTTCGCGGTCGTAACGCAGGCTGAGCATGGCCAGGGTGTTGCCCATGCCGGTGAAGCCCACACCGATGCGGCGCTTCGCAGCCGATTCGGCGCGCTGCTGTTCCAGCGGCCAGAAGGTCACGTCGAGCACGTTGTCGAGCGCGCGCACCTGCGTCGCCACCACGGCCTCGAAGGCCGCGAAGTCGAAGCCCGGCAGGCCGCCGAAACCGAAGGGGTTGCGCACGAAGCGCGTGAGGATGATGGGGCCCAGATCGCAGCAACCGTAGGACGGCAGCGGCTGCTCGCCGCAGGGGTTGGTGGCGGCGATGTCTTCGCAGTAGCGCAGGTTGTTGTCGTGGTTGATCTTGTCCAGGAACAGGATGCCGGGCTCGGCGAAGTCGTAGGCCGACTTCATGATGGTGTCCCACAGTTCGCGCGCGGGCACGCTGCGGTAGATCCACTGGCCGTCGGCGCGCTGGCTGGCGCCCTTGTCGATCAGCTTGGCCCCCGGGCGGGCACGGTGCACCAGTTCCCAGAGCTGGTCGGCCGCCACGGCCTCCATGAAGGCGTCGGACACGCCCACCGAGACGTTGAAGTTGTTCCAGCGGCCGGGCGTGCGCTTGGCGGTGATGAATTCCAGCACGTCCGGGTGGTCGATGCGCAGCACACCCATCTGGGCGCCACGGCGTGCGCCGGCGCTTTCCACGGTGGAGCAGCTCTGGTCGAACACGTTGATGTAGCTGCACGGACCCGAAGCCATGGAGTGCGTGCCCTTGACTTCGGCGCCCTTGGGCCGGATGCGCGAGAAGTCGTAGCCCACACCACCGCCACGGCGCATGGTTTCGGCGGCTTCGCGCAGCGCTTCGTAGATGCCGGGGAAGCCTTCGTCGTCGAAGCCCTGGATGCAGTCGCCCACGGGCTGCACGAAGCAGTTGATCAGCGTGGCCTGGATGTCGGTGCCGGCGGCGCTCATGATGCGGCCGGCACCGATGGCGCCCGCGTGCAGGTTGTCGAGGAACTTCTGTTCCCACTCGGCGCGGATCGGCTCCTTTTCCACCGAAGCCAGCGCACGCGCCACGCGGCGGTACAGGTCTTCGACCCCGGTTTCACCGGGTTTGAGGTATTTCTCGGCCAGAACGTCCTGGCTGATGGGTTGGACACGGGAGAGATCTTGGGCGCGGAGATCGTTGTCTCGTTTCATGGTGCAAAAGAAAAAATGCCGGCAACGGGCGGCATGAAAACACAGCAGGGGATGATGACGCCAAAAGTGGTCGCCAGACTAACGGGCCGCCGTACGGCGGGACTTGTTCTGCGTCAACTTCGGGCAGGTGCCCCGCGGCGGGGCAGCGAGCTTACAGGCAAACCCTGTGCCAAAGTGGCGGCAAAACGAAGAAATACCAGAAGCAGGCGCTAACTAACCTGCTTTGGCAATCTCGGCGGCGATCGAGAGCGATCGCAGGCGGAGGGCGGGATCGTACACGTCGCTGACCAGCATGAACTCGTCCGCTGCCGTGGCTTCGGACAGGGCCGCAAGGCCCTGGCGCACCGTATCGGGGCTGCCCACCACGGCGCAGGCCAGGAAATCGGCCACGGCGGCGCGGGCCTGCGCATCCAGCCCTTCCAGAAAGCCGGCCACCGGCGGCGGCAGGCGCCCGCGCCGGCCGGTGAGGATGCCGAGCACGCGTTGGTAGGTGCTGCTGGCCAGGAAGGCCGCCTCGTCGTCGGTCGGTGCGGCAATCAGGGGCACGCCGACGATGGCGTAGGGTTTGTCGAGCACCGCCGAGGGGCGGAAATTCTGCCGGTACAGCGCCAGCGCCTGCAGCAGGTAGCGGGGCGCAAAGTGCGAGGCAAAGGCGTAGGGCAGCCCGCGCTCGGCCGCGAGCTGGGCCGAAAACAGGCTGGAACCCAGCAGGTAGATCGGCACCTGGGTGCCGGCACCGGGTACGGCCACCAGGCGCTGGCCGGGCTGCGCCTCGTCGAGCAGGCGCTGCAGTTCGGCCACTTCGTGCGGGAAGTCGTTTTCGGTTTCGACGCGGTCGCGGCGCAGTGCGCGCATGGTCATCGGGTCGGTGCCGGGTGCGCGGCCCAGCCCCAGGTCGATGCGCCCCGGGTACAGCTCGGCCAGGGTGCCGAAGGCTTCGGCCACCACCAGCGGCGCGTGGTTGGGCAGCATGATGCCGCCGGAGCCCACGCGGATGCGCTGCGTCCCGCCGGCCACATGCCCCACGAGCACCGCCGTGGCCGAGCTGGCGATGCCCGGCATGTTGTGGTGCTCGGCCAGCCAGTAGCGCTCGAACCCCAGGGTTTCGACATGCTGGGCGGTGCGCAGCGCGATGGCCAGCGCCTCGGCCACGGTCCCGCCTTCCCGGACGGCCACCAGATCGAGCAGGGACAAGCGGGTGCGTGACAGGGGCGAGGTGGGCGTGTTCATGCCCCCGATTGTGCGCAGCCACGCCGGCCGGCGCCACCGATTGGGTCAAAACCGGCGCTCTCGCGGGGCCTGTCCGGTGCATGACGACACACCGCTGCCGAAAGCGCTAGGCTCTCGCCCACTTCCCGACCTCCCCCCGCCCCAACCGGAACCCTGCACCATGTCTTCACTGTTCGATCCCGTTCAGGCCGGCAGCCTGTCCCTGGCCAACCGCATCGTGATGGCGCCGCTGACGCGCAACCGCGCGCCGCAGGCGGTGCCCACGCCGCTGATGGCCACCTACTACACCCAGCGCGCCAGCGCGGGCCTGCTGATCACCGAAGCCACCGCCATCAGCCACCAGGGCCAGGGTTATGCCGACGTGCCCGGCCTGTACGCACCCGAGCAGATCGCCGGCTGGCAGGGCGTGACGGCCGCGGTGCACGCCGCCGGCGGCAAGATCGTCACCCAGCTCTGGCACGTGGGCCGCGTGTCGCACACCTCGCTGCAGCCCGGCGGCGGCGCCCCGGTGGCACCCTCGGCCATCGCGGCCAAGACCAAGACGGTGCTGCTCACGCCCGAGGGCCCGACCTTCGTCGACACGTCGACACCGCGCGCGCTCGATATCGGCGAAATCCCCGGCATCGTCGACGACTACCGCCGCGCCGCGCTGGCGGCCATCGAGGCGGGCTTTGACGGGGTGGAAATCCACGCCGCCAACGGTTACCTGATCGACCAGTTCCTCAAGACCGGCGCCAACCAGCGCAGCGACGCCTACGGCGGCACCATCGACAACCGCGCCCGCCTGCTGCGCGAAGTCACCACCGCCATCACCGGCGCCATCGGGGCCGGCAAGGTGGGCATCCGGCTTTCGCCCGTGACCCCGGCCAACGACATCGTCGACGCCGACCCGCAGCCGCTGTTCGACCACGTGGTGCGCTTCCTGGCCCCGCTGGGCCTGGCCTATGTGCACATCATCGAAGGCTCGACCGGCGGTCCGCGCGAGCTGCCCGACCGCCCGTTCGACTACGCCGCCCTGCGCGCGGCCTACCGCGATGCCGGCGGCACCGGCGCCTGGATGGTCAACAACGGCTACGACCTGGCGCTGGCCGAGCAGGCCGTGACCGGCGGCGCCGACCTGGTGGCCTTCGGCCGCTCCTACATCGCCAACCCCGATCTGGTGGCCCGCCTGCGCGCCGGCGGCCCGTTCAACAAGGCCGACAAGAACACCTTCTACGGTGGCGGCGAACACGGCTACACCGACTACCCGACGCTCGGCGCCTGACGGGCATACCGGCGCAGGGCCCGCACACGGGCTGGCTATGATCGCCGCATCCGGGTCCGCCCCGGTCTGCGCGCCATGCCTTCGCCCGAACTGACCGCCCTGCTCTACCCACTCCTGCGGCCGGCCCACATCGGCCTGGTCGGTCTGAGCGTGGCCGGCTACGCAGCCCGGGCACTGGGGGTTTTCTTCGGCCAGGCCTGGCCGCTGGCCCCGGCCGTGCGCCGCGCCAGCAGCCTGATCGACACCGCGCTGCTGGCCGCCGGCGCCAGCCTGTGGTGGCTGCTGCAACTCAACCCGCTCGGCCCCGACACCTGGCTGGGCGTGAAGCTGGTGCTGCTGGTGCTCTACATCGGGCTCGGCACACTGGGCCTCAAACGGGCGCCCACCCGGGTGGCACGCGCCGGCTTCGCCCTGGCGGCCCTGGCCTGCGTGGGCTTCATGGTCAGCGTGGCCGTAACCCACCACCCGCTCGGCCTGTTCGCGCCATGAGCGGCCCCCATCCCTCGCGCACGGTGCGCGCCCTGCTCTGGGTCGCGGGCAGCCTGTCGCTGCTGCTCGGGCTCATCGGGGTGGTGCTGCCGGGCCTGCCGACCACGCCGTTCGTGCTGCTCGCGGGCGCCTGCTACGCCAAGGCGTCGCCGCGCCTGCACGCCTGGTTGCTCAACCACCGCTGGATGGGCCCGATGCTGCGCGACTGGGAAGCGCACCGCAGCCTCACGCGGCGCACCAAGACCATCGCCATCGCCTCCATGCTGGTGATGGTGAGCCTGTCGATCTGGGGCTTCCGCCACCGCCTGGCGGCACAGATCGCTCTGGCGGTGCTGGGCGCCATCGGCGCCTGGGTGGTGCTGCGCATCCCCACCCGGCCGGCACCGCCCCCTGCCGACTGAGTAACCGTCTTGGAAGTCAAGCGCTGTGAAGCGATTTGTCCCAAGGTTTGCCAGTTCGGACCATGGCATTGAGCGTGGTCAGCAGCTTGCGCATGCAAGCGACCAAGGCGAC
>NZ_JACBGE010000048.1 GCF_021401345.1 Hydrogenophaga sp. NFH-34
CGAGAAGTACCTGCTGCTGGCCTGCCTCAACCTCGTGGAGTGCGTGGCCTACATCGGTGCAAAGTAGCAGTCCAAATGAGCCGCTTGCGGCCGGTCAAGATGGGTTGACTGGACGCTCACCTTTCTGAACCTGTTCGGGGTCGCACAAGGCATCACCGCTGTCTTTTGTGCCTACGCTGTCCGCTTCCTCTTGCGTCGCATCCCTCTTTTTGGATGAAAAAGATGGCGATCAAACTCTACATGGGCTTCATGGGTTCCGGCATGCTCATCGATCGTTTGTCATGCGCCCTGGTGCCTTCCGCCCAGCACACTTCTCGCGTAGACAAAAGCATCGACAGGGTCAACGTTGATCCAATGTACATAGCGGGTGCAGAGGTCAAGAAACGCGACGACGGTTCAGTAGTCCAGCACGGTGACCCCGGTCGCATTTCTCTGTTCGGCTGAGAACATGGCCATCAACGCATACACGGGCCTCATGGGCTCCGGCAAGTCTTTCGAGGTGGTGTCCAGCGTCATCGTGCCAGCCGTCTTGCAAGGTCGCAGAGTGGTGACCAACATCGACGGTATCAATCCCGAAGCCATCTACAGGTACTGCGAAGAGGTCAAGAAGGCCGACTGCGCAAAGCTGGGGTCGGTGATCGGTGTAACAAACGAAGACGTGACCAAGCCGGGCTTCTTCCCAGACGAGACCAAGCCTGATCAAAGCTCAGTGGTCCAGCCTGGGGACCTGGTCGCCATCGATGAGTGTTGGCAATTTTGGGGCAATGAACACAAGATCAGCGAAGAGCACATGCGGTTCTTTCGCATGCATCGGCACTACACGGACCCCAGCAGCGGCGTCACATGCGACTTGGCCTTGATGATCCAAGACCTTGGGACGTTGAACCGAAAAATTCGCGCAGTCATCGAGCTGACCACGCGCACGGTAAAGCTCAAGTCCATCGGAGCACCAACGGCGTATCGGATCGAGCTGTACGAGGGCAACAAGACCACCAACAAGGCCAAGATCGATACCTTCGTGAAGAAGTACGACAAGGCGATTTTTCCGCTGTACAAGAGCTACGCAGGTGGCTCTGGCAACGAAAAGCCGATTGATCGCCGGCAAAACGTTCTCACGAACCCGCGTCTCTGGTTTCTCGGTGGGGCCGTCTTGCTCATGTTCGTCGTCGGCGGGTACTTCACCTACAGATTCTTCAAGCCGCCACCTCCACCGAGCAGGGGTAATGCCGCAGCGCCTGCACAAGGCGCCGTCCCGAAGGTAGCCAAGGCGCAGCCAGACGGCCCACAGGGCGGCTTTTCCGAGGACTGGCGGTACTCGGGCCACTTCACCGGGCAAAGCGGCTCATGGGCCGTTGTCGTCGATTCCAGTGGCCGCATTCGTTTGGAATCGCCTTCCGCTTTCACTGGGACCGGGTTTGCGGCAGTTGGCCAGGTGGATGGCCAGACCGTCACCAGGTACAGCGGCAGCCGAGAGACATTCCTTGAACAACCTGGAACCGCATCGAAATGAAGCGACTCGTCACCTCTCTATGCCTTGGTGTGTTCCTTTCCTTGGCCGTTGCGCAGGATAAGCAAGCATCGTTTGACTTGGCTGGCGTGAGCGTCAGCCAGGCAATCGGTCTGATGTACGGCGAGGTCATGAAAACCGACTTCGTCATCGATCCCGAGGTTCTGAGCGATCAGCGGTTGGTCACCTTCCGCTACAAGCCAAAGGACGGTCCGATCAGGCCCTTCGTCGTCGAGTTTTTGCGCGCTCTGGGCTACGCAGTGGACACCAGGCAGGGAATCGACTTCATCAGCAAGATGAAGCCGGAACGGTTGGCCGAGGCCGAAGACGTTGTGAAGGTGTACCGGCCGAACTTTCGAAGCGTGGACTTCATCTCGCGCACCTTGAGCCCGCTGTTCAAGGGGCGCTTCACCGTCAATCGAGCAGTCAGCGCGCCACCTGGTGCAACGCAGTCGAAGGACTCGCCTCCTGAGTCCGCTGCTGCAGCGATACAACAAGAGTCGGACGTATTGGTTTTCACTGGATCACAGGCCGAGGTGAACAAGCTCTCCGGCCTTCTGCCACAGATTGATTTTCAAGTGGGAGAGGTCGTTGTCCGTGGCGTCGTGTACGAGGTCACAACCACAGACAGGGAAGGCTCCGCGTTCGGGCTGTTTGCCAACTTGCTGGGTGGCAAGCTCAGTGCGGGTGTGGGCAGCGTCGCCAGCCTGGGCAGCTTCCTCCGCTTCAAAAACACAGCGCTGGAGGCCGTGTATTCGGTGTTGAGCCAGGACAGCCGTTTCAAAGTCATGAGCAGCCCGAGCCTGCGCATCAAGTCCGGTTCACAAGGCGTTTTTTCTGTTGGCCAGGACGTGCCAGTACTGGGCGCTGTGAGCTACCCCGCGAACGGCCAGCCTGTTCAGAGCGTGGAGTACCGCAGCAGTGGCGTGATTTTCAACATTCAGCCGACTGTCCGGGAAAGCCTGATCGATCTGGACATCGATCAGCAGCTCAGCAACTTCGCGCAGACGACAACTGGCGTGAACGGCTCTCCGACGTTGACAAAGCGTGCGCTCAAGACCTCTGTAGGCCTCCAGGACGGGGATTTGATCGTCCTGGGTGGTTTGACCGAGAACAAGCAGACGGAGACCCGTGACGGCCCTTCATTCCTGCCGCGTCTTTTTCACACAGTGGGCAAAGAGGGCACGAGATCCGAAATCCTCTTGGTGCTCCAAGTCCTGCGAATCTGACGGGAAGCGCTGAGTAGCTGAGTAGGTGAGTGCTTGAGTAGATGAGTGTCAAACCAGCTTCATGCAAGCGTTCTTCACAGATCTTGCCAGCAGTGAAGCGGCACGGCGAAGCGCAACCCACCATGCAGGGCGTGCACGTGTTGGCAGGAGCTGCGGGATGCCTGCGGTCATCAACCACTCCCACCAGGCCGCGCGCTGCCGCTCGCCTGCACCGATCACGCCGCTGAAGTCGAGCTCCATCTGGGCGATCAGCGCATCGGCATATCTGCGGTAGTTGCGGGCGATCATTTGGCTGCTGAAAAGTGGATACCTTCAGCAGCGCTTCCTCGCTCCCCGCCTTGGGGCGGGGCGGGGGGGTGGGGTCGGCTCCGAGACAAGAAAAATCCGGCCTGAGCCGGATACCGCGAAATAAAGACACCCCCGTTACGCCCCTCACTTGCTGACGGGGTTAACGGGGGTGGCTTCGCGGTATTTGGCGCAGGTCGGATTTTTCACCACGCTAGGACCGGCGCCCGTCACTTGACGTGCCACGAAGGGAGCAAGGCGGACGACTGGCGCGGCAAGTGCAGCCGGTCCGGGGCCAACGCCAAAAGCGCGCGCGTGCTGTGCTTGGTGGTGTGCTACTCTGTTCAACGAGTCGGGCTGACGCCTACCTTTTTAGGTGTCTTGAGGGGTTACCTCACTTGGCTTACCGCTGCTCATGCGCGCGATAGACTTCTTGGCATGCCAGTCCGCAGCACGCCATTTATTGTTTCTGCGCTTGATTCCATGGATGCCATCCCTGGTGGTGTCGGCATCAAGTTCGATCCGCCTCGCTTGAATATTTTCATCAAGCCCGAGATCGAACTCAACTTGGACCAGATGCTCGCTGCATTCGATCCGAGTCAGCACGGTGGTGAGGTCATGGGTGGTGTCGCCGTGGGCGTAGAGGCGTTTTCTGCTGAATCGCTTGGACACTGGACTCCAGCGTCAGCGTCACCTTTGGTGCGACCTGCATGTGCTGATAGCCGAGAAGCATGTGACGTCCACATCGAGACGTTGAGGGCGAAAGGGCCGATCAATGGCTAAAAATTTCAGCGAGCTCCGCGGCAAAATGTCGCCGGATGCCCAGGCCCGTGCTGCTGCGCGAGCCGAAGTCATGCTGAAGGAATTGACGTTGTGCCGTAAGAGTGGTCTTGCCGACAGGTGTGACCAGCTTGACCCTAGTGCATCGCAGCCGGCGGGCGTTGCCCTGTGCGATCTGGCCAGCCGCGTGGGTGAGGCAGACCAACTGCGGCCTTGATTCGAGCATTTTTTTGTTGCGGCAGGCTCTAGCGTGGGAAACGGGTTCACCGCAACGGGTTCACCGCAACGGGTTCACCGCAACGGGTTCACCGCAACGGGTTCACCGCAACGGGTTCACCGCAACGGGTTCACCGCAACGGGTTCACCGCAACGGGTTCACCGCAACGGGTTGCATGTAAACACTTTCTCATTTACAATGAAGCTACCACTCATCCTTTGCGGTGTCATTCAGTTGGCTCCCGCTTGGGACGAAAAAGCCGCTCTTTGGGCGGCTTTTTCACGTCTGAACAACAAGAGCGCACGTGGCAACCAGCGAGAACGCACCAAGGAGGACCGGCGTCTACGTCGATGGCTACAACCTGTACTACGGCAGGTTGCGTGGCAGCGACTTCAAGTGGTTGGATTTGGTGAAGCTCGTTGAGGACGTTCTGGCCAAGCGTGACCAGAACGAAAGCTTGGACGGCGTCCACCTTTTTACGGCCCACGCGCTGGCCAACTTTGCCACCCATGGCAGGGACTCCGTCGAAGCGCAGTCTGCGTATCACCGCGCGTTGCAGGCCAAATACGGCGAGCGGTTCGAGGTGATCTATGGCAAGCACAGTTTTGACAAGGACGGCTCTTTGCTGCCGGAGTTCGTCGCTGGACAGCCGTACGACCGAACCAAGCGTACGCGCGTCTGGCGTCTTGAAGAGAAGAAGACCGACGTCAACTTGGCCATCAGCATGTACCGGCATGCCACACAAGGGCGCTATGACAGGGTCATTTTGGTGTCAAACGACAGCGACGCGGAGCCAGCTCTGGAGGCCATCCGCCATGACTTCCCTCACATCATGGTTGGCGTCATCGTGCCGATCATGCCGCCTGTCCTCGGCAATGAGCCAACTCGGCGCGTCAGTGGCTCGTTGACGAAATTGGCTGATTGGGTGGTCAAGCACCTGACCGACGATCAGCTGCAGGCCGCCCAACTACCACCCCATGTGCCGACCAAAAAGAAGCCGATACGCAAGCCTGCGCATTGGTGACGACATGAGTCAACCAAGCGTCAACGCCATAGCGGGATACTGCGGCGGTTAAGCTGCATGATGTTCTGCAAGTGCTTGATCTGCTGGACAATGCGGACCTAATGCAGGCGCTGAGCAGGGATTGAAAATCCGCGTGTCGGTGGTTCGATTCCGCCCCAGGCCACCAGTGTTCATGCGCCCCAGCGCCCGTTTCGGGTTCTGGGGCGTTTCTACATCTGGCGGATACTTTCTACAATCTACGCCGTAAGCTTGTCTTGGTCATAGGGTGCCAGCTTGGTGTGGTCTTCTGAGGGCGACCAAGCAGGAGATTTGGTATAGCTCGACATCAGGGGGAATTTTGGAACCGGCGAATCTTCTCGAACTTGCACGTTCGTTTCGGCAGTGGGCAATCGATAACGGTTTAAAAGACCGAGGCATTGATGGTGGGCATGGAAGGGCCAACTACGATGATGCGCTGGTGGATAGCTTTCAGATTTCAGCGCAGGGAGCAGCTGTTTTGCAGCGTCGCGTGATTTCTTTCGTTGGAATCAAACGTCGCGAAAACAAAATTCTTGTCTTTACCTCAAAGAAGATAACTCTCCCTGAGGAAAAACTCCTTTCCAAAAAATTCGCAGGTGTAGATGTTGAGTATCTGCACAGTGGTGCACCAGTTGCTTTTGCAGGAATGGGGGCGAATTACTATCAGACTGCAGCGGGGGCATACTGCTGTGGTAGTTCTATTCACCCTGCTAGGTATGCAGGTGCAGGAACGATGGGAGCTCTAGTCCGAGATGAGGCGGGCATCCTGTACGGGCTGACCAACAATCATGTCACTGGGGACTGCAACTTCACGGATGCAGCATCTCCTGTGCTTGCGCCGGGGCACATAGATATTCAACCGCATGGAATTGATCCATTCACGATTGGATACCACCATCGCACCCTTCCAATGGTTTCTGGGTCACCCGATAATGTTGCGGCTTCGGATAACAGTGATGCTGCGCTCTTCCGAATTAAGGATGAGTCTCTTGTCTCTTCTATGCAGGGTGTCTATCACGATACTCCCGTGACAACGAAACCTTTGATGGATGGGATGATTGTCGAAAAGGTTGGGAGGACTACAAGTATTCGGCAAGGGGTGGTGGTGGCGCAAATGGTCGGCTTCGAACCCTGCCTGTACTCGATCAATGCTTTGGCTGGAGGTAAGTCGTTGGTCTACTTTGACAGCCCATTCATTTTGGTGGGGGCGCCAGGACAGCCGAAATTCTCTGAGCCGGGAGACTCAGGCTCTCTGGTGTCGATACTGGAGAACGGTCAAAGACATGCAGCGGGTTTGCTGTATGCCGGCAACGGAGAGGGTTACACCTTCGTGTTGCCCATCGAACCGATCTTGAGTAATCTGCAAGTGTCTCTAGTTTCTGGACACAACCTGTGAACAAACAAGTCGCAAGCCGTCTGCTGGACAGCGTTGGTGCACCCAAGAGTGTTGCCAGCGCTGTGGTCGTGCTTGCGCCTGATGGGGCTCGTGTGATCCGCGTCTACTTCGATGCGAGCAGGTTTTCCCCTACGCGCATTCCCTCAGTTTTTGAAGGGTTCAAGGTTGAGGCTGTTCCGAGGAACATCGCAACTGCATACGCGTGCGCTGCCCACTGAGCAATTGAAAGAGCGTAGTCTCCTAGCGCAATGGGCGTACGCGCTCGCCAATCCTCGACCTGACATAGTGTTCGGTCATGTCCCGGTTCCGGTGGGCCAGCAGCTTCTGTGAGTGGGCCAGGTCGCCGGTGTCGGTCGCAGCCTTTGCCCGAATGTCCCTGAACTGAAAACTCACCTTCGCCAGGTCGCGGGCCTTGTCGAAGCGCGAGCGCATGGCGTACTGGCTCAGGGGTTGCCCCTTCTCGTCTTGGATCAGGAAGGAACTGATCGTGCTGCGTGGCCGGGTGTTGATCCTCTCGATGACGGCCGCCAGTTCCCCCGTGATCTCGATGCCCAGGCGTGTGCCGGTCTTGTTCTGCACGATCCAGAGGGCGCCGTCCCGAATGTCGGTGCGCTGGATCTTGAGCACATCGGCGGGGCGCTGGCCGGTGAGCAAGGCAAGGTCCATGGCATCTACCACCGTGAAGTGCGCGTGTGCCTTGACCTTCTCGAACTCCTCGTTCGTCACGTAGCGGTCGCGGCCGGTTTCCTTGAAGCCCTTCACCCCTTGGCATGGGTTGGGCGCGGTCGTGTAGCCCCATTCCCGGGCCTTGTTGAAGATGTGGGAGAAGAGGGCCTTCTCTCTGTTGGCGCGGACCTTGGCGGTCTGGCCGCGAATGTCCATGTACTCCCGGATATGCATAGGCGCGATCTGGTCAATTGGCATGTGACCAAACACCCTGACGAGATTCACCAGCTCCTTGTCGTTGTCCTTGCGGGTGCGTGGTGACTTGAGCGGGTACACCTCTCGGATGTAGCGCTTCACGATTGCTGAGAACAGCCTCGTGGAATCGTCCTCTCTCACCCCTTCGCGCATGGCCCACATACGCAGCGCTTCGGCGCGGTCAGCGCTGAGCTTGGTCCACACGCGGGGTTTTGTCCCGGTGACGTGGTACCACGTCTTGCCCTTCTTGTGAAACCGGGGAGGGTCGTCGAAGTTGGATTGGCGGCGGCGTCCCATTACGCGGTCCTCAAAGCGGAGAAGTTGGGGCGGGCTGAGGACCCGAACTCAGAGCCGCAGCCCAGCATTTTTTCTGCGTAGCTGCGGGCGATGATTGGGCGCCGGGTCGCATTGAGCTCGAAGCGCCAGCCCTTGGCGCGTAACCAGTCGACTTGTCGAGAAACGATCTTGTAGCCGGTGAGCTGGACAACTTCGTCCGGACGCAGGAAAAGGGGCGCATCCACCAAGGTCCTCATGCTGCCCCCGCCGTGTAGCTGCGAACGGTGCTGTACGGGCCGTCTACCCAGCGATCAGGTACCGGAGCATTGGGGTACAGAAGCATTTTGGAAGGCGCGAGAACTCGCGTGTACATGGGGGCAAGAATTTCTCCTGTGTCGAGCACCACACGACCACTCGCGGTGGTCCTGATTTCTCCGACTCCATAGAGCTGTTTGCACCAGCTGGGGAGGTTGAGCCAGGAGCAGATGCTCCGGGTTTCGGGTGTGAGTCCGCCGTATCCATGAATGCGCGCTCCCTTGGGAAAGGACTGGAGTGGTCCGAGCTTTGACAGGTACTTCATGAGGTACCCAACCGGGTTCTTGGCGACGACACGTTGTGTCATGCCATGTGGCCACCAGCCTTGTTTGTCGAACTTCGGAAGCTGAATGTGCTTCGGTAGCCAGATCGCAAGGTGGTAGTGAATCGCGCCGCGTTTCTGGAGTTCAGCGACCCAGACATAGCGGAATCGCACGCGTCGAGCGGCACACCACTTGCGAACGAACTTGAGGCACCGGGATAGGTGAAGCGGTTGCCAGTCGAAAACTCCCCGGTAGGTCAAGGTGACGAACCAGACGTTCTCACGCAGACCGCGGGGAGCGCACAGGCGCTGCAGATTACCGCAGGCCCAAACGGTTCGCCGAAGGCGGCTGACGCGGCGCTTCTGGGTTTCCTCAGACCGAAAGTCGATCTCAAGGGTGGGCGGGCCACTTGTTTTAGATGGGACAAGCCCTGCGGGTGCCGCTCTTCTGCTAATGAAACAAATGTAGGAGACTTCATGTCTCCTTAATATAAAGGAGACATGAAGTTTCATCAAGGCAATTTCAAGTTGCCTACAGCACTTCCCGCTTGCCTTCGATCTTGCCGTCCGTGATGCTCTTCCAGAAGTTGGAAGCAGTCTTGACGAACTTGTACCCAATGGAGCGCTCAGCGTCTGGGCCTTCTTCGGGAAAGACTTCACGCACTGAGATGCCGAGGATTTCCTCGTACTTGCGAATCGTCTTCTTGCTGTGAATGACGTAGAGCGGCTTCCAGCCGAAGTGGCGACCAATCATGTACATACCCAAGGCTCCCTCAAGTTCGTCTAGCGAGCCTGTGAAATTGAAAATCGCTTTATCCATCAGGTCATGCCGTCGCTTCGCTTCGTCGGCATCGACTAGTGGGGTCTTCTTGCGGTAGGGAGCCATCCATAAAGGATAGCAGGGAGGCAACTTCAAGTACATCCAGGACCGGAGTGCCAACGACGTCGGGCACACACCTGCTCGGCTTCGCCACATGCCGCTTGGCGAGCGGCATCAGGACCGCCATTGGTGGAACCTCTGTTTTGTCACCAGAAATAGAGGCCGACGATGCTACTTAGGCTTAATGGGCTTCCGCTCGCCACGTTAGCTGCTGTTGCACCTTTTCTGCAGGTAGGTGGCCCGTAGCCCGCAGTAGTACCCATCGGTGCCAGCAGCCGTTTTGCATCTGCACCTGCACAATGGTGCGGTAGGCGTCTGGTGATGGGGCTGGTCGCATGCGGTGACGCCTCTGATTGCATGTACTGCAGGCTGCGGCGATATTTGATTCGATGTCGGTGCCGCCATCACACCGTGCTTCTAAGTGCTCCGCAGTACACATAAGTGCTTGCGCTCGTGACAGGCTTATGCCGAGCTTGTTCGCGAACGAACTCAAGGCTGAAGCAGGTACGAGAGGAAGGCCGCAATAGCAGCAGCGGCAATTTTGGCGCTTATAGGCGCGCAGACGAAAACGAGCAATCCGATTGGACATGAAACCTCCGGCTCAAGACAATGATTCGCATGCCACTTGCGAATGGCGACCAGCCGAGACTTGGTCTCAGGTCTAGCGGCCCGCCGGTTGCCGGACGAGGCGGTTGAGAGGGCTTGGCCCTGTCTACCTGGAGATGTGGCAATCCCCACTCAACGGTCATCATAGCAAGTGAACCGCCCCGGGTTTCACGGAGGCCCGTTGGCTTGAGTCAGGCCGACGTGGCCTGCTGCTCAAGAGTGCGATAGTAGTTGGCCTCGAACTCGGCCGGCGGCACGTAGCCCAGCGGTGC
>NZ_JACBGE010000049.1 GCF_021401345.1 Hydrogenophaga sp. NFH-34
GGTCGCCTTGGTCGCTTGCATGCGCAAGCTGCTGACCACGCTCAATGCCATGGTCCGAACTGGCAAACCTTGGGACAAATCGCTTCACAGCGCTTGACTTCCAAGACGGTTACTCAGTCGAACGATCCACGCAGTGTGAGCATCGCGCTGCGCGGCGTCCCGTACCCACTGCCATTGCGGGTACCGCCCACGTATTCCCAGTACGTCTTGTCAAACACATTGCCCACATTGAGCGAAGCGCTCCAATGGCGATCGATGCGGTAAGACGCCCTGAGATCCAGAATCGCCCGCCCCGGATTGCGCACCACCGTGACGTAGCTGCTGCTTTGGGCGTTCAGCGACGCACCGATGGTCCAGGCAGACCACGCGCCCGGCAGCGTGTAGCTGGAGGAAACGCGCAGCAAGTTGTGCGGTGCATCCGACGTCAGCGGTGCACCGGCGTCATCGCGGGTTGTCAAATAGGTGTAGCCGGCAGCGACCTCCCAGCCCGGCGCGATGCGGCCGGCGACTTCGGCATCAAACCCTTTGCTGCGCAGCAAACTGGCGTTGCGATAGCAGTCGCTGGTGGAAATGCCGGGGCACCCGCCCAGGTTCTCGGTGTCCAGCACCGCCACATGGCGCTTCTTGGTGTGGAAGAGCGCGAAAGCCACATTCAGTTGGCCTTCCAGCAACGCCCCCTTGACGCCCGCCTCGTGGTTGTCGCCTTCGGCGGGCTTGAGTGCCCCGCCATTGAAGACCGCATATTGCGATTGCGGCACAAAGGTGCTGGCATAGCTGGCATACACCGACCATTGCGGCCCCAGGTCGTACACCAGCCCGGCATAGGGCGTGAACTGGGCATCCTGCTGGTAGTCGCTGGTGACCTGACCCGTGATCAGGTTGTCCGTGTGGTCCCTGTACCAATTGAGCCGGCCGCCCAGATGCAGGTACAGACCCGGCGTGACGGCCAGACGCGTGTTGCCATACAGCCCCAGCAGGCTGGCCTTGTCCTGGAGCTGGCTGGCGTAAGCCGGCGTTTCCGGCTCGGGAATGAGGGCGTGGTTGAAGTTGAAGATGTCAACCGGAATGTTCATCATCGCCATCGTCGTGCGACCGGTGGCCTTCTGGACTGCGGCATCTCGCGCACAGACAAGGGCAGTTTGGTGACCGTGTTCATGCCCACGGAGGTGTAGCTGCCCGATCCTTCGGTGGACCCTTCGCGCTCGGCTTGGACCGTCACGATGACCGGCGCCAGCGTCACCGCTCCCAACACCGGCTGCACAGGCGCGAGCTTCAAGGTGAATACACCTGCCCACGTGCTGTTGATCTGGATGCCAGCCCCCAGGAGCAAACGCTCCAGTGCCTCACGCGGCGCGTAGCGCCCCTGCAGCGCGCGGACACGTTTTCCGGCGACGGACTCTTCCTCGAACAGCACCTGGTGCTTCGACTGATCGGAAAACAGCCTGAGCGCCGCGTGCAGCGGCTGCGCCGGGATGTTGGTGCTCGGCCAGCCAGTCGCGCACGGGCGAGGACCGCCAGGCCAGCCAACCCGCCGGGGTGACCGCGAGCAGAGCGGCCGGCGCTCGACGGTCTCGCCGGAATGCAGCAGAAAAAAACCACTCGGCCGCCTGCAGGGCCACGGCTTCGCTGATGGCCACGGTTTCGGCTGCCGTGCGTTGCGCTGCCACGCTCACCGCTCGGCGCTCAACAGGATGCAGCGCGCCATGGCCTGTGCCATGTAGCGCTTGACGGTGCGCTCGCTCACCGCGAGTTGGGCGGCGATCTCGGCATAACCCAGACCGTCGAGCTGCGCCAGCAAAAAGGCCTGCCGCACCGGGGCAGCCAGGCCGTCGAGCATGGCGTCGACCGCTTGCAGCGTCTCCAGCAGCAGCGCGCGCTGCTCGGGCGACGGCGAAAAGGCCGCGGGCACCTGCGCCAGCGCTTCCAGATACGCCTGTTCCAGCGAGCGCCGCCGGTACAGATTGGCCAGCAGCCGCTTGGCGATCAGCGTGAGGTACGCACGGGGTTCATCAAGCTGCCAGCCGCGCTGCTTCTCGGGCGAGCTTTCGGGCGCGGTGAGCACGCGCACGAAGGTGTCCTGGGCCAGGTCGGCGGCATCGAATGCGTTGCCCAACCTGCGGCCCAGCCACGCCTGCAACCAGCCATGGTGCTGTGCGTACAGAAGCTGCACGGAGTTGGACGCCGGGGCAGATGCGTGCATGACCATATCCCTTATATGCGAATGAATCGCATTTTAAGGCGTACCCAGCCCCTCACGCTGCGGGGCAGCGGAGGGGCATCGGGCCGTCTGCGCAGGCGGTCAGAACTTCGTGTCGAGCGCGACCCGCAACGAGCGCGGCGCGCCGTAGTAGCTGTTGCCGGCGTTGGTCAGGTATTCCTTGTCAAACACGTTGTTCAGGTTGACCGAGATCGTCGTTTTCTCCGACACGGGATAACGCGCCATCAGGTCCACCACCGTGTAGGCTGGCTGGACGAGACGCACGCGGTTGGGCCCCATGTTGTTGGCGTAGATCTCGTTCTGCCAGCGCAGGCCCCCACCCACCACCAGACCACGGGCCAGGGCGTCGAGCTGGTACGAGGTGTACAGCTTGGCGGTGTTCTTCGGCACGGTGGTGTTGATGAGCGTGCCCAGGCGGTCGCGCGTGACGTTGCGGGCGAAGCTGGCAGACAGTTCCCAGCCAGGAGCCACCTGCCCGGCCACCTCGACCTCGAAACCACGGCTCTTGGTCCCGGAGGTCGCGTAATAGGCCTGTGCACCGTCGGGCGCAAAGGTATCCGGGATCGCGATGGCCTTGTTGTCTTCCTCCGTCTCGTACACAGCGGCACCGATGTTCAGGCGGTTGTCGAAGAAAGCGCCCTTGATGCCCACCTCCGTGCTGTTGCCGCTCAATGGATCGATGTAGCGGCCGGTGATGGTCTTGTAGCTTTGTGGCTGAAAGATGGTGGTGTAGCTGGCATAGGCGGACCAGCGTTCGGAAAAGTCGAACACGAGGCCGGCATACGGGGTGATCTCACCGGACGCCTGGCTCAAGCTGTAGGTGGTCGACCCGGTTTTCAGCGAGTGGGTCGATTCGGCCCGCTGCCAGTCGGTGTAGCGAGCCCCCAGGATGACGGAAAGCGCATCCGTTGCGTGCAGACGGGTGGAAGCGAACACGCTGTTGCTGCGCTCGTTCATCGTGCCCGAGCCGACGGTCGGGTTGTCGGGGGCAGCAGGGTCGTTGCCATCCCAGGTGAAGATGTTCGAGATGGCGTTGCTCCAGCCGTCGTGGTACCAGTTGGTGAAGTGGGGACCGTTGCGCCGGGTTCGGGCATGGGTGACGCCCAGCGCCAGATCGTGTTCGCGGCCGAACAGATCAAACTGGCCGTTGGCATTCACATTCACCACGTTCTGATGAGGCTGGTACAGCCAGTGCGTGGCCCAGATGCCAACGCCAGCGCCGGTGACCCGATCCGGATTGCCACTGCTGGCATAGCCCACCAGTTCGTCGGAATCGGTGAGCGTCCGCATGGCCGAAGCCTTGAGCTCCCAGCCGTTGTCGAACAGGTGTTCCAGTTCAACGAAGCCCGAGGTGCTGTGGCGTTTGGAATAGGCCCAGGTCGGTGCCGCGGAATCGGAACGCGCCCATTTCGTGCGCGTGCCGTCGCTGTAAAAAGCTGGCAGCCCGCCGCGGGCATGGCCCGTGGAGTCGTGCCGTTGCTGGCTCAGGCCGGCACGCACCAGGGTTCCCGCGTCAAGGTCCGCCTCGACGACGCCATAGAGCACCGTGCGGTCCTCTTCAAGGCGGTCGATGTAAGACCCGGCGTCCTGCACGGCGGCGACCAGACGGCCACGGACACTGCCCGACTCGTTCAACGGCGTCGAAATGTCGACATCCGCGCGCCGGTAATCCCAGGACCCCAGCTCCAGCCGGGCCGATGCCTGGAAGTCCTTCGTCGGCTTCTTGCGCACCATGTTGATGCTGGCGCTGGGCGAGCCAGAGCCATTCATGAGACCCGTGGCACCTCGCACGATCTCGACGCGGTCGTACAGCGCCATGTCCTGGCTCTGAAAGATGCTGGTGTAGCTCTCCAGCATCTTCACACCATCGATCAGGTAGTTGTCCACCGAAAAGCCACGCGAATAGATGGGCGAGCTGTCCGAGCCGACGTTGCCGTTTTGCGAGACCACCAGACCGGCGGTCTGGGCAACGACATCGGCCAGTTGGGTCAGGCCCTGGTCTTCCATGCGCTGGCGAGTGATCACGCTCACCGACTGCGGCGTTTCCCGGAGGGACAGCCCGAGCCCGGTCGCACTGCGCGTCGAATGGGTGGTGTAGCTGCCCGTGCCTTCGGTCGCGACACCTCGTTCGGCCTGTGCCGTGACGACCACAGGCGCCAGCACCGTATCAGCGGCGGCAGCGGCTGCCTGCGGCGCTTTGCGCAAGGTGATGGTGCCTGGCTGGGTGCTCACACCCACCAAACCACTGCCCGCCAACAGGCGTTCCAGCGCTTCGCGCGGCGTGAAGCTGCCGGTGATGGCCGGCGCCTGACGCCCCTGAACCAGGGCATCGTCGAAGAGCACCTGGTACTGGGTCTGCCGCCCGAAGGCTCGCAGCGCGTCCAACAGGGGCTGCGAAGGGTACTGGAACGCTTGCCGTGCGGCTTCCACAGCCGCGGCTTGCTGCGCATGTGCCGGCATGGATGCCAGAACGCCTGCGCCCAGCACGCCAGCCACCAAAAGGGCCGCCAGCGCCGTGGGGCGCAAGGCCATGGGTTGTGTCAGGGGAGCCCCCGCGCAACCTGGTTTCAATCCCCTCACCACGCCCTTCGATACGTCCGTGTGCTTCTTCACTCTGACTGCTCCTGCATGTTTGCCTGTGTTGGTATGCCCATGCACCGCCAATGCGCAGGCACCGGCAACCGCTCCCTTTTCAGGAGTGACAGGCACCCGGCCAACCTGCGCACTGGGCGCACCGCTTTTTTGCGGCTGTTGGCTCGGGAAGGCGCACCGCGGTGCGCTGCAGGCCCTTGGCTGACAGCTCAGGACACCCCGCTGCGGGGGCATCCAGTAAGGAGAAGCAGATTCACTCGCATTTATGGAACCCGCCGCGAAAAATTCTTTTTCTGTCCAGTCATGGCGCACCAAACAGCACACGGCCGCATCGGGTTGCCCCGCACAGCCGTCCCTTCGGCGGGCAGTGGCAAAGTGGCGAGGCGCCCATCAGAGGGGCGTGATGTGCCAGTGCCCGTCGGCCATTTGCTCCACCCGCGCGTCGATCAGGCTGGGCAAGGCCAGCAAAAAGCGCTCCGGCTCACGCAATGCCAACAAGCCCGAAATGGTTGTCGCCCCCAGAGCGTCGCCATCGACGGACACCGGAGCGCCCAGGTAACGGGAGAGCTCCCGTGCGACCTCACGCAGTGGCACCTGCTTGAAATAAAGCTGACCCGACCGCCACTCGGCGACCGCACTGGCCGATGTCGGCACGATGCGATAAGCAAGCGTCCTGTTGTCAATGGCCACCCCGGCACCAGGGCCCATCACCAAGGCCTCCGTATCGGAACGCACACGGTCCACCCGCACGGCCACACGCCCCTGTTGCACCTGAACCACCATGGCGGGCGAGCCAACCCGCACATTGAATGCCGTGCCCAGGACGCGAACCCGGCTGCGCCCACTGTCGACGGTGAAGGGCCTGTCGGCGTCGGGCGCCACCTGGAAGAACGCTTCGCCCTGGTCCAGAAGAACCTCCCGACGCTGGGCGTAATACCGCACCTGCAACGTGCTGCGGGTATTGAGATCAATGCGGGATCCGTCGGGCAACTGCACCGACCGCAGCTCGCTCGGCCCGGTGGCGATGCTCAACGTGTATTGGGGCAGGTAGGCCCAGCGGTACCAGCCGTAGCCGCCGAACAGCCCCATACACAAAAAGGCCATGGCCAGCCCTGCACTCAAGGCGGGTCCACGCGCCCAGCTTCCTCCGCCATGGACCAGGCGCCGCAAAACATGGACCCATCGCGATATCGGGCTGGCCATCCAGCGATCAGAGGCACGCCTGGTTTTTTCCCGGTGTGTATAGGCCTGCGGGAAATGGTGCCGAAGTTCGGCCGCGTCACGCCAGGAGCGTTGCACGCTTTCGAAGGCGGCCCGGCGTTGCGGATCGCCGGCCAGCCATATCGCCAGTGCCTGCTCATCCTCGGGCGTCCAGCCATCCTGTTGTCGTCGCACCCACCATTCACCAGCCTCATGGCTCCGACGCAGCCGCGCCTCCAGGCTCTGCACCGGCGACGCTTCGTCTGCACGCAGCAGACTCACAGCGAACCTCCGCCGGCACCAGCCGCGCCCGATGGCTCACCGTCATCGGCACTCAGCATCGCGTGCACAGACTGCAAACGCTTCATCTGTTCCACATTGGCAAACTGAACCCGGGTTTCGCAATAGGCGACGGCGCGCGCCAGGTGCTTGACCACCATGCGCAGCGAGATGCCCATTTGATCGGCCGTCTCCTGCACGGTGTAGCCTTCCACACGGTGCAGGAGAAACGCCTCCCGCTGGCGCTGGGGCAGCTCGGTCACAGCCTGGTGCAGGCGCGCCAAACGCTGGCGTTGCTCAAGCCCTTGCCCGATGCCCGCGTCCTGCGGTACCGCATGCAGCTCGTCCTCGCAATCCGCGTACGACACCAATTGCACGCCTTGCGCCACCGGGCCTTTGTGCCAAGCCTGCGCCGCCACGCTGCGCAAAGTCTGCCGCAGGTAGGGCTGCTCCTCGTCGGGTGCCAGCGCCTTGCCGGCGGCCGCCATGCGCACGAAAACCTCCTGCGCAGCATCCTCGACCTCCGCCGGGCTGCCGAAGTAGCGGCGCAGCATGCGCATCACCGGCGCATGCCAGCGGGCGTACAAGCTGGCCAGATACAGATCGTTGCGCGGCACGACCGCATTCGCCACCGCACCGCCCCCGGGTTCCCGGATCACCGCCCGGCTCCGCGACCTGCGCGGGCCAAGGCCATGCGCTCCCCGCAGGGAGTACAGATGCCAATGCCAGCAACGAGGAGGGGCCAAAGAAAGTGGTGCAACACGCGGAATCCAGAGGCCGCCCCCTCGCATCACATCACGCCTCGCCGCACCCACCGTCAGACGATGGGAGCAGGAAGTCGCGTCAAGGGCAGCGGATATTGATGCCTCATTTTACTGATATTAATTCTCATTCATTGAAATTTCACCCATCTCAGAAGCTTCCGCGTAGGGTCAGCGCCACACTGCGCGGCTCACCATACCCATTGCCGCCACGAGGCGTGCCCAGCGTCTGGTAGTAAAGCTTGTCGAACAGGTTTTTCGCATTCGGGGCCAACGACCAGTCGCGGTTGAAGCGCGATGGCCAACGGGCATGCCACGACACATGGCCCCTCCGCCGCATGGCAAAGGGTGAACCGCCCGCGGCGGTTCACATGGACCGCTTTCGGCCATGCTGTTGCCCCCCGCTTGACACCCACGGGAAACGGAGAGGCTGGCCGGATTGGCCACTTCCCGCCGCCATCGCGCCGACATCAACCCGCACGCACAAACTCAGATCGCAAGGCCTCAACCAGCTCGGCAACCGACGGAACAGACGTCACAGCAGACACGGTATGACCCGCGCTCCAAAGGTCTTGCCATCGCTGAATGACCGCGGTGTCTGCGCCCCCGCCGAATTTTTTCCTGGCCTCGGCCACCGTCACCGTTTCGTCCAACTCGGCCGGATTCAGGCCAACACGCTCAATCGAAGGCTTCAGAAAGTTGGCCGGCAGGCCGGTGAATGCACGGGTGACCAACACGTCATCAAGCGAGGTCTCCATGAGCATCTGCTTGTAGGCGGGTGCCCCCAGACTCTCGCGCGTGGCCACGAAGCGTGTACCCAAGGAGCCCAGGTCGCAGCCCAGCACCGTGGCGGCTTTCAACGCCACGCCATCCGACATGCCACCGGCCAGAACGATGGGGCCGTCGAAAATCGCCCGCACGGCGCGCACGAAGGAGAACGGATTGGCCCATCCGGTGTGCCCCCCGGCGCCCGCCGTCAGCAGGACCAGGCCATCGGCTCCGGCTTCGATGGCACGCTCGGCGTGGTGCACCGAAGCCACATCCGCCAACACCATGCATCCCCCATCGTGCAAAGCCGGAATCACGGCGGCGGGCGAACCCACGCTGGTGATGACCACTTCCGTTCGGTGCTGAACGATCAGTTTCGCTTCCGCCATCACGCGCTCCGGGTCGCGGCGCATGATGAGGTTGGGGCAAAACGGTGCGCGCCGGGGATTGTCTGAAGCGGCTCGACCAAGCCGCCCCAGCCAGTCATCGAACTCGTCCAGCGAAGCGCAGTTGGCGGTTGGAAACGCGCCCACCACACCCGCCTCGCAGGCGGCGGACACGAGCTCATAACCCGACACCCGCAGCATGGGCGCGGCAATTGCGGGAATGCTCAGGCGGTCCAGGAAAGGCAGCTTGTTCATCTCTTTGGCATCCGGGAATCAAATGTTTGAAAGGCGTGTTGGGCTTCATGGATAAGACCCGACACGATGACCGACAGGGGCTCGATACGATGAGCAAATGCGATGGCAGGACCGAGCGACAACATGCCCCGGTTCCAGTCGCCGGTGGCATAACAACCATCGCGCACCGTGGTGCCCTTGATGAGGTCACCGAAGGCAGCATGGTCCAGTGCACCCGAGCGTTCGAGCGCCTCGATCTGTCGCGCGGTGTCGTTGCTCAACACCCGCCAGGTGTTGCCCAGCGACTGCAGGACCCGCACCGTGGCGTGTTCATCGCAGGTCAGCAGATGCGCCTTGTAGTCGGGGTGGACGCTGATTTCTTCACAGACCAGAAAGCGCGAGCCCATCAACACACCGTCCAGCCCCTGAACCAGCGCGGCGGCGATCTGGCGACCGTGGCCAATGCCCCCGCCCAGCACCAGCGGCACACGGAACCGGCCCACGGCCAGCGCCCCCATCAACATGGCCGGCAGCTCGTTCATGCCGGGGTGACCGCCCTCCTCCATGCCGATCAAGGCGATCGCATCGGCGCCCGCGCGCTCGGCAGCCAGGCCATGCCGGATGCTGGAGGCCTTGTGGATCACGGTGGCACCCGCGGCGTGCAGCGTGCCGATGAGTCCGTCGGGTCGGTAGCCCGCAGTCTCGAAATGGCGCACACCATGGGCCAGCGCGATCTCGACCCAGCGCTGGACCGAGCGGTTCGCCTCGGGACGGCTGGAGAGGGTCAGGTTGACCCCGAAAGGCCGGCCCGCGCTCAGGTCGGCGCACAGGTCGAGCGCCTCGGCAAACGCGTCGTCGCTGGCAAAGGAGCGCGGCGTGATGAAGCCCATGCAACCGGCACGAGCCAGCGCGGCCACATAACGGGCGTCCGACAGCCACATCAGCCCGCCACCCAGGATCGGGTATTCGATGCCCAGCAGCTCGGTCAGCCGGGTGCGAAACGGCGCTGCCATCAGCTCAGACGCGGGCACTGCCGAGCGCAGGCACCGGTCCCAGCACACCCTCGCTCATGCCGGCCAGGGGCACGGGAAAGCGCACTAGCAGGCTGTTGAAATTCAGCGTTTTCGAGTGAAAGCACTACCTTCCGATCAGCGTCTGCGGCAGATGACTTGTTTGGTTGGCACTTGAAGCAGCCTTGCAGTGCGAGCAATCGCTCGCCAAG